>NZ_WWCS01000003.1 GCF_009857535.1 Duganella margarita
CCTATCTGACCCACGGGCTTAATGGCCCACAGTCTGGTCGGCATCACCCTGCCTGACCGCTTCACCTTTCTGATTATCTGATGGCGACGCGGTACGTTCAATATACGAGGTCTCCCATTTCTACACGGCCTCAGCTTTAGCGCACGCCACAGCTGAGGCCGTGTAGAAATGGGAGACCTGACCCCGGATCTGGGTTAGCGCATGCCCGAGATGATTTGCTTCAGCTTGCCCGTGTCGGCGACGAAGGCGCGGATGCCTTCGGCGGTTTTCTCGGTTGCCATCGCGTCCTCGTTCACCATGAAGCGGAAGGTGGCTTCATCCATCGAGATTTTGCCGATGGTGGCGTTCTTGCCGCTGTCCGAACTCAGCTTGCGCTCGACCGGGGCCTCGCTGTCGGCCAGCTGTTGCAGCAGGTCCGGGCTGATGGTCAGCAGGTCGCAGCCGGCCAGTTCCAGGATCTGGCCGGTGTTGCGGAAGCTGGCGCCCATCACTTCGGTCTGGTAACCGAACTTGCGGTAGTAGTTGTAGATGCGCTTGACCGACTGCACGCCCGGATCTTCCGCGCCGGCGTAGTCGATGCCGGTCGACTTTTTGTACCAGTCGTAGATGCGGCCGACGAACGGCGAAATCAGCTGGGCGCCCGCTTCGGCGCAGGCGATCGCCTGCGGCAGCGAGAACAGCAGCGTCATATTGGTGTGGATGCCTTCTTTTTCCAGGATCTCGGCGGCCCGGATGCCCTCCCAAGTCGACGCCATTTTGATCAGGATGCGCTCGCGCTCGATGCCGTTCTTTTCATATAGCTTGATCAACTCGCGGCCCTTGGCCACCGAGCCGGCGGTGTTGAACGACAGCGCGGCGTCGATTTCGGTCGAGACGCGGCCCGGAATCACGCGCAGGATCTGCTTGCCGAACGCTACCAGCAGGTGGTCGATCACCTCGCCGGTGCTGGCGTCCAGATTGTCGCGCACGGCTTTTTCCAGCAGCGGCTTGTACTCGTCCTTCTGCACCGCCTTCAGGATCAGCGACGGATTGGTGGTGGCGTCGCGCGGCGTGTATTGCTGGATGGCCTGGAAATCGCCGGTGTCGGCAACTACGGTGGTGTATTGTTTGAGTTGTTCGAGTTGGTTCATAAGCACTGCCATTCTGATAAAGAAGTTGTTGTCCGTTTATTTTACTCCGAAGCCGCCGCGGTTCCGCTCAATTCAGCCCAGCCGCATGACAATTGCGCCACAGGCGATCAGGCTGACGGCGACAATCCGCCCCGGCGCCAGCCGTTCGCGCAGGAACAGGGCGGCAATGACGGCGGCAAACAGGATTGAGGTTTCGCGCAGCGCCGCCACCGCCGCCACCGGCGCCAGCGTCATGGCCCACAGCGCCAGCCCGTACGAGGCCAGCGTGCCGCCGCCGCCCAGCAGCAGCACGCGCGCATGGCGCCGCGCGTAGGCCGGCAGTTCGGCCCAGCGGTTGGTGGAGCACAAGAGCAGCAGCACGGCGGTCAGCACGAACAGCCACATGGTATAGCCGGCCGGGGCGCCCGAGCGCCGCACGCCGACCGCGTCGATCATGGTGTAGGCGGCGATGACGGCGGCGTTCAGCAGCGCATAACCGGTGGCGCGGCGGCGGGCGTCGCGGTTGGCGGCGGTGTCGGCGCCGGCCCGGGCGCCGCGCAGGATGGTCAGGGTCAGCACGCCGCCGCAGATCAGCATGACGGCGAGGTCCTGGCGCAGGTGCAGCCGTTCGCCCAGCAGCGGCATGCTGGCCAGCGCCACCAGCAGCGGCGCGGCGCCGCGCATCAGCGGATAGGCCTGGCTCATGTCGCCGTGGCGGTAGGCGGCCGCCAGCAGCCGGTAGTAGATCACCTGGCAGCACGCCGACGCCGCCAGCCACGGCCAGCTGTCGGCGTGCGGCAGGACCGCGAACGGCAGCAGCGGCAGCGCCACCAGCCCGGCGCCGCAGGCCACCAGCAGGGTGCTCAGATATTTGTCGGGGCCGGCCTTGACCAGCGCATTCCAGCTGGCGTGCAGCAGTGCGGCCAGCAGCACGACGGTGACGACTTCGCCCGCCATCGGCTAGTCCGGGCGCGCGATCAGTTGCTGGATGGCCGCCAGCAGGGTGTCGAACGACACCGGCTTGCGGAAGAACAGGTCGTACGGCGGCAGCAGGTCGCGCGGCAGGATGCCGGCGCTGGTGAGGATGAACGGGATCGCGGCCAGTGCCGGATCGGCGCGCCACGCCACGCACAGGTCGGCGCCGTTCATGACCGGCATCATGTAGTCGGACACCACGATGTCGGGCCGCTCGCGCCGCGCCACCGCCAGCGCTTCGGCGCCGTTGGCGGCGGTGCGCACGCGGAAGCCGCGAAAGTCAAACAGCATGGTGTAGGCCGACAGGACGTCGAATTCGTCGTCGACCACCAGAATGAGCTTGCCATCCGGGTTGCTGTCCATGAGGGCGGGGTGATCGCTCATGGCCGCAGGCTACCGGTTCGGCACGGGCGGCGCGGAGGGGGGCACGGGACCGTCAATGCTCATGCCCAGGTCGGAAATGAGCAGCACATGGTTGGCGGCGTCGTAGCCGTTTTCGCGCAGCTTGAGCACGCCGATCTGGCGCAGGTTGATGCCGGCCACGTCCACATAGCGCAGCAGAATGATGTTTTCGAACAGCATCGAGGCGGTGACCTCGCCCTGCACCGTGCCGGCGCCGAAATACGGCAGTTCCTGGGTGAAGAAGGTGGTGACGTTGCGCACCCGCAGTTCGTTGACCAGCGCCGCCAGGAATGAGCGCGAGCGGCCCTCGTGCATGACGATTTCGCGCAGGCCGTCGATGCCGTCGATCAGCAGCCGCGTCACGCCGCGCTGTTCGATATTGCGCAGCAGGCCGTTGGCCAGGCTGTCGACCAGCACTTCCAGCGGCGGATGCCAGATGATCTGCAACGCGCCGTTGTGGAAGTAGGTGGCCAGGTCGAGGCCGACGCTGCGGGCCTTTTCCAGCAGCCGCTGCGGCGACTCGTAGAAGCCGACAATCAGCGCCTGTTCACCGCGCTGCAGGCCGTCGTGGATGAAGTGCAGGCCCATCAGCGTCTTGCCGACCCCCGGATTGCCGAGCAGGGCGGTGGTCGAGCCACGCGCCACGCCGCCCTTGGTCAGGCCGTCCCAGCCGGGGATGCCGAAGCTGACCCGGCCCGCCGCCGCCGTCGGCATGGCCGGCGACAGGCTGCTGACCGCCTCCAGCCGCGGATAGATGGCGACGCCGTCCTCGCCCACCTCGAACACGTGGCGGCCCAGCAGATGCTTGCTGCCGCGCAGCTTGAACACCTTGATCTCGCGGATCAGTTGCAGGCCGTGTTCGTATTGGCTCAGTTCGATCAAGCCGTCGACCAGCGTGTTTTCGGAATCGGCCTGGTTGCCCTCGGTGGGCGAGAGCAGGAAGGTGGTGCATTCCATGGTGGACACCAGCGAATTGAGCGACAGCATGAATTCGGACAGCGCCACGTCCGATGGCTTGGCCTCGCGCACGGTGCGGAAACCGTCGATGATCATGATGTCCGGCTTTTGCTCGGCCAGCGTGGCGGCGATCGATTTGAGCAGTTCGCGCAGGCCGCCCTTGAGCAGATCGCTGTAGGCGCCAATGAAGACGATGCGCTCGCCCACCAGTTGTTCGTCGAAGAACGAGAAATTGCTCAGGTGATTCAGCATCTTGCCGTGGGTCTCGGCGATCAGCGTCAGGATCAGCACCTTCTTGCCCTGGTGCGCATGCTGGAAACCGATCTGGCACGCCAGTGTGGTCTTGCCGCTGCCCGCCAGGCCCTGGATCAGGTACAGGCTGTGCGCAGGAAAGCCGCCACCCAGGATGTCGTCAAGGCCGGGAATGTTGGTGCTGAGCAGGGGGATGCGCTGGGGAAGACGGTTGTGCATGGCGCAAAGTTGTAGATGCAGCAAATAATCCATGCACTGTAGCACACCCGCCGTAAAGCCGCCTAGCCGATAAAGGAATCGAACTGCAGGTCGAACTCCTGCAGGGCTTTCTGGGCGTTTTGCATTTTCTTGCGGAATTCCGGGCCGCGTTGCAGCGCCAGGCCGACCGCCAGCACATCGATCACCACCAGATAGGCCAGCCGCGCCGAAATCGGCGTGTACGGGTCGATGTTAAAGATCAGGTCGATCGGGATCAGCACCGTGGCCAGGTCGGCCAGCGGGGTGCCGGACGGCGCCAGCACGATCACCTCGGCGCCGCCGCGCTTGGCCAGCTTGACCGAGCGCACCAGCGACGGGCTGTTGCCGCGCTGCGAAATCGCCACCAGCGCGTCGCCGGTGCGCAGCAGCGCCGCGGCGATGCTGTGGATGTGCGGGTCGGCATAGGCCACGGTCGGCACGCCGGAGCGGAAGAACTTGTGCTGGGCGTCGGCGGCAACAATGCCGGACGTGCCCTGGCCGTAGAACTCGATCTTGTTGGCCTTGGACAGGATGTCCAGCGCCTTCTGAATCTGCTCCGGGTTCAGGTTGTTGCGCAGGTCCAGCAGGGTGTTGATCGAACGGCTGCAAATCTTGTTGACCAGGTCGGCCGCGAGGTCGTCCTGGGTCGGCTGTTCGTTCAGGCCCGGCAAGGCCAGCGCCAGGCCCTGCGCCAGCTTGAGCTTGAACTCATGCCAGCCGTCGTAGCCCAGCGTGCGGCAAAACCGCACCACGGTCGGTTCGGACACCTGGGCGTTCTTGGCCAGCGCAGTGATGTTCTGGTTGACCGTCTGCGTCGGGTGTTCGAGCACGGCCAGCGCCACCTTGCGCTCCGATTTGGAGAGCGAGTCGAGCTGGGTGCGGATGGAATCCAGCAGCATCTACATTAATCCTCAGGCAGCACTTCTTCGCGCCATTGCAGGCCGTCGCGGCCGATCAGCGCGGAGGCGGCAGCCGGACCCCAGGTGCCGGAGGCGTACGGCAGCGGGTAGCTGTCGTCCGATTCCCAGTTGTTGAGGATAGGCTCGACCCATTCCCACGCCGCTTCCAGCTCGTCGCCGCGCATGAACAGCGTCAGCTGGCCGCGCAGCACGTCGAGCAGCAGGCGCTCGTAGGCTTCCATGCGCGGCGATTTGAACTGCTCGCGGAAGTCCAGTTCCAGCTCGGCTTGTTTCAGGCGCATACCGTCGCCCGGCGTTTTCGCCATCAGGTTCATGCGCAGGCCTTCGTCCGGCTGCAGGCGGATCACCAGCGAATTGGGCTGGAAGCTGTTGGTCGGCTGGGCGAAGATCGAGTGCGGGATCTGCTTGAAGCGCACCACGATTTCCGCCAGGCCGTCGGCCATGCGCTTGCCGGTACGCAGGTAGAACGGCACGCCGGCCCAGCGCCAGGTGTCGATTTCCGCCTTCATGGCGACAAAGGTTTCGGTGCGCGAATGTTCCGGCGCATCCGGTTCGTCGCGGTAGCTCGGCACGGCCTTGCCGTCGACGTGGCCGGCGCGGTACTGGCCGCGCACGATGTTCTGCGCCAGCGTGGTCGGCGTGAATTTCTTCAGCGAGCGCAGCACTTGCAGCTTGGAGTCGCGCACGGCGTCCGGCGAAATCGAGGTCGGCGGTTCCATGGCGACGATACACAGCAGCTGCAACAGATGATTCTGCAGCATATCGCGCAGCGCGCCGGAGGTGTCGTAGTAGCCCAGGCGGTTGCCCACGCCCAGTTTCTCGGCGATGGTGATCTGCACGTCGGAGATCCATTCGCGGCGCCACAGCGGCTCGAACAGGATGTTGCCGAAGCGCAGGGCCAGCAGATTCTGCACGGTTTCCTTGCCGAGGTAATGGTCGATCCGGTAGATCTGCGATTCCTCGAACACCTTGCCGACTTCGGCGTTGATCTGCTTGGCCGAGGCCAGGTCGCGGCCCAGCGGTTTTTCCAGCACCACGCGCGAGTTCGGCGTGACCAGGCCGTTTTCCTTGAGCGCTTCGCAAATCTGCGAGAAGATCGCCGGCGGCGTGGCCAGGTAGTAGACCTTGGTGATGGCCTCGTCCTTGCGCAGCGCCTCCACCAGCGGCTTGTAGCTGCCGGCGTCGGTGGCGTTGAGCGAGACGTAGACGATGCGTTTGGTAAAGCGGTCCCAGTCGGCCGGCGTTACGGCCGGCGATTTGATCAGGGGCTTGGAGGTGGTCTCAACGGTTTGCAGGAATTCTTCCTGGCTGGCGTCCGCGCGGCCGACGCAGATGATGCGGGCGGTCGCAGGCAGGTCTTTGGCGACGTCGCGCGCGTACATTGCGGGCAGGAGTTTGCGCATCGCCAGATCGCCGCTGCCGCCAAACAGAACCAGATCAAAATCGGAAAGAGCCATAGTATGAAAATCGTCGCAAAAAAAGTGCCGAAGGAATGGCCGCGAGCTGGCTGCGGCCGCCAATGTAAATTTACTACTTATAAGAGCCGTTTGCAAGAAATTTTACTACATAAATGCGCCTCAGACGCGCGGCTCTCAACATGCTAGTGTTGCGCGCGTCCCGCATGTCGACCGCTTGAATTTCCATTGGGCAAAGGCACCTTTATAATGGTGGTTTCCCGCATGCGATCCCGCCCGCAGGGCCGCGCCTGATTGCGCGCACCGCGCCGGATCACGCAACGCATGCGCCGCCATTTCGCGGCACCGTCACCCATCGGCCTCGCCCCGCCGTCCGTCCCTTCGATAAATTATAAGCTGGCCCGGCATCGCGTGCAGTCGCGTTGTGCAGACTGGTCCGGCGTGGAGTGGTTCATGACCAAGCGATACGACCCTTTGCAGGCGATTGCCGTGCAAGCCGACAAGATGATGCTCTGCGTTCTATGGGCATTGCAGCTTTTCTCACTGGCGCTAGCGGGACTGCACGACACATGGCATCTGGCGCTGCTGATCGGCCTGCCGGCGGCCGGCGTGCCGAGCGCGCTGCACTACACGGCGCCCGGTTCGCTGCTGACACGCTGCGCGGTGTCGGTGGCGGTGATGGTGTTTGCGGCGCTGAACATCCATCAAGGCGCCGGCCTGACCGAGCTGCACTTCGGTATCTTCGTCTATCTTGCCTTCCTGCTGGCTTACCGCGACTGGCGGCCGATCGTGGTCGCGGCGGCGGTGATCGCCGTGCACCATCTGAGTTTTCACTATTTACAGGAATGGAACTATGGCGTGATGTGCTTCACCCGGCCGCAGCTGTCGACCGTGTTTATCCACGCAGCCTATGTGGTGGTGGAGTCGGCGGTGCTGATTTTCCTGGCCACGATATTGCGGCGCGCCGCCAACCAGGCGGCCGAGCTGGAAAGCATCGTCGCCGCGCTGGCCGCGATCGAGGGCCGCATCGACCTGTCGGCCACCGAGGCCAGGCCGCGCAGCCGCCTGGCGCGCTCGCTGCTGGAGATGCTGGTGACCATGCGCGACACCATCGCCGGCGTGCGTGATGGCGCGCATACCATCGCCGGGGCCTCGGGCGAGATCGCGCAGGGCAATGCTGAACTATCACGACGTACCGAGCGGCAGGCCGGCAGCATCGAACAGACGGCGGCGTCGATGGCGCGGCTGGCGGCCACGGTGCGCGCCAATAACGAAAGCGCGCGCCAGGCCAATGAGCTGGCGCAGAGTGCGTCCACCATCGCCGCCAAGGGCGGTGAAGCGGTGCGGCAGGTGGTCGATACCATGGGCGAGATCAACGCCTCGTCGCGGCAGATTGTCGACATCATCTCGGTGATCGACGGCATCGCCTTCCAGACCAATATCCTGGCCTTGAACGCGGCGGTGGAAGCGGCGCGCGCCGGCGAACAGGGCCGGGGCTTTGCGGTGGTGGCGTCGGAAGTGCGCAGCCTGGCGCACCGCTCGGCGGCGGCGGCCAAGGAAATCAAGGAGCTGATCAGCAATACCGTGCAGACGGTAGAAGGCGGCAACAAGCTGGTGGAAGAAGCCGGCGCCACCATGCTGGAAGTAGTGGACAGCGTGCAGCGGGTGACGGCCATCATGGGCGAGATGAGCAACGCCAACCAGGAACAGAACGAAGGCATCGAGCGCATCAATAGCGCGATTGTCGAGTTTGACGAGAACACGCAGCAGAACGCGGCGCTAGTGGAAGAGGATGCCACGGCAGCCGATGCGCTGGCGCAGGAAGCGCAGCATCTGACGCAACTGGTGTCGGCCTTCAAGCTGGAAGTAGGCGGCGCGCGGGCGCTACCGCGTTGACGGTGAATCATGCCGGTGAGAGGGCGGCCGGCCGCATTCCGCCCTCTGACGGACGATTATTTACTGCTTGTAGCTTGGCTCGACACGGCCGGCAACGTCCATCGGGATCGCCAGCAGCTTGCCGCTCAGCGGGTACTGTTGCAGCTCGGCCGCAGGACGGGCGCCGGCGCTGGTGACGTACAGTGTGCGCAGGTCGGCGCCGCCGAAGGCCGGCATGGTTGGGCAGCGTACCGGCAGCTTGATTTCGTCCAGCAGGTCACCTTGCGGCGACAGCTTGGCGATGCGGGCGCCTTCAAACATCGCGACCCAGTAATTGCCTTCGCTATCGACCGCTGCGCCGTCCGGACGGCCGCCGTAGTTGTTCTCCTTGTCTGCCGAGAACTGGTGCAGCACTTGCTGGTTGCTGACGGTGCCGGTGGCGACGTCGAAGTCGTAGCGCGAGACGCGGTGGGCGGCGGTGTCGGCGTGGTACATGGTCTGCTGGTCCGGGCTGAAGCCCAGGCCATTCGAGTTGGTCATGCCGCCGGCCCAGGCCTGGCGCAGCTTGCCCTGTTCCAGCACGTACATCTCGGCGGCCGGCTTGTCGCGCGGCTCGTAGATGGTGCCGACCCAGAAGCGGCCCGCAGGATCGACGTGGCCGTCGTTGAAACGGGTGATCGATTGATCGTATGGCGCCGCGATAATCTCGGTCAGTTTGACGTCGTCGCTGCTGGTGTCCAGATGCGCGAAACCGCTGCGCATGGCGACAACCAGGCCGCCCTGGTCGCTGATGGCCAGCGTGGCCGGCTCGCTGGCCAGCTTCCACGCACGGTGCGCGCCAGTGGCCGGATCGAGACGGTGCACCGTGAAGGCGGGAATGTCCACCCAGTATAGCGCCTGTTCCTGCGGATGCCACAGCGGGCATTCGCCCGTTTGCATGACGGCGTCGTACGCTACTGCGATGTGTGAATTGGGCATGTTAAGTAAGCTTAGATCCCCCGTCATTCCCGCGAACGCGGGAATCCATGCTGAGCGTCCTGTCGCGCTCTATGGATTCCCGCGAACGCGGGAATGACGAAGGTGGGGTTAAATGTGCTGCGCCGCTTTCGCCATGAAGATCAGGCCATTGGTCGAGCTGTCGTGACGTTCCGGTTTCACTTCACCGGTCAGTTCCGACTGGATGTTCTTGGCCAGGACTTTGCCCAGCTCCACGCCCCACTGGTCGAAGCTGTTGACGTCCCAGATCACGCCCTGCACAAAGGTCTTGTGCTCGTACAGCGCGATCAGGGCGCCCAGCGCGCCCGGCGTCAGCTGGTCCATCAAAATGGTGTTGGATGGGCGGTTGCCAGGGAAGGTCTTGTGCGGCACCAGCGCTTCGATCTGGTCGTCGCTGAGGTTCTGGCCGGCCAGGTCGGCGCGCACTTCGTCGGCGGTTTTACCGGTCATGAAGGCTTCCGACTGCGCGAAGCAGTTGGCCAGCAGCGCATCGTGATGGCCCGGCAGGTCATGCGTGGCGCGCAGTGCGGCGATGAAGTCGATCGGCACGATGTCGGTGCCCTGGTGCAGCAGCTGGAAGTACGCGTGCTGCGCGTTGGTGCCGCACTCGCCCCACACCACCGGGCAGGTGGGCGTATCCACTGCGGCGCCGTTGCGGGTCACGCGCTTGCCGTTGGATTCCATGTCCAGCTGTTGCAAGTAGGCGGCAAAGCGGTTCAGGTCCTGATGGTAGGGCGCGATCGACAGCGAGCCGCAGTCGAGGAACTGGCGGTTCCAGAAGCCGGTCATCGCCAGCAGCACCGGCATGTTCTGTTCCAGCGGCGCTTCGCGGAAGTGTTCATCCATGGCGTGCGCGCCGGCCAGGAAGTCGCTGAAGTAGCCGAAGCCTACCGCCAGCGCCACCGACAGGCCAATCGCCGACCACACCGAGTAGCGGCCGCCGACCCAGTCCCAGAACGGGAACATATTGGCGGTGTCGATGCCGAATTCCCCCACCGCCTTGGTGTTGGTGGAGACGGCCACGAAGTGCTTGGCCAGATTGTCCGCCGTGCCGCCGTTTTGCAGGAACCAGTCGCGCGCGCTGGTGGCGTTCAGCATGGTCTCGGCGGTGGTGAAGGTCTTCGACGCGATGATGAACAGCGTGGTTTCAGGATGCACCTGCGCCAGCGCCGCATCCATGTCATGGCCGTCGACGTTGGAGACGAAGTGCATCTTCAGGCGCGGATGCGCGTATGAGCGCAGCGCCAGCACCGCCATTTTCGGTCCCAGATCCGAGCCGCCGATGCCGACGTTGACGATGTCGGTGATCGGCTTGCCGCTGTAGCCCAGCCACTGGCCGTTGCGCACGCGGTCGGTAAATTCCTTGACGTGGTCCAGCACGGCGTGGACATCCGCGTTGACATCCTGGCCGTCAACCACCAGTGTCTTGCCGCGCGGCATGCGCAATGCGGTGTGCAGTACGGCCCGTTGTTCGGTAAGATTGATCTTCTCGCCCCGCAGCATGGCGTCGCGCTGGGCTTCCACGCCGCGCTCGCGGGCCAGATCCAGCAACAGGCCGACGGTGGTGGCGTCCAAGCGGTTCTTGGAATAATCCAGGAACAGGCCGGCGGCATCGACCGTCAGTTTCGGGAAACGTTGTGCGTCGCTGGCGAACAACTGGCGCAGTTGCCATTGTTTGGCGTCGACGGCGTGGGATGCGAGGGCTTGGAAGCTGGCAGTGGAAGTGAGTGCAGGCTGGCGCATAATGTTGGCAGATGGAGAAGGATGGTCGAATGATACAGGAAAAACAGGTAAATTCACTACGGTTTGCATACCGTGCCCGAATATTTACGCCTGTAAAACGGATGGTTACGCCGTGTTGCTGATCGCCAGCGCAAGCCAGCCGAAGCCCGTCAACTATATAGAAAGGGCGGCGGGTTTCAAGATTTTGTAGTAAAATTTCACGGAATCCATTCATAAGGAACGATCATGGCGTTGCATCCAGTCCTGGAAACTGTCACCAATCGCATTATTCAGCGTAGCAAACCTTCGCGCGGCGCGTATCTGGCGCATCTCGAAGCGGCCCGCGTCAAAGGCGGCCCGCAGCGCGGCACGCTGGCCTGTACCAATCTGGCGCACGGCTTTGCCGCTTTCCCCGCCAACGATAAATTGGTGCTGAAAGAGATCAAGAAGCCATCGGTGGCGATTATTTCGGCCTACAACGACATGCTGTCGGCGCACCAGCCGTTCGAGCGCTATCCAGAGATTATCAAACAAGCCGTGCGCGAAGTCGGTGCGGTGGCGCAGTTTGCCGGCGGTACGCCTGCCATGTGTGACGGCGTCACGCAGGGACAGCCGGGCATGGAATTGTCGCTGTTCTCGCGTGACGCGATTGCCATGTCGGCCGCCATCGCGCTGTCGCACAATATGTTCGATTCGGCGGTGTACCTGGGCGTGTGCGACAAGATCGTGCCGGGCCTGCTGATCGGCGCGCTGCACTTCGGCCACCTGCCGGCGGTGTTCGTGCCGGCCGGTCCGATGACCACCGGCCTGTCGAATTCCGAGAAAGCCAAGATCCGCCAGCTGTACGCGCAGGGCAAGGTTGGCCGCGCCGAACTGCTGGAAGGCGAGTCGCAGTCCTACCACGGCGCCGGCACCTGTACCTTCTACGGCACCGCCAACAGCAATCAGATGCTGATGGAAGTCATGGGCCTGCACCTGCCGGGCGCCGCTTTCATCACCCCGAACACGCCGCTGCGCGATGAGCTGACCAAGGCTGCCGCACAACGCGCCGCCGTCATTTCGGATCAGGGCAACGAATACATCCCGGTTGGCCATGTGGTCGATGAGAAGGCCATCGTCAACGCCATCGTCGCGCTGCTGGCCACCGGCGGCTCGACCAACCACACGCTGCACCTGCCGGCGATCGCCAAGGCAGCCGGCATCGTGATCGACTGGAACGACTTCGACGAGTTGTCGAAAGTGGTGCCGCTGCTGTGCCGCATCTACCCGAACGGCGAAGCGGACGTGAACCACTTCCACGCTGCCGGCAGCACCGGTTTCGTCATCCGCGAACTGCTGGCAGCCGGCCTGCTGCACGACGACGTCACCACCATCCTGGGCAAGGGCCTGAGCAAGCACTGCGCCGAGCCGTTCCTGGGCGAAAACGACAAAGGCGTGGTGTTCAAGCCATCGCCGGCGGAATCGGGCGACGAAAAAGTGCTGCGCAAGCACGACAATCCATTCTCGCCGGACGGCGGCATGGTGCTGGTGCAGGGTAACCTGGGCCGCGCCGTGATGAAGGTATCGGCCGTCAAGCCGCATCACCGCACGGTGGAAGCGCCGGCGCTGGTGTTCAATTCGCAGGAAGACTTCATGGACGCGTACAAGACCGGTCAGCTGGACCGCGACTTCGTGGCCGTGCTGCGCTTCCAGGGCCCGCGCGCCAACGGCATGCCGGAACTGCACGCGCTGACCCCGGCGCTGGCCAACCTGCAGGACGCCGGCCGCAAAGTGGCGCTGGTGACCGACGGCCGCATGTCCGGCGCGTCGGGCAAGGTGCCGGCGGCGATCCACGTGTCGCCTGAGATCCTGGCCGGTGGTCCACTGGGCCTGGTGCGCGACGGCGATATCATCAAGGTGTGCGCCGAAACCGGCACGCTGGAAGCGCTGGTCGATTCGGCCGTATGGCACGCGCGCTCGATGGCGCATGCCGATATGTCGATCAACCAGATCGGCATGGGCCGCGAATTGTTCTCGATGTTCCGCAACAGCGTATGCGAAGCCGAGAAGGGTGCGACCACGTTCCCGCTGCCGTCGCCGATTGGCACCACGGTGGGCCTGCATGACAAAGAACCGGTCGGTAACACCGTGCCGGGTTCCGACGAAGATTTCTCGACGAAGAAAGCAACCTAATCATGACCATGACTCTGCTCGACATTATGCGTACCTCGGCCGTGATCCCAGTGATCGCGATTGACGACCCTGAACATGCCGTGCCGCTGGCGAAAGCGCTGGTGGCCGGCGGCATCCGCGTGCTGGAAGTCACGCTACGCACCAAGCATGGCCTGGGCGCGATCAAGGCGATGAGCGCAGTGGAAGGCGCCATCGTCGGCGTCGGCACGCTGACGCAGCCGGAAGAATTTGCTGCCGCGCGCGATGCGGGTGCGGTGTTCGGCGTATCGCCGGGCCTGACGGCCGCGCTGATCGCCGCCGCCAAGAGCAGCGGTCTGCCGCTGCTGCCGGGCGTGATGACGCCGTCGGAAGTGATGGCGGCGCGTGAACAGGGCTTCCGTCAACTGAAGCTGTTCCCGGCGGTGCCGGCGGGCGGCGTCGGCATGCTGAGCGCGATCAACGGCCCGCTGCCGGACGTCACCTTCTGCCCGACCGGCGGCATCTCGCAAGAGACGGCGTCGCAGTTCCTGGCGCTGAAGAACGTCGCCTGCGTGGGCGGTTCGTGGCTGACGCCAAAAGACGCCATCGCCGCCGGCGACTGGGGCCGCATCACCGACCTGGCAAAAGCCGCCAGCGGCCTGCGTTAATTTGTAGTCAGGCCCACTCCAGGCCGAAGGGCAGTGCGGGTGGGCCGGTGGATCTTCTTAGCCACTCAGCTTGTTGTACAGCGTACCGGGCCAGCGTTGCGTGATGCGGCTACAGTGCATCTCGAACTCGTCGCCGTCCTTGGTTTTGGTGGCGTGGAAGTGGTTGATGGCGATGCGGGTCGCGTCCTGCAGCGCGCCGGCTTCTGTGATCTGCTTGGGCAGCGGTTCATCCCGGATGTGCAACAGGTACTCGACGCGTTTGGGATCGGTGTTTTCGTCATACCAGATCTCAACCCGAATGCTGTCGTAATCATGCTCGCTCTCGGCATGACATCGTCCATGCCGCTTGGTCTCAAATTTAAACCGCATCGCGCTCCTCCGTTGATACACGGGATCAGCGTAGCATGCTTACCGGGCACGCGAAATATGCTTGCAAATCAGTAGTGTTTAGATTCCTGGGGAGGTATCGCGCTGTGTTTCATCGTTTCTCTTAAAGCGTCGTTAATCAAGCCTTGATAACCACGTCCCTGTGCCTGTGCTTTGGTGCAGAAGAAGGCGTAGACGTCATCATCCAGCCAGATTGAGGTGTGGGTTTTTCCTTCTGTGGATAATACGGGACCGTGTTGTCCTTTGCTGAAATCATAATCTTTGCGCATAATATTGCTCCGCTTCGCCTTTGCTGGCCTTGCGCGCGGAAATCAGTCGAGTGCGTGTGCCGCGCGGTGTATGAATGACGATCAGAACTCTTCCACTGGCGTCAGCGCCGAGCGTTGAAAAGCGCTGCTCATTAGCGATCCGAGTGTCTTCGGTGGTAATGGCGAGTTGGTCGTATAGCGCTTGTTCGGCCTGAGCAAAACTGACCCGGTGCTTGCGCAGATTTGCTCGCTCTTTTCTCGGATCGAATTCGACGTCGTTGAATTGATTATGCATCGACTATCTATATAGTCAAGCGAAGCCCAGTATGTTGTGCTTGGTCAAAGCCGCATCTGCAAGCCGATTGGCGACATGGTAAAGCCGTCAAGTTCCTGTGGTTCCGCGCCGCTGGCGGTTGCTATCGACGCGATGTCGAAGCTCGATAGCAGCATCGCGCTGGCGAGTTTGATTTCCAGTAGCGCCAGATAACGTCCCGGACAGGTGCGCACGCCGGCGCCGAAGGGCATCGATACCTGTTTGTTCATCGGCTGTGCGGCGCCGGCCAGCCAGCGTTCGGGATGGAAGTCGGCGGCGTCGGCAACGAAGTTGTTCGATACGCTGTCGTTCCGCATCACGCACCATACCAGGCTGCCCTTCGGCACTTGCACATCGCCGACCACGCTGTCGCGCAGTGCTTCCAGCGGAATGAATGGCGCCACCGGTTTGAGGCGCATGGCTTCCTGCGCGCAGGCGTCGAGATAATCCAGGCCGTCCATCTGCTCGATGGTGAACGCGCGCGGATCGGGCGCCACGCGCAGCACTTCGTCGCGCGCCTTTTGCATCGCAGCGGGATTCTGCTGCAACAGATACAGCATCCACGCCAGCGTGTTGCTGGTGGTGTCCTCACCGGCCAGCAGCATGGTGGCGACGTTGCCGGCCACCGCCACGTCATCGACGCCGCTGCCGCCTTCATCTGCCGCGCAGATCATCGCTTCCAGCAGATTGGCCGGACGCACGCGCCGCTCCGGTTCCGCCGCCAGCCGCGCGCGGGCGGTGGCGATCAGGCCATCGATGGACTGGTTCAGCGCCATCAGGCTGGCGTCCAGCTGGCGGTCCTGCGGCAGTCTCACATAGCGCCAGTAAGGGAACAGCGCCATCGAACGGCGCGCCACGGCCGGCAGCACAATGTCCATATGACGCTGGATCACATCCTCGCCGCCGTCGATGGTATTGACGTCGCTGCCAAACGCCAGCCCGGCGATGATGTCGACGCTGAAGCGCTTCAAGTCCTCGGTCAGGTCGATGACGCGGCCGTCGCGAGCGGCCCGCTGCCAGTGCTGTTGCAGCCGCAGCCCCACCGCCACCAGCGACGGGAAATACGCCTTTACCGCATGCGGCGCCAGCGCCGTCATCACCATGCGCCGCTGGTCGCGCCACGCCGCGCCTTCGGCCAGGAACAAGCCGGGACGGCCACCCATTTCGTCCGACACGGTAGCGGTGATGGAGGGGCGGCGGAAGCCATCCGGCCGGTCGCGCAGCACCGCGCTCACCAGTTCATGCGACGCCACCACCAGCATTTGCGTGCGGCCAAAGCTGATCTTGAACAGCGGGCCGTATTGCCTGGCCCAGCCTTCCAGGTCCTGATGCAGTCGCGTGGGCGTTATCTGCGGCAGGTTGCCGGCCAGCGGCCATGGACGTGGTCCGGGCAGGTCGGCGATGTGGCGAAGTTCGGCTGCAATGGTGTTATACATGGCTGCTCCTTAGTTGACGATGGCCCAGTGTGCGCCTGACTACATTCGTTGTATTGAATGATTCCGACATCGGCTCCTGGTATAAACTGCCTGGCATGGAACCTACGACCCGACTGATTTTTCCGCGCAAATCGCTGGCATCGTGCGTGCGGGCGACCATCGTTCGCAGCACGGTGGAGACGCCGCTGGCCAGCGATGGCGACCGCCTCAATCACTATCCGGCCACGCCGCATTGCTGGGTGACGTTCTACATCGAAGGCGACACGGAAGTGCTGCTGCCAGAGGACGCGCCGCAGGAACGCTTCCGCGCCGTCTTCGGCGGACCGCAGACGCGACCGATCACCACCTACAATCCCGGCCCGGTGCGCATGCTGATGGTGATGTTTTATCCGCACGCGCTGCATGCGCTGTGCGGCATCGACGTGGCGGAGTGGGTGGACCGTTGGGATGACATCAAGGCGCTGGGTCCCGAGTGGCAGGCGCTGGCCGATGCGGTACTGGCCGCGCCGGACGATGCGGCGCGGCTGGCGCTGGTCGATAATTTCCTGGAGCCGCGCTGGCAGGCCGCGCGTCCCGGCGGCGCAGGCGCCATCGCCGGCGACTGGGTGCGCCATCTGGCCACCGAGGTTGCGGACACCGCGCTGGGACGCGGCGTGCGCAATATCGAGCGCCGCATCAAGGCCCGCGCCGGACAGCCGATGCGCAAGCTGCTGCGCCGCCAGCGCGCCGAGCACACCTTCTTCGAGGCGCGTGAGGATTACCTGTCCGGCAAAGCCGTATGGTCCGACATCGCCGCGCGCGGCGGCTATTCGGACCAGGCACATTTTTGCCGCGAAGCGCGCGAAATCACTGGCCGCACGCCGCTGGAACTGGCGCGCGTGCTGGCCTCCAGCGACGAAAGCTACTGGATTTACCGCGTCTGGACTTAGCCCGGCTGCACGGCGGCGACCAGGTTGCGGCCATTGCGCTTGGCCTGGTACAGCGCGCGGTCGGCGGCGCCGATCAGCGCTTCCACCTCCACTGGCGCGTCGCTTTTTTGCGTGGCGATGCCGATGCTGACCGTGATCTGCTGCGACGCATCGGTGGTGCGCTCGTGCGGTATCGCCAGCTCCTGCGCCCGCGCGCGGATCGACTCCGCCATCAGCAGCGCCTGATCGACGTCGGTATCCGGCAATATCATCGCAAACTCCTCGCCGCCGTAGCGCGCCATCAGGTCGCACGGGCGCTTGAGCATATCCGCCAGCGCTGCCGCCACCTGGATCAGGCACTGGTCGCCTTTCTGGTGGCCGTAGTGATCGTTGTAGGCCTTGAAGTGGTCGATGTCGATCATCAGCAGCGACAACGGCGTGCCGCCACGCTTGGCGCGCCGGTGTTCCTTCTCCATCGCCACGTCGAAGTGGCGGCGGTTGGCGATGCCGGTCAGGCCGTCGGCAAACGTCTGCGAGCGCAGCACCATGGCCTGCTCGCGCAGCAGCTTCTCGCGGGTTACCGCGATGCTGACATCGGTGACCTGGATCAGGCAGTGGCGCGGTGCGCCGTCCACTTCCACCGGCGTCACTTCCACCGCCTGCTGGATGCGTTCATCGCGCGCATACAGCGGGAACGGCGCCTTGTTCAGCGTCTGCGACAGCAGCGAAGGGAAGTTGTTGTATAGCGCGTACTGGATGGCGGCGTCCACGCGGCCGCCGCGCAGCTCCGGGCAGACGGCGAAGAAGTCGCGGCCCGCCACTTGTTCGTGCGCCAGTCCGGAATGTTTGATCATCCACGCATTCCACAATGCGATGCGGCGCTGGTGATCGAGCACGATGGCGCCCACGTTCACCGCGCAGAACACGCTTTCCAGCAGGGGCAGGCGCGAGCAGTTCATGTCTGCCCCATGACGCGTGCGATGTACAGGTTGATCTGGTCTTTCAGGTCGTGCAGCGCGGAGATGGCCAGCACAAAGGCGACGTAGCCGTGGATCTGGTGCCTCTCCAGCAGGAAGTCGATGTGCAGCATCAGCACCACGGTATCGGCCTGGCTGCCGCCGGTGGTGGCGGTGAGGATTTCGTCGCTGGTGCCGACGTGGTACTGCGGCAGCGATCCTTGCAATTCGCGCTGGAAGATATTGGCCAGCGTGCCGACGCAGGAGTTGAGCATGATGTTGCCGATCTCGCACATGGCTTCCTGCTCCATGTCGGTCAGCTCCTTCAGCGGCACCGCTTCGCCCACCATCAGGCGCACGATCTCCAGGCTTTTATCTTCGGGGAACATGAGAATGGCTTCGGTCTCGAAGGCGCCGGCGTAATGCTGGCTGACGCCGCAGATGCGCTCCGGCCCGGCATCGCCCGCACCGAGCAGCCGCGCCGCCTCGGCGCGCGCGATGAAGCTGATCGACGGCACCGACATGCGCACCGCTTCGTTGACGATGGCGCTCATCGACGCCGCCGCGTGGCCGACGCCGATGTTGAAGATCTCGATCAGTGCATCGTTTTCCAGTTCGCTCAGCGTGAACATGGTTACGCCGCTTCCAGCGTGGCCACCAGCTGCGCGATGCGCGCCTCGGTGATCGGCTTTTCAACGAAACCGATGCCCATGGCGGCGGCGCGCTCGCGCGTGGCGGTCTGCACGTTGGCGGTCAGCAGCGAGATCGGCACGGCGGGGAACTCCTGGCGCAACTGCTCGGCGGCGGCGATGCCGCCCATGCCGGGCATGTTGACGTCCATCAGGATCAGGTCGGGCGGGGCGCTGCGCGCCTTGAGCAGTGATTCCTCGCCGGTGCCGGCTTCCTCGACGATCCAGTCGGCGTGCATGCTGACGATGTACTGGCGCGCCATCATCCGCGAGACGCGGCTGTCGTCGACTATCAGAACAGTTTTGGTGCTGGTCATGTGCTTCCCCGGCAATCTTGTCATAGGCCTGCGCTGTAGCCATTCTCGCATACTCAATGGCCTGACTGACCACAGGTGTTGTTACGTTTATACGCTTATTGCACGGTGTTGTCCGTGCGCAATTTTTAAGCAAAAAACGGGATGGTAAAATAGCGCCATCCGATTTCCCCTCTCTTATGTATTTATCATGACCCAAGACGAACTGAAACAAGCCGTAGCCCGCACCGCCATCGACTATGTGGTGAAAAACCAGATCATCGGCGTCGGCACCGGCTCCACCGCCAACTTCTTCATCGACGAGCTGGCCAAGATCAAGGGCGACATCAAGGGCGCCGTGGCGTCGTCGGAGGCGACCGCCGCCCGCCTGCGCGCGCACGGCATCGAAGTGTTCGACCTGAACGACGTGCCGGAAATCGCCGTGTATATCGACGGCGCTGATGAAATCGACAACAGCGGCGCCATGATCAAGGGCGGCGGCGCGGCGCTGACGCGCGAGAAGATCGTCGCATCGGTGGCCAAACAGTTCGTCTGCATCGCCGACGGTTCCAAGCTGGTGGACGTGATGGGCAAGTTCCCGCTGCCGGTGGAAGTGATTCCGATGGCGCGCGCGGCAGTGGCGCGCGAGCTGGTCAAGCTGGGCGGCACGCCGAAACTGCGCCTGAAACCCGGCACGGACGAGGCGTTTGTGACCGATAACGGCGGTTATCTGCTGGATGTGGCGGGGCTGTCGGTTACCGATCCGAAGGCGCTGGAAGCGCAGATCAACCAGATCGTCGGCGTGATCGCGGTGGGCTTGTTTGCGGCGCGTGGCGCCAATGTCTGCCTGCTGGGCACGGCGGAAGGCGTGAAGACGCTGAAGTTCTGATGGCGTGTCGTTCCGGCGAAAGCCGGAATCCATAGAACGGCGGAATCGCCGCTCAGCATGGGTCCCCGCTTTCGCGGGGACGACGAATTAATCCGCAGGCGGCACGTAGCCTTGTGCCGCATCGGCGCCGTCGCCGAAGAAGTGCTTTTCCATCTGCGTGGCCAAGTATTTGCGTGCGCGCTGGTCGGCCAGGTTCAGGCGGTTTTCGTTGACCAGCATGGTCTGGTGCTTGAGCCATGCAGCCCAGGCTTCCTTGGACACCGACTCGTAAATCTTCTTACCCAGTTCACCCGGATACGGCGGGAAGTCCAAGCCCTCGGCTTCCTTGTTGAGTTTGATGCATTGAACGGTGCGGGCCATATGGGTTGCTCCTAAAGCTTTAAGTAAAAACGAGATTATAAGGTTTTAATCAGAACCTGGGATTTGCGCTGCCAGTTATACATGCGCTGGCGGTCCTTCGGCAGCGCATCGACGGTGGCCGGCGCGAAGCCGCGTTTGATGAACCAGTGCGAGGTGCGGGTGGTCAGGACGAACAGCTTGTTGACGCCCAGCGCGCGCGCACGGTTTTCCATGTGCTTGAGGATGCGGTCGCCGTCGCCCTGGCCCTGGACGTCGGGGTTGACGGTCAGGCATGCCATTTCGGCCATTTTCTGTTCCGGGAACGGATACAGCGCGGCGCAGCCGAAGATCACGCCATCATGCTCGATGACCGAGAACATCTCGATTTCGCGCTCGATCAGCTCGCGGCCGCGCTTGACCAGCGTGCCGTCGGCTTCGAGCGGTTCGATCAGCTTGATAATCCCGCCAACGTCCTCAATTGTGGCGGTGCGCAGCGATTCCAGGTTCTCGTGTGAGATCATGGTGCCCACGCCATCGTGGGTGAACAGTTCCAGCAGCGCCGAGCCGTCCATGTCGAACGAGACGATGTGCGAGCGTTCGACGCCGTTGTCGCAGGCCTTGACGCAATGTTTCAGGTAGAACGCGGTGGCGTCGGGCAGGAAGCCGGCCTGCAGCACGGCTTCGGCCTGGTGCGACGACAGCTCGCGAATCTCGAAGCCGCCGGCGTCGGTCATCAGCGGCGTTTCGGTGATGAAGATCAGTTTATCGGCGTGCAGCGCGATGGCGGTGGAGCAGGCCACGTCTTCCATGGTCAGGTTGAACGCCTCGCCGGTTGGCGAGAAGCCCAGCGGCGACAGCAGCACCAGACCGTCGGAGCCGAGAATGGAGTGGATGGTCTCGGCATCGACCTTGCGGGTGACGCCGGTCAGTTCCAGGTCGACGCCGTCGATCACGCCGAGCGGCTTGGCGGTGATGAAGTTGCCGGAAATGATACGGATCGCGGCGTTGGACATCGGCGTGTTCGGCAAGCCCTGGCTGAATGCGGCCTCGATGTCGAGGCGCAGTTCGCCGGCGGCTTCCTTGGCGCACTCCATGGCGGCGGTGTCGGTGATGCGCACGCCGTTGTGGAAGCGACCTTCGACGTTACGCAGCGCCAGTTGTTCGGCCACTTGCGGCCGTGAGCCGTAGACCACGGTGACGTTGATGTCGAGCGCGTGCAGCAGCGACAGGTCGTGGGCCAGCACCGGCAAGGCGCCGGCGGCCACCAGTTCACCTGGGAAGGCGACCACGAAGGTCTTGCCACGGAAAGCGTGGATGTAAGGCGCGACAGAGCGCAGCCATTGGACGAATTGGGTAGGATTTTCCATTAGCCGCATTATAATTCGGGGCGCGACGTCCGCGCCAAATACCTTTGTAAAAAACAATGTCAGAAGCCAGCAACAAGCCAAAAACCCCGACTCAACGGCCGCAAAACGCCCGATCCAGCCGCTCACAAGCACCACGCAAGCCGATCACCGTCGTTCCCGCGCAGGAGGGAACCCATGGTTCGCCGGAGGGGCGGCGTCCTATGGATTCCCGCCTGCGCGGGAATGACGGCGGATCGCGCGGCGACGGTCCGCGCCGCGATGCGCGGCCGCGTCTGACGCCGGAGGAGCAGGCGGCCCGCGAGGCCGAGCGCAATTTCCGCAACCCGCTGCCGCCGATTACCTTCCCGGAAGACCTGCCGGTCTCCGGCCGCCGCCAGGAAATCGCCGAAGCGCTGCAAAACAACCAGGTGGTCATCGTCTCCGGCGAAACCGGTTCCGGTAAAACCACCCAGCTGCCGAAGATCTGCCTGGAGCTGGGCCGTGGCCAAAAAGGCATGATCGGCCACACCCAGCCGCGCCGCATCGCTGCCTCGTCGACCGCCAAGCGCATCGCCGCGGAACTGGGCTCGCCGCTGGGCGAACACGTGGGCTTCAAAGTCCGCTTCGCCGACACGCTGCAAAAAGGCGCCTACGTCAAGCTGATGACCGACGGTATCCTGCTGACGGAAACGCAAAGCGACCCGCTGCTCAAGGCCTACGACACCATCATCATCGATGAAGCGCACGAACGCAGCCTGAACATCGACTTCCTGCTCGGCTACCTGAAACAGTTGCTGCCGCGCCGTCCGGACCTGAAGATCATCATCACTTCCGCGACCATCGACGCCGACCGCTTCGCGCGTCACTTCGGCACGCCGGAGAAGCCGGCGCCGGTGATCGAAGTCTCGGGCCGCCTGTATAAAGTGGAAGTGCGCTATCGCCCGATCGAAAGCGACGTAGTGGGTGGGGCAAATGCGCCGGCCGTGGCCAACGCCGATGGCAAGGGCGCGCGCACCGCCGCCGCCCGTGAAAAGCGCGACCTGATGGACGCCGTGATCGACGGCGTCGACGAAGTGGCGCGCATCGGTTCCGGCGACATCCTGGTGTTCCTGCCCGGCGAACGCGAAATCCGCGACGCCGCCGAAGCGCTGCGCAAGCACCATCCGCCGCACGTGGAAATCCTGCCGCTGTTCGCCCGCCTGTCGGCCGAGGAGCAGGAGCGCGTGTTCAAACTGACCAACGCGCGCCGCATCGTCCTGTCCACCAACGTGGCCGAGACCTCGCTGACCGTGCCCGGCATCCGCTACGTGGTGGACGCCGGCCTGGCGCGCGTGAAGCGCTACAGCTACCGCAACAAGGTCGAGCAATTGCAGATCGAGCCGATCGCGCAATCGGCCGCCAACCAGCGCGCCGGCCGATGCGGCCGCGTGGCCGATGGCGTCTGCATCCGCTTGTACGACGAGCAGGACTTCCTGCAACGGCCTAAATTTACCGAGCCGGAGATCCTGCGCTCGTCGCTGGCCTCCGTCATCCTGCGCATGAAGACCTTGCATCTGGCCGATGTGGAGACCTTCCCGTTCATCGAACCGCCGCTGGCGCGCGCCATCGCCGACGGCTACCAACTGCTGCAAGAGCTGGGCGCGGTCGATGAATACAACCAGATCACGCCGCTCGGCACCAAGCTGGCCAAGCTGCCGCTGGACCCGCGCGTCGGCCGCATGATTCTGGCGGCGCTGGACAACGTCTGCCTGACCGAAGTGCTGATCATCGCCTCGGCGCTGTCGGTGCAGGATCCGCGCGACCGGCCGATGGAACACCAGCAGGCCGCCGACGAAGCGCACAAGAAGTTCGCCGACGAGAAGTCCGAATTCCTCAGCTATATCAAGATCTGGCGCTGGTTTGAAAACGCGATTGAGCATAAGAAGACCAACCGCCAGTTGCAGGACAACTGCCGCACCAACTTCCTGTCGCAACTGCGCCTGCGCGAATGGCGCGACGTCCACTCGCAACTGCTCACCATCGTCAAGGAGCAGGGCTGGCGCCTGAACGAAGCGCCGGCGACCTACGAGAACCTGCACATGGCGCTGCTGACTGGCTTGCTGGGCAACGTCGGCTTCAAGATGGAAGACGATCCTGGCTTCCTCGGTGCGCGCGGCATCAAGTTCAATATCTGGCCGGGTTCTTCGCTGAGCAAAAAGCCGGGCAAATGGATCATGGCGGCGGAACTGGTGGATACCACCCGCCTGTACGCGCGCTGCATCGCGCAGATCCAGCCGGAGTGGCTGGAAAAGATCGGCGGCCACCTGCTGAAAAAATCGTGGGGCGAGCCGCGCTGGGAGAAACGGTCGGCACAGGTCACCGCATCCGAGCGCGCCACCTTGTACGGCCTGGTGGTGTACAGCCAGCGCCGCATCAACTACGGCTTGTTCAATCCTGCCGAGGCGCGCGAAATCTTCATTCGCGATGCGCTGGTCGGCGGCGATTACGAGACGCGTGCGCCGTTCTTCGCCCATAACCACAAGCTGATTAAAGAGATCGAGAACCTCGAACACAAGTCGCGCCGCCAGGACGTGCTGGTGGACGATGAACTGATCGCCGCCTTCTACGACAAGCTGCTGCCGGCCGATGTGGTCAATGGCGCCGGCTTCGAGAAGTGGCACAAGGACGTCACGGCGCAGGAGCCCAAGCTGCTGTTCCTCAACCGCGATGAGCTGATGCGCCACGAAGCGGCCGGCGTCACTACCGACCTTTTCCCGAAGAAGATGAGCGTCTCCGGCCTGGAGCTGGTGCTGACCTATCACTTCGAACCGGGCAGCGTGCGCGATGGCGTGACGCTGGCGGTGCCGCTGTATGCATTGAACCAGCTGTCGCGCGAACGCTGCGAATGGCTGGTGCCGGGCATGTTGAAGGAGAAGGTGCACCTGCTGCTGAAATCCCTGCCGCAGAAACTGCGCCGCCATTGCGTGCCGCTGCCGGATTACGCGGCCAGGTTCTGCGAGCGCGTGGAGGAGAAGCACGCCTTCGGCCGTGGCGAGTTGATTGACGCGATCATCGCCGATATTCGCAAGGAGATCACGGTAACGCCGCTGACCACCGACTTCAAGCCGGAGACGCTGCCGGCGCACCATTTCATGAACTTCAAGGTGATCGACGAGCATGGGCGCCAGCTGGACATGGGCCGCAACCTCGCCACTTTGCAGGCGGAATACGGCACGCAGGCGCGCGAGAGCTTCCAGAAGATGGCCGAGGCTTCTGGCCCGCAGTCGACGGTTGCGGCGCGCGCGGTGGTGCCAGCGAAGGCCGTCGCACCGGCGAAAGCCGGTGCCCATGCGACGCCTGACGCAGCCAAGTCCAGCACGACAGCCAGCAACATCACGCTGACCAACCTGACCTCGTGGACCTTCGGCGAACTGCCGGAGTTGCTGGAAATCGCCCAGGGCAAGCTGACGCTGATCGGTTTCCCGGCGCTGGTGGACAAGATTACCCACTGCGACCTGGAAGTCTTCGACGATCCAACGGTGGCGGCGCGTACGCACCGCGTCGGCCTGCGCCGTCTGTTTGCCTTGCAGATGAAGGACCAGATCAAGTTCATTGAAAAGAGCATCCCCAATTTGCAGCAAATGGGCATGCAGTTCATGAGCATGGGCACGCAGGAAGAACTGCGCGAGCAGATCATCAACAAGGCGCTGGACATCGCGTGTCTGCAAGACCCGCTGCCGATCGACGCCGCCAGTTTCGCCAAGCGCAAGGACGAAGGCAAATCGCGCCTGGTGCTGCTGGTGAACGAGATCGCGCGTCTGCTGTCGCAGGTGCTGACCGAGTTCCACGGCCTGCCGAAACGCCTGCAAGGCTTGTCGCAGCAGGCGGCGCAGGATATGCAGCAGCAGCTGCAAGGCCTGGTGCACAAGCGCTTTCTGCAGGAGAATGACTACAGCCAGCTGGCGCACTTCCCGCGCTATTTGAAGGCGATGAATGTGCGGATCGAAAAGCTGCGCGGCGATCCCGCGCGCGATACGAAGCTGATGGCGGAGTGGCAGCAGGCCGCAGCAGCCTACCTGCGCGCGAGCCGCGATAAATCGGCCGGCAAGAACACCGATCCGAAGATGGTGGAATTCCGCTGGATGCTGGAGGAGTTGCGCGTGTCGCTGTTTGCGCAGGAGTTGCGCACGCCGATGCCGGTATCGGCCAAGCGCTTGCTTAAAGTGTGGGAATCCATGCAGCGCTAAGCGGTTCTCCGCACGCTTGATGCGGCGGCTTTCAGGTAGACTGTGGCAACAGGGAGATGTTGCGATGGCCAAATCCGGAAAGCTGCTGCGTAGTCTGATCCGCGCCGGCACGCGCACAGCCAAGCTATTCGCCGCCATGGCGACGCCGCCGGCCACGCCCAAGCCCCGCCGACCACGCATAAAGCCGATCAGCGCCAAATCGCCCACCGCATCCGTCGCCAAACCTTCCGCCCCACGCTCCGCCGCCAAGACCCGAACATCGCGCACGACCGCGGCGCCGACGCTTCGCCCGTCCGCCGTCGCTCCCGGCAAATGGCTCGCCGCGCACGCGCTGACTGCCGCCGGGCAGCGCATGAGCTACTGGCTCTATCTGCCCAAGCATCTTCCCGAACGCGCCGAACGCCAGGGCATGCCGCTGGTCGTCATGCTGCACGGCTGCCAGCAGACCGCCACCCAGTTTGCGCAAGGCACGCGCATGAATCTATGGGCAGAGAAGAAGGGCTACGCTGTGCTCTATCCGCAGCAACTCGCCACCATTCAGCCGCAGCGCTGCTGGAAATGGTATGACCGCGCCACGCAGGAGGGCGGCGGCGATGTCCCGACCATCCTCACCATGATCCACCAGGTGCTGACGCAGTACGCCATCGACCGCTCGCGCATCTACGTGGCCGGCATATCGGCCGGCGCCGGCATGGCCAACATCCTGGCGCTGAACCACCCGCGATTATTCGCCGCCGTCGGTCTGCACTCCGGCCCCGTGTTCGGCGTCGGCCACAACACGCTCGGCGCGCTGGGCGTGATGAAGCACGGCGCCGGACTGCGGACCGACACCGCCGTCCACGAGCTCCTGCAACGCCAGCCGCAATTTCCTGGCATGCCCGCCATCCTGCTGCAAGGCGCTGGCGACAACGTGGTCCGCCCCATCAACCAGATCCAGCTGGCACGCCAGAGCATGCTGCTGAACCGTCTCGCCGGCCCGGCCAAAGTCACGTTCAAACCGAAAGGCCGCCACAACGCCCACCAGCTGCACGACCTGTACGTCGGCCGTAAACTGATGCTGCGCATCGCCCATATCGAACAACTGGAACACGCCTGGAGCGGCGGCGATCCCGCGCTTGCCTTTAACGCCAAAGCGGGCCCCGACGCCAGCAAAATGCTGCTGGAATTCTTCTCGCGCCACCAGCGCTAACGGTGACTTACAGCAGCAGGAAGGCCAGCGCCGCGATGGCGGTTGGGGCCAGAGCGCCGGCCAGCAGGCCGAGGGCGCCGATGGATTCGTCGCGGAAGCCGCGCCGCAGCAGCGAGGCGCCGGCCGGATTCGGCGCGTTGGCGATCACCGTCAGGCCGCCGCCAGTGACGGCGCCGGCCATCAGCATGTATTGCGCGTGCGGCGAGATGCCGTCGATCAGCGAGCCGAGATAGGTGAGGGCGGCGTTGTCGGTGATGGCCGTCAGGCTCATTGCACCGAAGAACAGCGCCAGCGGCGACAGGCTTTCGACGATCGGTTGCAGCCACCATTGCTGCATCCCGCCCAGCACCACCAGCCCCGCCAGGAAGAAGCCGACCAGCAAGCCTTCCTTGATGATCAGCGGACTCTGGTAACGCTGGTAGGCGCTGGTAAAGCCGAGGAACAGCATGAAGATGCCGAGGAACAGTTCGACATGGTGGCCCAGCACCACCACCGCCGCCAGAAAGCCCAGATGGATCAGCGTCACCGCCCATGGCACCGCAGGCGCAGTGTCGGCCGCGGCGTCCGGCGCCGGCGCCCGCAGATGCTTGCGCAGCATGAGGCTGATCACGGTGGCGTTGATCAGCACCGCGATTAGCGCCTTCCAGCCGAACTGCGACGCCATGTGGGCGGTGTCCCATTCCCAGGTGGCGGCCACCATCAGCACCGGCGGCGCGGCGTAGGAGGTCAGCAGGCCGCCGATGGAAATGTTCACGAACAGCGCGCCCAGCGCCGCATACTTCAGCCATTCCGGCATGCCGTCGCGGAAAATGAGCGGCGCCAGCATCAGCGCCGCCAGCGTCATCGCGGCCGGTTCGGTGATCAGCGAACCGGTCAGCGGCACCAGCGCCAGGCCGAACCACACCAGCGCCAGTTCGGCTGGCACCGGCAGCCATCGCGCCAGCGCCGACAGGACCCGCTGGACGAACGCCATCACCGGGCGCGAGGCCGCCACCACCATCACCACAAACACAAACAGCGGCTCGGTGTACTGGCGTGATTCGGCATAGGCGATGGCCGCCTGGCCGCCGTTGAGCAAGGCCAGCGCAATCATCAAAATAAACGCCCAGAAGCCGAACACCACCTCGACCTCGCCCAGCAGATGGAACAGCCCGGCATGCCGCGGATGGCGATGCGCCAGCTTCTCGAAAGACTTGGCGGCGAAGGTGTGAATCAGCGCCAGACCGAACAGGATTGCGCCTACTAGTTGTATCGTTTGCAAAGTGCTTCCTTTGATCATTTCTCCCGGGTACATGGTACAGCAAAGGTAAAAAAACCTTGTCAAACTAGGATGCAGATAGTACTGTGTATTTATACAGTATTTTGCGGTACAATCTCATGACCCTCCCGGAAACCCTGCATCCGTCGCTCTGGCGCGCGGACCAACTGGCGCACAGCGCCACGCGCTGCGCAGACACCGGCTTTGCCGCCTTGTCCGCGCAGTTGCCGGGAGGCGGCTGGCCGCTGGGCACCTTGATCGATCTGCTGGTGCAGCAACACGGTATCGGCGAGCTGCGCCTGTTGCAGCCGGCCTTGGCCGCGCTGGACAAGCGTCCCATCGTGCTGTTGCAACCGCCGCACTTGCCGCAGGCGCTGGCGCTGGCCGCGCTGGGGCTGGAGCCATCGCAACTGTTGTGGGTGCGCAGCGGCGCCAAGGCCAGCGATGCGCTGTGGGCAGCCGAACAAATCCTGCGCAGCGGCTGTTGCGGCGCGCTGCTGTTCTGGCAAAAGCAGGCGCGCGGCGAAACGCTGCGGCGGCTGCATCTGGCGGCGCAAAGCGGCGAGACCCTGTTCTGCATGGTGCGGCCGCTGGCGGCCGCGCAGGATGCGTCGCCGGCGCCGTTGCGGCTGTCGTTGAAACCGGCGGCGGGCGGAATCGACATCGGCTTTGTCAAACGGCGCGGACCGCAACGCGATACGCCCTTGTTCTTACCTTTAACACCTGCTTTGCTTCAACGCCATGCGCCTCTGGATCGCGATACACCTGCCACAGCTCCCGCTCGAAGTATTCTGCCCGCGCTGGTCAACTGACCAGGGCACGGTGGTGCTGGAGCAGGAGCGCGTGATCGCCCTGTCGGCGGCGGCGTATGAAGCCGGCGTGCGCCGGGGCTTGCGGCGCGGCGGCGCCATCATGCTGGCGCCGCACACGCAGTTCCAGCAGCGCTCATTGCCGCTGGAAGCGGAAGCATTGCAAGCCACCGCGCTGGCGCTGCTGCAATTTACGCCGCAACTGGCTGAGGCGGAAGAGGCCACACTGCTATTGGACGTCGGCGCCAGCCTGCGCCTGTTTGGCGGTATCCGCGCGCTGTGTCATCGGGTGGCGCAGAGCGTGCGGGCGCTGGGTTTCACCGGCACGCTCAGCTGCGCGCCGACCGCGCGCGGCGCCTGGATGCTGGCGCGCAGCAACGCCGGCCGCGCCTTGACGATGGCGTCGCTGGAGCGCCGTCTGGACAGCTTGCCGCCCGGCCTGCTGCCGCCGGCGCGCGCCTATCTGGACTGGCTGGAAGGCATCGGCTGCCTGACCATCGGCCAACTGCGTCGCCTGCCGCGTCCCGGCTTGCAGCGCCGTTGCGGCCGCGCCTTGCTGGACATGCTGGACGACGCCCATGGCGCCCGTCCGGAGATGCACCAATGGCTGGCGGCGCCGGCCAGTTTCCACGCCAAGCTGGAACTGTTCGACCGCGTGGAAAATGCCGAAGCGCTGCTGTTCGGCGCGCACCGGCTGGTGCTGCAACTGACCGGCTGGCTCAGCGCGCACCAGTTGGCGGTGGAGCGCATCCAGCTGTTGCTGGAACACGAGCGCGGCCGCGTCGCCGGCCCGCCGACGGTGGTGGAAATCATGCTGGCCGAACCGACCTGGAAAGACACGCATCTGGTGCGCCTGCTGAAGGAGCGGCTGGCCAAGCTGGCGTTGCCGGCGCCGGTCATCGGCCTGTGCCTGGAAGCGCCGCAGGTGCAGCCGATGGCGCCGCCCAGCGAATCGCTGTTCCCCGAACCGGGCGGCAGCAAGGAAGACTGGCAGCGCCTGCTGGAACTGCTGGCCGCGCGGCTGGGGGCGGACAACGTGCTGCAAGCCGCACCCAACGCCGACTACCGGCCCGAGCACGCCAACAGCTGGGTCAGCATCCAGACAAAAATTCGCCCGGCCGAGGCGCGCGCGCAACTGCCGTCGGACATCGGCAGCCTGCCGCGTCCGACCTGGCTGCTGCCCAAGCCGATTGCGTTGATGATGCGCGACCATCGTCCGTACTACGGTTCGCCGCTGCGCATCCGCTCCACCGGCGAGCGCATCGAATCGGGCTGGTGGGGCGCGATGCAGACCCGCGATTACTTCATGGCGCAAGGAGAGGACAACGCACACTACTGGCTGTTCAAGGAGCGCGACAGCGGCGCCACGGAGCCCGAAACGCGCTGGTATCTGCATGGATTGTTTGGATAGCACGTATCATGCGCTTTTTGCTTCCACTTAATCGACGCCATGAAGATAGGCCCGCTGTTATTGCCGTACACCGCGCTGTTGCTGTTGATCGTGGTAACCATCAGCTTTGCGATCGCCCGCTATTTCGACCGCCGCAACGAGCGCAAGATCGAGACGTCGATCACCATCATGTTTATTGCGGCGGTGCTGGTGGCGCGGCTGGGGTTTGTGTTGCGCTACCATTCCTTGTACCTGAACCATCCCTTGACCATGCTCGACATCCGCGATGGCGGCTGGGACGCGCAAAGCGGCGTGATTGCCGCCTGGGTGGTTGCATTGGTGATATGGCAGCGCGACCGCGCCATCCGCAAGGCTGTCGCGGTGACGGTCGGCACGGCCAGCGTGCTGTGGCTGGCAGGCTCGGTGCTATTGTTCATCAACCCGTCGGCGCAGGGCAGCATGCCCGGCAACGCCTTGCGCAACCTGAACGGCCAGCAAGTGACGCTGTCGGATTTTCACGGCAAACCGACCGTCATCAATTTCTGGGCGACCTGGTGTCCGCCGTGTCAAAAGGAAATGCCGGCCATGGCGCACGTCCAGGCACAGCGGCCGGACGTGAACTTTGTGTTCGTCAACCAGGGCGAATCGCCGCAAGTGATCCAGCAATTCCTGGCGGCGGGGCGGCTGGCGCTGAACAACGTGCTGCTGGACCCGACGCAAGCGACCGCGCGCGGGTTTTCGGTGATGGGCTATCCCACCACCTTGTTCTTCGATGCCTCCGGCAAGCTGGTGTATCAGCACATGGGGCCGTTGTCGGAAGCGGCGCTGCTCCATCGTTTGGATGAGACGGGCACCCAAGGCGGCGGAAGTTTGGTTAAATAGGCGCAGACATTCTTTTCAGGAAAACCGATGCAATCTCAGCGACAGGAATTTATCGGCGCGCACGGCCACAAGCTGGCGGCGCGGCTGGATGGGCCGGACGGCGCGGTCAAGGCCTACGCGCTGTTTGCGCACTGCTTTACCTGCGGCAAGGATGTGTTTGCCGCCAGCCGGGTGGCGCAGGCCTTGACCGAACACGGCATCGCCGTGCTGCGCTTTGACTTTACCGGCCTGGGCGCCAGTGAAGGAGAGTTCGCCAACACCAACTTCTCGTCCAACCTGGCCGATCTGGTGGCGGCCGCCGATTTCATGCGCCAGACCTACCAGGCGCCGCAGCTGCTGATCGGCCACAGCCTGGGCGGCGCGGCGGTGCTGGCGTCGGCCGATCAGATGCCGGAAGTAAAGGCGGTGGTGACGATTGCCGCGCCGAGCGATCCGGTATCGGTCACCGGCCTGTTCAGCCAGCATCTGGACGAGATCGCGCGCGACGGCGAGGCGCTGGTGCAACTGGCCGGCCGGCCGTTCCGCATCCAGCAGCAATTTGTCGAAGATGCGGGCGGGCACAATTTGAAGTTGAAGATCGCGGCCCTGCGGCGGGCCTTGCTGGTGATGCATGCGCCGGGCGACGACACGGTCGGTCTCAGCAATGCGATGGAGATTTTCACCGCCGCCAGGCATCCGAAAAGTTTCATCTCGCTGGACAGCGCCGACCACCTGCTGACACGGCGGGACGACGCCGTGTATGTGGCCAATGTGATCGCGGTCTGGGCCGACCGCTATCTGTTTTAGAAGTCTTCCGACAGGTCTTTCCAGCCTTTGCTGACGGCAAAGGCGGTGAACTCGTCCGGTGCTTCCAGCACCAGCAGACGGCCTTCCTGCAACACCGGATCGCCGGCGGTCAGGTCCGGGCCCTTGTAGCCGACGGTGCGCAGTTGCGCCACCACGGCAGCAATCAGCGCCTTGTCTTTGTGCAGGCCGCTGATCGGCGCTTTGAAGTCGACGTAGACGTCGATGGCGCCATAGCCTTCGTCAAAAATACGAATCGCGCTGGCGTCGTGGGCACGGCCGGAGCCGTCGGAGGCCTTGAACGGGCCGCTGAGTTGGATGTCGGTATCTTGTGTCATAGGATGAGCATACACGCCAGAAACGGCTTAGTCCACTTTCGGCAGCGCCATGCCGCGCTGCACCGCCGGCCGGGCGCCGATCATGGTGAGCCAGCGCTGCAGGTTGGGCTTGCTGTCGAGCTTGTCGCCCAGCGCCGGTTTCAGCTTGTCCAGCACGCCAACCGCCCACGGGTAGCAGGCGATGTCGGCAATGCTGTAGTGGGTGCCGGCGATATAGACGTTGTCGGCCAGTTGCCTGTCCATCACGCCCAGCAGCCGGTCCGCTTCCTCGACGAAATGCTGGATCGCCAGTTCGGACTTTTCTTCCGCGCGGATGGCGAAAAAGCCGACCTGGCCCAGCATCGGGCCCAGGCCGCCGATCTGCCAGTGCAGCCACTCCAGCACCTTGTAGCGCGCCGGGCCGGCGGCGGGCAGCAGCTTGCCGGTCTTCTCGGCCAGGTAGGTGAGGATGGCGCCGCTTTCAAAGATGCTGACGGTGCCGCCATCCACATCGGTATCGACGATGGCGGGGATTTTGTTATTGGGGGAAAGGGCCAGGAACGCGGGCGTGAACTGTTCGCCCTTGCCGATGTTGACCGGCTCGATGGCGTACTGCAGGCCCAGTTCCTCCAGCATGATGGGGATTTTGCGGCCGTTGGGCGTGGTCCAGGTGTACAGGGTCAGCATGGTGGTCCTCGGGATGGATTTCCGTAACGATAATCCATCCCGCCATAACGCCGCGCCCTGTAGTAACCTCCCGGGTTTGAGCTTACTTCAGTGGTTGCAGGATGGCGTCCAGGCGGTCCGGCGTGCCTTCGATGCGTTCCAGGCGCGGGTACTTCAGGCCGCCGTGGTAGTCGAGCGAGACGGTCTGGTACAGATTGCCTTTCTTTACCAGCAGACTGATCGGCTCTTTGCCGTCCTTGGCCGCCGTCACTGCCGCGCGCAGCAGTTCGGCCTTGTAGGCGCGGCCGTTGACGGCCAGCAGCGTGGTGCCGCCCGACAGGCCAGCCTTGAAGCCGACGCCGTCCCACTGGAACGCTTCCAGCTTGCCGTCCGCCCCCACCGAGAAGCCCAGCGAGTACTGGAAGTTGGCCGATTTGCTCAAGTCTTCCTGCGCCTTGAGGAACTCGGTCGGCTTGTCGCTGTAAGCCAGTTTCCAGCCGGCGCGCGCCAGGCCGTCCAGCGGCGCGCCCGGGCCGTGGCCGTCCAGGCGGGTACGCAGGAATTTGGCCCACTCGTACGGCTGTACCGCGTTGAGGGCTTTGACCACGTCGTCGAAGGTGTACGGCTTGGCGACGTTGACGCCGTCATCCACGCCGAAGAAGGCTTTGGCGAAATCGTTCAGCGATTTCTTGTCGCCCGACAGTTCGCGGATCTTGGTGTCGGCATCCAGCCAGATCAGTTCGCCTTCCGAGTAGTAATCCTCGGCACGCTGCCAGTTGTTCCAGCCTTGCGGGCGGCGGGCGTTGATGATCGGGTCGTTGACGGTGTCCTGCACCGCGCGCCAGTCGCGGCCCTTGACGTTGTCGTAGCGGGCGGCGGTGGCGGCGATCAGGTCGCGCGTGTGTTCCGGCTTGATCAGGCCCGAGCGCGCGGCCAAGACGGCGCCCCAGTACTGGGTCTGGCCTTCGTACACCCACAGCAGTTCATTTTGCAGCGGAGTGTTGAAGTCGGCCACGGCCTGGCCGGCTGGACGGCGGAATTTGCCGTTCCAAGAGTGCGTGAATTCATGCGGCAGCAGTTCGCGGCGCGCTTCGTATTTCTTCCATTCGGCGAAGTAGCCCAGCTTGACGCCGTTCTCGCTCGACTGGTGGTGCTCACGGCCGATGCCGCCGAATTCGTCGCTGATGGCGAACAGGAAATCGTAGTGCTTGTAGTGCTGCGAGTTGAACAGTTTGTAGGCTTGCTGGATCAGTTCGCGGTGCGGTGCGATCTGTTCCGGCGTGGCGTCCAGTTGTTCGGCCGAGTCGGCCACGACGTTCAGGTGCACCGGAATTTTCGCGCCCGGATCGAGGTCGATGCGGCGGAAGTAGCGGCCGGCGAACAGCGGCGAATCGACCAGCGTTTCCAGGTCGGTTGGTTTGAAGGCGATCTGGTCGCCAGTACGGGTCTGCTGCTCCAGCGCGCTGCCGAACTGCCAGCCGGCCGGCACGGTCAGGTTGGGCTGCACCGTGATCTTGTTGCTGGCGTAGCCGGCCGGATACAGCGCCACCGATTGCCATTGCACGCCCAGGATGTCGTTGGTCATGGTGGTGCGGCCCTGGTTGGCTTCCACCGGCGACAGGTATTCGAATTCGACCTCGACGCTATTGGCGCCTTTCGGCACGGTGAGGTGGAAGGCGTAGACGTTGACCGGGTCGCGCGTCCATTCCACCGGCTGGCCGTTGGCGCTGACCTTGAGGCCGGCGAACTGGTTCAGCGCGCCGCTCGGGCCGTGATTGCCAGGGATCCACTGCGGATACAGTAGCGTCAGCTTGCCGGCCTTGGCCGGGATGCTTTCGCGCACGCGGAAGATCTGCTGGGCGGTGTTGGTGGCGTCCACTTTCAGAACGATGGTGCCTGGATAAGGCTGGTCGGAAGCGGCTTGGGCGCTGAAGGCGGTAGCCAGCACGGCGGCAAGTACGGCACGGGTCAAGGTCATAGTTGGCACACGAAACGGTTGAACAAGAGAAAGAGTGTAGCACGCGCTGAACTTGCAAATCTCGCAAAACGCGTGCCGCAATGCAGCGAAAAAAAATTCGCACAAAAACTCTTGAAAGCCGTGCGGCACGACGCATATGGGAATCAGCGGTTGCCCAGATGGGGACCGTGAGAGGGGATGTTCCCCGGTTTAACCATATCGCTTATTTTGACAAGGATATCTATCATGCGTACTTTTGACCTCGCCCCACTGTACCGTTCCGCCATTGGCTTCGATCGTCTGGCACAACTGCTGAACGACGCCCAACGCAGCGAGACCCCTAGCTATCCCCCATACAACATCGAGCTGGTATCGGATGACCAGTACCGCATCGTCATGGCCCTGGCCGGTTTCGACCGTTCGGAAATCGACATCACCTTCGAGCGTGACGCGCTGACCGTGGTCGGCCGCAAACAGAAGGACGCCACCGAGCGCACCTATCTGCATCGCGGCATCGCCGCCCGTGACTTCGAGCAGCGCTTCCAGCTGGCCAACCACGTCAAAGTGACCGGCGCCAGCTTCGACAACGGCATGCTCACCATTGAACTGGTGCGGGAAATTCCGGAAGCGCTGAAACCACGCAAAATCGTCATCGACGGCGGCGAAAACGTCACCGCGCTGGAGCAGCGTCAGGCCGCTTGATGCGCGCTTAATCACGCTTTAATGCAGTAGTTGCAACTGGCCGGTATATCCGGCCAGTTTTGCGTTTTCAGCCGCTTTTTGGTTAAGTAGGGCCTAAGTTTTTAGCGTCATATTGGATACATCTAAAGTTTTCACTCATTAGGAGAACCGTTATGTCCACCACTACTTTGAAACGCGCTGCCGTCGCTGTCGCCGTGCTGGGCGTGATCGGCGTCGGCGGTGCGGTCGCTGTCAAACAGAGCGCCGCCGTTGCCGCCGCCACCGTGCCGGTCGCTGCCGTCGCTGCCAGCGCCGCGCCGGCGCCGGTCGGCGCGCCCGCCATCTCCCTGCCTGATTTCAGCAGCATCGTGACCCAGAACGGCCCGGCCGTGGTCAATATCAACGTCACCGGCAGCACCAAGACCGCCTTCGATCCGGACGCTCAGCAGGGCCGCGGCGATCCGTATGCGGACGATCCGTTCTACGAATTCTTCCGCCGCTTCCAGGGTCAGCAGCGCGGCCAGCAGCGCCAGGCGCCGAGCCATGGCCTCGGCTCCGGCTTCATCATCAGCCCGGATGGCATTATCCTGACCAACGCCCACGTGGTGCGTGACGCCAGCGAGGTGGTGGTCAAGCTGACTGACCGCCGCGAATTCCGCGCCAAGGTACTCGGCTCCGATCCGCAAAGCGATGTCGCCGTGCTGAAAATCGACGCCAAGAACTTGCCGGTGGTGCCGCTGGCCAAGGGCAACGACCTGAAAGTGGGCGAATGGGTGCTGGCCATCGGTTCGCCATACGGCCTGGATAACACTGTGACCGCCGGCGTGGTCAGCGCCAAGGGCCGCTCGCTGCCGGACGGTAACGTGCCCTTCATCCAGACCGACGTCGCGGTCAATCCGGGTAACTCCGGCGGCCCGCTGTTCAATACACGCGGCGAGGTGGTCGGCATCAACTCGCAGATTTATAGCCAGACCGGCGGCTATCAGGGCTTGTCGTTCGCCATCCCGATCGACGTCGCCAACAAGATCAAGAACCAGATCGTTTCTACTGGCAAGGTGGTACACGCCAAGCTGGGCGTGGAAGTGCAGGAAGTGAATCAGGGCTTTGCCGATTCCTTTAACCTTGCCACGCCGGAAGGCGCGCTGATCGCCAATGTGGAACGCGGCGGCCCGGCGGATAAAGCCGGCTTAAAGGCGGGCGATGTGATCCGTTCGGTCAACGGCCAGAAGATCATCAGTTCGGTCGACCTGCCGTCCATGGTCGGTTTGTCGACGCCGGGCGAGAAGATTACGCTGGAGATCTGGCGCCAGGGTAAGCCGGTGCAGATTGTCGCCACGCTGGGTAACGCGACGGACAAGGTGGCCAAGGGCGATGCGCCTGGGGCGGACCAGCCCGGCGCCAAGCTGCGCCTGGGCTTGTCGCTGCGTCCGCTGGAGCCGGCCGAACGGCGTGATTCCGGCATCGCCGGCGGCCTGCTGATCCAGGATGCGGGCGGCGCGGCGGCCGATGCCGGCGTGCAGCCGGGCGATGTGCTGTTGTCGGTCAACGGCCGTCCGGTCAACAGCGTCGACCAGGTGCGCGAGGTGGTGGGCAAGTCGTCCAAGTCGGTGGCATTGCTGATCCAGCGCGGGGACGATAAAATCTTCATTCCGGTGCGCCTGGGATAAGATGCGTCGCATCGGCAGAACGCTTCAACAAAAATAGAAAGGAAATAACATGCGACTTCTGCTGGTGGAAGACGACACGATGATCGGCGAGGTAGTGCTGGACCTGTTACGGGCCGAGCACTACGCGGTCGACTGGGTCAAGGACGGCGCGATGGCCGACACCGCGCTGCAAACCCAGACCTACGATCTGGTGCTGCTGGACCTGGGCCTGCCGCGCAAGGACGGCCTCGACGTGCTGCGCTCGATGCGCCTGCGCAAGGAACTGACCCCGGTGCTGATCGCCACCGCGCGTGACGCCAAGGAACAGCGCATTGCCGGCCTGGACGCCGGCGCCGACGATTACGTGCTCAAGCCTTACGACCTGGACGAGCTGCTGGCCCGCATCCGCGCGCTGCTGCGCCGGTCGGCCGGCCGCGCCGAGCCGGTGTTCGAGCACGGCAACGTCACCGTCAATCCGCAAACCCGCGAAGTGATCGCCGACGGCAAGCCGGTCAGCCTGTCGGCGCGCGAATGGGCGGTGCTGGAAGCGCTGATCGCGCGGCCGGGCATCGTGCTGTCGCGCCACCAGCTGGAAGAAAAGCTGTACAGCTGGAAGGATGAAGTCAATAGCAACGCGGTGGAAGTCTACATCCACGGCCTGCGCAAGAAACTCGGCGCGGAACTGATCCAGAACGTGCGCGGCCTCGGCTACATGGTGCCGAAACTATGAAGGTAAGGATGCCGCCGCTGCCGCGCGTGCCGGTGGTGACCCACTCGCTGCGCGGCCGTTTGTTGTGGTTCCTGCTGGCCGCCATCACCATGGCGGCCTTTGCGCAAGCGATGATCGCCTACCGCAGCGCGCTGAGCGACGCCGACCAGATCTTCGACTATCACATGCAGCAGATGGCGATGTCGCTGCGCTCCAGCGCCACGCTGACCAACAAGGCGGCCGACACCGCGGCCGATCCGGAAAACGACGATCTGGTGGTGCAGGTGTGGACCCCGGACGGCGCGCAGGTGTTCCGCTCGCTGTCGCGCGCGGCCTTGCCGCAGCGGGCGGTGCTGGGCTTTTCCAATGTGCGCGTCAACAAGACCACCTACCGGGTGTTCTCGGTGCAGACCTCCAACCAGACGGTGCAGATCGCGCAGGACATGGCGGTGCGCCAGCGCATGGCCGGCACGCTGGCCTTGCGCACGGTCGGCCCGATCGCCGTCATGGCGCCGGTGCTGATGCTGGTGGTGTGGTGGGTGGTGTCAGGTTCGCTGGCGCCGGTGTCGCGCGTCAAGCGGCAGGTGGCCGCGCGCCAGGCCGAGGATTTGTCGCCGGTGTCGGAAAACGATTTGCCGGATGAAGTGCTGCCGCTGGTGCAGGAGCTCAATTTGCTGTTTGTCCGGGTGCGCACGGCGTTCGACGCCCAGCAGCACTTTGTGGCCGACGCCGCGCACGAACTGCGCACGCCGCTGGCGGCGCTCAAGTTGCAGGTGCTGAGCCTGGAGCGGGCGCAGGACGAGGCGGCGCGCAAGCTGGCAGTGTCGCGCGTTACGGCCGGCATCGAGCGCGCCACGCGGCTGGTGGAGCAGTTGTTGGTGCTGGCGCGGCAGGAGGGCGCCAGCGAGGAGATCAAGTCGGAGCCGGTCAACCTGGGCGACGTGGTCAAGCGCGTGCTGGGCGACATGAACGGGCTGGCGCAGGCGCGCCAGATCGACCTCGGCCTGCATCATAACGAGGATGTGGTGGTGGCCGGTCATCCGGATGCGCTGCTGATCCTGCTGCGCAACCTGGTCGACAACGCCATCAAGTACACGCCGGCCGGCGGCACCGTCGATATCGACCTGCAGCGTAGCGTGGCCGCCACAAAAAATGCCCGGCCGCGGATTGTGCTGAGCGTCGAGGATTCCGGCCCCGGCATCCCGGCCGAGGAGCGCGAACGGGTGTTCAGCCGCTTCTACCGCGTGCCGGGCAGTCCGGCTGGCGGCAGCGGCCTGGGCATGGCGATCGTGCAGTCGATTGCCGAGCGCCACGGCGCCGTGCTGTCGCTCGGCCAGTCCGACCGTTTGGGCGGTCTGAAGGTGAATGTCGATTTTCCCGAGACTAGCAAGCCCACTCCGGTCTAAAATGCCGTTTTGACACGGTGTTGGAGTGGTGCATGAACAAAATCGGATTTTCGGGAACCCTGGACCCGATCACCAACGGCCATATGTGGGTGATCAACGAAGCCCGCTCGCTGGCGGACGAGGTAGTGGTCTTCCTGTCTGAAAATCCGGCCAAGAAGCCCAAGTTTTCGGCCGAGGAGCGCAAGAGCATCATCTCGCTTAGCTGCACGGAGCAGGGCTGGGACAATGTCTCGGTGGTGATCGTGCGCGGCGACTACACGGCGCGCGCGGCCAAGAAGCAGGGCGTCGAGTGCCTGATCCGCGGCATCCGCACCACCGCCGACTTCGATTACGAGAATCTGATCCAGCAGACCAATGTGGACGTGCTGCAAGGCGCGAAGACGGTGTTCGTGATGCCGCCGCGCGACCTGGGTTCGGTCAGTTCGTCGTTCGTCAAGGCGCTGGAAGGGCCGATTGGCTGGAACTGGATCATGAAGAAATTCGTGCCCGGTCCGGCGTATCACGCCTGGGTGCTGAGCTGGCTGCGCAGGGAATGGGAAACCTTGTGGGATTACGAGCACCGCGACGCCACCGCGATCGCCCATGCGGACGACTGGTTCGCGCGGCTGACCGGCCCCGATTGCTACGGCGGTTCAGCGCGCTACTATCACAACCTCGACCATCTGGTGCATGGCCTGTGCGAGATCCGCGTGTGGGCCGGCAATATGCGGCCGGAGCCGGCCGATGTCGACATCATCAAGCAGGCGTTCTGGTTTCACGATGCCGAGTATGGCCACACCGGCGACCCGGCGGCGCCGACCAACGAGGAAGCCAGCGCGCAGATGTGGCTGGGCAGCCATCTGGGGCAGGAAATGGACGACGCGGCCGAACTGATACGCGCCACTGATCATTTCCAGGAAGCGGCGATTACGCACCGGTTAAAAGACGTGCTGCTGAGTGTGGATCTGGCGATTCTGGGCCAGGATGATGAGGTCTACCAGAATTACGCGCGCGCCATCCGCCAGGAGTACAGCCACATGGCGGACGACGTTTATCGCGAACAGCGCGGCGCGGCGCTGGCGCACCTGTGCCGCAAGGCGCAGCAAGGGCTGCTGTTCGGCAACGCCTACTTCGCCGAACAGTACAACGAGCGCGCCATCGACAACATGCAGCGCGAGATGGCGCGGCTGGCGGCCGCTTAATCAGGCGGTCGGCGGCAGTTCGACTTGTTCCTTGCGAATGGCGATGGCTTCGCCCAGCGCCATCAGGTCCAGCTTGGCCTTGCGCGCCTTGGGGAACATTTCCTCTTCTTCTTCCTTGACGTGGTGGTCGATCAGCTCGCCCAGCACCTTGACCTTGGCGTCGTACAGGTCGTCGGTCGGCTCCATGCTGATGATCTGCGCGATCAGGTCTTTGGCCGAGGCGTGTTCAACCACGGCTTCGTCCACCAGGTCTTCTTCCTTGGTGGCTTTGCGCACGGCCGGGTAGAAAATCTCTTCTTCCGCCGTCGCATGCTTGGTCAGCTCTTCGCAGATCTGCAATGCCAGCTTGTGTTTGCTGACGTGCGCGCGGTCGCCCAGCTCTTCATATTGCTCGAACATCGACTTGACGTGCTCGTGGTCTTCGGTGAGCAGCGTGATCGCATCCTGCGGTTCGGTGGCGGTGGGAATAGGCTTTGGAATCTTATCCTGCGATGGGGTAGTGGTTCTCATGTCGGCTCCTTGCGTGGCTAATGAACGTGCGGGGACTGCCAAGCCAGTCTAGGAGCCGCCCCCGCACTGGTCTGTGCGCCGCACCACGCTAATGACCCGACGTTGTTGCTTAGAACCTATTCCAGTTATTGCGGCGGTGTTCGCTGGCCTCCTTCATCAGCTCGCCGGCGCGGCGTTCGTCCCTGGCCGACAAGGCGTCACCCAGCTGAACGGTCATCGCCAGTTCCTGCAGCGCCGGTGGATATTCGTGCTCGGCCGCTTCTTCCAGCCAGGTGCGGGCCTTGGCCGTATCTTGCGCCACGCCTTCACCTGAACGGTAGATGTTGGAGAGCAGGAACATCGCATGCGCATTGCCCAACTCAGCCGCCTGAGTCAACAGGCGCGCTGCCCGTGCCGCATCGCGCGGCACGCCATTGCCGTTCTTGACCATCAGGCCCAGCGCCAGCGCCGCCTTGGCGTGCTGATGCTGGGCCGCCAGCGCGTACCACGGCGCTGCCGCCGCTGGTGCAGCCGGCACGCCCAGCACGCCGACCCGCAGCATTTCGCCCAGCTGGAAGGCGGCTTCGACATCGCCCCCTCGCGCCGCCTGCTCAAACAGCTTGAGCGCGTCGGCGCGTTGCTCGGGGCGCGACTGGTAGAGTATCGCCAGTTCACGCTGCGCCACCGGCAGGTTCTGCTCCGACCAGGCGATCAGCTTACGCTCGGCGTGCGCGTCCGCTTCCTGCTTGGCCTTCATGCCGATGACTTCGATTTGCGCCGAGGTCGGTTTTTCGTGCTGCATCTGGCAGCCGAACAGCAAAACCGAACTCAGCAACGCTGCGGTCAGGGTGCGCATGGTCTTTCCTCGGCTTATTTGCTCAGGTCGATGGTGTACTTGGCGAAGCCGCTGGCGTCCAGGCCGCCTTCAGCCGTTACCGCCGTCAGGCCGCTGCCTTTGGCGACCGACAGGTGGCCCGGCGCCGAACGCAGGATCACCGGACCGGCGGTCGTCACCTTGACGAAACTCCAGCTGCGCGCGCTGCCGTTGCCGCTCAGCGTGACCTTGCCGCTGGCCGCGCCTTGCGCCGTCAGGTAGTTGCTGACCACGGTCTGGTTGGCGTCCGGCGACTTGATGATGGTCTTGCTGCCGTCGATGCCAGGCACCGCGCCACCGCCGCCTGCACGGTAGTCGTTGGTGGCGACGATGAAGTCATCGCCATCCGCGACGGCCTTGCCCAGGTAGGTCAGGTTGACGATGCGGCTGCCGGCCGGCTTGGTCACATCGATCTGGTAGGTCAGCGCGTTGTTCTCGGCGTAGAACACGTCGTAGTTGTAGATCGTGCTGTAGCTCGGCACCAGATCCTGCTCGGCGGTCTTGGCCGGGTCGATCTGGCCGAACTGCTTGGCGGCGGTTTCCAGCCAGGCTTTCAGGTCCGAACCCTTGATTTTGACCGCTTGCAGGTTGTTGTTCGAGTACAGGTACAGATCGCCAGGGTTACGCACTTGCAGGCCGATCGGCGCGGTCGGCGAGGCGCCCGGCGCCACATCGGTAAAGTCCGAAGGACCGTTGCGGCCGGCCTTGAACGGCGCGCTGCACGAAATCACCGGAATGTTCTTGTAGCCGGCCAGCGTGGCGTCGGTGCTGGTGGCGATGAAGTTCTTCACATACGCCAGCTGTGCCTGGTTGACCAGCTGAATCGCGCTGACGTCGCCGGCCAGCGAGAAGTAGGAAGACATCTCGAAGTCGGTGGTCACGCCCAACGGCTGCTTGGCGTAGGCGATGGTGGCGGCGTGCTCGCTGGCCACCAGCGGCGCGACGCTGCTGTCGGCGGCGATGTTGGTGGTGCCGTCGGTGTACTTGAAGCCGCGCGATTCCACCGTGGTCTTTGCTGGCTGCACCACCCATTTGCCGCCGGTGTAGGCCAGGGTCAGCTTGATGATGCCCAGACGGCGGCCCCAGCTTTGCGCCATGACGGTTGGCACGCCGTTGACGAAGCCGTTGACAGCGTCGATGTTGGCGCTGGCCGGGAAGGCGGCGAACGATGGATCCAGTGCCGCCGCGCCGGTCTCTTTGCCTTTCGGGAAGATCAGGTGCGAGTGGCCGATCAGCAGCGCGTCGATGCCGGTGCTGGTCAGGTGGTAGGAACCGTTTTCCATTTTCGGGCTGTAGGCGCTCGGGTCGAGGCCGCCGTGCGACAGCGCCACCACCAGGTCGGCGCCTTTGGTGCGCATTTCCGGCACGTATTGCTTGGCGGCTTCCTGCACACCGGTGATGGCGACTTTGCCAGCCAGGTTTTTCTGGTCCCATTCGAGGATCTGCGGCGGCACGAAGCTCATGATGCCGATGTTCATTTTCACATCCAGCTTGCTGCCGTCCGGCTTGGTGGCCGAGAAGGTGCGCGGCAGCAGCGTGTATGGCTGGACGATCGGTTTGCCGCTGGCCACGCCGGTGACGTTGGTCAGCACCAGCGGGAAGGCCGGCGCGCCGCAGGTGCCGCTCGGCTTGGTCACGCCCGGAATGCCGAAGTCGGTATTGGTGACCTGGCTCAGGAATGGCAGGCCGTAGTTGAATTCGTGGTTGCCGAAACCGCCGCCGTCGAACTTCATGGCGTTCATGACTTTGTGCACGGCCAGTGTGTCGGTGCAGGCGATCGGCTTGGTGACGGCTTGCAGGTCGCCCAGCAGCGTACCCTGGATGGTGTCGCCGTCGTCCAGCAGGACGTTGTTCGGGTTCTCGCTGCGCGCAGCCTTGACCAGCGACGACGTGCGCTCCAGGCCCAGGCTGGTGTCCTCGGCCAGCGAGTAGTAGTTGTAGCTCATCACGTTGGCGTGGATGTCGGTGGTCTCCAACAATGCCACGGTGACGGTGGTGCCTTCCGGGATCGCCGGCGCGGCGGGTGGGGTTACTGCCACAGGATTGTTATCGCCGCCGCATGCTACCAGGCCGGCTGCCGTCATGGCAGCCAGCATCACCAGATTCAATTTCATCACTACCTCGAAGGGGAAAATTCAAGGTTGCGACTTTAGCTATTTATCGTGACAACACTATGACATTGCGCAAATCAATATGCCCAGTACGGTCCGGCTTTGCCGGCGACGGTGTTGTTCTCCATCACCACGAACACCCGCCGGCCATAGAAGAACGGCAGGCCCCAGTCGAAATAGTTGCTGGAAGCGTTGCTGCTGCCGACCGTGCCGCCGACCTGCGCCGCGTTGACGGTCGAGGCCAGGTTGACCAGATTGACGACGTTGAAGTTGACCGCGCCGCTGGCGCTGCCATCGGACGCGGTGTTGGTGGCGCTGAGCGACAAGGTCGAGGCCGGGCAGTAGAAGTCGCCGCCCGAGCATTGGCGGATGCTGCTGTCGGCGAAGAAGTAGCCGTTCGAGCCGCTGTCGATGAAGCTGGCGCTGTAGGCCTTGCCGTTGTAGGTGGTGGTGAAGTCGCCGCTGCTGTTGGCCTTGAAGATGGTCTCGCTGGCGATGGTGTTGTTGCTCTGCGTGTTGACGCCGAACACCAACGTGCCGCTGACCGAGGTCAGGCCGGCCGTACCGACGCTGGGCATGGTGATCAGCAGGCCGTTGTTGTTGACCGAAAAGGAGGACACCGGATTGCTGATCTGCCTGGCCAGCGGCATGGCGCTGGCGCTGCAACTGCCGCTGGCGCAGGCGTAATAGACGCCGCTGATGGCGGCGTTGGCGCACGAACTGCCGCAATCCTGCTTGAACATGCCGACGCCGAGAATGCCCTTGGCGCCCAGCGCCGACAGCGTGCCCATATTGCTGCCGGCGCTGCTGCAACTCGATGGCGTGCTGGTGTAGCTGCTGCCAGTGTCGCCGATGACCTGGATCGAAATGGCGGAGGCCACTTCATCGGCCATCTTGACGTCGGCCTGGCGCACCGCGCCCCAGGTGTAGCCGCTGATGAATTTGCCGCATTCGCCGGCATCGGCGCCGCTGGCGGTGCTCACGGCCGGCAGCGCCAGCGTCGAACTGAGCTGGCTGGCCAGCAGGCGCAGGCCGTAGGAACCGGTGTCCAGCAGCACGTGGTCGATGGTCTGGCAGGTGGTGGTGCCGGGACGGCAGACGGTGACGCTGACATACGGCACATTGATCACGCCGCTGACGCCGCTCGGGCCGCTGTCGACCAGGATGGCGGTGCTGTTGCTCAGCGCTGCGGTGACGCTGAGCGCGGTGCTGGCGTCGGCACTGCCGCCGTCGCCGCTGCAGGTCATGCTATAGGTGAAGCTGCCGACGGCGGTCGGGGTGATGGTCATCGAACCGGAAGTGGCTTTGCTGCCGCTCCAGGCGCCGCTGGCGGTGCAACTGGTGGCGTTGGCCGACGACCAGCTGAGCGTGGTGCTCTGGGCGGTGGTAATGTTGGCCGGCGCCAGCGTCAGGCTGACGGTGGGCGAGGGCGGCGGCGTGGCCACGGTCACCACGGCGGTGTTGCTGACGCTGCCGCAGGTCAGCGTGTAATTGGCGGTACCTGCCGCGCCGGCGGTGACGGTCTGGGTGCCGCTGGTGGCCAGCGTGCCGCTCCAGGCGCCGGAGGCGGTGCAGCTGCTGCCGGTTGGATTGGCGACGCTCCAGGTCAGCGTGACGACCTGGCCGGTGGTAGTGGCGGTCGGCGTGGCGCTGATGCTGACGACCGGTGTGGCAGCGGCCATCGATTCGGTGGTGCTGGTGGTGGTCGCGGTGGACGACGAACTGCCGCCACCGCCGCAGGCGGCCAGCGCCAGGCACAGCAAGGCGCCTGCCAGATGAGCAAATTTCATGCAGACTCCCTTATTCTATGGTGGTGGTGTCGAAGCCGGCCGGCAGTGCGCTGGGAATCCAGGCCTGGCCGGAGTACGCGCGCATGTGGCCGCTGGAGACGATGACCACGTCGGACTGGTCGATCGCCAGTTGCGAGTGACCGGCCTTGGGTCGCTTGGCAGCGTTGCTGGTCATGACGGTGAATTTAGCGCCGAGCAGCGTGCGCAGGTCCGGCAGGGTCGGGCCGGTCCAGCTGACGGCAAATACCACGCCGCTGGCGTCGGTGTATTCGCGCACGATGGTTCCGCTGTCGAGCGTGCTTTGGCTGATGGTGTAGACCGCCGTGGTGGTGGCGCTGTTGGTGCTACTGGTGCTGGTGGCCGCCAGGCTGCGCGCCGCCATGCGGATTTGGGTGGTGTTACCGCCGAAGTCGGACGGCGAGCCGCCCAGTGCTGCCCAGGCGAGTGCGCCTTGGAGCATGGACAGGAATAACATCAGGGTGAGTGCGCGGCGCATACTTGCTCCATTGCCGAAAATAAAGACAATGGTAGTCTAGAATGCTCGCGTGTTCAGTTAGGTTAGCGATATGTAATAAAACGTTACATGCGCGGCGCGGCAGCCGCAGGAGCAACCGGCGCCGGCTGAGTGTAGATCACCACCGGCGGCAGAGGCGCCGGCGGCGGCGTTTTGGGCACCGCATTGTTGAGCACGAAAGTAATAACGACGATGCCGGTGCCGCCCAACACAATGGCAGTGCCGACGATCCACTTAATCATATCGGCAAAACCTTTGTGCATTTCGGCTCGTAACGCTTCGAGGTCGGACTTAGTGGCGCACTGGTCCAGGCGGGTCTCTATTTTCACCAGCCTTTGCTTGGTGTCTATAGCGAATTCTTCCAGCTTCACCAATCTTTCCTTGGCGTCGGCTGCGAATTCTTCGAGCTTTGCGATCCTGGTTTCCATACCAGGATCGTATTCCCCGTCACTGCCGCCGTCAAACGCGCACCATTGAGCTAGCTCAGAACTTCACGTAGAGCCTGCCGAAGTAGGAGGCGCCGTTCAGGCCGAACTGTACCGACTCGTACTTGAAACCATTGTCGGTCTCATCCGGATTCTGCGTGGTCGGATGCACGTTGAAGATGTTGTTGCCGCCAAACGTGAACTTCATGTTCTTGTTGATGGTGTACGTGAAGCTCAGGTCGGCAGAAGCCTTGGCGTCATAGTGCTGGTTGGCCACGCCGGCGGCGGTGCCGCTGTAGGTGCCCAGCGTTTGCGGGCCGAAGTAGATCAGCTTGAGATCGGTTTCCCAGGCGCTGTGGACGTAATCGAAGCCCAGCGTGGCCTTCGAGCGCGGCGCGCCTTGTTCGATGTACAGGCGTTCTTTCTCCGACAGCAGCACATCTTCATAACCCTTCAGCGACGCCGGCGCGTGGATGCCGGTCACTTCAGTCTTGCTGACGTTGAGCGCCAGGAAGGTGGTCAGCTTGTCGGCGCCAAAGGTGGCCTTGTGCGACGCGGTCAGATCCAGGCCCTTGGTCTTGGTGTCGACCGAGTTGACGAAGAACTGCGCCTGGCCCACGCCCAGGGTCGCCAGCTTGCTCGCCAGGTCCGGGTAGTTGCTGTCGTCAAAGCGGCCGGACAGCACGATCCGGTCCTTGATCTTGATCTGGTACAGGTCGGCGGTCACCGACACGGCTTGTGTCGGTGTCCAGGTCGAGCCCAGCGTGAAGCTGGTGGATTTCTCTTCCTTCAGCTTGGGAATGCCGGCCAGATTGGTCACCGCGCTATTGTTCGGCGCCAGCACCACGTCGGTCGGCACGCCGCCGATGAAGTCGGTGAAGGTCGACGAGAAATACATCTGCTGCAGCGACGGCGCGCGGAAACCGGTCGACGCCGAACCGCGCAACAGCACGGTCGGGGCCACGCGCCAGCTACCGGCCAGCTTGCCGGTGGTGGTCGAGCCGAAGTCGCTGTACTTCTCGTAGCGCACTGCACCCTGAGCTTTGACGGTGTCGGTCAGGTCGGCTTCCAGATCGAGGTACGCAGCGACGTTGTGGCGGTTGGCGTCGACCTGATCGGCCGGCTGGAAGCCGGGGAAGCCCTGGCTGCCGGCAGCTCCGCCGATGCCCACGCCGTCGGCGTCGATGTACGAGCCGGTTTCGCCGGCGTAAATCTTGTAGTTCTCGTGACGGTACTCGGCGCCGAAGGCGACGTTCAGGCCACGGCCCATGACGCCGTCGAAGTAGCGGTTGAAGTCGAGGTTGGTGGTCAGCTGCTCGAACGAGAAGCCGCCGGCGTTGAAGCTGGTCGGGCTGATGCCCTTGCCGCCGGCCAGCAGGTCCTTGTTGGCGATCGACGCATTCAGCGTGTTGCTGATGTCGTAGATCATCTTGTTGTAGCCGTACGTCTGCGACAGGTCCATATTCCATTCGCCGACCTGGTTGCGGTGGCCGATGGTAGCGTAGCGGTCGTCGATGGTGGCGTTGATGAACGGCACGAAACCGTTCGGGTACATGGCGGCCGAGTTGCGCGACGGGATGTCGTCGCTGTCGATGCCGCCGCGTGCCCAGGCGCCGGACGAAGCGTCGCGGGTTTGTGCACCGGCGGTCAGGTACAGGCGGCCAGTGCCGACGGTTGGCAGTTCGCCGTTCAGGTACAGCGTCTGGTTCTTGGTCTTGCTGTCGCCGATGGTGCGCGGGTTGCCGTCTTCGGCGCGGTTGGAACGGCCACGGTCTAGGTATTCGCCGGTGATGCCGAGCACGCCGCCGTTGCCGATGTCAACGCCACAGTAGGCCGAGGCCAGGTAGTTTTTGCCGTCGCGGCGCGAGTATTCGCTGAAGCCGGCGACCGCTTCGCAGCCCTTGGATTTCTTCAGGCCGATATCCAGCACGCCGGCGATCGCGTCCGAGCCGTACTGGGCGGCGGCGCCGTCCCGCAGCACCTGCACGTCCTTGATGGCCAGCATCGGGATGGCGTTCATGTCGGTGCCGGTGTTGCCGCGGTTGCGCGCGCCAAACAGGTTGACCAGCGCGGTGGTGTGGCGGCGCTTGCCGTTGACCAGCACCAGAGTCTGGTCCGAGCCCAGGCCGCGCAGCGCGGCGGAGTCGACCAGGTCGGCGCCGTCGGAGCCGGTCTGGCGGGTCGAGTTGAACGATGGCGAAATATAGGTCAGCGTTTGCGCCAGGTCGAACTGGCCGCCCGATTCGCTGATCTTGCTCAGCGGAATCACATCAACCGGCACCACGGTATCGGTGGCCGAGCTGGTGGCGCGGCGCGAACCGATCACGCTGACCGATTGCATGGAGGGATCTGTTTGCGCCGAGGTTTGCGCATGAGTAAGCGGGGTGACTGCGACCGCGCTGGCGCCGTACAGGCTGATCAGCACGGCTTTACGTAAGGTTTTTGTTTTGAACACGTCGTCATCTCCCATGAAAATTTAATTCTATGCAAATATTTCATATCGATAGACGATTTCGTATCATTTGACGCGCAAACATTATTTTGTGTTGTATGCACGCGCCACTCGCGTCTTCACTCTACGTAGCACTACGCAAATTCGGTTTTCCCACCGATTAAAATACTTTCATCGAGGAACTCTGCGCGCAGCTGGCAGGGCGTGCCGAGGTTGGCGCCCTGGTAGACCGTAACGCTGCTTTTGAGCAACACAGCGAGCGCACCAGCGGCCACGCCAGTGGCGCCGTCTTCCGCTGCCGGGTCCAGATGGTTGAAGCTGCGGCCCTCCAGCGCGCCGTCGGGGCGGCGGCACCAGACATACGCGCCGCTGACGCCGTGCTGCTTGCCCCAGTCGGCGATGCCTTGCAGATCGGGCGTCAGCGCTTGCAGCGTGGCGCTGTCCGCTACCTCCAGCAGCAGCTTGGGGCTGCCGACCGAGGCGATCGCCGGTGGCGAGGCCAGAAGGATGCCGGGCGCGGCCAGCAGTTGCTGCTCCAGTCCGTCGGGCAGGGCCACCTGCGGGGCTGGTTGAGGCGACAGTTGCAGGAACACTTCGCCGCCTTGCAGGATCAACGTCAGCGGCTGGCCATGCATGGCGGTGCGCACTGCCAATCGTGGCCGCTCGGCCGACAGCAGCACGCGCGCCGCCGCCAGCGTCGCGTGCGAACAGAGCGGGCTGCGCCTATGCGGATAGAAAAAATCCAGCACGATGCTGCCATCGGTCGCCGTATCGATAAACACGCAGGCAGGCTTGTTGCGTTCCCTGGCGAACTGCTGGCGCTGATCAGCGCTGGATTGGTCGTGCTGAACCACCAGCGCCGCATTGCCGCTGCCCGGCGTAACGCCAAAACAAAGCAATTCTCGTACTTGTGAATTTTGCATTCTGAGTCTCCGTATCTGCGTTTCATCGCATTCTCCGCGCTTGGGAGCGCGCAGTCTGGAAAAATGCAATTTTCGTTAGGGATGGCATTATGATAAAACGTACCGTGATGTGCCTGGCGGGCTTGCTGTTGACTAGTCCGGTGCTGGCGGCCACCGTCACCACTCAACTGATCGACGGCCGCAAGGTGGAGCTGGTAGCGGTGAAAAATCCGGCAGCCTCAGCCACAGTGGTTTTTGAAAACGGCTCACGCGCGACTGTGGACAAATGGGACAAGGTCATCGACGGCATCGCGCCGCAGGCCTCGGTGTTTGCCTACAACCGTCCCGGCTATGGTAGCAGCGCCTCTACCGACACGCCGCGCGACGGTCTGACCATCGTCGAAGAACTACGCCGCAACCTCCAGCATGAAGGCTTGGCGCCGCCGTACATCCTGGTCGGTCACTCGCTGGGCGGCTTGTACATGCAGCTGTTCGCCAAGCGCCATCCGGACGAGGTAGCCGGCATCGTGCTGGTCGATGCGCTCTATCCGCGCGTCATCAAGAAGCCGGAAGACTTTCCGCTGATGACGCGGGCCGGCGAATGGCTGTTCTTCTCCAGCATGGTGCGCAAGGAAATCGGCAGCATCTACGAGACAGGAGAGCAGGTGCTAGCCCAAGGCAATATCGACGACAAGCCGATGATCCGCCTGATCAACCAGCCCAAAGGTGCAACCGCCGTTCCGGTCGATTTCGGCGTCATCAACAGAGACCCGCAAACCATTGCCTTCGTGCGCGCCATGTACCCGCAAGCCAAAACCATCGTGGTAGATTCCGACCACCAGATGCAAACCGCCTCGCCCCAATTCATCATCGACGCCATCCAGCAAATGATGGCCGCGCAACGGAAATAGTTCCTAATATTAGGTAGTGTAAAATACTGTATAAAAACACAGTATTCATTATGAGCATGCTACCCGCCCTGGGACTGCCGGCCTATGCCGAGCTGTTCTGTTTGTCCAATTTTTCGTTTCTGCAAGGCGCTTCGCATGCCGAGGAGCTGGTTGCGCGCGCGGTGCAGCTGGACTATGCGGCGCTGGCCATCACTGATGAATGCTCACTGGCGGGCGTAGTGCGTGCTCACGCCGAGGCCAAGGAGACGAAGTTTCCGCTGATTATCGGCAGCTATTTCCGGCTGACGAATCCGGATGGCACGCCTGCGCTGTCCTTCATAGCGCTGGCGAAAAACAAAGAGGGATACGGCAATCTGTGCGAGCTGATTACGATCGCGCGCAACCGCGTGGCCAAGGGCAGCTATCTGCTGACGCCGTCGGACCTGACTGCACCACCGCCGGAGTTTGCGCATCTGAAAGGGTTGCCGGATTGCCTGCTGATCCTGCTGCCGGAATATCCGGCGCACCGGCCCGGCGATGTGGACCGGCTGCACGCGCAGGCGGCGTGGATGGAATCGACCTTTCCCGGCCGCGTCTGGATGGGGCTGAATCTGCTGCTGCGCTCGTTTGATGAGGCGCACCGGCTCAGCATTGCCGAGGTAGCGTCGCAGCATCAGATGGCGGTGGTGGCGGTGGGGCAGGTCTGCATGCACGTGCGTTCGCGCAAGCCGTTGCAGGATACGCTGACGGCGATCCGCGTGGGCAAGCCGGTGAGCGAGTGCGGCTACGCGCTGGCGCAGAACGCTGAGCAGCATCTGCGCGCCCGCGTGCAGCTGGCCAATCTTTATCCGCCGGCGGCGCTGGCGGAAACGCTGAACATCGCCGCGCAGTGCCGCTTCAATCTGCAGGAGCTGCGCTACGAATATCCGCACGAATTGATTCCACCCGGCCACACCTCGGCCAGCTATCTGCGGCAGGAGGTTTACGCCGGCACGTTGCGGCGCTGGGCCAATGGTCCATCCGACAAGGTGCGCGCGCAAATCGAGAAGGAACTGGAGCTGATTGCCGAGTTGAAGTACGAGCCGTATTTCCTGACGGTGTATGACATCGTCCGCTTCGCCCGCTCGCAGGAGATCCTGTGCCAGGGCCGGGGCTCGGCGGCCAACTCGGTGGTGTGCTACTGCCTGGGCGTGACGGAGGTCGATCCGGAGCGCAGCAATATGCTGACTGGCCGCTTCATCTCGAAGGAGCGCAACGAGCCGCCGGACATTGATGTGGACTTCGAGCACCAGCGGCGCGAAGAAGTGATTCAATACATCTACAAAAAATATGGCCGTGACCGGGCCGCACTGGCGGCGGTGGTGATCAGCTACCGTCCCAAGAGCGCGTTGCGCGACAGCGGCAAGGCGCTGGGCGTCGATCTGGCGATTGTCGAAAAGGTCTGCAAGTCGCAACGCTGGTTCGACAGCCGTCACGATCTGGTGGCGCGGCTGGAGGAGTGCGGTCTCGATCCCGAGTCTCAGGTTGCGCAGCAGTGGGCGGCGCTGGCCTTTGCGCTATTGAGTTTTCCTCGCCATTTATCCCAGCACCCCGGTGGCTTTGTGATTTCGCATCACAAGCTGACGCGGCTGGTGCCGGTCGAGAAGGCAACCATGGAAGATCGCTATGTCATCCAGTGGGACAAGGATGATCTGGAAGAACTGGGACTGATGAAAGTGGATGTGCTGGCGCTGGGCATGTTGTCTGCACTGCGCCGGTCGCTGACGCTGCTGAGCGCAAAGTATGGCCGGCCATTGCTGCTGCAAGACATCCCCAAGGAAGATCCTGCAACCTACGACATGCTATGCGAAGCCGATACGATTGGCGTTTTCCAGGTCGAGTCGCGGGCGCAAATGAGCATGCTGCCGCGCCTGCGGCCCCGGGTATTTTACGATCTGGTGATCGAAGTCGCGATCGTCAGGCCCGGGCCGATACAAGGCGGGATGGTCCATCCTTATCTGCAGCGACGCATAAAGAACGAAAAGTATTGTCCTCCGGGACTGGAGGCGGCGCTGGAGCGCACCTTGGGCGTGCCGATCTTCCAGGAGCAAGTCATGCAGATTGCGCAAATCGCTGCCGGCTTTACCGAGGGCGAGGCAGACCAGTTGCGCCGTGCCATGGCGGCATGGAAGCGCAAGGGTGGCGTGGAGAAATATCAGAAAAAAATCATCGATGGCATGACGGCACGTGGCTACGATCTAAAATTTGCCGAAGCGATTTGCGAGCAAATCAAGGGCTTCGGTGAATACGGATTTCCGGAATCGCACTCGGCCAGCTTCGCGCTGCTGACGTATTTCAGTTCCTGGATCAAATGCCACGAGCCGGCGGCGTTTCTGTGCGCGCTGCTGAACAGCCAGCCGATGGGCTTTTACAGCCCGTCGCAACTGGTGCAGGACGCCAAGCGCCACGGCGTGGTGGTGCGCGAAATCGATGTGACCATCAGCGGCTGGGAGACGTCGCTGGAGGAGCCGGCCGGCCAGCGCGGGCAGCCGGCCGTGCGGCTGGGGCTGAACATGCTGAAGGGCATGCGCGAGGACACCGCATTGCGCATCGAAGCCGCGCGCGCCGCCGGTCCGTTTGTCAGCGTGGCCGATCTGGCACGGCGTGCCGATCTCGACCGCCATGCGCTGCAAGTGCTGGCCGGCGGCGATGCGCTGAGCCGGCTCTCCGGCCATCGGCGTCAGGCCTTATGGCAAGCGGTCGGCGCGGTGCCGGACAAGGATTTGCTGCGTCCCACCATGCCGGTCGAGGAAACGCCGGCGCTAGAAGCGCCCAGCGAAGGCGAAGACATCCTCGGCGACTACCGCTCGCACGGCCTGACACTGCGCCGCCATCCGGTGGCGCTGCTGCGCGCAACGCTGCTCAAGCACCGCTTCATGCCGGCGGAGATCCTCAACAGCTACACCAACAACATGGTGGCGCGCGCCTGCGGCATGGTCACGGTACGGCAACGTCCCGGCACCGCCAAGGGCGTGATTTTCATGACACTGGAAGATGAAACCGGCAGCGTCAACGTCATTATCTGGCCAACGCTGTTGGAGCAGCAGCGGCGCGAAGTGCTGAGTGCGCCGCTGCTGGGAGTGTATGGAGTGTGGCAACAGGAGGGCATGGTGCGCCACCTGGTTGCCAAGCGGCTGGTCGACATGTCCCACCTGCTGGGCAGGCTGCCGACCACCAGCCGCGATTTTTGCTAATTAACGGTTTCTACGCCGCAAATGTACCGCCACCATGGATTCCTGCCCGTCGTCCCAACTGCTAAGCATGACGGGACTGCTGCCCCGCAGCCGCTTTGGGCGGCCCAGGTAGTTGCGATACAGCCAGTGACCGGCCACGCCGGCAATGCCGGCCAGCACCAGGATGGCGGCAAACATTAGCGCACCCCTGGACGGGTATCCCCGCCGATGCCGTAGTAGTTGTGGACCTGGCTGGCCCAGGTCTGGTTGGCCATGTCGGGCCAGTTGTCTTTGTCAAAGCCCGGCGCCGCCTCGATGCGTTCCTTGTCGAGGTTGAGCGTGAAGCGTTTGTTGACGGTGTCCAGCGTCAGTGCTTCCCACGGCACGGCAAACAGTTTTTCGCCGATGGTCAGCACGCCGCCCGAGGACATCACCGCGTAGGCGATTTTACCGGTGCGCATGTCGAGCATGATTTCCTTGATCTCGCCCAGGTGCTCGTTTTGCAGGTTGTGGACATGGTCGCCGATCAACGTGTCAGCGCCCATCAGTTCAGGGCCAGGACCCTTATGGCCGTTGTCCACATACATGCCATATTGATCACGATCTTCGTAGCTCATCATGAATCTCCTTTAACTATTGAGCGTTCAGTTTGTGCTTTTTGACATGCCGAGTCTGTACGCTGATGCACATGGAAGATGAAGAATCGGGGGTTTTGGTGTATAATTTCAATTTCCCGCATGTGCCGTTCGGCACCATCCGCAATGACCAAATTTGTCTTCGTCACCGGTGGCGTTGTGTCCTCCCTTGGTAAAGGGATTGCCGCCGCCTCCCTCGCCGCGATCCTCGAATCGCGCGGCCTCAAAGTCACCATGCTCAAGCTCGATCCGTACATCAACGTCGATCCGGGCACCATGTCGCCTATGCAACACGGCGAAGTGTTCGTCACCGATGACGGCGCCGAAACCGATCTGGACCTGGGCCACTACGAGCGTTTCATTTCCACCCGCATGAAAAAGGTGAACAACTTCACCACCGGCCAGATCTACGAATCGGTGATCCGCAAGGAACGCCGCGGCGAGTACCTGGGCAAGACCGTGCAGGTGATTCCACACATCACCAATGAAATCCAGGACTACATCCGTCGCGGCGCCGAAGGCTACGACGTGGCCCTGTGCGAAATCGGCGGCACCGTCGGCGATATCGAATCGCTGCCGTTCCTGGAAGCCGCGCGTCAACTGAGCCTGCGCGCTGGCCGCAAGAACACCGCCTTCGTGCACCTGACGCTGGTGCCGTTCATCGCCTCCGCCGGCGAACTGAAAACCAAGCCGACCCAGCACTCGGTACAGAAACTGCGTGAAATCGGCATCTCGCCGAACGCGCTGCTGTGCCGCGCCGACCGGCCGATCCCGGACGACGAACGCGCCAAGATCTCGCTGTTCTCCAACATCGAAGAGCAGGCCGTCATTTCCGTATGGGACGTCGACACCATCTACAAAGTGCCGCAAATGCTGCACGACCAGGGCCTGGACGCGATCATCTGCGAAGCGCTGGACCTCAACCCGGCGCCGGCCGACCTGTCGGTCTGGAGCCGGTTGATCTACACGCTGGAACATCCGAAGACCGAAGTGTCGATCGGCATGGTCGGCAAGTACGTGGAACTGACCGAGTCGTACAAATCGCTGACCGAAGCGCTGCGTCACGCCGGCATCCACAACGAGTCCAAGGTCAACATCGAGTACATCGACTCGGAAGAGATCGAAACCACCGGTTGCGACAACCTGGCCAAGTACGACGCCATCCTGGTGCCGGGCGGCTTCGGCAAGCGCGGCGTGGAAGGCAAGATCATGGCGGCGCAGTTCGCCCGTGAAAACAAGATTCCTTACCTGGGCATCTGCCTCGGCATGCAGGTGGCGCTGATCGAATACGCGCGCCACAAGGCCGGCCTGACCGAAGCGAACTCGACCGAGTTCGACCTCGACACCGCCCAGCCCGTCGTCGCCCTGATCGACGAATGGCAAGGCCAGGACGGCAAGGTTGAAAAACGCGACGAGAATTCCGACCTGGGCGGCACCATGCGCCTGGGCGCGCAAACCTGCGCCATCAAGCCAGGCACGCTGGCGTCGGAAATCTACGGCGCGGTGGTGACCGAGCGTCACCGTCACCGTTACGAAGCCAACAACCACTACCTGCCGCGCGTGGAAGCGGCCGGCCTGGTGGTGGCGGCCCGTACGCCCACCGAAGACCTGTGCGAAATCATGGAACTGCCCCGTACCGGCGACAATTCGCACCCATGGTATATGGGCGTGCAGTACCACCCGGAATTCAAATCGACCCCGCGTGACGGCCATCCGCTGTTCACGTCTTACATCAAGGCAGCGCTGGCCCACAAGGCAGCAGGAGAGGCAGCATGAAACTGTGCGGATTTGACGTCGGCCTGGACAAGCCGTTCTTCCTGATTTCCGGCAACTGCGTGGTGGAATCGCGCCAGATGGCGTTCGATACCGCCGGCACGCTGAAGGACATCACCACCGAACTGGGCATTCCATTCATCTTCAAGGCCTCGTTCGACAAGGCCAACCGCTCGTCGGGCAAATCCTACCGCGGCCCAGGCCGCGAGCAGGGCCTGGAGATCCTGGCCGCCGTCAAACGCGAACTGGGCGTGCCGGTGCTGACCGACGTCCACTCGATCGAAGACATCGAAGTGGCCTCGAAAGTGGTGGACGTGTTGCAGACCCCGGCCTTCCTGTGCCGCCAGACCGACTTCATCGTCGCCTGCGCGCAGTCCGGCCTGCCGGTCAACATCAAGAAGGGCCAGTTCCTGGCCCCGCACGACATGAAGAACGTGATCGACAAGGCGCGCGCTGCCGCCAAGGAAGCCGGTCTGCCTGACGACAACTTCATGGCCTGCGAACGCGGCGCCTCGTTCGGCTACAACAACCTGGTGTCGGACATGCGCTCGCTGGCGATCATGCGCGAAACCGGCGCACCGGTCGTGTTCGACGCCACCCACTCGGTGCAACTGCCGGGCGGCAATGGCACTTCCTCGGGCGGCATGCGCGAGATGGTGCCGGTGCTGTCGCGCGCGGCCGTGGCGGTGGGCGTCGATGGCCTGTTCATGGAAACCCATCCCAACCCTGCAGAAGCCCTGTCGGACGGCCCCAACGCCGTACCGCTGGGCCGCATGAAGGACCTGCTGTCCGTTCTGATCGAACTGGACCGCGCTACCAAAAAAGCTGGCTTCCTGGAGAACAGCTTCAACTAAGCAGTTCGTCATTCCCGCGCTGGCGGGAATCCATGCCGCGCGGCCCGTCTTGCGAAGTATGGATTCCCGCTGTTGCGGGAATGACGCGGAGTTCCGGTGTGAAGAATTTAGCAATCTTGTCTGCACCGGGTACAATTCCCGTTATCCTTGACCTCGCAACGCGCGTAAAGACGCGGCGCGACTTCGTATCGCCTAACTTTGGAGAATGACATGAGTGCTATCGTTGATATTATCGGCCGTGAAGTAATCGATTCGCGCGGCAATCCAACCGTCGAATGCGACGTCCTGCTGGAATCGGGCGTGATGGGCCGCGCCGCCGTGCCGTCCGGCGCCTCGACCGGTTCGCGAGAAGCGATCGAACTGCGTGACGGCGATCCGAAGCGTTACTTCGGCAAGGGCGTGCTGAAAGCCTGCGAAAACATCAACACCGAAATCTCGGAAGCCATCATGGGCCTGGACGCCAATGAACAGGCCTTCCTGGACCGCACTCTGATCGACCTGGACGGTACCGAAAACAAGGCACGCCTGGGCGCCAACGCCATGCTGGCGGTGTCGATGGCGGTGGCCAAGGCCGCTGCTGAAGAAGCCGGCCTGCCGCTGTACCGCTACTTCGGCGGTTCGGGCGCGATGCAACTGCCAGTGCCGATGATGAACGTGATCAACGGCGGCGCGCACGCCGACAACAACCTGGACATCCAGGAATTCATGATCATTCCAGTCGGTGCACCGTCGTTCAAGGAAGCGGTGCGTTACGGCGCGGAAGTGTTCCACACGCTGAAAAAGATCCTGCACAAGAAGGGTCTGAACACCAACGTCGGCGACGAAGGCGGCTTTGCGCCTTCGCTGGCCAACCACGAAGAAGCGATCAAGCTGATCATCGAAGCGATCGAGCAGGCCGGCTACGAGCCAGGCACCCAGATCGCCATCGGCCTGGACTGCGCGGCGTCGGAATTCTACAAAGACGGCAAATACGAACTGGCCGGCGAAGGCCTGTCGCTGACCGCGACCGAATTCACCAACCTGCTGGCGACCTGGTGCGACAAGTACCCGATCATCTCGATCGAAGACGCGATGCACGAAGGCGACTGGGACGGCTGGGCGATCCTGACCCGCGAACTGGGCAAGAAAGTCCAGCTGGTGGGCGACGACCTGTACGTCACCAACACCAAGATCCTGAAAGAAGGCATCTCGAAAGGCATCGCCAACTCGATCCTGATCAAGATCAACCAGATCGGCACCCTGACCGAAACCTTCGCCGCCATCGAAATGGCCAAGCGCGCCGGTTATACCGCCGTGATCTCGCACCGTTCGGGCGAAACCGAGGATTCGACCATCGCCGATATCGCGGTGGGCATGAACGCGCTGCAAATCAAGACCGGCTCGATGTCGCGTTCGGACCGCATGGCGAAATACAATCAGCTGCTGCGCATTGAGGAAGATCTGGGCGATATCGCTTCCTACCCAGGCCGCGATGCGTTCTATAATCTGAAGTAATTAAGCAAGCGCGGCCGGAGCAAGTCCGGCCGCATTCACCTCATGCGCCTGATTACGCTCGGACTGGCTTTCCTGCTGCTGTTGATCCAGTACCCGCTATGGCTGGGGAAGGGCGGCTGGCTGCGCGTCAAGGATTTCGAGACGCAGGTCGACGCGGCGCACAAGAAGAACGCCGAACTGCTGGCGCGTAACGCCAAGCTCGACTCCGAAGTGCGCGACCTGAAGGACGGCACCGGCGCGGTCGAAGAACGGGCCCGCTACGAGCTCAGCATGATCAAGCAGAACGAGATCTTCATCCAGATCGTCGGCAAGGACCAGGCTGCGGCACTCGCACCGCTGGCGCCCAAGCCGGCGGCATCCACTCCTCCTCATCCCTGACCCCAATGACGCTGCGCGCTGGCATATCGTTGATGTTGCTTGCCGCTGTGGCTGCTACCGCTATCATGGCCGCGCCGCTGGTGCGGGCGGCTGATTGCATTCCCATCCGTGTCGGCTATATGGACCAGAACCGTCCGCCATACTGGCTGGGCGACGGCGACAAGGTGCCCGATCCGCCCGGCGCGGCGGTCGACCTGATTCACGACGCCGTGCTGGGCGCCGGCTTCGGCTGCACGCCGGTGTGGGTGCGGCTGCCGGCGGCTCGCATCAAGGTGGCGCTGGCGGCCGGCGATATCGACCTGGCGCCGCTGGGCGAGATGAGCTTTTATCCGGCCGAAATCGCCATCCCCCGCGACAAGGCCGGCAATATCGATTTGAACCGTGCGCTGCACAATCAGGTGCTGGTGCTGGTGCGCGCGCGCGACAAGGTGCCGCCCAGCACCAACCCGATGCAATACTTCAAGGACAAGACGCTCGGCATCCCGATGGGCAACAGCTACGCGCCGCGCCTGCGCGAGGCCGGCCTGAGGCTGGACGACGGCGCCCGCGATCTCGACCGCAATATCGAAAAACTGCGGCTGGGGCGGGTGGACGGCGTGGTGGTGGCGGCGGTGACGCCGAAACACCTCAAGCAGACGCTGGCCAAGTACAAAGGCGAGATCGTGCAACTGCCGCAGGCGCTGCTCAACATCCGCCTGTGGCTGGCGTTCAACGACAGCTTCTACCACGCCCATCCGCAGCAGGCCGAAGCCTTGTGGACCTGGCTGGACACCAATCGCGGCCGCCTCGGCTACGTCATGCAACGCTACCAGAAGGACTAAGCCATGCAGCACATTAGCGCGATCAGCTTGTTTGTGGAAGACCTGCCCGCCGCCAGGGCGTTTTACCTGGATGTGTTTGGCGTGCCGGTTGAATACGAGGACGACCACTGCACCGTCGTCAAATTCGACAACGTGCTGATCAACCTGCTGCAGATCGCCCATGCGCCGGAGATCGTGGCGCCGGCCGTCGTCGCCACGCGCGATACCGGCTCGCGCTTCCAGCTCAGCATCTGGGTGGCGGATGTGCAGGCGGTTTTCGAGCGCCTGCAACAGCGTGGCATTGCACTCAACGGCCCGCTCGATCGGCCATGGGGCCTGCGCACCATCAACTTTACCGACCCCGCCGGCCACAGCTGGGAAGTCGGCCAGCAATTGGAACGCTGATCGCTCGTCCTGTCGGATAGAATAAGCTCCCTGGTTTGATCCGAGTCTGGTTTGAGAGTCTTATTTTTTGTCGCCATGCTGGCGCTGTCCAGCGCAAACGCCGCCGAGCCGGCGCTGTCCGCCGCCGATACCCTGAATGCCACGCAACGCGCCAAGCCGGTGACGCCGCAGACCGGCGGCCCGAATGTGCTGCGCGCGCAGGTGTTGCTGGACCGCGCGCACTTTTCTCCCGGCGAGATGGACGCGTCCTACGGCAGCAATATGCACCAGGCAATACGCGGCTTCCAGAAGCTGCACCAATTACCACTGACCGGCAACGTCGACGCCGCCACCTGGCAGGCGCTGGAGCGCGATGACGCGCCGGTGCTGGCGGTCTACACACTGACCGCGCAGGATGTCGCCGGGCCATATGTGCCGGTGCCGTCCGACATGGCCGGCAAAGCCAAACTGCCGGCGCTGGGTTACGCCAATCTGGCTGAAGCGCTGGGCGAGCGCTTCCACTGCAGCCCGGAGCTGCTGCGCCGCCTCAATCCCGGCAAGAAGCTGAACAAGGTGGGCGAACAACTGCTGGTGCCCAATGTCGCCATCATCAAGCCGCTGCCGAAAGCCGCCTCGATCCTGGTCGATGCGAAAGAGGGCACGCTGACCCTGCTCGATGCCGGCGGCATGCCATTCGCGCAATTCCCGGCCAGCACCGGCAGCCAGCACGATCCGCTGCCGGAAGGCCGCTGGCAAGTGCGCGGCGTGGCCACCAATCCCGAATACCGCTACAACCCCAAACTGTTCTGGGACGCCAAGGCCGGCGACACCAAGGCCCGCATCGCGGCCGGACCCAACAACCCGGTCGGCCTGGCCTGGATTGACCTGAGCAAAGAGCACTACGGCATCCACGGCACGCCCGAGCCGGGCAAGATCGGCAAGACCCAGTCGCACGGGTGCATCCGCCTGACCAACTGGGACGTGATGCAAGTGGTGCGCGCCGTGGCGCGCGGCGCCGCCGTGCTGCTGCAGGCCGGGTGATATATTGTTTTCCTCAGTGAAGGAGAACATGTGAAAACCATAGGACTGATAGGCGGCATGAGCTGGGAATCCACGGTGCCGTACTACCGCGAGGTCAACCAGACCATCAAGCGCGAACTGGGTGGACTGCATTCCGCCAGGGTGGTGCTGTACAGCGTCGACTTCCATGAGGTCGAACGCTTGCAGCATGCCGGCGACTGGGTCGCGGCCGGCGCCATGATGGCCGACGCCGCGCGTCGCGTGCAGGCGGCCGGCGCGGACTTCATCGTATTGTGTACCAACACCATGCACAAGGTCGCGCCGGCGATCGAGGCGGCGGTGGACATACCGTTGTTCCACATCGCCGACCCGACTGCGCAGGCGATCAAGGACGCCGGCCTGCGCAAGGTTGGCCTGCTCGGCACGCGCTTCACCATGGAGCAGCCGTTCTACAAGGAGCGCCTGCAGGCGCTGCACGGCCTTGACGTGGTGGTGCCGACACCAGCGGACCGGGAGACCGTTCATCGCATTATCTACGACGAACTGTGCCTCGGCTCCATCGTCGACGCTTCGCGCGATGCATACCGCCGCATCATCGCCGGGCTGGTGGCCCAAGGCGCGCAAGCGGTCATCCTCGGCTGCACCGAAATCTCGCTGCTGGTGACGCAGCAGGACGCCAGCGTGCCGCTGTTTGACACCACCGCGATCCACGCCCACGGCGCCGCCTTGTGGGTGCTCGCGCAAGCTTGAAACGCAGGCGGCTGGCCGTCGCCGTTATACTCTGCATTTAAGCCTCACCACTATGGAGTCAACATGAAACTGATCGGTATGCTGGATTCACCTTACGTCCGCCGCGTGGCGGTGTCCTTGCAGTTGCTGGGACTGAAGTTCGAGCATCAGTCGCTGTCGGTGTTCAGCACGTTCGAGCAGTTTCGGCAGATTAATCCGGTGGTCAAGGCGCCGACCCTGCTCGATGAGGAAGGCAATGCGTTGATGGACTCCACGCTGATCCTGCAATATGCCGAATCCATCGCCCGCCCGTCGGCACGCCGCACGCCGTCCATGCCGACCGAACTGATGCGCTCGCAGCGCCTGCTGGGCCTGGCGCTGGCGGCCTGCGACAAGGCGGTGCAGCTGGTCTACGAACGCCAGCTGCGTCCGGCGGAGAAGCTGCACCAGCCGTGGGCCGACCGCGTCATCCTGCAACTGCGCGCGGCGCTGGACGTGCTGGAAACCGAACAGCAGCAGCAACCATTGGAAGCCACCAGCGCCGCCATGCCGCCGCCCGGCGTGATGCAGGCCATCACCTGGCACTTCATCCAGCAGATGCTGCCGGACGTGGTGTCGGCCGCCGATTACCCGGCCTTGGCTGCGTATTCGCGCGAGGCGGAAGCGCTGCCGGAGTTCCGCGCCGCGCCGCACGGCGACAGCACTTACCAAGGCTGACTTGTCACACGTATAATGACGTTTTCGTCACGAGTCTTGTCCTGGTTTATGCTGCGCCTTTCGCTTGTCTTTGCCTTGCTGGCCACCTCCGGCGTCCAGGCCGCCTGTCCGCCGGTACGCATCGGCTATATGGACCAGGACCGGCCGCCTTACTGGCTGGGCAAGGGCGCCGAGGTGCCGGACCCGCCCGGCGTGGCAGTCGATTACCTGCGCGCTGCTGCTGCCGCCGCGATTCCATGCCCGGTGCAGTTCGTGCGCCTGCCGGCCAACCGCCTGCGCATCGCGCTGCAAACCGGCGCCATCGACTATTTGCCGATCGAAGAACGCGCCGAGCTGCCGACCGAAGTGACGCTGCCGCGTGACCGTAACGGCGTGCTGGACCGCAGCCGCGCAGTCCATACCAGCATCATCGTGCTGGTGCGCGCCGCCGACCAGCTGCCGGCCGATACCGTTACGCCACGTTATTTCCAGGGCCGCGTGATTGGCGTGCCGTACGGGGCACCGTACGCCGATACGCTGCGCGACGCCGGCATCAAGGTCGACGAGGGCGGACGCGACCTGGAAAGCAATGTCGGCAAGCTCAAGCTCAAGCGCGTGGACGGCGTGGCGCTGACGGTCGGCGCGGTCAGCGATATGGACCAGGCGATCGCCGAGCGTTACGGCACTGACGTGGTGCGCCTGCGCGTGCCGCTGTTCAGCAGCAATATCTGGCTGGCCACCAATCCGGCCTACTACACCGCTCACCGCGATCAGGTGGAAGCCGTCTGGACCTGGATGGCTACCCACCAGCAGGAGCTGAACAGTATGATGGCGAAATACTCCCGCAAATAAGGATTTACCGCATGGCAGTCACTTCCTACCTGAACACCACGCCGCAGCTGGGCGAGGGCCTGTATCTGCATCCATCGGCGCAAGTGATTGGCGACGTCAGCGTCGGCAAGGATTGCTCGATCTGGTGCAACACGGTGCTGCGTGGCGACGTCAACCGCATCGTCATCGGCAATTGCACCAATGTGCAGGATTTCGCCATGGGCCACGTGTCGCACAAGAACGACAAGAAGCCGGACGGCTCGCCGCTGATCATCGGCGACTATGTCACCATCGGTCACCAGGCCATGCTGCACGGCTGCACCATCGGCAACCAAGTGCTGATCGGCATGGCCGCCATCATCATGGACGACGTGGTGGTGCAGGACCAGGTGATGGTCGGCGCCGGCAGCCTGGTATCGCCGGGCAAAGTGCTGGAGAGCGGCCACTTGTACGTCGGCCGGCCGGCGGTGAAGGTGAGGGCGCTGACGCCGGAAGAAATCGCCTATCTGAAGTATTCTGCCGAGCACTACGTGCGCGTCAAGAACAACTACCTGGCGGGCTGATCAAAGACGATACGCCGTCAACCACTGGCTGGCCGCCGCGCAGGCGGCCTGGCTGTCCGCAGCCGAGTGCATCGGCAAAAACACCGCCGCGCCTTTCAGCGTGCCACGGCCGGTCTGCACACTGAGTCCGCCCTCGATGGCGCGCACTTCCAATATCTCCGTCCATTTATAGCGCGTTACCTGGCTGTCCTGGCCATCCTGGCCGGGCACCTGTACGTAGCGCAGGCCGTCTTCGTCGGCTGAAAAATATTCCACTTCCCGTTCCAGCGGCTGTGTATGCATCAGCCAGCCGCACGCCAGCGCGCCGGCCAGACTGATGGCCAGCGGCCAGATGGCGGTCAACCCCAGCGCTAGCACCGCGCCGCCAATCGCCACCAGCGCGCTGGCGGCCGGCGCCCAGCTCGGGCAGGTTGCGGCGGCCGTATTGGGCGTGGTCAAAGAAAGGCGTTCCATGCATCGATTGTAGCGGATTCATCAAGATTGATTGTCATTCCACTTGTAAATGAGAATCATTATTGTTAGGATGTCTGCTTTGCCAGCAATCGTCCATCTTCCGAGAGCCAGCCGTTCAACTTCTCTCTTGGAAAACTATGATCGCTACCCCTACGGGCGCTCGGCATCGGGCCGCGCCACTGTCTCTTCACGTCCGCTCGGCCCTGCTGGTGATGCTGGGCGCCGCCATCCTGCCGGCGGTAGCGCAGGACGCGCCGGCCAAGTCCGCTTCCGAATTGTCGGAGATCCTGGTCAAGGCCAGGCGCGACGACGTCAACTCCACCAAGAACGGCAGCACCACCGTGCTGACCGCGCGCCAGCTGGAGCAGAACAACGCCATCGACATGGCCAATATCGCCCGCTACTCGCCATTGGTGGCGGTGCCGTCGGCGGCCAGCGGCGGCGGCAATATCTGGGACGGCGCGGGCAACACCGGCATCAACATCCGCGGCGTTGAAGGCAACCGCATCAGCCTGGAAGTGGACGGCATTTCGCTGCCGGATGCGGCCTCGCGTCCGGACGGCACCTCGAACAGCTCGTTCGGCATCGGCCGCGACTACTTCGATCCGGAAACCTTCCGCGAAGTGCGCATCGGTTCCGGCGCCAGCCCGACCGGCGGCGGCACGCCGGGTCTGGGCGGCTCGGTCTCCTTCATGACCAAGGACCCGGAAGACTACCTGGACGGTACCCGCAAGGTCTACGGCGAATACAAGTTCGGCCACACGTCTGACCACGGCATGCGCCTGCATGCGGTGACCGGCGCCGCCGAAATCAGCCCGGGCCTGAAAGCCCTGATCGTGGTGGCGCACCGCACCGGCGACCAAGCGCTGATCAACAGCACCGCGCCGTCCAATCCGGACGACTGGGATTCGACCGCCGTGCTGGCCAAGCTGAACTGGACCATCGCCAAAGGCCAGAAACTGGGCTTCACCATCGACAGCTACAAGAACGAGCACAAGCGCGAATTTGACAACAAGGTCGGCGCCTCGTATCCGGATGGCGCGACGCAGAATTCCAACACCAAGCGCAACCGCTTCAGCGTCGAGCATCAGTGGACCCCAGGCGGCATCGCGCTGTTCGACACGCTGGACACCAAACTGTTCACGCAAAAAGCCGAAGTGGTCGACCTGACCCATGCCGACTACATCACCGGCGCGCAACCGTACGTACGTGACATCAACACCGGCTACTTCAACGACAGCAAAGGCATCGCCACCGACGCCACCAAGCAGCTGGCTCCCGGCAATCTGTTGAGCTACGGCGTCAGCTACGAGCAGCAGCAAACCCGCCGTCCATGGAGCGAAGACCGCGTGGTGGTCAGGACCGGCGTGCACCAGTACACGCTGAAGAACCGCATGGCCGACATGGACACCGACAAATTCGTCGCCTATGTGCGCGACGAGATCGGCTTCACGCTGGGCGGCAAGCAAGCCACGCTGACACCGGGCCTGCGCGGCGAACAGCGCAAGCTGACGCCGAAGAATCTGCAAAGCTACATCGTCGCCGTGCCGAGCGCGGCCAAGGAAATCAAGGAAGAAACCGATTCCTTCCTGACGCCATCGCTGAACCTGTCGGTGGAAGTGGCGCCCAACTTCAACGCCTTTGCGCAATACTCGCGCGGCACGCGCCTGCCGTCGGCGGCCGAGCGCACCGGCACCTACGACTCGTTCAGCTACACCGGCGCCGGCAACGGATACGCCGTGCTGGGCAATCCCAACCTGCAAAAGGAAACCAGCAACGCCTTTGAAGTGGGCCTGAAAGGCGCGCCGACGCCGGGCGTGGAATTCAGCGCCTCGGTATTCGATACCCGTTACAGCAACTTCATCGAATACGCCACGCAGGCGCCGGACCCGGTCAACTACCCGACCATCACCTTCGGCCTGTACCGTCCGGAGAACATCGGCAAGGCCAATATTTACGGCGTGGAATTCAGCTCGAACTTCCAGCTGGGCCAGTGGCTGCCGGCGATGAAAGGCTACAGCGTCAACGTTGCGGCCGGCGCCTCCAAAGGCAGCTCGGAAAACACCGCCACCGGCAAGAAAGCCGACCTGCCATCGGTGCAGCCGTACAAAGCCAACGCCACCTTCGCCTATGACGATCCGGCCCTGCGCGGCGGTGCGGCACTGACCGCCAGCACCGCGCGCGGCAAGCGTGCCGTCGGCGACGTGCTGACCGGCAGCGCCACCACCTTGTTCGATGTGCCCGGCTACAGCGTGCTGGACTTGACGGCGTACTGGAACATCAACCAGCACGTCACCCTCAGCGGTGGCGTCTACAACCTGGGCGACAAGAAATACTGGGACTACGCGTCGTCGCGCAGCCTGCCGGCCGGCACCACGGCCGCCACGCTGGCCGACATCGAACGCCAGACCCGTCCGGGTCGCAACTACGCATTCAACCTCAAAGTGATTTACTAAGGAGCTCGCCATGAAACCCCACCATCGATTTGCCCTGGCGCTGACCGGCGCGTTGCTGATCTCGTCCGTGCCGGCGGCTGCAGCCAGTCTGGCCGAACGCTACGACGCGCTGCGCGCCGACCAGCCGAAGCTGGCGCTGCGCGACGCCGCCGCCAGGCTGAACGTCTCGGAAGCCGAACTGCTGGCCACCACCGGCCTCGGCAAGACCGTCACGCGCTTGCAGGAAGGCGATAACGTGCCGCGCGAAATCATGCGCCGCGCGCTCGACCTGGGTACCGTGATGGCGCTGACACGCAATGAAAACGGCGTCATCGAACGCACCGGCGTCGCCACGCGCCTCAAGCCGCAGGAAGAAATCGCCGGCCTCGATGCCGACAAAGAGAAAGAGCGAGAAGCACGCCTGCGCAACATCGCCGGCGGCTACCTGGGCGGCGAGATCGACCTGCGCTTCACCTTTAAAAACTGGAAGTACGCGTTTGCAGTGGTACAGCCTGGCAAGGACGGCGCCGTCACGCGCAGCCTGCAATTCTTCGACCAGAGCGGCAACGCCGCGCACAAGCTGTACGTCAAGAGCGACGCCGGCGTGGCGGTGTTTGACAAGATCGTGGCCGACTTCCGCAATCCGGTGCAAAGCGCCGACCTGAAAGTGGAGGCAGCGCCGCTCAAGCCTGCCGTCAAGCCGGACAGTGCGATCGACGTCAAGGAATACCAGCTGGCGTGGAATGAACTGAACGATGTGCACCAGTTCAACCGTCTGGTGACCGAGTTCGGCATGTCGCGGGAACAGGCGCTGCGCCTGGGGCCGGTGGACAAGGTGCAGCCGATCACGCCGCAGGCAGTGCGCCAGTTGCTGGAAGAGTCGGCCAGGCAGAAGCTGGACATCATGGCCTTCCTCGGCAATGACGCCACGATCCAGATCTACAGCGGCAAGATCGTCAAGGTGCAGGAAGCCGGCGGCTTCTTCAACGTGCTCGATCCGGCGTTTAATTTGCACCTGCGCGACAGTGCCTTCCACAGCGGCTACGTCATCAAGCGCGCCGGCGTGACGTCGGTGGAATTCTTTGACAAGAATGGCGACCTGGTAGTCAGCTTCTTCGGCGTCCGCGAGCGCAACAAGCCGCAGCCGCAAAGCTGGGTCGACATGACCGCAGCCCTGCCAAAAGCCGACGCCAGCCGCTAACAAAAACCCCGGGTTGGTTAGGCGAGGGCGGCGCGGCCCAGCGCGGGGTCGTCGGTGAAGAAGCCGTCGATGCCGGTGGCGATGTAGCGTTTGATTTCGGCGATCGAGCCGGCTTCGTTGCGGACGGCGTCGCCGGCGCTGTTGCGGAAGTCGGCGGCCAGGAAGTGGTTCTCCGGACGGAAAGTCCATGGCTCCACCCGCAGGCCGGCTTTGTGCGCATCTTCTACCAGCGACGATGGCGCATCCAGCGAGCCGTCTTTTTTCAGCGGGATGATGCTGCGCGTCGGCGGCGCCACCACGTCGGCGTACTGGGCGATGTCGCGCAGGCCGGCCGGCGTGCACATCTGTGCGAAGGTCAGCGTGCCGCCGGCGGCCGCCACGTCCATCGGCCGCACATTCTCGCCGATCACCAGCTGCATCAGGCGCAGGTTGGCACGGCGGCCCAGCTTGCCGCGCAGGTATTTCAGGTTGGCCACTTCAAACGACTGGATCTCGATCGGGTTGCGGCGCGTGTAGTCGTGCGCGGCAATGATCGCCAGGAAGCGGTCTTCCAGCGGCAGGCCGACGCTGGCGAAGTAGGTCGAGTGCTTCAGCTCCGGCACGATGCCGACGATGCGGCCGCGCGCCGCCGATTCGGCCGCGACGAAGTCGATGATTTCCTCAAACGTCGCCACCTGGAACATGCCGTTGTACTGCGCGCTGCCCGGACGGTATTGCGGAATCCGCTCCACCGCGCGCAGCGTTTTCAGTTCGGCCAGTGTGAAGTCATCGACGAACCAGCCTTCGTGGGTTTCGCCGTCGATGGTTTTGCGGGTCTTGCGGCTGGCAAATTCCGGATGGCTGCTGACGTCGGTGGTCTCGCTCAGGAACGCTTCGTGGCGCGCCACCAGCACGCCGTCTTTGGTGCTCACCAGGTCCGGCTCGACATAGTCGGCGCCGTCGGCGATCGCCTTGGCGTACGAGGCCAGCGTGTGTTCGGGACGCAGCGCGCTGGCGCCGCGGTGGCCGAAGATCAGCGGACGCGGCTGCGCGACGCCGACCGGACCAATGCCCGGCATGCCGGACAGGTCCGGCGTGGCGAACGGGCCCGGCGTCAGCATGCTGGCGGCGTGCGCCAGGCCCGGCAGCAGCAGGGCGGCGCCGGCCGCGCCGGTCGCCACTGCCGCAGTCTGGATGAAGCCGCGACGCGACAAGCGCGGAGGCAAATAAAGTTTAGTCATCAGAAGTCCGCCATCAAAGTCAGGAAGCCCTGACGAGGTGCAATTGGGAAGGTATTGTACGTGCCGCTGGCCGCGCCGACCACCACGTTGAGGTCCCCCTCGCGATTGGCCAGGTTGGTCACGTTCAGGCGGTAGCGCGCGTTCTTGACCCAGCCGCCGTTCAGGAATGGCAGCTTGCCCGACACGCCCAGGCTCATCAGGAAGTAGCTTTTGACGGACAGGTCGTTGGTGAAGGTGGCGTAGCGCTTGCCGACGTAGTCGCCGATCAGCTGGAACTCGGTGTCGGCGACGGTCAGCGTGGCGACGGTCTTGTTCATCCACTCCGGGCTGCCTGGCACTTTTTTGCCGGCGGTTTGCACGGTGGCGGTGCCGTTCAGGTAGTTGTCGTCGTACTTGGAGTCGTTGTACGACAGCGCGTTGTACAGTGAGAAGGTGCGGCCGAAGTGGGCGGTGGCCGACAGGTCGATGCCGTTGGTCTTGACGCTGCCGACGTTAGTCAGCACGGCCAGGTTGCCGCCGATAATCGACGAGATCACCGAGGTCGGGCTGATCTGCAGCAGGCGGTCCTTGAAGTCGACGTGGTAGACGTTGACCTGGCCGTCGATCGCGCTCAGCGCGCCCCAGTTCAGCTGGTGGCTGCTGCGCAGGCCGGCTTCGTAGGTGATCGAGGTTTCCGGCCTGGCGGTCTGTTTGAACAGGTCAAACGCGGCCTGGCTTGACAAGCTCCATGGCGATGCGCCGCCACCGCCGTAGGTAACGAACTGGCGCATGTTCTTCTGCACGTTGAAGAAGGCCTGGTCTTGCGCGGTGATATCCCAGCGGCCGCCGATTTGCGGCAGGAACCATTTCTTGGTGTCGATATTACCGACTGGCAGGGCGGTCGAGCCGGCGATCGCGCCGTTCTTCGGCTGCACCGGGAACTGGCCATCGGCAAATTGCAGGCTGGATTTGAAGCCGGCCAGCAAGGTCACGTCCGGACGCACACGCCATTCGTCTTGCAGGCTCAGCTGGGCGACCTTGTTGTCGATCTCGCTGCCGTACTGGGTGATTAGCGGATTGCTTGGACGGTCGTACGGCGAGCTTGGATTGTTCACATCCAGCGCGTACCAGCGGCGGTAGGCCGACGAGCGGTTGTGTTCGAACCACAGGCTGGCTTGCAGGTTGTGGTCGCCGAGTTCGGTCTTGAAATTCGACAGCCAGCCGCTGCGGTTGATCGCGTATTCGGTGGTGCGGGTTGCGTAGCCGGAGTTGCCGAATACTTGCTTCAGGTTCTGGCCCGGGAAGTAGACCGCGAACAGCGCCGGCAGGCCTGCGACGCCGATCGGACCGGCCACCACGCCGACGCCGTCGTCGTTATGGTAGTAGATCTGGTTCGACCAGGTGGTGCTGTCGTTAATGTTCCAGTCGTACTTGGCGTAGGTCAGGTAGTCGGTACGCTGCGCATCGCTGTAGTAGTTGCGGTAGTTGTTGCCTTCCGCCGCCGGGGTGCCGCCGGTGGCCGACAGGTAGTTCACCGCCTGCTGGAAGTTCGGGTACATGAACGGACGGGTGTACGGCTGGTATTTTTCGGTAGCCGAGCGGACGGTGCTGTCTTCGTTGGGCTCGATCTTGTCCGAGTACGCGAAGTACAGGGTCAGCTTGCCGTTATTGCCGTTGTTGATGAACTTGGCGTTGACCTGGTCGCCGCCCTGGCGGCCGTTGAAGTCCCAGGCTTTCTGCTCGTGGTGCACGGCCGAGATGTAGGCGCTGTTGCCGTCGCCGAAGTTGCCGGTGTCGTAGCGGACGAAGGTGCGCGAAGTCTTGTAGCTGCCCACGGTCTGCTGCACGGCGATGTTCTGGTTGGCCAGCGGGTTGCTGGAGAAGGTCTCGATGGTGCCGCCCAGGTTGCTGGTCGAGGCGGTCGACAGGTCGCCGGCGCCCGACGACAGAATCACGCTGCCGACGTTTTCGCTGGTGATGGCGCGCTGCGGCGACAGGCCGTTGTAATTGCCGTATTGTTGGTCGCCCAGCGGCACGCCGTCCAGCGTATAGCCCAGCTGCGAACCGCTGAAGCCGTGGATGAACAGCGACAGATTCTGCTCGTTGTTGCCCCATGGGTCGGCGGTCTGGAAGCTGACGCCCGGCAGGGTTTGCAGCGCCTTCAGCGGGTTAATGCCCGGCAGGATTTTCTGCATGTCGCTTTTGCTCAGGTCGACCGACGAACGGGTCTTGCGGGTGGCCACTTCGACGGTGGCGATCGGGCCAGCGGCGGCGGCCTCGGCCTCCGAAGCAGTTTCGACGGCGGCAGGAGTATCAGCCATTTCGGCAACGGCGGCGGCAACGTTGGCTGCCATCGCCAGCATAGGCAGGCTCAGCACGGCGAAGCAAACTACGGAGAATTTCTTGTTCATGAATTGTCCAGATTAAGGGATGAATAACGCTGCGCATCATAGGGGGCAAGTGTGACCGGATCATGACGCACACATTGCGTTACACTGCTGGCTGGAAATAAGGAGATCACTACGATGCGCAGAATTTTGTGGGCAGCGCTGCCACTGGTGTTGGCAGCCTGTTCAATCGACCAGTCGCGGCTGGGCCATTTCGTCACCCAGACCGTGCAGCCCGGCATGCCGATGGAGCAGGCGCTGGTGCGCATGCAGGCGGAGGGCTTTTACTGCAACGCCGGCAGCGGCGCCGAAGCGGTGATCAGCTGCACCCGGACCTACGAGCGGCTGGTGCAGAAGAACTGCCTGGAACGCGTCGACCTGGTGCGCAGCGCCTCGTCCGCTAAAACCGTGGGCGCCATCGATGTGCTGGAAGTGAAGTGCCCCAAATGATCAAGCGTCCCCGTTTTTTGCCGGATAACTTTACGCTGGCGATGATCGCGACCGTGATCGCCGCCAGTGTCTTCCCCTGCCATGGCCAGGGCGAAATCATCTTCAATAACATCACCCATGTGGCGGTATCGCTGCTGTTCTTCCTGCACGGCGCCAAGCTGTCGCGCGAGGCGGTGGTGGCCGGCATTACGCACTGGCGCCTGCATCTGCTGGTGATGCTGTGCACCTTCGCGCTGTTCCCCTTGCTGGGGCTGCTGCTGAAGCCGGTGCTGACGCCGCTGGTGACGCCGGACCTGTACCTGGGCATCCTCTTCCTGTGCATGCTGCCATCGACCGTGCAGTCCTCGATCGCTTTCACGGCGGCGGCGCGCGGCAATGTGCCGGCGGCGATTTGCAGCGCGTCGGCGTCCAACCTGTTCGGGATTTTCCTCACGCCGCTGCTGGTCGGCTTGCTGACCTCGGCGCAGATGGCGGGCGGTTCGCCGCTGGACTCGGCCTTGCAGATCGCCCTGCAGCTGCTGCTGCCGTTCATTGCCGGCCAGATCGCGCGGCGCTGGATCGGCGCCTGGGTCGAGCGCAACAAGGCGCTGACGCGGCTGGTGGATCAGGGTTCGATTCTGCTGGTGGTGTACACCGCGTTCAGCGAAGCGGTCGGGCAGGGCCTGTGGCACGAGCTGTCGTGGGCCACGCTGGCCGGGCTGATGGTGGTGAATGCGCTGCTGCTGGGATTGGTGATGTTCATCAGCGCGCAGGCGGCGCGGCGGCTGGGCTTCAATCGCGAGGACCGGATTGCGATTGTGTTCTGCGGTTCCAAGAAGAGCCTGGCCAGCGGCGTGCCGATGGCCAAGGTTCTGTTCGCGGGCGGCGCGCTGGGCGCCGTGGTGTTGCCGCTGATGCTGTTCCACCAGTTGCAGCTGATGGTGTGCGCTGTGCTGGCACAGCGCTACGCGAAAGAAGTCGATTAAATTGGATCCCCGCGTTCGCGGGGAAGACGGCTGCAACGTTGCGTCATTCCGGCGAACGCGGGGAGACGGCTGCAACGTTGCGTCATTCCGGCGAATGCGGGGAAGACGGCTGCAACGTTGCGTCATTCCGGCGAACGAGGGGAAGACGGCTGCAATGTTCCGTCATTCCCGCGAACGCGGGAATCCATACTCAGTGCTTGACTTCGCCGGCCGGTAACAAGGCTGCGACCGGATCGTCGGTGACAAACAACTGCGCGCAATCGACCTTGTCGTACTCGTAGTGCTGGCCGCAGAAATCGCAGTTGACGCCGACATGGCCCAGCTCGGCGATCACGCTTTCCACTTCCTCGCGGCCCAGCATCTTCAGCATATTGCCGACCTTTTCGCGGGTGCAGCTGCAATGGAACTGCGGATGCTGCGGATCGAACACGCGGATGGTCTCTTCCCAGAACAGGCGCTGCATCAGCACGTCGATGCCGGTGTCCAGCAGCTCCTGTTCCTTCAGCGTGGAGCCCAGCATGACCGCGCGGTTCCAGGTTTCCAGCGCATCTTCTTCGCTGACCGGCGTTGCTTCCGCCTTGCCGCCGTGATGCGGCAGCTTTTGCAGCAGCAGGCCGCGCGAGACGTTGTCGTCCGCAGCCAGCCACAGCTTGGTATCCAGCTGTTCCGAACGCAGCATGTAGTTTTCAATCACCGTTGCGACGTCGTCGCCGTCCAGCGGCACCACGCCCTGGTACGGCTGCTGGCCCGGCATCTTGTCCAGCGGATCGAGCGTGATGATGAAGCGGCCGTTGCCGTGCTGGTTCAGCAGCGTGGTCAGGTTGGCGTCGTCGGCGATCGCCAGATCCGGGTTCAGCTTGGCGGTGGCGCGCAGGCGCAACTCGGCGTCGCATTCGACCACCAACAGGCGCACCGGACCGTCACCATGAATCTGCATGATGATCGAGCCGTTGAACTTCAGGTTGGCCGACAGCAGCGCCGCCGCCGCCGTCATCTGGCCCAGCAGCTTTTTGACCGCGACCGGGTATTCGTGACGCGACAGCACTTCGCGCCAGGTGCCGGAAATGTCGATCAGCTCGCCGCGCACGGCAGCGTTATCGAAGATGAATTTTTGCAGGGTGTCCTGGCCGGTGATGGTAATGCTCATTATTTATCCGATCTTTTTGAGTTGCGTCTTGAACAGTTGACCGCGTTTGACATAGCTGTCGGCGCTGCCTTGCAGGGCGGCGACTTCTTCCGCCGATAGCTGGCGCGCCACCTTGGCCGGCGCGCCGATGATCAGCGAATGGTCGGGGAAGGTCTTGCCTTCGGTGACCAAGGCGCCGGCGCCAACCAGGCAGCCTTTGCCGATCACCGCGCCATTCAGGATCACGGCCTGGATGCCGACCAGCGAGCCGTCGCCGATGGTGCAGCCGTGCAGCATGGCTTGGTGGCCGATGGTCACGTTGCGGCCCACGCTCAAAGGGTAGCCCATGTCGGTGTGCATCACCGTGCCTTCCTGGACGTTGCTGTTTTCACCGATGGTGATACGCTCGTTGTCGCCGCGCAGCGTCGCACCGAACCACACCGAGGTGTGGTCGTGCAGGCTGACCTTGCCAATCACAGTGGCAGAATCGGCAACAAATGACGATGCAGCTATCTCGGGCGTGTGATCGCCCAGTTGATATATAGACATTGGAACCTGGTTGAGTGCGGTGGGATGGCGCTATTTTACGCTTGCTTTTTGTTTTCAAAGCGAGCGAACGGTCGTGCTATTATTTTGTTTTGCGGCAGTAAGCATCCGATATGGCGCTGTCGTCCCTAATTTCAAGGTCCACGCAATGAGCATTCACACTCCGTCCCGTTCCGAATTCCTGACCATCCGCGGCCTGCGCTGCCACGTGCGCCACTGGGGCCGCGAAGGCGCACCCAAGCTGTTCATGATGCACGGCTGGATGGATGTGGGCGCCTCGTTCCAGTTCGTCGTGGACGCGCTGAAGGGCGACTGGCATGTGATCGCGCCTGACTGGCGCGGCTTCGGGCTGTCGCAGCGCAACGGTCTGGACACCTACTGGTTCCCCGACTATCTGGCCGACCTGGACGCCATCCTGCGCCATTACTCGCCGGACCAGGCGGTTTATCTGCTGGGCCATAGCATGGGCGGCAACATCGTCGGCCTGTATGCGGGCGCGCGGCCGGAGCGCATCCGCAAGCTGATCAACCTGGAAGGCGCCGGTCTGCGCAGCGCCAGGCCGGAGCAAACGCCCGGCCGCTACGCCAAGTGGATGGACAGCCTGCTGGAACAGCCGGAGATGCGCACCTATCCAAACCAGGCCGCCGTCGCCGCGCGCCTGCAAAAGACCAATCCGCGCCTGAGCGACGAGCGCGCCGCCTTCCTGGCGCAGCACTGGTCGGCGCAGAACGAGGCCGGCGAATGGGAAATCCTCGGCGACCCGGTGCACAAGCAGGCCGGTCCGCTGCCGTATCACGTGGACGACGTCATGGCCTGCTGGCAGGCGATCACGGCGCCGGTGCTGTGGGTCGAGGCCGACCAGACCAATATGTGGGACTGGATGGGCGCCAAGCCGGCCGGGCGCGTGGAACTGGAGCGCCGCCTGGCCCATCTGCGCGACGTTACCAGCAAGATGGTCTACGATGCGGGCCATATGCTGCACCATGATCAGCCTCAAGCGCTAGCGGAAATGATAGAGGAATTCCTCGCCGGCTAACGTTGTACAATGCCTGTTATGAAAGTTGATCTGCATTGTCATTCCAACGTCTCCGATGGCGTTCTGGCGCCGGCTGCCGTGGCGGAAACCGCGCGCAAGGCCGGCGTCGACGTCTGGGCGCTGACCGACCACGATGAGGTGAGCGGGATTCCGGCCGCGCGCGCCGCTGCGGCCGCGCACGGCATGCGCTTTGTCACCGGCGTGGAGATTTCGATTACCTGGGCCAACGAGACGGTGCACATCGTCGGCCTGCAAATCGATGAGAAGAACCAGGCGCTGGTGGATGGCCTGGCCTGCACCCGTTCCGGCCGCGACAACCGTGGCCGCGAGATCGCCAAGCAGCTGGAACTGATCGGCATCGAGGGCGCCTACGAAGGCGCGCTGAAATATGTCGGCAATCCGGACCTGATGTCGCGCACCCATTTTGCGCGCTACCTGGTCGAGATCGGCGCCTGCGCCAATACCGGCGAAGTGTTCAAGAAATACCTGTCCGAAGGCAAGCCGGGCTATGTGCCGCATTGCTGGGCCTCGCTGAAGCAGTCGGTCGACTGGATACGCGGCGCCGGCGGCATCGCCGTGATCGCCCATCCGGGCCGCTACCGTTTCACCCAACTGGCGCAGGGTCAGTTGTTCGACGAATTCAAGCAGCTGGGCGGCGCCGCCATCGAAGTGGTGACCGGCAGCCACACGCCGGACCAGTATCCGGAATACGCGCAGTTGGCAAATTACTACGGCTTTCTGGCCTCGCGCGGCACCGATTTTCACGCGCCGGGCGAATCCCGCGTGGACTTCGCCGCCTTGCCGCCGCTGCCCGCCAACGTCACGCCGGTCTGGCACGACTGGTTCTAAGCCTCGCGGTGAAATCGCTGCAAGATTACCGGCGCCATCTGGCCGCCGGGCTCTTGATTTTGCGCCCGCCCGGTCTTACCTTATTATTTCGGCAAACTGTCCGTCCCGGAGATTCCTGATATGAAACGCATTGTCCTGTTTATCGCTACCAACCTCGCTGTGATGGTGGTGCTGTCCATCGTCCTGTCGCTGCTGGGGATCGGCCGTCCGGGCTCGGGCAGCACGCTGCAGCTGGGCAGCCTGCTGGCGTTTTCGCTGGTGGTCGGCTTTACCGGCGCCATCTTCTCGCTGCTGATTTCCAAGCCGATGGCCAAATGGTCGACCGGCGCCCGCGTGATCGACAACCCGTCCAATTCCACCGAGCTGTGGCTGGTGAACACCGTCAAGGCGCTGGCCGAGCGCGCCGGCATCGGCATGCCGGAAGTGGCCGTGTACCCGGGCGAGGCCAACGCCTTCGCCACCGGCGCCTTCAAGAATTCGGCATTGGTGGCGGTTTCCACCGGCCTGCTGGAAAGCATGAACCGCGACGAAGTCGAAGCCGTGCTGGGCCACGAGGTGGCGCACATCGCCAACGGCGACATGGTGACCATGACCCTGATCCAGGGCGTGACCAATACCTTTGTGGTGTTCCTGGCCCGTATCGTCGGTTTCTTTGTCGACAACATGCTGAACAAGAACGAAGAGCGCCGTGGTCCGGGCATCGGCTACATGGTTACGGTGTTCGTCTGCGAAATCGTGTTCGGCCTGCTGGCTTCGCTGATCGTGGCCTGGTTCTCGCGCCAGCGCGAATTCCGCGCCGACGCCGGCTCGGCCAAGCTGCTGGGCAGCACGGTGCCGATGCAGCACGCGCTGGCGCGCCTGAACGGCATCGAGCCGGGCGCGCTGCCGCAGTCGTTCGCGGCCTCGGGCATCACCGGTGGCGGCGGCTGGGGCGCACTGTTCTCGACCCATCCTCCTTTCGAGCAGCGTATCGCCGCGCTGCGTGCAGTACAATAAGGCATGAGCCAATTTTTCCAGGTCCATCCCGTCAATCCGCAAGCCCGCCTGATCAAGCAGGCGGCGCAGATCATCCATGACGGCGGCATCGTCGCCGTGCCGACCGACTCCAGCTATGCGCTGGTCTGCCATCTGGACGACAAGGGCGCCGTCGAGCGCTTGCGCCGCATCCGTGGCATTGACGAAAAGCACCATCTGACCCTGCTGTGCCGCGATTTGAGCGAGCTGGGCGTCTACGCCCGCGTCGACAACCGCCAGTTCCGCCTGCTGAAGGCGGCCACGCCGGGGCCGTTCACCTTTATTCTTGAAGCCACCAAGGTGGTGCCGCGCCGTCTCAGCCATCCTTCGCGCAAGACCATCGGCCTGCGGGTGCCGGAAGATAACATCGTCAACGCGCTGCTGGCCGAGCTTGACCAGCCGCTGCTGGGCAGCACCCTGATCATGCCGGGCGAGACCGAGGCGCTGAACGATGCCGACGTCATCTGCGACCGGCTGGGCAAGCAGCTGGAGCTGATCATCGACGGCGGCGCCTGCTGCATGGAGCCGACCACCGTCATCGACCTGACCGGTCCCGAGGCTGTGCTGGTGCGCCAGGGCCGCGGCGACGCCAGCGCATTCGGACTCTGATTCCACATTAGGCGAGGGCGCCGGCCTTTGACGGCGCCGCAAGTAGGCAATCCAGCCTCTGGTAAAATCCCGCTCCATGAACGACATCGATAGTATTGTCCAGGCCATCGCGGTGGCCTTGATTCCCATCCTTTTTGCCATTTCGCTGCATGAGGCCGCCCACGGTTTCGTCGCCCGTTATTTCGGCGATCCGACCGCCGCCAACGAGGGCCGCCTGACCGCCAACCCGCTCAAGCACATCGACCCGTTCGGCACCGTGCTGCTGCCGCTGATGCTGGCGCTGGCGACGCTGCCGCCGCTGGGCTACGCCAAGCCGGTGCCGGTGGACTACGGCCGCTTGCGCAATCCGAAGAAACAGATGGCGTTTGTCGCCGCCGCCGGCCCTGCCGCCAACTTCGCCATGGGCTTCGGCTGGATGGTGCTGTGGGTAGTGCTGGTGCAGGGCCTGAGTTTCGACAGGCACGACTTCTTCGTGCAGATGGCGCGCATGGGCGTGCTGGTCAATTGCTCGATGTGCGTGTTTAACCTGATTCCCTTGCCGCCGCTCGATGGCGGCCGTATCGTCACCGGGCTGCTGCCGATGGCCATCGCGCGCCACTACGCCAAGATTGAGCGTTACAGCCTGATCGTGTTCATCGGCCTGATTGCGATGGTCTACTACGGCATGCTGAGCGGCTACATGAACGGCGGCATCTCGATCATGCAATACATCTACGGCATTCTGGTCAAGCCCCTCCTTATCCTGTTGAGTTGACTATGTATCCCGATCGCGTTGTCTCCGGCATGCGTCCTACCGGCGCCATGCATCTGGGCCACTACCACGGCGCACTGAAAAACTGGATCAGGCTGCAGAGCGAACTGCCGTGCCTGTTCTTCGTGGCCGACTGGCACGCGCTGACCACGCACTACGACGACCCCACCGTCATCGAGCGCAGCACCTGGGACATGCTGGTGGACTGGCTGGCCGCCGGCGTCGACCCGTCGCAATCGACGCTGTTCATCCAGTCGCGCGTGCCGGAGCACGCCGAGCTGCACCTGCTGCTGTCGATGGCCACGCCGCTGGGCTGGCTCGAGCGGGTGCCCACCTACAAGGATCAGATCGAAAATCTGGCCACCAAAGACCTCGCAACCTACGGCTTCCTCGGCTATCCGCTGCTGCAGGCGGCGGACGTGCTGATTTACCGCGCCAGCCAGGTGCCGGTCGGTGAAGACCAGGTGCCGCACATTGAAATGATGCGCGAGATTGCGCGCCGTTTTAATCATCTGTACGGCAAAGAAAAAGGTTTCGAGGAGAAGGCGCAGGATGCCGTTAAAAAGCTGGGCAGCAAGCGCGCCAAGCTGTACAACGAACTGCGCACCGAATACCAGCAGGACGGCAAGGACGAGGCGCTGGAACAGGCCAAGGCCATGCTGGACGACGCCCAGAGCCTGTCGATGGGCGACCGCGAACGCCTGTTCGGCTACTTGGAAGGCAGCCGCAAGCTGATCCTGGTCGAGCCGCAGGCCCGCCTGACCGAGGCGGCGCGGCTGCCAGGGCTGGACGGCCGCAAGATGTCCAAGAGCTACGGCAACGCCATCGCGCTGCGCGAGGACAAGGACTCGGTCAGCAAGAAAATCAAGACCATGCCAACCGACCCGGCGCGGGTACGTCGCACCGACGCCGGCGATCCCGAGCGTTGCCCGGTGTGGCAGTTCCACCAGGTGTATTCCGATACCGCCACTAAAGAATGGGTGGTCAAGGGCTGCAAGTCGGCCGGCATCGGCTGTATTGAATGCAAACAGCCGGTCATCGACGCCATCATCAAGGAACAGGAACCGATGCACGAGCGCGCCCAGCCGTATCTGGACGATCCGTCGCTGGTGCGCGCCATCGTCGCCGACGGCAACGATGTGGCCCGCAAAATGGCGCAGGAAACCATGCGCGATGTGCGCGAGGCCATGGGCCTGGTCTATACGTAAAAGCAAGTAAAATCAAATGAGTCAAATGAGTCAAATGAGTCAAATGAGCGATCAAATCTCGCCCTGGGTGCAGCGTTATGCCCCCCTGGTCCCGGGCGGCGCCGTGCTGGACCTGGCATGCGGCAGTGGCCGCCACTCGCGCCATCTGGCGGCGCTGGGTCACGAAGTGGTGGCGGTCGACCGCGACCCGGCGGCGCTGGCGGCCACCTGCGGCCCCGGCATTACCACCAGCGCCATCGATCTGGAGGAAGAGGGCGCCGTCTGGCCTTTCGGTCCGCAGCGATTTGCCGGCATCGTGGTCACAAACTACCTGCATCGCCCGCTAATTGCCGATATGCTGGGCAGCCTGGCCCCGAATGGCGTGCTGATCTATGAAACCTTCGCCGATGGCAATGCGCAGTTCGGCAAGCCGTCGAATCCGGCGTTTTTATTGCAGCCGGGTGAGTTGCTCGCGCTAGCCGCCGCCCACGGATTGCGGGTGGTGGCCTTTGAAGACGGCGTCATCGACAGCCCAAAAGCTGCCATGGTGCAACGACTCTGCGCCGTCAAGCCGGATTTTCCCCGCGAAGCGGCGCTCTTACCGCCATTTTGAGCGTTGATTTGTCCCGCCGAATGCACCACAGGCCCGACCTATCGACTACAATCGTTGTTTTAATACTTTTAGCAGTGGTTTCCTATGATTAAGGGCAGCATCGTAGCAATCGTCACCCCGATGCACGCAGACGGCAGTCTGGACTTTGAGGGTTTGAACAAGCTGATCGACTGGCACATCGCCGAAGGTACGGACAGCATCGTCATCGCCGGCACCACCGGTGAATCGGCTACCGTTAGCGTGGAAGAGCATTGCGCGCTGATCAAGGCGACGGTTGCCCACGCCAAGGGCCGCATCCCGATCATCGCCGGCGCCGGCGCCAACTCGACCGCCGAAGCGATCAAGCTGACCCGTTACGCCAAGGAAGCCGGTGCCGACGCCACGCTGCAAGTGGTGCCGTACTACAACCGTCCTACCCAGGAAGGCATGTACCAGCACTTCAAGGCCATCGCCGAAGCGGTGGACCTGCCCGTGATCCTGTACAACGTGCCGGGCCGCACCGTGGCCGACATGAGCAACGACACCATTCTGCGCCTGGCCGCCATCCCGAACATCGTCGGGGTGAAAGACGCGACCGGCAACATCGGCCGTGGCTACGACCTGCTGCGCCTGGCGCCGAAATCGTTCGCTGTCTACTCGGGCGACGATCCGACCGCCATGGCCCTGATGCTGGCCGGTGGCGCCGGCAATATCTCGGTGACCGCCAATGTGGCGCCGCGCGCGATGGCCGATATGTGCCGCGCCGCCATCGCCGGCGACGTCGCCAAGGCGCTGGAGCTGAACAATAAAGTCTTCCCGCTGCACCAGAAACTGTTCATTGAGCCGAATCCGGTCCCAGTGAAATGGGCGCTGGCCGAAATGGGCAAGATGCCTGCCGGCATCCGCCTGCCGCTGGTACCGCTGGCGGACGGTTATCATGCGTCCGTTCGCGACGCCCTGCGCGAAGCCGGCATTCTGTAAAACCCGTAGCAACGAGCAACGAGCCCCGACCTGGTCGGATCATATTTTGCTGCACCTCAGCTTCTTAAAACAGTAACGACATGACTATTCGCAAGACAGCTTTTATTTCCTCGCAGCGCGCGCTGGTAGTGGGCGCCGTGGTAGCCACCGTGACCAGCCTGAGCGGCTGCGGCATGATCAGCTCGGTGGTGGGCAACGACAAGGTGGACTACAAGTCCGCCAAGAAAGCCAGTACGCTGGACGTGCCGCCGGATCTGACCCAGTTGCAAAAAGATAACCGCTATTCGCTGCCGGATTCGAGCAATGGCGTGGCCACCGCTTCCGGCTACAACGCCTCGAAAGCGGCGCAATCGGGCGCGCTGAACCAGGGCGCCGTGATCGTGCCGGGCCAGCCGGCCGCCGGCACCGTGGCGCAGGTCAGCCTGAATGACATCAAGGTGGAGCGCGACGGCAACCAGCGTTGGCTGATCGTCAAGCAGACGCCGGAGCAACTGTGGCCGCAGCTGAAACAGTTCTGGGAAGATTCGGGCTTCACCCTGTCGGAAGAGCTGCCGGCCTCGGGCATCATGGAAACCGAATGGAACGAAAACCGCGCCAAGATTCCGCAGGATTTCATCCGCAATACCATCGGCAAGGTGTTTGACTCGGTGTATTCGAGCGGCGAGCGCGACAAGTTCCGCACCCGCATCGAGCGCCGCGCCGACGGTTCCAGCGAGATTTACATCAGCCATCGCGGCGTGCAGGAAGTCGCCACCGGTTCCGACAAGGAAACCACCAAGTGGATGCCGCGTCCGAACGACCCCGGTCTGGAAGCCGAATTCCTGGCGCGCATGATGAACAAGCTGGGCAACGGCGGCGAACAGCTGGCGTCGGCCAAGACGGCAGTGGAAGGCGCAATCGTGCAGCCTCAGCACGCGTCGCTGGTGGGTGCAGGCGCCGACCGTGCGGTGCAGGTAGACGAGGGCTTCGACCGCGCCTGGCGCCGCGTCGGCCTGGCGCTGGACCGTGCCGGCTTCACCGTGGAAGACCGCGACCGTACCCAGGGCGTTTACTTCGTGCGTTATATCAACGATGCGACCGAAACCAAAGGTTTCTTCAGCAAGCTGTTTAGCTGGGGTTCGTCGGATGAGGCGGATAAAGAAGCGCAACGCTACCGTATTTCGGTCAAGGCCAGCGAAGGCAATACCAGCATCGTTAAGGTGCTGAACAATTCGGGCCAGCCGGAAACCAGTCCAGTCGGCGAAAAGATCGTGACGCTGCTACATGAACAGTTGAAGTAATAAAAACCAGCCGGCGCAAGCCGGCTTTTTTATGCTCCGGTTTTATTTATAAAACGCGGAACGAAAAAAAACCGGCCGAAGCCGGTTTTTTTACTCAAGCTGATATTACTTCGAAGCAGCTGGAGCAGCAGCGGCTGGAGCAGCAGCAGCGTCCGAAGCAGCAGGAGCAGCAGCAGCTGGAGCAGCAGCGTCAGCTGGAGCTGGTGCTGGAGCTGGTGCTGGTGCAGCGGCTTCTGGAGCAGCTACTGGAGCTGGGGTAACGGTGGTGGTTTCTTCTTTTTTCGAGCAAGCGGTCAGAGCAACAACGGCCAGCAGGGAAGCGATCAGCAGGGATTTTTTCATGGATTTTCCTTAGTTAATTCAAAATTAAACACAGTGTTGCGATTAATAATTACCGGTAATTATCGCTCAATTAGGTCGTCTTCGAAGGCTTTCGTACCTGAAAGGTGCCTACTAGACAACGGAAACTTCCTAGCCGAATATTATAGCGATTTTTAGTGCATCGCAATAGTTCAATAGACCTAACGCATAACTATTTTGCGATATCGCAACATTTCGTTTTGGACCTAATTGCCACGCTAACTACCGTGTTGGCAGTATTTTACTCCTAAGCCGCTCATAATCCAGCGAAGTTTGCTACCAAAGCGGGGGTAGATTCTATCCAAATTGTAAGGAAACGTTCCAGGCTGGTTTGCAGGTCTTGCGGCGCGTTAAATGAGGCTTCCCCGCGGAAATGATCGGCATGAAAACGGCGCACCATATCGCGCTGGTCGGCGATGCAGAACGAGTCGGTTAATTGGCGCAATTGGGGGCTGGTGCGGCGCAATTCGATCAGGTGGCCGTAGTCCTTCAGCAGGCGCAGGAAACGCGGCGCCTCACGCTCGATCAGGCGGCCGTCGTGCGCCACCAGTTGCAACTTGCCGCCGGCGTGCAGGAAACGCCGCAGCTCGGCCTCGGTGGCGCTGCTGCCCAGCTGCCAGATGCTGTAGTCCGGATCGAACATCTGTAGCGTGTGCCGGGCGCCCGAGAGGCAAGTGGCCAGGTGCTGCTGAAATTCCGCCCGCGTAGTGAAGGGAATGACCTGTCTGTCCATCTTGCCGTCTCCGTAATTAACCTAACTCGACCCAGCCGTCCTGGTACCAGGTGTAGAGCGCTTCCAGCACGTCGTCCGAGGCGGCGGCAAACTCCGCGCCTTCCAGCCGGCGGTTGTTGGCCAGCAGTTCCAGCGTGGCCTTGTCCTGCTTGCCGACGCCGAACGATTCGCCGTTGATGAAGACGTTTTTACCGCGATACAGCATCTGCGTCTTGCGCGACAGGACCAGGCCTTTCTTGGCGACCGCCTCGCCGAACTTGCCGACGGTGAGCGGCTTGGCCGGGCCGGTGAAGAACACATTGTGCTTCGGCTCGGACATGTATTCGCCGAAGAAGATGGCGATGTCTTCCTCGGTAAAGCGGACCTTGTTCAGTTCTTCGGTCAGCGCGGCCAGCATCTGGCGCGGGATCTCGGCCGGCTTGCTGGTGGCTTCCAGATCCGGGTCGGCATAGCGGCCCGGCAGGTCGATCGAATCGGCCATGAATTGCAGGAAGTTCTCGCCCAGCTCCTGGTACGACGGCGAGCGGAAGCCGATCGAATAAGTCTGGCAGTCGCCGATGGCGATGCCGTCGTGCGCGTAATGCGGCGGCAGGTATAGCATGTCGCCCGGGTTCAGGACGAATTCTTCATCCGGCGTGAAGTTGGCCAGGATTTTCAGCGGCAGGCCGTCGATCAGCGACAGGTCTTTCTGCGGGCCGATGCTCCAGCGGCGCTGGCCTTGGGCCTGCAGCAGGAACACGTCGTAGGAGTCGAAATGCGGACCGACGCCGCCGCCGTCGGTGGCGAAGCTGACCATCAGGTCGTCGAGGCGGGCGTCGGGCAGGAAGCGGAACTGGCGCAGCAGTGCGTCGGCCTTGGCGTCGAACAGGTTGACGCCCTGGACCAGCATGGTCCATTCGCGCTGGTCGCGCGGCGGCAGGGTTTCCAGCGGGCCGTGCTGCATGGCCCATTCGCCGTTAAAGCCGGTGACGAGGCGCGATTCGGCGTGGTTGGTGGACGCCAGTTTGGTCAGGGCGTCAAAGCTCAGCAGCGGCTTGAAGCCTGGGATGGCATTGCGGATCAGCAGTGGCTTTTTATGCCAGTAGTCGCGCAGGAACTGGGCTGGCGTGATGTCGCCGAGGAGAGGTAATTTTTTCATACCGCGATTATAACCTCGCCCCACGTCGTTCCCGCGGAAGCAGGGACCCATGCTGAGCAGACCGGCAAGCGGCTTATGGATTCCCGCCTGCGCGGGAATGACGTTCAGCGGCCTGTGTGCAGCCACCTTGCATGGGCGGCGCGGGCCAGCCAGTCGAGCGCGAAACCGAGAATGCCGATCAATACAATCGCCGCCATCAATTCGTTATACGCCAGCCGGTCGCGCGCATCGAGGATGAAGTAGCCCAGCCCCGCCGACACGCCCAGCATCTCCGCCGGCACCAGCACAATCCAGATGATGCCGATCGCCAGCCGTACCCCGGTCAGGATGTCGGCCGTAATCCCCGGCAGCACCACCTTGAACACCGTCTCGCTGCGCGTGGCCGACAGACTGCGCGCCAGCAGAAGCCAGTTGGGATCGAGCCGCGCCACGCCGCTGGCGGTGTTGAGCAAAATCGGCCACACCGCCGCAAACGCCAGCAGGAAGTACACCGGCGCGTCGCCCACGCCCAGGGTCATCACCGCCAGCGGCATCCACGACAGCGGCGACACCATGCGCAGCAGCTGAAACAGCGGCATGGCAGCCGCCGCGAAGCGCTTCGAACTGCCTACCAGGACACCCAGCGGCACGCCGATCAGCACCGCCGCCAGCAAGCCATACCCAACGCGCCGAAGACTCAAACCGATATCGTGCCAGATCTCCGGCCCTTGCAGCATCTGCGCCAGCGCCAGCGCGGCCTGCTGCGGCGCGAAGGCGGCGGCGATCGGCGTATCCTTCTCCAGCGCCGTCACGCCGGCCTGCCACAGCACCAGCGCCACCGCAAAGCCCAGCAGCGGCAGGCCCAGTCGTTTCAGCAGCATCAGATGGCCAGCGCTTCAGTGCGCATCAGGTTGGCCGGCAGGCCAAAGGCTTGCGGGCCGCCGACGGCGGTAATCGCCTTGCGCACGAAGCGGTCGTCCACCAGATCCCTGGCCACAAAGGCGGGATCGAGTTTTTGCAGGAAGCCGGTGTCGCCTTCCAGGCGGACCTTCTGCAAGGCGCGCACCATGTGCTCGGTGTACGAGGCAAACGGGTAAGGCTGGAAGTCGATGCGGCGCTGGTTCCAGTCCTTGTGGACGATGATGCCGCTCTTTTCATAGTCGGCATAATCGGTCACTGTCAGCACCTTGGACAGCACTTGCAGCGCGTGCGGCGTGTATTTGTGGCTGTCGCCGTTGGACAGCAGACGCGCGGTGTCGAGCTGGTTGGAGCGCGTCCACAGCTGCGCCTTGACGATGGCGTTGGTGACGCGCTGCGCCCATTCGGGACGGGTAGTGATGTCGCGCTCCGACAGGAAGGTGACGCAGCAGGCGTGGTTCTTCCACACGTCGCCGGAGAAACGCAGCACCTTGCCGACGCCGGCGGTTTCGGCCAGCGCGTTGAAGGGTTCGGCGACAATGAAGCCGGCGATCGACTTGCTGGCCAGCGCCGACACCATCTCGGCCGGCGCCAGCACAATCAGGTTGACTTCCTTCGGCCCGATGCTGCCGTCGCGGCCCTTGCTCACTACCGACAGACCGTTCTTGGCCAGGATCTCCTGCAGCAGCACGTTGTGGATCGAGTACCAGAACGGAATCGCCACTGTCTTGCCACCGAGGTCGGTGACCTTGTTGATGTCCTTGGCGACCGTCAGTGCCGAGCCGTTGATGTGGTTCCACGCCACCACCTTGGCCGGGAACCTGGCGCCGTAACGCACCGACATGGTGGCCGGCGACAGCAGGTGAATCACGTTGACCTGGCCGGAGACGAAGGCCTCGATGATTTGCGCCCAGCTGCGGAACAGGCGTGGCGTTTCCGCTTGCAGGCCTTCTGCTTCAAACAGTTTGCGGCCGTGCGCCACCAGCAGCGGCGTGGCGTCGGTGATCGGCAGGTAGCCGATCTTGACCGGCTGGTCGTCGCCTTTCGGACCTTGCTGGGCCATGGCGTCGCCGGCGAACAGCAGCGGCGCGGCGACGCTGGCGGTGCCCAGTGCGGACACGCGCAGGAAGTCGCGGCGGGTCATGCCGCAGTCGCAGTCGGAGGATACGCAGATGTGAGGTGCTTGGGTCATATGGTGCTTTCTGTCGTAGTGGTAGCGGTGGTGCGTTGGCCTTGCAGCGCGGCCAGGATGTCGAGCCGCAGCGCGGCGACGGCGGCGCCGTCGGCAAAGCGCGGGCGGGGCAGGTCGACCGTCCATTCGCGGACGATGGCGCCGGGACGGCCGCCCATCAGCACGATGCGGTCGGCGACCAGGATCGCTTCGTCGATGTCGTGGGTGACCAGCAGCACGGCGGTGTGCCAGCGGTGGACCACGTCGACCAGCAGGGTTTGCATTTCGGCGCGGGTGATGGCGTCCAGCGCGGAGAAGGGTTCGTCGGCGAACAGCAGTTCCGGCTGGCGCGCCAGTGCCCGGGCCAGTGCCACGCGCTGCGCCATGCCGCCGGACAGCGCGGCCGGATAGCGTTTCTCGCTGCCGGACAGGCCGACGGCGTCAATGGCGTCCTGCACGCGCTGTGTGTGCTCCGCGGCGGCGATCGTCGGCTGGCGCGCAAAGTCCAGGCCAAAGCCGACGTTGGAGGTGACGTTTAACCAGGGCAGCAGGCTGGCCTGCTGGAATACCAGCGCGCTGCGTGGACTCGGCTCGGTCAGCGGCGCGTCGAGGAACTGCACGCTACCGGTGCTGGGCGGCTGCAAACCGGCCAGCACGCGCAGCAGCGTGGATTTGCCGCAGCCGCTGCCGCCCAGCAGCGCCACAATCTCGCGCGGCCGCACGCCGAGCGAGATGTCTTTAAACGTAGGCTTGCCACCGGCGTAGGCAAATGTCAGGCCGTCGGCGCGCAGCGCCCAGCCGTCTGCCGCCGCGTCGCGTGTCGTGCGCACGCCGCCGCTTGGCTCGCCGGCCTGTGCTGCGCCGCTGGTCGCTCGCTCGCCGTCGCGGCTCATTGCGTCGCCGCCGCGTGCTTGGCCAGCGCTGCCTGCAGTTGTGTGATGCTCGGCGTGATCACCGGGATGAACGCCGATTCGCGCCAGCGGCGCGCAAACCCGTCTTCCTCCTGCACCAGATAGGCGTGACCGCCCTTGGCTTGCAATTCCAGCGTGAGCGCCTGCTGCACCAGTTCCGCCAGCGCGATGCGCAGCTTGAACATCGACGGCGCAGCGGTGACGAAGCGGCCATCGGCCACGCCGTCCAGCAGTTGCGCGGTCAGCGCAGCCAATGCCTGCTGCGCGGCGGCGATCTGCTCACCTAGCTGGCCGCGCGCGGCTGCCGCTACCTGCGACGCCTTGTCCAGCGATGCCGCAGCGAGGCCGATCGACATCCCGCACTGCATGCCGAGGAAGGCCGGCCGCACGCGCGCCAGCCACTCCGGCGCCTGCGTTGCGATGACGTAGTCGGCCGGCGCCGCCACATTCTCCAGCCGCACCGCAGCCGTGTGACTGCCGCGCATGGCGATCAGTTGCAGATTATCGCTGCGCTGCACGCCATCGTCACCGCTGGCGAACATCGCCACCAGCGGCGTCGAACCGTCAGCCGGCGCCACGGCCGCCGCCGCGACAAAACGCTGCGGCCGCAGATTAGTAATCCATGCCAGCTTGCCGTTCAAGCGCCAGCCATCGCCATCGGCCGTACCCTGCACCGATAACGGCTCCATGCCAGACAAGAATTTCATCGCATTGGACAAACCGGTGGCGCCGGCCAGCGAACCATCCAGCAGCGCTGGCAGCAAGCGGTCGCGCAGCGCCGTGTTGGAACTTTGCAGCAGATACTCGATAAAGCTGCGCTGGCCCCAATACACAAAGGCCGCCGTCACCGAGCAGCGTGCCACGTCGGCGATGCCGAGGATGGCGTCGCGCACATCGCCATATTCGCCCGGCTCACCGCCGAGCGCCAGCGGCACGCCGGCGCGGAAGCTGCCATGCGCGGCCAGCGCCGGCATGACGTCATCGCTGAGCGATTCCGATTGATCGAGCGTGTCGGCGTTCTGCGTCAGCCAATCGTGCAGGGTCGCCATGCTTACACCGCGCCGGGCAGGTAAGGCTGCAACTGCGGATTGACCGGCGTGCCGGCCAGGCTGTTGGCGAAGTTGCACAGCGTCGCCAGGCTGATGCCCAGCACCACTTCCAGCGCCTGCTGCTGGTTGTAGCCGGCCGCCAGGAAGGCTTGCAGGTCGGCGTCGGCGACGGCGCCACGGCGTGCGATGACGGCGGTCGCAAACGCGGCGACGGCGTCCAGTTTTGCGTCGCCGGTCGGCGCACCCTCGTGCAGCGCGCGCACCGCTTCGGCGGATTGGCCGGCTTTCTTCAGCCAGATGGCGGTATGGCCGGCGACGCAGAAGTCGCAGCCGTGAATGCGCGCGGCGGTGATCTGCACCACTTCGCGTTCGGCCAGCGACAGGCTGGCGCGCGCGTTGATGCCGGAAACGGTCAGGTAGGTTTCCAGCGCCACCGGCGCGTTGGCCAGCACGCCGATCAGGTTAGGCAGGTAGCCGTTGTTGGCGATGGCTTTTTCGACGAACTGGCGGCTGTCTTCAGGCGCGGTGTCGAGGGTGTGCAGGGTCAGACGGGACATGGTGGGCTTTCATAAACATTGACGACATATTATCAGCGCGCCACGGATTTGACACCATGTCCAAAAGTCGCGGTTTTGTGTTCAAACGTCTTTTTATGCGGCGGCGCGCAGTTGGCGGCGGTAGGCGCCGGGCTGCTCGCCGACGATGCGTTTGAAGGCGCGCGTGAATGCGGCATGCGATTGGTAGCCGACGTGGCTGGCTGCCTGCTCGACCGAGTCGCCGGCGTTCAGCCGCTGGGTGGCCAGCCGCATGCGCAGGTGCAGCAGGAACTGCGCCGGCGTGACGCCGCCGGCGCCGGTGAAGTGCTTGCAGAAGGCCGCCCGCGACATGTGCGCGGCCGCCGCCATGCGCGCGATTGACCAGTCTTCGCCTGGACTTTGCAGCATCTGGTCCAGTAACGCCATGAACTCGCCGCGCTGTGCCAACGCCAGCAGCCCGGCGCCCAGCGCCTCGCGCTGGCTGGCGTGGCGGATCAAATAGAAGAACAGCAGCTCCACCAGCCGCGCAATCAGCGGCGATGGCTTGTCCGGATCGCCGCCGGTTTCGGCCAGGATCATGTCGAACAGCGCGGCGGTGCGGCCCAGCGCAGCGTCGCCGCTGCGGCATACCAGGTAAGCGGGGAACGACGCCACCACCAGCGGACTCAAAGCGCCGCTGAAGCGGAAGAAGCCGCAGGCCAGGCCCGCGCTGTCCGGCTCCGCCGCCCCGCCCAGCGGCCGCATGGCGGGGCGCTGTAGCGGGATGGCCGGATCGGCCGAAGGGCTGAGAAAGTGCGGCACGTCGCTCATCAGGAACACCCCATCGCGCGCCTGCAGGTGCACGGGCGGCTGGCCGTCGATGTGCAGATAGCAGTCGCCCTCCAGCACCAGGTGGAAACTGGCCAGCGCCTTGCCGGCCGTGGAGGCGCGCCATGGGCCGCAATAGCGGCCCACGTGCAGCGCGGCGGCGTCCAGCTCGATGCTGTTCAACAGCCATTGGGCGAGTTTGTCGGAGGTGGCGGCTTGCATGGCCATGATTGTAAAACGTGTGGCGTGCTGCGGCCAGAACGGATTCGGCATATCCTTATGCGGCCAGCGTGGCAAAGCGGCCCGGCGCCGATCCAAGGTATAATCTGGGGCTAATTATAGAAAGGATGCATAACATGAAGATTGCCAAGAATACAGTCGTGACTGTGAATTACAAACTGTCCGATGCCCAGGACAATCTGATCGAAGACGGCCGTCAGCCTATGGTCTACCTGCACGGTGGCTACGAGAACACCCTGCCGAAGATCGAAGAAGAGCTGGATGGCAAGGAAGTCGGCTACTCGTCGATTATCCAGATCGAACCGGAAGATGCGTTCGGCGATTACGACGCAGCGCTGGTCAAGGTCGAGGCGCGCAACCGCCTGCCGGAACCGCTGGAAGTGGGCATGCAGTTTGAAGGCATGCCGGACGGCGAAGGCGACGATGAGGCCATGATCTTCACCGTGACCGATATCGCTGACGACAAAGTGGTCCTGGACGGCAATCACCCGCTGGCCGGCATGGCGCTGCGTTTCTCGCTGAACGTCGCTGACGTGCGCGAAGCCACCGACGAAGAAATCGCCCACGGTCACGTGCACGGCGCCCACGGCCACCACCACGGTGACGAGGACGACGAAGGCGAAGAGGGCGACCACGTCGCCATCCACCCGATTCACTAATCGGTTGTAGCGCTTAGTCGCTTGCCGCGGCGCTGCCGCCCTTGATGGAGAACAGGGCGGCGGCGCCCGGCGTCACATGCACTTCGGCCCAGTCCGAGGTCATGGTCACATGCCCGACGTTGCCGCGCCACTGGATGGCCGGTTCGGGATGCGCCCCCGGCGCTACCGGCTGGGCATCAATCAGCAATACCGTCCCCTTGTATTTTTCCGCCATGCCGCGAATCTGTTTGCGCGCTTCGGCGAAGCCATCCTGTTTGGTCCTGAAACTGGACAGCAGCGAGAAACCTTCTTCCGCCGTGACGCCGGCATCGCCATCCGAGAACAGCACCAGGCCATGCATCTTTTCGCGTTCGGCCAGCGTGAACAGCCGATGCAGCCACGCGCGGTTGGCCACCAGGCGATCTTCGAACTCGCTGTTGCGGCCCGCTTCCGGACGATAGTGGTTGTTATTGGCCGGAAGGTTGATGGTGGCGAATAGCACCTTGCCGTATTCCCAGTGCGCGTTCTCCGCATAGCTGCGGAACTTGGCGGTGGCCGACAAGCGGGTTACCTGCAGGCGGCGCGCGCCGAGCGATTCGGCATCGACGTAAAACACTTCGCGCAGGCGGTTCAGGCGTTCGATCGCGTTGGAGCGGCCGGCCGAATTGAGGCACGCGCTCCAGTCGCTGCCAGCCAGCGACACGACCATCGGCACAGACGATTCATTCAGCAGCTCGCGGCGCTGGGCGTACAGCTTGTCGCTGCATGGCTCGGTAATGGACTTGATGCCGGTGGCGACCACGAAGGCCGGATTGGCTTGCGCCGCTTCGGCAATGGCGCGCTTCAGCGCCGCTTCGTCGCGGCCGTGTTGCAGCGGATGGCCGATGACGCCGAATTCGAAGTTGCGCGGCGCTACCGGCGGCGATGCCGGCGCGGCGTGAGTTACATGCGCCGCCATCACCGCCAGCACCATCAAGGCGGTTGGCAGCGTGCGGCGGCGCATGCGCGGCGTCATGCTTGCGCCGACTCCGTCAGGCGCTTCAGCTGGTACAGGCGCTCCAGCGCTTCGCGCGGCGTCAACGCGTCCGGGTCCAGATCGTACAGCGCGTCGAGCAGTTCGCGCATCGCCGGGCTGGCGGCGGCGGCCGGCGCATCGACTTCTTCATCATTGGCATCGACCGACGGCGCGGCAAACAAATCCAGCTGCGGCGTGGCGTCCAGCGCCTGTGCTTCCAGTCGCGCCAGATGCTTGCGCGCGGCCTTGATCACCGGCTGCGGCACGCCAGCCAGTTGCGCCACCTGCAAACCGTAGCTCTGCGAGGCCGGGCCATCCTGCACCGCGTGCAGGAACACGATGGTGTCCTTGTGTTCCACCGCCGACAGGTGCACATTGCTGGCGGTGGGATGGCTGTCCGGCAGCTGCGTCAGTTCGAAGTAGTGAGTGGCGAACAGCGAGAAGCTGCGGCTGGTTTCGATCAGATGGCGCGCAATCGCCCACGCCAGCGCCAGGCCGTCGAAGGTCGAGGTGCCGCGGCCGATTTCGTCCATCAGCACCAGCGAGTTTTCGGTGGCGCCGTTCAGAATCGCGGCCGCTTCGGTCATCTCCACCATGAAGGTCGAACGGCCGCCGGCCAGATCGTCGGTGGCGCCGATGCGGGTGAAGATGCGGTCGATCGGGCCGATCACGGCACTTTGCGCCGGCACGTAGCTGCCCATGTAGGCCAGCAGCGTAATCAGCGCCACCTGGCGCATGAAGGTCGATTTACCGCCCATGTTAGGACCGGTAATCAGCAGCAGGCGGCGTTCGTCGACGAAGCGGCAATCGTTGGCGATGAAGCGTTCGATCTGATTCTCCACCACCGGATGGCGGCCTTCCTTGATGTTGATGCACGGCGTGGCCACCAGCTCCGGCGCGCACCAGTTGTGGCGCAGCGCGTGGTCGGTGAGGGCGGTCAGCGTGTCCAGCTGCGCCAGCGCGCGGGCGATGGTTTGCAGCACGCCGATGAACGGCGCCAGGTCGCCCAGCAGCTGGTCGTACAGCATCTTCTCGCGCGCCAGTGCGCGGTCCTGCGCCGACAGCGCCTTGTCTTCAAACGCCTTCAGCTCCGGCGTGATGTAACGCTCGCAGTTCTTCAGCGTCTGGCGGCGACGGTAATCGTCCGGCACCTTGGTGGCCTGGCCGTTGGTGACTTCGATGTAGAAGCCGTGCACCTTGTTGTACTCCACGCGCAGGTTGGCGATGCCGGTGCGCGCGCGTTCGCGCGTCTCCAGATCGACCAGGTATTGGCCGGCGTTTTCCGACAGGCCGCGCAGTTCGTCCAGCTCGGCGTCGAAGCCGCGCGCGATCACGCCGCCGTCGCGCACCATCACCGCCGGTTCCGGCATCACCGCGCGTCGCAGCAGATCGAGGCAGGATTCCGGCGTGGCCAGGTCGGCGTGGATGGCGGCCAGCAGGCCTTGCGCATCGGTCAGCGCGCGCTGCATGCCGTGGCGCAGCGCCGGCAGTTGCACCAGGCCGTCGCGCAGGCTGGCCAGGTCACGCGGACGCGCCGACAGCAGGGCGATGCGGGTGGTGATGCGTTCAATGTCCGGCACCTGCGCCAGCGTGTGCGACAGCGAACCGGTGGCGTCGGCCTGCGCCAGCGCGGCGATGGCCTGGTGACGCGAACGCGCCATATTCTGGTCGCGGCGCGCGTGGTGCAGCCAGTGGCGCAGCAGGCGCGACCCCATCGTCGTGCGGCAGTGGTCCAGCAGCGAGAACAGCGTCGGCGATTCCTGGCCGCGGATGGTTTCGGTCAGCTCCAGGTTGCGGCGGGTGGCGGCATCGAGACCGATGAACTCATTTTCGGTTTCGGTGGTCAGCGTGCGCACGTGCTGCAGGCCGCGGCCTTGCGTCGACTGCGCGTAACGCAGCAGCGCGCCGGCCGCGCCGAAGGCCGCGCCCAGGCCATCGGCGCCGAAGCCGGTCAGCGTGGCTACCGCCAGTTGATCCAGCAGCGCCTTGTGGCCGCTGACGACGTCGAAGTGCCACTCGGGCACGCGGTTGACGTGGCAGGCGGTGTACTCTTCAAACAGCTCGCCGTTATCGCCGCGCAGCAGCTCGGCCGGGGCGATGCGTTCCAGCTCCTGCTGGATGCGGGTGTTGACCGTGTGCGCGTCGCCCGAGAACTCCATCAGGCGCAGCGCGCCGCTGGCCAGCGACAGCCACGCCAGGCCGGCGGTGGCCACCTTGCGCTGGCTGATGATGCACAGGGCCAGCAGTGGACGTTCCGATTTTTCCGGCAGCAGGTCGGCGTCGGTCAGCGTGCCTGGCGTAACCACGCGCATCACCTTGCGCTCGACCGGGCCTTTGCTGGTGGCCGGATCGCCGATCTGTTCGCAGATGGCGCACGACTCGCCGATCTTGACCAGCTTGGCCAGATAGCCTTCCAGCGAGTGGAACGGCACGCCGCACATCTTGATCGGCTGGCCACCCGACGAGCCGCGCGCCGTCAGCGTAATGCCGAGAATGCGCGACGCCTTTTCCGCGTCTTCATGGAACAGTTCATAGAAATCGCCCATGCGATAAAACACCAGCATGTCGGGATGCTGGTTTTTGATGCCCATGTACTGCTGCATCATCGGCGTGAGCTTTTCGGTAGGACTGTTCTTGACGGCGGCGGCGTTGATTTCGTTCGGGACGGTGGTCATTGGTTCTTTAGACGATGCGATAAATCTGGTGTTGCGGGAGCGCAAATCGCTCCCGTGCGTAACCCGTCATTCTACCGCTTTCGGTCGCGCTACTGGTGAAATCGCGCCGTCGTCATGTCAGCCAGCCGGAAATGCGGCAGCCGCGGGCTTCTCAAGCTCCCACCGGCTTGGTGAGGTGGGCATCGAACCTCCACCAGGCGCTGCGCCACCGATTCGGGATCGTTTGCCAGTTCGCCCATCAACGCCATCATCGCAGCATTTTCCGCCTGAGGGTTAGGGGCTTTCGACGGCCGCTGCTAAAGCAAGTGGGTGTGTATCACCTGGCCGGCGCTGCAGTGTAGGTCAACCGCTGGTAATGCGTGACCCAATGTTGGAGCCACTGCATTCTCCACGGGGCGCCTCACTCCCGGGCCAGGACGCGCCGCTCGACAAACGACGCAGTCTTGTAACGGTAGATGAACGAGGTGGTGGTATCGGACGACACCACATCCAGCGTGCCGCCGTGCGACTTGGCGATTTCGGCGACGATAAACAGTCCCAGGCCCAGGCCCTCGCTCGGGCTTTGGCCCTGTGCCCGCCAAAACGGCTTGAACAGTTTCGCCACGATTTCCTTGCTGATCGGGCTGCCCTGGTTCGACACCGCGAGCTCAAAGATGCCGTTGACCTGGCCCACCCTGACGTGCACAGGCTCCGACTGGCTGCCGTGGACGAGGGCATTTTTCAGCAAGTTCGACAGCAGCTGCCCCATGCGCGCCGCATCACACAGCAGCGCAATATCCGGCGGCAGCACGGCGCTGATGTAGCGGTCCGGGTGCGCCGCCCGCAGTTCCTCCACCACCTGCGCCAGCGTCAGATGCAGGGCTTTCTCGTGACGCATATTGAGCGAGATGCCGCCGCCCATGCGGCCGCGCGTAAAGTCCAGCACATCGTCGATCAGGCCGGCGATGCGGGCAATACTGCGGCGCATGCGATTTAGCACTGGGCCCGCTGCTGGTGTTGAATGGTGGGCCAATAATTCGGTGCCGTTCAGCAACGCGCCGAGCGGCGTGCGCAGGTCGTGACCCAGCACGGCGATGAATTGCTCGCGCAGCTGCGAGGTTTCCAGCGCATCGCTCAGCGCCGATTCGGACGCAGTGATGCGGACTTCGTTGACCAATTGACGCGAAATGAGTTCGGCGAACAGCATCAGGGTGTTCTGAATCGACGGCGTGGTCAGCGCCGCCGGCTTGGGATCGAGGCCGCACAGGGTGCCGAAATATTCGCCATCGGGCCGATACAAAGGAATCGAGAAATAGCTTTGGAAGCCATACATGCGCGGCGTGTGGTGATCACGGTATTGGTCGTTCTCCGGCACGTTGTCGATGATGACGGCGGCATTGTTGTCGCGGACTTCTTCGCAGATGGTGGTGGTGACGTCAAGGCTGTCACCGACGTTCAAGCCGAATTCCAGCTGGTCCAGCACGGCGCACGTGTGCCAGCTATCCTGCGTGACGCGGGCGACGCAGACGAAGCCCAGTCCGGTCAGTTCTGCCACCGCCTTCAGGATGGTCGGCACCGAGCCAATGCTCTGAATGGAGGCGATATCTGTCTGTAAGCTGGAGGTCATGGGGTGAGATGGTATCACCGTTTAGGTATCTCAACCGTGCGCGCAGCCGGTCAATGGCGCTGCCAGTGAGTGGCAGTCATAGGATAACAACACGCCTTCTTGTGCGCGTCATGTCGCCCTAAAGTGACGTCAGAGCAGTTCTGAACCGGGCACTTTGCCTGACCACACTTTTTGGAGAACATCATGAGCGTTAAACACGTACTGTTTGTCCTGACCAACACCCCGGAAATCGGCCCTCAGCATCGTCCGACCGGCTACTTCTTCGCCGAGGTGGCCCATCCTTACGAGGTCTTCGACCGGGCCGGCATCGCCATCGAGTACGCGTCGCCGCTGGGCGGCACGCCGCCGGAAGACGGCTACGACGGCAGCGATCCGGTCCAGGCGGCCTTCCGCGACAGCGCCGCCATCCGCCGCATGGGCCGCAGCCGCAAACTGTCCGAAGTCGATGTGCTCGACTACGACGCCGTGTTCTTCCCGGGCGGACTGGGCCCGATGATGGACATCGCTGTCGATCCCGAGGTCAAGCGGGTGGTGGCGCGGGCCTGGGAGGCCGGCAAGATCGTCGCCGCCGTCTGCCATGGCCCGGCGGCTTTCCTTGGCGTGACGTTGTCCGACGGCACCCGCCTGATTGAAAACCGCAAGTTGACCTCATTCTCCAACGCGGAGGAAGCTGGCTACGCCCAGGCGGACGTGCCGTTCCTGCTGGAAGACGCGCTGCGTGCCGAAGGCGCCGACTACGTGGAAACTGCCGTCTGGCAGCCCAAAGTGGTGATCGATGGCCGTCTGTTCACCGGCCAGAATCCGGCCTCGGCCGGCCCGCTGGCCGAAGCCATCGTTGAAGCAATGAAAGGAGAATGAGCATGGACGCCACCACCCCAATCACCATCGTGGCCCGCTGGCTGCCGGCCGACGGTGCGTATGAGCAGGTCAAGGCCGTCATTGACGAACTCCGTCCGCAGTCGCTGGCGGAACCGGGCTGCCTCGGCTACCAGGTGTTCGACAGCGCCGACGCCCCGCGCACCATCCTGATCCTGGAGCATTACCGCGATGCGCAGGCGCTGGAGGACCACAAGCAGTCGCCGCATTACCAGGCGCTGGTGGTGGGCCGCGTGCTGCCCCTGCTGGCCGAGCGCAAGGTCGAGGTGCTGCAGGCGCGCGGGTAGCGGCAGGGTCCGGGCCGGCGCTGCTGTCCTGCCGGCCCGGATCACCCGCTGACGCGCGCGGCGGATGCGCCGTCGCGGGTGCCGAAAAACGCCACAGTTCCTATCCTCCATTTGGGGGCCGCTTGCACTATCGCACTCGCGCTGCGGAACTGGTACGCTTCCGGCTAGCGCGTGCCGTCTCCGGCACATCGCCACTTTTGTGGAAACCTGATTATTTACTACGTCCCATGCGCAAAATCCTGATCCAGACCACCATTGAAACGGCCGTTGAAGACTGGTCGATCCAGCGCTTTTCCCTGCTGGCGCAACTGCTGCGCGACCAGCGCGATGCCGGCGGCGCGCCGCTGTTCGAGGTGCTGGCGCGCGACCGCGCAGTCAGCGGCCAGCCCGATCCGGTGCTGGCCGGTCTGGATCACAGCGATATCGACGTGCTATGGCTGCTGGCGGTGGATGTCGGCAACGGCCTCCACCCCGAGGAATGCCGGGCCATCGAACGCTTCCGCCAGCGCGGCGGCGGCGTGCTGGTGGCGCGCGATCACATGGACCTGGGATCGTCGGTATGCGGCCTGGCCGATATCGGCGTCGCGCATCATTTCCATACGCACAACCCGGAGCAGGATGCGCGCCGCCGCGTCAACGACGACACCGGCACGCCGGCGATTCTGTGGCCGAATTATCACTCCGGCCGCAACGGCGACTACCAGCCGGTGACCATCTGCGCGCCGCTGCATCCGGTGCTGGCCGATCCGGCCTCGCCAACCGGCGCGATCCGCTGGTTCCCGGCCCATCCGCATGAAGGCGCGGTCAGCGCGCCGGCCGGTCAGGACGCGCGCGTCATCGCCCAGGGCCGCAGCATGATCAGCGGCGAGATGTTCAACCTGGCCGTGGCGTTTGAAGGCGAGGGCGGCCGTGGTCGCGCGATTGCCGAAAGCACCTTCCACCATTTCGCCGACTACAACTGGGACGCGCAACAGGGCTGCCCCGGCTTTGTCAGCGAAGCGCCGGGCGACGGCATGCACACCCACCCGGCCGCGCTGGCCGACATCCACCGTTACGTGGTGAATGCGGCGCACTGGCTGTCACGCGCGTAATCTGTTGTATCGAGACAACTTTATCCAAGTTTCATGCCTGTTGCAGGAAAAGTATGCTAACTTCCCAAGAGAGTTTCGTATCAAGTGTAACAAGATGTTCTCAAAACTATCTGACTGACAACATTCGTCCGCAGCACGCCGCCCGGTGCGCTGCTGCATGAACAGACTTTATTTGGCTTTTCAATAGTTTACTAGTGAAAAAACTGGTAAATCCCCGTAAAGAAACTTTACTCCCCCATCATTCTTAAGATCGCCTTAATGCTGCGGTCTTTTTACACATCCGTCCGGCAAGTGACGCATTTTGTCCACGCTGTCATTGGTGAAATCTTTCCCACGTGTTGTCATATGACCCGACCTTGACCACTCCTATCAAGGTCCCGCCCATGAAGTCTCAAAGACTCACACAACAAATCGGGAATTTTTATATGACCAAAGAAACTGTTATCTCGCGCTCGCTGCGCCTGATGTTCTCCGGCACCGTGGCCTTTGGCGCGATCGCCGGTGCGCATGCCCAAACCGCGCCGGAAGCGCCGATCGCCCGCGTGGAAATCACCGGTTCGTCCATCAAGCGCGCGCAGGTGGAAGGCGCGCTGCCGGTACAGACCGTCACCCGCGAAGACATCGCCAAGACCGGCGCCACCAGCACCGAAGCGCTGCTGGCCAGCATCACCGCCAATACCGCCGTTGGCGGCACCGTGAGCGCCCAGGGCGCCGGCGCCTCGACCTACGGCCTGGCCGCCGCCTCGCTGCGCGGCCTCGGCTCGAACAAAACCCTGGTGCTGGTCAATGGCCGCCGCCTGGCCAACTTCGCCACCGACGGTACCTCGGTCGACATCAACTCGATCCCGCTGGCCGCTGTGGACCACGTGGAAATCCTCAAGGACGGCGCCTCCGGCGTGTACGGTTCCGACGCCATCGGCGGCGTGATCAACTTCATCCTGCGCAACAACTACAACGGCGTGGAAGTGACCGGCTACGGCAGCGGCACCAAGGACGGCGGCGGCCGCAACACCAAGGCGTCGATCATCGCCGGCTTCGGCGACTACGACGAAGACCGCTACAACTTCACCGTGTCGGCGGACGTCGGCAAGGAACAAGCGATCTACGGACGCCAGCGCGGCTACGCCCGCGAATCGTGGAACAACAACGGTCTGCGCGACGCCTCGGCCACCCCAAGCGGCAACCTGAGCACCTTCAATCCGACCACCACGCCCAACGCCAACGGCGTGATCCCGAATTCGCTGGCCTCGCTGGGCTCTGGCCTGGGCAACCCGCTGAATGGCGGCGATTGCACCGCCAACGGCAGCCAGTTCGACGCCAACACCGGTTCGTGCCGCTTCAACTCGGCCGGCGCCGTGCCGCTGTTCCCGGACGTGACCCGCGCCAACGTCTCGGCCAACTTCCGCTTCAAGCTGAACGAGCAGAACGAATTCTTCATGGAAGGCTTCCACTCGGAACAGAAGACCACGACCAATGAACAGTCGTCGCCGTACAGCGCCTCGTTCCTGTCGACCGACAACGCCTTCGCCAGCGCCAATGTGTACCCGGCCATCATCCTGTCGCCAAGCAGCCCGTACTATCCAGCGTCCTACCTGGCCGCCAACTACCCAACGGTCAATGGCCAGCCGGTGACCGTCAGCTACCGCGCGTTTGACGGTGGCGGCCGTTCGCACGACGACCATGCCAAGATGAGCCATCTGGTGATGGGCTTCCGCGGCACCGTCAAGGGTTACGACTACGATGTGGCCTATACCCACAACTCCAGCAACGTCAGCGAAGACACCATCTCCGGCTACCAGTCGCAGCTGGCGCTGGTCAAACTGCTGAGCAACAACAACGCCTTCAACCCGTTCGCAGCGACCCAGTCGCCAGCGCTGGCCCAGCAGATCTACGCCACCAACTACGTTGGCAACATGATCAACTCGACGCTGAGCAATGACTCGCTGAACGCGCGCATCTCGGGCGACCTGTACCAGCTGCCGGCCGGTATGGCCAAGTTCGCCGTGGGCGCGTCGATGACCGACGAGAAGCTGGACCTGAATCCGTCGGCTGCTTACCAGTCGGGCGATATTTCGGGCTATGGCGGCCAGACGCTGCCGCTGTCGGCATCGCGTAACTCGTCGGCGATCTTCGCCGAGCTGAACGCACCAATCCTGAAAAACCTGGAAGCCGACCTGGCCGTGCGTACCGACCGTTATCCAAACGCGACCGCGACCAATCCGAAGGTCAGCTTCCGCTATCAGCCGCTGCAACAAGTGCTGGTGCGCGCTTCCTACGGCCGTGGCTTCCGCGAAGCGGCGCTGCCTGAGCTGAACAACCCGCAAACCCTGGGCACCAGCGCCAGCTTCACCGATCCGAAGACCAACACCTTCGGTCAGTTCAACGTGCTGACCGGCGGCAACCCGAACCTGAAACCGGAGAAATCGGAACAGACCTCGGTCGGCTTCGTGATCGATCCGGTGCCAGGCGCCTCGATCGCGATCGACTACTGGAAAATCAACGTCAACAACCTGGTGACGTCGCTGAGCCCTGAGTTCATCGTCGACCACGAGAACATCCCAGCCTACGGCTCGCTGGTGCAACGTGACTCGGCCGGCAACATCACCCAGATCACCAGCACCAACCTGAACGCTGGCGGCCTGAAAACCGCCGGTATCGATCTGGATGCCCGCTGGACCATCGCCAAGACCGCCAACTACGGCACCTTCGCGACCCGTCTGAACGGCACCTACGTCACCAAGTACGACATGACCCTGCCGGACGGTACCGTGCAGCAGAGCGTGGCGCGCACCGTTGATGAAACCGGTTCGCCACTGAACGCGGTCGCCAACGGCGGCATCATCCTGCGCTGGAAGCATCAGCTGGCGTTTGACTGGAAATACCAGAACTGGGGCGTCAACCTGACTCAGAACTTCCAGTCGGGCTACCACGACGCAACCCGCGCGGATGAAGACCTGGAAAAATCGGTGACGCCAGTACGTGTTGGCGCGTTCTCGACCTGGGATTCGCAAGTGTCGTACACCGGCGTGAAAAACCTGACCGTACGTGTTGGCGTGAAGAACCTGTTCAACCGTCAGCCACCTGAGATCATCGGTCTGGGCAATTACTTCCAGGCGGGCTACGATCCAACCTACTACGATGCACACGGCGCCACTGGCTACGTGTCGGCTAGCTACAAGTTCTAAGCTTTAGCACTCCGTAGGATCAAAAGCCCTCGGCAGCAATGCTGGGGGCTTTTTTTATTGGGCCAGCAGATAGTCGATCAGCACGCGCACCCGCATCGGCACGCGGCGGCCGGCTGCGTAGACGATGCAGCTGTGTAGGTCGAGGTCGGACAGCTGGGCCGGCGTGCCATGCACCGCCAGATGGTCGCCGATGATGACGAGATTGCATCTCGCCCGACGGCCGCAAGGCAATCCTGACGGCTTAGGAAGGCAGCGCCGTGCCGCAGTCCTTGCAGTAGCGGGCGTCCGGTTCGTGGCCGGTGCTGCGGCAGTTGGGGCAGACGCGCATCGACAGCAAGCGCTGGCCGCGCTGGTGCGTGATCTCGGAACTGATGATGCCGGTCGGCACGGCCAGGATGCCCCAGCCGAGCAGCATCATGAACGAGGCGATGGTGCGGCCGATGTCGGTCTTGGGCACCAGGTCGCCGAAGCCGACCGTGGTCATGGTCGAGATGGCCCAGTAGACGGCGGTGGGGATGCTGGTGTAGCCGTTTTCCGGGCCTTCCACCACGTACATCACGCTGCCCAGCAAAAACACGATCAGGAACACCACCGACAAAAACACGAAGATCTTGCGGCGGCTGGCCAGCAGGGCGTCGCCCAGCATGCTGTATTCCTGGATGTACAAGGTCAGCTTGAGAATACGGAAGATCCGCAGCAGCCGCAAAATCCGCACGCCCAGCACCACGTGCGCGGCCGGCACAAACAGCGAAATGTAGGCGGGCAGGATGGACAGCAGGTCGATCACGCCGAAGAAGCTGCGCGCGTACAGCACCGGCCGCTGCACGCACAGGCAGCGCGCCGCATATTCAATCGTGAACAGCACGGTGAAGAACCATTCGCCGGCGTGCAGCCAGTCGCCATACTGGTCGGCGATCGGCTTGACGCTGGTCAGCACCACCACCAGCACGCTGAGCAGGATGGCGCCGATCAGCGCCAGGTCGAAGGCGCGGCCTTTCGGCGTGTCGGATTCGAAGATGATGGCGTACAGCGCCGCGCGCCAGCCGCCGGCCGGCTTGCCGAGGCGCTGGTGGGGATCGGAGGTGAGGACGGGTGGGTGGTCTTGAGTGGGCATGGTGTTGCTATCTTACTGGCAAACGCCACTGCGGCGCGCCATATCGAAAGGGCATGGATTCTGCCATTTTCCGCATGCCTGCGCGCGCTGCCTTTGGGCTAGCATACGCGCATGAAAAAAATCCTGATCGCACTCATGATGGCTGCTGCCATTACTGCCCACGCCGAACCATTCGTCAAAGGCGCCGATGTCGGCTGGCTGCCGCAGATGGAAGCCACCGGCTACAAATTCTATAACCGCCAGGGCAAGCAGGAAGACCTGCTGCAGATCCTCAAGGAGGACGGCATCAATACCATCCGCCTGCGCACCTGGGTCAATCCGTCCAGCGACCGCGCCAGCGGCCACAACAGCAAGGACGAAACCGTCGCCATGGCGGTGCGCGCGCAGAAGATGGGCATGCGTGTGATGATCAATTTCCACTACAGCGACAGCTGGGCCGATCCGCAGCAGCAGCGCAAGCCGGCCGCCTGGATCGGTCACGATTTCCCGCAACTGCTGAAGGACGTTTACAGCTACACGCATGAGGTGATGAGCGCGCTGAAGCAGGCCGGTGTCACGCCCGAGTGGGTGCAAGTAGGTAATGAAACGCCGACCGGCATGATTTATCCGGAAGGTCACACCGACAACTGGCCGCAACTGGCGCAGCTGATCAACCAGGGCTATGACGCCATCAAGGCCGTCAGCCCCACGTCCAAGGTGGTGCTGCATCTGGATCGCGGCAACGACAGCCAGCGCTTCCGCACCTGGTTCGACAACGCCAGGGCCAACGGCGCCAAGTATGACGTGATCGGCATGTCCTACTATCCCTACTGGCTGGACGGCCGGCCCGACTACACGGCCTCGATCAACGACCTGGCCGCCAACATGAACGACATGGCGGCGCGCTACGGCAAGGAAGTGATGGTGGTGGAAGTCGGCGGCGAAGATACGCAGCCGCAAAATACCTACGACATGCTGGTGGCCGTGCAACGCAAGGTGAAAGCGGTGCCGGACCACAAGGGGCTGGGCGTGATCTACTGGGAGCCGCAAGGCGCGCGTAGCTGGAGCCACTACGAGCTGAGCGCATGGGGCGCCGATGGCCGTCCGACCAAGGCGATGGAAGCCTTCCGCGCCGACTAACTGCGGCCGCGCACGAGCGCCACGCGCTCGGCGCCGACGGTATTGATGGCGAAGCTGTTGCGGCCGGCGGTCTTGACGCCGTACAAGGCCTGGTCGGCGGCACGCATCAGTTCCTCCACATCGACGCCGGCGCTGTGGGTGACGGCGATGCCGATGCTGGCTTGCACCACGCGCTGCACGCTGCCCAGCGTAAATGGCGCGTGCATGGCTTCCAGGATGCGCTTGCCCAGCACGTGCATCTCGGCGGGGCAGGACAGCTGCTCGAACACAATCACGAACTCATCGCCCGCCAGCCGCGCCACGGTGTCGCTGGCGCGCACCGCCGCCGACAGCCGGCGCGCAAATTCCACCAATACCTGATCGCCGGCGGCGTGGCCCAGCGTGTCGTTGATGTCCTTGAAGTGGTCGACGTCCAGAATGGCCAAGGCCACCGGCTGGCCGGAGCGGGCCGCGCGCGCCAGCGCCTGCGGCAGGAAGGCATCGAACAGGCGGCGGTTGTTGAGGCCGGTCAGGACGTCGGTGGTGGCCAGGTGGTGCAGTTCCTGCTCCGCCTGCTCGCGGCGCTGCGACAGGCCGTAGAAGGCGCGGCTCAGGTCGCCGAACTCGTCGCGCCGGGCGACGTCGAACACAGTGATATCGGCGCGGCCGGCGCTGATGTCTTCCACATGCTCATGCAGCTTCGCCAGCGGACGCAGCAGCTTCTTGGTGATGGCCCAGCCGAACAGGCCGGCGCAGGCGGTCAGCACGGCCGCGCCCAGCAGCGCCCGCAGCCGCACGCTTTGCATCGAGGCAAACGCGCTGCGCAGCGGGTAGGACAGGGCGATGGTCCAGTCCACTTCGCGCAGGTGCTTGTGCACCAGCAGCACCGGCACGCCGTCGTCGAGCAGGCCGTCTTCCCAGCCTTCCGGTGTGCGCAGCGCGGCGTCCAGCACCGTGCCGGGTGCGTCGTCGCCCTTTTCCAGGATGCGCGTCTTGTCCGGATGGTGCACGGTGACGCCGTTGCCGGCGACGATGAACAGGTAGCCGTCGGCGCCCGAACGCAGCGCGTCCAGCTGGGCCGAGAACGACGGCCGCAGTAGGTCGATGGCGCCCAGCACGATGCCGATCAGCTGGCCATCGGCGTCGCGCAGTGGCTGGGTAATCACCACCACCGGCTGGCCGGACAGCGCGCTCTTGATCGGCTGCGAGACCACGCCTTCCTGCAGCCGCAGCGTGTCCTGGAAATATTTGCGCTCGGCGATATTGATGCGCCTGGCGTTGCGGTCACGCAGGCTGGCGACCAGGTTGCCGGACAGGTCGAAGGCATTGACGTTGAAGAAGGTGTCGCGTAGCGTTTCGTGGGCTTCCAGCAGGGACTGGAGGTCGGAGAGCGGCAGGCCGCGGTCGTTGATTTCTTCGCTCAGCGCTTTCAGTAGCTGGCGCTTGTTTTGCAGGTCGTTGTCGATGAAGGCGGCGGCGCCGGTCAGCAGCGACAGTTCCTGGCGGGCGATGACTTCGCGCAGTTCGGATTCTGCAATCAGCAGCGAAATGCCGCCGGCGCCGATGCCGGCGAACAGCAGCAGCGCCACGACCAACGCGCTGATCTTGAACTTGAAGCTGAAGAAGAAGCGGGAAAGCGGCTGCATCGTGGCTCCTGACCTGCACCGCGCAATAGGGAGGCCAGTATAGCCCGGTCACCCCAAAGGCCGCGTTCGGATGACTTTCGAAAATTTCGATAATAGAGCGGTAACTTTTCCGCTTTTTGATTGGGGGTGGCTACCGCATAATTCATCCCATCAGCGCGGCACACAGCAGGACGCAGCGCTAAACACCACATCGAAATTTTTGAATCTTAGGAGAATACATTATGCCAACCGCCATCGCCAAACCAGGTCAAACCCTGCTGAGCCCAAGCAACCACGCCCTGATCCTGATCGATCACCAGTCGCAGATGTCGTTTGCCACCAAGTCGATCGACCCGGTCCTGCTGCGCAACAACGTGGCGCTGGTGTCGAAGGCGGCCAAGGAATTCAAGGTGCCGACCATCCTGACCACGGTGGCGGAAAAATCGTTCTCCGGCCCGATCTTCAACGAAATCAAGGACGTGTTCCCGGACCAAGTGGCGATTGACCGCACCACCATGAACACCTGGGAAGACCCGCGCATCGCCGAGCGCGTGAACGCCATCGGCAAGGACAAAATCGTGCTGGCCGGTCTGTGGACCTCGGTCTGCATCGTTGGCCCGGCGCTGTCGGCGCTCGACCAGGGCTTTGAAGTCTACGTCATCACCGACGCCAGCGGCGACGTTTCGGACGAAGCGCATGAACGTGCCGTGGCCCGCATGATCCAGGCTGGCGCCCGTCCGATGACCTCGCTGCAATACCTGCTGGAACTGCAACGCGACTGGGCCCGTGGCGAGACCTACAACGAAACCGTCGCCACCTCGATCGCCCACGGCGGCGGCTACGGCCTGGGCCTGATCTACGCCAAGACCATGTTCAACGCGGCTGAAGGTCACTGATCGCGGCCCGCCGGGCGCCCGCCGGCAGCGCCCCTGCCCACCCCACTTTATTGTAAAATTGCAACTTAAAATGCAACGATACGAATAAGGTGGGGTTGGCATGCTGCGCTTGACACTGGAATATACGCCATCGATACGCTTCAAACTGATGCTGCTGGTGCTGGCCTGCATCCTGCCCGCAGCCTTGCTGGCGGCGCTGCTGATTGACTACGATTACCAGCTCACCTACGACAACTTCACCCGCAGCGCCATGGCCACCGCGCGCGCCAACGCCATGGAAGTCGACAAGGAACTGGCCATCGTCGAGTCGGCGCTGGTCGGCCTGTCCACCTCGCCCGATTTGCGGCTGGGCGATCTGCAGGCGTTCGACGCGCAGGCGCGCCAGCTGGGTGCGCGCCAGAATATGTTCAATGTGGTGCTGGAAGATGCTTCCGGCCAGCAGCTGATGAATACCTTCCGTCCGTATGGCGTGCCGCTGCCGCGTGAGCCAGACTCGGCCTCGCTGAAGTTCATGCGCGAGCGCGACGCCACGTTTATCTCCAGCCTGTTCGTCGGCCCGGTGGCGCAGCGGCCGATGGTGGCGCTGGGCATTCCGCTGCGCTCGCGCGAAGGGATTTGGTGCGCGCTGACGGCCAGCATTGCGGTTGAGCGCTTCGGCGGCATCCTGCGCCAGCAGCATTATCCGGAACACTGGATCACCAGCATCATCGACCGTGGCGGCCGCATCGTGGCGCGCACGGCGGACATGCAGCGCTTCGTCGGCACGCAGGCGCTGCCGCAGGTGCGCGAACGCATGCACCAGCAGGCCGAGGGCGCGTTTGAAACCCGGACCTTGGATGGCACGCCGATCCTGGCGGTGATGTCGCGCGCCGTCAACTCGGGGTGGACGGTGGCGATCGGCATTCCGCTGGAAAATCTCAAGAGCGAGATGCGCCGCAAGCTGTGGTCGCTGGTGCTGGCTACCATCGGCCTGCTGGGCGCCGGCCTGCTGATCGCGTGGCGCATCGGCACCCGCATCCGCCGCGCCATGCATGACCTGATCGCGCCGGCGCTGGCGCTGGGCGCCGGCGAGCAGCTGGCGCCGGTCTCCTACGGCGTGAGTGAAGCGGACGAGGTCGGCGATGCGCTGGTCAAGGCTTCGGCCATGTTGTTGCGGGCCCAGCATCAGGCCAACCACGACGTGCTGACCGGCATCGCCAACCGTGCCATGTTTCACGAGGTGCTGGCGCGCCAGCTGGCGATCTGCCAGCGCAGCCACGGCAAGCTGGCGGTGCTGTACCTCGACCTCGATCACTTCAAGGCCATCAATGACACCCACGGCCATGCGGCCGGCGACCAGTTGCTGATCGAGGCCTCGGTGCGGCTGCGCTCGCAGTTGCGCAAGGCCGACCTGGCGGCGCGCCTTGGCGGTGATGAATTTGCGGTGATGCTGGCCGATGTCGGCGCAGCCGAGACCGCGCACGTGGTCGACAAGCTCACTGCGCTGATGGCGCAGCCATACCAGATCGACGGCCTGACGCTGACCGCCGCCGCCAGCATCGGCGTGGCGCTGTATCCGGCCGCCGGCGAAAGCCTGGCGGTGCTGCTGGCAGCGGCCGACCAGGCCATGTACCAGGCCAAGGCGGCGCGCCGGCTCGGCCCTAGGGGATAGCCATGGATACCACTTGTTATATAGAAAGTATTCCGCTAAGCTGATCACACTCTATTCTCCGCCGCCATGCCACCCCCGCCGGGCGTGCGTCATTATTTATTACGGCCCCATCCCCGCCGTGTCCGAATTCTTAGCGATCTCAATGCCCTCATAGGGCAGCTATCGATTTTCTTTCGATTGGAAAAATATTATGTTTGCTAACCTGACTATTCGTACCCGGCTGATCGGCACCATGACGTTGCTCGGGCTTCTCATCATTTTCATCGGCGTGCGGGGCATTATGGCGTTGCATACTTCCAACAACGTGTTGAAAGATGTCAACAGCAATGCCATGGTGTCGATGAAGGCCATTTACGAGGCGCAGATCCAGATCGACCGCGCGCGCCTGTCGCTGGACCGGGTCGCCCTGGCGCCGGACGCGGCCAATGTGCCGGAGACGCTGAAACGCACCCAGGACTTCATCGACAACAGCGACAAGCTGTGGAAGACCTACTATTCGCTGCCGTTCGGCGAGGGCGAGAAGGCCCTGGCCGACCAGGTGGCGGCGCAGCGCGAGGCGCTGATCAAGGATGGCCTGCGGGTGGCGATCAAGGCCATCACCGAGAAGAACAAACCCGAGATCGACCGCCTGATGCTGAGCGAGGTCACCCGCCTGTTCCGCCTGTACACCGACAGTTCGGAAAAGCTCACTACCTATCAGCTGAAGTCGACCACCGAGCAGTACGAGGCCAGCCAGGCCGACTATCAGCGCAACCTGACGCTGGCGATCGCCGCCATCGTGATCGGCATCGCGCTGGCGGCGTTCTCCGGCTTGCTGTTGCTGCGTGCGGTGATGGGGCCGCTGAACCAGGCGCTGACCCTGTTCCATGCGATGGCCGACGGCAATCTGTCGAACCGCATCGAGCATGGCCGCAAGGATGAGATGGGGGCGATGATGGAAGGCCTGGGCGCGATGCAGGAGCGGCTGGCCGACACCGTGCGCAGCGTGCGCGAAGGCAGCGATGCGATCGCCACCGCATCCAGCGAAATCGCCGCCGGCAATCTCGACCTGTCGCGCCGCACCGAGCAGCAGGCCGCCAGCCTGGAAGAAACCGCTTCGTCGCTGGAAGAACTGACCTCGACCGTGCGGCAGAATTCCGACAACGCCCGTCAGGCCAATACGCTGGCGGCGTCGGCGTCGGACATCGCCGTCAAGGGTGGCGAGCTGGTCAGCCGCGTGATCGGCACCATGGGCTCGATTACCGAATCGTCCGACAAGATCGCCGACATCATCGGCGTGATCGACGGCATCGCCTTCCAGACCAACATCCTGGCGCTGAACGCGGCCGTGGAAGCGGCCCGCGCCGGTGAGCAGGGCCGCGGCTTCGCGGTGGTCGCCACCGAGGTGCGCAACCTGGCGCAGCGCTCGGCCGCCGCCGCCAAGGACATCAAGGCGCTGATTACCGATTCGGTGGAGAAGGTCGGCAGCGGCAGCGCGCTGGTCAACGAGGCCGGCACCACGATGGAAGAGATCGTCACCAGCGTCAAGCGCGTGACCGACATCATCAGCGAGATCAGCTCGGCCGGCCGCGAACAGGAAATCGGCATCGAACAGATCAACACGGCGGTGGCCGAGATGGATACCGTGACGCAGCAGAATGCGGCGCTGGTGGAAGAAGCGGCAGCGGCATCGCAGGCGATGCAGGAACAGGCCGTCAAGCTGGCCGAGATGGTAGCGGTGTTCCAGGTGGAAGGCGGCAATATCGCAGCGCGCAAGACCTCCACCGCCCGGCCGGCGGCCCGCACCGCAGCGGTGGCCCCGGCTGCGGCGCCACGCAAGCCGGCGCTGAAGCTGGCGCCCAAGCCGGCATCCAAACCTGCGGCCAAGCCGGCCGCGCCGGCCTCGTCGGCGCCGCGCAAGGCACCGGTCGATAACAGCCAGGAGTGGGAAGAGTTCTAAACGAAATAAAGGGGCCGCATGCGGTAATGCCGTCCAGTTAAGCTGACATTTCACACTGTCATTCCCGCGGAAGCGGGAATCCATAGGACGACTGCCGGGCAAACGCGGCATGGGTTCCCGCTTGCGCGGGAACGACGTTGCTTAACTGAACGGCATTGGGCCGCATGCGGCCCCTTTTGCTATGCAGCGAGTGCTTATTCTTCCAGCAGGCTGCGCAGCATCCACGCGGTTTTCTCGTGCACGTCCAGACGCTGCGTCAGCAGGTCGGCGGTCGGCTGGTCGTCGCACTCGTCAACCACCGGCAGCAGCTTGCGCGCGGTGCGGGCGGTGGCTTCCTGCGCTTCGACCAGGTGACGCACCATGTCCAGCGCCACCGGCACGCCGTCGACTTCCTTGATGGTGGCCAGCTTGGCGAACTGGGCGTAGGTGCCCGGCGCCGGATAGCCCAGCGCGCGGATGCGCTCGGCGATCTGGTCCAGCGCCGCCCATTGTTCGGTGTACTGCGTCATGAACATCTGGTGCAGCGAGTTGAACATCGGACCCTTGACGTTCCAGTGGAAGTTGTGGGTCATCAGGTACAGCGTGTAGCTGTCGGCCAGCAGGCCGGACAGGCCAGCCGCGATTTTCGCGCGGCTTTTATCGGACAGGCCGATATCGATCTTCATTGCTTTCGCCATCATGGAGCTCCTTGAGTAGTCTTTGACTCAGCCATTGTAGCGCCATGACGGCGATCTTGCCTGCCCCGCTTGCCATAGCCGCCCCGTCGTTCCCGCACAGGCGGGAACCCATGCACCGCGGTCCTGCTTGCGTGGCATGGATTCCCGCCTGCGCGGGAATGACGTTAGCCGGCGGTCCAGCCGCCGCCGATGGCCTTGACCAGCTGCACGCCGGCCTGGCGGTAGCGGGTGGTCAGGTCCAGCTCGCTGCGCGCCGATTGCAGGTAGGCGGTCTGCGCCGTCACCACCTCCAGATAGCTGGCCGCACCTTCGTCGTAACGCTTCTTGGCCAGGTCCAGCGCGCGTTGGGCGGCCGCTGCCGCCAGGTGGTCGGACTTGGACGCCTCCTCATAGTTGGTCAGCAGCGACAGCTGGTCTTCGACCTGCTGGAAGGCGGTCAGCACCACCGCGCGGTAGCGCGCGCCGGCTTCATCCAGCTGCGCTTCGGCGTTGGCGATCTGCGCCTTGCGGCGGCCGCCGTCCAGCAGGCTGACGGCCAGCGTCGGACCGACCGCCCAGAACAGGTTGGAGGCCTGGGCAAAGCGGCCGAAGTCGCTCGACTGGAAACCACCGGACGCGTTCAGCGTCAGCGACGGGAACAGCGCGGTGCGCGCCACGCCGACCTGGTCGCTGGCGGCAGCCACGCGCAGCGCGGCGGCGGCGATGTCGGGACGGCGTTGCAGCAACTGCGACGGCAGGCCGACCGGCAGCGCCGGCGTCACGAAGCTGACGTCGCTTTGCGCCAGCGTGAAGCTGGCGGCGTTGGCGCCGACCAGCGCGGCAATCGCGTGTTCCTGCACATTGCGCTGGGCCTGGCGCTGGCGCAGCAGCGAGCGGGTCGACTCCAGCTGGGTCTCGGCGCGCGCCAGGTCCAGGCCGGAGGCGCTGCCGCCTTCATGGCGGCGGTTGATCAGGTCGGCCTGGCGCTTGTAGGCCACTTCGGTCTCGCGCAACAGCTTGAGGTCGGCATCGGCGCCGCGCAGGGCCAGCAGCGTGTCGGCCAGCTGGATCTGCAGCGACAGGCGGGCCGCCGCCAGGTCGGCATTGGCGGCGCGTTCCTGCGCCACGCCGGCGCGGACCTGCTTGCTGATGCGGCCCCACAGGTCGACTTCGTAGCCGAGGTCGAATTGCAGCGTGCCGCTGTTATATTCGGCCGGCGAGGTGGCGCCGCGCAGCGGCTTGAGGTCGGACTGGCGGTCGCGCTGGCCGTTGAGCGAGGCGCCCAGGGTCGGCGATTGCGCCGCCCGCAGCGTGCTGGTGGCGGCCTGCGCCTGCTGGTAGCGCGCCAGCGCGCTGGCCAGGTCGGGGCTGTTATCGAGCAGCTGCTGCTGCAGCTGGTCGAGCTGGGGGTCGCCGTACATTTTCCACCAGTCGGCGGGCAGTTGCGGCGCCTTGGCGTTGGCGTCGGCCCAGCCGGGCGGCAGGTCGCGGAAGGCGTCGGCCAGCGGCACTGCCGGCGGCGCCTGGACCGGGGCGTCGGCGCAGGCGCTCAGGGCCAGCGCCAGCGTCACGGCCAAAGCGAGGGGAGCGGGATTGAAGATCTTCACGGCTTGGCCTTGGCATTGGTGGTGGCGGCGGCAACGCGGACCACATCGCCGGTAGCGACGCCGTCCGGCGGATTGGCGATCACCTGGTCGTTGCTATCGAGGCCGGAGGCGATTTCCAACACATTGCCGAGGTCGCGGCCGACGGTGATGGTTTTCACCACCACGTGGTTATCCTTGCCCAGCGTCGCCACCTGGGTGCCGGCCTTGTTGAAGATCAGCGCGCTTGGCGGGATGCTCAGCGCGTTGCTGGTCAGCGGCGCGTCGAAGTGCAGCGAAGCGTAACCGCCCGGCAGCAGGTCATGGCTGTCGTTCTGCACACTCAGCTGCACCAGCATCGCGCCGGAGCTGACATTGATCGATTGCGACAGCGACTGCACGGTGGCGACGAAGGTCTTGCCCGGACGTTCCGGCACGGTCAGCTCGGCCTTGTCGCCGACCTTGATGGCGGCGATCTGGCGCTGCGGCACGTTGACGTAGACGCGCAGGCGGCTGATGTCGGACACCACGAACAGTTCGGTGCCCGGCGCGCCGCCGACGCTGATCAGCGCGCCGACATCGGTGTTGCGGGTGGTGACCACGCCGTCGAACGGCGCCACCAGGCGGGTGTAGCGCTGCAGCGACTGCACGCGGTCGACGTTGGCCTGCATGGCGCTGACGGCGGCCTGCTTGGCGGCCAGGTCGCCGGCTTTTTCGTCGGCTTCCTGGCGCGACACGGCGTCCGCCGTCAGCAGGCCCTGCCAGCGCTTGGCGGTGCTGGCCGCCAGCGTCAGGTTGCTGCGCGCGCTGGCCAGTTCGGCCTTGGCCTGCAGCAGTTGCTGGTCGAGGTCGGGCGTTTCGATATCGGCCAGCTGCTGGCCCGCCTTGACCGGCGCGCCGATGTCGACGCTCCAGCTTTTCAGGTAGCCGCTGACGCGGGCATAGATCGGCGCGCGTTGCCACGCTTCGATGCGGGCCGGCAGTTCCAGCGGCGCTCCGGTGATCGGTTTGACGGCCAGCACGCTGACCATCGGCACCAGCGGCGCGCTGGCTTCGTTGACTTGTTCGGCGACCGAACGGCGGCTGATCACGCCGGCCGCCACCAGGGCGACGGCGAGCACGATCAGACCCACGGCCAGCGGCTTGTGCCCCATACGGGTTGGTTTAGTTTGCATGGACAGGTGCTCCGGAAATAGGTTGGTCGTTGGATTGGGATTTCGGCGCATGCTTTTTGTGCACCAGGCTGAACACCACAGGCACGAACAGCAGCGTGGCGGTGGTCGCGAAGATCAGGCCGCCGATCACGGCGCGGCCCAGCGGCGCATTCTGCTCGCCGCCATCGCCCAGGCCGAGGGCCATCGGCAGCATGCCGATGATCATCGACAGCGCCGTCATCAGCACCGGACGGAAGCGGACCGAGCCGGCTTCCAGCGCGGCGGCGGTGGCGTCGCCCAGTTCTTCCAGGCGTTCACGCGCAAACGAGATCACCAGCACCGAGTTGGCGGTAGCCACACCCATACACATGATGGCGCCGGTCAGCGCCGGCACCGACAGCGTGGTATTGGTGGCGAACAGCATCCAGACGATGCCCGCTAGTGCGGCCGGCAGCGCCGAAACGATCACGGCCGGGTCCAGCCACGACTGGAAGTTGACCACGATCAGGAAGTAAATCAGCACCACGGCGCCAAGCAGGCCGAACAGCAGGCCGGAGAAGGCGCGGTCCATGGTTTTTACCTGGCCCAGCATCTGCGCCGACGAACCCTTCGGCAGTTCGGCCTTGGTTTCTTCCAGTATCTTGTTGATGTCCTTGGCGACGGCGCCGAGGTCACGGTCCTGGGTGGTGGCGTAGATCTGCACCATCGGCGAGATGTCGTACTGGCTGACCAGCGCCGACGCGGTGCCGCGCTGGAAGCGGGCCACGCCGCCCAGGGTGGCGGTGCCGGTGGAGGTGCCGTTACCGACCGGCAGGTTGGCCAGCGCCGTCAGCGAATCGAGCTGCGGTTGCGGAGTCTGCATGACGATCGGATAGCTGACGCCGTTGGCTGGATTGAGCCAGAAGGTCGGCGCCACCTGCGACGAACCGGCCAGGTTGACCACCATGCTGTTGGTGATGTCGCGCGTGTTCAGGCCCAGTTGCTGCGCCTGGGTACGGTCGAGGTCGACGTTGAATACCGGCGCCTTGTTCGACTGCTGGATGCGGGCATCGGCCACGCCCTTGATGGCGCGGATGCGTTTCAGCAGCTTGTCGGCGTAGACGTAGTTGTCCTCGATCTTGGCGCCGCGGATCTGGATATCGATCGGCGCCGGCGAACCGAAGTTCAGGATCTGGCCGACGATGTCGGCGGGCGGGAACGAGAAGGTGGTGTCCGGGAACTCTTCCGGCAGCACCTTGCGCAGCTTGCGCACATATTCGGCGGTCGGCGCATGGTCTTCGCCCAGCGCGATCTGGAAGTCGCCGTCCTGGCTGCCCATCATGCCGGTGTTGTTGTACACCGTGTTGATCGAGCTGGCCGGCATGCCGATGTTGTCGGTCATGGTGACGATTTCCTTGGACGGGATCACGCGGCGGATGGCTTGCTCGATGTGAGCGAAGCGGGCCGCGGTTTCTTCGATCCGGGTACCGACCGGCACGCGCACGTGCAGCAGCACCTGGCCGGAGTCGACCGACGGGAAGAAGTTACTGCCCAGGAAAGGCACCAGCGCAAACGACGCCAGCACCACCACCATGAAGCCGATGATGAACTTCGGACGGCTGCCGATGGCCGATTCCAGGATGCCATAGTAGCCGGCGCGCAGGCGCTCGAAGCGCGCTTCGAAGGCGCGCTGGAAGTTGACCAGCGGATTGCTCGACGGCGGCAGCGTGGCCGCGCCGTGGTGACCGTGGGCATGGCCTTCGCCGGTGTCGTGCGCTTTCAGCAGGTAGTTGGCCATGGTTGGCACCAGCGTACGCGACAGCAGGAACGAGAAGATCATCGCGAAGATCACCGCCTCGGCCATCGGCACGAACAGGAAGCGCGACACGCCGTCCAGGAAGAACATCGGCACGAACACGATACAGATACACAGCAGCGAGACAAAAGCCGGGGTGGCGATCTGCGCCGCGCCGTCCATGATCGAGGTTTCTACCGGCTTGCCCTGTTCCAGATGCCAGTTGATGTTTTCGATGGTCACGGTGGCGTCATCGACCAGGATACCCACCGCCAGCGCCAGGCCGCCCAGGGTCATCAGGTTGAGCGACTCGCCGATCGCCGACAGCGCGATGATGGAACCGAGAATCGACAGCGGAATCGATACTGCAATAATAATGGTCGAGCGCCAGCTGCCGAGGAACAGCAGGATCATCAGGCTGGTCAGCGCGGCGGCGATCACGCCTTCCGACGCCACGCCTTTGATGGCGGCGCGCACGAACACCGACTGGTCATTGATCGGCGTGACTTTCAGCGCTTCCGGCCAGCCGGATTTGAGCGTGTCGATCTTGTTGCGGATGCCGTCGACAATTGCCAGCGTCGAGGTCGAACCATTTTTCAGCACCGACATCAGCACTGAACGGCTGCCGTCGACGTGCACCACGTTGGTTTGCGGCGCATTGCCGTCGTGGACGTTGGCGATGTCGCCCAGGTAGATGGTGGCGCCGTTGACCACTTTCACCGGCAGGCGCGCCAGGTCGGCGATGGCCGTTGGCGCGCTGTTGAGCTGGATGGTGTATTCGAGCGAATCGATTTTCTGCGTGCCGACCGGGGTCAGCACGTTTTGTGCCGCCAGCGCGTTGGCGATGTCCTGCGCCGACAGGCCGCGCGCCTGCAACAGCGCCGGATCGACATCAATCTGCACCTGGCGCTGCTTGCCGCCGTACGGCAGCGGAATCGCCGCGCCCGGCACGCTGACCAGCGGCGTACGGACGGTGTTGGTGCCGAGGTCGGACAGCTGCTGTTCCGTCAGGCCTTTGCCCGACAGCGCCACTTGCAGAATCGGCACAGTAGCCGCATTGTAGTTAATGATCAGCGGGGGGGTGATACCGGCCGGCATCTGCTTGAGCAGCGCCTGCGAGATCGCCGTCACCTGGGCATTGGCTACCGCCACGTTGACGCCGGGCTGGAAGAAGATCTTGACGATGGACACGCCGGTGAAGGTATTGGCCTCGATGTGTTCGATGTCGTTGACGGTGGTGGTCAGCGCGCGCTGGAACAGCGTCGAGACACGGCCGGCCATCTGGTCGGGCGGCTGGCCGGTGTACTGCCATGCCACCGCGATCACCGGGATGCGGATGTCGGGGAAGATGTCGGTCGGCGTGCGCATTGCTGCCAGCGGACCGATGATCAGCAGCAGCAAGGCCATGACCACAAATGTATAGGGGCGCCGGAGCGCCACACGGACGATTTCAATTAACACACAAATTACCCCCAGGGACAGACTGACCGGACAATATAGCGCGGTGCAGCATTTTGAATAATGCGGCGGAATCGCATGACCTTATGAGCCAGGCTAATCAATGCCAAGGTGATGCTGATGATGCTGCGCTTATGCAGCAGAGATACCAACTATTGCTACATTAGTGAATAATTTTATCGTCTTAATCGTTATGGTTGACTTAAGAATTGTTTCTGGCATGTATCAACAGGCCCATACGCTGTATTCCACGCCGGAATGTAATCTGTTTGTAATCCAGCTGTCACCTTGCCGTCAGGGAGGGATTTTTATACTGGTTTCATTCTCACCACGGAAGGAACCATCATGAACAAGCTGTTACTGGCCGGCGCATTCGCCGCACTGTTTTCCGGCGCCGCTTCGGCAGAAGTCAATAATATCGTGTTAGTGCATGGCGCGTATGCCGACGGCTCGTGCTGGAATGACGTGATCGCCAAATTGCAGAAAGCCGGCAAGCACGTCACCTCGGTGCAGAACCCGCTGACCTCGCTGGCGGACGACGCCGACGCCACCCGCCGCGTGCTGGCGCTGCAGGACGGGCCGGTGGTGCTGGTGGGCCATTCGTGGGCCGGCACGGTGATCAGCGAGACTGGCGGCGATGCCAAGGTCAAGGCGCTGGTGTATGTGGCGGCGCGGGCGCCGGAGGCCGGCGAAGATTACGGCGCGCTGGCGGCCAGGTTCCCGGCGCCGCCGGCCAGCGCCGGTCTGGTCAAGTCGGCGGACGGTTTTGCGCAGTTGAGCGAGGAAGCGTTTGTGCGCGACTTCGGCGGCGACCTGGACCCGGCGCGCGCGCGCGTGCTGTACGCCGGCCAGGGCCGCATCGCGCAGACCCTGTTCAGCGCCCGCACCACGCAGGCGGCGTGGAAGGTCAAGCCGACCTATTACGCGGTGTCGACCAACGACCGCACCACCTCGCCGGACCTGGAACGTTTCCTGGCCAAGCGCATGGGCGCCAGGACCATCGAACTGGCGTCGAGTCACCTGTCGATGATCTCGCACGCGGACGAGATCGCCAACCTGATCCTGGAAGCAGCGAAGTAACGATCAGGCGATTGCGACCGGATTGATGTTGACCTGGGTCGAGCCGACGTACAGCGGCTGGCCCAGCACAAACAGGAATTCAAAGACGCCGTCGCGCAGCAGCGCCCGCGTGTCGATCAACTCCAGGTTGTAGATGCCGCGCTGGGCCAGCATGAACTGGTTGACCGGGAATTCTTCCCCGGTCGGGTTCGGATAGACCTCCGAGGCCCAGGTGTCGCCGCCGAAAGCGACGATATCGCGCTCGGCCAGTCACTTTGCGGCCTCGATGTCGATGCCCGGCTCGACTTCCAGGAATTGCTTGTCGTCCTTGCCGATCAGCTCCAGCCAGCCGGTATTGAACAGCACCACGTCGCCAGCCTCGATGGCTATGCCCTGGCGCGCCAGCGTGGCCTCAATGTCCGCCACGGTGATTGTAGTGCCGCCCGGCACGATATCCACGCCGAAATGCACCGCCATATCCAGCACCACGCCGCGCGCCACCAGCGGCGGCACTTTCTCCACGCCCAGCTTTTTCACGCCCTCGACAGTGACGAAGTCTTTGGCGTCATTACCGTTGTAATACACATGATTGATGCCGATATGGCCGATGCCGTTGAGTTGCGTGCCGACGCCGGTCCACGCCACCGCCAGTTCGTCGTTGAAGGTGAACTGGTTCGGGCCCGTGGTTTTGCCGGCCTGTTCGCCGGGCTGGATGTTGTACAGTTTGAAGCTGCGGTGGCGGAAGGCCGGCAGGTCTTTGCTGACCGGCACCGCCAATGGATAGGTGCGGCCCGTCTTGATCAGCGCCGCCGCCTTCAACACCCGCTCGGGCGTGATGAGGTTGGCGGCGCCGATTTCATCTTCCGCGCCAAAGCGCGACGGATACCAGCTTGGCTTGTTTTGCATTGTGTCTCCTGAGATGGGGTAGAGCCCCAGTCTCAGTGGCACGGTAAGAAGCGGCAAGCACCGCACGGTAAAAAGAGATTTGAGGGCGGCTCAACAATCCTCTTACTTATGACATAGGGAGGTCAGCACCGTGGCGCCGCCGGCCTGCTTGACGGTGATGGCGCCATCGGCGTGGCCGGGACCGATCATGGTGCCATTCGCCATGCCCATGGCGTTGGTGCGGAAGCTGCCGACTGGCGCCGCGCCGGTGCCGGCATAGACGTCATATTGCGTATCCGGCTTGAGCTTGTACAGGAAGGCCTCGATCGACTCCACCACGCCCAGGCTGCGCACCACCACAAATCCCTTGGCTTCACCTGCGACCGGCTTCAGCTGGATATTCACCGAATCCTGATTCACGCGCGGCACCAGGTTGGCCGCGTCGGTAGCCGATGGCGCCACGTTTGACAGATACACCAGCGCCTGCGGCGCTTGTCCGCCGCCCATGCTGGCAATCACTTTATTGGTGGCGGTGTCGATCACCTGGACGCCATCGCCGTTTTCCAGGCCGATGTAGACGCGGCTGTTGTCGTCCGAGGTCCAGGCGCCATGCGGCAGCGCGCCGGTCGGAATGGTGGCCAGCAGCTTGGCTTGCGGGCCGGTGCTGTACACCTTGACCACGTTTTCGCCGCCGATCGTCACATAAGCGCGCACTTCGCCGCCGACCTTGGCAAACGCCAGATGGTTGGTGATGAAGCCGGTGTCGATCACGCCGGTCACTTCCAGCGTTTTGGTGCTGATGCGCGTGACCTTGCCGACATCCTTGTGGGTCATCCAGATTTCGCTGTAGTCCGGGGTGAATTGCAGGAACGGCGAGAACGGGCTGACCACGCTGATGCGCTTGATGATGGTGTGCGTCGCCACGTCGATGATGTCGACGGTTGGCGTAAAGCTGGAGACGGCAAACGCCAGCTTGCCATCCGGATGGAACTGCACCATGCCCGGTCCCAGTTCGGTCTGGATGCGGTGGGTTTCCCTGAAGGTCACCGGGTCGATCACCGAAATATAGTCTTCGCCGCGCACCACCACCCACACTTCCTTGCCATCGGCGCTGAAGAAGCCTTCATGCGGCGAACGGCCGACGTAGGTTTTGCCCTTGACCTTGTTGGTGGCGGTATCGATAAAGGTGACCGAATTGGAGCCGTTGGAAATCGCAATCAGCGTCTTGTGGTCCGGCGAAAAGCCCAGGCCGTGCACATTGATCTCGCCTTTGTACAGCGGCGACAGCACGTCCGGCCGCTGGTTGCCCAGCTTGATCTGGCCGAGCAGGGTGTTGGTCGCCGGGCTGAAGACCGAGACGGTATTGGTATTCTGGTCGGCGGTATAGACCCGGTCCAGCGGCGAGATGGCGGCTTCGGCGTGAACGCTGAAGGCCATGCCGATGGCGGCGGCGAATGCGAGTTGCTTCATTTGGTGGTCTCCTTGGTGGGGTGGTGTTGTAGCCAGGCCTGCATGACCTGGATTTCGACTTGCTGCTCGGCGATGATGCCGAGCGCCAGGTTGCGGATCTCGGGATCTTGTGTGGATAGCAGCACTGCTTTTGCCATGTCGACAGCGCCCTGGTGATGGGGCATCATCATGGTGACGAAGTCGTGGTTGGGATTGCCGTTCATCGGCGCCTGGCGCATGCCAGCCTCCATGACGGCCATGGCGTCGTCCATCAGCGCGCTGAACGGCTTGGCGCTGCTGGCGACGAAGACGGGAGCCGCTGCCGACGCCGGGGGCATCGAGGCGGCCTCGCCATGATGATGGTGCTCCTGCGCGCTGGCCGCTGCCGCTGCGAGCGACAGGGCGGCCAGGCCGGCGATGAGGGCGGCGCGCACCAGCTTAGCCTCGGTACAGCGGGTTGCTGCCGACGTAGACCGTTACGTTGCCGGTATCCACGCCAGCTGGCGCGATTTTGGACAGGCTGAAGGCTTCTTCGGCGTGCAGCGTGTCAAAATGCCAGGTGAAGGTCTTGCCGTTGACGTTGAAGGCCACGGTGTCGCCGTTGTTGACGTTGACCGATTTGGTGTTGGCGTTGATGGTTACCTGATTGTCGGCGTTGTCGTTGCTGGTGGCCATGCCGAATTGCGGATGCGGATTGACCGCAGCGTGGGCGGCGCCGGTGAGGAAGGCGGCGGCGATGATGGTGGTGCGCAGGGCGTTAAACATGATGTTTCCTTTCGGTGTGGAGTGAAGATGTAGCCAGTCTAGGCAATGGGCACTGACAGGAAGATGACGCTCAAATGACAGATTTGTAATCCCCACGGCGGCGCAAACAGCCGACAATTCAGCCATCATGAAAATACTTATTGTTGAAGACGAGCCCAAAGCGGGCGACTATCTGGTCAAGGGCCTGCAGGAATCGGGCTACGTGGCCGACCTGGCGCGCAACGGCGTCGACGGCCTGGCGCTGGCGCTGGAGATCGATTACGACCTGATCGTGCTGGACGTGATGCTGCCGCAGATGGATGGCTGGCAAGTGCTGGCCAAGCTGCGTGAGCGCAAGGAAACACCGGTGCTGTTCCTGACCGCCCGCGACGATGTGGCCGATCGCGTCAAGGGACTGGAGCTGGGCGCCGATGATTACCTGGTCAAGCCGTTTGCGTTTGCCGAGTTTCTGGCGCGGGTCAAGACACTGATGCGGCGCGGCCCGGTGCGCGAAGCGGAAGTGATCCGCGTGGCCGATCTGGAAATCGATGTGCTGCGGCGGCGCGTGTCGCGCGGCGGCCAGCGCATCGAGCTCACCGCCAAGGAATTCGCCCTGCTGCACCTGCTGGCCAAGCGCCAGGGCGAGGTGCTGTCGCGCACGCAGATCGCCTCCATGGTATGGGACATGAATTTCGATTCCGACACCAATGTGGTGGACGTGGCGATCCGCCGCCTGCGCGTCAAGCTGGACGACCCGTATCCGCTCAAGCTGGTACAGACGGTGCGCGGCATGGGCTATCTGCTGGAAGCGCGTTCGTGAAGCGCCGACCGTTGTCGCTGACGTTGCGCGTGGCCTTGCTGCTGTCGGCGGTGGCGGTGGCGACTTTCCTGGCCGTCGGCGCCTACCTGTATCACACCTTGCAGCGGCAGATGGCCTATCGCGATGATGTCGAGCTGATTGCCAAGGTCAGCCAGATCCGCCGCGTGCTGGCCGAGTTACCGTCGGTGTCGGCCATGGTGCAGAACGCCCGGCCGCTGACCGACACGCTGTACGGCCACAACGACTTCATGCTGAGGGTGAATGGCGCCGACGGCAAGCCGCTGGTGCAGACCTCCGTCACCTCGCGGCCGCTGCCGGCAGTGGACAGCGTGCCGGCGCAGCGCGCGCCGACCATGGACGACGTGCACGACTGGCAACCGGCCGTGGGCCGCGGCCGCATGGTGCGCGCCACCGGGCTGGTGGGCGTCAACCCGGCGGCCGGCGACGCCGGGGAGCCGGTGCAGATCACGCTGGCGCGGGAACGGTCGGACCGCTTGCAGCTGCTGCGTGCCTATGTCGCCGATCTGCTGGTGGCGCTGTGCGGCGGCGCCCTGCTGGCCACCGCGCTCGGTTATGCGGTGGTGCGCTACAGCATGCGGCAGTTCCGGTCGGTGATCGCCAAGGCTGGCGATATCAACGCCAGCCGTCTGAATACGCGCTTGTCGGTGGAAGATGCGCCGGTGGAGTTGCGGCAGATGGGCGAAGCCTTCAATGCCATGCTGGACCGGCTGGAGGACGGCGTGCAGCGCCTGTCCGGCTTTGCCGCCGACCTGGCGCACGATATGCGCACGCCGGTCAACACGCTGATGGTGGAAACCCAGGTGGCGCTGTCGCGTTCGCGCACGCCGGAGGAATACCAGGCGCTGCTGGCGTCCAACTCGGAGGAATACGAGCGACTGGCGCGCATGATCGAAAACACGCTGTTCCTGGCGCGGGTCGACAATGCCCAACTGGCGCTGCGGCGCGAGTCGCTGGACTTGCAGGTGGAATTGCAGCGCATTCACGAGTATTTCGAGATCCTGGCGGATGACGGCGGCGTGCGCCTGACCGTGGAGGCCGAGCCGCTGCGCGCCGACATCGACCCGGTGCTGTTGCAGCGTGCCGTCAACAACCTGGTGTCGAACGCGATCCGCTACACGCCGGCCGGTGGCGAAGTGCATCTGTCGGCGCGCGCAGTGGAAGAGGGCGTACAACTGGCGGTCAGCAATACCGGTCCCGGCATCGCGCCCGAGCATTTACCGCATATCTTCGACCGCTACTACCGGGCCGACCAGGCGCGTTCGGATCAAGCCCATTCGGCCGGACTGGGCCTGTCGATCGTCCGCGCCATCATGAATTTACATGGCGGAAAGATTTCCGTGGATAGTCAGCCGGGCGCCAGCACCACGTTTTTCCTGTTGTTCAAAAAAGCCAAAAATAGTTAAAAAATCGTGTCGATTCATGTGGTGCTGGTGCGTCGTAGGGGTAGAGTGAGCTACTCGTCAACCCAAGGAGACCATCATGACCACCACCGTGATTCCACATCTGGTATGCGAAGGCGCCGCCGACGCTATCGAGTTCTATAAAAAAGCTTTCAACGCCGTCGAGCAGATGCGCATGCCCGGCGATAACGGCCGCATCATGCATGCCGCCCTCACCATCGGCGACTCCACCATCATGCTGGCCGATGACTTTCCCGAATACGGCGGCCTCGGGCCGAAGGCGCTGAAAGGCAGCCCGGTCACGCTGCATATGGTTGTGCCGGACGTGGACGCCTCGTTCCAGCAGGCGGTGGACGCCGGCGCCTCGGTGCGCATGGCGCCGGCCGACATGTTCTGGGGAGACCGCTATGGCCAAGTGACCGATCCGTTCGGCCATCACTGGTCCATCGCCACCCACATCAAGGACATGACGCCTGAAGAAATGATGGCAGCGATGAAACAGCAGACCGAATGCCAATAAGGAGCGCCGCATGCGATTCATGATTCTGGTAAAAGCCACTGCCGACTCCGAAGCTGGCAAGCTGCCCAGCACCGAGCTGATGACCGCCATGGGCAAGTTCAACGAAGAACTGGTCAACGCCGGCGTGCTGCTGGCGGGCGAGGGCCTGCATCCGAGCGCCAGGGGCGCGCGCATCCATTTCGATGGCGCCAGCCGCACCGTGACCGACGGCCCATTCTCCGAAACCAGGGAGCTGGTCGCCGGTTTCTGGCTGATCCAGGTGAAATCGAAGGAAGAGGCGATTGAGTGGATGAAGCGCTGCCCGAATCCATTCGACGTGCCGTCGGACATCGAAATCCGTCAAGTGTATGAAATGAGCGACTTTGGCGAGGCCGCCACGCCGGAAGTGGTGGCCCGGGAGGAGGCTTTACGGGCGCGCCTGTGATACCTTTATGCCTAAGTCAATCTGGAGCTCGATGTAATGGAATTCATGGTACTGCGCCGCGCCAATCAAAGCACGGAACGAGGGATACAGCCGCCGGCGCTGGAGCCGGGCATTTTCCTGCGCCCCAGCGTGGAGGCGGTGCGCTTGCAGCGCCGGGGCGGCGAATGGGTCGAGCTCAACGGCCCGTTTCCGCCGAAGGAGCTGATCGCCGGTTTCGTGCTGCTGGAGGCGGCGTCGCGCGAGGACATCGTCGAGCAGGTGCGCTGGTGGCCCCTGTTCGACAGCGGCGCAGTGTATGAAATCCGCGACGCCGGCTGCCCCGGCAACTGCGTCGGCTTCGATGAACGCGGCACGGCGGCCGGCACCATCCCAAAGCGCAATGACGCGCTGAAGCGTTACGTGATTTTCCTGCGTTCGGACCAGGACGCGGAAGCCAATGCCGAACCGCCGCCGGAAGTCATCGACATGATGAATGCGTTTAATGAAAGCGGCGTGCAGCAAGGCGTGCTGCTGGCCGGCGAGGGACTGAAGGGCACCGACACCGCTGCCCGTGTCCACTATGCCAATTCGCGCACCTCGGTGGTGGACGGGCCGTTCACCGAAGTGAAGGAGCTGATCGCCGGCTACTGGATGATCCAGGCCGCCTCACGCGAGGACGCGATTGCCTGGGCCAAGACGTATCCGTATCCGCAACCGGGCGACCTGACGCTGGAAATCCGCGAGGCCTGCGAGCGCATCGACCGTCAGGAGTTCACGCCGGAAATGGTCAAAGCCGAAGAACGGCTGCGCGCCGAACTGCTGGAAGCGGGGCTGCGCAACGCCTTCAGTAAAGCGGCCCGTGGCGGCTGACGTCCACAAAATCGTTGAAGCAGTGTGGCGGATGGAGTCCGCCAAAATCATCGCCGTGCTGGCGCGCATGCTGCGCGATGTCGGCCAGGCCGAGGAACTGGCGCAGGACGCGCTGGTGCTGGCGCTGGAGCGCTGGCCGGACAGCGGCGTACCGGAACAGCCGGCCGCCTGGCTGGCTACCGTCGCCAGGAACCGCGCTTTGGATGCGCTGCGCCGCCGCCAGCTGCATCAGGAAAAAGAACCGCAACTGAGCTACGAAATCGACCTGCAGCTGCAGGACGCCGCCCCCGATCTGGAGCACGCGGTAGCCGATGCGCTGGAAAACGACATCGGCGACGATGTGCTGCGGCTGGTGTTTGTGGCCTGCCATCCGGTGCTGCCGACCGATGGCCGCGTGGCGCTGACCTTGCGCATGCTGGGCGGCTTGAGCACCGAGGAAATCGCCCGCGCCTTCCTGGTGCCGGAGAAGACCGTGGCGCAGCGCATCGTGCGCGCCAAGCGCACGCTGGCCGAGGCCAAGGTGCCGTTCGAGGCGCCGCGCGCGCATGAGTTGCGGGAGCGGTTGGCGTCGGTGCTGCAAGTGATCTACCTGATTTATAACGAAGGCTATTCCGCCAGCGCCGGCGCCGACTGGATGCGGCCCGCGCTGTGCGAAGAGGCGCTGCGGCTGGGACGCGTGCTGGCCGGCTTGCAGCCGGACGAGCCGGAAGTGCATGGGCTGGTGGCGCTGATGGAAATCCAGTCGTCGCGCGCCCGCGCCCGCGTGGGACCGGCAGGGGAACCGATCCTGTTGCTGGAGCAGGATCGCGCGCGCTGGGACCAGTTGCTGATCCGGCGCGGGCTGGCGGCGCTGGCACGCGCCGAGCAGAACGGCCATGGCCTCGGGCCGTATGGCCTGCAAGCGGCCATCGCCGCTTGTCACGCGCGCGCCCGGCAGGCGCAGGATACCGACTGGCCGCGCATCGCCGCGCTGTATGACGCGCTGGCGCAGCTGTCGCCGTCACCGATCGTCGAACTGAATCGCGCCGTGGCGCTGTCGATGGCGTACGGTCCGCAGGCGGGACTGGAGGTGGTGGATGGTTTGCTGGCAGCGCCGGCGTTGAAGCACTACCATTTGCTGCCCAGCGTGCGCGGCGACTTGCTGGCCAGGCTGGGACGCCACGACGAAGCGCGCCTGGAATTCGGCCGCGCCGCATCGCTGACACAGAACGAGCGCGAACGCCAGCTGCTGCTGGCGCGCGCCCAGGCGCATTAAGCCAGCGTGGCTTCCAGCAGCTTGACCAGTGCTTCGATGCCGTCAGCATCGGTCTGGTCGAAGCGGTTCGGCAACGGGCTATCGAGGTCGAACACGCCGACGATCGCGCCGTCCGGGCCGCGCACCGGCACCACCAGCTCCGAACGCGAATTGACGTCGCAGGCGATGTGGCCCGGGAAGGCATGCACGTCCGGCACGACGATGGCTTTGCCTTCCACCACGGTGGTGCCGCAGACGCCGCGGCCTTTCTTGATGCGGATGCAGGCCGGCTTGCCCTGGAACGGGCCGAGCACCAGTTCATCGCCCTTGAGGAAGTAGAAGCCGGCCCAGTTCAGGCCCGGCATGGTGTTGAACACCAGCGAGCTGAAATTGGCGGTGTTGGCGATCAAATCGGTCTCGCCGTGCAGCAGGCCTTGCAGCTGCGGGCGCAGATCGTTGTACATGGCATTTTTGGCGTCGGCGCTGTCGGTGCCGTAAGCGTTGTCGCTGAGGGTAAAGGTCATGATGTGCGGTTCAGTAGTGTTGTTTGGCAGATAAGCGCGCAGGCGCGCCAAGGCCTCTATGGTAGCCCATCCGGCCAAATTACGAAGACTTCCTACCCTTTTTGTAGGCAGTATCTGATAGCGGAACGGTCCTGTGCAGGATACTCTGGTGGGCAGCGCTTTACTCACCAAGCGGGGAAATTATGTCCACCAGAAAAAAGAACGCTGAGCCGCCGCGTCACAACAAGCCAAAACAAGTTGAGCCGCCACCACCACGCCCCACCATCGATATCGACGCCTTGCTGATGGTCGGCGAGGAGCGCGTGCATATCGTCTATGAAGAGGACGATAACGTGACCTTCATGGCGGAAGTGATCGATACCCGCTAGCCTCGGTGCGTTCTCTCACAGACGGGAGCGCTGCCGGGCGTGACAATCGGCTATCTTCAGAAAATGAAAGCCGTTTATGTCCGCAGATATGGTGATCGTACGCAAAGAAGGGCTGTATTGCGTGCCCGGCCAGTTTTACATCGACCCGTGGCGGCCGGTGGAGCGGGCTGTCATCACGCACGCGCACGGCGACCATGCACGCGGCGGCCATCAGCACTATCTGACGGCGGCGCCGGGCGTGAACGTAATGAAGTCGCGGCTGGGGCCGATCAATATCACCGGGCTGGCGTATGGCGAGCAGGTGGTGCACAACGGCGTAACGGTGTCGCTGCATCCGGCCGGCCATGTGCTGGGATCGGCGCAGGTGCGCATGGAGTATCGCGGCGAGGTGTGGGTGGCCTCGGGCGACTACAAGGTCGAGGCGGACCGCACCTGCACGCCGTTCGAGCCGGTGCGCTGCGACACCTTCATCACCGAATCCACCTTTGGCCTGCCGATTTACCGCTGGCAGCCGGAACAGCAAATCTTTGATGACGTCAATGACTGGTGGGCCGGCAACGCGGCGCAGGGCCGGGCCAGCGTGCTGCTGGGCTATAGCTTCGGCAAGGCGCAGCGCCTGTTGAGCGGGCTGGACGCGTCCAATGGCCCGATCATCTGCCACGGCGCGGTGCAGACCCTGAACCAGGTGTATCGCGACGAGGGGGTGTGGTTGCCGTCCACCGTGATGGTGGCCGACGTGCCCAAGAGCGAAATCAGCAGGTCGATTGTGCTGGCGCCGCCGTCGGCTGCGGGATCGCCGTGGATCAAGCGCTTTGGCGATTACAGCGATGCGTTTGCCAGCGGCTGGATGCAGCTGCGCGGCGCGCGGCGCCGGCGGGGCGTTGACCGCGGCTTTGTCATGTCCGATCATGCCGACTGGCCGGGGTTGCTGGAGGCGATCAGCGCCACCGGCGCGCAGCGCGTGATCGTGACCCATGGCTCGATTGCGGTGCTGGTGCGCTGGCTACAGGCGCAAGGCTTGCAGGCCAGCGGCTTCGATACCGAATACGGCGACGACGAGGCCGACGATGCTGCGACCGCTGACAGCGCCGCAGCGCCGGCCGATGGCGCCGACCGCGCTGGCGACCCGGCTGCTGCGGCCGGTCCCGGCCTCCCTGCGTTCCCGGCCGCCGAAGGAGCCGAGCATGCGTGACTTCGCCCGCCTGTACGCCGAACTGGACGAGACCACCTCCACCAACCGCAAGCTGGCGGCGCTGCAAACCTATTTCACCGCCGCTGCGCCGCAAGACGCCGCCTGGGCCGTCTACTTCCTCGCTGGCGGCAAGCCGCGCCAGGCAGTGCCGACCAAGCTGTTGCGCCAGTACGCGATGGAATTCGCCGGCCTCGACGAGTGGCTGTTCGACGAGTGTTACCACTCGGTCGGCGACCTGGCTGAAACCATTGCGCTGGTGCTGCCGCCGCCCACCCATCCGAGCGAAATCGGCCTGGCCGACTGGATCGAACTCGGCATCGCTCCGTTGCGCGGCGCACCGCCGGAAACCGTGCGCGCCGCACTGTTCACCTACTGGGATCAACTTGACACCCGCGAACGCTTCCTGCTGACCAAGCTGATCGGCGGGGGCTTCCGCGTCGGCGTCTCACGGCTGCTGGTCACGCGCGCGCTGAGCGCCATTGCCGGCCTCGACAGCAAACTGATCGCGCAACGCCTGATGGGCTGGACCGACGGCAGCGTCAGCCCGACCGCCGCCGGCTTCAAACAATTGACCGCAGCCCACGCGCCGGAAGAACTGGCGCAGCGGGGCGGCCAGCCGTACCCGTTCTTCCTGGCGCACCAGCTGGAACGCGAACCGTCCACTTTGGGCGAACTGAGCAGCTGGCAGGTCGAATGGAAATACGACGGCATGCGTGCGCAGCTGGTGCGGCGCGAAGGCAAGAACTGGCTCTGGTCGCGCGGCGAAGACCTGATCACCGAGCGCTTCCCCGAGCTGGCGGCGCTGCGCATTCCGGACGGCGTGGTGCTGGACGGCGAAATCCTGATCTGGCACGGCGGCACGGCGCCAGCGCCGTTTGCCGACCTGCAAAAACGCATGGGCCGCAAACAGGTCTCGGCGCGCCTGCTGGGCGAACTGCCCGCAGTGATGGTGGCCTACGACCTGCTGGAACTGGACGGCCGCGACCTGCGCGATCTGCCGCAGGCGGAGCGCCGCATGTTGCTGGAACAGTTTATCGGCAGCCTGCAAGGCACGCCGCAACTGCGCCTGGCGCCGCTGATCGTGGCGGACAGCTGGAAGCATCTGGCCGCCATTCGCACCGAATCGCGCGAACGCGGCGTGGAAGGCATGATGCTCAAGGCGGTCGATGCGCGCTATGGCGTCGGCCGCACCAAGAGCGTCGGCACCTGGTGGAAGTGGAAAATCGATCCCTACAGCGTGGATGCGGTGCTGATATACGCGCAGGCGGGGCATGGCCGCCGCGCCTCGCTGTACACCGACTATACCTTTGCCGTCTGGGATCAGGAGCGCAACCTGGTGCCGTTCGCCAAGGCGTATTCCGGCCTGACGGATGTGGAGATTGCGCAGGTGGACCAGGCGATCCGCAAGACCACCATCGAGAAATTCGGCCCGGTGCGCAGCGTGACGCCGAGCATGGTGTTTGAAATCGGCTTTGAAGGCATCGCCAGTTCGCCGCGCCACAAGTCCGGCATTGCGGTGCGCTTCCCGCGCATCCTGCGGCGGCGCGAAGATAAAACAGTGGACGAAGCCGACACGCTGGAGTCGCTGAGAAGCCTGCTTGTGGCGTCATGAAGGCGGAAGCCTGGTTCGCCGCGCGCGGCTGGACGGTATTTCCGTTTCAGCGCGCCGTGTGGGACGCCGCCGCGCAAGGCCACTCCGGCCTGCTGCACGCCACCACCGGTTCCGGCAAGACCTATGCCGTGTGGTTCGCCGCCTTGCAGCGCGCCGGCTATGGTGAGCGCTTGCTTGGCCGCGCCAACGCCCTGCGTTCTCGCACGCGCCGCATGCCTGCTGACGTCAGCGACACTGCGCGCAGCACGCCAAAGACCGGCCTGCGCGTGCTGTGGATCACGCCGATGCGCGCTCTCGCCGCCGACACCTTGCGCGCCCTGCAGGAAGCGGCGCCGGACTGGCAAGTGGAAGCCCGCACCGGCGATACCAGCTCGGCGCAGCGCGCGCGCCAGAACAAGCGCTTGCCCGACGCCCTGATCACCACGCCGGAAAGCCTGACGCTGCTGCTCAGCCATCCGGACGCCGCCGACCGCTTCAAGTCGCTGCAAATGATTATCATCGATGAATGGCATGAGTTGATGGGCAACAAGCGCGGCGTGCAAACCCAGCTGGCGCTGGCGCGCTTGCGGCAGTGGAATCCGTCGCTGCTGGTGTGGGGCTTGTCGGCCACGCTGGGCAACCTGGAACGGGCGCGCGACGTGCTGATGCCGGAGGGGGTGATCATCGAAGGCCATGTCAGCAAAGAGCTGCTGGTGGACACGCTGATCCCGGAAAATCCGTCGCGCTTCCCGTGGGGCGGCCATCTGGGCGTGCAGATGTTGCAGCCGGTGATACGCGAAATCGAACAGGCGTCCACCACGCTGGTGTTCACCAACACCCGTTCGCAGGCCGAGCTGTGGTACCAGCACATGCTGGACGCGCGTCCCGACTGGGCCGGCCTGATCGCACTACATCATGGCTCGCTCGACAAGGAAGTGCGCGAGTGGGTGGAGCAGGGGCTCAAACAGGGGCAGCTGAAAGCCGTGGTGTGCACTTCCAGCCTCGACCTCGGCGTCGATTTTTTGCCGGTCGAGCGCGTGCTGCAGATCGGCAGCGCCAAGGGCATCGCCCGGCTGTTGCAGCGCGCCGGCCGCAGCGGCCACGCGCCGGGCCGCATCTCGCGCCTGACGCTGGTGCCGACGCAAAGCATGGAACTGCTGGAAGCGGCCGGCGCCATCCACGCCGTCGCCGCGCGCGACATCGAAGCGCGGCCGGTGCCGGACAAGCCGCTGGACGTGCTGGTGCAGCATCTGGTGACGATCGCGCTGGGCGGCGGCTTCCTCCCAGACGAACTGTTGGCTGAAGTGCGTACTGCCTGGTCGTTCCGCCACCTGAGCGACGAGGAGTGGCAGTGGGCGCTGGACTTCGTCGCGCGCGGCGGCCAGACGCTGATCGCGTACCCGGAATACCGGCGCGTGCTGCCGGACGAGCAGGGCGTCTACCGCGTGCCCGACGCGGCGATAGGCCGTCGCCATCGCATGGGCATCGGCACCATCGTTTCCGACTCGTCGTTGCAGGTGAAATACGTCAGCGGCGGCCGGCTGGGCAGCGTGGAGGAATCGTTCATCGCGCGCTTGCGCAAGGGCGACCATTTCCTGTTCGCCGGCCGCATCCTGGAATTCGTCCGGCTGCACGAGATGACCGCCTACGTACGCCGCGCCACCGGCGCCAAGGGCGCTGTGCCGCGCTGGCAGGGCGGCCGCATGCCGATGTCGTCCGAGCTGGCGCATGCGGCGCTGGAGCAATTGCGGCTGGCCACGCTGGACCGCTACGAAGGGCCGGAAATGCAGGCGCTCAAGCCCTTGCTGGAGATTCAGCAGCGCTGGTCGTCGTTGCCGACGCCGGACGCCACCGTCATCGAAACCATGAACAGCCGCGAGGGCCGTCATCTGTTCATGTTTCCGTTTGCCGGGCGCTCGGTACACGTCGGGCTGGCGTCGCTGCTGGCGTACCGCGTCGGCCGCATGTCGCCGGTGACGTTTTCGATTGCCGTCAACGACTACGGCTTCGAGCTGCTGTCGGCACAGGAACTGGAGTGGGCACCGCTGCTGGACGCCGCCCACGGCGCCGATGTCGACCTGTTCACCACCGAGCATCTGCTGGAAGACGTGCTGGCCAGCCTCAACGCCACCGAAATGTCGCAGCGCCGCTTTCGCGAAATCGCCCGCATCGCCGGCCTGGTGTTCCAGGGCTATCCGGGGCAGGGCAAGAGCGCGCGCCAGTTGCAGGCGTCGTCGTCCTTGTTCTTTGCGGTCTTCCGCCAGCATGACGCCAACAACCTGTTGCTGACACAGGCCCAGCGCGAAGTGCTGGAGCAGGAGCTGGAACTTGGCCGCCTGCGCGCCACGCTGCTGGAATTGCAGGCGCGCCGGGTGCAGTTCCATGCAATCAAACGCGCCACACCATTCGGGTTCGCCTTGATGGTCGAGCGCTTCCGTGAAAAACTATCGACTGAAAAACTGTCGGACCGCGTAGCCCGTCTGGTGCGCGAACTCGAAAAGGCTGCCGGACCATGATGCTGACTTTGGCCAATGAACAACTGCTGCTGTTGCCGCAAAAGGCCGCCTACTGGCCGCGCGAGGGCATGCTGATCATCGCCGACATCCACTTCGGCAAGGCCGCCTCGTTCCGCGCGCTGGGCGTGCCGGTGCCGGCCGGCACCACCCGTGCCAATCTGCTGGGACTGGACGCGCTGCTGGCGCAACTGGAGGTGCGGCATGTCATGTTCCTCGGCGACTTCCTGCACGCGCGGGCGGCCCATGCGCCGGCCACGCTGGCGGCCATGCAGGCGTGGCGCGAATGTCATCCCGGCCTGCGCTTGACGGTGGTGCGCGGCAACCACGACGCGCATGCGGGCGATCCGCCGCCCGCGCTGGCGATTGAGATGGTGGACGAGCCGCACGTGATCGGACCGTTCGCGTTTTGCCATCACCCGGATGTGCTGGTGCCATCGTATGTGCTGGCGGGGCACGTGCATCCGGTGTACCGGCTGCGCTCGGGCTGGGAGTCGCTGTTGCTGCCGTGCTTCCTGGTGGGGCCGCAGCGCATGGTGCTGCCGTCGTTTGGCGCGTTCACCGGCGGTCATCCGGTCGTCGCGCAGCCGGACGAGCGGCTGTATGTCAGCAGCGGCGAGGCGGTGTTGTCGATTCCTTGATGCGGACCGCTCCTACATCGGCAATTGTCGGCGTCCTACATCGCTCGGAATGGCCGTGAACTAGGATGACTGCTCCTGTGCTGCACGCAGGAGTTTTATCTCAGGAGATGATCATGGCAACCAACGACAAAGGCAACAAGCAGAGCGACAACACCAGCAAACGCGGGTTCGCTTCCATGGACCCGGAACAGCAGCGCGAAATCGCTGCGGAAGGCGGCCGCGCCGCGCATGAAAAGGGCACGGCGCATGAATTCACGTCGGAAGAGGCGCGCAAAGCCGGCGCGATGAGTCACAAGAATGATCCGGGACGCAGCAAGCAGAGCTCCAACCCGGGCAACAAGGGCAGCGCCAAGTCCGGTGAGGAGGAAGACGAAGGCGAGGATGTGGAGCAGAATAACGGCAAGGGCGGGCGCGGCGGCAGCCGGTCGAAATAGCATGCTGGCACCCCGCACACCGCTATGCCGGGGTCTGACCCCATGGGGTCAGACCCCTTTGTATGGGGGTTATAAGCAGATCGTGTGATGCTTGCCCATATCCACCGCCGCGCGGCCGGTGACGGCCGCCTTGGCTAGCTGCACCAACTGCTTCATCTTGCTGGCGCTGGCATCCCAGTACTCGGCGGTCTGGATGCGTACCCGTATCATGGCCAGATGCGGGTCATCCAGGCCGCCGGGGAACCATGCCCGCACTAGCGGACTCCACAATTCCCGCGCCTTGGCCCGGTCCTTCAGCAAATACGCCTGTCCGGTCACCGACAGATACAGTTGCTCGTCCGGATTGGAAAAACTCACGTTCACCTCAGGATGCCGCGCCAGATCGTGCGTAAACGCCGCCTCATCCGAGGTGAAGAACCACATATTGCCTTCGTTATCGATCTGCTGCGTGGTCAGCGGACGGCTGCTCAGCACGTTATCGCCATCGACCGTGGTGAACATACCAAACTTCACATGCTTGATCTTGGCGGCGATGGTGTTGATTTGTTCTTGCGAATAGAGCGGCATGATGCGCCTCCATGATAAAGGTGTCGTTGCGTCCACCTTAACCCGCTTCCCGCCCGCACAATGTGCGCAACTTTACATAGCAGATACACAATCGGCTTGACCCATCAAATGATAATCATTATCATTTATGTTTTTCGTCGAGGGAATTCCCGTGAGCGTACAAGGCGCCAGTTCCGCCCGCAATGCCAGCCGCGCCGTCTGGCTGAAGCAGTTGCACCAGTGGCATTGGATCAGTTCGGCCATGTGCCTGCTGTGCATGTTCCTGTTTTCGGTCACCGGCATTACGCTGAACCACGCGTCGCAGATCGAAGCCAAACCGGTCATCACCCGCCAGCAGGCGCAGTTGCCGGCGCCGCTGACGACCCAGTTGCGCAGCTACGCCGAGCAGCACGACGGCGCCAAGGAGCCGCTGCCGGCGCCGGTTGAGCAATGGCTGAAGGACACCTTTAAAGTGCAGCCGGGCGGCCGCAACGCGGAGTGGGCCACCGACGAAGTCTATCTGGCGATGCCGAAAGCCGGCGGCGACGCCTGGGTGCGCATCGGCCTTGAAGACGGCGCGACCGAATTCGAAAACACCGACTGCGGCTGGATCTCGTGGCTGAACGATGTTCACAAGGGCCGCAACACCGGCCCGGCGTGGAACTGGTTCATCGACATCTTCGCCGTGCTGTGCCTGGTGTTCTGCATCACCGGTTTATTGATTTTGAAGTTCCATGCGGCGAATCGGCCGTTCACCTGGCCGATGGTGGGCCTGGGCGTGTTGATTCCCATCGTAATTGCACTGCTGTTTATCCATTAATCCCACACAGGACTTCCATGAAATTACGCTACTCCATCGCGCTTGGTCTGCCACTCGCCAGTGCTTCGGCCATGGCCGCCGATCTGGCCCTCAAACTCGACGTGCCGCAGCTGAACGTGGCGGAATACCATCGTCCTTACATCGCTGCGTGGCTGGAAAACGCCGACCAGCAAGTGGTGGCCAACCTGGCCGTGCTGTACGACACCAAGAAAAAGGACAACGCCGGCACCAAGTGGCTCAAGGACATGCGCACGTGGTGGCGCAAGACCGGCCGTGAAGTGACGATGCCGCTGGATGGCGTGTCGGGCGCGACCAAGGCGCCGGGCGAGTTCACGCTGAATGCCCCGAAAGGCGCGCTGGACAAGCTGCCGGCCGGCCAGTACACCGTGATGGTGGAAGCGGCGCGCGAAGCCGGTGGCCGTGAAGTGGTCAAGGTACCGCTGCAATGGCCGCCGAAGTCGGCACAGAACGTCAACGGCCAGGGCAAGGAAGAACTCGGTGCGGTCGTTGTGCAAGTCAAACCATAAGAACGGACGGGGATATGTCGAAAATGAATAAGTCGTTGATCGCACTGGCGCTGGCCGGCCTGTCCGTCGTCTCGCTGAATGCGCAGGCGCACAAGCCGTACATCCTGCCGTCGACCACGGAAGTGGAGCCGGCGCGGGACGGTTCGGCCTGGGTGACGTTTGACGCCGCCGTGGCCGAGAACCTGTTTACCATCGACTTCACGCTGAAGCTGGATGGCCTGAGCATTACCGCGCCGGACGGCAGCGCCTTGCAGCCGCAGAACGTCAACAACGGCAAGCTGCGCAGCACCTTTGACCTGAACCTGCCGAAGCCGGGCACCTACAAAGTCGCGCTGGTCAACGCCGCCGTGATGGGCAGCTACAAGGACAAGGAAGGCAATATGAAGCGCTTCCGCGCCACCGAGGAAACGCTGGCGAAAGAAGTGCCGGCCGACGCCACCGAGGTGAAAATCTCGCGTCAGGAAACCCGCCTGGAAACTTTTGTCTCCACCGGCAAGCCGGACATGAATGTGTTCAAGCCGACCGGCAAGGGCCTGGAAATGGTGCCGGCCACCAATCCAACCGAGCTGCACGCGGGCGACAAAGTGACCTGGCGCTTCCTGGTGGACGGCAAACCGGCCGCCAACCAGGGGGTGAGCCTGTTCCAGGGCGGCGTCAAGTTCCGCGGCACGCTGGGCGAAATCCGCCAGACCACCAACGACAAGGGCGAACTGACGTTGACGCTGCCGGCCGCCGGCCAGTACATGATCAGCAGCAGCTGGCCGGAAATCAAACGTGTCGAAGGCCAGCCGCCGCAGATGGCGCCGCGCCGCGTCAGCTACTCGGCCGTGGTCGAGATCTTGCCGGAATAAGGCGGGCATGCGCCGGGTTCTTCTGCCACACGATGTTTCCGACGACCCGGCGCCAGCAGGCGGCGTGATCCGCGACTACGCTGGCCGCAGCATGGGCACCAGTTGGTCGGTGCGGCTGGTGGCCGCAGCGGACGCCGTCGGCACGCATTTGCAGGATGGGCTGCAACAGCAGCTCGATTCCATCGTGGCGGAAATGAGCCACTGGGAAACCGAATCCGACCTGGGCCGTTTCAACCGCGCGCCCGCCGACAGCTGGCACGTGTTGCCGCCGGCATTTTTTGATGTATTGTCGTTCGCGATGGACGTGGCGCGCGCTTCCGGCGGCGCCTACGATCCGACCGCCGGCACGCTGGTCAACCTGTGGGGCTTCGGTCCTTGGGGGCGCTACGACCAGCCGGATTTTGTGCCGCCTTCCAATGATGAAATCACCATCGCCCGCAGCCAGTTGGCGGCGCGGCCGGTGCGCTTGCAGCGCGATGGCCGCCAGGCCTGGCAGCCGGGCGGCGTGCAGCTCGATTTGTCGGCCGTGGCCAAGGGCTACAGCGTCGACCGGCTGTCTTATTACCTGAAAACGCAGGGCTTCGCGCACCACCTGGTCGAGGTGGGCGGCGAGTTGCGCGGCGCCGGCGTCAAGCCGGACGGCCAGCCATGGTGGGTGATGCTGGAGCAGGTGACCGACATTGCACCGGGCGCCGCCGCGCCGGACGAGCTGGTGCTGGCCTTGCATGGGCTGGCGGTCGCCACCTCGGGCGACTACCGCCGTTATTTCGAGCTGGACGGCAAGCGCTACTCCCACACCGTCGATCCGCGCAGCGGCATGCCGATCGCCAACGACCTGGCCTCGGTCACGGTGGTGCACGCGCAGTGCATGGCGGCCGACGCCTGGTCCACCGCGCTGACCGTGCTGGGCTGGCGGGACGGCCTGCATCTGGCCGAACTGCACGGGCTGGCCGCGCGTTTTGTCGTGCGCCAGCCGGATGGCGGTTTCGCCGAATACCTGAGCTCCCATTTACGCAGCATGTTAGACGAATAATGATCTGGACCAACGACCCTTCCCGGCTGATGATGGTGGCAGGCATGAGCGTGGGCTACGCGCTGGTGTGCCTGGCGCCGTACCTGCGCACGCGCCGCAAGCGCCTGGCCGCTGCGCGCGCCAGGGCGGAGGCGGCGGCCTCGCCCGGCTGGATCGTCACCTACGCCAGCCAGACCGGCAATGCCGATGAGCTGGCGCAGCAAACTGCCGCGACGCTGAAGCTGGCCGGCATTCCGGCCCGGCTGTGCGAATTGTCCGAACTGGACGCGCAGGATTTGCAGGATGCCGAGCGCATCCTGTTCCTGGTCAGCACCTATGGCGAGGGCGACGCGCCGGATGCGGCGGCCGGCTTTGCAGGCCGTCTGATGACCACTTCTCTGCCGTTGCCGCAACTGCATTACGCGGTGCTGGCGCTGGGTGACAGCGCCTATACCCAGTTCTGCGGCTTCGGCCGTGCGCTGGATCACTGGCTGCAGGCGCAGGGCGCGCAAACGCTGTTCCCGCGGGTGGAAGTGAACCGCAGTTCGGAACAGGCGATCGGGCAATGGCGACAGCAACTGAGCCATCTGGCCGGCACCAGCGACGCGCCGGACTGGAGTGCGCCGGCGTTTGACGCATGGCGTCTGAGCGAGCGGGTGCAGCTAAATGCCGGCAGCGCCGGTGCGCCGGTGTATCACCTGGAACTGGAGCCGCTGAGCGGCGCGCTGCCGGACTGGCAGTCGGGCGACCTGGTGCAGGTCGCGGCGCCGGCCGATCCGGCGCGCGCGCGGGAATATTCGATTGCCTCGATTCCGGCCGATGGCCGCGTCCATTTGCTGGTGCGTCTGCATACGCACGAGGATGGCAGCCACGGCGTGGCCTCCGGCTGGCTGACGCAGCAGGCGTCGCTGGGCGAGACGGTGCAATTGCGTCTGCGCCCGCATCGGCGCTTCCGCCTGGAAGGCAATGCCGAGCGGCCGCTGGTCCTGATCGGCAACGGCAGCGGTATCGCCGGCCTGCGCGGCCACCTGAAAGCGCGCGCGCTGGCCGGGCAGGGCCGCAACTGGTTGCTGTTTGGCGAACGCAATGCCGCCTACGACTACCACTACCGCGCCGAACTGGACGGCTGGCAGCGCGACGGCATGCTGGAAAAACTGGACTTGGTGTTTTCGCGCGACCAGGCCGAACGGCGCTACGTGCAGGACCGCCTGGCCGAGCAGGCGGAATTGGTGCGTAACTGGATCGCCGAAGGCGCCGCCATCTACATCTGCGGCAGTCTTGACGGCATGGCCGCCGGCGTCGACGCCGCACTGGCAGCCGCGCTAGGCCGCGACGGCCTGGACGCACTAGCCGCCGCCGGCCGCTACCGCCGCGACGTTTACTAAAACTCCGGGATTAATCGGCGCTGGCTTGTTCCAGGCCGCGGGCCAGGCTGGAGATGGAGGGGTTGTCGATGAACACGCAGCGCTTGCCGTTGCGCTTGCAGTAGTCTTTCACCCGCCAGTACGCGCTGTGGCTGATGCAGCCGGTCTGGCAGATGACCAGGTCGGCCGCCGCCAGGCTCGCTTCCAGGCGGTTGGCGTTGTCTTCCAGACCGCCGTCGTGGTGGCTGAATTGCGCGCCTTCGCGTTCGATCAGCTCGCGGTAGCTGGCGACGTTGCCGTTGCGCCCGCCGACACACAGCACCGCGCGTTCACGCAGGCTCAGCGGCATTTTTATGACGTGCTCGACCACCTGGCGCGCCGCTTCCTGTACCGGCGCCGGCGCCACGGACGCGTCGTTGGCGCGCGCCAGGTCCAGTTTCAGCTCGGCGATCTGGTGGCGCATGGCGCGTTCGCGTTCTTCCATCTGGCCCAGACGTTCGGCCAGCTTGGCGCGCGACTCCAGGCCGGGAATCGATTCGCGCAATTGGTCCAGCTCTGCTTTGATCGAGTCGATCATGCTGTCCTTACCCACCACCTGCGCGCGCAATTGCATCAGCTGCGCGGCATGCTTGTCGGCGTCGCTGGTTTTCTCGGCCATCAGCGCGGCAGCGCGTTGCTGGGCTTTGGCCAGCTCGTGCGTCAGGCGCTTGTTTTCTTCCAGCGTAGCGTTGAATTTGCTGATGTCGGCGCGCACGCACGCGCCCGCCTGGTGCTGCACCATGTGCAGGTCGCGGCACATCTGTTCTTCCAGTTCGGAATTGCAGCGCGGATGCGTCAGGCCGGCCCAGAAGGCGCCGGCGACGTCGCCGTTGTTGACGGCGGCGCGCCACAGTTCGGCCACCTGTCCGGTGGTCTTGGCGTGGCGGAAACGCAGCAGCACGGCAGCGTAGCGACGTTCCAGTTCTTTTTGCAGCGCTTCCGACAGGCGGTTGCGGCTGGCGCATTCGGTCACGGCGCCGACGTGCACTTCGTAATCGTCGGCCACTACTTTACCGCTGGTGACCTTATCGACCAGCTTGCGTAGCACGCCCAGCGGGAAGCCGACCCCGACCAGCGGGCAGTGGCAGGCATGGCCCAGTTCCCACAGCCGGCGCCGGCGCGAAGCCTGCGCTTCCGGTTCCTTGCCCAGCACGCTAAAGACGTTGTTGATGGCCGGCTTGATGACTTGCCGGGCGTTCTGCTCGGCCGCACGCGGACCCGGCTGGGCTACCGGCCCGGCCACCTGCGGCATGGCGGCGGCGATGATGGCCGCCAGGGGATCGTGTTTCTCGCACATGGTCAACGGCTCCGCTCAGGCGACCGACGGCGCGGTGCGCGCGCGGGCCATGATGCGGCTCAGGAAGTTGGTCTTTTCCTGTTCGTGCATGTTGCGCTCCACCTCGCTTGCCCACTGTTCCGACAACTGGGCGCAGGTCGCGCTCAGCACCGGCGCCAGCTCCGGCAGGCTGGCCAGCGCTTTGAGATGCCGCTCGATCACCGAGGCCAGCTTGACGCAGCCACCGGCATCGTCGCTGCCGGCGGTGTAGTGCGACATCAGATGCAGCACGGCCGACAGCATCAGTTCGGGATTGTGGCCGCCATGCGAGGCGGCGAGGAAAATCGGGTTGCTATGTTCGATGGCCATCAGACGCTCCAGGTGTGGAAACAGAGGGTGGCTGGCGGCGGCTGGCTACTCAAGGGGGAGATGGGGCGCGGCGGCGCCCTTTAACGCACAGTTACTCGGTACGGCACCAATCAGGCAGTGAGGATCAGCTTGTTCAACTGGGTGATGCGCAGGCGGTAGATGCGGCCGCCGTGTTCGATTTCCAGTTCGCGGCCGCCGTCCATCAGGCCGGCGCTGCTGACACGTTTGACCGGCTTGACCGCCTGGGCGGCAGCAACGGCGACAGGGTGGGCCGCTACAACAGGGGCCATCGCAGGGGTAGTCGTGATCATCTTCGCTTCTCCTTAATAAGAATGATTCGTATTTGCATTCATTATTGAGGAAGACGCGGCGGAATGCAAGCGTTTTTGCAGTCTTTTCGTTACCAAGACGATAAAAAAGGGCCCGGTCAACAACCGGGCCCAAGGCTGGGTAATGCGGGAGGTAGTACTTGAATCACTAACGTTTCACTGCGGTGCTACAAGGCCGCCAGCAACTGGCCGGACGGTACGGTTTCGCCACCTTTGACCTTGCCGGTGGCGGGCTTGCTGCGCGTGCGCGAGGGCGGCAGGCGGCGCAAGGTTTTCAGGGCTTCGGGATCTTTAATGCCGATGGTGCGCTGGTCGACGCTGATCAGGCCGATCTCGTTGAAGGCGGACAGGGTGCGGCTGACGGTTTCCAGCGTCAGGCCCAGGTAGCTGCCGATTTCGTGGCGCGTCATGCGTAGGTTGAACAGCTTGCTGGAATACCCCATCTGAGCGAAGCGGTCCGCCAGCGCCACCAGGAAGCGCGCCACCCGCGCCTCGGCGCTGAGCGCGCCCAGCATGCCGATCATGGCCTGTTCGCGCACCAGCTCGCGGCTCATGACGCCGTACATCATGTTTTCCAGCTCCAGGTGGATGCGGCCGAGCGCGGTCAGCTTCTTGAACGGCAGCAGGATCAGGTCGCAATCCGACAGCGCCACCGCCTCCGACGAGTAGTGGCGGGTGTGGATGCCGTCGACACCCAGCATGTCGCCCTTCATCGGGAAGCTGAGTACCTGCTCGTTGCCGTATTCGTCGATCAGCACGGTTTTGAGGAAGCCGGAATTGACGATGTACAGCGTGTCGAACGGCTGGCCGATGGTGTGGATGCGCTGGCCGGTTTTGAACTGCACGTGCTGGAACAGCAATTCCTCGTTGGCCATCGAGCTGGCGGCCGGAATGTGCAGCAGGTCGCAGACTTCTTTGAGGTTCGACCAGAGCCGCCCCTGCCGCTGGCGGCCGGCTTCCATCGACGACGATTGCAGCGCCGTCGTGGCCGGGCGAATTTCGGACGTTTGCGTGGACAGCATGGTGGTCTCCTGTAGACAGGTATCTGAACGGTATGGTTTCAGTATGCCAACACGAAGGTCGGATAGATATCAGCAATGGCTGAATCTACGGGTAGGAGTCGGGCTAAAGTTTGTAGGAGTCGTCCTACGGATGAGCTGGGCTGTCAGGTTTTGAAGGGCGACAACAGGCGATGCGCGACGGCGTACTGCACCATTTCCGCCAATGAACTCATGCCCATTTTTTGCATGATGCGGGTCTTGTGGGTGCTGACGGTCTTCACGCTCAGATGCAGGCTGTTGGCGATCTCGGTGATCGAGCGGCCCGCCACCAGCAGCGAGAACACCTCGAATTCGCGGTCGGACAGTTGTTTATGCAATAGCGATTCGTGCGGCATCATGATGTTGAGCGCCAGCTGTTCGGCCACTTCGGTGCTGATGTACGGGCGCCCGGAGGCCACCTTGCGGATCGCCCCTACCAGCTGGGTGCCGGCGCTTTCCTTGGTCAGGTAGCCCTGGGCGCCGGCGCGGATGGCGCGCACCGCGTACTGCTCTTCCTCGTGCATGGTGAGGATCAGGATGGCCAGCTTGGGCGCCTCGGCCTTGACCTGGCGGATCAGGTCGACGCCGCTGCGGCCCGGCATCGACAAGTCCAGCAGCAGCAGGTCGAAGCCGCCCTGGCGGACATGGCCGAGCACCTCGAAGCCGTCGATGGCCTCGCCCACGATGTCGATATCCGGCGCGCCATCAAGGATGCGCTTGAGCCCCTCGCGCATGATGGTGTGGTCGTCGGCAATCACTATACGGATCATGGGGAATGTAGCTAAAAAATGATTAATAGTAAGTGTTGTTACTCTTGAATCAAGTTGATCATATTACTACAGACTGTGGGCGCCGGCTGCTTATTTGCTACCGGGTTCCTTGATCAGGCGGTGCACCAGCACCGGAATCGTGGAATGTTGCAACACCTTGTTGGTAACGCTTCCAAGCAAGAGCTGCCCCCAGCCGCTGCGGCCGTGCGATCCCATGAAGATCAGGTCGCAGCCGTGGTGTTGCGCTACGTCGACGATTTTCAGCGCCGCGCTCTCGTGGAAGGCGGTCAGCGTGGCGCAGGGCACGCCCCGTTTGGCGCAGGATTCGGCCACGTCGCGCGTGTGGTCGGCGCCGGCGCGCTCCATGGCGGCGCGGTATTCGGCTTCGCTGGGATAGCTGGGCGGGATGATTTCGACGTAGATCGGGTAGTGGTATTCGGGGGCCACAAACAGCGCCAGCACTTCGGCGCCGAGCTGCTCGGCAAACTGCACGCCGGCGCAGGCGGTCTTGCTGGACACGGCCGAGCCGTCGGTGGTGATCAGGATTTTGCGGTACATGACAAACCTCCTTTTATGCATCAACTCACAAGATGATTGTAGCGCCGATTTACATTATTGACAGTATGGAAAGACTTGATGTTTATCAAATAAAATCGCTTTATACTGTGGTGCAGGGTGTGGGCTTTTATGCGTCTGACACGATTTTTTTGCACTAAAGCACTACTTTTGTGTCCTGCGGCATACCTCGACGATCTTTCCAATGTTAGTATCTCCAAATACAGCTAGTTTAGGCAGTAAATTTATCAATATGGAGAAGCAGGGATTATGACTAACGCCGCTGACGATTTCGACGCCTTATTTGAAGAAGTGTCCGCTCAGAGCAAGACAGCAGCGCCCGCTCCAGCGCCTGCGCCAGCCCCGGCCGCCAGCGCAGAAGACGACCTGGAAAGCCTGTTTGAAGAAGTCGCCGCGGCCCGTCCGGCCGAGGCCGCCCCCGCCCCCGCCGCCGTTGCTGCACCCGCTGCGCCTGTTGCCCCGGCCGCCGCAGCCGAAGGCGCGCCGGTCGAAGACAAGGCCATGTTCGAACGCCTGGGCGGCATCGTGCGTCTGCTGCACGATTCGCTGCGCGAACTGGGCTACGACAAGGCGCTGACCGAAGCGTCGAGCCAGATCAACGACGCCCAGGACCGCCTCGAATACGTCGCCACGCTGACCGAGCAGGCCGCCAACAAGGTGCTCAACACCCTGGACGAGGGCATGCCGGAGCAGGATACGCTGTCGAAGCGATCGAAAGACATGGAAAACCGCTGGGCCGACCTGTTTGCGGGCAAGCTCAGCCTGGAACAGTTCAAGCAGCTGGCCGGCGACTCGCAGCAGTTCGCGATTGCCGTCTCGGCCGCCACTGAAGCTGAAAAAGCGCGCCTGCTGGAAATCATGATGGCCCAGGACTTCCAGGACATCACCGGTCAATTGATCAAGAAAGTGGTGACTATCACGAAAACTGTCGAGAGTGAATTGGCCACGCTGCTGCGCGACAATGCGCCGCCGGCGGTCAAGGAGAAGATTGCACAGAAAGAAGTGTCCCTGATGTCCGGTCCGTCCGCTCCGACCGTGGCGCTGAATCAGGACAGCGTTGATGATCTTCTTGCCGATCTGGGGTTCTAATGGACGATATGCTGAAGGATTTCGTCGTTGAGGCGATGGATCTGGCGGTCAACGTGGAGGAGCACCTGCTGCGCCTCGAACGCGACCCCGAGAACAAGGAAACGCTGAACGCGGTGTTCCGTTCTTTCCACACCATCAAGGGCGGCGCCGGTTTCATGGGCCTGCCAGCGATGGTGACGGCCTGCCACCTGACCGAAAATCTGTTTGACGCCCTGCGTACCGGCGCCGCGCCGGTCACGCCGTTGTCGATCGAGGCGGCGCTGCAAGCGTCGGGCTTTGTCGCCGACCAACTGGCCGAACTGAACGACGGCGCCGAGCCGAGCAGCCTGCCGGCCCTGCCGGGCGACCTGGAACAGCTGCTCAACGACGCCATCGCCGGCAAGTCCAGCGCGCCGGCCAAGCCTGCTGCTGCTGCTGCACCGGCACCGGCAGTGGCCGCCGCGCCCGTCGCAGCCGTTGCTGCGCCGGCCGCCGCGCCATCGGCTGATGGCCTGGACTGGGAAGGCATGTATGAAACCGTCATGCCTGCCGGTAGCTACACCCGTTCGGCACCGGCCCCGGTGGCGGTGGCCGCGCCGGTGGAAGCCGTTGCTGCGCCTGCCGCGGCAGCCGCTTCCGCGCCGCCAAGCGCTGCGGAAATCGCCGCCGTCGCCGCCGAAGTCAAGGCCGCGCCGGGCGCGCGCCGCGAAGTCGCCGACAAGAAAGACGAACGCCAGCACGCCGCGCCGGCCAAGGAAGAATCGATCCGGATCGACGCCGTCAAGCTGGACGCGCTGCTGGAAGTGGCCGGCGAATCGGTGCAGGCCGCCAATCAGGCCGCCGTGCTGCTGGAGCGCCTGATGCAGTTCAAGTTCGAAGGCCAGGCGCAGACGCTGATGTCGACGCTGGCCGAAACGCTGGAACGCGCCTCGCGCTACTCGACCGAACTGCAGCGCGCCACGCTGGCGACCCGCATGCAGCCGGTCGGCCGCCTGTTCCAGAAGTTCCCGCGCCTGGTGCGCGAGTTGGCCAAGGACCTGGGCAAGGAAGTCGATCTGAACATCGAAGGCGCGGAGACCGAAGTCGACCGCGTGGTGGTGGATTCGCTGTACGATCCGCTGGTGCACATGCTGCGCAACGCGCTGGACCACGGCGTCGAGACGCCGGAAGAGCGCGCCGCAGTCGGCAAGCCGCTGCGCTCGTTCATCCAGCTGAAAGCGTGGCAGGAGGCCAACAGCGTCATGATCGTGCTGCAGGATGACGGCAAGGGCATGGACCCGGTCAAGCTGCGCCAGATCGCCTTGCGCAAGGGTTTGATCTCGGAATCGGCGCAGTTGACCGCCGACGATTGCTATCAGCTGGTATTCTTGCCGGGTTTCTCGACCAAGGAAGTGGCGTCCAGCGTCTCCGGCCGCGGCGTCGGCATGGACGTGGTGAAAACTGCCGTGGAGAAGAACCGCGGCGCGATCCACATCGAGTCCGAGCTGGGCAAGGGCACCAAGTTCTCGATCCGCCTGCCGATCGAGCTGTCGATCGTGCCGACCATGCTGGTATCGACCTCGGGCGCCGCACTGGCGCTGCCGATGGCCGTGGTGCAGCGCGTGGTCGAGCTGCCGGAAGTATTCATGGAAGTGGGCGGCGCGCCGGTGCTGAAGGACCAGGGCCGTCCGCTGCCGGTGCGGTCGCTGGCCGACTCGCTGGGCTACGAAAGCTGCCGCGAGAAGGTGGGCATTGTTGTCTCGGCACCACAGCCGTACATCCTGGCCGTGGAAGCGGTGGATGGCACTGCCGACCTGGTGATCAAGCCGATGACCGCGATTACCGTCGAGGGCATTACCGGCACGGCGCGCTCCGCCGAGGGCGAGCTGGTGCTAGTGGTGGGCCTATCGTTCCTAATGGACGGTTGCAGGGGTAGTGTACGCATGGCGGCTTGATTCACGGATCAAGCCAGTAAAACCAAAAGCCTGCGTCCACACGCAGGCTTTTTTTATTTTTGGGGTCATACCACGTGGCGCGGTAGGCAGAAGGCGTCGGGCTCAAGAGGCTGGACAGCGGTGGCTGCTATTGCATTGCACAATATGGCATAATCAAGTTGGATAATAGTAGCAGTACCATAAAGACATCATGAAGACGCTTTACGACAAACTGTGGGAATCCCACGTGGTCCGTACCGAAGACGACGGCACCACCATCCTCTATATTGACCGCCACCTGGTGCACGAAGTGACCAGCCCGCAAGCATTCGACGGCCTGCGCGCCGCCAACCGCCAGCCGTGGCGCCTGTCGGCCAACCTGGCCGTGGCCGACCACAACGTGCCGACCACCTCGCGCGCCGACGGCATCGCCGACCCGGTCTCGCGCCTGCAGGTAGAAACGCTGGACAATAACGCCAGGTCCTACGGCCTGACCTACTTCAACATGAACGACAAGCGCCAGGGCATCGTCCACGTGATCGGGCCGGAGCAGGGCGCCACCCTGCCGGGCATGACCGTGGTCTGCGGCGACTCGCACACCTCGACCCACGGCGCCTTTGGCGCGCTGGCGCACGGCATCGGCACCTCGGAAGTGGAGCACGTGCTGGCCACCCAGACCCTGCTGCAGAAAAAATCCAAGGCGATGCTGGTGCAGGTGGACGGCGCGTTGCCGGCCGGCGTCACCTCCAAGGACATCGTGCTGGCCATCATCGGCAAGATCGGCACCGCCGGCGGCAATGGCTACTGTATCGAGTTCGGCGGTTCGACCATCCGCGCGCTGTCGATGGAAGGCCGGATGACGGTCTGCAATATGGCGATCGAGGCGGGCGCGCGCGCCGGCATCATCGGCGTCGACGACACCACCATCAACTACGTCAAGGGCCGTCCATTCTCGCCGGCCGGTCCGCACTGGGACCAGGCCGTGAGCTACTGGCGCACGCTGCACACCGATCCGGGCGCCAGGTTCGACCTGGTGGTGACGCTGAACGCGGCCGAGATCAAGCCGCAGGTCACCTGGGGCACTTCGCCGGAAATGGTGGTGGCGATCGACGGCCGGGTGCCGGACCCGGACCACGAAAAGGACAGCGTCAAGCGCGGCGCCATCGAAAAAGCCCTGGTCTACATGGACCTCAAGCCGAATACCGCCATCGAGGACATCCGCATCGACAAGGTATTCATCGGTTCCTGCACCAACTCGCGCATTGAAGATCTGCGCGCGGCGGCAGCGGTGGTGCGCGGCAAGCAGCGCGCCTCCAACGTCAAGCTGGCGCTGGTGGTGCCGGGCTCGGGACTGGTCAAGGAGCAAGCCGAACGCGAAGGCCTGGACCGTATCTTCAAGGAGGCCGGTTTCGAATGGCGCGAACCGGGCTGCTCGATGTGCCTGGCGATGAACGCCGACCGCCTGGAACCGGGCGAGCGCTGCGCCTCGACTTCCAACCGTAATTTTGAAGGACGCCAAGGCCAGGGCGGACGCACCCATCTGGTGTCTCCCGCCATGGCGGCGGCAGCCGGTATCGCCGGCCATTTTGTTGACGTGCGCGCACTGCACTAATTTCCACTTACTGAGAACTCCCATGAAAAAACTGATCGCCCTGACCTTCCTCGCCATCGCTATCACCGGCTGCAACACCATTGCCGGCATGGGCAAGGATGTACAGAAGGCCGGCCAGGCGGTGCAAGGCGCCGCCGGGCATTGACGAACCGACGCCACTCCGTCGTCCCCGCGCAGGCGGGGATTCATGCTGAGTATGGATTCCCGCCTGCGCGGGAATGACCGCGGTGGCTGTACCTTAAGAATAATGATTATGGAAAAATTTACGATTTATGAAGGCCTGGTCGCGCCGCTGGACCGCGCCAACGTCGATACCGACGCCATCATCCCGAAGCAGTTCCTGAAGTCCATCCACCGCACCGGCTTCGGCCCCAATCTGTTTGACGAGTGGCGCTATCTCGATCACGGCGAGCCGGGCATGGACAACAGCCAGCGTCCGCTGAATCCGGACTTCGTGCTCAACGAGCCGCGCTACCAGGGAGCCTCGATCCTGCTGACCCGCAAGAACTTCGGCTGCGGCTCGTCGCGCGAGCACGCGCCGTGGGCGCTGGACCAGTACGGCTTCCGCGCCGTGGTCGCGCCATCGTTCGCCGACATCTTCTTCAACAACTGTTTCAAGAGCGGCTTGCTGCCCATCGTATTAACTGAAGCGCAGATCGATCATCTGTTCAACGAAGTCAAGGCTTTCCCCGGATACAAACTGGTGGTCGACCTTGAGCAGCAGCGCATTTCCACCAGCAATGGCAGCGTCTCCTATCCCTTCGAGATCGACGCCTTCCGCAAATACTGCCTGATGAACGGCCTCGACGATATCGGCCTGACGCTGCGTCACGCCGACACCATCCGTGAATACGAAGCGCGTCATCTGGCAAACCAACCCTGGTTGGCTAACGTCATCTAAAGATCAAAGACATGAAAATCGCAATCCTCCCGGGCGATGGCATCGGCCCGGAAATCGTCACCCAAGCGGTCAAGGTACTGAACGCGCTGGGCGAGCAGTTTGAACTGGAAACCGCCCCGGTCGGCGGCGCCGGCTACGAAGCCAGCGGCCATCCGCTGCCGGACGCCACGCTGCAACTGGCCAAGGACGCCGACGCCGTGCTGTTCGGCGCCGTCGGCGACTGGAAGTACGATACGCTGGACCGCCCGCTGCGTCCCGAGCAGGCGATCCTGGGCCTGCGCAAGAACCTGGGCCTGTTCGGCAACCTGCGTCCGGCCATCCTGTACCCTGAGCTGGCCAACGCCTCGACGCTGAAGCCGGAAATCGTCTCCGGCCTGGACATCCTGATCGTGCGCGAACTGACCGGCGACATCTACTTCGGCCAGCCGCGCGGCGTGCGCGAGTGCCCGGACGGTCCGTTCAAGGGCCAGCGCGAGGGCTTCGACACCATGCGCTATGCGGAAGGCGAAATCCGCCGCATCGCCCACGTGGCGTTCCAGGCCGCGCAAAAGCGCGACAAGCGCCTGACCTCGGTGGACAAGGCCAACGTGCTGGAGACGTTCCAGTTCTGGAAAGACATCGTCACCGACGTGCACAAGGAATATCCGGACGTCGCGCTCGACCACATGTATGTCGACAACGCCGCCATGCAGCTGGTGCGCGCGCCGAAGAAATTCGACGTCATCGTCACCGGCAATATGTTCGGCGACATTTTGAGCGACGCGGCAGCGATGCTGACCGGTTCGATCGGCATGCTGCCATCGGCGTCGCTGGACGCCAACAACAAGGGCCTGTATGAGCCGTCGCACGGCTCGGCGCCGGACATCGCCGGCAAGGGCATCGCCAATCCGCTGGCGACGATTCTGTCGGCCGCGATGATGCTGCGCTTCTCGCTGAACAAGGAAGAGCAGGCCGACCGCATCGAAAACGCCGTCAAGAAAGTGCTGGCCCAGGGCCTGCGCACAGCCGACATCTACGAAGCCGGCACCACCAAGGTGGGCACGGAAGAGATGGGCAACGCGGTCGTCAAAGCACTCGGCTGACGCCGTCATTCCGGCGCACGCCGGAATCCATAGAACGCACGCTCAGCATGGGTCCCGGCTTTCGCCGGGAGTCATTTCGCCCAATGGGCGGAATGACGCGGGGATAAATAATTTATAAGGAAGAGCAAAATGAAACTCGTAGGTCTGGTAGGTTGGCGCGGTATGGTGGGCTCGGTCCTGATGCAGCGCATGCAGGAAGAGGGCGATTTCGCCCATATCGAGCCGGTATTCTTCACCACCTCGAATCCGGGCGGTAACGCGCCGGCGATGGCCAGGAACGAAACCAAGCTGAAAAGCGCAACCGACATCGACGAACTGAAAAAGTGCGAGATCATCATCTCGTGCCAGGGCGGCGATTACACCACCGAAGTGTTCCCGAAACTGCGTGCAGCCGGCTGGAACGGCTACTGGATCGATGCGGCATCGACGCTGCGCATGGAAAAAGACGCGGTGATCGTGCTGGATCCGGTCAATATGCACGTCATCAAGGATGCGCTGGGCAAGGGCGTGAAGAACTTCATCGGCGGTAACTGCACCGTGTCGTGCATGCTGATCGGCCTGGGCGGTCTGTTCCAGCACGGTCTGGTCGACTGGATGACGTCGATGACGTATCAGGCGGCATCGGGCGGCGGCGCACAGCACATGCGTGAACTGCTGACCCAGTTCGGCACCATCAACGGCGCCGTCAAGCCGCTGCTGGATGATCCGGCGTCGGCGATCCTGGAAATCGACCGTCAGGTACTGGCCACCCAGCACGGCCTGTCGGCGGACGAGATCAAGCAGTTCGGCGCGCCGCTGGCCGGCAACCTGATCCCGTGGATCGACAAGGATCTGGGCAACGGCCAGTCGAAGGAAGAGTGGAAAGCCGGCGCCGAGACCAACAAGATTTTGGGTCTGGGTGCGGACTTCGGTTCCAGGGCGATTCCGGTGGACGGCCTGTGCGTGCGTATCGGCGCCATGCGTTGCCACTCGCAAGCGCTGACCATCAAGCTGAACAAGGATGTGCCGCTGGACGAAATCACCGACATCATCGCTGCCGCCAACCAGTGGGCGAAAGTGGTGCCGAACACCCGTGAAGCGTCGGTCAAGGATCTGTCGCCAGCCGCGGTGACCGGCAGCCTGACGATTCCGGTCGGCCGTCTGCGCAAGATGAGCATGGGTCCTGAGTATCTGTCGGCCTTCACGGTCGGCGACCAGCTGCTGTGGGGCGCGGCCGAACCGCTGCGCCGCATGCTGCGCATCGTGCTCGATCAGTAAAATTCACACAGCGACATCGTTGTAAGAGAAGGGGTTTTTCCTATGTGTTCTCATAGGGGAAATCCCTTTTTGTCGTTTAAAGTGGTGCAAAGCTTGCACGCTCCTGTGCATGATGTTATGTTGATATATCTGGGAAAGTAACATTTTCCAACTGACAACCATAAGAATCGCCCCACTATGCCTGTACAAAATTGCCCCCGCATTGTTTCGTTTGCGTTGAAAACGCTCACCAGCGCTGTTGCCAGCGCGGTGCTAGTGGCCGCCACGGCCAATGCGGCAGGGTTAGGCAAGTTGACGGTGCTATCGTCGCTGGGCCAGCCGCTGCGGGCGGAAATCGAATTGACCTCGGTCTCGGCCGAGGAGGCCGGCGCGCTGGTGGCCAGGCTGGCGCCGACGGAAGCCTTCCGCAGCGCCAATATCGACTTCAACCCAGCGCTCAGTTCGCTGCGGTTTGACGTCGAGCCGCGCAATGGCCGGCAGGTTATCAAGGTCAGCTCCAGCCAGGCCATCAACGAGCCGTTCGTCGACATGCTGCTGGAACTGACGTGGAACGGCGGGCGCATGGTGCGCGAGTACACCTTCCTGCTCGACCCGCCGGACCTGCGCGCCGCCCAGGCACCGCAAGTGACCGCGCCGGTGGATGTCAGCAACCGCGCGGCGCAGGCGCCAGCTGCCGCACCAGCGCAGACGCCTGCCGCTGCGCAGCCAGCCGCTGCCGCAGCCGCTGCTGCGCCGGCGCGCGCCGAGCCAGCACGTCCGCAGCCAGCCGCGAAGCCTGCTGCCAAGCCGTCCGCCGCCGATTACACGGTCAAGCAAGGCGACAACCTGACCCGCATCGCCAACCAGGTCAAACCGGTCGACGTATCGCTGGACACCATGCTGGTGGCGCTGTACCGCGCCAATCCGGAAGCCTTCGCCGGCAAGAACATGAACCGCCTGAAATCCGGCCAGATCCTGGCGGTGCCGGATGCCGAGCAGATCCGCGCTGTCGGCGGTGAAGGCGAAGCGCATGGCGTGGTGGTCGCCCACGCGGCCGACTTCAACGCCTACCGCGCCAAGCTGGCCGGCCAGGTCGCCGCCAGTTCGGCTGCCAAGGAAACCGAACCGGGCAAGATCGCGTCGGGCAAAGTCACCGCCAAGGTGGAAGAGAAACCCAACGCCACCAATACCGCCCAAGACAAGCTGACGCTGTCCAAGGCCACCAACGAGAAGCCGCAAGCCGGCAAGACCGGCGTGGCCGCGGAAGAAGACAAGATCGCCAAGCAGAAGCAGGTGGACGAAGCCGCCGCCCGCGTCAAGGAGCTGGAAAAAAACGTCAACGATCTGGAAAAGTTGATGGCCTTGAAGAGCAAGACCGCTGCCGATGTGAAAGCGCCTGCGGCCTCCGCCTCCGCAGCGGCGTCCGCGCCCGCCGTGGCCGAAGTCAAGCCGAAGCGCACGCTGGTGCTGCCGCCGAAGTTCGCCGAGCCGAGCCTGTTCGAAACGCTGATGGAGAATATCACCTACGTCGGCCTGGCCGCCGTGGCGGTGCTGGCTGGCGCGCTGGGCATCATGGCGTCGCGCCGCCGCAAGAAATTCGTGGTGCCGCAGGACGAGCCATCGATCCTCGGCGACACCGCGCCGCCGCCACCGCAGCCGCTGATCGCCGACGCCGGCGGCCAGAGCATCGACACCAACAACAGCGTGTTCAACTCGAACTTCGCGCCGTCGGCCAGCCAGCTGGACACCAATGAAGTCGATCCGGTAGCGGAAGCCGACGTCTACATCGCCTACGGCCGCGACGCCCAGGCGGAAGAGATTCTGAAAGAAGCGCTGCGCACCCATCCGGAACGCCACGCCGTACGCCTGAAACTGCTGGAAATCTACGCCGCCCGCAAGGATGCGCGCGCGTTTGAAACCCAGGCCTCCGAGCTGTACGCGCAGACCCGCGGCCAGGGCGACGAGTGGGATCACGCCGCCGGCATGGGCAAGGCGCTCGATCCGTCCAACCCGCTGTACACCGCCGGCAAGGAGGAGGGGGGCTTTGCCGCCGCGCCGCTGGCTGCCGGCGCGGCTGGCATTGCCGCCGGCGCCGCCGCTTATGAGGCGCCGGACTTCGGCAGCGACTTCGGTAACACGTTTGCCGCCGAAGAGCCGGCGCCTGCCGCCGCCGCAGCATCGCCGCTGGACTTCGACCTGAGCCAGGACGCGATGCGTTCCGCGCCGATCTCGCACAGCCCGGACTTTGGCGCCGAGTTCGCTGCAGACGACATGGAAACCGCATTGCCGCAAGCAGCCGATGCCGCGGTCTCGCCAGCCTCGGTGGCGGCGGAACACGACAACCTGATGGACTTCGACCTGGACGGCCTGAACTTCGAGCCGGTCGCCGCGCCAGCGCCGGCGATTGAAATGCCGGCCCCGGCCGCCGAACCACCAGCGCCGGCGCCGGCCGACGACATGGGCATGGATTTCGGCTTCGACCTGCCGTCGCCGGCCGCCGCGCCGGTCGCGGCGCCAGCGCCGGAAGCGCGCGACCTGACCACCGTCGATCCGCTCGACCTGGACCTGGCCGGTTTCGATATTCCGGAAGTGCGGGCGTTGACCGAGCCGCCGCAGGAACCGGCGCCGCTGGACTTTGACGCCGCGCTGGACCTGCCGGCCGAGGTGGAAACCATCACGCCGGCCCCGGCCCCGGCAGCGCCGGAATTCGACTTGTCGAACATCGACCTGGACCTGGGCAGCTTCCACAACGACACCGCTGCTCCTGCCGCTGCTTCGGCCAGTAACGAACCGCTGTCGGCGCTGCAGATGGAGATGGACACCAAGCTGGACCTGGCGGTCGCCTATCAGGAAATCGGCGACAAGGAAGGCGCGCGCGAGCTGCTGGACGAGGTGCTGCGCGGCGGCAGCGACGAGCAGGTCGCCAAGGCCAACGCCATGAAGGCCCAGCTGGGATAAAAGCCCGGCGTTATATAATGGCTGACTCAGACATTTAGATTGGGCAGCAATTGAAACGGATCGCAATCGGGCTCCAGTACGACGGCCAGGCCTGGCAGGGTTACCAGAAACAGGTTCACGGCCTCACCGTGCAGGACAAGCTGGAACATGCGCTGCTGGAGTTTACCAAGGCGCCGCTGGCCACCACGTGCGCCGGCCGCACCGATGCCGGCGTGCACGCCAGCGAGCAGGTGGTGCATTTCGATACCGATCTCGACCGCGTGCCGTACGCCTGGCTGCGCGGCATCAACGCCTTTCTGCCGCCGTCCATCGCCGTGCGCTGGGTCAAGGAACTGGAAGGCGATCCGGGCGTGCTCGATTTCTTTCACGCCCGCTTCAGCGCCCAGGCGCGCACCTATCACTACGTGTTGTACAACAATCCGACCCGTTCGCCGCTGCTGGTCGGCCGCGCCGGCTTCTACCATCGCCCGCTGGACGTCGAGCGCATGCAGGCGGCGGTGGCGCCGTTGCTGGGCTGGCACGACTTCAGCACCTTCCGCGCCGCCCAATGCCAGGCCAAGTCGCCGGTCAAGCTGATGCACGATATCCAGATCCGCCGCCATGGCGAGCTGATCGTGTTCACCCTGAAAGCCAACGCCTTCCTGCACCATATGGTGCGCAACCTGGTCGGCTCGCTGGTCTACATCGGCCAGGGCCGCGAAGAGGTCAGCTGGCTGGGCGAATTGCTGGAATCGAAAAATCGCGGGCTGGCCGCGCCGACCTTCATGCCGGACGGCCTGTACCTGGCGAAAATCGACTACGATGAAAAGTGGGCACTGCCGCAGGAAGCCACCAGCGCGCTGCCCTGGTTTTAAAGGATGAGCATGCGCACCCGTATCAAGATCTGCGGCCTGACCCGCGAAGAAGACGTGCAAGCCGTGGTGGCTGCCGGCGCCGATGCGATCGGTTTCGTGTTCTATCCGAACAGCCCGCGCTACGTCACGCCCGAGCGTGCCGCCGAACTGATCCGTAGCGTGCCGCCGTTTATCACCACTGTCGGCCTGTTCGTCAACGCCACGCCGGACGAGGTGGCGGCGATTGTGCGCGTCGCCCCGGTGTCGATGATTCAATTGCACGGCGACGAAACCGTGGCAGCGGCGGCTGCCATTGCGGCAGCGGCGGGGCGGCAGTACATGAAAGTGTTCCGCGTCAAACCTGACACGCTTTCGCATGAACTGCTAGAATATGCGCAGGCAAACCGCGCCGCCAGTCCCTTGTTCACCAGCTTGTTGCTGGATACCTATGTGGACGCCTACGGTGGCGCAGGAAAGGGTTTTGATTGGTCTCTCATTCCAAAAGATCTCGCGCCTCGGGTCGTTTTAAGTGGTGGCTTGAGCGTACACAACGCGACTGACGCGGTGGTCGGTGTACGTCCCTATGCAGTCGACATCAGTTCCGGTGTCGAGGCGGCCAAGGGAATCAAGGATGCCCGCAAGATCGCCGACTTTGTCGCGGCGGTGCGGGCCGGAGATGCCATTTTAGAAAGCCAAGCCCATCATGAATCCTCAAGCGAAGCCACTGTTCCACGCTAAAGAATACGATTTACCCAACGCCAAAGGTCACTTTGGCCCCTACGGCGGCAGCTTCGTCGCCGAAACCCTGACCTACGCGCTGGCTGAGCTCAACGCCGCCTATGAGCGCTACAGCCAGGATCAGGAATTCCTCGAAGAATTCCGCTACGAGCTCAAGCACTTTGTCGGCCGTCCGTCGCCGATTTATCACGCCAAGCGCTGGTCCGAAATGGCCGGCGGCGCGCAGATCTACTTCAAACGCGAAGACCTGAACCACACCGGCGCCCACAAGATCAATAACGTGATCGGCCAGGCATTGCTGGCCAGGCGCATGGGCAAGCCGCGCATCATCGCCGAGACCGGCGCTGGCCAGCACGGCGTGGCCACCGCCACCATCTGCGCGCGCTTCGGCCTGGAATGCGTGGTCTACATGGGCAGCGAAGACGTCAAGCGCCAGGCGCAGAATGTCTACCGCATGAAGCTGCTGGGGGCGACGGTTGTGCCGGTCGAGTCCGGCTCCAAGACGCTGAAGGACGCGCTCAACGAAGCGATGCGCGACTGGGTCACCAATATTGAAAACACCTTCTACATCATCGGCACCGTGGCCGGTCCGCACCCGTACCCGATGCTGGTGCGCGACTTCCAGTCGGTGATCGGCGAGGAATGCCTGGTGCAGATGCCGGAAATGACCGGCCGCCAGCCGGACTACGTGGTGGCCTGCATCGGCGGCGGTTCCAACGCCATGGGCATTTTCTATCCATATATCGATGAAAAGAATACCCGGCTGATCGGTGTGGAAGCGGCAGGCGAGGGGCTGGATGGCGACAAGCATGCGGCGTCGCTGACCAAGGGCTATCCGGGCGTGCTGCACGGTAACCGCACCTATCTGCTGCAGGACCAGAACGGCCAGATCATCGAGACCCATTCGGTGTCGGCCGGCCTGGATTATCCGGGCGTCGGTCCCGAGCATGCTTACCTGAAGGATAGCGGCCGTGCCGAGTACGTCTCGATCACGGACGAGGAGGCGCTGCAGGCCTTCCATGATTGCTGCCACATCGAGGGCATCATTCCGGCGCTGGAGTCGTCGCACGCTTTGGCCTATGCGGCCAAGCTGGCGGCCACGCTGCCGAAAGATAAGATTGTATTGGCCAACCTGTCGGGCCGCGGTGACAAGGACATGCATACGGTCGCAGAGCGTATGGGTCTGAACTTCAACTAAGGAAACCGACCATGTCCAACATCGCAGCAACCTTCAGCGCTTTGAAAGCGCAAAACAAGACCGCGCTCGTCACCTTCATCACCGCCGGCGATCCTGGCAGGGAGTCCACCGTGCCGCTGATGCATGCCCTGGTGGCCGGCGGCGCCGACATCATCGAGCTGGGCGTGCCGTTTTCCGATCCGATGGCCGAAGGCCCGGTGATCCAGCGCGCCTGCGAGCGGGCGCTGGCCAACGGCGTCGGCATTCACGACGTGTTTGATTACGTGGCCGAGTTCCGCAAGACCAACCAGACCACGCCGGTGGTGCTGATGGGCTATGCCAACCCGATCGAGCGCATCGGCGCCGCCGAGTTCATTGCGCGTTCGACGGCGGTGGGGGCGGATGGCGCGATCGTGGTCGACTATCCGCCGGAAGAGTGTGAGGAGTTCGCCGCCGCCATGCGCGCGGCCGGGCTGGACCTGATCTTCCTGCTGGCGCCGACCTCGACCGGGCAGCGCATCGAGCAGGTGGCCAAGGTCGGTGGCGGCTTCAGCTACTATGTCTCACTGAAAGGCGTGACCGGCGCCGGCAATATCGATGTGGCCGATGTGGCGCAGCGGCTGACGGCGATCCGCCAGCACGTCAAGTTGCCGATCGGCGTAGGTTTCGGCATCCGCGACGGCGCCACCGCGCGCGCCGTGGCCGAGGTGGCGGACGCCGTCGTCATCGGCAGCCGCATTATCCAGGAAATCGAAACCGCCGGCAAAGACGGCGCGGTGGCCGCCGTACAAGCCTTCACCACCTCCATCCGCACCGCCCTCGACGCCTGACGTCCCGCAAATCCCGACTGCTCACCTTGATACATAGTTAAGTATTCGCTATGTTGAAAGGGAGCGGTCGTGCGCTTCACCTGGGATCCCCGCAAGGCAAAAGCTAACCTGCGCAAGCACGGCGGAGTGACAAGGCGCGGCGCTTGGCTGTCATTCATTGTTATCGTCAAGGCGGCTTTGTACGAATTATTTCTGCTAGAAAAATTTCTTATTGAAAGGGCTAGTATGCGTAAGGTGATCCCCAATCCGTACTTCGAAAGTCTGAGTAAAGAAATAACATTCCGTCTCGATTTTCATTCGATCGATTATTACAAGAAGCTGGGCGAGCCCTATGGCTTGTCGGCGGAGGAGATGATTTATCGTTATCTGCGGTACATTGCTGGCAGCGGTTATACAATTGACATTAACGAACCAACGCTTGCGGAACGGCAGACGTAGTGGTTTCCCTCTAAACGCCCGGCTTTTTCATGACGGACGCGCAAAATTAATGTAATGCAATGTTCGACAGGTCTGCGAGAAACCGCTACACTTCGGCCCACGAGTAAGCTGCAAGGAGAATTTATGAGTTGGCTGGAAAAACTGCTGCCCCCCCGAATCCAGCGTTCCGACGCTGCCGCGCGCAAGACCATGCCGGAAGGCCTGTGGGTCAAATGCCCATCGTGCGAAGCCGTCCTGTACCGCACCGATCTGGAATCCAACCTGCACGTCTGCCCGAAATGCGACCACCACATGCGCATTCGCGCCCGCGAACGCCTCGATAGCCTGTTCGATGCCGGCGGTCGTTATGAAATCGGCATGGACACGCTGCCGGTCGATACGCTGAAGTTCAAGGACAGCAAGAAATACCCGGACCGCCTCAAGCAAGCCATGGAAGCCACCGGCGAGACCGATGCGCTGATCGTCATGGGCGGCTCCATCATGAGCCTGCCGGTCGTGGTGGCGTGCTTCGAATTCGAATTCATGGGCGGCTCGATGGGCTCCGTGGTGGGCGAGCGCTTCGTGCGCGGCGCGCAACAGGCGCTGGAACAGAAAGTGCCGTTCATTTGCATCACCGCCACCGGCGGCGCCCGCATGCAGGAAGGTCTGCTGTCGCTGATGCAGATGGCCAAGACCACTGCCATGCTGACCAAGTTGTCAGAAAAGAAACTGCCGTTCATCAGCGTGCTGACCGACCCGACCATGGGCGGCGTGTCGGCTTCGTTCGCCTTCATGGGCGACGTGGTCATCGCCGAGCCAAAAGCGCTGATCGGCTTCGCCGGCCCGCGCGTGATCGAGAACACCGTGCGCGAGAAACTGCCGGAAGGCTTCCAGCGCGCCGAGTTCCTGGTGACCAAAGGCGCGGTGGACATGATCGTCGACCGCCGCAAGATGCGCGAAGAAATCGCCCGTCTGCTGGCCTTGCTGCAAAATCAACCGGTAGAGGTTCTGGCTTAATTTCCGTCGTTCCCGCGCCGGCGGCAACCCATGGCGTGCTGAACGGCTAACTCAGCATGGATTCCCGCCTGCGCGGGAATGACGGTTTTGGGCCATCGCCACACACTGCGGCGCGCAATCGGATATCATCCGGCCTGCGCGCCGTTTCCATTTCAGAGTCCCATCATGTCGAACCTCCCAACTACTTTGCCCGCCTGGCTTGCGCTGCTTGAATCGCGCCATGCCGAAACCGTCATCAACATGGGCCTGGACCGTGTTCTCGCCGTCAAGGAACGTTTGCAACTGAGCTTCAGCTGCCCGGTCATCATGGTGGCCGGCACCAACGGCAAGGGCTCGACCTGCTCAATGCTGGAATCGATCCTGCTGCGCGCCGGCTATAAAGTCGGCCTGTACATCAAGCCGCATTTCCTCGATTTCAACGAGCGCGCCCGCGTCAACGGCGACCTGGCCAGCGATGCCGTGCTGGTGGCGGCCTTCAACGAGGTCGAAGCCGCCCGTGGCGACACCACGCTGACCTACTTTGAATTCACCACGCTGGCCATCATGAAGCTGCTGTCGCAAGCCGGCATGGACGTGGTGATCCTGGAAGTGGGCCTGGGCGGACGCCTGGATGCGGTCAACATCGTTGACGCCGATGTCTCCATCGTCACCAGCGTCGATATCGACCACACCGACTACCTGGGCGACACCCGCGAGAAAATCGGCTTCGAGAAGGCCGGCATCTTCCGCGCCGGCAAAACCGCGATCTGCTCCGACCCGGTGCCGCCGCAGTCGCTGATCGACCACGCCGCAGCCATCGGCGCCGACCTGTGGCTGATGGGCCGCGATTTCAATTACTCCGGCGACAAGCAGCAGTGGAGCTACGGCGGTCGCAACCAGCGCCGCAATTCGCTGGCCTACCCGAGCCTGCGTGGCGCCAACCAGATTCTCAACGCCTGCGCCGCGCTGGCTGCGCTGGAAGCGCTCAAGCTGGAATTGCCGGTCGGCGCGCAGGAAGTGCGCACCGGGCTGGTGACGGTGGAATTGCCGGGCCGCTTCCAGGTGTTGCCGGGCCGTCCGACCACCATCCTCGACGTCGCCCACAATCCGCACGCCGCCGCCGCACTGAATCAGAACCTCGGCAACATGGGTTTCCACCGCTACACCTACGCGGTGTTCGGCTCGATGCAGGACAAGGATATTGACGGCGTGATCGCCGCCATGTCCGAGCACGTCGACCACTGGTGCCTGGCGACGCTGCCGTCGCCGCGTTCGGCCAGTGCCGCCGAGCTGGCCGCCAAGGTGCTGGTGGTGCAGCCGGAGCGCGACGAACGCACCATCAATGTGTTCGATGATCCGGCTGCCGCGTACGCAAATGCCGTCAGCCGGGCCGGTGAGGATGATAGAATTGTGGTCTTTGGATCGTTCCTGACCGTGGCCGGTGTCATGGCGGCACGAAAATCCTCACTCCACTGAACGCACAGGACTGAAATCACGCATGGGCTTGTTCTCGAAATCCGGTAAAAACAAGCAAGACGCTGGCCAGGACAGCGGCTATTACACCAGCGCCGATGACCAGGCGGCAACGGAACGCGCCCGCTCCAAGCGCGCGTCGTCAGCCGATGGTCCCAAGCGCCGCTCGCGCGACCGCGAAGAGAACGATCCGGTGTTGCCGGAAAAGAAACGCGCGCGCCGCCGCCTGGTCGGCGCCATCATGCTGGCGCTGGGCGTCGCGGTCGGCCTGCCGATGCTGCTCGATTCCGAGCCCAAGCAGATGGCGTCCGATATCGAAATTAAAATTCCGTCCAAGGACAAGCCGGCCGAGGTTGCAGCCGCGCCCGCGCCTGCCGCCAGCGTGCTGGCCAACGCCGCGCTGGACAGCCGGGAAGAAATCGTCGAGGACGTCAAGCCGGCCGCCAAGCCAGCCGCCGCGCCCGTAGCTGCCGCCGCCGCGCCGGTGGTGGCCGCCGTCGACACCACCAAACAGGACGCCGCCAGGCTGGAAGCCAAGGCCAAGGCGGACGCCCGCGCGGAACTCATGGCCAAGGCGCAAGCCGACGCCAAGGCGGAACGCGAGCTCAAAGCCCGCCAGGACGCCGACACCAGGCAGGAACAGGAACGCAAGCAGGCTGAGGCCAAAGCGGAAGCCAGGCTGAAAGCCGACAAGGAGGCCGAACGCAAGCTGGCCGAAGCCAAAGCCGCCAAGGCCGCCGAAGCCAAGCCGGCCGCCGCGCCGTCCAAGTCCGACGACGCCCGCGCGCTGGCCATCCTGGAAGGCAAGGGCGCCGCGCCGGCGGCCGAAGGCGGCCAGAAATTCGTGCTGCAAGTGGCCGCGTTGAGCGACCAGGGCAAGGCGGACGAGCTGCGCGCCAAACTGAAAAACGCCGGCATCAGCTCGTTTACGCAGAAAACGCCGTCGGGCATCACCCGCGTGCGGGTCGGCCCGTTCAGCAGCAAGGAAGAGGCCGAGAAGGTCAAGGCCAAGCTGACCAGCATGGGCCTGGACGGCCGCCTGGAAACCGTCTGACGTGACGCTCTTCGACTACCTGGTGATCTTCGTGCTGGCCACGTCGGTCATCATTGGGCTGGTGCGCGGACTGGTGAAGGAAGTGCTGTCGCTGCTGAGCTGGATCGTCGCGTTCGTGGTGGCCAATGCCTACGCCGCGCCGCTGGCGCAGATGCTGCCGGCGGCGGTGCCGGGCGAAGTGCTGCGGCTGATCGTGGCCTTTATCGCACTGTTTATCGGTGCGCGGATTTTAATGAGCCTGTTGTCGCTGGCGCTGGACGCCTTGCTTGACGCGGGCGGCCTGAGCTTCATCGACCGCGTGCTCGGCGCCGCGTTCGGCGTGGCCCGTGGGCTTGTAATTGTGCTGGCCGCCGTCATCTTGAGTGGGATGACCTCGCTGCCGCAACAGGATTTTTGGAAGCATGCGATGTTGAGTCCCTACGCGGAAGAAGGCGTACGGATCGCCAAGCCCTATCTTCCCGCTGCCATCGCGCAGCATGTAAATTTTTGAATTCTTAAATCTGCGTTTTTAAATCTGTAGTCCAGTCCAGGAGCACCATCATGTGTGGCATTGTCGGCGTCGTTTCCCATCAACCTGTCAACCAAATGCTGTATGACGCCTTGCTGCTGTTGCAGCACCGCGGTCAGGATGCGGCAGGTATCGCGACCAATCACAGCAGCATGTTCGCCATGCACAAGGCCAACGGCCTGGTGCGCGACGTTTTCCGTACGCGTAACATGCGTACGCTGCAAGGCAACTCCGGTATCGGCCACTGCCGCTACCCAACCGCCGGCTCGTCGAGCGAGGAAGAGGCGCAACCGTTCTACGTCAATGCCCCGTTCGGCATCACGCTGGCCCACAATGGCAACCTGACCAACTGGGAACAGCTCAAAAAAGAGATGTTCGAGAATGATCGCCGCCACATCAACACCGATTCCGATTCGGAAGTGCTGCTGAACGTGCTGGCGCACGAAATCGAAAAAGCCACGGTCGGCATTTCGATCGACGCCAACACCATCTTCAACGCGGTGACCGTGCTGCACCGCCGCGTGCGCGGCGGTTATGCGGCCGTGGCGCAGATCGCCGGCGTCGGCCTGCTGGCGTTCCGCGATCCGTTCGGCATCCGTCCGCTGTGCCTGGGCATTAATGAAACCGCCGAAGGCACCGAATACCTGATCGCCTCGGAATCGGTGGCGCTGGAAGGCATGGGCTTCCGCTTTGTGCGCGACATCGCGCCGGGCGAAGCGGTCTTCATCGACACCAACAAGCAGCTGCATTCGCGCCAGTGCGCCGACAATCCGTCGCTGAACCCATGCGTGTTCGAGTTCGTCTACCTGGCCCGTCCGGATTCGGTGATCGACGGCGCCTCGGTGTACGCCACCCGCCTGAAAATGGGCGAGTACCTGGCCGAAAAGATCAAGCGCGAGCTGAAAGACATGAAGATCGACGTCGTCATGCCTATCCCGGACTCGTCGCGTCCGGCCGCGATCCAGCTGGCGCTGGCGCTGAACGTGGAATACCGCGAAGGCTTCATCAAGAACCGCTACATCGGCCGGACCTTCATCATGCCGGGCCAGGCCGCGCGCAAGAAATCGGTGCGCCAGAAGCTGAACGCGATTCCGGACGAATTCAAGGGCAAGGTCGTGCTGCTGGTCGATGACTCGATCGTGCGCGGCACCACCAGCCGCGAGATCGTGCAGATGGCGCGCGACTCCGGCGCCACCAAGGTGATCTTCGCGTCGGCGGCGCCACCGGTGATCTACCCGAACGTGTACGGCATCGACATGCCGACCCGCGACGAGCTGATCGCCCACGGCCGCACGGTGGAAGAAGTCTGCCGCGAAATCACCGCCGACGCCCTGGTGTACCAGGACATCGATGCGCTGAAACGCGCGATTTCGGATGTCAATCCGGCGCTGACCAATTTCGAAGCATCGTGCTTCGACGGCGTCTACGTGACCGGCGACGTGACCCGCGAGTATCTGGATAAACTGGAATACGAGCGTCACCACCCGACCAAGGCCGCCGCGCCGGAAGATGCGGGCCGTTCGCAGCTGAACCTGAACCTGGCAGCCAGCGAAGCGTAACCATGAGTGACAAGAAGAACTACGGCTTCACCACCACCATCCTGCACGGCGACCGCCAGAAGGGCATCGAACACGGTTCGCTGCACAAGCCGATCCATACCTCGGTGGCCTTCGGCTACGCCGATGCGCGCCAGCTGGCCTCGGTCTTCCAGGGCAAGGAAGCGGGCTTCCGCTACGGCCGCCAGGGCAATCCGACCATCTCGGCGCTGGAAGACAAGGTCAACAAGATGGAGCAGGGCGTGGGCACGATCTGCTTCGCCACCGGCATGGGGGCGATCGGCGCCGTGGTGCAGGCGCTGCTGCGGACGGGTGATCATGTGGTGTCGTCGGCCTTCTTGTTCGGTAACACCAACAGCCTGTGGCAGACCGCCATGAGCCAGGGCATCGGTGTGTCCTTCGTCGACGCGACCGATGTGGCGAATGTCGAAGCGGCCATCACCGAGAACACCCGCGTGGTGTTCGTCGAGACCATCGCCAATCCGCGCACGCAAGTGGCGGACCTGAAGCGCATCGGCGAACTGTGCCAGGCGCGCGGCATCCTGTACGTGGTAGATAACACCATGACCACGCCGTACCTGTTCCTGCCGAAAGCGGTGGGGGCGGGCCTGGTGGTCAACGCGCTGACCAAGTCGATCGGTGGCCACGGCAATGCGCTGGGCGGCAGCCTGACCGATACCGGCGCCTACGACTGGACCCGCTTCCCGAATATCTACGAGAATTACAAGAAAGCCGCGCCGCTGCAATGGGGGCTGGCCCAGATCCGCGCCAAGGCGCTGCGCGACTTCGGTTCCTCGCTGGCGCCGGACGCCGCGCACCATATCGCGGTCGGCGCTGAAACGCTGGCCTTGCGCATGCAGCGCACCACGGCCAACGCGATGGCGCTGGCCGAGTTGCTGGAGAAGGATGAGCGCGTCGCCGCGGTCTACTATCCGGGGCTGAAGTCGCACCCGCAGCACGCCATCAGTGGGGAACTGTTCCGCGCGCATGGCTCGCTGCTGAGCTTTGAGCTGAAGGACGGCCTGGATTGCTTCGACTTCCTGAACCGCCTGAAGCTGGCGATTCCGGCCTCCAACCTGGGCGACAACCGCACGCTGATCATCCCGGTCGCGCACACCATCTTCTACGAGATGGGGGCCGAACGCCGCGCCTCAATGGGCATTGCCGAATCGCTGATCCGCGTTTCGGTCGGCATCGAAGATACCGCCGACCTGCTGGACGACTTCTGCACCGCGCTGGAAGGTTGCTGATCACCCAGGCTGGGTGTTGCGGTTTTGTCGCAAGGTTGCGAACCTGATACTAAATTAATGCGATGGCAAAATCCTTGAGGTACACTGGATTTTGCTGTTTCGATAATTAAATCAGGGGTTGAGATGAAAACACGTCAATTGCTGGGCCTGGGGTTTGTACTGTTCTGTGGCGCTGCCGTAGCGGATGAACTGGCGGATGCCGACCGCTTCGTGGCGGCCAAGGAGTACGCGCGCGCATTGCCGATCTACGCCAAGCTGGCGGCCAGCGGCAACGCCGTGGCGCAATTCCATCTGGGTGAACTGTACTGGTATGGCGAAGGCACGCCGGCCGACACGGCCAAGGCCGACGAACTGTTCCGCAAAGCCGCCGATGCCGGTGTCGCCGATGCGCGCCAGGCCTTGCAGCTGACGCCGCAGCGCGCGGCCAATCAGGCCAAGATCGATTACTACGTCAAGCAGTACGACGGCGCCGATGTCCGCCTGAACAAGTTCAATTGCGTCAAGCCGGCCATTCCGGTGCTCTCCACCACGGCCGAAGACATCAAGAAGGTGACGGCCGGCATCGACGGCTGGCAGCACTGCTACAAGGGCTTCGTCAGCAACCTGACCACCTTGCTGCCGGTCGGCAAAGCCATTCCAGCCGACTTGCAGAATGTGATGACGGACGAGGAAATTACCGCTGCCGTGGCGCTCCTGGACAAGGCGTATGCCAGTGCCGCCGGCGACGCCAAGGTGGAAGCGGATGCGATGCTGGCGGCGCAGGATGCGTGGCGCGAACGGACCAACAGCCATGTGGTCAGCGCCAACGCCAAGACGGCCTCCGACCTGGCGCTGATGCGCGCGCAAGATGAGAAGGTGCGGGCGATCAACCGCGACAAGGGTGTCGGCTTCACCTCGCCAGGAGGCGCGCGCTAACGCCGGCTCCGGAAGTAACACAGCCCGCAACTGCAGAATGCAGTTTAGTTGAACAACGTCGTTCCCGCGAAAGCGGGGACCGATGCCGCGCTTGCCCGGCAGACGTACTATGGATTCCCGCTTGCGCGGGAATGACAATGTGAAATTTCAGCTTAACTTCACGGCATCACCGTGAGTGCGGCCTGTCTGGTTTTAGTGCCAGGTGCGCATCAGGCCGACCGCCAGGCCTTCCAGCGCAAACTCGTCCGCTTCCGGATCGACGGTGATGATCTTGAAGTCCGGGTTTTCCGGCAGCAGCTCGATCAGTCCGCCGGTCTTGCGGTAGCGCTTGACCGTGACGTCGTTGCCGATGCGGGCGACGACGATCTGGCCATTCTTGGCGCTATCGACTTTTTTCACGGCCAGCAAATCGCCGTCCATGATGCCGGCGTCGCGCATCGATTCTCCGCGTACTTTCAGCAGATAGTCCGGCTTGGCGGCGAACATGGCCGGGTCGACGTTGTAGTTGGTTTCCAGGTTCTCTTGCGCCAGGATCGGCGAGCCGGCGGCCACGCGGCCGATCAGCGGCAGCGACATCATCAGCGCGGCCGGGATTTTCGACGCGGCCGGTTCGGCGTGCACGCCCAGCAGGCGGATGCCGCGCGAGGTGCCGGCGGCGATTTCAATTGCACCCTTGCGGGCCAGCGCCTGCAAGTGTTCCTCGGCGGCGTTGGCGGACTTGAAGCCCAGTTCATTGGCGATCTCGGCGCGCGTCGGTGGGAAACCGGTGTTTTCGATCGCGTCCTTGATCAGATTCAGGATTTGTTCCTGGCGGGCGGTGAGCTTAAGCATGGGGTACGGTGAGCCTGTGTATATAGACAGTCTGTATTTTTGTACAGTATGCCTTGAAATGCAAGAGAATTTGTTGCCTCGCACGAAATAAATTCACTCGCCGCGCCAGGTGGTGCCGCCCTCTGCCAGCGTCACCAGCGACTCGCTGCGCTTGCCGTTGCGCTCGACGATCACGCGCGCGGTCGGCGTCGAGGCCGTCCGCGGCGCCAGTTGCAGCGTGATGGCGCCGCTGCGGGTGTCGATGTCGGCGCTGTCGATCTTGCCGGCTTCCAGCGTGATCCAGGTGCGGGTCGAGGCCACGAACAGGCGGCTGCGCGCGCTGTCCCTGGGCGTGACGTGCAATATGGCGCCGTGATGGCGCAGGTTGGCGCCGAAGGCCAGCCAGCCGAATAGCGGATCGTTGAGCACGTAGGTGGCGGTGGCGTAGGCGTGGCCGTAGAAGCCCATGCCATAGTCGCCGCTGTAGGCGTCCCAGCGCATCATGTCCGGCCACGCGTGGAAGGCGGCCGAGGCAAAGCCTTGCTGGTCGATATTGGTGATGCCGCCTAGCAGACCGCCGTACGCCACGCGCAGCAGATGCAGGTCGGACGGGTTGGCGCGATAGGCGGCAAACAGCGGCACCGCGTTCAGCGTCGAGCCGTAGTGGTGCAGCTGGCGTTCGATGCGGCGCGTCTTGCCGCCGTACAGGAAGTCCCAGTAGCGGCGGGCGTTGCCGTTGTAGCCCCAGCTGGGCAGCGCCGGGTCATAGCCGAGGATGACTTCGCGCGTGATGTCGGCCTGCTTCTGATAGCCGAAGTAGCGCATCCACGCGTAGACCTCGGCCTGGCCGGTCGAGTCCCACGCCATCTCGCTGCCGAACGGATAGGCCAGCGAGCGCCAGTGGTCGGCGCGCTGCTTCATCAGGCGTTCCATGTTGGCCGCTTCGGCTTGCAGGCCTTCGCGCTGCAGGTCTTGCAGGATGTCGACGAAGACGTCGCCTTCCATCAGGCCGAACTGCGCGTACTCCGGCGCGTCGCGTTCCATCGCCACCACGGTCTGGTAGGCGTGCTGCAGATACCAGCGCCAGTCGTGCGCGGTGACCAGGCCGCTGTGGTTGCGCGCCAGCCGGTACAGCACCCAGTGGCCGATCGCCACGTGCGGATAGTTGTAGGCGCGGCCGAGGTCGCCGGCGTCCTTCTTGCTCCACGAGGTCCAGGTCTTCCAGTCTTGCGTGGCATCGTAATAGGCAGGGAAGGCTTGCGGATCGTAGTAAAACAGGCTCTTGCGCACGGCGCCGGCCTGCGGACCGTCCGCCACTTGCAGCTTGCCGACGATGGTCTCGTTGACCAGGCGTTCCAGCTTGGCCACTTCGGCCGCATCCGGGTTGTCGAGCTGCTTCATGATGGCGGCCACCCAGCTGCCGGCGCCGCCTTCATCGCTCATGCCGGAGATCCACACGCGGGTGTCGTCGGTGACGATGCGTTTGGCGTCGTTGTCGTAGGTCAGGATGGCCGGCGCGCGCTGGAATGGATCGGTCTTGTCATCAAACCATTGCTGGGTGGTGCTGAAGCGGCCGAGGTCGGCCACGGCCTGTTCCAGCGGCTTGGTAATGAAGTAGCTGATGGTCTGCACGCTGTGGTCGGCGTAGGTGATGTTCAGGCGCGCCGGTCCCCAGCCCTGGCTCTTGATGGTGTAGCGCAGCCAGCCTTTGGCGGCGGCGCTGGCCGGCGCTGTCGTCGGCGTGGCAGTCAGCGCGCCGGCCGGTTCGGCGTCGATGCGCGCTATCTTTTGCGGGTTGTGCAGGAACAGCGTGGCATCCAGGTCGGTCGGCACCACGTAGCCGGGGATGCCGATCGCCACCGGCCGCTGTTGCGCCACCAGCGTCTGTTCGATGGCGCGGATGGTCGGCGCGGTGACGAAGCGCACTCCGATCTCGCGCCGTTCGCCCGCCTGCAGCGTCAGGCTGGTGGGGGTGTTCCATTGCTGGCCGGCGTTTTTCCAGTCGGTTTCCGCGTAGGCCCTGCTGGCGACGGTCCAGTCGTAAAAGCCTTCGGCGGTCTGCGCGCGCTTGCTGTTGTCCTCGATCGGGCGCCAGGCTTCCAGCGGCGTGTGACCATCCGGCAGCACCAGCAGCGCCGGGCCCTGGCCGTTGAGGCGCGTCACCTGCACATAGCCGGCGTCGCGGCCGATGTAGGGATCGGCGAAGCTGGCACTGGCGTGGGCCTGCTCCAGCGTACGGTCGGTGATGATGTTGTCGAACACCATCGGCATGCCGAGGCCGCCGATTTCCACCGGCTGGGTCGAGCGGTTGATCAGCGTGAAGCGCAGCACCAGTGCGCCTTTGTCGTTGAGCCAGCGCCGTTCCACCGTCAGCGGCAGGCCGGCGCCGAACGTGGCGCTGATGTCGGCGGCCGCCAGCGCGCGGCCGGCCGCCAGCACGCGCACCGGTTTTCGATCTTTGGACGACGAATAGTCCTGCCAGGCGCCGTCGCCGCTGCGTAGCCGCAGATTGAGGTCGCCGATGTGGGCGTAGCCGTTGCCGCGCCGTTCCTGTTCCCGCGTGCCGGGCGTGAAATCGAAGCCGGGATCGCTGACCGGCGTCAGCCGCGCCAGCGTTTGCGTGTCGGCGCGCAGGGCCAGCAGCAGTTGCGGCGTGCTGTAGGCCTGGTTTGCGGCGAGGGAGGGAAGGGCGACAACGAGGGCGGCAGCGGCGAACAAGGATTTCATGTGCATTCCTGAGGGCAATGCACACATTCTAACCAACTCGCAGGTTTAGCGGACCACGAAGCGCAGGCCGATGTCGCGCCGGGCGCCGGGTTTCAGCATGAAGCCGCCAGTGACCCAGCTGGGGTGGTTTTCACCGGTTGCGCGTTGTTCCACCGGCGGCTGCCAGCTGTTGAGTGGTGTGCGGCCATCCGGCTGAATCCTTAGCGTTGGCCGCTGGCCGTCCGGCCGTCTGACTTCCACCACGCCCTGGTCGCCGGGGCGCGCCTTGACGCCGCCGCTCTGGTCGACAATCAGCGGCATGCCGGCCTCGGCCACTTCCACCGGCTGTTTGCTGCGGTTGATCAGCGTGTAGCGCAGCACCAGCGTGCCCTTGTCGTTGATCCAGCGCCGTTCCACTGTTAGCGGCAGGCCGGCGCCGAAGCTGGCGCTGATGTCGGCCGTCGCCAAGGCGCGCACCGCCGGCAGCACGCGGATCGGCTGACGCGCGGTGTACGAGGTGTAGTCCTGCCAGGCGCCGCCGCCCTGGCGCAACTTCAGCGTCAGGTCGCCGATGTGGCGGTAGCCGTCGAACTGGCGTTCTTGCTCGCGCGGGCCGAGCGTGAAATCGTGGCTGGGGTCGGCGACCGGCGTCAGCCGCGCCAGCGTCTGGGTGTCGGTGCGCAGCGCGAACAGCAGTTGCGGCGTGCTGTAGGCCTTGGTCTGGATGGCCGGATAGTCGGCGGCGAGGGCAGGGGAGGCGGCCAGTACGGCCACCGGCAGCAGCCAGGCGGAGAAATGTGACGTCATGGCAATCCTGTTTGAACGACAATAAGACGCACTGTAACACCGGCATGGCCGGGCTGGCGTTTCGCCTGAAAAGCTGGTATAGTCGCGGGCTTACCTCTTCCCACACCTGTCTTGACGCCAGGGTGGGCTCATTTTCAAGTCCTTAAGGGAGTTATACATGCGTCACTACGAAATCGTATTTATCGTCCACCCGGACCAGAGCGAGCAAGTGCCCGCCATGATCGAACGTTACAAAGCAACCGTAACGACTCGCGGCGGCTCCGTGCACCGCGTGGAAGATTGGGGCCGCCGCCAAATGGCTTACCCAATCCAGAAACTGGCCAAAGCGCACTACATCTGCCTGAACATCGAAGCAGACAACGAAACCCTGGTTGAGCTGGAAACCGCATTCAAATTCAATGATGCCGTTCTGCGTCACCTGACCGTCAAGCTGAAGAAAGCCGAAACCGCTCCTTCGCCAATGATGAAGTCGGTACAACGCGAAGATGCAGCGAAATCGCATCGCACCGAAGCCCCAGCCGCTGCTGCTCCAGCCGCTGCTTAATTGGTCTGAGAAGGAACCGCGCTGAACCAGCTCCAGTTCATCGCCCTCATCGCCGAACGGGATGCAATCCGTTACACCCCGGCCGGTATGCCGATCGTCAATGCTGTACTCCAGCACCGGTCGCAGCAGATGGAGGCGGGCATCGCCCGATTGAGCGAGTTTGAAGTGTCCGCGATTGCCGCGGGCGAGATTTCAGGCCGCTTCAGTCAGACGCCGCTGGCAGGGCTGTATCAGTTCACCGGTTTTCTCAACAAGAAAAGCCGCAATAGCAAAAGCCTGGTGTTTCACATCATTGATTTTAGTGCTGTCCAAGACAGCGCAATTTAAATACAGGAGCCTAAAATGGCATTCGGTAAAAAGTTCGACAAAAACAAGCTCAAGCTGAAAGAAAAGCGCAAGCAACAAAACCCACTGTTCAAGCGCAAGAAGTTCTGCCGCTTCACCGCCGCTGGCGTTGAGCAAGTAGACTACAAAGACGTAGACACCCTGAAAGACTTCGTCCAGGAAAACGGCAAAATCATGCCAGCACGTCTGACCGGTACCAAGGCGCACTACCAGCGTCAAGTTGACACCGCCATCAAGCGCGCTCGCTATCTGGCCCTGCTGCCGTACACCGATCTGCACAACGCTTAATCGCGGCAGAGTAACTGGAGAAGAACTATGCAAATCATTCTGTTGGAAAAAGTTGTCAATCTGGGCAACCTGGGTGAAGTCGTTAAAGTTAAAGACGGCTACGCACGTAACTTCCTGATCCCGCAAAAAATGGCCCGTCGTGCAACCACGTCGGCTATCGCGGAATTCGAAGCCAAACGCGCTGAACTGGAAAAAGCTGCTGCCGCTAAACTGGCTGCTGCCCAAGCCCAAGGCGAGAAACTGAACGGCATGACCGTGACCGTTTCGCAAAAAGCTGGTGTGGACGGCCGTCTGTTCGGCTCGGTCACCAACTTCGACATCGCTGAAGCGCTGAGCAAAGCTGGCTTCGCAGTGGAAAAAGCTGCTGTGCGCCTGCCAACCGGTCCGCTGAAGACCGTCGGCGAGTTCCCAGTCACCGTTTCGCTGCACACCGATGTGCTGGCGGAAGTGACCGTTGCCGTAGTCGGCGAAGCTGCCTAAGACTGGACCGGGCGGCAACGCCTGTCTGGTTTGCAACACCCTTAAAAAAGCCGGGCTTTGCCCCGGCTTTTTTCTCGTCATAATTTTGTAGTACGGCACAAGCAGGTATAATTCGCGCCATGAACGCCCCCTCCGATCCGCAAGTCGATTCGCTCCGCGTCCCGCCGCACTCCATCGAAGCAGAACAGTCCGTCATCGGCGGCCTGCTGCGCGATAACGCGTCTTTCGACCGTATCGCCGACATGATGCATCCGGAAGACTTCTACCGCTACGACCACCGCATCATCTTCGAGCAGATCGTCAAGATGATCAACGGCTCGCGGCCGGCTGACGTCATCACCGTGTTCGAGACCCTGACCCAGCTCGGCAAAGCCGACGATGTCGGCGGCCTGACCTATCTGAACGCGATGGCGCAGAACACGCCGTCCGCCGCGAATATCCGCCGCTACGCCGAGATCGTGCGCGACCGCTCGGTGCTGCGCCAGCTGATCACCGTGGCCGACGATATCTCCGGCCAGGCGTTCAGCCCGCAGGGCAAGGAAACCAAGGAAATCCTCGACGAGGCCGAGTCGCGCATTTTCGCGATTGCCGAGCAGGGCGCCCGCGGTTCCGCCGGCTGGCTGGCGGTGCAGCCGCTGCTGACCCAGGTGGTCGAGCGCATCGATGAGCTGTACTCGCGCGAGAACCAGTCGGAAATCACTGGCGTGCCGACCGGCTTCATCGACCTCGACCGCATGACCTCGGGTCTGCAGGGCGGCGACCTGGTCATCGTGGCCGGCCGTCCGTCGATGGGTAAAACCGCATTTTCGGTCAACATCGGTGAAAACGTCGCCATCGAAGCCGGTTTGCCGGTGGCGATTTTCTCGATGGAGATGGGCGGCACCCAGCTGGCGATGCGTATGCTCGGTTCGGTCGGCCAGCTCGACCAGCACCGCCTGCGCACCGGCCGCCTGAACGATGAGGATTGGCCGCGCCTGACGCACGCCATCCAGAAGATGAACGACGCCCAGGTGTTCATCGACGAAACCCCGGCGCTGAATCCGATCGAGATGCGCGCGCGCGCGCGCCGCCTGGCGCGCCAGTGCGGCAAGCTCGGTCTGATCATCGTCGACTACCTGCAACTGATGCAGGGTTCCAAGCCGGGCGACAACCGCGCCTCCGAGATTTCGGAAATCTCGCGTTCGCTCAAAGGCCTGGCCAAGGAGCTGGGCTGTCCGGTGATCGCGCTGTCGCAGCTGAACCGTTCGCTGGAGCAACGCCCCAACAAACGGCCCGTCATGTCCGACTTGCGCGAATCCGGCGCTATCGAGCAGGATGCGGACGTCATCATCTTCCTGTATCGCGACGAGGTCTACAATCCCGACTCGCCCGATAAGGGCACGGCCGAAATCATTATCGGTAAGCAGCGTAACGGCCCGATCGGCGCGGTGCGTCTGACCTGGATCGGCCAGTACACCAAATTTGGCAATTACTCTGGTAGCTTGGGTGTGTACCAGGGTGACTAATCCTTTGCGCCGGCGCCTCATCCAAGAGACCGGCGATCTGCAGTAGTAATAAAACGGAGAAAAATATGTTTGGACGTTTGATGCCCACCGAGGGCAAATTCTTTGACCTGTTTAATCAGCACGCCGAGCTGTGCGTCAAAGGCGCTAAAGAAATGGTGGGCCTGATGTCCAACTTCGATGACCTGGAAAACCGCGTGCACGCGATCGAGAGCATCGAGAAACAGGCCGACAAGATCACCTACCAGACCGTCGACCTGCTGCACAAAACCTTCATCACGCCGATCGACCGCGACGACATCCACAAGCTGATCACGCGCCAGGACGACATCCTCGACCTGCTGGAAGACGCAGCCCAGACCGTATCGCTGTACGACCTGCATTCCGTCACGCCGGAAGCCAAGCGCCTGGCCGAGCTGGTGCTGGCCTGCGCCGAGAAGGTCAAGGAAGCCGTGTCGCTGCTGCATAACATGGACAATTCGCGCCAGATCGTCGCCATCTGCGAAGAGATCGACCGCCTGGAGTCGGACGCCGACCATGTGATGCGCGCCGCCATGTCCAAGCTGTTCCGCGATGAACCGGACGTGCGCAACCTGATCAAGATGAAGGCCATTTACGAAATCCTCGAAACGGTGACCGACCGTTGCGAAGATGTGGCCAACATCATCGAAGGCATCATCGTCGAAAACGCTTAAGAATAACAACATGCATACCATACAAATCAGTCTCTACGTGCTGATCCTGCTGATCGGGCTGGCGCTGATATTTGACTTCATGAACGGCTTCCACGACGCCGCCAACGCGATCGCCACGGTGGTCTCGACCGGCGTGCTGAAGCCGCAAACGGCGGTGGCCATGGCCGCGCTGTTCAACTTCGTGGCGATCTTCGTGGTCGGCCTGCACGTGGCCGGCACGGTGGGCAAGGGCACCATCGACCCCGGCATCGTCGACCAGTACGTCATCTTTGGCGCGTTGGTGGGCGCCATCGTCTGGAACCTGTTTACCTGGTACTACGGCATTCCATCGTCGTCGTCGCACGCGCTGATCGGCGGCCTGGTGGGCGCGGCGGTGGCCAAGTCCGGCACCAGCGCGCTGGTCGGCGGCGGCCTGTGGAAGACCGTGCAGTGGATCATCCTGTCGCCGCTGATGGGCTTTGTGTTTGGCTCCATCATCATGCTGATTGTCTCGTGGATTTTCGTGCGCTCGACGCCGCGCCGGGTCGACAAATGGTTCCGCCGCCTGCAACTGATCTCGGCCGCTTCGTACAGCCTGGGCCACGGCGGCAACGACGCGCAGAAGACCATCGGCATCATCTGGATGCTGCTGATCGCGGTCGGCCAGGTGCCGGCCGGTGGCGAAACGCCGCCGCTGTGGGTGATCGTGTCGTGCTACGGCGCGATCTCGTTCGGCACGCTGTTCGGCGGCTGGCGCATCGTCAAGACCATGGGCCAGAAGATCACCAAGCTCAAGCCGGTCGGCGGTTTCTGCGCCGAGAGCGGCGGCGCCATCACCTTGCTGATCGCTTCGCACTTCGGCGTGCCGGTGTCGACCACGCACACGATTACCGGCGCGATTGTCGGCGTCGGCTCGGCGCAGAAGATGTCGGCGGTGCGCTGGGGCGTGGCGGGCAACATCGTCTGGGCCTGGATCTTCACCATCCCCGCCTCGGCCTTCGTGGCCGCGCTGGCTTGGTGGGTCGGACACCACATCATGTAACACCAAGGGAGCCGCGGCTCCCTTTTTTGTTCGATAGCGCAACGGATACTGGTGCTGCGTGGTCAAAAGGTGTTGCTGGATGCTGATTTGGCTGATTTGTATGGCGTTGATACGCGCAGGTTGAACGAACAGGTGCGCCGCAATCGTGAGCGCTTCCCGGTTGACTTCATTTTCGAACTCAGTGTGGATGAAATCGGCATCTTGAAGTCGCAATTTGCGACTTCAAGTTGGGGAGGGAAGCGCAAGACGCCGTTGGCTTTTACCGAACATGGTGCCATTATGGCGGCTGCTCACGGCCATCCCGCAGCCTGCTGAAAAGCGACCGATTGGTTTCCTCGCTCACGAGGAAAAGAAACTTTAGGTATAGTGACTGCTGGCCGTATTCTAGTGAACAAAAGAATGTTTATCGATTTCGCAAACCTGAAGCGGATGGCGGAGCAGTCCGCTGCTGTGACGCAACCTTGCAACTGCAACGATGCGCAGGCACTGGCCTGGCAGCAGATCCCGCTGACGCTGGAGCTGGATCAGTTCGCGGAAGTAGGCTCGCTGGTGGAAAACGCGTATGACGAGCCGACGTTCAAGGAATACCATCCGGCCGGCACGCGCCTGCAAAGCGACGACGCTCCGATCGCGCCACGCTATTACCCGGCCAATCTCAGCCACGTAGTGCGCTGCGTGAAATGCCAGCGCCTGTATCTGCGCTACACCGAAGCCGGCGGCTATTTCACTGAACTCCGTTTGCGCGCACTGCGCCCGCAATTGCTGGTCGACGTGCCGTTGTAGGCACCGCCTGGCGGCCGCCAGCCATGCCCGCCGCCAGTTAGGCTATGATGCCGGGTTTTCCGCTTTCCTGGCCGCCTTCATGTCCGCTCCGCGTAACAAACGCTATTCCCCACGCCGCACCACCACGGAAGCCTGGCTGAACGCTGCCTTGCTGGGCGGCCGGGTGGCGGCGTGGAGTTATCGGCTGGGGCTGCACGGCCGGCTCGGCGTCACCCGCCACAGCGTGACGTTGCCGGCCCGCCGACCCATCCGGCCATCTTCGACGATCTGTTCGCCCAGATCGCCATCGAGCAGCCGCATGTGCTGCTGCTGGGCGGCGATTACGTCTCCGGTCCGGCGCACTACGCCGAGGTGCTGATGCCACGGCTGGCAGCCTGCCGTCCGCCGTTCGGCAAGTTCGCCGTGTTCGGCAACCACGACCTGTCCACCGATGACATGCAGCTGACGCAGATGTTCAGCCGGGCTAGCGTGCACACGCTGGTCAACCGCGCGCTGATGTTGCCGGCGCCATTCGACAGCGTCTCCATCTGCGGCATGGACGATCCGTGGACCGGCGCGCCCGATGCCGCCGCCACGTTCGCCGGTGCTGCGGTGACGCGCATATTGCTGATGCACGCGCCCGACGGTTTGCTGGTGCTGGACCGGCAGCGCTACGACATCGGCTTCGCCGGCCACACGCATGGCGGCCAGATCGCCTTGCCCAACGGCACGCCAGTGCTGATGCCCCAAGGTCCGCTGTCGCGGCCGTTTTACTACGGCCGCTTCCCGGTGCCGGATAACGGCGACCTGATCGTCAGCCGCGGCGTTGGCTGCGGCAATATTCCGGTGCGCATCAACGCCGATCCGGAACTGGTGATCTGCACTGTGCAATAATTAGCCACCATGCACACCATCCACCTGATTGAAGAAGATCCGACCGCGCCCGAGTCCGTTCTGCTGATGGCGGAATTGTCGACCGCGCTGGAAGCCATTACCGGCGACAGCGGCAAGGCCTCGTTCGACCCCGACGACGTGCGCGGCCCGGCCGCCTGCTTTGTCGTGGCGCGCAGCGACAGCGGCGCGGCGCTCGGCTGCGGCGCCTTCCGCCCGCTGGAACCCGGCGTGGCCGAGATCAAGCGCATGTACGCGCGCCACGGCACCAGCGGCGTCGGCAGCGCCGTGCTGCGCTATCTGGAAGGCGAGGCGCAGGCGCTGGGCTACCAGGCCGTCTGGCTGGAAACGCGGCTGGTCAACCGCCGCGCCATGGACTTCTACGAAGCGCGCGGCTACCAGCGCATCGACAACTACGGCAAGTACATCGGCAACCCGCTGGCGGTGTGCTTCGAAAAGCAGCTGCCATGAGGCGCCACGCCGCCCTTGCCGCACTGCTGATGCTGGCGCTGGGCGCGCCGGCCGCCGGCCCGCTGAGCGAGCGCCTGGCGGCGTTGCAGGATGGAATGGAAGAGGGTGGCGCCGCGCCGTTTGCCCTGCCTGACGGTGTGCGGCTGCTGGCCGACCAGGCTTACGGCGAGCATCGCCTGCAGCGCTACGACGTGTATTTGCCGCGCAACGCCCACCGCGCGCCGGTGATCTTCATGGTCCACGGCGGCGCCTGGCGCACCGGCGACAAGGCCAGCGCGCAGGTAGTGCAGAACAAGGTCAGGCGCTGGACCACGCGCGGCATCATCGTGGTGTCGGTCAACTATCGCCTGCTGCCCGGCGCCAGCGTGGCGACCCAAGCGGCCGACATCGCTGCCGCACTGGCGGCGGCACAGGCCGGCGCGGCCGGCTGGGGCGGCGACCGCAGCAAGTTCGTGCTGATGGGGCATTCGGCCGGCGCCCACTTGGTGGCGCTGCTGGCGTCGGCGCCGCCGCCGCAGGGCGTCACGCCGTGGCTGGGCGCGGTGGCGCTCGACAGTGCCGCCATGGACCTGCCGGCGCTGATGGCGCAGCGCCATTTCCCGTTCTATGACCGCGTCTTCGGCAGCGATGCCGCTTACTGGCGCAGCGTCTCGCCGGCGGCACAGCTGAAACCGGGCGCCTTGCCGCTGCTGGCGGTATGCTCGTCGCGGCGTCAGGATTCCTGTCCGCAAGCCGAGGCCTACGCCAGCCGCGCCCGCGCGCAGGGGATGCGCGTGCAGGTGCTGGCGCAGCCGCTGAGTCACATGGAGATCAACGCCACGCTCGGCCTGCCCGGCGCCTATACTAGTTCTGTAGAAACTTTCCTTGCCGAGCTGGATCCCGCCTTAGCGGCGCCGATGTAAGTATTGTCTTACAAGGCGCCGCGCCCGTTGCCGCTACCGCGCCGACCTGACAACGGGCACAATGCTGCTCATGAAAATCATTGACCAACGCTATCTGGAGAGCGGCAACCGTTACTCCACCCAAACTTGCCTGCTGAGCATCCTCGAACTGGACGCTGTGAGCGAAGAAGCAACTGAAAAATTGCAGGAACGCCTGTACGCCGCTTTACCGGGCCTGGCCCGTTTGCGCGGCCTGGTCGGCAAGCGCGCCGACGCTGTGCCGCCGGTGGTGGAGCTGGTGCAGCAGACTGCCCTCGAATTGCGCCGTCTGGCGCTGAATGAAGTGACGGTCGGTTTTGTCGACGTGGTGCCGCGCATGCAGGGCCGCTATCGCATGGTGCTGCCGTACAGCGCGAAAAGCGCCGCCGCGCCGGCGCTGAAGATGGCCACGCAGCTGGTCAACGCCATGCTGGCCGGCCGCTCCTTCAACGTCAAGGCCGGCCTGGCCCGTCTGCGCGCGCTGGCCGACCGCCGCAGCAAACCGCGCGGTTCGCTGATGCAGACCGCGCGCACCATCCTGATGTCGGTCATACCCAAGCAACCGCTGGCGATGCTGCTGCCGGCGCACCGCCTAGGCTAACGTCACTTCCATCCCCTCGTAAGCCAGCACCACCTTCAGGTCACCCAGCAGCGGCGCATGGCGCGCCATGACTTCGGCGAACACGGCTTCCAGCTCATCGTCGCTGCGGGTCGGCTCGTGGTGGGTGCAGAACAGCGTTTTGGCGCCAGTGCGCAGCGCCAGCGCAAACGCCGAGTCGAAGGTGCCGTGGCCCCAGCCTCGCTTGGCGGGATACTCCTCCCGCGTGTACGAACAATCGACGATCAAGGCATCGACGCCGCGCACCGTGGCGTCGATGGCGGCGTTGCGCTCGGCCATCCACATCTCGTAGGCCGCATGCTCCGGGTGACCGGCCGGATGAATGTTGTAGTGCGGCTCATGGTCGCCGGTGAAGAACAGCGAGCGGCCGTTACACTCGACCCGGTAGCCCAGGTCCGTCACCGGATGGTTCATCACCACATTGCTGACCGTGGCGTCGCCCACGCTGACCGGCTGGTCCACTTCCAGCGTCCGGTATTCAATGGTCGCGTCCATCTGCGTTTCGCTGACCGGGAAATAGCTGTTCTGTAGCTGCACCCCCATCACATGCTCAATGCCGTTGCCGGTGACCGGATCGGTCACGCCATGCAGCCGCACCCGGCTGTCGCGAATGAACAGCGGCGTAAAGAACGGCAGGCCGTGGATGTGATCCCAGTGACTATGGGTAATGAAAATGTTCGCGTGGATAGGACGGGTCTTTTGCTGGATCAGTGACTGCGCCAGCGAAAAAAGGCCGGTACCGCCGTCGAGAATGATCAGGGTGTCATCGTCGGTGCGCACTTCGATGCAGGTGGTGTTGCCACCATAGCGCGCCGTCCGCGGACCGGGGGAGGGAATCGAACCGCGCACTCCCCAAAATTTGAATTTCATACGCAAAATCCCTGGTGTACTTTTTTGTTCTTGCTATTTGGTGTGTTGCCGCATTACCTACAGCCGATGATAGCTTTTTTTTCCCGCGACAGGGAAAAAGCCGGTGCAATTTCATCGGTTCTGGCTATTTCCCGATGTACAACAGCTTGCGCTAGAGATACACTTCCACCCTGAGCCTGCTCGTTGTACGGCCGCTGCCACTTCTTCCACAGGTATCTAAAAAACAACCATGCAAGAGTTGAATCAATCGCAAATCGCCGAGCGGCTGGATCAGCTGACAGAACTCAACGTTCAGCTGGGCAGCAGCCACGATACCGACGCCTTGCTGGAGCGCATACTGGTCGTCGCCAAGCGCATGACCAATGCCGACGGCGGCACGCTGTACCGCCCGAGCGACGACAAGCGGCAGCTGAATTTCCACATCCTCATCAACGACACGCTGCAAATCCACCAGGGCGGCTCCAGCGGCCAGCCGGTGACGGCCGGCAGCGTGCCGCTGTACAACGACGACGGCGAGAAAAACCTCTCGGCGGTGGCGGCCTATGCCGCGCACTTCGGCCTGTCGGTCAACATCGAGGATGTGTACAAGGCCGATGTGTTCAACTTTTCCGGCATGGTCAAGTTCGACCAGCTGCGCAACTACCATTCGCAATCCTTCCTGACGGTGCCGATGAGCGACCACGAAGGCGAACTGGTGGGTGTGCTGCAACTGATCAACTCCAAGGACACCGAAAGCGGCGAGATCCGCGCCTTCACCCAGACCGACCAGCGTTTCATCGAAGCGCTGGCGGCGCAGGCGGCGGTGGCGCTGACCCACCAGCGCCTGATCGCGCAACTGGAAGAACTGCTGGAAGCGCTGGTCAACCTGATCAATATCGGCATCGACGAAAAGTCGCCGTACACCGGCCGTCACTGCCAGTTCGTGCCCGAGCTGACCATGATGCTGGCCGAGGCCGTGCATAACACGGAGACCGGCCCGCTGGCCGATTTCCAGATGAACGACGCCGACCGCAAGGAGTTGTGGCTGGCCGGCCTGCTGCACGACTGCGGCAAGATCACAACGCCGGTCCACGTGGTCGACAAGGCCACCAAGCTGGAAACCATTTTCGACCGCATCGCGCTGGTGGACACGCGCTTTGAAGTGCTGCTGCGCGACGCCGAAATCGCCGCCCTCAAGCGCAAGCTGGAGGTTGGCACCGGCGCGGGCGCCGACCATGCCGCCATCGATGCTGAGCTGGCGCAGCAACAGGCCGCGCTGCGCGAAGAGCGCGACTTCATCCGCTATGCCAACGTCGGCGGCGAGGGCATGCAAGCGGCAGACCAGGCGCGCGTGCGCCAGATCGGCCAGCGCCGCTGGACCGGCCCGGACGGCGCCGAGCAAGCCTTCCTCAGCGACGATGAGCTGACCAACCTGACCATCAAGTTCGGCACGCTCACCGAGCCGGAGCGCAAGGAAATCAACAACCACATCTCGATGACCATCAAGATGCTGGAGGCGCTGCCATGGCCCAAGCACCTGAAGAACGTGCCCGAATACGCCGGCGGCCACCACGAGCGCATGGACGGCAAGGGCTATCCGCGCGGCCTGACCAAGGACCAGATGTCGGTGCAGGCGCGGGTGATGGCGATTGCCGACATTTTCGAGGCGCTGACCGCCAGGGACCGGCCGTACAAGAAGGGCAAGATGCTGTCGGAGTCGCTGCGCATCCTCGGCCATTTCGCGCTGAACGGCCACATCGACCCCGACCTGTTCGACATTTTCATCCGCAACAAGATCTACCTGGAATTCGCCCACAAGAACATGGACGAGAAACAGATCGACGCCATCGACGAATCGCAGATTCCTGGTTATCGTGCGGATCAAAATACTTAAAAAGTATGGCCTGCGCTGGGTATTGGGCCTGCTGATGACCGCGCTGGCGGTGTTGCAGGTGTCGGGCGCGCTGCGCATCGACGCCGTCGAGCGCATGGACACCTTCTTTGCCGACCTGCGCATGCGGCTGGTCAAGCCGGTGCTGGACCCGCGCATCGTGGTGGTCGATATCGATGAAAAAAGCATCGCCGAAGTCGGCCACTTTCCGTGGAACCGCAAGATCGTCGCCCAGCTGGTCACGCAGCTGACCGGGCATTACGGCGTGGCGGCGGCCGGCTTCGACATCGTGTTCGCCGAGGCCGACAACACCTCCGGCTACGACGTGCTGGAGCAACTGGCGCAGCGCGAGCTGAAGGACGTCGGCGGCTTCGGCGCCCGCGTCGCCGGCCTGAAAGAACAGCTGGACTACGACGGCCTGCTGGTCAAGGCGCTGGAGGACCAGCCGGTGGTGCTGGGCTACAACGTGGCCGAGCACCAGCGCAAGGGCAAGCTGCCCGATCCCTTCTTCAACACCGATACGCTGAACGGCCGCGCGCTGCCGGCCATCACCTACAACGGCTACCTGGCCAACCTCGACCGCCTGCAGGACGCGGCGGCCACCGGCGGCATCTTCACCGCCTTGCCGGACCCGGACGGCATCCTGCGCCACACGGCGCTGCTGATGCGCATCGGTGACGGCTTTTATCCGACCTTGTCGCTGGCGACGGCGGCGGTGGCCCTGCAGGCGCGCGCCATCACGCCGCTGTGGGAAACCAATGTGGCCGAGCTGTCGGCCCGCCAGCGCGCCAACGGCGGGCTCGACACGCTGCTGATGTTCGTCGGCCAGAAAAAGGCGCCGATGCGCATTCCGGTCGGCGAGAACCTGTCCAACCTGATCGAGTTTCGCGGCGCCGGCGGGCCGAACGGCGGCGCCTTCCCGTACGTGTCGGCGGCCGACGTGCTGGCCGGCCGCGTCAGGAAAGAGGTGCTGGCCGACCGCATCGTCCTGATCGGCACCACCGCACCGGGCCTGCTGGACCTGCGCGCAACCCCGGTCAACAGCGCCTATCCCGGCGTGGAGGTGCACGCCAACATGATCAAGTCCATCCTCGACGGCCGCTTCAAGGTGCGGCCGGATTACGCCGACGGCATCGAGGCGCTCCAGGTGCTGGTGGCGGGCGGCGTGCTGGCGCTCGCGCTCGGGGTGCTGGCGCCGCTGCCGTCGATGCTGCTGGCGGCGGCCATGGCGGGCGCCGTGTTCGGCTTCAACTACTGGAGCTACACCGAGATGGACGCGGTGCTGAAGATGGCGATGACGCTGGTGCTGATCGCCGCCGTGTTCGTGCTGAACCTGGCCTGGGGCTATTTCTTTGAAGTGCGGCGCAATCGCGGGCTGGTCTCGCGCTTCGGCGAATATGTGGCGCCGGAACTGGTGGCGCAGATGGCCGAGAATCCCGCCCGGTACAACATGGACGGCGAAAGCCGCGAGCTGACCGTGATGTTCGTTGACGTGCGCGGCTTTACCACCATCTCGGAAGGGCTGACGCCGAAACAGCTGCGCGAATACATCAACCTGTACCTGACGGCGATGTCGGAAGACATCCGCAGCGCGCACCAGGGCACGCTGGACAAATACATCGGCGACGCCGTGATGGCGTTCTGGGGCGCGCCGGTGCATTTCAGCGACCACGCGCGGCGCGCGGTGGCCACCGCGCTGCTGATGCAGGCCAGCGCGCGCCGGCTGAATGATGACTTCATCGCGCGCGGCTGGCCGGCACTGAAGATCGGCATCGGCCTCAATTCCGGCCTGATGCACGTGGGCGACATGGGCTCCAACATCCGCCGCGCCTATACGGTGATGGGTGACGCCGTCAATCTCGGTTCGCGGCTGGAGGGCATTACCAAGGTGTATGGCGTCGGCATCGCGGTGGGCGAGGCCACGCGCGCGGCGGCGCCGGAATTCTGCTACCGCGAGCTGGACCTGGTGCGGGTCAAGGGCAAGAACGAGCCGGTAGCGATTTTCGAGCCGCTGGCGCTGGATGCCGAGGTGGATGACGCCACCCGCGCCGAACTGGCCAGCTGGCATGCAGCCCTGGCCGCCGTTCGCGCGCAGCACTGGGACGAGGCCGAAACGCAGCTTGCCGCATTGCAAGCACTGTCGCCGCAGCGCGGCCTGTACCAGTTGTACCGCGACCGCATCGTCCACTACCGCGCCCATCCCCCGGGCGACCGCTGGGACGGCGTTACCACCTACGACACAAAATAATACCTAAAAAGTAACAATCGACAGAATTACATGGCTAACCCGGCCAAGGCAGTTTACACTTCAATAAAATGTTTCCTCAGGGCTATTTTTGGGCCCGCATCTTACCCTCATAAATCGAATGTCATCCGTCATGCGTCACAACATGAAATATCAAATCACGCGCCTGCTTGCAGCGTCCCTTCTGGTCGCCGCAGTGGCATCGGCATGGGGCGCGGCCGATGACGGCATCATCCGCTTTGAGATTTCCCGCTTCGACGTCAAGGGCAACACCTTGTTGCCGCAGACCGAAATCGACGCCGTGCTGGCCGGCTACAGCGGCAAACAGCGCGACTTCGGCGACGTGCAGCGCGCGCTGGAGGCACTGGAAGCGCGCTATCACCAGCACGGCTACAACATCGTCACCATCGAGCTGCCGGAACAGGAACTGAATGGCGGCGTGGTGACCCTGCGCGTGGTGGAGACCAAAATCGGCCGCGTGACGGTCAAGAACAACCGCTATTTCGACGAGGCCAACATCCGCCGCAGCCTGCCGGCCTTGCAGCCGGGCCGCTCGCCGGACCTGAATGCCGTGTCGGCCAACCTGAAACAGGGCAACGAGAATCCGTCCAAACAGGTGGCAATGAAACTGCAAGGCGGCGAGCGCGACGATGAGGTCGACGCGCTGCTGGACGTCAAGGACGAGTCGCCGTGGAAGGTCATGGCCAACGCCGACAATACCGGCAGCGAGGGCACCGGCAAGACCCACGTCGGCGTGGTGCTGCAAAACGCCAACCTGTTCGGGCGCGACCATGTGGGCTCGCTGCAATACACCACCTCGGCCGAGGAACCGGGGCGGGTCAAGGTGTATGGCGCCGGCTACCATATCCCGCTGTATGAGCTGGGCGACTCGCTGGACTTGTTCGCCAGCTATTCCAACGTCGATTCCGGCACCGTCAGCGCCGGCTTGCTCAACCTGGCCGTCAGCGGCAAGGGCGCGGTGTACGGCGCGCGCTACAACCAGGCGCTGGCCAAGCGCGGCGAGACCGAGTCGCGGCTGTCCTACGGCGTGGATGTCAAAGCGTTCAAGAACAGCGTGCAGTACGACGGCGTTGAGCTGGGCAACAATGTGACGGTGCACCCGGTCAGCGTCAGCTACCAGCTGAATGCGCCGATCCCGCAGGGCGAGATCGGCGGCCAGCTGACGCTGCTGCGCAATCTCTCCGGCGGTTCCAATGGCGATCAGCGCGCCTTCACCGCTGCGCGCGTGGACGCCAAAGCGGACTACACCGTGCTGCGCTTCGCCGGCAGCGTCACCCGCGCGCTGGCCAGCGACTGGCAGCTGCGCGCCATCGTCAACGGCCAGTACACGCGCGACGCGCTGATTCCCGGCGAACAGTTTGGCGCTGGCGGCGCCACCTCGGTGCGCGGCTTCATCGAGCGCGAAATTTCCAACGATACCGGCGTCAGCCTCAACCTGGAGGCGTACACGCCCAACCTGTGCCCGCGCGGCGGCTGGAATTGCCGCCTGCTGGGCTTCTACGACACCGCCTACGTCAGCCGCAACAATGCGCAGCCGGGCGACCTCGATACCACCACCATCGCCAGCGCCGGCCTCGGCGCGCGCCTGGTGCTGTCGACCTATGTGAATCTGCAACTGGACTATGGCCATGTGACCAAGGCCGGCGTCACCACCCGCGCTGACGCCAATCGTCTGCACCTGCGCCTGGGCCTGGCTTACTAAGTAAAGAAGAGACAAGATGAAACCGACCCCCCGTTTTAACTTGCGCCGCAAAGCCCTCGCCGTGATGGTGGCGGCCTGTTACGCCGGCGCCCAGGCGGCGCCCGTCAATCCGACCGTGGTGGCGGGGCAGGCGAGCTTCAGCCAGCAGGGCAAGACCTTTACGATTACCAATACGCCGAACGCCATCATCAACTGGCAGGGTTTTTCGATCGGCGCCGACGAGATCACCCGCTTCATCCAGCAAAGCAGCGACAGCAAGGTGCTGAACCGGGTGACCGGCGTGGACCCGAGCCTGATCCTCGGTTCGCTGCAATCGAACGGCAAGGTGTTCCTGATTAATCCGAACGGCGTGGTGTTTGGCGCCGGTGCGCGCGTGGACGTCAACGGGTTGGTGGCGTCCAGCCTGAATATTTCCAACGCCGATTTCCTGGCGGGTAAAAACACCTTCACAGCCGGCGACGTCGCGGGCAAGGTCAGCAACCAGGGCACGATTACCACGCCGTCCGGCGGCCAGATCTTTCTGATCGCGCCGTCGGTGGAAAACAGCGGCGTCGTCACCGCGCCGAATGGCGATGTGGTGCTGGCGGCCGGTCACAGCGTGCAGCTGTTCGATTCCAAAGATCCGAATGTGCAGGTGGTGGTGTCGGCGCCGGCCGACCAGGCGCTGAACCTGGGCAGCATCGTGGCGCAGGGCGGCCGCGTGGGCGTGTATGGCGCGCTGGTCAATCAGCGCGGCGCGATCAACGCCAACAGCGCGGTGCGCGGCGAGAACGGCAAGATCGTGCTCAAGGCCAGCGGCACCACGCTGGTGGAGGCAGGCAGCGTGACCAGCGCCACCGGCAGCGACCAGAATACCGGCGGCGATATCCTGCTGCTGGGCCGGCAGGTCGGCGTGACCGGCAATGCGGTGGTGGACGCCAGCGGCGCGGCCGGCGGCGGCAAAGTTTTGGTCGGCGGTGATTACCAGGGCAAGAACGCGGCGGTGGTCAACGCCGAGTCGACCTTCGTCGGCAAGGACGTGGTCATCAGCGCCGACGCCACGCAGAGCGGCAACGGCGGCACGGTGGTGGTGTGGAGCCAGGATGCGACGCGCATGTATGGTGCGCTCTACGCGCGCGGCGGCGCGCAGGGCGGCAACGGCGGCCAGGTGGAAACCTCGGGCGATTACCTGGACGTGGCCGGCGCGCGGGTGAATACCGGCGCGGCTAACGGCAAGACCGGCAGCTGGCTGCTCGATCCGCTGGATATCGAGGTGGTTGGCGGCACAACGCTCACGCAGCTGAGCGACGTTGCCACCTTTGGCGTCAGTCTGCTTACAGACCTGACGTCTATCGGCGCCGGCTTGATTACGCAATCCTCCTCCAACGTCGTGCTGCAAGCCAAGCGCGACGTCACGATCAGCAGCGCTATTTTGAACGACTCCAGCGCCTCGCTGACGGTACAGGCCGGTAATGACATCAAGGTCAACGCGCCGATCTACATGGGCGGCGGCGTGACGCTGACCGCGAACGACGCGGCCAGCGGCAGCGCCTCCGGCATCGGCGGCGTTACGCTGGCCAGTGCCGCCAACAACGCTTACATCCTGCGCACCGGCGGCAAGAACGCGACGCTGACGGGCGCCTACGTCAACATCGACGGCAAGGTGGATCTGGCCGGCGGCAACCTTGACGCGCGCGCCAACGTGGCCGGCGGCGCCATCACGTTGGGCGCCAACAGCAGTGTGGCGACCAGCGCCAGCAGCGCGGCGGTGCTGTCGTTCGTGGCCGACAATATCGTCCTGAACGGCGCCAGTGGCACCGTCGGCAGCGGCGCCAGCGATGGCAACGATTCTGTCTCGTTTGCGGCCTACACGGCCGGCCGCGGCATCACGCTCGGCGGCAGCAATGCCAACACGCTGAACCTGAGCGCAGCCGGGCTTGGCTCGGTGTCGACCGGTACGCTCACCATTGGTAATGGCGCCGCTGGCGCGGTGACGGTGGCTGGTCCTATCGACCTGAGCGGCAGCAGCAGCAGTGGTCAGTTGAACCTCACCGGCGCCTCGATCGCGGTCAACGACACACTGACGGTGGCGCGGGGGCTGAATCTGAATGCGACGAATAGCGTCAGCGGCACCGGCGCGATTACCGCCGGCAGCTTGAGTGCCAACGGCGCCAGCGTCGCCCTGACCGGCGCCAATAATGTCGACAATATCTCCGGCTCTGCGCGTACCGCGGGTTTCAGCTTCAACAGCCTGGGCGATATGAATATTAGCGGCGACATTTCGGCCGTCACCGGTATCACTCTCAATTCCGGCGGCGGCATTCAGCAGACCGGTTACTCTGCACTGACAGCAAACTCGTTGGCGGTGATGGCGGCCGGCGCGGCGCGGCTTAACGGCTCCTCCAACCAAATCGCGGCGCTGGGCGCGACCAGTGTCGGCTCCTTGTCCTTCAGTAACAGCGCCAGCCAGCTGCTGACGCTGAATGCCATCACGTTGACCGGCAATTATGGCGACGGCGCCATCAGCGTCCACACCAATGGCGATCTGCTGGTGTCCGGCGCGTTGAATGCCAAGACGCAGAGTGTGACGCTGATGGGCGCCAACATCACTGGCAGCGGCGTGATCACTGCCAGCTACCTGAACGTCATTGCGGACAGCAGTGTCGGCCTGAGCGGCGCCAACCTGGTCGATCGCGTCACCGGTAGCTCCAATGGCAACTTCGGGTATAGCGGTGCCGGCGATTACGTTGTGAGCAATATCGACGCCGGTCAGAACAATATCGCGCTGGCGGGGCCCGGCAACATTTCCCAGACTGTCGATGATGGCGCACTCCGCGCGCTGTCGCTGAGTGTAAGCACGCCAGGCGAGGTGAGCCTGCTGGGGAATAATCACATTACTGCGCTTAGCGCCAACAATGTCGGCTCGCTGTCGTTCAACAACGGTCAGGCGCTGACGCTGGGCAATGTTGCGCTGAGCAGCAGCGCATCGACCGGCGCGATCAACGTGGAGGCGACTGGCATCACGGTGAGCGGTACCTTGAACGGCCGCGCACAGAAGGTGTCGTTGTCGGGCGGCTCCGTGGTGGTGAATCAGGCCGGCTCGGCCGGCACCTTCGAGATCGGCGCCGATGCACTGACGCTGGCGGCGGACTTGACATCCAGCTACGCGATTGTGCATCCGTACAGTAGCGACTACAAAATGGTGATTGGTGCGAACACTGGCTGCGGAGGCGATTGCCTCGCGGTGAGCAATCTGTGGCATCTGTCAGCGCCCAGCGTGACGATGGGTTCGACCGATGCCACGCTCAACGTCGGCAATATCACGGTGGCCGGCATCATCGGCGGTAACGGCGGCACGCTGGCCACCCGCAACGCCGCGACCACTCGCATTGCGTTGTTCAGCAATGGCGGCAACATTACCCAGACCGGCGCCATCGCTGTGCCGGATCTGGCGTTGCAGACGTCCGGCAACATCATGCTGACCAGTCCGGGTAATTCGGTCAGTAACCTGGCGGTGGCGCAGACTGGAAGCGGGCACCTGCATTTTGCCAACACCGGGACGCTGGCGATTGCGCAGCTTGATGACATCGATGGTGTGAGCAGCAATGGCGACGTGTTGCTGTCGGTGACGGGCGGTGGCGTGGTGCGCGGCAGCGGCACGGCGCTGACGGCGGATGCACTGACGTTGAACACGACCGGCGGTGTGGGCGCCAGTGATGCCCCGCTGGTGACCGAGGTGTCTGAGCTGACGGTGACCAACACCGCCGGCAGCGGCAGCACGGCGGGGATTTATATCGCCAACACCAATCACAATACGCAGATGATGACGGTGCATGACGTTAAGCAGGTGGCCACCGTCGGCGGCAATGGCGGCGCCATCAGCATCGATAATACCGGCGGCATGAAGATCGCCGGCGCGGTGGCGACCAGCACCGGCGCGATCACGTTGCAAACGCATAGCCCACTGGAGATTGACGGTTCCGTTACGTCGGACAGCGGCAATATCACGCTGGCGGCGGGCACGGGCTATGACGTCAGCAATACGATTACGCTCGGCGGTGGTGCTCTGGTGAAGTCGATTAGCGGGCATGTGTCCGTGACGGCGACGGGTTATTCAGCCGGGGTCGGTCAGGTGTTGGACGTGGGCGGGGAGGTGATTGCGACGCTGGTGCCTGCACCGACGCCGACGCCGACGCCGACGCCGACGCCGACGCCGACGCCAACGCCGACGCCAACGCCAACGCCGACGCCAACGCCAACGCCAACGCCAACGCCAACGCCAACGCCAACGCCAACGCCAACGCCTGTCCCGACGCCGGTACCTACGCCAACGCCGGTACCTACTCCGGTACCTACTCCGGTGCCAACGCCGGTGCCGACTCCAGTGCCAACGCCGGTGCCGACTCCAGTGCCAACGCCGGTGCCGACTCCAGTGCCAACGCCGGTGCCGACCCCAGTGCCAACGCCGGTGCCGACTCCAGTGCCAACTCCAGTGCCAACGCCGGTGCCGACTCCAGTGCCGACTCCAGTGCCAACGCCGGTGCCGACTCCAGTGCCAACGCCGGTGCCGACTCCAGTGCCAACGCCGGTGCCGACCCCAGTGCCAACGCCGGTGCCAACCCCAGTGCCAACGCCGGTGCCGACCCCGGTGCCGACCCCGGTGCCAACGCCAGTACCGACGCCTGTACCTACTCCGGTGCCAACGCCTACACCAACGCCGCCGCCATCGGCCGACATCTGCACCATCGCGCCGAATTCGGCGTTGTGCCAGGTACTGTCGCCGCCAACCGCTTCTGAGCCTGTCAAGCCAGTCCAACAGGCCTCCAACGAGGTCATTAAAACCTTGGCGAGCAGCGAAGGTACGCCAGGCGGCAGTTCGTCCGGCGGCTCGAGCGCGGGCGGTACCACGACCTCGTCCACGCCTGAAGACAGCAAAAAGGGCGACAAGGTAGCAGTAACAAACGACCAGACCGGAACGAAAAATGAACCAATCAAAAAGACTTACTGCAATTAGGGCCTGGCTGGCGTTGATGCTGTTCTGGGTGGCCGGCGCCAGCTGGGCGGGCCAAGTAGCAGGCACCATCGTGCAGTTAAGCGGACCGCTGATGGCCAAGCGCGCCGACGGCGCGGTGCGCATCCTGTCGATGAAATCCGAAGTGGAAAGCGGCGACACGCTGGTGACCGAAAAGAACACCTACGCCATGGTCAAGTTCATCGACAACAGCGAGATCACGCTGAAGCCGTCGACCACCTTCAAGGTGGAGAATTTCGCCTACGATGCCGACAAGCCCGATGGCGACAACGCTTCCTTCAACCTGGTCAAGGGCGGCTTGCGCTCGGTGACCGGCCTGCTGGGCAAGCGCAACAAGGAAAAGTTCTCGCTGAAGACGCCAAGCGCCACCATCGGCATCCGCGGCACCACCTTTGTCGCCGAGTGGGTGGAACCGACCGAGCAGGCGGTGGCATACGCCGCTGCCCAACGGCAGGCTTGGCTGATGGCCAGCACTGCCGGCTTGGAAGACACCTATCCGCTGCAGCCGCTGCTGCTGGCGCAAGCCGCCATTCCAGCGCCAGGCACGTCCGCGCTGCCGCCGGGACTGTACGTTCAGGTGATCGACGGAATGATCAACCTGACCAATAAGGGCGGGGCGCAGAACTTTACCGCCGGCCAGTTCGGCTACACGGCGAGCCCGACGCAGCCGCCGGTGATCGTACCGAAGAACCCTGGCCTTCAATTCACGCTGCCGCCGGCCTTTGCGCAGCCGGCTGCCCCGGCTGGCGGGTCCACCACGCCACCCAAGTCCAATACAGTGGATTGCGAAGTCCGCTAAAAAAACCTTGACCTTCCAATCGTGGGATACTTGATGCTGTAGCTATGTAAATACAGTATCGGGTGGCCCATGAATCAGCAAGCGATCAAAATTGACGGGATGAGCTGCGCCTCCTGCGTTGGCAGGGTGGAGCGGGTGTTGGCGGCCGTGCCGGGCGTCGATAAAGTCAGTGTCAACCTCGCCACCGAAATGGCGCGCGTGGAGTCGGCCCAGCCGGTCGATTTTGCCGCGCTGGCGCTGGCGATCGACAAGGCGGGCTACCAGGCCTCGCTGCCGCCGCCGGAGCCGGGCGCCGCGCCTGTCATCGACGCAGCGGCTGTTGCGGGCGACGGCGTTGCGCCGACTGCGCGCGGCTTCCTCGCAGCCCTCACGCCGACCGGCGGCACGGCCGTCCTGCTGGCCGCGCTGTTTTCCCTTCCCCTGGTTTTTCCCATGCTGCTGGAATTGGCCGGCATCCACTGGATGCTGGATGGCCGCCTCCAATGGCTGCTCGCCACGCCGGTGCAGTTCTGGCTGGGCGCGCGCTTCTATCGCGCCGGCTGGCTGGCGGTGCGCGCGCGCAGCGGCAATATGGACTTGCTGGTCGCCCTTGGCACCACTGCGGCATATGGCCTGAGCGTGTATCAGCTGCTGTCTGCCGGCGCCATGCCGCATCTGTATTTTGAAGCGTCGGCGGTGGTGATTACGCTGGTCTTGCTGGGCAAGTGGCTGGAAGCGCGCGCCAAGCGTCAGACCGCTCAGGCGATCCGCGCGCTGCAAACCTTGCGGCCTGAGTCGGCGCGCGTGCGTCGTGGCGGGCAGGATGTGGATGTCGCCATTCATGAGGTGCGCGTGGATGACGTCATCGTCGTGCGTCCCGGTGAGCGCATCGCTGCCGATGGTGTGGTCAGCGAAGGCGCCAGCCATGTGGACGAGGCGCTGATTACCGGCGAGAGCCTGCCGGTGGCCCGTCACGCCGGCGAGCGCGTGACGGGTGGCGCCATCAATGGCGAAGGTTTGCTGCTGGTGCGCGTGACGGCGGTGGGGGCGGAAAGCACGCTGTCGCGCATCATCCGGCTGGTGGAGGACGCGCAGGCGGCCAAGGCGCCGGTGCAGCATCTGGTGGACCGCGTCAGCGCGGTGTTCGTGCCGGTGGTGCTGGTGCTGGCGCTGCTGACCTTTGGCGGCTGGTGGCTCTATGCCGGCGACGCCGAGCAGGCCATCATCAATGCGGTGGCGGTGCTGGTGATTGCGTGCCCGTGTGCGCTGGGGCTGGCGACGCCGGCCGCCATCATGGCCGGCACCGGCGTGGCGGCGCGCTACGGGATTCTGATCAAGGACGCAGAGGCACTGGAACTGGCGCACCGCATCACCACCGTGGCCTTCGACAAGACCGGCACGCTGACCGAAGGCCAGCCGTCGCTGGCCATGCTGGCTCCCGCGCCGGGCGTCGACGAAGCGCACCTGCTGCAACTGGCGGCCGCCGTGCAGCGCGGCAGCGAACACGCGCTGGCCCGCGCCGTCCAGCAGGCCGCCGCGCAAGCTACCGCCACCGGCGACGAGCACACGGCAGCCGCGCCTATTGCCTTCCAATCCGCCCAAGCCGCCGGCGTCACGACTGCCACCGCGACGGACGTTTCCGCGCCCGCCGCCGCTCCACTGCTGGCGTCCGACATCAGCGCCTTGCCTGGACGCGGCGTGATGGCCACCGTGGCTGGCGCCCGGCTGCTGCTGGGCAGCACGCGCCTGATGCAAGAACAGGGCATCTCACTCCAAACGCTATCCGTCCGCGCCGAAGAACTTGAACGCAGCGGCCACACCATCTCCTGGCTGGCCGACGCCACCACCCACCAGCTACTCGGCCTGCTGGCCTTCGGCGACCGCATCAAGCCCCAATCCCAAGCCGCCATCGCCGCGCTGCACGCGATGGGCATCCACACCGTGCTGCTCACCGGCGACAATCAGGGCAGCGCCAACGCCGTCGGCCAACAGCTCGGTGTGCAGCGCATCGTCGCCAACATGCTGCCGGCCGATAAAGCCAGCACCATCGCCGCCCTCAAACTGGAAGGCGGCACCATCGCCATGGTCGGCGACGGCATCAATGACGCGCCCGCGCTGGCCGCCGCCGATGTCGGCATCGCCATGTCGAGCGGCACCGACGTCGCCATGCACGCCGCCGGCATCACATTGATGCGCGGCGATCCGGCATTGGTGGCCGCCGCCATCTCCATCTCGCGCCGCAGCTACAGCAAGATCCGCCAGAACCTGTTCTGGGCCTTTATTTATAACCTGATCGGCATCCCGCTGGCCGCCTTCGGCCTGCTCAACCCCATGGTGGCCGGCGGTGCGATGGCACTCAGCTCGGTCAGCGTGATCAGCAACGCGCTGTTGCTGCGCCGCTGGAAACCGGAGGACCGCACATGAATATCGGACAAGCCGCAACGGCCACCGGCGTCTCGGCCAAGATGATCCGCTACTACGAAAGCATCGCCCTGATCCCTGCCGGCAAGCGCAGCGACGCCGGCTACCGCATCTATGCCGACAGCGACCTGCACACGCTGCGCTTCGTCAAACGCGCGCGCCTGCTGGGCTTCTCGCTGGAGCAGATCCGCGGCCTGCTCTCGCTATGGCAGAACAAGGAGCGCGCCAGCGCCGACGTCAAGACCATCGCCATGGGCCACGTGGCCGAACTCAATCAGCGCATCGCCGAGCTGACCGAAATGCGCGACACCCTGCAAACCATGGCCAGCTGCTGCCACGGCGACCAGCGTCCTGATTGCCCCATCCTGCAAAGCCTGGGCGATTGACGGCCCTGCCGAAGCACGTATAATCCCGGCACGTTTTGGTGCTCGCGCGTCTGTCCGGATGCGCAGTTAAACGGGAAACAGGAAGCCGTCAACGGCCTGCCTGTGCTGCCCCCGCAACGGTCAACAAGCGTCGTCGCAGGACGACACTCCGCCTCGCAATACCACTGTGCTTCATGCATGGGAAGGTCAGGCGGATTTGCTTGCCAGCCCGGATACCGGCCAAACAGGGGGAAATGCCGCAGGCATTTCTATTCAATCCGCTCACGGGGAGGTGAGTGGCTTGCTTCTGAAAGACCTCAATGATCTACAAATCGATTGTCGCGTTGGCGACTGTCCTGCCTTGCGCCGTCCATGCCGACCCCACCGACAACACAGTTCAGGTGCGCGGCCATTACGATAACGGCGTCGGCACCTCCAGCGCCGCCAGCCAGGGCGCGGTAACGGCGGAGCTGATTGCCAACCGTCCCGCCTTGCGGCCGGGAGAATTGCTGGAGTTTGTGCCCGGCGTGATCGTCACGCAGCACAGCGGCGACGGCAAGGCCAATCAATACTTCCTGCGCGGCTTTAACCTCGACCACGGCACCGACTTCGCCACCTTCGTTGACGGCATGCCGGTCAACATGCGCACCCACGCGCACGGCCAGGGCTACACGGATCTGAACTTCCTGATCCCGGAACTGGTCGATCGCATCAACTACAAAAAAGGCCCTTACTACGCGGACGAAGGTGACTTCGCATCCGCCGGCGCGGCGCATCTGACGCTGGCGAACAAGCTGCGCGAAAACACCGCCAGCCTGTCGTTGGGCGAGAACCAGTATTACCGCTCGGTGGTCACCGGCTCGACGCCGCTGGGCGCCGGCAATCTGGTCTACGGTTTAGAACTGGGCCACAACAACGGCCCATGGGTGGAGCCGGAAGCGTTCCACAAAAGCCTGGGCGTGCTGCGTTACGCGCAAGGCGCCAGCGATGACCAGTTCAGCGTGACCGGCATGTTCTACAAGGGCGCCTGGCATGCGAGCAATCAGATCCCGCTGCGCGCGGTGCAGAGCGGCCAGATCGATCCGTTCGGCGCGATCGATCCGACCGACGGCGGCGAGACCTCGCGTTACAGTCTTTCCGCCACCATGCGCAAGCGCACCAGCGACACGCTGTTCCAGGCGAATGCCTACGTGGTGCAATCGAGTCTGACGCTGTACAACGACTTCACCTACTTTCTTGATGATCCGGTCAACGGCGACCAGTCGCGCCAGACCGAGAAGCGCCGCATGGCAGGCTTCGACGTCGGCCAGACGTGGTTCGGCCAATGGGGCGGCCTGGATGTCAGCAACAAGGTTGGTTTGCAGGGCCGCTATGACGACATCTCGCCGCTGGGCCTCTACAAGACGGCGCACCAGCAAACGCTGGGCGTGGTCACCGAATCGAAAGTGAAGGAAGCCAGCGCCGGCGCCTATGTCGAGAACACCGTGCAGTGGCTGCCGTGGATGCGCACCACGGCCGGCCTGCGTTACGACCGGTACCGCTTTGACGTAGATAGCAATATCGCCGAGAACTCGGGCAACGTCAGTGCCGGTACCACGTCGCCGAAATTCTCGGTGGTGCTGGGGCCGTGGGCCAAGACCGAATTCTTCGTCAACTACGGCGAGGGCTTCCACAGCAACGACGCGCGCGGCACCACCGTGCATCTGACGCCGAAGGAGCGTGAGCCGATCGACCCGGTCAAGCCGCTGGTAAAAACGCGCGGCGCGGAAATCGGCGCGCGCACCGAATTTCTCCCTGGCCTGCAAAGCTCGATGGCGTTGTGGAAGTTGCGTTCCGACTCGGAGCTGGTGTTTTCCGGCGACGCCGGCGATACCTCGCCGAGCCGCGGTAGCTACCGTTCCGGCATCGAGTGGAATAACCATTACATCGCTAATTCCTGGCTGCTGTTCGATCTGGACATGGCGTATTCCCGCAGCCACTACACCGAGCATGATCCGGTGGGCGATTACATTCCCGGCGCGATCGGCAAGGTGGCGTCGTTTGGCGCCACCATCATGGATCTGGGGCCGTGGTCGGGCGCTTTCCAGATGCGCTACTTCGGACCGCGTCCGCTGATCGAAGATAACAGTCAGCGTTCGGCCAGCACGGCGATCGCGTATGCGCGTGTGGGCTATCAATTCAACCGCCGCTGGACGGTGCAGCTGGACGCCTTCAACCTGTTCGACCGCAAAGCCAGCGATGTGGACTACTACTACGCCTCGCGCCTGCCGGGCGAGCCGGCGCAAGGTGTGGACGACATCCACTACCATCCGGCCGAACGCCGCACCTTCCGCCTGACGGTCAAGACCAAGTTCTGAATCGGGCTACGCCATGGTGGCGCCGGTGCTACCATGGCTGCATGACGACTCCATACCAACTTTATTATTGGGACGGTCTCCAGGGCCGCGGTGAATTTGTGCGGCTGGCGCTGGAGGAAGCCGGCGTGCCGTATGTGGACGTGGCGCGCAAGAAGGGCGGCATGTCCGCGCTGAATGCGAGCCTGGATGGCGAGCAGGTGGCGCATCCATCGTTTGCACCGCCGGTGCTGCGGGTCGGCGACATGCTGATCGGGCAGACCGCCAATATCCTGCTGTATTTAGGTGCGAAGCATGGACTGGCGCCGCGTTCGCAGGACGGGCGCTTGTGGGCCAACCAGCTACAGCTGACCATCGCCGATATCGTCGCCGAGGCGCACGATACGCATCATCCGGTTTCTTCCAGCGCGTACTACGAGGACCAGAAGAAGGAAGCCAAGACGCGCGCCAAGGATTTCCGCGAGAAGCGCATACCGAAGTTCCTCGATTATTTTGAAGGCGTCATCGAGCGTAATCCGGGGCGCGGCGGTTACGCGGTTGGCTCGCGGCTGTCGTATGTGGATTTGTCGCTGTTCCAGCTGCTCGATGGGCTGGCGTATGCCTTTCCCAATACGATGGCGAAACTGGCGCCATCGTATCCCGGCCTGTTTGCACTGCACGCCAAGGTAGCGCAGCGTCCCAACGTTGCAGCCTACCTCAACTCGAAGCGCCGGATTCCGAATAACGAGACCGACATCTTCCGCCACTATCCGGAGCTGGATAAATAATTACGCTGCGCTGGTGACCGGGTAGCCGGCGTCAGCGATGGCGGATTTCAGCGGGGCGAGCGGGGTGGTGCTGTCGATCATGACGGATTTGGTGGCCAGGTCGATCTCGACTTTGGCGCCGGCGTCGATAGCTTGCACGGCCTTGGTGACGGCGCCCACGCAGTGGCCGCAGCTCATGTTTTCTACTTGCAGCTGATACATCGCATACTCCTTAAACAGTTTCATTACCTGTACTTTAATCCTTCCTGCCATGGGAAGGTCAAGCGTTCATTTGGGAGGGTTGGCATGGCAACTTTGGAGCGGGCGATTGCCATCGCCGCAGCGGCGCACGCGGGGCAGGTGGACAAGGCGGGCCAGCCGTATATCCTGCATCCGCTGCGCGTGATGCTGCGTGTCGCCACCGAGCATGAACGGATGGCGGCGGTGCTGCATGATGTGGTGGAGGATACCGATGTGACGCTGCACGCGCTGGCGGCGGAAGGCTTTGCACCTGAGGTCATCGCGGCAGTGGAGGCGCTGACCAAGCGTCCGGGCGAGTCGCGCATGCAGGCCGCCGAGCGCGCCGCTGCCAATCCGATCGCGCGCGTGGTCAAGCTGGCGGACAACGCCGAAAACATGGACCTGAGCCGCATCGCCAACCCCTCCGCCACGGATTACGCGCGGCTGGAGGAATACAAACTGGTACGCGAAGCGCTGCTCCGCGCCGGCTAGTGCGGCAGCGATCAGGGCGGTGTATGATTGCTAAATTCTCAACTCGCCGTGATGATCGATGAACATACCCCGTTTGGTGCTTTTATTTGTAGTGGCATGCTGCTGTGGTTATCGAGCATGCGCTGCGGCTGATCTGCAATCCAATCCGGAATTGCGGGCGATGAATAAGGCGGATGCCGCAGACCGGGAGCCGGATAAGATCGACTGGGCGGTGGTCAACGCCAAGGATGCACAGCGGCGCCAGCGGGTGTCCGAGATGCTGGCGCATGGCGAGATCCGGACGGCGGAAGATTTCTACTTCGCCGGCATGATCTATCAGCATGGCGAGGGGCCGGAAGATATCCGGCTGGCGCAGGCGTTTGCCACCATCGCATCCAAGCTGGAGCCGGAACATCCCGCGCCCAAGTGGCTCATCGCCGCATCATGGGACCGCTATCTGATGTGGAAGAAATTACCGCAGTGGTATGGCACGCAGTACCAGGTCTCCAAAGAGGGCGTGCGCACGCTCTACCCAGTCGATCCCACCGCGGTCACCGACGCCGAACGCGCCGCCTTCCACGTCCCCTCGCTGGCCGAGGCCATGGCGGAGGTGAACAGCGAAGCGTCTCATGACTGAGGCTGTGTTGAGATTGCGCATTGGGTGGCGCGCCGGAACGCGCTAGCCTCTTTGAATGACTAGCGAAGAACTCATCAAGTTGCTCAAGTTGAATGGCTGGCGTCACGTTTCGACGCACGGTAGCCACCATAAGTTCGTTCATGCTGAGACGGGTAAAAGTGTTGTCGTGCCACATCCAAAAAAGCATTTGGCAGTTGGGACGGTGCGCGCTATCTTGAGACAGGCGAATTTGAAGGGGAGGGGATGATGCTTTATCCGCTTTATGTGTGGAAGGATGAAGACAGCGCTTATGGCGGCTGCTTTCCTGACTTGCCGGGGGTGTTTACAGCGGCCGACGAGCTGACTGATTTGCCGCTGATGGCGCAAGAGGCTGTGCTGGCGCATGGGGAACCGATCCCCGCCGCCACCACCATCGATCATTGGCGCAACGATGCGCAATTCCATGGCGGCTTCTGGATGCTGGTGGAGATTAATCCTGCGGCGGGTCGTCCAGGCGAGCCAGGTCGAGGCTGACCAGGGCCCAGATGCCGCCGGCGTAGTCGGGTTCCTGCGACAGGGTTTCCACTTCCGACGGCCGGATTTCGAAGGCCTTGCCTTGTTCCACCAGCTGGCCCACGTGGCCGTAGATGGCCTTGGTGGCGTTGCTCATGGCGGTGCCCACCGTGTCGCCCGTGGTCACGCAGCCGGGAATGTCCGGCACCGTTACGCCGTACTTTTTGGCGCCGATGGTTTTCTGGATCAGGATAGGGATGTCCATGATGACTGACCTCTGTAGGACGCGAAATCCGGGCAAAATCAATAACTTGGAATCTTAGTGTCATACAGGATGCAGACGGTTTCAAGCACTTTTTCAGACAAGTGTTTACCCCGCTATTCGTGGTTTTTGCGCGATTGACATCGCCTGTTGCCTCAGATAACATTCTGTTCATGCATTAAAGAATTTAAAAGTGTATAAAAGAAACACCAATTCGCCAAGGTCCCACACCCCCGTACCTGGTTAAGCCTCACCGCTTCTCAACCATTTACCTACAGGGACCATCATGAAATACGCCAAACTCGCCGCACTCGCCGTTGCACTCGCTTACGGTAGCGCAGACGCCGCTGTCATCACTTTCCAGACCGGTACGTCGAACGCCGGTGCGCAAACCACCGCCAACGCTTATCGCGATATCGTCGATGCCGCTGTTGCCAATTCGTCGCATTCAACCGTACTGAAGAACTACGATATCGTCTCCAACCAGTCGCTGTTCGGCGCCGGCGCCACCAATATCGCCTTCAAGTCGACCATCAACTTCGGCCTGAGCGCGGCTGGTACCTATTCGTTCCGTGCCGGCGTTGACTTCGGCAACGGCGGTGCGGTGTTCCTGGATGGCCAGGCGGTCGATCTGAAGACCGGCGACCTGTGGTGGGCGCATGACTACGCCAACACCAACTCGGTGTTCAGCGTCAGCAACAAGGCGCTGACGGCCGGCAACCACACGCTGACGATCTACGGCCTGGAAGGCTGCTGCGACGGCGGCCAGCAGGTGCAGTATTCGGCCAACGGCGCCGCGTTCCAGAGCTTCAGCGCCAGCACCCTGCAAATGGCCCCTGTGCCTGAGCCGGAAACCTACGCCATGATGCTGGGCGGCCTGGGCGTGGTCGGCGCCATCGCCCGCCGCCGCCGCGCGAAACAGCAGGCGTAAAAAAACTCAGCCCCGCCGGCATTGCTGCGGGCGGGGCTGAGCGGATCGAACTAAACGATTTATACCATTACAGGACTTCGCTGGCATGATCCGCCAGACGCGAACGTTCGCCGCGCGCCAGCGTCACGTGACCGCTGTGCGACCAGCCCTTGAAGCGATCGACCACATATGTCAGGCCGCTCGAACCTTCGGTCAGGTATGGCGTGTCGATCTGTGCGATATTGCCCAGGCAGATAATCTTGGTGCCCGGACCGGCGCGCGTCACCAGCGTCTTGACCTGTTTCGGCGTCAAGTTCTGCGCTTCGTCGATGATCAGGAACTTGTTGACGAAGGTACGGCCACGCATGAAGTTCAGCGACTTGATCTTGATGCGCGAACGGATCAAGTCCTGCGTTGCCGCGCGGCCCCACTCGCCGCCATCCGAATCGGACTTGTTGAGCACTTCCAGGTTGTCGTCAAAGGCGCCCATCCACGGCGACATTTTCTCTTCCTCGGTGCCCGGCAGGAAACCGATGTCTTCGCCGACCGGCACCGTCACGCGGGTAACGATGATTTCGTTGTAGAGCTTGGTTTCCAGCACTTGCGCCAAGCCGGCGGCCAGGGCCAGCAGGGTTTTACCCGTACCGGCCTGGCCCAGCAGCGTGACGAAGTCGCATTCCGGATTCATCAGCAGGTTGAGCGCGAAGTTCTGTTCGCGGTTGCGCGCGGTCACGCCCCACACGTTGTTCTTGTTGTGGCTGAAGTCGCGCAGGGTTTGCAGCACGGCGGTCTTGCCGTTGATCTGCTTGACCTGGCCATAGAACGGCGCTTCGCCATTCTTTGGCTCCAGGAACACGAACTGGTTGACCAGCATCGACGGCACGAACGGCCCGGTCACGCGGTAGAACGTGGCGCTCTGGCCGTTCTTGTTCTCCTGCCACGACTCCAGGTCCTTGGCGTGCTTGTTCCAGAAGTCTTCCGGCAGTTGCAGGATGCCCGAGTACAGCAGGTCGGTATCTTCCAGCACGTGGTCGTTGAAGTAGTCTTCCGCCGGCAGGCCCAGTGCGCGCGCCTTGATGCGCATGTTGATGTCTTTCGACACCAGCACGATGGCGCGGCCTTCCTGCTCCGATTCCAGCGAACGCACCACCGACAGGATCTGGTTGTCGGCTTTGCCCGACGGCAGGCCGACCGGCAGTTCGGCCGTTTGCAGACGGGTCTGGAAGTACAGGCGGCCCTTGGCGTCCTTGTTGCCCAGCTTGGACAGTGGGATGCCGTTCTCGATGGCGTCGTCGTCGGTGTTGGAGACCAGCGCGTCCAGCGTGCGCGAGACCTGGCGTGCATTGCGCGCCACCTCGGTCATGCCTTTCTTGTGGTTGTCCAGCTCTTCCAGCGTCATCATCGGCAGGTAGACGTCGTGCTCTTCAAAGCGGAACAGCGACGATGGATCGTGCATCAGCACGTTGGTGTCCAGCACGAACATCTTGGTGGCGCCGGTCTGGTCGGCATTGCGGCTGGTGGACGACTTGATCGCCACCTCATGGGCCTTGTGCTTGGCCGGATGCGGCGCTTCGGCGTTGATCGGCGTGACCTTGCCGCGCGGCGATGGCTTGCCCTTGGCTTCGACGGCGTCAGCCGCCGCTTGCAACACGGCCGGCGCGGCTTTCAGCACGGCGGCCACGGCTTTGGATTTGGCTGGGGCAGGCGCTGGCGCCGGCGTTGCCACGGCGGCGGGCGCTTTGGCGGCCACCGGTTTTTTTGCTACAGGAACGGCTTTGACGGTCGCCGCTTTCTTCGGCGCTGGTGCTGGCTCGGGCGCGATATCGGCCACTGCCGCGAGGGCAGGGGTAGCGCGGCCGGTGGCCTTGGGGTAATCTTTTGCCAACAGTATAGTCGCTGGCTTACTTGGTATTTTTGGCAGTGGCATCAGGATCTCAATCGAAAGATATCTGGAGGAATCCGCCCACAGGGAGTCGTCCCGATGGGGTGGATGCTGGGTAAAAGGGAAAAGGAGACTGCCGACGGGCACGCAGGGCGCCCGGTGAAAGTACCGCGTGGTGGCCGGCTGGCCACCATGTAGGGTGGGAAGAAGTACAGTGCTGACTCAAAATAACTGGATACGCTCGGTTCTGCTACGGTTGAGCAAACTGGAAGCTGCAACGCATCCCTACAACTTAAGCCTGGCGCGTGACAAATTCCAGCACTTCATCGACGTGACCCGCTACCTTCACGCCTCTCCATTCTTTCACCAATTGACCAGTAGCGTCAATCACAAACGTGCTGCGTTCGATGCCACGGACGGTCTTACCGTACATTTGCTTCATCTTCATGACGCCGAACTGTTCGCAGACTTTTTCTTCCGGGTCGGAAATCAGTTCAAACGGCAGGCCGAGCTTGGCGCGGAAGCCTTCGTGCGAACGCAGCGAGTCGCGGCTGATGCCGTAGATTTCGGTCCCGGCCGCCTGGAATTGCGGGTACAGGTCGCGGAAGGCCACGTTTTCGGTGGTGCAGCCTGGGGTGTTGTCCTTGGGGTAGAAGAACAGCACGGTATAACGCGCCGGGCGGCCGGACAACTGGAAGGTCTGGCCGCTGGTCATCGGCGCGGAGAAATCGGTTACTACATCAGCCACAGGCGTCTCCTGGAAGGGTTATTCGGCGCGGGCGGGGCCCTGAATGATCAGCTGGCCCGAACGTCCCGGCAGCTCGCCCCAGGTGATGGGGCAAACCGGCATCGGCAGGTCTTGTATCTTCTGATGGTAGTCAGCCATGGACGCCAGTTGGTATCCCTGTGCTTGCCACCCTGCCAATAGCTGCTCGAATATGGGGGCGAGTTTCTGTCCTTCAAGCTCGGCGTGCAAAGTATAGACGTGGTCGCGCGTGGCGCCTTCGGTCAGCTTGAGCAGGAAGGGGGCGATATTGCCGGTGCCGATGGTCACGCCGTCGATCTCGCAGCCCAGCACTTCGTCCAGCGTCGGCAGCGTGGTCGGCATCTGGATGTGTTTCAGCACCTGCGCGCCGTCGGACAAACGGTGCGGACCGTCGGCCGGATTGGCCAGCTGGCCGTTTGCCTTCAGCACGCAGCGGCCGTCGGAGGCGTAGGCGTAGCCGGCGCTGTCGTGTTCGTGGAAGGCGGCGTTGTTCATCTGCCAGCCGGCGGCGCCGTGGGTGCGCGGCGCCTGGCCGAACACCTGGGTGAAGCGGCTGGCGGCCTTGCGCATCATGCTGGTGGCCCAGCCGGCGTCGCGCCTGGCGACGTTGTCCTGCCACAGTACGTGGTCCCAGGTGTGGATGCCGCATTCAAAGCCGGCGTCCTGCACCGCGCGCATGTCGGCGGCACAGTCCTTGCCGATGTCCGGGCCGGGCAGCAGCACGCCGTACATCAGCGTCTTGAAGCCGTAGTGCTCCACCACCGACGTGCGCGACACCTTGCTGAAGAAGCCCGGACGCAGCGCGCGCCGCATCGCCCAGCCGGTGTGATCCGGCCCGAGCGAAAACAGGAATGTGGCGCCGGCGTTGTGCGCCTTCAGCATGCGGACCAGGTTGGGTACGCCCTCACGGGTGCCGCGGTAGGTGTCGACGTCGATCTTCAACACCATCAATGGTTGTTGATTCAATGCTTAGTCCATCAGTTTCTGTGCTTCGGCCACCTGGCTGCGGTAGGCGTCGAAGATTTTCTTCAGCGCGTCGGCCATGGTGGTGGTCGGTTTCCAGTTCAGTTCTTCGCAGGTGTTGGTGATTTTCGGCACGCGGTTCTGCACGTCCTGGTAGCCGGTGCCGTAGTAGGCGCCCGAGGTGGTTTCGACGATCTTGACCTTGGCCGCGCCTTCGGCGTACTCAGGGTATTGCGGCGCCAGTTCCAGCATCATGTTGGCTAGTTCGCGGATCGAGAAATTGTTGACCGGGTTGCCGATGTTGTAGATCTTGCCGGTGGCGGCGCCGTCTTTGTTCTCGATGATTTTCATCAGCGCGTCGATGCCGTCGTCGATGTCGGTGAAGGCGCGTTTCTGCGCGCCGCCGTCGACCAGCGAGATGTTCTCGCCACGCACGATGTGGCCGAAGAACTGGGTCACCACGCGCGACGAGCCTTCTTTCGGCGTGTGGATCGAATCGAGGCCGGCGCCGATCCAGTTGAATGGACGGAACAGCGTGAAGTTCAGGCCTTCCATGCCGTAACCCCAGATCACGCGGTCCATCAGCTGCTTGGCGTTGGAGTAGATCCAGCGCGGCTTGTTGATCGGGCCGCAGATCAGTTCCGAGTTCTCAGGGTCGAACTCTTCGTCGTGGCACATGCCATACACTTCCGAGGTCGACGGGAACACCAGGTGCTTGCCGTACTTGGCGGCGGAACGCACGATCGGCAGGTTGGCTTCAAAGTCCAGCTCGAACACGCGCAGCGGCGCCTTGACGTAGGTCGATGGCGTGGCGATCGCCACCAGCGGCAGGATCACGTCGCACTTCTTGACGTGGTACTCGACCCATTCCTTGTTGATGGTGATGTCGCCTTCAAAGAAGTGCATGCGCGACTTGTAAGCCTCATTCTCCAGCACGTCGGTGATGCGGTCGGTGCTCATGTCCATGCCGTACACGTGCCAGTCGGTGGTTTCCAGAATGCGCTTCGACAGGTGATGGCCGATAAAGCCATTGACGCCGAGGATGAGAACTTTTTTCATGTCAGTAGGTCCAGGTAATGTTTAGTGCTGCCGCCGCTTACGTGCGCGCGGCCAGGCGAATAGCGAGCTGCTCCGCCGTGATCGGTTCACCATCGGCGGTCAATGCGGAAATCGTCAGCATGCGGCCATCGCCGCAAACGCCAAAGATGCAATTATCTACTACTGTCAAGCCCGGTGGCAAACTGAGGGATACAACATTGCCAAAGTTGCCATGCCCGGTGCCGGTAATGCGGGCGCGCTGGATCACGTAGCGTACCCCGTCGATGTCGGTAAAGGCGCCCGGATACGGCGGCGCCACCGCGCGGTGCAGGTTGTAGACGTGCTGGGCCGGCCAGAACCAGTCGATGCGGCCGTCTTCCGGCTTGCGGCCGCCGAAGTAGCCGCCCTTGCTCAGGTCGTTGTGCAGGCGCGGCGCGGTGCCGTCCAGCAGCGACGGCAGCACGCGCCACAGCGCCTGTTCGGCCGCCACCTGCACCTTGCCGAACACTTCGTGCGCAGTGTCGTCCGGCAGGATCGGCACTTCCATCTGCGCAACGATGGCGCCGGCGTCCGGCTTGACGGTCATTTCGTGCAGCGTGGCGCCGGTCACGGTGGCGCCGTGCAGCACCGCCCAGTTGACCGGCGCGCGGCCGCGGTATTCCGGCAACAGCGAGCCGTGCATGTTGAATGCCGGCGCCACCGCCAGCAGTTCGGCCGGCAGCATGTTGCGGTAGTAAAAGCTGAACATCAGGTCCGGCTTGGCGGCCTGCACCTGCGCCAGCAGCTCGGGCGACCTGGCGTCGGCCGGCGTGATGTAGGGGATACCTTCGGTCTCGCACAGCGAAATCACCGACTCGAACCAGATGTTTTCGCTGGCGCTGTCTTCGTGCGTGACCACCAGCGCGACGTCGACGCCGCCGGCCAGCAGCACTTTCAGGCAGCGCACGCCGACATTGTGATAGCCGAAGACGACGGCGCGCTTGCGCGGTTCCAGGTCGCTCATGATGCGCGGCCCACGGTGCGCTTCTCGACGCCGGGCGGCGGCAGCGGCTGGCCGTTGTCGTCGCGCTGTTGCAGAATGGTCTGCACCACGTAGCGCGGACGGGCCCGCACCTGCTGGAAAATGCGGCCGACATATTCGCCCAGCAGACCGATGCCGAACAGGATGATGCCCATGAAGAAGAAGGTGATCGCAAACAGCGTGAACACGCCTTCCGCTTCCGCGCCCAGGAACAGGCGGCGCGCCACCAGCACCACCACCAGCAGCGCCGACAGCAGCGACATCAGCATGCCCATCATCGAGTAGAACTGCAGCGGGATCAGCGAGAAGCCGGTGACCAGGTCGAAGTTCAGCCGGATCAGGCTGTACAGCGAGTATTTCGATTCGCCGGCCGAGCGCTCTTCGTGCTCGACCACGATTTCGGTCGGGTTGCGGGCGAAGCGGTAGGCCAGCGCCGGCACGAAGGTATTCACTTCCGCGCACTGGTTCATCAGGTCGACGATGTTACGGCCGTAGGCGCGCAGCATATTGCCCTGGTCGGTGATCTTGATGTTGGTGATGCGTTCGCGCAGGCGGTTCATGGCCTTGGAGGCGTAGGTGCGCCATGCCGAGTCCTGGCGCTTGCGGCGGATCGAGCCGACGTAGTCGTAGCCTTCACGCATCTTGGCCACCAGGTTGCCGATTTCTTCCGGCGGATTTTGCAGGTCGGCGTCCAGCGTCACCATGATCTCGCCGCGCGAGGCTTCAAAGCCGGCCAGGATCGCCATGTGCTGGCCGTAGTTGCCGTTGAAGAGCACCACGCGGGTCACGTCCGGCCGCTGGCGGAACTGCTCGGCCAGGATCGACACCGAGTTGTCGCGACTGCCGTCGTTGACGAACACGATTTCGTAGCTGGCGCCCAGCTTGTCGAGCGCCGGGTACAGGCGCGCGAACAGGGCGGCCAGGCCGGCCTGTTCGTTGTAGATCGGGATGACGACGGAGATTTCCGGTTTGGTCAGGGAGACGGTCATTTGATCAGGATCGCTTTCACGGCTGCGACGGCGCGATCGACGTCGGCGACGGTCATGGCGTAGAACATCGGCAGGGTCACGGTCAGGTAGCCGAGTTTTTCGGAGACCGGGAACATGCCTTCCTTGAAGCCGCGCTCGCGGTACAGGCTGAACAAATGGATCGGCGAGTAGTGGTAGCCGGTGCCGACGTTGAAGCGGTCCTTCATGGCGGTCATGAAATCGGCGCGCGTGGTCGGGCCGTTGTCCGGCAGGATGATCTGGAACAAATGGTAGTTGCTGGAGTCAAAGGCTTGCAGCGGCAGCTGCGCGCCGGACTGCGCTTCAAAGTCGGGGCCAAACGCCTCGTAATAGCGGTGCGCCAATGCGCGGCGGTGGGCGGTGATCTGCTCGATATTGGCGAACTGGCCCAGGCCGATGGCGGCCATGATGTCGCTCATATTGTATTTGCCGCCGAGGACATCGACATCGATGCCGTCGACGCCGCTGCGGGTCACGCCCTGCAGGCGGTACTTCTCGGCGATTTTTGCTTCTTCCAGGTTGTTCAGCACCAGCGCGCCGCCTTCGCCGGTGGTCAGGTTCTTGTTGGCCTGGAAGCTGAACGAGACAAAGTCGCCGAACGAACCGATGCGCTTGCCTTTCCACTCGGAACCGAAGGCCTGCGCCGCATCTTCCACCACGCGCAGATTGTGTTTTTTGGCGATGGCGTACAGGCGGTCCATGTCGACCGGCAGGCCGGACAGGTAGACCGGAATGATGGCCTTGGTGCGCGGCGTGATCGCGGCTTCGACTTTATCGAGGTCGATATTGCGGGTGATCGGGTCGATGTCGGCAAATACCGGCGTGGCGCCGACTTCGATGATGACGTTGGCGGTGGCGACCCACGAAATCGGCGTGGTGATCACTTCGTCGCCGGGACCGATGCCGGCGATGCGCAACGCGATTTCCATCGTGCAAGTGCCGGAATTGAAGGTGCGCACCGGGCGGCCGCCGAAGTACTCGGACATCTGGGCTTCGAACGCCGCCACTTTCGGGCCGCTGGTGATCCAGCCGGAACGCAGGACTTCGCCGACGGCGGCAATGGTGGCCTCGTCTATCGTAGGCTTGGAAAAGGGCAGGAAGGGCTGATCAGCACTCATGAGGTGGTTTGCTCTCTTAATCTATTTTTATGTATGACGTCTGGCCGTCATTCTAAATTGTTCATCAGGTACGCGCCAGCCACGCCACCCCGACCAGGATGACGAAAATGGCAAGCAGGCGCTGCACCGACAGCGCTTCGCCGAACAGGTACCAGGCGCCGATGGCGGTCACCACATAGCCCAGCGACAGCATCGGATAGGCGATGGAAACATCAACGCGTGACAGCGCGATAATCCACAGCACCACCGACAACACGTAGCAAGTAAGCCCGCCAATGATGGGCAACTGCGTGGCGACGCGCCAGCCGACGCTGAACAGATTGTTCAGCGTCAGGTGGATTTCGCCGACATTGCGGGCGCCGGCCTTGAGCAGCAGCTGTGCCACTGCATTCAGCAGCACGCCGGTGATGATGAAGCTAAACGTTGCAATATTCATTTATGGTTTTGTTCATTACAGATTGGTAATGACCAGCCGGCGGCTGTCTTCCGCGATCACGCGCATGGTCACCCCCTTGGTTTTCAAATCCCGATAGGCGTCGTCGCTGACGATGGCCATGGCCTTGACCTTTTGCGCCGTATGCTCCTGCCAGCGGGCAATAAAACCATCCACGGTCGGAATCGACAGCTCCGGCTGCTGCGTCAGGCCGAAGGTGAATTCATCCCAGTAGTTGACCAGGATCACCGTGCGGCGCAGGTAGAAGGTCATCGATTGTTCGTAGGTCGATACCGAATAGATCTTGGTGTCGGCCTGCAGCTCGGGCAGCATCTTCAGCGCCAGTTGCTTGCCGGCGCGCAGGTTGCCGTACGGCTCGAAGCCGGTCAGGATCAGCTGTACCGACACGAAACCGGCGATGGCCAGCGTCAGCACCGTCAGGTCGCGGCGCAGCTGGCGGGCGTGGAAGATCGCCAGCGCGCCGCCGGCGGCGGCCACGATGGCGGCGCTCAGCACCCACGGCTGGTAGGCTTCCAGCAGCGCGCGCTCGTCCGGATGCCGCGGCGCCGAGCCGATCCAGTGCGGCAGCGCCACCAGTCCGGCCACGCCGAGCAGCAGCAGCAGGCCGGCCGCCAGCATGCGGTTCAGGCGCGAGGCGCTTTCCAGGTAGCTGGCGATCAGCATGGCCAGCGCCGGAAACACCGGCAGGATGTAACCCGGCAGCTTGGAGCTGGAGTAGCTGAAGAAGAAGGTGATGAACACGGCCCAGATCACCAGCAGCAGCTTGGGCTGGAACACGCCGGGCGCCCGCCTGACGCCCTGGACCAGCGCCTGCGGCAGCAGGCCGAACCATGGCATCACGCCGGGGATCAGCAGCAGCAGGAAGTAATACCAGGCGCCTTCGCGGTGGTGGGTCTTGAGGAAAAAGCGTTCCCAGTGTTCGTGGATGAAGAAGAAGTGCGGCTGTTCCGGGTTTTGCAGCGCCACCAGCACAAACCATGGCGTGGCGATGGCGAAGAACAGCAGCAGCCCTTTGCCCAGATGCAGGCGTTTCCAAATGGCAATGTCACGCGATAGCAGGGTGTACAGCACCAGCACCGCGCCCGGCAGCACCACGCCGATCAGGCCCTTGGCCAGCACCGCCAGCGCCATGCCGGCCCAGCACAGCAGCATCCAGTTGCGCTGCTCGGCCGGGGTGGCGGCGTCGCGCTGCGCGATCAGCAGGCTGCACAGGGCGACCGTCATCATGCCCGACAGGCCCATGTCCAGCGAATCGATCTGGCCGCCCGCTACCCAGTACAGCGTGGAACCCAGCGCCAGCGCGGCGTAGAAGCCGGTGCGCTGCCCAAACAGGCGGTGTGCGGTGTAGCTGGTGAGCAGTACGCCGCCGAGGCCGCACAGCCCGGTCCACAGGCGCGCCTGCCACTCGCCCAGGCCGAACAGGCCGAACGAGAGCGCGTTCATCCAGGTTTGCAGCGGCGGCTTTTCAAAATACTTGATGCCGTTCAGGCGGGTAGTGATCCAGTCGCCGGTGGCCCACATCTCGCGCGCCATTTCGGCGTAGCGGCCCTCGTCGGGCGGCACCAGCGTGCGCACGCCCAGCACGTACAGCCAGACAATGACGAACGCCGCCAGCAGTCCCCATACGACTTTCTTAGAGTTATAGAGGTCGTTCATCAGGCGCTTTTGCCCTCGTCGCCGTCGATGATCAGGGCCAGCGCGACCTTGCGGCCTTCGCCCATCAGGATGTTGTAGGTACGGCAGGCGGCCTGGCTGTCCATGCACTCGACGCCGATGCGGCGCAGCGTCAGCGCGGCGGTCAGCCTGGGATGGATGAAGCGCTGGCGGGCGCCGGTGCCGAGGATCACCACGTCCGGATTTTCGGCGCCGATCAGGTCGAAATGTGCGGCGGTGATCGACTCGAAGGTCGGCGCGTTCCAGGCGCGCGGCGCCACTTCCGGCAGCACGATCAGGCTGTAGTTGTAGCGCTCAGCATTGATTTCGACGCCGGTTTCGTCGTAGCCGGTAACGGTCTGGTATTTTTGGGTATCGCTTTGGTGGAGCTTCATGTCGGAAATCGTGGATGGAATCGGGTGTATAAAGCGCAAAAGAAGTTGTCATTGTAGCGTTTTCAAGGGGCGTCCGGCCTGAAAGGTTGATTAAATCGGCCCCTTTCGGCAGAATGGTCCTCTTTGCATTGCAGCATGGGCCGGCCCCGGCATTTTTGGCAGGTCATGGAAGTTTGCCTCACATAAACAGGATTTTATTTTGCGACCGATTCAAAAATCGAACAAACTGGCGGAAGTCTGCTACGAGATCCGCGGCCCGGTGCCGGAAAAAGCCCGGCAAATGGAGGAGGAAGGCCACAAGATCACGAAGTTAAATATCGGCAACCTCGCCGTGTTCGGCTTCGATCCGCCGGACGAGATCGTGCAGGACATGAAGATCAACCTGTCGAATGCGGCCGGCTATACCGACTCCAAGGGCATGTTTGCGCCGCGCAAGGCGGTGATGCACTACACCCAGGGCAAGAATATCGCCGGCGTCAGCATCGACGATATCTACCTGGGCAATGGCGCGTCCGAGCTGATCGTGATGTCGATGAACGCGCTGCTCAACAACGGCGACGAGGTGCTGGTGCCGGCGCCGGACTATCCGCTGTGGACGGCGGCGGTGTCGCTGTCGGGCGGCACGCCGGTGCACTATGTGTGCGACGAGCAGCAGGAGTGGTATCCGGATATCGAGGACATGCGCCGCAAGATCACGCCCAACACGCGCGCCATCGTCGTCATCAATCCCAACAATCCGACCGGCGCGCTGTATCCGGTCGAGCTGCTGCTGCAGATCATCGAGCTGGCGCGCCAGCACGACCTGATTATTTACGCCGATGAAATCTACGACAAGGTGCTGTACGACGGCGCCGAGCACGTGTCGATCGCCTCGCTGGCGGACGACCTGCTGTTCGTCACCTTCAACGGCCTGTCGAAGAATTACCGCGCCTGCGGCTACCGCTCCGGCTGGATGGTGGTGTCGGGCGAAAAGGCGCACGCAAAAGATTATATCGAAGGCCTCAACATGCTGGCCTCAATGCGCTTGTGCGCCAACGCTCCGGGGCAGTTTGCGATCCAGACTGCGCTCGGCGGCTACCAGTCTATCGACGACCTGGTCGGCCCGGGCGGGCGCCTGTTGAAGCAACGCGATCTGGCCTACAAACTGCTGACGGATATTCCCGGCGTCACTTGTGTCAAGCCGAAAGCGGCGCTGTACATGTTCCCCCGCCTCGATCCGAAGATCTATCCGATCGCGGACGACCAGCAGTTTGCTTACGAGCTGCTGGCCGAAACCAAAGTGCTGATCGTCCAGGGCAGCGGCTTTAACTGGATCGCGCCGGATCACTTCCGCGTCGTGTTCCTGCCGAACTCGGACGATATGGTGGAAGCCTTCGGCCGCATGGCCAAGTTCATGGAAAGCTACCGCAAGCGCCACGGCGCCAGCTTTTAACGCCGTCCTGCCGCCCATTGACGGCATGACTTCCGGCGCAGGCCGGAATCTATAGAACGCAAGCTCAGCATGGATTCCGGCGTTCGCCGGAATGACGATTGAGAGATCTTTGGAATTTATATGAAACCAATCAAAGTAGGCTTATTAGGCGTCGGCAATGTCGGCGGCGGCACGTTCGACGTGCTGGAACGCAATCAGGAAGAAATCCGCCGCCGCGCCGGCCGCAGCATCGAGATCGTGGCCGTGTCGGCACGCAACCTGGAACGCGCCAAAACCCGCACCGGCGGCAAGGTCAAGGTGGTGGCCAGCCCGTTCGACATCGTCAACGATCCGGAAATCGACATCGTCGTCGAACTGATCGGCGGCTACGACCAGGCGCGCGAGCTGGTGCTCAAGGCGATTGACAACGGCAAGCACGTGGTCACCGCCAACAAGGCGCTGCTGGCCGTACACGGCAACGAGATTTTCGCCGCAGCGCAAGCCAAGGGCGTCATGGTGGCGTTTGAAGCGGCGGTGGCCGGCGGCATCCCGATCATCAAGGCGCTGCGCGAAGGGCTGACCGCCAACCGCATCGACTGGCTGGCCGGCATCATCAACGGCACCACCAACTTCATCCTGTCCGAAATGCGGGACAAGGGCCTGGACTTCGCCACCGTGCTGAAGCAGGCGCAGGAACTGGGCTATGCGGAAGCCGACCCGACCTTCGACATCGAAGGCGTGGACGCCGCGCACAAAGCCACCATCATGTCGGCGATCGCCTTCGGCATTCCGGTGCAGTTCGACAAAGCGCACGTGGAAGGCATTTCCAAGCTGAACGCCATCGACATCCGCTACGCCGAGCAACTGGGCTACCGCATCAAGCTGCTGGGCATCGCCAAGCGCGCCAAGGTCAACGGCAAGGAGGGCGTGGAGCTGCGCGTGCACCCGACCCTGATTCCGTCCAAGCGCCTGATCGCCAATGTGGAAGGGGCGATGAATGCGGTGCTGGTGCAGGGCGACGCCGTCGGCGCCACGCTGTACTACGGCAAGGGCGCCGGTTCCGAGCCGACCGCCTCGGCGGTGATCGCCGACCTGGTGGACATCACCCGCCTGGCCACGGCCGATCCGGAACACCGCGTGCCGCACCTGGCGTTCCAGCCGAATGCCATGACCAACATCGAGATCCTGCCGATGTCGGAAGTGACCACCAGCTATTACCTGCGCATGGATGTGAGCGATGAGCCGGGCGTGCTGGCCGACCTGACCCGCATCCTTGCCGATGCCGGCATTTCGATCGACGCCATGCTGCAAAAAGAGCCGGCGGAAGGCGAGACCCGCACCGACATCATCTTCCTGACGCACCAGACGCAGGAAAAGCATGTGACGGCGGCGATTGCCAAGATGGAAGCCTTGTCGACGGTTGGGGGCAGTGTGACCAAGATCCGTCTGGAAAACCTGAGCTAAATAAAAAAATCCGGCCAGCGTCTACGCACGCTGACCGGAAAAGGGTTCTCTCTCTACAGGGTAAATCCGCTTACATCTTTACTTCGAAGCGACAGTCAGTTCGCTTTTGACTTCTTTCACGCCTGGTACGGCCGATGCAACCTGGATGGCTTTGGTGCCGACATCGGTACTGGCAACGCTACCCGACAGGGTGACCACGCCGTCTGCAGTGGTCACGCCGATTTGCTTTTGATCTGCCAGCGAAGCCTTGATTTTGCTGGTGATGGCCTCGTCATTGGTGGCGGTGCCGGCTTTCGCGGCGCCAGCCAGCGCTGCATCCTGTTGGCCAGCGGCGAAGGCGGTGCCGGTTGCGGCAGCAGCGGTCAGAGCGGTTGCTACCATCAGGCGGGCGATCAGTTTGTTGGTCATCATGATTTGCTTCCTTTATCGAGTTTGAGGATAAGACGTCAGTGACGTTACCCACTCCTTTGCAAACCCCGTGCCAGCTCTGATTTTCTATTTGAATTCAACGACTTAGATGGATTTTTCTGCGTGGAAACTTTGTCGGAATGGATTATCTGGCCAGATTTGTCGGGAAACGGCGACATGACCCGGCTTCCCTATGCCAAGTCATTGATTTTTAAGCGTTTCGTCTTGTCGCTCTTCGGCGACATCACTGCGGAACAGGCTGGCGTCCAGATTGTGCTTTTGCAGCAGGCGGTAGAATTCCGTGCGGTTGCGCTCGGCCAGACGGGCGGCGTCGGCGACGTTGCCATCGGCCAGTTTCAACAGCTGGACCAGGTAATTGCGCTCGAAGCGCAGGCGCGCCTCGGTGTAGCTCAGCACCTCCAGCGACGGCACCCGCAGCGCCCGTTGCACCAGCGACAGGGGCACCAGCGGCGCGGTGGCCAGCGCGCACACATGCTCGACCACGTTATATAGCTGTCGCACATTGCCGGGCCAGGACGACATGGTCAGCGCCTCCAGCGCGTCCGGCGCAAAGCCGCGCACCGTCTTGCCGTATTTGGCGGCCAGCGTTTGCAGGAACTGGTTGGCCATCGGCGCCACGTCCTCGCGCCGCTGCGCCAGCGGCGGCAAGGTCAGGGCGATGACGTTGAGGCGGTAATACAAGTCCTCGCGGAACTGGCCTTCGCGCATGGCGACGTCCAGATCGCGGTGGGTGGCGGACAGGATGCGCACGTCGACCGGCCTGGCCACGTCCGAACCCAGCTGGCGCACCACGCGCTCCTGTAACACCCGCAGCAGCTTGACCTGCAGCAACAGCGGCATGTCGCCGATCTCGTCGAGGAACAGGGTGCCGCCATCGGCCGCCTGCAGCAGACCTTCGCGCGCGGCCACGGCGCCGGTATAGGCGCCCTTGACGTGGCCGAACAGTTCCGACTCCAGCAAGGCCTCCGGGATCGCGCCGCAGTTGACGGCGATGAAGGGCGCCTTGGCGCGCCGGCTGGCGCGGTGGATGGCTTGCGCCAGCAGCTCCTTGCCGGTGCCGCTCTCGCCGCGTATCAGCACGCTGGCGTCGGAGGCCGCGACCAGGCGGGCTTCGGCCAGCAGCTCGTCCATGCACTGGCTGCGGCTGATGATGGCGGCGCGCCAGTCCTCGCCCGCTTCAGTGGCGCTGGCCGCCGGCGCCGACAGGCTGAGCGCCTGGGCAATGCGTTCCAGCAGCATCCTGGCGTCGAACGGCTTGGTCAGGTAGGCGTAGGCGCCCAGCGTGGTGGCTTCCACCGCGTCCGGAATGGTGCCGTGCGCGGTCAGCAGAATCACCGGCAACGCCGGGTAGCTGCGGCGGATTTCCTGGAACAGCCACATGCCGTCGCGGTCGGGGAGGCGGATGTCGCTGATCACCAGACGTGGCAGCTCCATCGATAGCCGCGTGACGGCCGCTTCGGCGCTGCCGACGGCAGTCACGCGGTAGCCGTTGGCGGTGAGCCGCATTGACAGCAGGCGCAGCAGGTCGTCGTCGTCATCGACCAGCAGCAGGTGGGCGCCCTGGCCCTGGGGGGCGGTGGTAGGGGGGGTAGGGGTGGTCATTTGGTCACCTGTGCTCCTGGCGCCGGGCGGGCCGGCAGCGTGCGTTCGATGGTTTTCAGGCCTTCCAGCATGTCGCTCAATTGATCGATGCGGCGCTGGTTTTCTTTTTGCTGCACGGCCAGCTTGTCGGCGTGGTCGTACAGGCGGCGCGTTTCCGCGCAGTTGCTGGACAACAGTTGCGCCAGCGGCCGCAACGGCGCGGCGTCCACATCGGCCGAGGTGGCCACGCTGTCGAGCAGCGCCTGCGCTTTCGCCAGATCGCCGTTGCCGCGCGTCAGCATCAGCGCCATGCCCATCTGGATCGCCACGCGCGGGCTGCGCCGTTGCAGGCCGAGGCCGCTCAGTTCCTTGACCAGCTCGCCCTGGCTCATGCGCCGCAGCGACTGGTGATAGCTCAGCAGCGGCCCGACCTCGTCCGGCGGCGGCACGGGCGCCGCCACCAGTTCGATCACCGGCGGCGGGGTCGGCGCCGGCGGCGGTTCGGCCGGCAGCGGCGAGTTGAGCGTGCAGGCGGCCAGCGACAGGCAGGCCAGCACGGTCAGGATCAGGGGGAGCTTAGGATTCATAGGGTAATTCAATGCGGAAGTGGGCGCCGCCTTGCGACGGCAGCAGTTGGAGAATGCCGCCATGCGCGGCCACGTATTCATGCACGATCGACAGCCCGATGCCGTTGCCGTGCCGGGCGCCGGGCGGCTGGCGCCGGCCCTGATAAAACGGTTCGAAGATGTGGGCGGCGTCCTCCGGCGCCACGCCGGGCCCCTGGTCGCGGCAATCGAGCAGCAGGGTGCCGTCCAGTTCGCCCAGGCGGAACGAGATCAGGCCGTCCGGCGGGCTGAAACGCACGGCGTTCGACAGCAGGTTGCCGACCGCGATCGCCATCTTGTCGGTATCGATGGCGATGCTGCGCGCCTTGCCCTCGGTGGCCACGGTCAGGCGCGCCGCCTGCCACTGCAGGCGCTGGCTGTCGATCGCCTGCGCCAGCAGGTCGCCCAGGTCGGCCGGCTGGCGGTGCAGGTGCTGGGCGTCGAAGGTGGCGGTGTTGTAGCGCAGCAGCGCTTCGATCTGCGATTGCAGCGCTGCGGTATTCTGGTTGAGGATGCCGGCGATCTCGCGCTGGTTGGGCGAAAGCGCGCCGGCCACGCCGTCTTCCAGCAGCGCCACGCCTTCGCGCAGCGCCGCCAGCGGCGTTTTCAGCTCATGCGAAATGTGGCGCAGAAAGCGCGCCTTGTCGGCTTCCAGGTCGGCCAGGCGCTGGCGCAGCCAGTTCAGCTGCTGGCCCACGCGTTGCAGGTCGCTGGGGCCGCGCACCACCACCGCCTGGTCGTAGTGGCTTTCGCCCAATGTATCGATGGCCTGCTCGATCTGCGCCAGCGGCCGCGACAGCCAAAAACCGAAGCCGGACGCCAGCAGTGCGGCCAGCACGATCGAGCCGAGTACCTGCCCCTTCAGCACCGCGCGCCGCTGGTCGAGCTCGGCCAGCAGTTCGGCGTTGCGGCGTTCGACCTCCTGTTTGACTTCCTCGGCCAACTGCTCGTTGACAGCCGGCAGCGGAGCGAGCGCTTTTTCCAGCGCCTGCTGGCGCGCGCTGCTGCGCGCGCGGGACGGCATTTGCAGGATGTCCCACGCCTGTGCGCCGGCCTGGCGCCAGCGCTCGAACAGCGCCTCGGGCGCATTCGGCAGGGCGGTGGCCACGGCGTCGAGCGCCAGGCGGGCGTCGCGCCAGGCGTCGGCGTAGCGTTTGCGGAAGGCCGGGTCGTCCAGCACCAGGTACTGGCGGGCGCTGCGCGTCATGGCGACGCTGCGTTCGGCCAGCTGTTGGGTATTTTCAGTGAGCGCCAGCGCGTGGTGTCCGCTGTCGCGGCTGTGGGCCGCCAGGCGGTCCAGCGTCCACAAAGCGTGCAGCGAGGCGGCGCTCAGCAACACGGCTATCAGCAAAAAGACACCCAGCAGCAGCTGGCGAAACGAGAGTTTCGAGAGCATCGCGGGTTAGAAAGTGGCTATATTACAGAAATAATAAGGCCAAACTGCCGCGATAGCCTGTTCGATTGGGGGGCTGCGGCGAGTCAGGAGGCCGGGCCGACGTCCATGCCGTCGTAGGATTCCAGCTGTTGTTCTTCGGCGAACTTGTAAAATTCCTGGTTGCGGGCGTGCAGCGTGTCGACCGTGTGCTTCTCGACTTTTTCGATATGCAGCCACCACAGCGCCGGGCTGTCGCCGTCCGGCTTGGAGTCGTAGATGCCGACCACCTGATAGCCCTTGGCTTTCAACAGCGCCTGCGCGGCTTCCAGCTTGGCCTTGTCGGCGTCGGCGAAGAAGTAGCCCCACAACAGCGGCTTGCTGAGATCCCACGGGGCGTTCTGTTTCATGTCGTCGAACAGCGCGACCATTTCTTCTTTGGTAATCATGTTATTCCTTGTTGCTGCGCCGGTAAAAATCGGTTCCGACGCGATTGATATGGGATAGTAATTCGGTATTGTCGATGTGATCGCGGATCGACAGGTCTATTTTGTAAGGTAGCAGAAGGTCGTCCAGCGCAGTATCTATCTTCAGCAGAGTAGGCATCGACAAGCCGTCGCCGACCAGGCACAGGTCAATATCGGACCCGCGCTTGAAATTACCCTTGGCCCGCGAGCCATACAGTATAACTTGCCCCACCTCGGGGAAGCGCGCGAACACTTCATTCATCTGCGCGATAACGGTTGGCTTCAGCCCGAATTCCAGTGCTTCAGAGTCCATGCGAGAGCTCCGACATCTTCGCTTCCAGCGCGACGAACAAGTCAAAATAGCACGCAACGATCAAGCCGCCGATTTCGTCCGCAGTTTCCTTGTTATAGGTATGCGCAGACTGGTTACGGCTTTTGATCATGCCCATCCAGGCCTCGCCTTCTGCAATCAGGTTATGCTGAAAAGCCTCGCGCGTCGCGTCGCGGGAGCCGCTGATGCTGCTGTTTCCCTGATATTCGAAGTAGTCCTTCAAAACGTTCCACGCCAGCTCGTGGGTGAATTCGAATGCCTTGATCAGGCCCTGTTGCTCAAGTTCGTTCAAATCGCCCTTGTCGATAAATTTCTTCAACTGTGACAAGGCGCGTCGATAGTTCGACAAGCGTTGTAGCCAGCGGATATCCTGCTCGCTCATGATGCACACCTTTGATTCGCGTGGATCGCAGTATTTTACCGCGCCGGGAACTGGATGCGGACTTTCAGGCCTTGGCCGCTGCTGGCGTCGTCGAGGGTGATGGCGGCGGCGTGCAGGGTGGCGATGTCGCGCACGATGGCCAGGCCGAGCCCATGGCCGCCGGGATTGCGCTCCAGCGTGGCGGCGGCCCGGTAGAAGGGGGCGAACACGCGCTCACGCTCGGCGGCGGCGATGCCGGGGCCGTTGTCTTCCACTTCCAGCGTGACGCCGTCCGTGCTCTCGCTGACGCGCAGGGTGACGGCGCCGCCCGCCGGCGTGTAGCGCAGCGCATTGTCGACCAGGTTGGCCAGCATTTCGTGCAGCAGCAAGGCCTGGCCTGACACCACGCAGTCCTGCTGCGCCTCCAGCGCCAGGTCGATGTTCTTGGCCACCGCCGCCATCGCCAGTTCCAGCCCGACCTGGCGCGCGGTGTCGCGCAGCGAGATGGGCGTGGTGCTGTCGGTGCTCTGGTCGCGGTGTTCAATGCGCGCCAACGTCAGCAGGCGGTTGGCCAGGTTGACGGTGGAGTCGGTGGTGGCGGCCATGCTGTACACAATCTCGCGCAGCGCCGCCTTGCTCAGTTCCGGATCGGCGCCGGGCCGGTCGCATTCGCGCAGCGCCAGTTCGGCCTGGGTTTTCAGCACCGTCAGCGGGGTGCGCAACTGGTGCGAGGCGTCGGCGATGAAGCGCCGCTGGCTGTTGATCAGCATGTGCATGCGCGAGCGGGAACTGTTCAGCGCCGCCACCAGCGGCCGCACTTCCTTGTGCACCAGCGTTGGGTCGACATCGGAAGCGTCGTTCAGGCCACGCGTCTCGACCGCGCTTTTCAGCTGCATCAATGGCCGCAGCACCAGCCGCACCGCAAACCATACCAGCAGCGCCACCGCCGCCAGCAACAGCGCCTGCCATTTCAGCGTGTCGAACAGGATCTGGTTGGACAGCACGCGCCGCGCCTCCAGCGTTTCGCCGACCTGGATCAGGGCGATGCCGCGCATCGAGTCGTCATACACCGGTTGCAGCAGCGCGGCGATGCGCACCGGCTGGCCATTGTACTGGGCGTGATAGAAGCGCACCAGCGCCGGATAGGCCTCCGAGCGCGGCACGTCGGCCGGCACCGCCGGCAGGTCGCCGTAGCCGGACACGGTCTCGCCGCGAATCCCGGTGACCTTGTAGTAGATGCGGCCCAGCGTATCGGTCTCAAAACTGTCCAGCGCCACGTAGGGCACATCGGCCACTACCTTGCCATCCACCACCGATACCCGTTCCGCCAGCGCGCGGGTGGAGGCCAGCAGCGAACGGTCGTAGGCCACGTCGGCCGCGTCCTTGGCGTTGCGGTAGACCGAGATGGTGTTCAGCGCCACCAGCACTAGCAATGGCCCCAGCAGCCAGCGCAGCAACTGGCCGCGCAGGCTGCCCAGCATGTCGCCGGCGCGGGGCGCTGGTGCGGCCGGTGTCGCTGCTGCGGGCGGCGCGCTCATGCCGGTCAGGCCGGCGCGCCGGTGGCGGCGCGTGGTTGCAGCAGGTAGCCGATGCCGCGCAGCGTGGTGATGACGGCGGCGTCCGGGCCGGGCATGTCAAGCTTCTTGCGCACGCGGTGGATGTACAGGTCAATCGCGTCGATGCCGGCGTCATCGGCCAGCGCGAAGACTTCGTCGAACAGCTTTTCCTTGGAGACCGCGCGGCCGGTGCGGGTAATCAAAGTCTCCAGCACCGCATGCTCGCGCGGCGTCAGCGCCAGCGGATTGCCGGCGTAGCTGAACATGCGGGTGACGGTGTCGAAACTGAGCGCGCCGCATCGATGGACCAGTGCCTCGTTGCCGACGCTGCGGCGCAGCAGCGCCTTGACGCGCGCCTCCAGTTCCGCCAGTTCGAACGGCTTGCCCAGGTAATCGTCGGCGCCGAGATTGAGCCCTTGCACGCGGTCTTCCAGGCCGCCGCGCGCGGTCAGGATCAGCACCGGCGTCTTGGCGCGCGCGCCGCCGCGGGCACGCAGGCGCTTGAGCACATCCAGGCCATCCATGCGCGGCAAGGTCAGGTCGAGGATGACCAGTGCGTAGTCCTGGGTATGCAGCAGCGCGTCGGCGTCGGCGCCGTTGTCGGCGCATTCCACCGTCAGATGGGCGTCGCGCAGCGCCTTGGCCAGCCAGTGCTGCAACTCGGTGTGGTCTTCAACTAACAATATGCGCATGGGGTCTTGCCAGTTCGCTTAAATAAGTGCAGGGTAAGGCCAGCATCATGGCGCGCCGGCGCTTAAAAGTGAAGTGTCTCCGGCGATTGTGGCGATGAGGAGACATTGAAAGGCAATTGAAAGATTGACGCTCCTATAGTGGACACCTGATCGCAAAAGATCAGAGAACACATATAACTATATCTGGAGACAATTTGATGAAGAAATCCCCGTTGACCCTCGCGGTCCTGGCGCTGTCTGCGGCCGCCGGCGGCGCGCAGGCGCAATCCAACGTTCAGGTGTACGGCCTGCTGGACGTTGGCATGGAAACCGCCACCAATCAAACGCCGGCCGGCGGCAGCATGACCCGCGTGATTTCCGGCGGCATGAATACTTCCCGCTGGGGGCTGCGCGGCAGCGAAGATTTGGGTGGCGGCCTCAAAGCCGTGTTCAACCTCGAAGGCGGCATCCTGATGGACACCGGCGCGCAGGATGGCGCGCTGTTCAAGCGCCAGGCCAATGTCGGCCTGGAAGGCGCCTTCGGCCGCGTGGTGGTGGGCCGCTCGTTTACCACCGTGTACGACACCGTGATCGGCTTCGATCCGATGGGCTTTGCGCCTTACTATTCGTGGGCCACCTCCGGCCCGGCCACCGGCCCGGCAAAATACGGCTTCACCACCCAGTACGATAACATCATCAAATATGCCGGCACTTTCGGTGACTGGCGGGTTGGCGCCAACTACGCCGCCGGCGAACAGGCCACCGGCGCGCAGGACAGCGCCAAGACCGGCTTTAGCACCGTCTACAAACTGGGCGAGGTCAATCTGATGGCAACCTGGGAACGCAACAACGGCAACACCGTGCCGGCCACCGGCAACCGTGACCGAAACACCGTCTGGCACGTCGGCGGCAACTACGAAACCGGCCCATTCAAGGCCTGGGCCGTGCTGCGCGATTACAAACTGGCGGCCGGCAAGGCGCTGACCGCCGATGTCGACGCCACCACCACCTGGGCCGGTCTCGCCTACCGCACCGGCACCACCACGCTGACGGGCGCCATCTATCACATCAACGTCAAGAACGTCGCCGCCGGCAAGGACGCCGATCCGACCATGTACGTGGCGCGCTACCGCTACGCGCTGTCCAAGCGTACCGACCTGCACGTGACGGCCGCCTATGCAAAGGCGAAGAATGGCCAGCTCACCGGCCTGTCGCGTGACGACCCTGGCTACGGCACCAGTCAGCGCGGCCTGACCGTCGGCATGCAGCACCGCTACTGATGAAAACCCTGCTGGCACTGATCTGCGCCTTGCTGTTCGGCGCGGCGGCCCAGGCGGCAGGCCTGGAGTGCATCGTGCCGTCCAAACCGGGCGGCGCGATGGACCTGACCTGCAAGCTGGCGCAGAAAGGCCTGTATGGGCTGCGCGAGGCGCCGGACCCGCCGCCGTCCGACATGCACATCACCTATCTGCCGGGCGGCATCGGCGCGGTGGCCTGGCATTCGCTGGTGTCGGGCCGCCGCACCGAACCGAATACGCTGGTGGCGTTTTCCGGCGGCTCGCTGCTCAACCTCGCGCAGGGCAAGTTCGGCAAGGTGAAGTCTTCCGATGTACGCTGGGTGGCGGCGCTGGGTGCGGACTACGGCATGATCGCGGTGCGCGCGGACTCGCCCTACAAGACGCTGCGCGATCTGGTGGCGGCGTTGCAGGCCAATCCGCAGAAGGTGCTGATCGGCGTTTCCGGCACCATCGGCAGCCAGGACTGGCTGAAGATGGCGCTGCTGGCGCGCACCAGTGGCATCGATCCAAAGGCGCTGCGCTTCGTCGCGCTGGAGGGCGGCGGCGAAGCCTTCACCGCGATGCACGCCAACTACGTGCATGTAGTGTCGGGCGACGCCAGCGAAGCGTCGCTGTACGCGGCGAGCGGCAACACCCGCGTGCTGGCGGTGCTGTCCGAACAGCGCCTGCCCGGCGTGCTGGCCAACGTGCCGACCGCGCGCGAGCAGGGCTTCGATGTGGTGTGGCCGATCATCCGCGGCGTGTGGATGGGGCCTCACGCGTCGGACGCCGAGTACCGGCAATGGGTGGCGTACTTCGACCGCGTGCTGGCCAGCCCGCAGTTTGCGCAGATGCGTGCTGCATCAGGCTTATACCCCTTCGGGCTGACCGGCGATGCGCTGGCGGTCTACATCAAGAAAGCCGTGGACGACTACGGCAGGCGCGCCGCCGAACTGGGACTGGTGCGCTGAATTTAAACCAATGGAGATGACATGATGTTGAAAACGACTTTGGCCGCCGCATGCGCCACGCTGTTTGCCGGTTCCGCACTGGCGCAGGTTCCGGCCGGCTATCCGGCCGACTACCAGAAGCTGATCGACGCCGCCAAAAAAGAGGGCAAGCTGGTGATCTACGGCGCCACCGACAGCAAGGCCACGCAGCCGCTGATCAAGGACTTCAGCGCGCTGTATCCGGGCATTACGGTGGAATACAACGACATGAATTCCACCGAGGTGTATAACCGCTTCATCTCCGAAGTGGCGGCCGGCGGCAATACCGCTGACGCCATGTGGTCGTCGGCGATGGACCTGCAAATGCGCCTGGCCTCGGACGGCTACGCGCTGGCCTACAAATCGGTGGAAGCGTCGAAGATCCCCGGCTGGGCGGTGTGGGACGACAAGGCTTACGGCACCACCTTCGAGCCGGCCGCCATCGTCTACAACAAGCGCCTGGTCGACGCCAGGGAAGTGCCGCAGACGCACGCCGACTTCACCAGACTGATACAGCAGCCCAAGTTCAAGGACAAGGTCACCACCTACGACATCGAGAAATCCGGCGTCGGCTTCATGTTCATGACCCAGGACGCGCGCGAGAATCCGAAGTTTCAGGATCTGGAAAACGCCTTCGGCGTGGCCAAGGTGCGGGTACAGTCGTCCACCGGCACCATGATGGAACGCATCTCGTCCGGCGAGAACCTGATCGGCTACAACGTGCTCGGTTCCTACGCGCTGGTGCGCGCCAAGGCCGATCCGTCGATCGGCGTGGTGCTGCCGAAGGATTACACGCTGGTGATGTCACGCGTGTTCTTCATCAACAAAGGCGCGAAAAACGTCAACGCCGCCAAGCTGTGGCTGGACTACATGCTGTCGCATCGCGGCCAGACCATCATCGCCAACGAATCGAAGCTGTTTGCGATCCGCGCCGACGTCACCGGCGAAACCACATCGGCAGAGCTGATCAAGCAGATCGGCAAGGACAACATCAAGCCGGTGCCGGTACATCCTATCCTGCTGCAGTTCCTCGGGCCGGCCAAGCGCATGGCCTTCCTCAATCAGTGGAAAGCCACCGCTGGCAAGAAGTAAGGATCAACTTCCATGAACACACTTGCTCACTCCGTCCGGCCAGGACGCTGGTCCGGCATCAACTGGCCGCGCGGCGTGGTGGTGACGTTGGCCGTCTGCGCCATCTTCCTGCCGCTGTTCCTGATTTTCTACCAGAGCTTCCTGGACGCGCCGTTCTTCATGCCGGTCAAGAACCTGGGGCTGGACGCCTACCGCTTCATTTTTGAAGATCCCGATTTCGCCATCGCCTTCAAGAATGCGTTCTGGCTGGCGTCCGGTCTGGCGATCATCGCCGTGCCGCTGGGCGGCATGCTGGCCTTCCTGATGATACGCACCAACCTGCCGGGCAAGGGCTTCATCGCGCCGATGCTGCTGGTGCCGATCTTCGTCTCGCCGATGGTGATGGGCTTCGGCTACGTGGTGTCGATGGGGCCCGTGGGCTTTTATTCGCTGTGGGCCAAGGACATCCTCGGCTTTATCCCGTGGAATATCTACTCGTTCAGCAGCATCGTCATCATCGCCGGCCTGACGCACGTGCCGCACGTCTACCTGTACGCATCGTCGGCGCTGAAGAGCCTCGGCTCGGACGTGGAGGAGGCGGCGCGCGTGGCCGGCGCCTCGCCGTTGCAGGTGATGTTCAACGTTTCGCTGCCGATGATCACGCCGGCGCTGGCGTATGCCGGCGTGCTGGTGTTCTTCCTCGGCTTTGAAGTCTTCGGCCTGGTGTTGGTGCTGGGCGATCCGGAAGGGCACATGGTGCTGGCCACCTATCTGTACAAACTGACCAATAAACTGGGCACGCCTTCCTACCACCTGATGGCCGCCGTCGCCGTCTGCCTGGTGATGGTGACCATGCCGCTGGTGATGGTGCAGCGCTGGCTGCTCAAGTCGGCCAACAAGTTCGTCTCGATCAAAGGCAAGGGCGCGCGTTCCAAGGCCATGCCGCTGGGCCGCTGGAAGTGGCTGGCGTTCGCGCTGATCTTCGGCTGGCTGATGTTCACCATCATCATGCCGATGTCCGGCATCGTGCTGCGCTCCTTCGTCCAGTACTGGGGCGAGGGCGTCAACCTGGCCGACGTGCTGACCTTGCAACACTTCCGCGAAATCATGGAACAGCCGGCGCTGATGCGCGGCATCCTGAACACGGTGCTGATCGGCGTGATCGGCGGCGCTTGTGCCGTGATCTGCTACTGCGCCATCGCGCTGGCCATGCACCGCAAGCCGGACATGATCACCCGCTTCCTCGACTACAGCGTGCTGGTGCCGCGCGCCGTGCCCGGGTTGCTGGCCGGCCTGTCGTTCCTGTGGGTGTTCCTGTTCGTCCCGAGCTGGCTGGATGGCGCCTTGAAAGGCATGGACAACGGCGCCGCGCTGTGGCTCAGCGAGCATGCGATTCCGTTGCTGCGCTCGATGCGTTCGACCATCTTCGCCTTGTGGCTGGCGTATTCGGTGGTGTGGCTGGCGTACGGCATGCGTTTGATCTCGACCGCGCTGCTGCAAGTGGGGCCGGAGCTGGAAGAGGCGGCGCGCGCAGTCGGCGCCACGCGCGGCCGTGTAACGCGCGACGTGACCGTCCCGCTGATCAAATACGGCCTGCTGGGTGCGTGGCTGATGGTGTTCCTGATCTTCGAGCGCGAATATTCGACCGGCGTGTATCTGCTGTCGCCAGGCACCGAGGTGATAGGCGCGCTGCTGGTGTCGCTGTGGGCGACCGGTTCCACCGACCTGGTGGCGGCGCTATCGTTCATCAACATTGCGCTGGTGGCGATAGGCCTCGGCGTCGCGCTGCGCTTCGGCGTCAAGCTGCATAACTGAGAACATCCATATGAAACGAGACATCATGACCAATGAACTGACCGTCAACGAGCTGCACCTGGACTACGGCAGCGGCGCCAGCGCCAATCCGATCCTTAAGGGCGTCTCCATGCACCTGCAAAAAGGCGAAGTGGTGGCGCTGCTCGGCCCTTCGGGCAGCGGCAAGACCACGCTGCTGCGCGCGGTGGCGGGGCTGGAAAGCCCGAAGGCCGGCGCGATCAACATCGGCGACCGTAATGTGTTCGACGGCGCCAAAGGCTTCGAGATGCCGGCCGAGCAGCGCAATCTCGGGCTGGTGTTCCAGTCGTATGCATTGTGGCCGCACAAGACGGTGTTCGACAATGTCGCTTATGGCCTTAAGCTGCGCAAGCTGGGCGCCAGCGAAATCAAGGACAAGGTCAACGACGTGTTGAAGAACCTGGGCCTGGGACATCTGGGCGAACGCTATCCGCACCAGTTGTCCGGCGGCCAGCAGCAGCGGGTGGCGATAGCGCGCGCACTGGTCTACAACCCGCCGGTGATTTTGCTGGACGAACCCTTGTCCAACCTGGACGCCAAGCTGCGCGAAGAGGCGCGCGCCTTCCTGCGTGAGTTGATTGTGCGGCTTGGCCTGTCGGCGCTGATGGTCACGCACGACCAGGCGGAGGCGATGGCGATCTCGGACCGCATCCTGCTGCTCAATAATGGCAAGATCGAGCAACAAGGCACGCCGCAAGGCATGTACGAAACACCGGACACCTTGTTCACCGCCGAATTCATGGGCAGTAACAACCGCCTGCCGGCGCGCGTGGTGCAGCGCGATGGCAAGCAGGTGCAGCTCGATATCAACGGCACGCGCTTGCAGGCCACCGCGCGCGGCGCCGGCGCTGAGGGCGAGGGCGTCACCATCATCCGCGTCGAGGAAGTGCGGATCAGCGCCACGCCTGCCGACAACGCCATCGAACTGCCGCTGCTGACCTGCATGTATCTCGGCGACCGCTTCGAGTGCCTGTTCAAGGGCGAGGGCGGCACGGAGATCAGCCTGCGTGCTTATTCCAAGTACCGGCTGGAGCCTGGCCGCTACTGGTTGCAACTGCCGGCGGACAAACTCTGGGTGTTCTGAGTCCTCAGCGGAGTGCATAGCCCTCGTCTATAATGCCTTTTTGGTTCTGGCAAAATTCAAGATGACGAAGGCTACACTCTGGATGGTCGACGCGGATGCGGTGGCGGAGGCCGATTTGCAGCGCTGGCGCGGCTGGCTGTCGGCGGACGAGATGGCGCGTCATCAGCGTTTCGTGCGCGCGCAGCGGCAGCGCCAGTTCATCGTCGGCCGTGTGCTGTTGCGGATGATGCTGGCGCGCCTGCTGGGCGTGACGCCGCAGGAGATCCGGCTCGACGAGCAGGTGGGCAAGGCCCCGCGCCTGGCAGCGCCGGTAGTCAAGGGTGTGGCGCCGGGCTTCAGCATTTCGCACAGCGGCCGCTGGGTGGCGTGTGCGGTCAGTGCTCAAACCGCGCTGGGACTGGATATCGAGGTGAAGGATGCAGCGCGCGACCTGAACGCGCTGGCGGCGCAGGCGTTCGATAGCGGCGAGATGCTGCAGTGGGAGCGTCTGCAAGGCTTGCCAGACGATGAGCCTGTCGAAGGCTTTTACCGTTTGTGGAGCGAGAAGGAAGCCCGCTTCAAGCTGGGCGTAGCAGCCGGCGGACACTGTGTCGTGCTGCCGCATGCCGAATTGTCGGTGGTGCTGTGCAGCGAGCAGCCGCTGGACAAGCCGCCGCCGATAGAACTCGTTACGCTTGAATAAAAAAAGCCGGCGCATTGCCGGCTTTTTGTTTCAGCGTTAGAGCTTAGAAAGCGTAACGCACACCAACCGATACCAGGTTGGCTTTGATGCTGGCGTCGCCGTCTTTGGCGACTTTGCCGAAGTACTCGTACTCCGCGACGAAGCTGACGTTCTTGTTCAGTACATACGCTGCGCCAGCGCTGATGTATGGCGAGGTTTGGTTGTCGGACGCGCTGTCCGAGTAGCCTGGCGCCGATGCCGACACTTTGACGTGGTTGTAGGCGACGCCCAGTTTGCCGATCAGCGCGAACTGTTCGTTCAGTGGCAGGGTGCCCACGGCAGCCACGTACAGCGATTGCGGTTTCGATGCGATGCGCGCGCCGTAGCCGGTTTTTTCTACTTCACGCAGGTCGGCGAAGCCGATTTCGGCGCCGATGTTCTGGGTGTAGTTGTAGCCGCCGTACACCTTGTACGCGGTTTTGTGTTCTTTGATCGACAGGCCGTCGAGGTCTACTTTCTGCTCGGCGCGACCGACGTTGCCGCCGACGTAGTAGTTGCCTTCAGCGTGAGCGGCCAGTGGAGCAGCCAGTGCTGCGATCAGTGCGAACAAGATATTCTTTTTCATTTGCTATTCCCTAAAGTGTGGCTAGAAAAGCAAAACGGAACAACCTGCGTGCTGCGGTTGTTCCGTTTCGCTGGGGCAACATTATATAGAAGAATACTCAATCATGCAAATGTCATTCAAGTAGCGTTAGTCCAGGCTCCAGACGTATTGCATTTTAGTCCACAGTTGCTGGGGCACGCCGTCCACGGTGCCGGGCTTGAATTTGCACAGGCTCAGGCCGGCCTGGGCGGCACGGTCGAGGTCGCGGAAGCCGCTGGTTTTCTCGATACGCGAGTCGGCTACTTTGCCGTCGACACCGATCAGGAAGGCTAGCAGGACGGTGCCGGTGTCGCCGTTGCGCAGCGCGTTTTTCGGGTAATCCGGCTTGGTGCAGGCTTGCGCGTCCACCACGGCGGCCGTCACCACCGGCGCCGCTTTGGCCGCCGTCGGCTTGACGCCGGTGTCGGCGGTTCCGCCCATCGGCGGCTGGGCCGGTGGCTGATCCGGCATGGAGCGGGCCGTGACGTTGGGCGGTGACTGTACCGGGATGTCGAACGGGATCTCCGGCACGAAGATATCGGGGCGCGTCATTTTAGGCAGTTCCACCTGCGGATCAAGCGGCTTTGGCTTGGGCGGATCAAGGGTGGGCACCAGATCGACCACCGACGCTGACGGCTTGAATATCGTCAGCTTGGAACCGTGCAGGAACACAGCCAACAGCGCGACGTGCAGCAGAACGACGGTGCTCATGCCGGTCAGGTTCTTCTTTTGGTCCATGGTTACTCCTTGGTGGTGGGTGGAATTGCTATGTGTTGGAAGTATACTATTCCATGATATAGCAAAATAAAAGAGATTTTTGCGCAATGACGTTGTGATATGCTTCGCACAAGGCATGCTTTGGAGTAGAAAATGAAAAAAATACGCGTGATGCTGGCGGACGATCATCCCATCGTGATGACTGGTTTCGCCATGTCGCTGCAAGGGCAGGGGTTGGACGTGGTGGCGCAGGCGCGCACGCCGGCCGAGGCGCTGGCGCAGTACCAGGAATTGAAGCCGGACGTGATCGTGCTGGACATCCGTTTCGGCGAACAGTTGACCGGGCTCGATGTGGCCAGGCAGATTCTGGCGCAGACGCCGTCCGCCGCCATCGTCTTCCTCAGCCAGTTCGACCAGGATAGCCTGATCAAGGAAACCTACCGCCTCGGCGGCCGCGCCTTCATGACCAAGGATTGCGATCCGGCCGATCTGGCGGCGGCGGTGAAACGCGCGCATGACGGCGAGTTGTACTTCCTGCCGCATATCGCCGAGCGGCTGGCCAACCTGTCGGTGCGCGGCGACGCGTCGCCGCAGTCGCAGCTGGACGAGCGCGCGCTGGAGATTTTCACGCTGATGGCGGAAGGTCTGACCAACGCGGAGATCGCCGAGAAGCTGGACGTCTCCACCAAGACCATCAGCAATATCAGCCAGGCGGTGAAGGAGAAGCTGGGCGTGCATCGTCCGGCCTATATCACGCGGCTGGCGGTCAAGCATGGGCTGATTGAGCCTTGAGGCGCTGGCATTGGCGCCACTGGAGCGTGCGCACGCGCCTGATGGCGATGACCGCCCTGCCGCTGGCCTATCTGTTCTGTACCTTTGTCTGGTACGCGTATCAATCGCGCTTGTCGGAGGTGCGCGAGGAGCTGGCGGAGCGCGGGCCGCTGGTGGCCAAGGTGCTGGCCGACAGCAGTGAATTTAGTCTGGTGTCGCGCCGCTATGATGACCTGAAGCTGACCATTAACGGCCTGCTGCGCGCGGACCCCAGCATCCAGCGCATCGAGGTGCTGGATGCGCAGCGGCGAGGGTTGGTGCAGGCGGTTGCGCGCGCGGGCAGCGCTTCGCCGCACGAGCTGCGCTACGACGAGGCGCCGATTCTCAAGCGCCTGATGTGGGTGTCCATGCTGGCTCCCGACGGCACGCCGTATCAGAAGGACCGTCCCGCCGCCAGCGGCATGACGGTGGAGACCATGGGCTATGTGCGGGTGACGATGTCGCCGTCGGCGTTGCTGCTCAAGCAGACGCGCAGGTTCTATGTGGAGCTGATGGTCGGCTGTCTCGGCCTGCTGGCCTGCGTGCTGCTGGCGTGGCAGCTGGCCAAGGGACTGGATGCGTCGCTGCAGGCGTCGATGCGCGCGCTGCGCGAGGCGGATGACGAGAAGCGGCGCTTGATCCGCAAGGTTAATACTGCGGTGGAAGATGAACGTCAGAGCATCGCGCTGGAAATCCATGATGAACTCAACGCCACGCTGATCGCGGTGCGGCTGGAGGCGCAGCGGATTGCCGCCATCAGTCCGGAGGGCGAGGCGCGCGAGAAGGCGCAGTCCATCATCAAGCTGGCGCTGGGTTTGTACAACAGCGGCCGCGCGCTGGTGCGCCGTTTGCGGCCGGAAGTGCTGGACATGCTCGGGCTGGACGGCGCGGTGGAGGAGATGATGCGCCACTACGACAGCGCGCGCAGCGGTTGTCGTTTCGATTTACAGGCGCAGGGTGACTTCTCGAAGATGGAAGCCGGAGTTGCTATCTCCGCGTACCGGATCGTGCAGGAGGCGCTGTCCAACATCGTCAAGCATGCGCGGGCTACGCAGGCGTCGGTGCAGCTGGCGCTGGAAGACGGCGAGTTGCACATGCAAATCAGCGACAACGGCGCCGGCTTCGATCCGGCCGAGGCCTCATCCGGCATCGGCATGGTGGGAATGCGCGAGCGCGTGTACGCCCTCAATGGCCGCATTGCCATCGATACCTGCCTCGGCGCCGGTACGCGTATCACCATTGCAATGCCAATTCGATAAATTTTTCTCTTTGAATGTAAACGATTCTCATTTAATATTCTTATTTGGGAATGGTTCTCATTCAATAAAAAAGGGGAAATAGGGAAATGCGCATCAAGGTGATGGTGGTGGCGCTGGCCGGAGTCATGGCTGGCTGGGCAGTGCAGGCGGAAGAGGTGGAGACGATGGAACCGGTCGAGCAGGTGGTGATCACCGGCGACAAGCTGAAACGCACGGAAATCGACAGCAGCGCCAGCGTCGGCGCGCGCAACCGCCGCCAGATCGCTGAATCCGGCATGTCGTCGCTGGACGAGGTGGCCGCGCAGATGGCCAACGTCGGCACCGCCGAAAACCTGTCGATCCGCGGCGTGCAGGCTTATGGTCCGACCGGCGGTGGCGGCAAAACCATCACGCTGGTGGTGGACGGCGTGCCGCAGGACGGCTTTGGCCAGGACATCGCCAATCTGAGCGTATGGGACGCCGACCGCGTGGAAGTGCTGCGCGGGCCGCAGTCCACCAACCAGGGCCGCAACTCGCTGGCCGGCGCGGTGGTGCTGAAAACGCGCGACCCGCAGGATGCGCGTGATTTCAGCTACCGCGTCAGCGCCGGCAACCAGCATGCGCACCGTGAGGCGATCGCCGGCGGCGGCGCCATCGTGGAAGATGTGCTGGCCGGACGCGTCTCGGTGGAGCAGCACAAGCGCGACGGTGACGTCTACAACCCCACCCGCGACGACCGCCGCTCCAATCACGACGATGGCTACACGCTGCGCGGCAAGCTGCGCATCACGCCGTGGGGCGACAACTACCAGGCGCTGGTGACGCTGGTGGACGACAAGCAGGAGCGCGGCTACGGCAATGTGGAAGCGGTCAAGGTGCCGGCGTCGGCGCGCGAGAATTTCTCCAATGAGCCGCGCGACACGGTCAACCGCACGCGCTCGGCCGCGCTGGAGCAGACCTTCCGCGCGCTGGGCGCCGACATCACATTGCTGACGACGTATTCGCACAACCGCTACAGCCGCATCCAGGATTACGATGGCACCGAGCTGCGGCAAGGCTATCGCGATGGCGTCAACATCGACCGCCAGTGGGTGCAGGAGGCGCGCGCCAATTTCGACACGCTGGTGGCCGGCAACAAGCTGAAAGGCGTGGTCGGCCTGTACTATTCGCAGCAGTACTACGACGGCGACGACCTGTTCACGGTGCCGGTGTCGTATGTGCTGGGACTGACCGGCCAGTGCCGCGTGCAGGCCGCCTGTGAGGCCCAGTACGGCGCCGATTTCATCAACCGGCGCCAGATGCAGAACAACGCCAGCAAAACGCGCGCGGCGTACGGCGAGGCGGACTACGTGGTCGGCAAGCTGACGCTGACGGCGGGCATGCGCTTCGACGGCGAGCGCCAGAAGCGCATCCTGCAGTCCGAGACCAACGGCACCTCGGCGCTGGCCAAGCAGGTGTTCACGCAACTGATCCGCGGCGGCGTGTTCGCGCCGGACAATGTGCAGGACCTTGGCACCGATAACTCGGTGTGGCTGCCAAAGCTGGGGCTGCGTTATGCGCTGGCGCCGGAGTGGGTGGCGGGCCTGACGGCGCAGCGCGGCTACCGTACCGGTGGTGTCGACTACAGTTACCAGCGCGGTTCGCACGCCTACGGGCCGGAATACACCAAGAACTATGAAGCGTCGCTCAAGGGAGTGCTGGAAAGCGGCCTGATGGTGTCGCTCAACGCCTACCGGGTCAACTGGACCGACCAGCAGGTTGACGTCGGCCGCAATTCGCTCGACACCTATCTGGTCAACGCCGGCAGCTCGCGCCTGCAAGGGGTGGAAGCGGAAGTGCGGGGCAAGGTCGCGCCAACCCTGGAGTTGTTCGGCGCGCTGGGCCTGGCCCGCACCAAATTCCTCGACTTCGTGTCACCGACCGGCGATTACACCGGACATCAGTTTGGGCGTTCGCCGCGCCAGACGCAGTCGGTCGGCTTCAGCTGGACGCCGGGGCGCTGGATGCTCAACATGAACCTGCAGCACGCCGACGGCACCTACATGGATGCCGCCAACATCGACCGCAACGACGGCCACACCACGCTGGGTGGCAAGGCCACCTATGAGCTCAGCAAGGGCGTCACGCTGTTCGCCTACGGCAGCAATCTGACCAACCAGACCTACATCACCGCCAACAAGCTGGTGTCCGTGACCGGCCGCTACAACGTGGCGCTGGGCGCTGCACGCCAGTTCGGCTTCGGTGTGCAGGGCACGCTGTAACGCGGAGGGATGGCATGAACTGGATCTGTATCGGCGTGGCGGCATTGGCTGCGTTGTCTCTTTACCTGGCGTCGCCGCACCAGGCCTTGTGGCTGGCGGCGTTGCGGCGGCAGGCTTTCCTGCGCTGGCTGTCGGTGCCGCTGCTGGTGGCTTCCATCGCCACGGCGACTGAAACCTACGGCGCCTGGTGCGGCGTGTGCATGGCGCTGGCGGGCTTTATGACCACGCTGGTGGTGCTGCCTTACTTGGACGCGTGGCGTCGGAAGGGAGCGCGCCATGTGGGGTAAATCGACTGCCGCCGTTTTTCTTGGCCTGCCGCTGTCAGTGCTGGCGGTTGGCTTTGCGGCGCTGCTCAGCAGCGACCAGGCCACCACCACGCTGCCTTGGCTGTTGTTGTTCTTTGTCGTGTGGATCGCCGTGATGACGTGCACCTTCCTGTTCAAGACCGGGCTGCGCGCCTGGCTGTGGATGAGCGGGCTGACCGTGGCCGGCTACGCCGCACTGCATTTTCTCAAGGCCAGTGGCCTGATCAGGATCGCCGCATGAAGGCCGCGACTTTACGCACCTATATTTCGGTGCACACCTGGGTGGGGATTGTGGCGGGCTTCTTCCTGTTCATCGCCTTTTATGCGGGATCGGTGACGCTGTTCCATGAAGAGCTGCATGCGTGGGAGACGCCGCTAGCGCAAGCCGCCGCGCCCCAGCGCGATCCGCAGGCGCTGATCGACGCGGTGCTGCAAGCGCACCCGAAAGCAAAGGATATGTTCTTCCTGCGCCTGCCGTCGAAGACCGCGCCAGAGATGGTGCTGGAATTCGACCAGCGCCACTTCCGCTTCGATGCCAGCGGCAAGCTGGAAGAGTTCCACGAACGTTCGCAACTGGTGGACTTCATCTACCGCCTGCATTACACGGCGGGCTTGCCGAACAGCTGGGGCATCTATGTGCTGGGCGTGGTGTGCATCCTGTACGGGCTGGCGCTGGCCAGTGGGGTGATCATCTACGCACCCAGCTTCGTCAAGGACTTGTTCGCGCTGCGGATCGGAAAGAACATCAAGCGTATGTGGCAGGACGCGCACAACGCGATTGGCATTCTGTCGCTGCCGTTCCACCTGATGTATGCGTGGAGCAGTGCGGTGCTGGCGCTGGGGATCATCCTGCTGGCGCCATTCCAGTACATGGTCTTCGACGGCAAGCTGCTGCAGCTGGTCGGGCAGGACATCAATGCCGCCGCGCCGCCGAAAGCATCCGGCACGGCGGCGCCGCTGATGCCGGCCGCGCAGCTGTTGGCCGAAGTGCAGCGCGCCGCGCCGGGCATCGAGATCGAAACCATGGTCTATCGCCAGGCCGGCGACGCCAATGCGCAGTTGCAGGCGTATGGGCCGATGCATCAGAGAACCGTGGCCAGCATCGGCGCGGTGGTGCTGAACGCCAGCAGCGGTAAGGTGCAGCGCGCGATGATGCCGGAGAATTTCAGCCCCGGCACGCGCTTCCTGCGCAGTTTGCAATCGCTGCACTTCGCCAGCTTTGGCGATATGGCGGTGCGGTGGATGTATTTCATACTCGGCCTGGCAGGAGCGTTCCTGTTCTACAGCGGCAACTTGCTGTGGATCGAAGCGCGCCGCAAGCGGCAGAAACTGGTGCAGCCGCGCAGCGGCAAGCTGATGGCGCAAGCCACGCTCGGAGTATGCCTGGGCTGCGTGGCCGGCGTGTCGGCCGTATTCCTGGCGAATAAACTGGGACCGGCAGGGCAGTTGCCGCTGTGGGAGGCCCGCAGCTATTACGCGGTGTTCTTCGGCTGCGTGTTGTGGGCCTTCGCCCGTCCGCCGGCGCGCGCCGCGCATGAACTGTTAATGCTGTGCGCCGCGCTGACGCTGGCGGTGCCGCTGGCGCACTGGTGGAACACCGGCCTTGATCCGCTGCTGGCGCTGTTGCAGGGCGACGGCATCGTGACCGGCGTCGCCGTCATTGCGCTGCTGCTGGCGACGCTCTACTGGAAAATGGCCCGCGCCGCCTTGCAGCGCGGCCGCCACGGCGATCCGCACAGCGTCTGGTCGCTGCGTGCACCGGAGCAGGTGGAGCCACGGGTGCAGCAGGCAGCGTAAATTGGCGTATAGTGAATCCATGGCTTTACCGATGTGAGGTTCGTCATGGAAACACTTGATCAGATGCTTATAGCGTACTCATCCGGAAAGCGCAGCCGCCGTGAGCTTGAGCAGGCCACTGGATTGTGGTTTGGCGACATATTGTCCGAACTCGCCCGGCTGGGCTTGCCGCTGCCTCGGGTTGACACACGTGCGCATTTTAACGAGGCGCAGCGGCAGCTATTCACGAAGGTGTTCGCATGAACATCGCGCTCATCGTGACGGATGCTGGGCCGTTGATCACGCTCGCCGTGGCGGATGCGCTGGACACGCTGAAATTGCTTCAAGCGCGTATCGTGATTCCCGATATGGTGCATTTTGAAGTGACGCGCTACGCCCACAAGCCTGGCGCGCAGACAGTTATCGCGTGGCTGCAGGCCAATCGGCAGGTAGTGGAGATAGCCACGACCGAGGAGTTTGCCGAATTCTCCGAACTGCTGTCCATCAACCCAGCCGCACGCACCCGCAATCGTGGGGAACATGCTGCTGCCGAGGTATTGGCCAACGCGCTGGAAGAGGGCATTGACGTCGGCTTGTTGCTGTTTGAAGATTCCGATATCCGTAAAGCCAATTTTCTGGTGCGGTTGCCGGACAATGTGCTCATACTTTCGACCTCCACTTTTCTGCATGGTTTGCAACGACGCAATCTGATCCAGGATGCTGACGCTATTCTCAACCGGGCCACCACGGTGCGGGGTGCAACAGCGCTCGCTGAGGCAGCATTTGCTACCAAGGGCGCAGAAGCGGCGTTGAACGCGTGGACCAATTGATCCGTCGCACTATAGTTGCTTTTCCGCATGCCGAGCGGCGGCGGCATGCGGTTATAATCCGTTCAATCTTTCCGGAAACTTCATATTGAACGGACCCGCCCTCGTATGAGCCAGCCCAATCAGTTTTCCCTGCTCAAGCAACGCCGTTTCGCGCCGTTTTTCTGGACCCAGTTCCTTGGCGCGTTCAACGACAATTTGTTCAAGACCGCGCTGGTGGTCATCATCACCTTCGATGCGCTCAGTTGGACCACGATGGAACCGTCGCTGATCACCAACCTGATCCCAGGCCTGTTCATCCTGCCGTATGTGCTGTTCTCGGCCACCGCTGGACAGTTGGCCGACAAGTTCGAGAAGGCCGGCCTGACGCGCTTCGTCAAGTGGCTGGAAGTCGGCATCATGTGCGTGGCCGCTCTCGGCTGGGTGACGCATCATCTGTGGCTGCTGATCGCGGCGGTGGTGGGCATGGGCGTGCATTCGACGCTGTTCGGCCCCGTCAAATATGCCTACCTGCCGCAGCAGCTCAAGCCGGAGGAACTGATCGGCGGTAACGGCGTCACCGAGATGGGCACCTTCGTCGGCATCCTGATGGGCGAGGTGCTGGGTGCGGTGCTGGTGGTCCAGCAGCCGCATGGCCTGCTGTATGAAGCGGCCGCCACGATACTGGTGGCGGCACTTGGCCTGGCTGCGGCCTACCGCATCCCGCATTCGCCAGCGCCGGCGCCGGACCTCAAGGTCAGCTGGAACTTCGTTAGCGAGTCGGTCCGCAATATCAATTTCTCGCGCAAGAACCGCACGGTGTTCCTGTCCATGCTGGGCAACTCGTGGTTCTGGTTTTATGGCGCGCTGATCCTGGCGCAGTTCCCGGTGTACGCCAAGGATTACCTGCACGGCGACCACGGCGCCTTCGTGCTGCTGCTGACGATTTTCTCGCTGGGCGTCGGCAGCGGCTCGCTGCTGTGCGAACGGCTGTCCGGCCGCAAGGTGGAGATCGGGCTGGTGCCGTTCGGCTCCATCGGCCTGACGGTTTTCGGCGTCGACCTGTATTTCGCCAGCCTGGCCTTCAGCGGCGCGGCGGCGGCAATCCCGGCCGGTGCGCATCTGGACGCGTTGGCGCTGCTGGCGCAGCACGGCATGTGGCGCATCCTGTTCGACGTGCTGATGATCGGCATGTTCGGCGGCTTCTTCATCGTGCCGCTGTTTGCGCTGATCCAGCTGCGCTGCGATCCGCAGCACATCTCGCGCACCATCGCCGGCATGAACATCCTCAACGCGCTGTTCATGGTGGCGGCGGCTGGCCTGGCGATTGTGCTGCTGGGCCAGGGCCTGACCATCCCGCAGCTGTTCCTCGTGACGGCGCTGCTGAACGCCGTGGTGGCGATCTATATCTTCTCGCTGGTGCCGGAATTCCTGATGCGCTTCCTGGCCTGGCTGCTGATTCACACCGTGCACCGCGTGCGCACCGTGGACGTCGAGCGGATTCCGGCTGAAGGCGCGGCGGTGCTGGTGTGTAATCACGTCAGCTATGTCGATGCTATTGTCATCGGCGCTACCGCGCCACGGCCGATCCGCTTCGTCATGGACCACCGCATCTTCAAGCTGCCTCTGCTGGGCTGGATCTTCCGCACGGCGCGCGCGATTCCGATTGCGCCGGCCAAGGAAGATCCGTGGCTGATGGAGAAGGCCTATATCGATATCGCGCAGGCGCTGCATGAAGGGGAGCTGGTGTGCATCTTCCCCGAAGGGCAACTGACCCGCACCGGTGACATCAACGACTTCAAGGGCGGCATTGCCAAGATCATCGACCGCACCAAGGTGCCGGTGATCCCAATGGCGCTGCGCGGCCTGTGGACCCATCTGCTGACCCGCAACCGCGAGAATGTATTCGGCCGCGCCTTCCGCATCGGCCTGCGTTCACGCCTGGAGCTGGTGGTGGGCGAGCCGGTAGCGCCGCAGGATGTCACGCCGGAAGACCTCAAACAGCGCGTGGCTGCCTTGCGCGGCGACTGGAAATAAGTATGGAAAGCACCTTCACCGCCTCCGTCCCGCGCCTTCAGACCGAGCGACTGATGCTGCGCGAATATCGGCGCGAGGATTTTGAATTATTCGCCGACCATCTGGCGAATGCGGAAAGCTCGGCGTTCCTGGGCTCGGCCGACCGTGCAACGGCGTGGCGCATCTTCGCTTCCCATGCCGGACTGTGGCTGCTGCACGGCGCCGGCTGGTGGTCGGTGGAGGACCGGCGCTCTGGCCAACTGGTTGGCTGCGTCGGCGCTTTTTTCCGTGAGCAGGCAACGGTGATGGAACTGGGCTGGAATACCTACCGCCCGTTCTGGGGCAAGGGCATGGCGAACGAGGCCGCTGCGGCGGTTTTGCAGTACGCATTCGAGGTGCGCGGCGAACCGAAAGTGCGGGCGCTCATCACCACGGGCAATGAATCATCGCGCCGCGTAGCCGAGCGCCTTGGCATGGTCTACGAAATGGAGACCGAACTGCAGGGCAGGGCGATCAACAGCTACGTGCTTGAGCGCCGCTGAGCCGGAACGATGCTAATCGCTTTCTGCCATGAGGTGAAAGATCACATATGCGGCAGCCACATGCCCAGCGTGGCGACCACGACTCCCACGCCGGTAACAGCAGTGGATAGCAGCAGCATCCCCGCCGTACCGATGCGCGCGGCCGTGCGCGCATGATGACGCCCGCGCAGATAGACTTCAAGCACCGCCAAGGGTAGAAGATATTGGGCGAAAGCCAAGAAGCTCAGAACAGGACCGGTGAACGAGTCGGGGTCAAAGCCGGCAGGGCCGCCGTTGACGGCGATCCAGCACATCAGGCCGACCCGGAAGTACCACACCCCGCTCACGCACAGATACAGCCGCAACGCCCAGCGCCGATGCGCGGCGAAATCCCCGGCAACTGCATTACGTAAGGTCTGGGCGGCGCATAGCAATATCAGCAAGCCATTGATACTGGTGCCCAGGTGCTGCGCGAGGTCGCCCACGGCGCCGCGAAACCATAACATGTAGATGCCGCTGAAGCTGGCCAACACGGCGCCCGCCAAATACACACGCCCATTCCAGCGATGAAACGCCGGTGCCCGCGCGCGTAGCGCCGGCACCAGCTGCAAGGCGCCGCCCAGCATGATGATGGTCGCCACCAGCAGATGGGCAGCGACGATGTGGTTGCCGATCGGTTCACCTGCGACGTAGCCGTGCGTCATGACGGTATTCCAGTCTGCTGGTTTGCCATGCAATGCGGCGCCGCCGTATAACACCGCGACATATGCGCCGAACATCAACTGACCAGCGCAGGTGACGACAAACCACAGCCGCGCGCCCCAGTTAACAAAGGAAAAGGACAGCTCCGCTTTATTCATGTTTTGCTCCAGATTGGTGGTGGACGCGCCACGATAGCCAGCAGCGCCGACGGTCGGCAAGGCAGTGTTCTTGACGGTGCGACGAACGACGGTTTGCAGGGGTTGAACGGCGGTGCAAATACGGTTATTGTTGGGCGATGTCCTTTGCTCAACCTTCTATCCGGGCTCTCCGCCCCCTGCTGCCGACACGGCGGCAGACATTAATCGTCGGCGCGACAGTGCTGCTGTTGTCTTGGCTGTTGCATAAGGCTTCGGGCACGCCGTTCTACGCAGTTTTCGGCCGCATCGGCTTTATCGGCGCCTGCCTGCTGATGGCTTATTCGGCGGCGGCGCCGCTGCGGCCGTCCTGGATGTCGCAGCAGTCGGCCCGCCTTCTGGCGATCATCATTGTGGCGCCACTGGCTTCGATGGCCACAGCGGTGATCACGCAAGGTCCGCATGTGTTCAGCTACCTGCAAAGTGTGGAGATGTTGACCGGCCACATTCTGATGGTGGTGCTGGCCCTGGTTTTCGGCCTGGTGATGGCGATGCTGGCGATGCGAGGCGAACGCAAGGAACGTGAACGTGCAGACCAGTTGCAAGTGGCGTTAGAAAAGAACCGCTTGGAACGCGAACTGCTGGACGCTCGCCTGCGTCTGCTGCAGGCGCAGATCGAACCGCACTTTTTGTTTAACACGCTGGCCAATGTGGAGGCGCTGGTGGCGTCCGGTTCGCCGAATGCCGGTCTGGTACTGCGCCAGCTGATCGCCTATCTTAGGGCCGCCATGCCGCAATTGAACGACGCCGACGCCACCTTGGGCACCGAGTTGCAACGCGTTCGCGCTTACCTGGAATTGATGCATATGCGGATGCCGGACCGGCTGCAGTTCACGGTGCCCGAACTGCCTGCGTTGGCGGATCTGCGCTTTCCTGCTATGGCGCTGCTGACGCTGGTGGAGAATGCTGTGCGCCACGGTATCGACCCGAGCATGGCGGGCGGGCGCATTGAGGTCGGCGGCCAGTCCGTTGCTGGCAAGGTCATGCTTTGGGTGGCCGATACCGGCGTCGGCATCGCCGAAACTGCGCAACCTGGAACCGGCCTCTCCAATTTACGTGTACGGCTACAGGCATTCTACGGATCCGGCACCCGCCTGGACCTGCATGAACAAGCGCCACACGGCGTGCGGGTTGAACTCCACTTTACTCCCATGGATACCAAATGACAGTCACCACTGCCATGATCGTCGACGACGAACCGTTGTTGCGCGAGCGACTGCGCAGCCACCTGGCACACATCTGGCCGGAGCTGCAACTGATCAGCGACGCGCGCAACGGTCTGGAAGCGCTGGAGCTGTTTGCGCAGCATAGCCCTGACATCGTCTTCCTCGACATCCATATGCCGGGCCTGAATGGCATCGAGACAGCGCGGGCGATGGGGCGTCGCGCCCACGTGGTGTTCGTTACCGCCTACGAGCAGTACGCGGTGCAGGCCTTCGAGCAGGGGGCGCTCGATTATCTGGTGAAACCGGTCGACAGCGCGCGTCTGGCCGATACGGTAGAGCGGCTGCGCACGCGCAAAACCGCCGCAGATGCATTGGACACGGTGCTGGACCAACTGGCGGCGCGCTTTGCGCAGACTACGCAGCCTCGCCCTTGGATGCAGTGGATTAAGGCCTCGGTGGGGACCAGCGTCCGGCTGATTTCGGTGGAGCAGGTGCATTTCCTGCGAGCGGAAGAAAAATACACCTTGGTCGTCTGGGAGGAGGGGGAGGCGCTGATCCGCAAGAGCATCCGTGAATTGAGCAGCGAACTGGACCCGGCGTGGTTTGTACAGATCCATCGCTCGGTCATCGTCAACCTGCGCAGTGTGCGCGAGGTAGTGCGTGGCGTGAACGAAACGGCCGAACTGCACTTGCGCGGACACGCCGAAGTACTGCCGGTCAGCCGCAACTATCTGCACCATTTCCGCCAGATGTAGAACTGCAATCCTGGCTTTGAGCACGCGGCTTGTATCTCATTGCGGTGTCGATAATGCCATCTGGATAAAATGTCCATGTCATAGTGGTTAGAAAATGTAACTTACCACAGGTTACAAATTCCACTTTTGCCTTTACAAGTTTTCTTTAGACTGCCATGCGGCGCCTTACAAGGGCGTCACATACCAATCAGGGGAAAACTAAAAATGCAAAAACATACCTACAGCGCATTGGCGCTGGCGGCTGCGCTGGCGCTGAGTGCCTGCGGCGGCGGCTTCGACAATACTTACACGCCGCCACCACCGGCGCCGCCGCCAACGCCGGTGGCGTCGGTCATCAACGTTGATTTCACCCAGGGCATCGATGGCTGGACGCCGGGCGTGGCCGATTACGTCGATGGCGACGAGCCGAGCGAAACCGGCTATGGCTGGTCCAAGCTCCCCGCGCCGCTGGAAGGCAAGGGCTACTTCCTGACTTCCCACAACAACAGCGACGATGTGCTGACCTATGCCAAGCACCAGGTCGGCGGCTTTGTACCGGGCGCGAAATACAATCTGACCTTTTCGATGACCTATGCCACCGATGCGTCCACCCAGTGCTTCGGCGTGGGCGGCTCGCGCGGACTGGGCATCTTCATGGTGGCGGCGGCCAGCGGCGACGAGCCGAAAACGGTCAAGCAGGCCAATGGCGCCTACCGTCTGAACCTGGACCGCGGCAATAACGGCGAATCCGGCACCCAGGGCAAGACGCTGGGCGTGCTAGGCTCCGAGGATCTGGAGTGCGGCGCCGGCGTGTGGGTGAAGCAGACCCGGTCGTCGACCGACGCCATCCCGGTCACCGCCGACAAGGACGGCAAGCTGTGGATCGTACTGGGCACCGACTCGGGCTTTGAGGCCACCAACGCCTGGTTCCTGCTGGGCGCCACCGTCAACGTCAAGCCGCAGTAATCAAGCCAAGATCATCAGCGCAAGCTAAGATCATCAGCGCGCCGCCTGCACCTGTTCGCGGTTGTGGCGGGCGCCGGCCAGGCGCACGATCTGCTCCAGTTCCACCGGCTTGACCAGATGATGGTCGAAGCCGGCTTCGGCGGTGCGGCGGCGGGCGTCGCTCTGGCCCCAGCCGGTCAGGGCCAGCAGCAGGATGCGCTCGGCGCCGGGCCGCTGGCGAATGGCGCGCGCGGTTTCGTAGCCGTCCATGCCGGGCATGCCGAGGTCCATGATGATCATGTCCGGCGCCAGCGTCTCTACAGCGGCGATGGCGGCCGGGCCGTCGTACACGGCGCGCACGTCGAAGCCGTCGATTTCCAGCAGCGCGGCCAGCGAGTCAGCGGCGTCCTGGTTGTCGTCCACCACCAGTACCTGCATCTTGCGGCCGTCGTGGCCGGCGTGCTGCGCCAGCGGCACCGGGTGGCGCGCGCCGTCGCTGTCGAGCACCGGCAGGCGGATCACGAATTCGCTGCCCTGGCCGAGGCCGGCGCTATGGGCGTCCACCGTGCCGCCATGCATTTCGGCGAATTCGCGCGCCAGGCTCAGGCCGATCCCCAGCCCGCTGGAAAACTGGCCGCTGACGGTATTGCTTTGCTCGAACATGCGGAAGATGCGCGGGATGGTGTCGGCGTCGAGGCCAATGCCATTGTCGCGGATGGTGACCTGCAACGCGCCATCGTCGGCGCTGGCGACCGCCTTTACCAGCACATGGCCGCCCTGCGGCGTGAACTTGACGGCGTTGGACAGGATGTTGGCGTAGATTTGCACCACGCGCGCGTAGTCGACATTGAGCATGATTTCGCTGGGCGGCAGCTGCCAGGCGATGTGGATGCGCTTGGCGTCGGCGGCCTGCTGGCACAGCTCGGCCACGTGGCTCATTACCGACGACAGCGATACCAGCTGCGGTTGCAGCTTGATCTTGCCGCTGGTGATGCGCGACACGTCCAGCAGGTCGTCGACCAGGCGCGTCAGCAGGCGCACCTGGCGTTCCACCATGTCGCGGATGCGCGCCACCGGCGCGGCCTCCGGATACAGATGCGTCAGCAGCGACACCGAGGTGCGGATCGGCGCCAGCGGATTGCGCAGCTCGTGCCCGAGGCTGGCGAGGAATTCGTCCTTGCGGCGCGCCGCTTCGCGCACCTGGTACTGCTTGTTGCGCGCGCGCAGCGTCGAATGCAGCGCGGTGATCAGCGTCAGCGTGCGCACCGGCCGCTCCATCAGGCTCAGGTTGCCCAAGCCGGTGATGGCGCGCCGCACCACCGCCGAATCGGCGCCGTTGTGCGTCAGCAGGATGATCGGCAGGTCGGACCAGTCGGGCTGGCGCGCGACGCAGCTCTGCAGCAGCTGCAGCGCGCCGGGCGCCAGTGCTTCTTCCACCGTCAGCACGGCGCCGGCGCCGCGTTCCAGCTCCTCTTCCAGCTGCGCCAGGTTGGCGCACACCTGGCTGTCGATGGCGGCCAGCGCCAGCACCTTGGCCGCCAGCGGCGCGTCCTGACCGGTGGGGGCGTAAATCAGGATGCGCGTTTCCATGGTGTTCAGAGCGCCGGCGGCTGGATGGCGGCCGGGCCGTGATAGGTCGGTACCCCGGTCAGCACGCCGTGGAAGTCCTTCAGCACCGGCCCCACATGCAGGCCGGTGGGACCGATCTCAAAGCGGCGCAGTGTGCGCTCGTGCGTGCTGCCGCGTTTCTTGAAGACCGAGATGGCCTGGCGCACTTCGCCTTCGGCCTCGAAATAGCGCAGCATGATGATGTTGTCGGCCAGGTAGCTGGCGTCAACGGCGGATGTCATGCCGGGGCCCATCACGCCCGACTGTACGCCGACCAGCAGGCTGACCACGCCGCGCTGGCCGAGGTAGGTCAGCAGTTCGTGCAGATGGATGATCAGGAAGCGTTCGTCCGGCACCGCGTTGAGGTAGCCGTTCAGGCTGTCGATGACGACGATGCGCGCGCCGCGTTCCACCTCTTGCATGACGGCGCTGGCAAATTCGCCCGGCGACAGTTCGGCCGGATCGATCTGCTGCACCGACAGCAAGCCGGTGTCGATGGCGCCGCTCAGGTTGAAGCCGAGGTTGGCGCAGCGGTTCAACATATTGTTGCGCGCTTCCTCGAACAGGAACATGGCGCACTTCTCGCCGCGCTGGGTGGCGGCATGCACGAATTGCGCCGCCAGCGACGACTTGCCGGTGCCGGATGGGCCGGACAGCAGGGTGCTCATGCCTTCCTCCAGCCCGCCGCCGAGCAGCGCGTCCAGCGACGGCAGGCCGCTGGACAGCTGCTTGCGGCTGCTGGATTCGCGCGTGGCGGCCGCCACCAGGCGCGGATAGACATACAGCCCGCCCTTGATGATCTTGTAGTCATGCGAACCGCCACGAAAGGCCACGCCGCGGTATTTGACCACCCGCAGCCGGCGCCGTTCGGCGCCGTAGGTCTGGTCGGCCAGTTCCAGCGTCATGACGCCGTGCGCCACGCTGCGCACCTGGAGGTCGGTGGACAGGGCGGTGCGGTCGTCGAGGAAGATGGTGGTGCAGTTGCGACTGCTGAGGTACTGCTTGAGCGCCAGCACCTGCCGCCGGTAGCGCAGCGGGCTTTCCGCCAGCAGCTGCAGTTCTGATAGCGAGTCGAGCACCACGCGGCGCGGCTGGTAGCGGTCGATGGCGCCCAGGATGCGCTGGGTGGTGTTGCCCAGTTCAATTTCGGACGGGTGGAAGATGGTGTACTGCTGGTCCGGGTCGAGCGCTTTTTCGTCGGGGATGATTTCTTCGATGTGGATGCCGTCCATGGTCCAGCCGTGCGACTGCGCCACGCTGCGCAGTTCCACCTTGGTTTCGGCCAGCGTGATGTACAGCGTGGCCTCGCCGTTGCGCACGCCTTCATTGAGGAATTGCAGCGCCAGCGTGGTCTTGCCGGTGCCGGGTTCACCTTCGACCAGATACAGCCGGTCCTTGGTCAGGCCGCCGGTGAGGACAGCGTCCAGTCCCGGCACGCCGGTAGGGAGAAAATCGGTGCTCAGGCTGTTTTGTTTTTCCATCGGTCGCGGTCCAGGCAATATATGTTGTCCGGCCGATGCTACAGGAAAGCACTAACGACGGGCGCGCTGCTGAATTCCCTGCTGCTTGTGGCGGTACATGGCGCGGTCGGCGCGGCCCAGCAGCATTTCGATGTCCTGCGGATCGTCCGGGTGATGCACCGCGATGCCCAGGCTGGCGCTGAGGGTGACACTGGTGGTCTTCAGCGTGAACGGCTGGCGCAGCGCCGGCAGCAGCTTGTCGGCCGCTTCCTGGGCGGCGGCGTCGCTGCCCAGCATCTCCAGGATGACGATGAACTCGTCGCCGGCCAGGCGGCCGACGGTGTCGGTCTTGCGCACCGCGCCGCGCACGCGCTGGGCGAACTGGCGCAGCAGCTCGTCGCCTTCCTCGTGGCCGTAGCGGTCGTTGACCTGCTTGAAGCGGTCGAGGTCGAGGAAGAACACGGCGCAGGCCTGGCCCGAGCGGTTGGCCCGTTGCAGCGCTTCCGGCAGCGTCTTCATCAGTGCGCGCCGGTTCGGCAGGCCGGTCAGGGTGTCGCGCAGCGCCAGTTCCTCCATCGACGCAAACAGCTGCTTGCGCTCGCTGATATCGTGCAGGAAGGCGATGAACAGGTGGCCGCTGCTGCGCGGCACGTAGGCCAGCGACACTTCCACCGGCAGTTCCTGGCCGGCGCGGTTGTGCAGGGTCAGTTCGACCCGGCGGCTCAGCACCGTGGTGGCGCCGTCGGCGCTGTCGGCCAGCTGGCGCATGTCGCGCTCGTAGGCGCGGCGCAGCGGCAGCGGCAGCATCATGGCCGCCAGCGGCTGGCCGATCACTTCCGAGCGCTTCCAGCCCAGCAGCTTTTCCGCCTGCAGGTTCCAGTCGCGCACCACGCCGCCCGGATCGAGCGCGATGAAGGCGTCGTGGGCGTTGTCGAGAATGGCGCGCAGTTCGGCGGCGCGCTCCTGCAGCAACTGCTGCGTGCTTTGCTCCTGCCCCAGCGCGCGCTCCAGCTGCAAGGCCTTGCGGGCGATTTCGCGGGTGCGCTCGGCCACTGTCGATTCCAGCCTTTCATTCAGGCCGCGCAGGGCGTCGAGGTGGTGTTGTTCGTTGCGCAGCATTTCAGCCAGCGCGCGCGACAACACCTGCGCCTCGTGGAAGGTGTCGACCGGCTGGATCGCCGGCAGCGTCGGCACGGCGTCGGGCGTCGCCAGCCGCGCCTCGATGGTGTGACTCAGTTCGTTCAGCGGCCGGGTCAGGCGGCGCGTGACGATGGCGGCGGCCAGCGCCATGGCGGCGCCGAGGATGGCGCCCAGCAGCAGGATCTGGCGTTCCAGCGCGCGGGCGCCGGACAGCGCCTGTTCCTCCGGCTGGCGCGCCAGGATCGCCCAGCTGAGCGTGGCCGCATCGTCGGCACTGCCGCTGCGGGCGTAGCCGGTCAGGTAGCTGCGGCCGTCGGCCCAGCTTTCCTTGAGCGCCCCGGACGCGCCGCTGCGCGCCATGGTCAGGCTGTCGCTATAAATTTGCTGGCCCTCGCTGCCCGGCGGGCCGAGCATGACGGTGCCGTCGCCGCGCACCACGAACAGCTCGGCTGCGTACTGCTGATCGGCGGCCGGCGCCAGCATGGTCTGCGCCAGGCGCCGCATCCAGCCCCAGCTCAGGCGCACGCACAGCACGCCGCTGTAGTTGCCGTCGGCGTCCATCAGCGGGCCGGCGGCGTCGATGAAGCGCCACGGTTCGGCGCCGGCCGGCAGCTTCTGGCCGGCTGGCGCGGCGGAGGCGGCCTCGCCGGCATACAGCGCGCGCCGGCCCTGCCTGAACCACGGGCGGCCGCTGACGTCGGCGCCTTCCAGTTCGCCCTGGGTGCCGGCCACGACCTTGCCTTGCGGGTTGACCAGGCCGATCCACGCATAGTCGGGGAAGGTCTTTTGCAGGCTTTCCAGCGCCTGGCGCACCTCGGCCGGCGTACGTGCGGCGCGCACGCTTGGCAGCGAACCGAGCAATTGGACATCGCCGGTGGCGCGCCGCACTGCGCCATTCAGCGCGTCGCGCATTTGCCACGACAATTGTTGCAAACGCTGCTGCGCCTCGCGGCGGGCGTAATTCAGCGCGAAATGGTCGACCAGAATCAGCAGCGACAGCACCGTCAGCAGCACCGTGGCGCTGACGCCCACCGTCACCAGCGTGGTGAGCCGGGGGCGGGTGGTAGGGGACGGTTTTGAAATATGCACGAGCGTACTAAATGATGACTTAAAGAAATTAACTGATTGTAGCATTGCAACGTGATGGCACCGGGAGCGTGCGCCGAATTTCATCGGCTTAAGCCACGCTTAAATCTTTCGGTATCGCCCCGCACTGCACAATATAGTTGCTTGACTTAATTAGAATGATCGTTCATTCTATAGGCTGTGCTTAATTTTTATACAGAAAGCTCATCACATGGAAGCCCTTTTCTGCAAAAAAACAATGCTGCGCACCGCCGGTGCCGCAGCCATCGTCTCCGCACTGGCCGTCTTGGCCGGTTGCTCCAAGTCCACCTCCGAAGCACCTCACCAGCAGCAGGTGGCGGAAGTGGGCGTTTTCAAAGTGGCGCAAGCGCCGCTGCAAATCACGACCGAACTGCCGGGCCGCACCAGCGCTTATCAAGTTGCTGAAGTGCGCCCGCAGGTCAGCGGTCTGATTCAGAAACGCCTGTTTGTCGAAGGCGCCGACGTCAAAGCCGGTGTCCCGCTATACCAGATCGATCCGGCCACTTACCAGGCCGCGTACAACTCCGCCAAGGCCACGCTGGCCAAGGCCAAGGCCAACCTGCTGACGGCGCAGCCGAAAGTGGGTCGCTATAAAGAGCTGGTGGCGATCGAAGGCGTCAGCAAGCAGGAATACGACGACGCCGTCGCCGCTTTCGAGCAGGCCAAGGCCGACGTGGAGTCGGCCAACGCCGCCGTGGAACAAGCCAAGATCAATGTGAACTACACCCACGTCGATGCACCGATCAGCGGCCGCATCGGCCGTTCGACCGTGACGCCGGGCGCGCTGGTGACCGCCGGCCAGACCACCGCGCTGACCACGGTGCAGCAGCTGGACCCGATCTACGTCGACGTCACCCAGTCGAGCGAAGACATGCTGCGCCTGAAGCGTGACGTTGCCAACGGCAGCCTGCGCAAGGACGGCCAGGCCAAAGTCACGCTGGTGCTGTCGGACGGCACCAAGTACGCCGAAGAGGGCAAGTTGCAGTTCTCCGATGTCACGGTCGATACCGGCACCGGCAACGTCACGCTGCGCGCGCTGTTCCCGAATCCCAAGCATGATCTGCTGCCTGGCATGTTTGTGCGCGCCATCGTCGATTCCGGCGTCAACGAGCACGCCATCGCCGTGCCGCAGCAGGGCGTGACCCGCAACGCCAAGGGCGAAGCGACCGCGCTGGTGCTGAACAAGGAAGGCAAGGTCGAACAACGCGTGCTGACCACCGGCGGCACCGTGGGCGACAAGTGGCTGGTCAAATCGGGCCTGAACGAAGGCGACCTGCTGATCGTTGAAGGCGTGCAGAAAGTCAAACCAGGTGCGCCGGCCAACGCCGCCAAGCCTGCCGCCGCCGCCCCTGCTGCGGCAGTCGCCGCCGGCGGCGCCGTCCCTGCCAACGCCAAGAGCGCGCAATAAGGAGTTAGTCTATGTCTCGTTTCTTTATTGATCGCCCGATTTTTGCATGGGTGGTCGCGATCGTGATTATGCTGGGTGGCATAATCTCGATTCTCGGCCTGCCGATCGCACAGTATCCAAGCATTGCGCCGCCATCGATTTCGATCAGCGGCACCTACCCAGGCGCCTCGGCCAAGACCGTGGAAAACGCCGTCACCCAGATCATCGAGCAAAAGATGAAGGGTATCGACGGCCTGCGTTATATGTCGTCGTCGTCCGATTCGGCCGGTGGCGTGACGCTGACGCTGACCTTCAAGAGCGGCACCAATCCTGACATCGCGCAGGTGCAGGTGCAGAACAAGCTGCAGCTGGCCACGCCGCTGCTGCCTGCCGCCGTGCAGCAGCAAGGCCTGGTGGTAGCGAAAGCCACCAAGAACTTCCTGATGGTGCTCGGCTTCGTGTCCGAAGACGGCTCGATGAAGCAGGCCGACATCGGCGACTACGTCACCGCCAGCGTGATCGACCCGGTCTCGCGGGTGGAAGGCGTGGGCGATGTGACCAACTTTGGTTCGCAGTACGCCATGCGCATCTGGCTGGACGCCGCCAAGCTGCAAAGCTATCAGCTGACGCCGGCCGATGTCAGCGCCGCGATCAGCGCGCAGAACACCGAAGTCTCGGCCGGCCAGCTGGGCGGCCTGCCGGCCGTCGCCGGCCAGCAGCTGAACGCCACCGTGACCGCGCAAAGCCGTTTGCAAACGGCCGAGCAGTTCGGCGAGATCCTGCTGAAGACCAGCACCAGCGGCGCCACCGTGCACCTGCGCGACGTGGCCCGCATGGAGCTGGGCAGCGAGACCTACAACATCCTGGCGCGCTACAACGGCAAGCCGGCATCCGGCATGGCGATCAAGTTGGCCACCGGCGCCAACGCGCTGGACACCGCCAATGCGGTCAAGGCCAAGATCAAGTCGATGGAAGGCCAGTTCCCGAAAGGCCTGAAAGCCGTCGTGGCATTCGACACCACGCCATTCGTCAAGCTGTCGATTGAAGAAGTGGTGAAAACCCTGCTCGAAGCGATCGTGCTGGTGTTCCTGGTGATGTACCTGTTCCTGCAAAACTTCCGCGCCACGCTGATTCCGACCATGGCGGTGCCGGTGGTGCTGCTGGGTACCTTCGCGATCCTGTCGGCGCTGGGCTATTCGATCAACACGCTGACCATGTTTGCGGTGGTGCTGGCGATCGGCCTGCTGGTCGATGATGCGATCGTGGTGGTGGAAAACGTCGAGCGCGTGATGACGGACGAGGGCTTGTCGCCGCTGGAAGCGACGCGCAAGTCGATGACCCAGATCAGCGGGGCGCTGGTGGGTATTGCCATGGTGCTGTCGGCGGTGTTTGTGCCGATGGCCTTCTTCAGCGGTTCGACCGGTGTGATTTACCGCCAGTTCTCGGTGACCATCGTGTCGGCGATGGTGCTGTCGGTGCTGGTGGCGATGATCTTCACGCCAGCGCTGTGCGCCACCATCCTGAAACCGGTGGAAAAAGGCCATGCCATGACCAACAAGGGTTTCTTCGGTTGGTTCAACCGGACCTTTGAGCGTGGCACCAATAAGTACCAGGGCATCGTCGGTTCGATCCTGAATCGCGGCGGCCGGTCGCTGGTGCTGTATGCAGTGCTGCTGGTGGTGCTGGCCTTCGTGTTCATGCGCCTGCCGACTTCCTTCCTGCCGGAAGAAGATCAGGGCGTGCTGTTCTCGCAGATCCAGCTGCCTACCGGCGCCACCCAGCAACGCACGCTGAAAGTGATCGAAAAAGTCGAGAACCACTTCCTGACCAACGAGAAGGACAACGTCGCTTCCGTGTTCGCGGTGGCTGGCTTCAGCTTCAGCGGCAATGGCCAGAACACCGGTATCGCCTTCGTACGGATGAAGGACTGGGCGGATCGTCCAGGCGTCGCCAACCGCGTCAGTTCGATTGTCGGCCGCGCCATGGGTTCGTTCGCGCAGATCAAGGACGCGATGGTGTTCGCCTTCGCCCCGCCAGCGGTGCTGGAACTGGGTAATGCCAGCGGCTTCGACTTGCAGCTGCAGGATATCGGCGGCGTCGGTCACGATGCGCTGATGGCGGCGCGTAACCAGATGCTGGGCATGGCCTCGCAGAGCAAGCTGCTGGTGGGCGTGCGTCCCAACGGCCAGGAAGATACACCGCAGTACAAGATCACTGTCGACCAGCAGAAAGCCATTGCGCTGGGCCTGACCGTGTCCGATGTGAACTCGGTGCTGAGCACTGCCTGGGGTAGCGCCTACGTCAACGACTTCGTCGACCGCGGCCGCGTGAAGAAGGTCTACCTGCAAGGCGCCGCCGAGGCGCGCATGACGCCGGAAGATCTGAACAAGTGGTTCGTGCGCAATGCCAGCGGCCAGATGGTGCCTTTCTCGTCGTTCTCGTCGGGCGAATGGATTTACGCGTCGCCGCGCCTGGAGCGCTACAACGGCCTGCCGTCGACCGAGATCCTGGGGGCGCCAGCGCCGGGTCAGAGCTCGGGTACCGCCATGGCGGAAATCGAAAAGCTGGCGGCGCAACTGCCGCCGGGTATCGGCTTCGAGTGGACCGGCCTGTCGACCGAAGAACGCGATTCCGGCTCGCAGACCACGCAGCTGTACGCCATCTCGGTGCTGATCGTGTTCCTGTGCCTGGCCGCGCTGTATGAAAGCTGGTCGATCCCGTTCTCGGTGCTGCTGGTGGTGCCGCTGGGTGTGATCGGCGCGGTGGTGGCGACCTATGTGTTCAAGCTGTCCAACGACGTCTACTTCCAGGTCGGCCTGCTGACCGTGGTCGGTCTGGCGGCGAAGAATGCGATTCTGATCGTGGAGTTTGCGAAGGAACTGCAGGACGCCGGCGAGGATCTGAAGAAGGCCACGCTGCATGCGGTCAAAATGCGTCTGCGTCCGATCCTGATGACCTCCATTGCATTCGGCCTGGGCGTGTTCCCGCTGGCGATCAGCAGCGGCGCCGGTTCCGGCAGCCAGAATGCGATCGGCATCGGCGTGCTGGGCGGGATGCTGACGGCGACCTTCCTGGGGATCTTCTTCGTGCCGCTGTTCTTTGTGCTGGTGCGTGGCTACTTCGCTCCGAAGAAGCCGGCCGCTCCCGCTCCTGCTGTTGAGGTGCACTAATATGATGAAAAAATCTTTATTCACGATGGCGGCGCTGGCTGCATTGGCCACCACCATGGCCGGCTGCAGCCTGGCGCCGGTGTATGAACGCCCGGCGCAACCGGTGGCGCCAGCCTTCCCGCACGGCGACGCCTACCAAGGCGTGCCGCAGGCGGCGGCCGATGCCAAGCCGGTGTCGCAAATCCTGTGGCGCGAATACTTCGCCGATCCCAAGCTGCGCAAGGTGATCGAGCTGGCGCTGGCCAACAACCGCGACCTGCGCGTGTCGGTGCTCAACATCGAGAAGGCCAAGGCGCAGTACAACATCGACACCGCGGCGCTGCTGCCGAAACTGTCGGCCAATGTCAGCCAGAGCGCCACGCGCACGCCGTCCAACATGACCGGCACCGGCCAGTCGATCGTCAACCGCCAGTACAACGGCGGCCTGGTGATGTCCTCGTATGAGCTGGACTTCTTCGGCAAGGTGCGCAACCAGTCCGAGGCTGGCCTGCAAAGCTACCTGGGCACCGAGGAAGCGCGCCGCACGCAGCAGATCACGCTGGTGTCGGAAGTGGCGAATGCCTATCTGACACTGATCGCCGATCAGCAGCGTTTGAAGCTGGCGCAGGAAACCCTGAAAAGCCAGCAGACCAGCTATGACCTGAGCCGCAAGCGCTTCGCCTCGGGCGTGGTGGCCGGCACCGATATGTACGACGCCCAGACCAGCGTGGAAACCGCGCGCAACGACGCCGCGGTCTACACGGCGCAGGTGGCGCTGGACCAGAACGCGCTGGCGCTGCTGGTCGGCAGCACCGTGCCGGACGACCTGCTGCCCACCGGCGAGCTGGAAGAGGTGACGCAGCTGGCGGCGATTCCGGCCGGCCTGCCGTCGGACCTGCTGCAGTCGCGTCCGGACGTGCAGGAAGCGGAGCGCTCGCTGCGCGCCGCCAATGCCAATATCGGCGTGGCGCGCGCCGCCTTCTTCCCGAGCATTTCGCTGACGGCGTCGGGCGGCAGTGCCAGCAGCACCTTGTCCGGTCTGTTCAAGGCCGGCTCGTCGACGTGGAGCTTCGCGCCGCAGATCAACCTGCCGATCTTCGATGGTGGCGTCAACCGCGCCAACCTGAATATCGCCAAGGCTGACCGCGACATCTCGGTGGCGCAGTACGAGAAGTCGATCCAGACCGCGTTCCGCGAAGTGGCCGACGCCCTGGCCACGCGCGGCACGCTGGATCAGCGCCTGGCGTCGTCGCAGGCGCTGGTTGAGGCCTCGCAGAAGAGCTACACCATCAACGAGGCGCGCTATCGCCAGGGGGCGGATACCTACCTGAACGCGCTGGTGTCGCAACGCGCGCTGTACACGGCGCAGCAAGGATTGATCACCACGCGCCTTGCAAAAAACAGCAACGCCGTCACCTTGTATAAGGTGCTGGGCGGCGGCTGGCAGCCCGAGTTGCCACCGCAGCGCTGATGCTGCACGGTGGACGCCGCACTGGCGTCCACCGGTTTGATCTTTTCATATTACCCAAGGACCGCTTCATGAAATCCCACGTCAAGCGACGCACTGACCCGGAACGGGCGCAGAGTCGCCGTAACCAGGTTTTGCAGGCCGCTGCCGTGTGCTTCGCGCGCAGCGGCTTCCATGGCGCCAGCATGTCCGAGATTTCGAAAGAAGCCGGCATGAGCGCGGGCCACATCTACAACTACTTCGACAACAAGGAAGCCATCATCATGGCCTTTGTCGACCTGGAGTCGGAGCATGTGGCGGCGCAGTTGCGCGAATTGAGCGGCAAGGACGATCCGCTGCAATCGATGATCGACGAGGCGCCGCGCCACATCGACGAGAACCTCGACCCGCAGTACTTCCAGCTGCCGCTGGAGATGTTTGCCGAAGCGGCGCGCAATCCCAAGATCGCCGACGCCATGCGCGCCTCCGACGTGGTGGCGATGGCCGAGTTCCGGCCCATCATCAAGCGCGAGCGCGAACGGCGCGGTCTGCCGGTGGACGATGCGCTGCTCGACGGCCGCATCAACACCATGGTGTCGCTGTTCCACGGCCTGCCGATCCGCGCCTTGCACCGTCCGGACATGGACCGCAACTCCCTTGTGGAAGGGTACCGGGTCGCCATGAAGGCGCTGCTGCTGAGCTGATTTGTCTCTTAATGTATCCTTCCGCTGCACGCGGTGGGCCGCTGTTGTACCATGCGTGATGTCCCTCTACAGCCTACAGGAGCATCATGACTGCCTACGTAATTCCCGCCCATGACATCGTCGGCCTGCCGGTCGCCGGCACTTCCGATCTGTTCCCGGTGCGCCGCGTCTACTGCGTCGGCCGCAACTACGCCGGCCACGCGCGCGAAATGGGTTCCGACCCGACCCGCGAACCGCCATTCTTCTTCTCCAAGCCGGGCGACGCCCAGGCCGTAGTGCCGGCCGCGCCGAACCGCGTGCTGGAACTGCCGTATCCGCCGCTGACCAACAACCTGCACTACGAGTGCGAACTGGTGGTCGCGCTGGGCAAGGGCGGCGCCAATATCTCGGTGGAAGACGCGGCTTCGCACATCTTCGGCTACGCGGTCGGCTTCGACATGACGCGGCGCGACCTGCAATTCAAGATGCGCGATGTCGGCCGTCCGTGGGAAATCGGCAAGGCGTTCGACTACTCGGCGCCGATCGGCCTGATCACCCGCGCCGAAGATGCGGGCGACATCAACCACGCCGCGATCCAGCTGGATGTGGATGGCGTGACCAAGCAGTCGTCGCATATTTCGGAGCTGATCTGGTCGATCAGCGAAACCATCGCCAACCTGTCGACCTATTTCACGCTCGCGCCGGGCGACCTGATCTTCAGCGGCACGCCGGAAGGTGTGGGCGCGGTGGTACGCGGTAACGTCCTGGAAGGCAAGGTTGCCGGCCTGTCGCCGATTACCGTCAAATTGGTATAAACCGTTTATAGCAGCGCGTCGATGGCACTCAGCGCCGTCAACGCGTTGGCCGCCAGCCCCACATCCTGCGGGCTGGCGACCTCTGGTTCGCGCGGGTTTATCCGTATCATGCGGCCGTTGTGATGGCGGATGACGGACTGGCCGAAGTGACGTACCGATGGAATCGCCACCCCGGCGCCCACTTCAATCACCAGCGGCTTGCTGGCTTTGTGCAGCAGTGCGTGCAGACGCGCTTCCTGAGCGCTGGCACGCGACTCTATCCAGCCGCCGTCACCAAACATCAGAATATTCGGCCGCGCCAATGCACCGCAGTGCGGGCAGGTTGGCGCCAGGTTCAATAGCTGGCAGTTGACCGTATCCACCTGCGGCGTGTAGCCGTCCGCCGGCCAGATACGGCCGCCGCAGGGCGTCAGGCATTGCAGATGTTGGATGGAGCCGTGGCATTCAAGGATGCGCTGCGGATCGAAGCCGGCCTTCTGGAAATGGCCGTCGACATTGCTGGTGAAAACGGCGGCGCCATGCTGCATGCGTTCGCCCCAGCGTTTCAGCAGACCGAAGCCGGAGTGTGGCTGCGTGTCGCGGTAGAGATTGAGCCGGTGGCCGTAAAAACCCCAGGCCAGCGCCGGATCTTCATGAAACGTGGCGGGCGAGGCGATGCTGGCAAAAGCCATGCGTGCGCGGCCGAGGGCAGGGTAGGCCTGCCAGAAACCGTCATTGCCGCGAAAATCCGGCAAGCCCGAATCGACGCCCATGCCGGCGCCGGCCGCTACGATCAGCAGGTCGGCTTGTTGGATGAGGGCGGCGGCGTGTTCGAGATCGGCGATATCCATGATGCCATCTTAGCTGCGCTCGGCAAACATGACAAATACTTAAACCCGCTGCTATAATAAGCTGTTCGTCGGGGCGTAGCGCAGCCTGGTAGCGTACGTGCATGGGGTGCACGGGGTCGGAGGTTCGAATCCTCTCGCCCCGACCAACAAAATCAATGACTTAGGCCAGCCTCGATGCTGGCCTTTTTCTTGCCCCTAAAATTAGGTTCTTCACGGATTTGTGTGAGATAGGCCGTTAAAACGCAGAAAGCGGTAAAGACGAGATAGACTTGTTGTGCGACCAACAGTTCAACCCTCGACTTACCACTTTCATGCACGATAATAATCTCCACCTCCCGTTCTGGGAAGGCTTCTCCATTTGGAATTTTGATTGCCGGGCCGATGGTGTCTGGATATCGCTGATCCCGTCATCTGAAAAGCCGCTGCGTTGTTCCGGTTGTGCCGCCGTTTGCCAGCAGATACATGGCAGGTATTGGCGAACCGTGCGCGACATGACGATGTTGGGCGAACCTGTTTGGCTACAAGTGCAATTGAGGCGTCTGCGTTGCGCGCGTTGTGGCAGTTGTTCCGAGCACGTGAGCTGGCTGGCACGGCATGCTCGCGTCACACGGCGCTTGGCCCAATTTGTCGCTTTATGGTGCGAGCGCCTGCCGGTGAGCCATGTGTGCAAGCTCACCGGTCTGCACTGGGAAACAGTGCGGCGGATTGAGCGTGAGCGGCTAGAGGGGCAATTGGCGGCTTTACCGGAGGCGCAGCCGACCCGATTGGCGATGGATGAATTTGCCCTGTTTAAAGGGCATCGCTATGCGACAGTGATTCTTGACGCCGATACGCGCCAAGTGCTTTGGGTTGGGGAAGGTCGCAGCCGTGAGGCTATTCGCCCCTTCTTCGCCTGGCTCGGTCCGCAGCGCTGCCGCCAGATAGAAGCGGTGGCTATGGACATGAATACGGCCTTCGATCTGGAAGTGCGCCAGCATTGCCCGCAGGCGCGGGTAGTGTATGACCTGTTCCACGTTGTCGCCAAGTACGGTCGGGAAGTCATTGATCGGGTAAGGGTAGACGAGGCGAATCGTCTACGGCACGACCGGCCCCAGCGGCAGGTCGTGAAACGATCACGCTGGCTGCTGCTGCGGAATAAGGAAAATGTCCCCGCCGACAAGCTGCCAAAACTGGAGGAGCTGCTGGCCGCCAACCAGGCACTGATGACAACCTACGTCATGAAAGACAGTTTGAAGGAATTATGGCGGCCAACTGAGCCTTGGCAATGGCGCCGGGCCTGGAACAACTGGCTCAACATGGCTCGGGATAGCGCAATTGAGCCGCTGTGCCGATTCGGCAAGCGCCTGCAACCTTACTGGCGCGGCATCCTTGCAAGGATGCGCTGGCCGATGCACACCGGCCAACTTGAGGGCATTAATAACCGAATCAAGGTGATGAAACGGATGGCTTACGGCTACCGTGACAGTGCATTTTTCTTCCTCAAGATCAAAGCGGCATTTCCCGGTAATCCGTGAAGAACCTAAAATTACCCCAACATTTACTCAGCAAATTCGGGCGTGGCAGCCCGTTAATTGCATTAACAAGTAGGTGCTTTCAGGGCCGGTTGCCCAGTCGTGGGCTCTGGCCTTGAGTGCTGGCAAGGCTGACTTGAGGTCGCGTATAGGCGTATCGAACTCCTCGAAAGTGCGTTGTACCTGATGCACCCCTCACGCATGAAGCCAGGCGCCGCGCCGCCACACCGCTTATCGGCGCAATGCATCAATCAGTTGTTTGGCCTCACCTAGCAGGATACCGATGCACTCGTCCCCGGTCGGGAAGCTGCGCCCTCCAGTGGTCAGCACTTGTATTCGCGGATCTACCCAGTGATCCGGATTTTCGCCCGGCAGCAACTCTGCCTCGGCGATGGCTGTGTACCGCGAGGGATGGTTGACCTTGCTGGCGATGTGGCTGCACCGAATGGTGATCTCCCAGCCTCGGTACGGCTCTTGGATGATAAGGGGCATGGCCGGCCTCTGCATTGTGTTGTGAATATTATTACGTATTTTGTCGGTTTGCATGATAGCCATTTGCTATCAAATCGAAAGGGCTTGCTATGAAGCGTTCACCGATGAAGCGCGTACGGGCACGGCGTGCGGGTGGACGGAGGCACAAGGGCTTGACACGCTGCCTCCGCATCAGTTGCTTCACCGATAAGCCAGGCTCGCAGGAAGTTTCACCACGATGGTCGTACCTTCGCCGCGCTTGCTGTGGATCGCCAGCTTGCCGCCGATGCGGGCGGCGCGCTCGTGCATGCCGGTCAGGCCCCAGTGGCGGTCGCGGTGTCCGGCCTGGCGCACCGCGTCATCGAGACCCTTGCCATGGTCGCGCACTTCCATGGTGAAGCTGGTGGCGCTGTAGGTCAGCTGCACCAGCACCTGCGCGCTGCCGGAATGGCGCAGCGCGTTGGTGACGGCTTCTCTGCCGATGGCAAACAGTTCGTCCCCGACCTCGACCTGCAATGCGCGTTGGGTACCCGACTCATGGAGCGAGAACTCCACGCCGTACTGGGTCGCTGCTGCGGCGCCGGCTTCTTTTAGCACCGGCGCCAGGGCGCTGCCACCGCCGTAATGCACGCGCAGGCCCATCAACTGGTCGCGGCCCTCGTCGGCCACGGTGTCGGCGGCGTCGAGTGCGGCATCGATCTGCTGCTGTACCGCAGCGTTCTTCGGCAGCACCGCCTTGATGCTGTGGAAGCGCAGGATCAAGCTCTGCACGCTTTGCAGGAAGGTGTCGTGCAGCGTGCGGGCGATGCGTTCGCGTTCCTCCAGGCGGGTGCGCATGCGCTCGACGGCGCGCGCGGTCAGATAGGCTAGCCGTCGCAGGTACAGCAGGTAGACGCCGCCCGCCAGCAGGGCCGCGCACAGCAGTTTGAACCAGAGCGTCTGGTAAAACGCCGGCGCGATATGAAAGCTCAGGCTGGCAGGCGCAACGCTCCACAAGCCGTCTTCGTTGGCCGCCATCACCTCGAAACGGTAGTCGCCCGGGCCGAGGTTGGTGTAGAACGCCTGGCGCAGGGCGCCGGCGTCCTGCCAGTCATGGTCCTGTCCGATCAGCCGGGTACGGAAGCGTGCCCGCTCAGGGATCGACAGCACGGCGGCGGTGAAGTCGATGCGCAGATTGTGGGTGCCCTGCGGCAGGCCGAGGCCGTTGACGGCGGGGTAATGCCGGTTGTTGACGCTGAACGCGGTGATCAGCGGCGTCGGCCTGACCGGATTGCGGGAAATGTGGCGCGGATCGATCCAGCCAACGCTGCTGGAGGTGGCGTACCACAGGCGGCCGTCACCGGCTTCAATCAGGCTGTCGGAAGCCACCGACGCGGTCGCGCCTTCATGGCCGTCCAGGTATCCGAAGCGCTCGGTAGTGACCCGGTCCAGGTCGCCGGCTAACGCACTGGCCACGTCGGCGGCGCCGATCCGGACCAGGCCGTCGGGTCCATGCAGCCACAGTTCACCCTGTGCCGTCTGCACGATGCCGGACACGCCGCTGAACGGCGCTCCATTGCTGTCATACAGCGGGATGAAGCGGCCATTGCGCCAGTGCGCCAGCCCCAGCTCGCCACCGATCCACAGCGTGCCCTGGCCGCTGAACATGGTCGTCACGCTGCCGAGCGTCAGGCCGTCGGCAGGGCCGAATTGCCGCAGTTTGCCGTGGTCCAGCATGGTGATGGCGTTGTTGGTGTAGCCGAACCAGATCCTGCCCTGAGCATCGCGGTGCACCGAGAGGGCGGTGCGTTCGGTCAGCGCGGCATGGCCGCCGCCGGCCCGCCAGACGCCGTCCTTGAAGGTGTGGACGCCGCGCCGCAGGATGGATAACCATAGCTGGCCATCGTCCCCCATCGCCATCGCCTGCACCGGCTGTTGTATCAGGTGCGGCGCCAGCGGCCATCGGCGCAGCTTGCCATCACGGCGGCTCCACACCTCATGCGGGTTGCCAAACCACAGTGTGCCGTCAGTGGCGCGCGTGCTGGCGGTGGCGGACGGCATGGGGCTGGCGATGCGCCGGCCATCCCCCGCGATGGCGAAGGTCGGCGGCGATAGCGCCTGCCGCGACGAGTGGCTGTTGATCCAGACTTCGCCGTCGGGGCCGGCCGTGAGGACGAAGTCGGTGCTGCCTTCGGGCATTGCCTGCACCGACAGATGGTTTTCCCGTATCCGGTCGATGCCGTTTTCCGTCATGAACCAGAGATTGCCCTCGCGGTCGTCGAACGGCGGCGTGAAGATGCGCGCGGCGCTGAACTGGTAGGGCGCCAGGAATTGCTGCTTCAGTACCAAGTCGGGGGTGTACAGCCGCATGCCGTCGCCGGGGCCGATCCACCAGCCATTGCGGCGATCCCGGTGGATGCTGTAGGGCAGGCCGCCGCTGGCCGGCAGCCGCAGTGGCGACGAGGTTTCGGTGACGGGGTTGAACATCCTCGGCGTTTCGCCGAATTTCATCACGATCACCCTGCCATCGACATGGACCTGGCTGGCCAGCATGCTGCCCGCCGCGTCGACTTTGCGGAAGCGATGCGTGCCAGGCACGCCGCGAAACAAGCCAGCGGGGTGGGTGATCAACAGACCGCCGTCGTGCAGGAGGTTGATGGAGGGGCGCTCGCCGGCCGGCAGGCCATCATCCGGCAGCACCTGGCGCCAGCGCGCGCCGTCCAGCCAGTAAATCCCGGCATGGCTCGACATCCACAGCGTGCCGTCGGCGGTCTGGATGAATTCCAGGATGCGGCTGGCCGGCACGCCTTGCGCCACGCCGTAGTGCCGCACCGTGCCGTGCTCGAACACGCTGATGCCGCCGGCGTTATAGCCGACCCACAGCGCATCGCCGAACAGGGCCAGCGCCTGCACATTGGGCGACAGCAGCTTGTTGCCGCTGATCTCGTCGATACGCTCGAAGCGCACACCGTCGAAGCGGAACAGGCCGTTGGATGCACCAAACCACAGCATGCCGTTGCGGTCCTGCAGCATGGTGCCGGCGTCGGACGGCGCGCCGTCCCGCGCTGTCCAGGCGGTATGCGACAAGTTGGATTGCCAGAACGGTAGCCCTTCAATGGCTGACGCGCAGGACTCGAAGGCGGCCGTCGCCAGCAGCGCACAGACACAGACCCGCAGCCGGGCCCACCGATGTGAAGCAACAAGCATCCTGTAATCGCATTAAATGTCGGAAACGCAACAGCCTACAGCATCAAGTTTTTTTGTTCAATGCCAGATAATGCAAGTCAGATTTGGTCGGTGACTTCTGGTTTGTCCGGCGATGTCGAGCTCGCGCTCCGCCGCATGCCCTGGCGTCATGGACATAATGCGCTGCCCGGTTGAAAACCCAGTGCTTCCGCCTTGGCGATGGTAATCGCCTGCGGCAGCGGGAAGCTGAGGCCCGTCAAAGGAAACAGCGGCTGGTAGTTCACCTTGCCGCAGTCGGCACCGTCCGGCGCGCACACACGCACCCGCACGAAGCGGATGCAACTGGCGCCGTAGGGGTTGGCCGCGCACTGGATGCGGGCCCGCGCCGGACAGGCCGGCAGGCTGGCGGCCGGCATCTCCGTCATGCTCATGCTGCCGCTGGCGGCGCGCGTCAGCGACAGATAATCGATGCGGATATGCGCATCGGTCACCGGCTCCCCCATCAGCAGTGTTCCGGCCGTATCGCGCAGCACGGCTGCCTGGCGGATGTGCGCCATCACCGCCGGATCGCTGAAGTCGCTGACGGCGGCGGCAGCGGCGGCGCGGCGCGTGGCCTCCTGCAGCGTGTGCAGCAGGTACAGCGCGCGCGCCATTTCGATGATGAAGAACAGCGCGCTGAAGAACACCACCGCGCACAGGGCGAATTCGGCGGCGGTGGCGCCGCGCTGGCGGTCAGTTGCCCACATAGCGCATGTTTTGCGTGGCCGAGATGGTCTGGTCGACCAGTTCCGGCGCATAACCGTAGAAGTTGTTGTGCACTTTGATCTGCACGCCCACGGCGACCATCGACGGCACGCTCAGGCCGCCGCACTCGAGGCCGTCGCAGCTGACCGTCACCAGCAGCTTGTACGGCGTCAGCACACTCAGTTCCTGCTGCACGATCGCCTTGGTCACGGCCACTTCATACACCGCCGCGTCGCTGTTCTGCATGTTGAGCATGCTGACACCGGACAGGTAGCGCGCCGCGTCGTGCGTGGCTTTCTGCGCCACTTCATAGTTGTACAGCAGGCGGCCGTAGAACAGCAGCGTGGCCGCCACCGGGAACAGAAAGGCCAGCGTCAACGCCAGCTCCAGCGCCACCGCGCCGCGTTGCCTGCGCGCCCGCATCATGGCTGCAACTCCACCGCGCCGCTTAACGTCGACAGCGGCAGCGCGCCGGCGAATTCCGCGTTCAGACTGGTGCTGGTGGCCGGCACCGTCATGAAGAAGCGCCCCACGCCCAGCACGCTGGCGCTGGTGATCGCGCCGGCCGCCACCGGGCAGGCCAGCAGCGCCACGTTGAGCACGCGCCGGTTGGTCACGCCCGGCTGGTGGTCGACGCCCGGCGCGAGGAAGGTGGCGCCGGTCAGCTGCAGATATGGCGTCGAGGTGGCCGGCGACGACGCCGGATAGCCGCTGGACGATGGCGGGTCCGGCGTGTAGAGCTTGCTCCAGGAGGTGGTGGCGAAGCCGCTGTAGCCGCCGGCCGGCTCCACCGGCTGCGCGCTGTAGGCGCTGTAGGGGACGGCGTGGGCATACGCCCACAGCGGCCCGTACAGCGCCGCTTTGTTGCTGGCGTCGCCGGGCAACGGATCGGCGCGGGTCCACAGCTTGCCGCCGCTGGTCCAGCTGGCGGCGCTTTGCGTGATGGCGGCCGGCGCCATCCAGCTCAGGGTGGCTTTGTCGTAGGGCATGATGTTGCTGTCCGGCGGCGCGCCTTCCGCCGTGCAGGCGTGGTCGGCGTAGTCGTCGAAGCGCGAGTTCAGGTGGTGGTACAGGGCGGCCAGCGGAAAGCCGCGCTGCAGCGTCAGCGTGCCGCCGCCGATGGTCGGCAGCGGCACCTGGCCGGCGCACACGAAAGGGCCGACCACGTCGGTGGCGAAGTGGCTCGCCAGGCCGGTGACGCCGGGCGGGGCCAGCGGATCGATCAGGAAATGCTCCGGCGTGACGCCGCTGGCATTGAGGTTCATCAGGTCATAGGCGACGCCGCGCCGGAAGCCGTATTCCACCAGTTCGTTGTAGCTGGCGTTGCCGGGCACATTGGCGCGCGACGCCGCGGGCGTGGTCGACTGCGCGCAGATCGCCAGCGGCGTCAGCGCCGTCGACACGCGGCCGGCCACCGCGCGCGCCGCCGTGCCGGCGCTGTGCGGGCCGTTGTCGGCGGCGCGGATGAACAAGGTCGACACCAGGCCGATATCGGCCTTGAGCTTGCTCGTATCGACCTTGGCGACCATGATGCTGGCCGGTGCGGCTTGTGCGGCCGCTTCGTCGAGCCAGCTGGCGTCCGGCGTGGCGGCCGTGGCGGCGAAGCGCAGCGCGTCGCTGTTCCACGTGACCAGCCGGCGGCTGTACTGGTAGCGGTAGGTGGCGGCGACGTCGGCGGCGGCCGTCACTGCATTGGCAACGCCGCCGGCAGTGCCGTTCAGTTCGCGCGCGGCGGCCAGCGCGGCGGCGTCGGCCAGCGCCTGCAGTTCGGCCTTGCGGTTGTACAGCATGGCCAGGTCCAGCGCCATGCCCACCATGGCCACCATGCCGAGCGCCATGACGCAGCAAATGATGGCGATCACGCCCCGCTGGCGGGGCCGGCTGGTGGCACACATGCGCTTCTCCCGACGTTGTACTGCTAGATTTTATCCAGCAGGAAATATTCGCAATTGATGCGGCGCAAGGCGGCGCGGTTCGGCTTTCCGTTGACACTCAAAATCATTGGATGCTATATTTGTCGCGGGATTGGGAACGTTTCCAATTTTGTTTGGCGCATTGTTCGTCTCTTCGCCCCGCGAAGTTGCCGGCGCCTCGGGCGGCGCCGGCTTTTTTGCCGCCGGAACACGGTAGTATGAGATCTGTACAAAAAAATACACGGAGACGGAATGACCAAGCAAAGTAGGGGCGCGACGCGCATTGCATGGGTGTTGCTGGCCATGCTGGCTTGCGCCGCCGGCAGGTCCAACGCGGCGGCCGCCGCGCCGAAGGCCGAAGTCATGCACTGGTGGACCTCCAGCAGCGAGTCGGCCGCCGTGCGCAAGTTTGCCGACGCCTACCGCGCCGCCGGCGGCGTCTGGGGCGACACCGCGATCGCCGGCGCCGACCAGGCCAAGGCAGTGGCGATCAACCGCATCGTCGGCGGCAATCCGCCCACGGCGGCGCAATTCAACACCACCAAACAATTCCGCGACCTGATCGACCAGGGCTCGCTCAACAACGTCGACGACATCGCCGTCCGCGACCGCTGGGACCAGCTGATGCCGCAGCCGATCCTGGACGTCATCAAGGTCAAGGGCCACTTCTACGCGGTGCCGGTGGACATTCATATGTCGACCTGGATCTGGTATTCGAAAGCCGCATTCAAAAAGGCCGGCATTGCAAAAGAGCCGGCCACGCCGGACGAGCTGTTCGCCGCGCTGGACAAGCTGAAGGCCGCCGGCCTGGTCGGCCTGGCGCACGGCGGCCAGCCGTGGCAGGAGAACATCCTGTTCCAGGCCATGCTGGCCAATGTCGGCGGCCGCGAACTGTACCTGCAGGTGCTGCGCGACCGCTCGCCCAAGGCCATCAATTCCGACGCCTTCAAGAAAGTGCTGCTGGCCTTCAAGCGCCTGCAGGGCTATGTCGACGCCGGTTCGCCCAACCGCAACTGGAACGACGCCACCGCGATGCTCATCAGCGGCAAGGCCGGGGTGCAGATCATGGGCGACTGGGCCAAGGGCGAATTCGCCGCCGCGCGCCAGACCGCCGGCAAGGACTTCGGCTGCATTCCCGGCCTGGGCGCCAACGTGCCGTACCTGATCCAGGGCGACGCCTTCGTCTTCCCCAAGACCAGCAATCCGGAAGCGGTGCGGGCGCAAAAGCTGCTGGCCGCCACCATGCTGACGCCGGGCGCGCAGCTGGAGTTCAACAAGATCAAGGGCGCGCTGCCGATTCTCAGCAATGTCGACACGTCGGGCATGGACGTGTGCGCGCAGGCCGGCATGGCGATCCTGAAAGACAAGACGCGCGCGGTCGGCATGATCGAGGTGTTTCTGACGCCGGACCAGAACGGCGCCTTGCAGGATGTGCTGACCACCTACTGGAATACGCGCATGCCGGTGGAGAAGGCGCAGAAGGGAATTGTCTCGGCATTGCAGGATTGATCAGAGGCATAGCCTGCTTGTCATGCATGAGGGTGTGGGTTATCCTTGCCGCCGCATAGACTCAAGGGATAAGGGAAATTCGTGGCGACCATCAAGGACGTAGCCCGGCTGGCGGGTGTGGGGTTGGGCACCGCCTCGCGGGTTATCAGCGGCAAGGGCTCGGTATCGCAATCCACGCAGGACAAGGTGCGCAAGGCCATCGAAGAACTGGAATTCCGGCCGTCGCACGCCGCGCGTTCGCTGTTGTCGGGCTCCTCGCAAATGATCGGCGTGTACATCCCGTATCTGGCGGGGACGTTCTATACGCCCATTTTGCAGTCGATTTACACAGCTTTACGTGAGGCGGGTTTGAACATGGTGGTGGCGTTCGGCGTCGGTGACGGCGATGCGCGCAACCAGGCCATCGACGGCCTGAATTTCTTGATTGAGCGCGGCAGCGATGGCCTGATCGTCATGAGCACCGCGATGGAAGAGGAAGACTTTGCGGCGCTGGGGCCGTTCCAGTCGCGGGTGGTGGTGATCAACCAGGACTTGCCGGGCATGGCGCCGCAGTGCTTCACGGTCGATCACGACGCCGGCGGACGGTTGGCGGCGCGCACCTTGCTGGCACAGGGCCACCGCAAGATCGCCGTGATCGCCGGCCGCGCGGCGGCGGCCGATAACCAGCAGCGTATCGCCGGCTTCATGGCGGAGCTGGAGGCGGTGGGCATCGACACCAGCAAGGTGTGGATGGCCGACGGCGAGTTTACGCCGGAAGGCGGCTTTGCCCGCGCCGATGAATTGCTGAAGTCTGGCGCGGAATTTACGGCGGTGTTTTGCGCCAATGATGAAATGGCGGTGGGGGCCTTGTCGCTGTTCCAGAAGCAGGGCGTCAAGGTGCCGGAGCAGGTGTCGGTGCTGAGCTACGATGATACGCATAGCGCGGAGTTCACCGCGCCGCAGCTGACCAGCGTGCATATCCCGTGGAGCGAGATGACCATGAACGGGTTGAATTATCTGCTGAACCACTGCTATGGCCTGAAACGGCCGGTCACGCGGGAATATCAGCTGCACGTGGCAGAACGGGCTTCGCTGGCGGCGCTGAAGCAGTAAAACGGCGTAAATAAAAGGAGCATGCGCTAGCCGCTTGCTCTTTTTTTACAGTATATTGGAAACGATTCCATATCGAATGGAACAGGGGGAGACAAGATGCTGATAAAACGATTACTTAAAACAGCCGGATTGGCGGCGTGGCTGCTGGCCGGCGCGGTGCATGGGCAGACGCCGGCGCACACCACTGCGCTGCCGATGCTGCACACGGAAGGCACCAAATGGCTGGCGGCCGACGGTACGCAGCCGGCGCTGCGCGGCATCAATCTGGGCAATTACCTGATCCAGGAATTCTGGATGATGGGGCAGGAGACCAAGGCGGTCGACGACCAGTGCAAGCTGGAGGCGGTGCTCGACAAGCGCTTCGGCTACGAGGAGCGCCAGCGCCTGTACACGCTGTTCCGCGACAACTGGATCAAGCAGCGCGACTGGGACATGCTGCCCAGGATGAATCTGAACCTGGTGCGCCTGCCGTTCATCTACAGCGTGGTGGAGGACGAGAAGAACCCGCGCCACCTGCGCGCCGACGCCTGGAAGTATCTGGACAACGCCATCGACCAGGCCGAGAAACGCGGCATGTATGTGATCCTCGACCTGCATGGCGCCGTCGGCAGCCAGGGCTGGGAGCACCACAGCGGTTGCGCGGGCCAGAACAAATACTGGGACACGCCGGAATACCAGGAGCGCACCATCTGGCTGTGGCAGCAGATCGCCGCGCGCTACAAGGACCGCGGCGCGGTGGCCGGCTACAGCATCCTGAACGAACCATGGGGCACCACGCCGGAGAACCTGGCGGTGGTGATGGGCACCTTGTACAAGGCGATTCGCGAGGTCGATCAGAACCATGTGATCATCCTGCCCGGCCATAACAAGGGCATCGACGCCTACGGCAAACCGTCCGAACATGGCATGACCAACGTCGCCTTCGAGATGCATCCGTATCCCGGCCACTTCGGCTGGGGCAAGCCGGGACTGGCCGTGCACAGAGACTGGCTGCAATGCACGGGCGAAGGTGACAACGTTTGCAAATGGAAGACCAAGCTCGATGCGCTGGACACCGCGTTTTTCGTCGGCGAGTTCCAGCCGTGGGCCTTCATGGGCGCCGAGAACGGCGGCCAGGTCATGCGGGTTACTTACGACACCTACGTCGCCAATGGCTGGGCCAGCACTGCGTGGGCCTACAAGCGCCTGTCCAACCAGGGCGGGCAGGGCACAGGCACCTGGGGACTCGTAGCCAACGCGCCCGGCGCCCGCATTCCCCAACTCGATTTCAACAAGGCGTCACTGGCCGAGATTGAAAACCTGTTCCGCCTGTTTGGCAGCGTGCCGTATCAACCGCAGCAAACCGCCATCAAATGGATGAACGCTCCTGTTCCACCTACACCTTTCGCTAAAAAATAATATGACCATGATTAAGCGCACCGACTTTGCCAGCGACTTCCTGTGGGGCGTCTCCACATCGGCCTATCAGATCGAGGGCGCCGCCGCCGTCGATGGCCGCGTGCCGTCGATCTGGGACACCTTCAGCGAGACGCCGGGCAAAATCCGCGACGGCTCCACCGGCGCTGTGGCGTGCGACCACTATCACCGCTGGGAAGAGGATCTCGATCTGGCGCAAGCCATGGGCCTCAATTCTTATCGCTTTTCGATTGCGTGGACGCGCATCTTCAACGGCGTTGACGCGGAGCCGAATGCCAAGGGACTGGCGTTCTATTCCAAACTGGTGGACGGCATGCTGGCGCGTGGCCTGCAGCCCTGGTGCACGCTGTATCACTGGGACTTGCCGCAGTACCTGCAAGACCAGGGCGGCTGGAACAACCGCGCCACCATCGACGCCTATCTGCACTACGTCGATGTGGTCACCAGGCATCTGGGCAGCCGCATCAAGCACTGGATCACGCACAACGAGCCATGGTGCACGGCCATGCACGGCAACTGGGATGGCATGCACGCGCCGGGCAACAAGAGCCTGCCGCTGGCGCTGCAGGTCTGCCACAACGTGCTGGTGTCGCATGGCCGCGCCGTGCCGCTGATCCGCGCCAACGCGCCGGGCGCGCAAATCGGCATCGCTTTGAGCCTGCATCCGATCAAGGCCGGCAGCGACAGCCCGGTTGACTTGGCGGCGGTATCGCGTCACGACGCGCTGCGCAATCGCTGGTTCCTCGATGTGCTGTATGGCCGCGGCTATCCGGCAGAGGCGCTGGCGCTGGTGGGCGCGGACGCGCCGGTAGTGGAAGCGGGCGATCTGGACGCCATCGCCGTGCCGTGCGATTTCCTCGGCGTGAATTACTACTTCCCGGAAGTGGTGGTCGATGCGCCGGACGAATATCCGCTGCGCACCCGCATCATCCATCCGGAAGGCCGCCAACGCACCGACTTTGGCTGGGAAGTTTCGCCGGAAGGCTTGATCTCGCTGCTGGAACGCGTTGCGCGCGATTACCCGACCGGGGACTTGTACGTGACCGAAAACGGTTCGTCCTACGACGATCACCTGAACGAAGACGGCACCGTGACCGACACCGCCCGCCGCGATTACCTGATCCGTCACCTGACCGCGATGCGCGATGCGATCACTGCCGGCGGCAACATCAAAGGCTATTTCGCCTGGAGCCTGCTGGATAACTTTGAATGGGCGGAAGGCTATCTGCGTCGCTTCGGCCTGACCTACATCGACTACCCGACGCAGCGCCGCATCGTCAAACAAAGCGGCGAATGGTACAGCGCCTTCGTGCGCGGCAGCTGACCGTCGTTCCCGCGCACGCGGGAAACCATACGCAGCATAGATTCCCGCGTGCGCGGGAATGACCACGTTAATCATGGAGACAAATACAATGAAATCGCATAACCACATTCTGCGTCGCGCCGTGCTGGCGGCAACGCTGGCCCTGGGGGCCAATGTCATCGCCGCACCGGCCGCCAAGCCGCTGGCCGACTGGCCGCACGTGACCAGCGCCGTCAAGCAGGACGCCCGCATGGAAGCGCGCATCAAGGAGATCGTCGCCGGCATGACGCTGGCGCAGAAGATCGGCCAGATGACGCAGCCGGAAATCAAATTCAGCACGCCGGAAGACATCCGTAAATACTACATCGGCTCCGTGCTGAATGGCGGCGGCAGCTGGCCGCAAGGGAACAAGCACGCCAGCGCTGCCGACTGGGTCAAGCTGGCCGACGCCTATTATGACGCGTCGATGAGCACCGACATGAAGGTGCAGATCCCGGTGATCTGGGGTATCGACGCCATGCACGGCAACTCGAATATGTACGGCGCCACGCTGTTCCCGCATAACATCGGCCTGGGCGCCGCGCACGATCCGAAGCTGGTGGAAGCGATGGCGAAGACCGTCGCCAAGGCCGTGCGCGCCACCGGCATCGACTGGGTGTTCGCGCCAACGCTGGCCGTGGTGCGCGATGACCGCTGGGGACGCACGTACGAGAGCTTCTCGGAAGATCCTGCCATCGTCAAATCGTATGCTGGCGTGTACGTCAAGGGCCTGCAAGGCGATCTGAAATCCGATAACACCGTGGTGGCGACGGCCAAGCACTTCGTCGGCGATGGCGGCACGGCGGAAGGCAAGGACCGTGGCGTCAACCAGTCCACCATGTCGGAGATGATCAACATCCACGCGCAGGGCTACTACCCGGCGCTGGCGGCCGGCGTGCAGACGGTGATGGCGTCCTTCAACAGCTGGAACGATGTCAAGGGCGGCGCCGACCACGGCAAGATGCACGGCAGCCGCGAGCTGCTGACCGTGGCGCTGAAAGAGAAGATGGGCTTCGACGGTCTGGTGGTCAGCGACTGGAACGCCATCACCGAAGTGCCAGGCTGCGCGGAAGACAGCTGCGCCGCATCGATCAACGCCGGCGTCGACATGGTGATGGTGCCGGAAAAGTGGAAGACCTTCATCGCCAACACCATCGCGCAAGTGGAGAAGGGCGAAATTCCGATGTCGCGCATTGACGATGCGGTGACCCGCATCCTGCGCGTGAAGCTGCGCGCCGGTCTGTTCGACGGCAAGAAGCCTTCGCAGAACATCTACGCCGGCAAGCAGGAAGCGCTGCAGGACCGCGCGCTGGCGCGCCAGGCGGTGCGTGAGTCGCTGGTGCTGCTGAAGAATAATGGCGGCGTGCTGCCGCTGGCACGCGGCAAGAAGATCCTCGTGGTCGGCAAGAGCGCTGACAACATGGCCAACCAGTCCGGCGGCTGGTCGCTGACCTGGCAGGGCACCGATAACAAGAACAGCGACTATCCCGTCAGCGACACCATCCTGACCGGGATCAAGGAAGCGGCGGGCGAGGCCAATGTCATCTTCAGCGAAACTGCTGCAGACGTCGATGTCAGCAAGTTCGATGCGGTGATCGCGGTGATCGGCGAGACGCCGTACGCCGAGGGCGATGGCGACATCGGCCCCGCCGGCACGCTGCGTTTGTCAGGCCGTCATCCTGAAGACCTGGCGGTGCTGCAAGCCGTAGCAGGCAAGGGCAAGCCGGTGGTGACGCTGCTGGTGACCGGCCGTCCGCTGTACACCAACGACATCATCAACCTGTCGGACAGCGTGGTGGCCGCGTGGCTGCCGGGCACCGAGGGCAAGGGCGTGTCGGATGTGCTGTTCCGCAAAGCGAACGGCAAGGTCAATGCGGACTTCCGCGGCAAGCTGTCGTTCTCGTGGCCGAAGTCGGCCTGCCAGTCGCCGCTGAACGTTGGCGACGCCAATTACGATCCGTTGTTCAAATACGGCTATGGCCTGAGCTACGCCAGCAAGGCCACCGTGGCGAAGCTGGACACCAGCTATCCGGAAGGCGGCTGCGGCAAGTCGCTGGCGGTGCCGGTGTACAATCCGACCGACCGTTCGACCTATGCGCTGTATGTCAGCAGCGGCGGCCAGCGGGTGGCCTTGGGTGCGGACCTGAACGCGGTGTTCAACCTGCCGACCGTAAAAGTGGAGACGGCGCAGATCAACACCCAGCAGGACGCCAAGCGCCTGACCTGGAGCGGTCCGGCCAAGCTGGAAGCGCAGGCGAACAAGGCGATCAAGCTGCCAGCCTACGCCAGCACCGACGGCGCGCTGCAATTTGATACTATCGTGTCGGCTGCGCCGCAGGGCAAGGTCAACATCGGCATCGAAACGGCGGAACTGGACGCCAGCGCTGTATTCCAGCAGCTGGCGGGCAAGGGCAAGCAGACGGTGAAAATCCCGCTGGCCTGCTTTAGCGCCAAAGGCTTACCGCTGGCGGCATTCAGTACGCCGTTCAGCGTGGCCGCCGATGGGCCGTTTGCTGCGACCTTCGCCAACATCCAGATCGTTGGCGGCGCCGCCAAGGACAAGGATGCGCTGGCGTGCGGCGCATTCAAATAAATAAAACAAGGAGAAAGTAAAAGTATGGAACACTATTCGCAAGCTGCCCCGGTGGCATCCGGGCAGCCGAAGGGGGAGCACCAGACGGGCAGCTATACCGGCCCGCTGGTCATCGTCACCATCCTGTTTTTCATGTGGGGCCTGCTGACGTCCCTGAATGACGTGCTGATTCCGCACCTGAAGGCGGTGTACACGCTGACCTATGTGCAGGCGATGCTGGTGCAGTTCTGCTTCTTCGGCGCGTACTTCATCGTGTCGCTGCCGGCGGGGATGCTGATCAAGAAGATCGGCTATCAGAACGGCGCCGTGGCCGGCCTGACGATTGCCGCTGCCGGTTGCGCGCTCTTTTATCCGGCGGCCACCAGTGGCTACACGCTGTTCCTGATCGCCTTCTTCGTGCTGGCGGGCGGCATCACCATCTTGCAGGTGGCGGCCAACCCCTACGTGGCGGTGCTGGGCGACGCGCGCACCGCGTCCAGCCGTCTGACGCTGACGCAGGCCTTCAACTCGCTGGGCACCACCGTGGCGCCATTCCTGGGCGGGATGCTGATCCTGGCCGGCGGCGTTCTCAGTTCGTCCGACCTGGCGAAGTTCAGCGCCGACCAGCTGGCGACCTACAACGCGGCGCAGGCTACGGCCGTGCAGGGGCCATATCTGGCGCTGGCCGCTGCGCTGCTGCTGCTGGCGATCCTGTTCGCGCTGGCGCGCCTGCCGAAGATTGCCGATGCAGAAGCGGCGCCGGGCGAAGCGCAAGGCACGTTTGCCGATGTGCTCAAGCACCGTCACCTGGCGCTGGGCGCCGTGGCGATCTTCCTGTACGTGGGCGGTGAAGTCAGTATCGGCAGCTTCCTGATCAACTTCCTCGGCGAGCCGCACGTGGCCGGCCTGACGGCGGCCGAAGCGTCGCACTACGTCGGTTACTACTGGATGGGCGCAATGATCGGCCGCTTCATCGGCTTCGTCGTGATGCAGAAGGTCAGCCCGGGCAAGGCGCTGGCGTTCAACGCGGCGGCGGTGATTGTGCTGGTGCTGACGGCGATCTTCAGCCATGGCGATGTGGCCAAGTGGTCGATCGTGGCGGTGGGCCTGTTCAACTCCATCATGTTCCCGACCATCTTCTCGATGGCGCTGAACAAACTGGGTCCGCTGACCGGCCAGGGTTCGGGCGTGTTGTGCATGGCGATTGTGGGCGGCGCGCTGGTGCCGTTCGCGCAGGGCTTGCTGGCCGATCACCTCAGTTTGCAGGTGTCGTTCTTCGTGCCGGCCGCGTGCTACCTGTTCATCCTGTATTTCGGCCTGAAGTACGCCAATATGTACAACGAAAAATAGGCTTTTCTTGTTCGATGCCGTTGCGATTTAGGTAAGCACTACTAATCGCGGCGGTTTTTGATCGCGCGCATGTGCCCCGGTTGTTTTGATTGCCTAGACTCGACTCATTACAACTGAGGGAGTGTGCATCATGACTAAAGCGTATTTGATCGGCGGCGGCATCGGTTCCTTGGCCGCTGCGGCCTTCATGATTCGCGACGCTGGCGTGGCCGGCAGCGACATCACCATCTTCGAGGCGCTGCCGCTGGCCGGCGGCAGTCTCGATGGCGGCGGCAATCCGGACAGCGGCTACACGCTGCGCGGCGGCCGCATGCTCACCACCGACAACTACGAGTGCACCTGGGATCTGTTCAAGAGCATCCCGTCGCTGGAGCATCCCGGGCAAACGGTCTACGACGAAACCATCGCCTTCAATGAGCTGCACAAGTCGCATTCGCGCGCGCGGCTGGTGGACCGCAACCGCTTCAAGGTCGATGTCACCTCGATGGGCTTTTCCATGCAGGACCGGCTGGAGCTGGTGAAGCTGGAGGAGGCCGACGAAAAAGACCTGGGCGACAGCGCCATCACCGACTGGCTGTCGCCGGAATTCTTCGAGACCAAATTCTGGTATATGTGGGCGACCACGTTTGCCTTCCAGCCGTGGCATAGCGCGGTGGAGTTCAAGCGTTATCTGCGCCGCTTCATGATGGAGTTCTCGCGCATCGAGACGCTCGCGGGGGTCAAGCGCACCGTCTACAACCAGTACGATTCGTTTGTGCGGCCGTTGCAGCACTGGTTGCAGCAGCAGGGCGTGCAGGTGGTGTTCGGCGCAAGGGTCGATGATCTGTCGTTGAGCGAGGACGCCTCGACCGTCACCGCAATTCGCTATGTGCGAGAGGGCGAAGCGCAAACCATTCAAGTGGCGCCGGACGATCTGGTGTTCTTCCAGAATGGTTCGATGACCGATGCGTCCAGCTACGGAACGATGCACGCCGCGCCGCCCAAGCTGGACAAGCGCGATAGCCAGGGCTGGACGTTGTGGGAAAAGCTGGCGCAGGGACGGCCGCAGTTCGGCAATCCGGCGGCCTTCAATTCCAGCATTCCGGAATCGTGGTGGGAGTCGTTCACCGTCACGCTGAAGGATACGGCGTTCTTCGACCGCATGGAGAAGTTCAGCGGCAACGTGGCCGGCACCGGCGGGCTGGTGACGTTCAAGGATTCCAACTGGTTCATGTCGGTGGTGCTGGCGCATCAGCCGCACTTTGCCGGGCAACCGGAGGGCGTGCAGGTGTTCTGGGGTTACGGTCTGCATCCGGACCGCATCGGCAACTTCGTCGCCAAGCCGATGGCCGAATGCAGCGGCGAAGAGATCCTGCGCGAGTTGTGCGGCCATTTGAATTTCGACTACGACGACGTGATGTCGACGGCGAACTGCATCCCTTGCCGCATGCCGTACATCACCAGCATGTTCATGCCACGCCAGTACAGCGATCGTCCGCTGCCGGTGCCGGCGGGTTCGCGCAACCTGGCGTTTGTCAGCCAGTTTGTCGAGGTGGCGGAGGATGTGGTGTTCACCGTCGAATACTCGGTGCGCGCGGCACAGACGGCGGTCTACCAGCTGCTGAACGTGCAGCGCGAAGTCCCGCGCGTCACAGCGCACGACGAGTCGCTGAAAGTGAAGTTTGACGCAGTAATAAAAGCCTTCAAATAGCCGGGAGCGGCCGCGCCATCGGCTGGGTGGCCGATGGCGCGAGAGGCGCGCTTACAGGAAGCGGTCGATGATTTTTTTGCTGTGCTTGTCCAGATCGCGCAGGTCGCGGATCAGGTAGTGGATGCCGTGGATGTCGGAGATCAGCAGCGTGTCGATGGTCAGGCGGCGGATGTCTTCTTCGCCGCGCAGCACGAACTCGGTGTCGCCACGATCGGTCTTCACCGACCAGGTGCACGGCGTGGCGTAGCTGGTCACGCTGTTGATGCGTGCAATCTCCGGCATGAATTCGCGGCCGCTCAATTCCTCGCTCACCAGCGCGCCGATGGCCGGCGGCAGGTCGCTGATCACGTCGATCCACGCCACTTCCTTGCCATCGGTGTTGAGCAGCGAGATGCCGTCGTCCGGCGCCTGCACCGGGAATGCGCGCACCGGCGATACGCCTTCGTGCACCACGCCTTCGGCGGTGGTCAGCACCAGCCGGCCGAAGGGATTGCGGGTCAGTTCAAATGTCGTCGTCATAATCTGTTATTCCTCGCTGGCGCTGTCGTCCAGATCCTTGTCCACATTGCGGGCCTGGGCCTGATACAGGCGGTAGTACGCGCCTTCGCGCGCCATCAGTTCCTCGTGCGGACCATCTTCCACCACCACGCCGCGATCCAGCACCACCAGGCGGTCGGCCTTCTGCAAGGTCGACAGGCGGTGGGCGATGGCGATGGTGGTACGGCCTTGCACCAGGTTGTCCAGCGCCTTCTGGATTTCTTTTTCGGTTTCCGAGTCGACCGAGGCGGTGGCTTCGTCGAGGATCAGGATCTTCGGATCGATCAGCAGCGCGCGCGCAATCGAGATGCGCTGACGCTCGCCGCCCGACAGGCCCTGGCCGCGCTCACCGACCATCGAGTCGTAACCCTGCGGCAGGCGCAAAATGAATTCGTGCGCATGGGCGGCGCGGGCGGCGGAGATGATCTCTTCGCGCGTGGCGCCCGGCTTGCCGTAGGCCAGATTCTCGGCGATGGTGCCGAAGAACAGGAATGGCTCCTGCAGCACCAGGCCGATATTGCGGCGATAGTCCGACACCGCAAACGAGCGGATGTCGACGCCGTCGAGCATGATGGCGCCTTCGGCCACGTCGTAGAAGCGGCAAATCAGGTTGACCAGCGTCGATTTGCCGGAGCCCGAGTGGCCCACCAGACCAACCATCTGGCCAGCCTTGATATCCAGGTTGATGCCGCGGTTGACTGCGCGGTTACCGTAGCGGAAGCCGACTTCGCGCAGCGAGATATTGCCTTCCACCTTATCCAGCCTGACCGGGTTGACCGGTTCCGGCACCGACGACACGTGGTCGAGGATGTCGAAGATACGCTTGGCGGCCGACGCCGATTTCTGCGTCACCGAGACGATGCGGCTCATCGAATCCAGGCGGCCGTAGAAGCGGCTGGCATACGCCACGAACGACGACAGCACACCCACCGTGATATTGCCCTTGGAGACCTGGTAGATACCGAACACCCAGATCACCAGCAGTCCCAGCTCTGTCAGGAACGATACGGTCGGCGAGAACAGCGACCACACCTTGTTCAACTTGTCGTTGACGGCCAGGTTATGTTTGTTGGCGGTGCGGAAGCGGTTCGCTTCGCGTGCTTCCTGCGCGAAGGCTTTCACCACGCGGATGCCGGGAATGGTATCGGCCAGCACGTTGGTCACTTCGCCCCATACGCGGTCGATCTTTTCAAAGCCGGTGCGCAGGCGGTCGCGCACCAGGTGGATCATCCAGGCGATGAACGGCAGCGGCGCCAGCGTGCAGATGGCCAGCCACGGATCGAGGTTGAACAGGATCACGCCGGTCATGATGATCATCAGGCAGTCGGACAGGAAGTCCAGCAGGTGCAGCGACAGGAATACGCAGATGCGGTCACTCTCGGAGCCGATGCGCGACATCAAATCGCCGGTGCGCTTGCCGCTGAAGTATTCCAGCGACAGCTGCAGCAAGTGTTCGTAGGTGGTGGTGCGCAGGTCGGCGCCTATGCGTTCCGAGGCCAGCGCCAGCACATAGGTTTTGCCCCAGCCGAAAATCCACGCCAGGATCGACGCGCCGACCAGGCCGGACATATACATCACCACCAGCATCGGATCGACCGCCTTGCCGTTCTGGTACGGGATCAGCACATTGTCCATCAGCGGAATGGTCAGGTAGGGCGGAATCAAATGCGCGCCGGTGGACAGCAGCATGAACGAGAAGCCCAGCGCCAGTTGCCATTTGTACGGCTTGGCGAAGCGCCACAGGCGGAACAGCGTCCACGTCGACGGCGGCGTGTAGACCACCTTGGTGCAGATCGGGCATTCCTCCTGCTCCGGCTCCATCGGCGCCTTGCAGCTTGGGCAGACGTTTTTGTCGTCGACGATGACCGGCTCGCCGGAGGCGTGGCTGTCGAGGTGGGCCTCAAACTGTTCCACCAGGCGGATCGCCGCCAGGTTCTGGCCCAGCGTGAAGCGCCATGCGGCCAGACGGCCTTGATTATTGACCAACTCCAGATGACCGACGCCGGCATGGTCGTGGTGTTTCAACACCAGATCCGGCGAAAACGCCCACGATTCCCACCCTGCCGCACCTGGCGCGCGGGCCAGAACGCGCTGTGGCGTTACCAACACAACACCCTTGGAAAAACGAAGTTGCTGATCCAAGTCAACCTCCAGGGCACCTGCAACGTTTTCCCCTTGGGAAAGTTGTGCCTGTATCTCGGAACGCCAGCGTTCAGGTAGTTCGCTCTGGCTGGATACGGTGGAAAGTTGTTCTGTCGTCATCGTGTGGCGTACTCCTGAGGGGAAAAGGGCTGTTGTAACGGATTATTTACGGTATTCTGTCAGTGATTAAACATTTGACAGAAAACAATAAAATCAGATGGTTGCGGCGGCGTCAAACTTGACGGCAAGTATACCGCACAGCAGCATGGCAAGGGTACAGGGTTTACAATACGGCGCGGGCTGGCTCAGCCGATAACAAAGTTATAAGAATCAATACATGACTAAGAAGAAAGACATTGAAGTTCAGCGCGTAACCTATTTGCGCGGACCCAACATCTGGACCTATCGCCCGGTCATCGAGGCGTGGCTGGACATTGGCGAGTTGGAGAACTTCCCCTCGAATTTGTTGCCCGGTTTGTATGAGCGCCTGACGGCGATCCTGCCGGGCCTGATCGTCCACCGCTGCGGCGTGGGCGAGCACGGCGGCTTCCTCGAGCGCCTGCGCGACGGCACCTATGCCGGCCACATCCTGGAACACGTGGTGCTGGAACTGCAAAACCTGGCCGGCATGAAAACCGGCTTCGGCAAGACCCGCGAAATCGGCGAGAACACCGGCCTGTATAAAATGGCCTTCCGCACCCGCCAGGAAGAAGTCGGCCGCGCCGCGCTGGCCGCCGGCCGCGACCTGCTGATGGCGATGATCGAAGACCGTCCGTACGACCTGGCCGCCACCGTGGCGCAGCTGACCGATTTGGTCGAGAGCCTGTGCCTGGGGCCGAGCACCGGCAACATCGTCGACGCCGCCGGCGTGCGCAAGATTCCCTTCATTCGTCTGACCGACGGCAACCTGGTGCAGCTGGGCCATGGCGCCGCGCAGCGCCGCATCTGGACCGCGGAAACCGAGCAGACCTCGGCCATCGCCGAAGGCATCGCCAGCGACAAGGACCTGACCAAGACGCTGGTGTCCTCGTGCGGCGTGCCGGTGCCGGAAGGGCAGCTGGTCAAGAGCGCCGAGGAAGCCTGGGAAGCCGCGCAGGACATCGGCCTGCCGGTGGTCCTGAAGCCGTATGACGGCAACCATGGCCGCGGCGTGTCGCTCAACCTGAGTACCGAAGCCGACGTCGCCGCCGCCTATGCGCTGGCGGCCGAGGAAGGCGACAGCAGCAGCGTGATCGTCGAGCGCTTCATCGTCGGCGACGAACATCGCCTGCTGGTGGTGGGCAAGCGCATGGTTGCTGCCGCCGCCGGCGAATCGCTGTGGGTCACCGGCGACGGCAAGGCCAGCGTGCTGCAACTGTGCGACACCCAGATCAACACCGATCCGCGTCGTGGTGATACCGAAGAATTCCCACTGGGCCTGGTCAAGCCGCATCAATCCGGCGAGATCGTGCTAGAGCTGAAACGCCAGGGCATGACGCACGACTCGGTGCCGGCCGAAGGCCAGAAGGTGCTGATCCAGCCGAACGGCAATGTCGCCATCGACGTCACCGACAAGGTGCATCCGCAAGTGGCGGCCATGGCCACGCTGGCGGCGCGCATCGTTGGCCTGGACATCGCCGGCATCGACCTGGTGACCTCGGACATCAGCCGTCCGCTGGAGGAAACCGGCGGCGCCATCATCGAAGTCAACGCCAGCCCTGGCTTGCTGGCGCACCTGAAGCCGGCCGAAGGCGAACCGCGCAACGTCGGCGAGGCGATTGTCGATCACCTGTTTGGCGAGGCCACCGGCCGCATGCCGATCGTCGGCATCACCGGCAAGCATGGCACCACCATGACCGCGCGCCTGGTTGCGTGGCTGCTGCAAATCAGCGGCAAGAAAACCGGCCTGACCTGCGCTGACGGCTTGTTCGTCAACGGCCGCCTGCTGCCGCGCGATGGCTTCAGCGACTGGGAGACCGGCGAGCGCCTGCTGTTGAATAAAAACGTCGAAGCCGGTGTGTTTGAAAACAGCGCGCGCATGATCCTGTCGGAAGGTCTGGCCTACGACAAATGCGCGGTGGGTGTGGTGACCGATGTCAGCGACTTCGCCGACCTGAACGACTTCCACATCGACAGCGAGAACAAACTGTATAACGTGCTGCGCACCCAGGTGGACGTGGTGCTGCCGGACGGCGTGGCGGTGCTGAACGCCGCCGATCCGCAAGTGGTGGAGATGGCCGACTTGTGCGACGGCGAAGTGATTTTCTACGGCGTCGACGAGCACCTGCCCGCCATCGCCGCGCACCGCCAGGATAACCAGCGCGTGGTGTTCGAGCGCAAGGACGGTGTGAATAACAGTATCGTCATGGCGATCGGCCACGAAGAAGTGGGCAGCCTGCCGCTGTCGCCGCTGGTGCCGCCGGAAGCCGTGCTGGCCGCGATTGCCGCCGGCTGGGCGCTGGGCCTGACGCCCGACCTGATCGGCGCCGGCCTGCGCACCTGGGAAGCGTCGCCGAAACGCGGTCACCACTGATACATCATTGAGAGAATAAAAAAGAGCATGGAAGTCATACGCACCCGCGCCCTTCGCGGCCCGAATCTTTGGAGCCACCACACTGCGGTGGAAGTCATCATCTCGTGCCCGCCGGAAGAGCAATCGATTGCGACGCTGCCGAACTTCGTGCAGCGCCTGCACGCGCGCTTCCCGGCCGTCGGCGCACTGCAACCGACCGGCACCTCGGACGCCGTCTCGCTGGCGCGCGTGCTGGAAGTGGCGGCACTGAGCCTGCAGGCGCAAGCCGGCTGCCCGGTCACCTTCAGCCGCACCCACGCCACGCTGGATAAAGGCATCTACCAGACAGTGGTGGAATATACCGAGGAAGCCGTCGGCCGCCGCGCCGTGGAAATGGCGGAAGCGCTGATCAACTCCGTGCTGGCCGATACCGCCTTCGACCTGGAAGCCGCGCTGACCGAACTGCGCGACCTGGATGAAGACGTGCGCCTGGGTCCAAGCACCGGCGCCATCGTCAACGCCGCCGTGGCGCGCGACATTCCTTTCCGCCGCCTGACCGAAGGCTCGATGGTGATGTTTGGCTGGGGCTCGAAACAGCGCCGCATCCAGGCTGCCGAAATGGATACCACCGGCGCCATCGGCGAGACCATCGCGCAGGACAAGGAACTGACCAAGAAGCTGCTGCATGCGGCCGGCGTGCCGGTGCCGATCGGCCGCTCGGTGGAAGATGAAGACGACGCCTGGAAGGCGGCGCAGGAAATTGGCCTGCCGGTAGTGGTCAAGCCCAAGGACGGCAACCAGGGCAAGGGCGTCACGGTCAATATCATGACCCAGGATCACCTGAAGCTGGCCTTCCGCGCCGCCAGGGAGTTCCGCGACGACGTGATGGTCGAACGCTACCTGCCGGGCCACGATTACCGCCTGCTCGTCATCGGCAACAAGCTGATTGCGGCCGCGCGCCGCGATCCGCCGCTGGTGATCGGCGACGGCACGCACACCGTGCGTCAGCTGGTCGACATCGTCAACGCCGATCCGCGTCGCGGCTCGGGCCATTCGACTTCGCTGACCAAGATCCGCTTCGACGACATCGCCATGGCGCGCCTGGCGCTGCAGGATCTGAACGCGGACTCGGTACCGGCCAAGGGCCAGCGCGTCATCCTGCGCAACAACGCCAACCTGTCGACCGGCGGCACCGCCACCGACGTCACCGACGACGTGCATCCGGAAGTGGCGGCGCGCGCGGTGGAAGCGGCGCAAATGATCGGCCTCGATCTGTGCGGCGTGGACGTGGTGTGCGACAACGTGCTGGAACCGATTGAGAATCAACGCGGCGGCGTGGTGGAAGTCAACGCCGCACCGGGCCTGCGCATGCACATCGCGCCATCGTTCGGCAAAGGCCGCGCGGTGGGCGAGGCCATCGTCAACACCATGTTTGCGCCGGGAGAAGATGGCCGCATTCCGGTGGTGGCGGTGACCGGCACCAACGGCAAGACCACCACCGTGCGCCTGATCGCGCACCTGCTGACCGCCAGCGGTTTGCGCACCGGCATGACCAATACCGACGGCGTCTACATCGAAGGGCGCCAGACTGATAGCGGCGATTGCAGCGGCCCGCGCAGCGCACGCAATGTGCTGCTGCATCCGGACGTCGACGCAGCGGTGTTTGAAACCGCGCGTGGCGGCATCCTGCGCGAAGGCCTGGCCTTCGACCGCTGCCAGGTGGCGGTGGTGACCAACATCGGCATGGGCGACCACCTCGGTTTGAACTACATCACCACCGTGGAAGACCTGGCGGTGCTGAAGCGCGTGATCGTGCAGAACGTCTCGGCCAGCGGCTTCGCGGTGCTGAACGCGGTCGACCCTATCGTCGCCGGCATGGCGCTGAACTGCCGCGGCAAAGTGATCTTCTTCGGCGCGGACCGTTCGCATCCGGTGATCGCCACGCATCTGGCGCAAGGCAGCCGCACCGTGTACGTGGAAGACGGTCATCTGGTGGCGGCGGAAGGCCGTGAGCAGAACCGCATTCCACTGTCGGCCGTGCCGATCACCCGCAACGGCGCAATCGGCTTCCAGGTGGAGAACGTGATGGCGTCGGTGGCGGCAGCGTGGGGCGTGGGCATCAGCTGGGACGCGATCCGTCTTGGCCTGAAAACCTTCGCCAACGATTCCGACAATGCGCCGGGCCGCTTCAACGTGTTCGATTACAAGGGCGCGACGCTGATCGCCGACTACGGCCACAATCCGGACGCCATCCTGGCGCTGGTGAAGGCGGTGGAGACCATGCCGGCCAAGCGCCGCGTGGTGGTGATCTCGGGCGCCGGCGACCGCCGCGACCAGGACATCACGCAGCAGACCGAAATCCTCGGCCGCGCGTTCGACGACGTGCTGCTGTACGAAGACGCCTGCCAGCGTGGCCGCGTGGACGGTGAAGTGGTGGCGCTGCTGCGTTCCGGCCTGGTCGGCGCGCCGCGCACCTCGCACATCGAGGAAATCTACGGCGAGTTCAAAGCCATCGACACCGCGCTGGCGCGTTTGCAGGACGGCGATTTGTGCCTGATCCTGATCGACCAGGTGGAAGACGCGCTAGCCCACATCGCCAAGCGCATCAAGGAAGTCTGAGATTTCCAGCTCCGCAAAGACCGGCCTGAGGGCCGGTTTTTTTATTGGGCGTGACATTTCGTGAGATTGCAATCGGGCGCGGCGTTTGTTTTACGGATGAGATAATGTCAATTCGGCAACTTATTATCTTTGGGTATGCAAATCACAGCAATGCTGGAACAGTTGCGCGTATCGCTCGCTGACTTTTCCAGCGCCACCCGCTTGTACGAACTGACCTTGGACGACGCTGACAGCGGCGACCTGGGTGCTGGCGGTTTGCTGGTCGAAGCCTTCGTCGCTGACGACAGCGTGCAGGGCGTGGGCCCGCGCGACGTCATCGTGTTGTCCACCAAGGCGTCGGTCGAACTGGCGGCTTTACTCGGTAAACCGGCGGCGCTGGCTGTCAGCCTGGCTGACGGCACGCGCACGCAGTTCCATGGTGACATCACACAATACAACGGCCAGGGCGAGGGCGGCGTAACGCCGACGCCGGGCGGTGGCGGCAGCGCCAACGACACGGCCTCGCGCTTCCAGCCAGCAGCCGACCACGCGGTCTCGGCGCAAGGCAACGTTGCCGGCGGCAACAGCCCGCTGTGGCACGGCGCCTCCAGTGACAGCGCCGGCCACCGCAACGCCGCCGCCAAGTGGGGCGTGCGCAGCAAGGAATTTGGCGGCAGCGGCTACAACCAACTGCTGTTCGACGACACAGACGCGCAAGGCCGCGTGCAGTTGCGCTCCACCCACGCAGCCAGCGAACTGAGCCTTGGCCACCTGATCCACAGCGCCGACAACTACCGCGGCAGCCTGCGCGGGCAGGGCGCCGAACTGCGCACCGACGCCTACGGCGCAGTGCGCGGCGCCGCAGGTCTGCTGATCACCAGCTACAAACTGAACCACAGCGCCATGGCGCGCGACCCGGTCGGCGACAACGCGGCCGGTATCGCACTGCTCAAGCAGGCCGTCAAGCTGGCCGAAACGTTTAACGACGCGGCCAAAACGCATGAGACGGTAGCGCTGGCCGGCCACCTTGGCGCAGCAAAGGCCAACGCCAGCGTGCTGGACGACAAGGCCCCGCCGTTGCAGGCCATGCTGACGGCGGTCTCCGGCATGGTCGGCAACGGCAGCCTGGACGCCGCGCGGGCCGACGCCGGCGAAAAGAAAACCGAGCCAGACGACAAGCAAGTGCCGCACGTCAGCTCACCGATCATCGCCGTCAGCGGCAAGAGCGGCATTGGCGTCACCGCCGGCGCAGCGATGCAGCTGGCCAACGGCGAGACCATCTCGCTGATGAGCGGGCAGGACAGCCAGTTCATCACCGGCGGCCAACTGCGCGCGCATAGCGGCCAGGCCATTGGCGTGCTGGGCGGCGCCGTGAAGCCAGGCGAGGGCGGCTTGGGCATGCAGCTGATCGCCGCCAAAGACGCCATCGACATCCAGTCGCAGGCCGACGAATTGAAGGTGCAGGCGCGCGACGACATCAACATCGTCAGCGCGAATGCCGAGGTGGACTGGGCCGCCGCCAAGCGCATCAGCCTGTCCACGGCGGGCGGGGCGAATATCACGATTGAGGGCGGGAATATTACGGTGCAGTGCCCCGGTAAGCTGACGATCCATGCGGGCAAGAAAACCTTTACTGCGCCAACGCAGATGGCTTATGCCATGCCAGCAATCCCACACAGCATTTGTGTTGAATGTTTGAAGAAATCGCTGGCCGCCGCGCCGGCATTTACCTCGGTGGAGTAATTGATGTTTATCGATTCGTACCATCGTGAATGGCTGAACCAATTGGATCACCATGCAGAGACGCTCGAAGCAGGTCGGCATTTGTATTTATTAATTGACGGCGTTTTTCTACCCGATTTTTATCGTGAGATTGGGCCGTCTGCTGCGCTGCTTTTTGAAGCTTTGCCAGGTTGCTCGGACGCTGCCCGGAGTGTCTCGCCGATTCTGCTACCCTATGACCAGCAGCCTGGTCAGTTTCATCGTTCGCTGGAAAAATGTAGTACGTGGCCAATGCTGAGCGCGATTGAAACCGTCGAGACACTTGAACAGTTGACCCTACGACTTGCATCATGGTGCGTTATTTATGCAGATGGTCAGCGGTTTAATTTCCGTTTTCCTGACACGCGTCGCCTGCCCGGTATCTTTAGGGCACTGACTTCAGAACAGCAGGCACAGTTGGCCGGGCCTGCTTTGCGCTGGTGTTATGTAGATCGCTGTGGCCTGTGGGCAGAGCTCGACTTGAAAGGAGAGGGTTTGCCGCCCGTTAGCGATTGGCCCACTTTGGAGCCGGTTCAGTTCGGGCAAATGGTCGGCGATAGTGAAGCGGACGAAATATTGTTACGGCTATCGGACCGCGGCCTTCAATGGCCGTGGCGGCCATCGCAATGCCATGCCATTGTCGCCGACGCGCTGATGCTGGCTGACGCGGCGGCGTTGGAAGCGGGACTACGGATCGACTGGTGTGAAGCGTGCCTGATCGATGGTGATAGACCAAGTGAAGTTGGTGTGAGGCGTTGGAAAGAAATGGAGTCAGGATGAAATTTGGCCGATATGGAGCGCGGAGCACAGCACGTTTGATGACGGTGATGTTAATCGTGTTACCGATGTTGACGGCCTGTGCGAAGCCGGCCGTGCCGGTGAGCGTGCATGGGGTCAATTACGCGGGCGATGAATTCAGTTATGTGATTGAAGATCCGCTCAACAACAAAAATACTGCGGGCGGCGAGACAGTCGGTTCGTTTGCTGCGGGTGGCACGATGTGTTGCTATGAGCTGCCGCGCAAGTGGCAAAGCGGGCTGCAGATCAGGATCAAGGCCACGCATTGGTTGAAGGCCAAGCCCGACGGCAGCCTGCCCGAAGTCGCCGAAACCAAGGTGGTTGAAGTGCCACCTTACCAGAACGGCAAGGTTGGTGAACTTTGGGTCGTGCGTGCTGCGGACGGACAGCTGACCGTGGTTTCCAGCGACTTTCAGCCCGACCATCCCAACTGGCCCGGTAAAGTAAAAGGATGGCCAGTGCCATCGCTGGCGTACCAGCGAGAGCGGTCGAATCTATATATCCAGCAGGAGCAGGAGGCCATTGCTGTAGCAGATTCAGCACTGTTGAAGCTGCGTACCGAACCGCGTGCATTTACTGAAGAAGCATGGTCCCTTGCAAAAAAATATGACGCTCCCTCACTGGAGGGATTTACCGGTCCCAATGACGAAAAGTTTTCAGCGCATTTGAGGCAGGACTTCGAGACCATGAAGACTAATGCGACAAAAAAGATTGAAAAATTGAAGGAGCAGCGTCCATGAGCGCGACCTTATGTCCGATGGTCCCTATGACGTTTTTAGATGCTACCAACACCAAGGCTTTTTTCGGTGATAACGCATTTAACATTATTAAGAAAAAAAGCGAGTTGGTAGAGCAGCCGCTACTCGGTGTGCCAGGCAAGTCATGTCAGACCAACTTGTTCTTTGGCTTTTTCTTTGACGGTACCAAGAACAACTATGTACTGGCAGAAAAGCCGCAGAATCAGTCCAACGTTGCGCGTTTGTATGATTGCTATCCGGGGCAGAGCGTGCCTGGCGTGTTGCCAGGCGCTGCGGACTGGACTACTAATCCAGATCGCTATAAGCACTTCTTTAAAGTCTATGTGCCTGGTGTCGCCTCTCCATTCAAGGAGATCAACGACAGCGGAGAGGGTGCCGAACTGACGCGTGGCGCCGCCGCAGGTTATCGCGGCGAGGCGCGAATATTATGGGGACTGCTTCAGGCGATTAATAACGTGCATCGCTTTTTCCTCAAGGTACCGTTGCTGTCCCCGGCGGAAACACAATCGCTGATTTATCGTATTGAACTGGGGCGGCGCCAGCGTCGACGGATGAAACTTCAGCGCCGTTTCGGTCAACCTGCACCGAATGAGGAGGACGAGAAAACCCGGATCGAGTTTGAAAGAATTCTTAAGCGCTTGCACGCTGCCATTAAGCCGTATTGGCCGGTCAAGTCAACCGGCAAGCCGGCCAAGACCGATCCAGCTCAGGTCATGAAGATTTACGTTTCCACCTTCGGTTTTTCTCGAGGGGCAACGCAGGCACGCGCCTTCACCAATTGGCTGATGTCGCTGTGTGGGCTGGATGCGCAACTGTGCGGACGGACCGGATTGACGTTAGGTGGGTTTGATGTGCAGTTCGATTTTCTGGGACTATTTGATACCGTAGCGTCGGTTGGCGCCGGTAATACGCTGGGCAACAGCTTTCTCGGGCGCCTGTTCGACGGCCATGGCGCGTGGGCCGATGCCGAGGATAGTCTGCGTATTCCATCAGGTATTCGCTGCTTGCACTTGGTCGCGGCTCATGAAATACGTCGCAGCTTTCCATTGGACTCGATTGCAGTTGGCCAAGTGACACCGGCCAACTGCGAGGAGATCGTGGTGCCGGGTGTGCATTCCGATCTTGGCTGTGGCTACTGTCCCAAAGAGCAGGGCCGGGGAGTGGATGCATCCGGCGCCGATATGCTGTCACGGATTCCCTTGCTGCTGATGTACAAAGAGGCCCGCCTGGCAGGTGTGCCATTGAAGTTGGAACTGGCTACACCAAAAGTAAAAGAAAAGTTCCGGGTGATGCCGGAGACGATCAAAGCATTAAATCAGTACTTGGCGACCTGCAAGGTCCACACGGGTACGCTCACTGAGATCATGCGAGAACAGGGAAAACACCATATCCTCTGGCATCGTGCTCGCCGGGCAAGCGGCAAAACGCCATTGGAAAACAGTGCAAGCTTTATCCGGGCCAGCAATTTCGACAAAAATGACTTGCACAGTGCAAATCTGGAATTTGAGCAAGAGATCGCGTTGTTTGAAGCTTGGCTGAGCGGTAAAGGAAAAGGTTTTGTGCCCAAGTCGCAGATGCCGGGGTTCGACAACGAACACGAGAACGAGTGGGAAGAAATTGCCACTTGGTGGAACACTGCCGCACCGCTGGCGGTCAGCACCTTGGATTTCTTCGACAACTACGTGCACGATTCGCGCGCCTGGTTCAAACTGATTCCGGGTAATCCAGATAATGAACCTGATTTGCAAAAGCAGCTGCGAGTCAGCGAGGCCACGCGCAAGAAGATCGCGGATTACAATGCTCGAGAAGCGCAGTATCATGCAGAGCAGCAAAAACTAATCACTGCGGCTTACGGCAAAAATTCTGGCATGCAGTTGCAGCCCTACAGCCCAGTGAAGGACGAGTTGCCGGATGCGGAGCGTGCGGCCGCGCAGGAGTTTGCTAAAACAGGTATTACGCCACGCATGATTACAGCCGGCCGAGAACCGTTCAATTCAAGTTGGGCAAGTTTCGGGCTGTCTGGCAAGGCTGGGTATCTGCGCTTCCGTAAGATTTATGCTGGAGGTGACCGTATGCTTATTTCGGATGTCAGCAAGTCTTCCTCTGTGGAAATGGCTTAGAGTTATAATTGATTGGCGATCGCTATCAAAGCGATAGAAATATATAGTTTTTATATATGGAGCTCGTTGTTTAAAATAGCCTTACGCTATCAACAACGAGGAGCCATAGTATGAGCCAGCCACCTATCACCACCGCGTCCGGCATTCCAATCGCCGACAACCAGAACTCAGTTACCGCCGGCCCACGCGGCCCGGTGCTGTTGCAGGACTTTCACCTGATCGAGAAACTCCAGCACTTCAACCGCGAGCGCATTCCTGAGCGCGTGGTGCATGCCAAAGGCTCGGGCGCTTATGGCACTTTCACCGTCACACACGACATCACCAAATTCACCAAAGCCAAACTGTTCGCCGAAGTCGGCAAGCAGACCGAGACCTTCCTGCGCTTTTCCACCGTTGGCGGCGAGAAGGGCAGCGCCGATACCGAGCGCGATCCACGCGGTTTCGCTGTCCGCTTCTATACCGAAGAAGGCAACTGGGACCTGGTCGGCAATAACACGCCGGTGTTCTTCCTGAAGGACGGTATCAAGTTCCCGGACTTCATCCACACGCAAAAACGCGATCCGCAAACCAATCTGAAATCGCCGACCATGATGTTCGATTTCTGGAGCCGCACGCCTGAGAGCCTGCACCAGGTCACCACGCTGTTCTCCAGCCGCGGCACGCCGGACGGCTACCGCCACATGCACGGTTTCGGCAGCCACACCTACAGCCTGATTAACGTCGACGGCGAACGTGTCTACGTCAAGTGGCACTTCCTGACGCAGCAGGGCATCAAGAACCTGAGCGCTGAAGAAGCCACGCGTATCGCCGGTTCCGATCCGGATTACGCGCAGCGCGATCTGTTCAACGCCATCGCCGGTGGCGACTTCCCGCGCTGGGACGTGAAAGTGCAAGTTGCCACCGACGCCGAACTGGCTGCATGGGAAGCGCGCACCGGCTGGAATCCGTTCGACCTGACCAAGGTCTGGCCGCACGCCGACTTCCCGATGCTGCCGGTCGGCGTGCTGGAACTGAACCGCAACCCGGTCAACTACCATGCGGAAGTGGAGCAGGCGGCGCTGTCGCCATCGCACGTGGTGCCGGGCCTGGGCTACTCACCGGACAAGATGCTGCAGGCGCGCCTGTTCGCCTACCACGACGCACAGCTGTACCGCGTCGGCACCAACCACCAGCACCTGCCGGTGAACGCGCCACGCTGCCCGTTCCACAACCAGCAGCGTGACGGCGGCATGGCCATCGCCAACGGCGGCGCGGCGCAGAACTACGATCCGGTGCAGGGCGGCGGCAGCAATCCGCAAGGCCTGGGCCATGGCGAACCGGCGCTGGCGCTGCAAGGCGCGGCGGCCCGCTACGATGCCCGCGGCACCGAGGACGATTACACCCAGGCCGGCAACCTGTTCCGCCTGATGCCGGCGGATGAACAGCAAAACCTGTTCAACAATATGGCAGGTCCGTTGAGCCAGGTGAGCGCCGAGATCATCGCCCGCCAGCTGGGTCACCTCGACCTGGCCGATCCAGCCTACGGCGCCGGTGTGCGCGCAGCGCTGAAAGCCAAGGGCGTCAACCTGGCGTAAAGATGGCATACAATCTCCACGTTGCCGTGCATCGTGGAGGTCTGTCTTGAGCAGCAAATCAGCTAGTCCGACATCGCCCGCCTTGCCGGGCCAGATTGTTCTGGTCCTGCAGGGCGGCGGCGCGTTGGGCGCTTATCAACTGGGCGTGTACCAGGCCTTGCACGAAGCCGGCATCGAGCCGGATTGGGTGATCGGCACCTCCATCGGCGCGATCAATGGCGCCATCATCGCCGGTAATCCGCCCGAGCAGCGGCTGGACCGGCTGCGCGAGTTCTGGCATCGCATGGAGCGCAATGCCTTCGGCTTTTCCACCATGCCGCGCGCGATCGCCAATGCGATCACGGTGGGGCAGGGCATCCCGGCGTTTTTCGAACCTAACCTGGCCTCATGGTGGAATCCCGAGGCGCGCGTTGGGATCGAACACGCTTCCTTCTATCAGACCACCCCTTTGCGGAATACGCTGGAGGCGCTGGTCGATTTCGATTATCTCAATCAAAAGCAGATGCGCCTGACGGTCGGCGCGGTCAATGCGCGCAGCGGCGCGATGCGCTACTTCGACAGCAAGCAGGAGCCGCTGCGGGTCGAGCATGTGATGGCGTCGGGTGCATTGCCGCCGGCGTTTCCGGCAGTGCGCATCGACGGTCAGCCGTACTGGGATGGCGGCATCTACTCCAACACGCCGATCGAGGCAGTGCTTGACGACGAGCCGCGCCGCAGCTCGGTGATCTTCTCGGTGCAGGTGTGGAACCCGGACGGCAGCGAGCCTGAAAGCGTGCTCGATGTGCTGGACAAGCACAAGGAGATCCAGTACGCCAGCCGCGCCAGCAATATCGAACAGCAGCGCAAGCTGCACCGGCTGCGCCATGTGATCCGCGAGATGAGCAAGCATCTGTCGGCGGAGGAGGCGGCGTCGCCCGAGATGCGCGAGCTGGCGTCATGGGGCTGCGGCACCGACATGCACGTGGTGTCGCTGCGGGCGCCGCGCATCGGCAACGAAGACCACACCAAGGACATCGACTTCAGCGCCGCCGGCATCCGCGCGCGCTGGCAGGCCGGCTACGACGATACGCAGCGCTTCATTAAACTGCGGCCGTGGCAGCAGGCGGTCGATCCAATCGAGGGCATCGTGATCCACGAACTGCCATCATGAAAAAAACGACTGGAAAGTGGGAATTTAATTCATAAGCATGCAGTTTTCCTGATTCTATACTGAAACAAAAGAATGAGGAGAACCACCATGTATGAAGATCGCATTCGCCGCCCGGCGCTGATGAACAAAGTGATGAGCGCCGAACAGGCCGCCCTGTTATTCAAGGACGGCATGACGGTGGGCATGAGCGGCTTTACGCGCGCCGGAGACGCCAAGGCGCTGCCGGCAGCCCTGGTCGAACGCGCCCGCCACGGCAATCCGCTGCAACTGACGCTGCTGACCGGCGCTTCGCTCGGCAACGACAGCGACGGCCTGATGGCCAACGCCGGCGTGGTGGCGCGCCGCATGCCGTTCCAGGCCGACGCCGCGCTGCGCCGCAAGATCAATTCCGGCGAGGTGATGTTCATCGACCAGCACTTGTCGGAGACGGCCGAGCAGCTGCGTTCCGGCGACCTGAAAGGCATCGACATCGCGGTGATCGAGGCGGTGGCGATTACGGCCGATGGCGGCATCATTCCCACCATGTCGGTCGGGAACTCGGCCAACTTCGCGCAGCAGGCCGGCAAGGTGATCGTCGAGATCAACCTGAGCGCGCCGCTGGCGCTGGAAGGCTTCCACGATATTTATGTGCCGGCTGCGCGCCCGCACCGCGGCGCGATTCCTTTGACCACGCCGTGGGACCGCATCGGCGTCACCGAGATCACCGTCGATCCGGAGCGCATCGCCGCGATCGTGATTACCGATAGTCCGGACAGCCCGTCCAACGCGCTGCCGCCGGACGACGAGACCGACGCCATCGCGCGCCACATCATCACCTTCCTGGAAGGCGAAGTGAAAGCGGGGCGCATGGACCCGTCATTGCGTCCGCTGCAGGCGGGCATCGGCACCATCGCCAACGCGGTGCTGCATGGCCTGATCGATTCGCCGTTCCGCAATATGACGATGTTTTCGGAAGTGCTGCAGGACAGCGCGATCGAGCTGCTCGATTCCGGCCAGCTGATGATGGCGTCGGCATCGTCGATCACGCTGTCGGCCGCCATGCATCAGAAGTTCATCGACAATATCGAGCAGTACCGCGAACGCATCGTGCTGCGGCCGCAGGAGATCAGCAACCACCCGGAGATCGTGCGGCGGCTGGGCATCATCGCGCTGAATACGGCGCTGGAGTTCGACATTTACGGCAACGTCAATTCGACCCACGTCGGCGGCACGCACATGATGAACGGCATCGGCGGCTCGGGCGACTTTGCGCGCAATGGCCAGCTGTCGGTCTTCGTCAGCAAGTCGGTGGCCAAGGATGGCGCGATTTCCAGCGTGGTGCCGTTTGCCGCGCACGTTGACCACACCGAACATGATGTCGATATTCTGGTGACGGAGTGGGGCCTGGCCGACCTGCGTGGCCTGGCGCCACGCGAACGCGCGCCGCGCATCATCGAGAATTGCGCGCACCCGGATTACCGCCCGCAGCTGCGCGCTTATTTCGAGGAAGCGCTGCAAGGCGGCGGCCAGACGCCGCATGTGCTGGAGAAGGCATTGTCGTGGCACGCCCGCTATAAACGGGAAGGGAGCATGCTGGTAAAATAATGGTCATCTGCATTCACTTAACATTGGATCAACATGACCATCAAAATCAGCCAGAACTTCGACTCAGGTGCGATCGAAGTTGTGCGCGCGGACAGCGCAGCCTCCATCGAACTGAATCTGCGCAAGGATTCTCACGCTGACATCCATCAGTGGTTCCACTTCCGCGTGCAGGGCGCGCGTGGCCAGAAGCTGACCATGCGCTTCCTGAACGCCGGCCAGGCCACCTATGCCAAGGGCTACGAGGATTACCAGGCGGTGGCCAGCTACGACACCGAGAACTGGTTCCGCGTGCCCACCAGGTTCGATGGCGCGGTCATGACGATCGACCATACGCCGGATACCGACAGCATCTACTACGCTTACTTCGAGCCGTATTCTTTCGAGCGCCATCTGCGCCTGCTGGGCGAGGTGGGCGAGCATCCGCTGGCGCGCGTGCTGGACCTGGGTTCGACGGTCGATGGCCGCGATATGAATCTGGTGGTCATCGGCAAGCCGGAAGCGGAAAAGAAAATCTGGTTCATCGCGCGCCAGCATCCGGGCGAGTCGATGGCGGAATGGTTCATCGAAGGCCTGATCGATTCGCTGCTGGACGATGCCAACCCGATCGCCCGCAAGCTGCTGCAGCGCTGTGTGTTCTACATTGTGCCGAACATGAATCCGGACGGCTCGGTGCGCGGCAACCTGCGCACCAACGCGGCCGGCGCCAACCTGAATCGCGAGTGGATGACGCCTTCGGTGGAGCGCAGCCCGGAAGTGCTGTACGTGAAGCAGAAGATGCACGAAACCGGCATCGACATGTTCTTCGATATTCACGGTGATGAAGCGCTGCCGTACAACTTCGTGGCGGGTAACGAGATGCTGGAAAACTTCAGCGACGAGCGTCGCCAGAAGCAGCAGGCTTTCATTGATCGCTACAAGAATGCGACGCCGGACTTCCAGGATAAAGTCGGCTACGCGGCCAGCAAGTACAAGGAAGACATGCTGACGCTGGCCTCCAAGTACGTCGGTCATCACTTCGGCTGCCTGGCGCTGACGCTGGAGATGCCGTTCAAGGACAACGCCGATCTGCCGGACCCGCATGTGGGCTGGAATGGCGCGCGCAGTGCGGCGCTGGGCGCTTCGATCCTGCAGCCGATCCTGTTGTCGCTGGACGATTACTGATCGTGGGCGTCGAGATCGAACGCAAGTTCCTGCTGTCCGGCGATGGATGGATGGCGCTGGGCGAGCCGGTGTTTTTTCGCCAGGGCTATCTGTCGTCCAGCAAGGAGCGGGTGGTGCGCGTGCGCATCGAGGGCGAGCGGGCGGTGATCACGATCAAGAGCGCCAACAAGGGCGCTACGCGCGGCGAGTGGGAGTACGAGATCCCGGTCGCCGATGCGGCTGAGCTGCTGGATGGGTTGTGCGAGCGGCCGTTGATCGAGAAGTACCGCCGCCGCATTGCGTTCGCAGGCAATGTGTGGGAAGTGGATGAGTTCCTCGGCGTGAATGCCGGGCTGGTGGTGGCGGAGATCGAGTTGCGGTCGGAAGACCAGCAGTTCGACAAGCCCGACTGGATCGGCGAGGAAGTCACCGATGACCTGCGCTACCTCAACTCAAACCTGATTAAAAAGCCGTTCTCCACCTGGTAGGACGCTCGTTTTGTCCTAATCTACAGGGATGGACAACGAGGTTTCAGCGCTCAAGGCGCATATCGACGCGATCGTGCCGACGTTAGCGACGAAGGCCGACATTGAGATTTTCGGCGCCGGTCGTGGTGCAAGCGCCGCCGGCACAGGCGTTGCAGCCAGCGCAGAGCAATCAGCCGATCGTGATTTATCTATCGCCGCCGCAGTCCAAGTAAAAAGCCCCGTGAGGGGTAATGCGGTTAAGTTAAGCTGGAACTTCACATCGTCATTCCCGCGCAAGCGGGAATCCATAGGACGTCTGCCGGGCAAACGCAGCATGGATTCCCGCTTGCGCGGGAACGACGTTGCTAACTTAACGGCATTACCGTGAGGGGCTTTTGTTTTAGTGGAAGTGCTCGGTGCCAGTAGGCGCGTCTTCCGGCATTTCGGCGTGCGCCAGTTCGCCTTGCGGGTCGGCGAACAGCGGGGCGCCGCAGTCGTCGCAGAACTCGACCACATAGCGTTCGCTGATCTTCTTGACCTGCGTGACGCCGGCCTCGTTCAGGTGCGAAATGATGTCTTCCATCGGCGTCATCGGCTTCTGTTCCAGCGGGACGGCGCCGGGACCTTCGGGCGGCGTGCCTTCCTCATCTTCCTGGCCGTACAGCGGCCACACCACACCGTAGATCACATCGCTCGACGAACGCTGCGTGAAGGCCACGCGGTATTCGTCCACCTGGTTCTCGGCGCTTTCTTCGCCAAAGCCGGCGATCACCGCGCGCAGTTCGGACGGCTCCACGCCCAGCGTGTGCGTCAAATAGTGCACGGCGGCGCGGATCGACACCGGACGAATTTGCTTGTCCGCCTCGCGGCAGGCCATGTAATAGGCTTCCGGCAGCAGCAGTTCAACGCCGCAGCCCGGCAGCAGGCGGTTGACGGTTGGCGTGGCCTGCGCGCGCCATTGCTCCAGCGCGACGCCGCGTTCGACCGCGAAGTTGGCCTGGTGCGCCGGCATCTGCCAGCGGAACAGCGGGCCGCCGGCCGGCGCCACCACGGCCACCAGCAGGTAGCGGGTGTCGGCCAGGAACGGCGCGGTTTCCGGCACTTTGGTGTCCGCCTTCAGCGTCGTGCCTTTGACGGCGGCCTGCGCCAGCTTGTGCACTTTGCCGTACGTTTCCACGTGGCTGCGCGGCAGCTGGTCGATCGAGAACAGCGTCGGCGACACCGCCAGCTGCGTGCCGTCGGCCAGCAGGTGGGCGGAGAAGTGCGCCGTCAGCGTTTGCAGGATGTCGGCCGGAATGGCGCCGGAAGCGATGGCGAAGCGGGTCCAGGCCAGGATGGGCGCAGCCACCAGCAGCACGTCATACGCCTTGCTGACGCCGTCGGCGGTGTCGATGGCGATGTGGGCCGATTCGCTGGCCGCTTCCACGCTGTCCATCAGCACGTCGTAGGCGTTCAGGTCTTCCTTGAAAAGCGCGTTGAGGGTGGCGTCGACGGTGTCCTGGTGACCGGTTTTCAGGAGTTTCTGGAGCTGCGCATCGAGTGAGTGCTCCCAGGCCCGCTCTTCGATGCGACTGGCCGCCTGCCCGACTGCCTGGGCATAGGTGGCGAGGCGTTGGCTCTCGGAGGATAACTTGTGGGATGAAGCTTGTTTTGAACGACGCATCGCGCTAAGAGTCTCATAAAGGTGAATAAAACGGATCAGTCATGCAGATGATAACCCTTATGCCGTCTATTGTAGATCATTCGGCAAACGTGCATAAAAAAAGCCGGGCAAGCCCGGCTTTAGTGTGAAGCGGCTAACTTATCACGCTGCCAGCAGCTGACGCAGCACGAACGGCAGGATACCGCCGTGTTTGTAGTAGTCGACTTCGATCGGGGTGTCGATACGCAGCAGCACGGTGACGTCCTGGCTGGTGCCGTCGGCGCGGTGGATCACCAGGGTGGCCAGCTGTTGCGGCTTGATGTCGCCGTCCAGGCCCTTCAGGTCGAAGGTTTCCTTGCCGGTGATGCCCAGCGATTCGACCGAGTCGGTGCCGATGAATTGCAGCGGCAGCACGCCCATGCCGACCAGGTTGGAGCGGTGGATGCGCTCGAACGAACGCACGATCACCGCCTTCACGCCCAGCAGCTGGGTGCCCTTGGCAGCCCAGTCGCGCGACGAGCCGGTGCCGTACTCTTCGCCACCGAACACCATGGTCGGGGTGCCGGCTGCCACGTATTTCATGGCGGCGTCGTAGATCGACAACTGTTCGCCCGACGGCTGGTGAATCGTGATGCCGCCTTCGACTGCGGAACCGTCGGCTTTCGGCGGGATCATCTTGTTCTTGATGCGCACGTTGGCGAAGGTGCCGCGCATCATGATCTCGTGGTTGCCGCGGCGCGAGCCGTAGGAGTTGAAGTCGGCCTTCAGCACGCCGTTGTCCTTCAGCCACTTACCGGCCGGGCCGTCTTCCTTGATCGAGCCGGCCGGCGAGATGTGGTCGGTGGTGATCGAGTCGCCAAACACGCCCAGCGCGCGCGCGCCGCTGATGTTCGGGTTGGTCAGTTTCGGCGTCATCTCGAAGCCGTCGAAGAACGGTGGCTCGGCGATGTAGGTCGAGGCCGGCCAGTTGTAGACCTGGCCTTCGGTCGACGAGACGTGTTCCCACAGCTTGCCCGGGTTGCCCTTGACGTCGGCGTAGTTGGTCTTGAACACTTTCGAGTTCATCGCGAACTTCATCAGCTTGTCGATCTCTTTCGAGGTCGGCCAGATGTCGCCCAGGTACACGTCCTTGCCGTCCTTGCCCTTGCCAACCGGCTGGGTCATCAGGTCGACCGTCATGTTGCCGGCGATGGCGTAGGCCACCACCAGCGGTGGCGAGGCCAGGAAGTTGGAACGGATGTTCGGGTGGATCCGCGCTTCAAAGTTGCGGTTACCGGACAGCACCGCCGAAGCGACGATGTCGTTGCTGGTGATGGCGGCGTTCAGCTCCGGCGTCAGGTCGCCGGCGTTGCCGATGCAGGTGGTGCAGCCGTAGGCGGTGACGCCAAAGCCCAGTTGCTCCAGGTACGGCAGCAGGCCGGCGGCGGTCAGGTACTCGGTCACCACGCGCGAGCCGGGGGCCAGCGACGATTTGATGTGCGGCGCCACAGTCAGGCCGGCTTCCACGGCCTTCTTGGCCAGCAGGCCGGCGGCCAGCATCACGCTCGGGTTCGAGGTGTTGGTGCACGAGGTGATCGCAGCGATCAGCACGTCGCCGTTTTTCACGTTCAGGCCGTCGGTGGTGGTGTAGTTGTGGTTCAGGTCTTCCGGCTTTTTGTTGAAGCCGTTTTCGGAGGTCGGTTTCGAGAACAGTTCGGTGAAGTTGCTCTTCACGTTGCCGATTTCGATACGGTCCTGCGGACGCTTAGGGCCGGCCAGCGACGGCGTCACGCTCGACAGGTTCAGGTGCACCACGCGGGTGTAGTCGATGTCGCCGGCTTTCGGAATGCCGTACATGCCCTGGGCCTTGAAGTAGGCCTGGAAGGCGTCGATCTCGGCCTTGGTGCGGCCGGTGCCTTCGAAGTATTCGATGGTGGCGTCGTCGACCGGGAAGAAGCCCATGGTGGCGCCGTATTCCGGCGCCATGTTGCCGATGGTGGCGCGGTCGGTGACCGACAGCGTCTCGGTGCCTTCGCCGAAGAACTCGACGAACTTGCCGACGACTTTTTCCTTGCGCAGCAGTTCGGTGATGGTCAGCACCAGGTCGGTGGCGGTGCAGCCTTCGCGCAGCACGCCGGTCAGGTTGACGCCGATCACGTCCGGGGTCAGGAAGTAGACCGGCTGGCCCAGCATGCCGGCTTCCGCCTCGATGCCGCCGACGCCCCAGCCGACCACGCCGATGCCGTTGATCATGGTGGTGTGCGAGTCGGTGCCGACCAGCGAGTCAGGGTAGTACACGCCTTCGCTGTCCTTGTGGACGCCGCGCGCCAGGTATTCCAGGTTGACCTGGTGGACGATGCCGAAGCCCGGCGGCACCACGCCGAAGGTGTCGAAGGCTTGCATGCCCCATTTCATGAACTGGTAGCGCTCGTTATTGCGCGAGAATTCCAGCTTCATGTTCAGGTCCAGCGCTTGCGGCTCGCGGAAGTGGTCGATGGTGACCGAGTGGTCGACCACCAGGTCGACCGGCACCAGTGGCTCGATTTTCTTGGCGTTGATGCCCATCTTGTAGGCGACGTTGCGCATCGCGGCCAGATCGGCCAGCAGCGGCACGCCGGTGAAGTCCTGCAGCACCACGCGCGCGACCACGAACGGGATTTCATCGGTGCGCTCGCCGGTGGCGGCCCAGCTGGCGACCTGGCGCACGTGTTCTTCGGTGACTTTCTTGCCGTCGACGTTACGCAGGACGGACTCCAGCACCACGCGGATCGAAACCGGCAGGCGGGAGATTTTGGCGCCCAGGCTCTTTTCCAGGGCTGGCAGCGAGTAGAACTTCGCCTTCTTGCCCGAAATAGTGAATTCCTTCAGCGTGTTCAGAGTGTTGCGGGACATGACCTCTCCTTAGTGATGGGGTAGCGTCTATTACTATTATTGAAGTGAAGCGTGGTGCTGGTATTTACTGAATCGAGATCTTGGTGCTGGTCGGCTCGCCGGCTGCGGTCGATACCGGCTTGCGCTGTTCGGCGTCGCGGCATTCGTTGGCCAGCTGGCGGTTTTGCTTGGAGTCGAGCAGCATGCCCTTGGCCGGAATGCCGATCCAGATCAGGCCATACATCTTGTTTTCGAAGCGGTTGGCGCCGGTGGTGGTACCGACGCGGGTCAGGCGGTGCAGGCGCTTCTTCCAGCGCAGCGCGATGTGGCTGTCGTCGCTGGCGTTCTGGTAGATGGTGATCTTGTTGCCCAGTTCGCAGTCGAATTCGGTGGAGGCGGTATCGGTGATGACCGGCTCGTCTTCTTCCTCGTTCGGCGCTTTCGGCTCAGCGGCGGCCACCGGCTTGGCGGCGGCCTTCTTGGTGGACTTGGCGGCCGCCTTCTTGACGGTTTTCTTGGCTGGCGCGTCTTCGGCGTGGGCGCCGGCGGCCAGGGTCAACGAGGCCAGCGCGAGGCTGCAAGCCATGAATAATTTGGAAATGGACATCAGTGTGCTTCCTGTGGGAGATCGGTGGGTGTGCCGTTGAACAGCGCGGCCACGGATTCCGGCAAACTGAGGCCGGCCTGCCTGGCACGCTGTAAAACGGTCCAATAATATCGGTAGCTGGCGCGGTCATGCAAGCGTCCATGCTGGGCAATCGGGCCCCAGTGCGCGGCAGCGGCTTCGTGCAGGATGGCGGCGGCCTCGCTGACCTCGGACAGCCGGGGCGTAAACGTCTTGACGATCGGCTTGATCTGGTTCGGGTGGATGCTCCACATGCGCGTGTAGCCGAATTCGGCGGCGGCGCGCTGGGCATCGTTGGCGGCCACCGCCGTGTCCTTGATGTCGGTGGTGACGTTGTGCGACGGCACCTTGCCGTGTGCGTGGCAGGCGGCGGCGATTTCCAGCTTGGCGCGGGTCACCAGCGGATGGGTGAACTGGCCTGGCGTGCGCATCGCGCTGCCGGGAATCGCGCCGTAGTGGGCCGACACAAAATCCATGATGCCGAACGACAGGCACTGCACCTGCGGCAGGGCGGCGATGGCGTAGACGTCGTGCAGCGCACCGTGGGTCTCGATCAGCACGTGCACCGGCAAGTCCTTGCGGCCGGCCTTGGTGGCGTGGGTATTGATCAGCTTGATGGCGCGCGCCACTTCATCGACGCTCTGCACTTTCGGCAGGGCCAAGTAGGCCAGGCGCTGGGCGGCGGCGCAGATGATCTCGACGTCCTGCGCAAAGTAGGGGCTGTGCACATCGTGCACGCGGGCGCCGATGCGGTTGAATTTGTTGTCGTCGGATTGCAGCAGCTCGGCCACCAGGCGGGCGTGGGCCAGCTCGTTGCCGGCGCTGGCGCCGTCCTCGCAATCGAGGGTGATGTCGAACAAGGGGCCAAGTTCTTGTTGCAGGGCGATCGATTTGCGCATCAGCTTCTCGGAGCCGGCGTAGTGGTCGCAGGCCGGAAGGATGGCCGGCTGAAGATTACCCTGGAATAAAACCTCGGATGGATGCATGCTTGCTGGGTCGGCTGGCGAAATGACCGCCGCGCTGCTCTCGGCAGCGCGGCGGGTACGGCGGATCGGCGGTTTAACCGGTTCCACGTAAGGAGCGAAGCTTATGCAGGCAGCAGGTGCTTGACGCCTTCGCGCTCTTCGGTCAGTTCTTTCAGGGTCAGGTTGATGCGCTCTTGCGAGAATGCATCGATTTCCAGGCCTTGAACGATTTTGTATTCGCCGTTTTCGGTGGTGACCGGGAAGCCGAACACGATGCCTTCAGGGATGCCGTACGAACCATCCGATGGGATGCCCATGGTGGTCCACTTGCCGTTGGTGCCGACGTGCCAGTCATGGATGTGGTCGATGGCGGCGTTGGCGGCCGAAGCAGCCGACGACAGGCCACGCGCTTCGATGATGGCGGCGCCGCGTTTGCCGACGGTTGGCAGGAACACGTTGGCGTTCCATTCCTGGTCGTTGATCAGGTCTTTGACCGCCTTGCCGTTGACGGTCGCGAAGCGGTAGTCAGCGTACATGGTTGGCGAGTGGTTGCCCCAGACGGTCAATTTCTCGATGTCTTTGACGGCGGTGCCGGTCTTGGCAGCCACTTGCGACAGCGCGCGGTTGTGGTCCAGGCGCAGCATGGCGGTGAAGTTTTTGGCCGGCAGCGATGGCGCCGATTTCATGGCGATGTAGGCGTTGGTGTTGGCCGGGTTGCCGACCACCAGCACTTTGACGTTGCGCGAAGCAACTTGATCCAGGGCCTTGCCTTGGGCGGTGAAGATCTGGGCGTTGGCTTCCAGCAGGTCTTTGCGTTCCATGCCTGGGCCGCGTGGACGGGCGCCAACCAGCACGGCGTAGTCGACATCCTTGAAGGCGGTCAGCGGATCGCCGTGGGCGGTCATTTCGGTCAGCAGCGGGAATGCGCAGTCATCGATTTCCATCATGACGCCTTTCAGCGCCTTCTGTGCTTTTTCGTCAGGGATTTCCAGCAGTTGCAGGATGACCGGCTGGTCCTTGCCGAGCATGTCGCCGTTGGCGATGCGGAACAGCAGAGCGTAGCCGATTTGGCCGGCGGCGCCGGTAACAGCAACGCGCAATGGGGTTTTAGCCATGATGAATCTCCAAAGTGTGAAGTAACAAGTGCGTAACAGGTGCTTAAAAAGCGCGAACGACTTTGCGCTGGACCGTCGCCCGGTCCGGGAAAACGTAATCATACTGCAAAATTCGGCGCTTATAATCATCTGTATCCCATAAGCGTCGGCGGCGAGTGTAGGCGCGTCGCAACTATCTGTCAATCCTATCTTATGTCTTATATAAGACAGATAACTTATTGCCGTTTTTTCTGGACGGCACTGTGTATTTGTGGTGAAATCTTGGCCTATGAGTTCCGTGCCGCCAAATTCGAATAACAATCCCGCCGCCAGCAGTGCCGGCGGTGCGGCAACGGCATCGTCCAATGCGTCACCGACGTTCTCCCCGCTGTACCAGCAAATCAAGGCCTTGATCACCAAGAGTCTGCAGTCCGGCGAATGGAAGCCGGGCGAACTGATCCCTAGCGAAGTGGAACTGGCCAACCGGTTCAAGGTCAGCCAGGGCACCGTGCGTAAGGCGATCGACGAGCTGGCCGCCGAGAACCTGGTGATGCGCAAGCAGGGCAAGGGCACCTTCGTCTCCACCCACCATGAAGAACGGGCGCAGTTCCGCTTCCTGCGGCTGATGCCGGACGAAGGCGTGCCGCATCCGGGCGTCAGCCAGTTCATCGAAGTCAAGCGCATGCGCGCGCCGGCCGATGTGGCGCGCCTGCTCGATCTGAAGTCGGGCGACGCCGTGATCTTCATCAAGCGGGTGCAGCACTTCGACGGCGTGCCGACCATTGTCGAGGAAATCTGGCTGCCGGGCATCACCTTCAAGGGGCTGACGGCGGAGCGGCTGGAAGAATATAAAGGGCCGATGTACGGCCTGTTTGAATCCGAATTCGGCACGCGCATGATCCGTGCCACCGAAAAGATCCGCGCCGTGTGCGCTGCCGAAGGCGATGCCGTGCTGCTGAAGATTGCCGCCAACACGCCGCTGCTGGCGTCGGAGCGGGTGTCCTATACCTATGGCGACAAGCCGGTGGAGCTGCGCCGCGGCCTGTATTCGACCGAACGCCATCATTATCACAATGAATTGAATTGAAGGAGACAGGGCGCGCAGTCATACGCCTGTAGCATTGTTGCGCTGATAATACGTTGAGCTACGGAAAGTAGCCGCCAGCTGGTGTCGCCGACCACTATTTTTATTATATGTAACAATAGATATTGGTTGTAAGAGTGGAAATCGGCGAAAATCGCAGTCTCACCAAATTTTTGTATAAGCCTGAGGAGGTCTTGTTATGTCAGAAGCCGTAAGGGAAGCCCCTAAAAAAGAACGGCCGGAGTTCCGTAACATCCATGTTACCGAGCTGTCCAATTACCGCATGCCATTGGCATCCATCGTGTCCATCCTGCACCGCATCAGCGGCGTGTTGATGTTCGTGCTGCTGCCGTTCGTGCTGTATCTCTTGCAGAATTCGCTGCGCTCCGAGATCTCTTTCGCGTACTACGAAGGTTTCGTCACCTATCCGCTGGTTAAGCTGATCATCCTGGCCCTGAGCTGGGGCTTCCTGCACCACCTGTGCGCCGGCGTGCGCCACCTGGTGATGGACGCCCACATCGGCCTGGACAAGGATTCCGCGCGTAAATCGTCCGCCACCGTGCTGGTCATCAGCCTGGTCCTGACCGCGCTGGTCGCCCTGAAACTGTTTGGAGTGTTCTAATTATGTCGATTAACGATAACGGTATCGGTCCTAAGCGCCGCGTCGTCGGCGCCCATTACGGCATGCGCGACTGGCTGGCGCAACGCGTCACCGCCGTGCTGATGGTGTTGTACACCGCCATCCTGCTGATCTCTTTCCTGACTGGCCAGAACTTCACCTATGAAGGCTGGGCCGGCCTGTTCGCCCAGCAGTGGTTCAAACTGATCACGGCCGTGACCCTGATCGGCCTGTTCTACCACGCCTGGGTGGGCATGCGTGACGTCTGGATGGACTATGTACGCGCCCTCGGCCTGCGTCTGGCCCTGCAAATCGCCACCATGGCCTGGCTGATCGGCTGTGCCGTCTGGTCGATTCAAATTATCTGGAGTGTGTAATCGTGGCAGCTATTAAAACTGGAATTCCTACCCGCCGCTTTGACGCGGTCATCGTCGGCGCCGGCGGCTCCGGCATGCGCGCATCGCTGCAACTGGCCGAAGCCGGCCTGAACGTGGCCGTGCTGTCGAAAGTCTTCCCGACCCGCTCGCACACCGTGGCGGCGCAGGGCGGCATCGGCGCTTCGCTGGGCAATATGGCCGAAGACAACTGGTTCTGGCATATGTTCGACACCGTCAAGGGTGGCGACTACCTGGGCGACCAGGATGCGATCGAATTCATGTGCCGTGAAGCACCGAAGGTCGTCTACGAGCTGGAACACTTCGGCATGCCGTTCGACCGTAACCCGGACGGCACCATTTACCAGCGTCCGTTCGGCGGCCACACCGCCAACTTCGGCGAAAAAGCCGTGCAACGCGCTTGCGCCGCTGCCGACCGCACCGGTCACGCGCTGCTGCACACGCTGTACCAGCGTAACGTCAAGGCGCGCACCCACTTCTTCGTCGAGTGGATGGCGCTGGACCTGATCCGCGACGCCGAAGGCGACGTGGTCGGCGTGGTCGCGCTGGAAATGGAAACCGGCGAAACCATGATCCTGGAAGCCAAGACCACCATCTTCGCCACCGGCGGCGCGGGCCGTATCTTCGCCGCTTCGACCAACGCCTTCATCAACACCGGCGACGGCATGGGCATGGCGGCACGCGCCGGCCTGCCGCTGCAGGACATGGAATTCTGGCAGTTCCACCCGACCGGCGTGGCCGGCGCCGGCGTCCTCATTACCGAGGGTGTGCGCGGTGAGGGCGGTATCCTGATCAACTCGGAAGGCGAACGCTTCATGGAGCGCTATGCGCCGACGCTGAAAGACCTGGCGCCGCGCGACTTCGTGTCCCGTTCGATGGACCAGGAGATCAAGGAAGGCCGCGGGGTCGGTCCGAACAAGGATCACGTGCTGCTGGACCTGCGCCACATCGGCAAGGAAACCATCGAGAAGCGTCTGCCGTCGATTCTGGAAATCGGCCACAAGTTCGCCAACGTCGATGCGACCAAGGAACCCATCCCGGTCGTGCCAACCATCCACTACCAGATGGGCGGCATCCCGACCAACATCCACGGCCAGGTGGTCACGCCAAACGGCGACGGCACGCAGAAAGTGGTCAACGGCCTGTACGCGATCGGCGAATGCGCCTGCGTCTCGGTGCACGGCGCCAACCGTCTGGGCACCAACTCGCTGCTGGATCTGCTGGTATTCGGCCGCGCTGCCGGTAACCACGTGGTGGCATCGAACCTGAAGCAGAAGGAAAACAAGCCGCTGCCGAAAGACGCCGCCGACTTCGCGCTGAACCGTCTGAACGCGCTGGAAACCTCGACCGGCACCGAAAAAGTGCAGGGCGTCGCCAACGACATCCGCGCCACCATGCAGAAATACTGCGGCGTGTTCCGTACCGACGAGATGCTGAACAAAGGCGTGGAAGAGATCCTGAAGCTCGACGAGCGCCGCAAGCATGTTTCGTTCAAGGACAAGTCGAAAGTGTTCAACACCGCCCGCGTGGAAGCGCTGGAACTGGACAACCTGATCGAAACCGCGAAAGCCACCATGGTCTCGGCCGCCGCCCGCAAGGAATCGCGCGGCGCCCACGCCCAGGATGACCACCCGCACCGCGACGACGACAACTGGATGAAGCACACTCTGTGGTACTCGGAAGGCAACCGACTGGATTACAAAGCCGTCGTGACCAAGCCGCTGACGGTCGATACCTTCAAACCGAAACCACGTACTTTCTAAGGCTATAACCATGGCACGCACTCTGAAACTGAAAATTTACCGTTACGATCCGGACCGTGACGCCAAGCCGTACATGCAGGACGTCACCGTCGAACTGAAAGACACCGACAAGATGCTGCTGGACGCGCTGCAACGCATCAAGTCCGACGTCGATGACTCGCTGGCCCTGCGCCGCTCGTGCCGCGAAGGCGTGTGCGGTTCGGACGCGATGAACATCAACGGCAAGAACGGTCTGGCCTGCACCACCAACCTGAACGAGCTGAGCGAGCCGATCGTGCTGCGTCCGCTGCCAGGCCTGCCGGTGATCCGCGACCTGATCGTCGACATGACCCAGTTCTTCAAGCAGTACGATTCGATCAAGCCATACCTGATCAACGATTCGATCCGCCCGGAGAAGGAGCGTCTGCAGACGCCGGAACAGCGCGAAGAACTCGACGGCCTGTACGAGTGCATCCTGTGCGCCTGCTGCTCGACCTCGTGCCCGTCGTTCTGGTGGAATCCGGACAAGTTCGTCGGCCCGGCCGGCCTGCTGCAAGCCTACCGCTTCATCGCCGATTCGCGCGACGAAGCCACCGGCCAGCGCCTGGACAACCTGGAAGATCCGTACCGCCTGTTCCGCTGCCACTCGATCATGAACTGCGTCGATGTCTGCCCTAAGGGTCTGAACCCGAACAAGGCCATCGGCAAGATCAAAGAGCTGATGGTACGCCGCGCGATCTAAGTCGGCCGGTCGTCCCCGCGCAGGCGGGGACCCATGCCGAGTATGGATTCCCGCCTGCGCGGGAATGACGGCAGTGTTCCTTAGAGTAGTCGCTCCAGACGCATGGGAGCACAACGTGTAAAGTAGCAAACTATGGAAACGAATCACTCTGCGCATCAGTCCGACCCAGCCAACCGCTCGCGCCTGCGCTGGCGTGCCCGCCGCGGTCTGCTGGAAAACGACATCATCCTCACCCGTTTTCTGGATGCGCACGAAACCGAATTGACCGACGACGAAGTGGACGCATTCACGCGGCTCCTCGACTTGTCGGACAATGACCTGATGGATCTGGTACTGGCCCGTAAAGAGCCACGAGGCGACACCGACCTGCCGCACGTTCACGCGTTGTTGCAGCGGCTGCGCCTGGCGTAGTCACACACCCAGTTTCTTTTACATGCATCATCTCTCCAAGAAGGAAGAGTCCATGAATATCTCTGATAACAAAGCCACTCTCTCGTTCTCCGATGGCAGCCCATCGGTCGAATTCCCGATTTACAAAGGCACTGTCGGTCCGGACGTGATCGACATTCGCAAGCTGTACGCCGGCACCGGCAAGTTCACCTACGATCCAGGCTTCATGTCGACCGCAGCGTGCAACTCGTCGATCACCTACATCGACGGCGACAAGGGCGAACTGCAATACCGCGGCTACCCGATCGAACAGCTGGCCGTCAACGCCGACTTCATGGAATCGTGCTACCTGCTGCTGAACGGCGAACTGCCGAACGCGGTGCAGAAAGAACAATTCGTTGAGACCGTGACCAAGCACACCATGGTGCACGAGCAGATGCAATTCTTCTTCCGCGGCTTCCGTCGCGACGCGCACCCGATGTCGGTGCTGGTCGGCACCGTCGGTGCGCTGGCCTCGTTCTACCACGACTCGCTGGACATCAACGACGCCGAACAGCGTGAAATCTCGGCCATCCGTCTGATCGCCAAGATGCCAACCCTGGTGGCGATGGCGTACAAGTACTCGATGGGCCAGCCATTCATGTACCCGCGCAACGACCTGTCGTACTCGGCCAACTTCATGCGCATGATGTTCGGCAATCCGTGCGAAGAATACAAAGTCAACGACGTGCTGGTGCGCGCGCTGGACCGTATCCTGATCCTGCACGCCGACCACGAACAGAATGCTTCGACCTCGACCGTGCGTCTGGCCGGTTCGTCGGGCGCCAACCCGTTCGCCTGTATCGCTGCCGGTATCGCCTGCCTGTGGGGCCCTGCCCACGGCGGCGCCAACGAAGCGGCACTGAACATGCTGAAAGAAATCGGCTCGGTCGACAACATTCCTGCCTTCATCGCCCAGGTGAAAGACAAGAACTCCGGCGTCAAGCTGATGGGCTTCGGTCACCGCGTCTACAAGAACTTCGACCCACGCGCCAAGCTGATGCGTGAAACCTGCTACGAAGTGCTGGAAGAGCTGGGCCTGCAAGACGACCCACTGTTCAAGCTGGCGATGGAACTGGAAAAGATTGCACTGAACGACGAATACTTCGTGTCGCGCAAACTGTACCCGAACGTCGACTTCTACTCGGGCATCGTGCAATCGGCGCTGGGCATCCCGGTGTCGCTGTTCACCGGTATCTTCGCGATGGCACGCACCATCGGCTGGATCGCCCAGTGGAACGAAATGATCGCCGATCCGGAACAGAAAATCGGCCGTCCACGTCAACTGTTCGTCGGCGCTACCGTGCGCGACGTGCCACCGCTGGACAAGCGTTAATCTGCGGATTGACGTCGCAATAAAAAACGGGCTTCGGCCCGTTTTTTTTCGTCGTGCGTCGAGAGCGTTGTCTACTTGATCTGCGCCAGCACCTCGACCACCGCCTGGGTGACGGCGTCGGGTTTGTCGCCTTGGATGCCGTGCGATGCGCCGGGCACGACGCGTTGTTTACCTTTGCTGGATAAGGCGGCGAGTTCTTTGTGGATTTTCTCGTTCTCGTCTTCCAGTGCCTTGTTGTCGGCGCTTTGCGGCTTGGACGGATCCATGTAGGGACTTACACCGCGCGTCAAGACGACCAGCGGCAGGTCGCCGAACGGCTTGCGCAGGGCGCGCAACTGATTGTCGCTGGTGTCGTAGGCGTTGGCTTCGTCGACCCGCGTGCGCCAGTAGGATTTGGTCAGCATGGTCGCCTTGACCTGCTTGCCCAGGACCGGGCCGAAGTATTGCGCCGGGTCGCCGATGCAGCTGTCGGCCGCGTCGCTGCCGGGCTTCATGCCTTTGTTCGCAGCGGCCAGACACTGCTGGTCGTGCTCCTTGACCATCGCGTAGAACTTGTTGATGTTGCCTTGTGACGCTTTGTTGCTGCGCGTGGTTTCATCTTCGCTCTGCGGCTCGACCAGCACCAGGCCCTTCACCTCCCCAGGGTAGCGATAGGTGTACACCTGCACATTGCTGCCGCCTAAAGAATTGCCGACCAATAGATACGGCGGCTTGATGCCCGCCACCGACAAGGCTTTGTGCAGATCCTCGGCGGCGTTTTCCGAGGTGTTGGGACGGGGTGCAGGATCGCTGAAGCCGAAACCGGCGCGGTCATAGGTGCAGGCGCGCGTGTGCCTGGCCACCTCGGGCTGGACCTTGAACCACGCCCAGCCGGCATCGCCCGCCGGGCCGTCGAAGATCACCGTCGTGCTGCCCGTGCCGGCGCAGAAAAGATTGATGTGACGGCCGCCGATGTCGACGCGCTGATGTGGCTTGGCGAAGGCGTCGCTAGCGGGGAGTGCTGCGGCATGTGCCAGCAGCGGCAGGAAAACAGGGAACGCACAAACGAATTTCGTCATTTGAACCAGAGTCATATGCTTTGATTTTCCTGCAGCAGTTGGTGGAAGATGGCGCGGCTGTCGTCGTCGATGCGGAGAAATTGGACGCCGGTTTTGAAGCCCAGTTCGGCGTCGGGATCGCTGTAGACAATCTGGCCCATGGCCAGCACATTGTGATCGGTGTCGCCCAGCTGCACCTTGAACGACACCGCGCAGTATTGCGCCAGACGCAGCTGGCTGTCGGTTTGCAGGCTGATGCCGCCGTGGGACAGGTCCAGCGTCTGGACGGTATGACGGGTCTCGTCGGTCATGGTCAGCGTGGCCGGCTGGCGGACCGTCTGGCGTCGGGCTGTGCGGGCTTTCTGCGTCATGATGCTACTGGAAGTTTGATTATGGAAAGATTATCACACTCTTCCATTGCGGCGGTCAGGACGTAACACCAATAGCCACCAACACAACACTCCGAGCGTCAATTGGGGCAAGTTGAACAGGAATTTGTCGAGCGTGACGTCGCGCCGCTGCGGCCAGGCGCTGTTGGCGGTCTCGGCGATGATGTTGGTGTGATAGAAGCACGCCGCCAGCAGGAACAGCGCAGCGATGCCCCAGATGGCCGGCAGGCTGGTAACGCGATGACGCAGCAGCGCCGCCACCGGATAGATCAGCACGCAGCAGAACACGTAAGCGAATAGATTGGCCGGCAGGTTGGCCAGATCGAAGTGCGGCAGCACCACCGGCACTGCGCAAATCGCAACGGCCAGCATGACGGCAATGACGGGGTGGGCCAACTCAGGCCAGGAGTTGAAGCGGTTGTTCATTGTTCTAGTGATAGTAGCAAGGCTGTCATTGTAGTGCTACTTTTTTGCAGCTGGCTGAACTTGTTCGCTAGAGACTGGTCAAAGTTGAATATGCTAAGGTGGTAGGTGTCTTAGGAGGTGATATGAATAAGTCTGGCACTTCTCAACTTACTGTTTTGCTGGAAGCTGAGATTAAACAGAAACTGGAGATGCTTGCCGAGGTGAGAGGCCAGACAGCGGAACAGCTGGCTTCCGAGGCGATTGTGCGATTTCTCGGACATGCAGAAAAAATGACTGCCGCCGAGCAGGCTGCTCTGGAGAGCTGGGAGCATTACAAGGCGACCGGGCTGCACCTTACAATGGCGGAAGCCGATACTTGGCTGGCACAGCTGGAGGAGGGGCATGATGTAGAGCCGCCCCCATGTCATCGCTAATCTGGTCAGTCGCCGCACTCGCGGACGTGCAGCGGCTATGTGAGGCATCAGCGTGAGTGTCAGCCCTAGCTTTACTTTTCCTGGTCCAGCAAGGCCTGAATTTCTTCGCGTTCTTTTTTGCTGACGTGGCCGCCGCGCAGGGCGGCCAGGACCAGGGCTTTGCCGGAGCCGGCGAAGGCTTTCTGGATCAGGTCTTTCAGCAGGTTGGTCTGGACCGAGTCCTGTTCCTGCACTGGCGAGTAGACGTGGGCGCGCTGGCTTTCGTCGCGGTTCAGCAGGCCTTTGGTGTGCATCACTTGCAGCACGCGCAGCACGTTGGCGTAGCTGGTGTCCGGACGCGTCTCCACCGCAGCTTCGTGCACTTGCCGCGCCGTGGCGGGACCGAGCGCGAACAGCAGGCGCAACATCTCCAGCTCGGCAGCGGTCGGTTTGGGCAGATTGGTACTCATGGATGTAGAATAAAATATCTAGAACGGATTGTCTAGCTGTTCTTTGATGTCGTTGAAGCGCGGCTGGCCTCGCTGGCAGGCGACTTGTAATTCACGCAACGCCGGCGGCGCGCTGTCGCTGCGGTCCAGCAGTTCTTCCAGCAGGTTGCCGAAGGCGCGCACTTCCAGCGTTTCCAGCGCGGCGGCTTGCGGGCCGGCCGGGTCGTAGAACGAGGCGGCGCCGAAGTCGCCCAGCAAGGTGTTGCCGTGCTCGTCGTGCAGGATGTTGTGGCCGTACAGGTCGCCGTGCAGGATGCCGTGCGCGTGCAATTGCGCGGCGGCGGAGGCGATGCCACGCGCGATGCGCAACGCGGCGGCCAGCTGGAAGCGTTTGCCATCGGCGTAGATGTCGCGGGTACAGCTGTCCAGGCTGGGCGGCCCGGCCAGGTTGTGGAAGGCCGGCGAGATCAGCGACATCACCAGGCCGTGTGCGCCGTCGGGATGGCCTTCAACATGGCCCAGGATGGGAATCAGGTTGGCATGCGCGCCGGCGCCGAGGCAGGCGGCCATTTCGCTCAGCGGCGAGCCGTCGCTGGTCATCGCGCCTTTGAAGAGTTTGACGGCGACCGGTTCGGCGGCGTCAGTACCACGTTGCCAGTCGGCGCGGTAGATGACACCGGATGCGCCTTCGCCCAGCTTGTCGCGCAGCGTCAGCGCGGCCCAGTCGATCGCGGCCGATGGCGTGTGGACCAGCGCGTCTTCCTGCAGCTCACTGAAGGGATTGCCGGCATAAGCCAGCCACGTCAGGCGCGGCAGCGACAGCAGCCAGTCCGGCAGCGCGCTCAGCTGGTTGCTGGCGATGCGCAGCAGTTCCAGTTTGTGCAGCTGCGCCATGGCGTCGGGCAGGGCGCGCAGGCGGTTCCCGGCCAGCATCAGCTTCTGCAACTGCGGACGTTCGCCCAGCGCAGCCGGCAATTCTTCAATCTGGTTATCGGTCAGCACCAGCCAGCGCAGTTGCGGCGGCAGCGCGGCGGCCGGCACATCGCGGATCTGGTTAGCCTTGAAGCCGACCATGGTCAGCGCCGCGCAGCCGCCCACGGCCACCGGCAGTTCGGTAAATTGATTGTCCGAGCAGAACAGGATGCGCAGCTTGTGCAGCCGGTGCAAGTCGTCCGGCAGCGACGTCAGGGCATTGCCGGTCAGATCGAGGATTTCCAGCGTATCGGCTAGCGCAAAGATTTCGCGCGGGAATTCGGTGAGGCCGCAGCGCATCGACAGGCGTTGGACGCCGGCCAGCGCGCCGCTGCGCAACTGCTGCAGAGTGTGCATGAGAGGGGACGGTAAAGACGACGGCGCAGTGTATCACTTCACCGCCGTCGTTGGCGGCCGCTTAGCCCCTGGGCTTACCACTTCATTTCGCCCTTGGCGACCTTGGCGCTGATGTCCAGTGCGCTTTCCAGGCCGGCGCTCGGGTACAGCGCTTTCATGCGGGCGATCAGCGCGGCCGAGTTGGCGGCCTTGGCGGTTTCCGCTTCAAACTTGACCAGATAGTCGTGCGTGTAGCTGACCGATTCCGGCGTCAGCGGCAGGCCCGGCGCGAAGTGGCCCGGCACCACGGTCACTGGCTTCAGGGCGGCGATGCTGTCCAGCGTGGCCAGCCATTGCTTGCGCGCGGCCGGCGTCTGCGCATCGGCGGTCCACACGTGCAGGCCGTTGAACACGGCGACGCCGCCCACCACTGCCTTGATCGACGGAATCCAGACGTAGTGCTGTTCGATCTTCAGTTTCTGGCCTTCCAGCGTCAGGTCGCCTTTCAGCGGCTGCGGCACGATCACTTCTTTCGGCGCGTTGTCCTTCAGGATCGGGCCCCAGTAGGCGACCTTGGCGTCCTTCTTGGCCTGGATGCCGGCGATGACGTGCGGCAGCGCGACCACCTTGGCGTCGGGGAAGGCGGCGTGGATCACGTCCAGGCCGAAGTAGTAGTCCGGGTCGTCATGGCTGATGTAGACAGTGGTCAGGTGCTTGCCGCTGGCCTTGATCTTTTCGGCCAGTTTCACCGCCTCGGCGCGCGAGAACTGGGCGTCGACCAGCACTGCGTCCTTGTCGCCGGTCACCAGTACCGAGGCCACCGGGAAGATGGCGGCTTCGCCGGGATTGAATACTTCGAGCTTCAGCGGCGCCGCCTGGGCGCTGATGGTGGTGGCGAGGGCGGCGGTCAGCAGGGCTTGTTTGAACATGGTCACTCCGGAAAAGTAAGAATGACGCCATCTTAAATTTCTCAATCCGATAGAAAAATACGGTAATCTGGCTTTGTTAATTGCATAAATCGGACGAATCATGGATCGCATTACCGCCGCCCGCGTGTTTGTCAGCATTGCCGAGCGCGGCAGCATGATCGGCGCCGCCGACGCGCTCGACATGTCGCGCGCCATGGTCACCCGCTATCTGGCCGAGATGGAGGCCTGGGCCGGGGCGCGTCTGCTGCATCGCAGCACCCGGCGGCTAAGCCTGACCGACGCCGGCGACCTGACGCTGGCGCGTTGCCGCCGCATGCTGGACCTGGCCGACGATATGGCGGTGTCCGCCGGCGTCGATGCCGACACGCCGCACGGCTTGCTGCGCATCACCTGTTCGCAGGCGCTGGCGCAGGCCGAGCTGCTGGGCGCCGTCAGCACTTTCCTGACGCGCTACCCGCGCACCTCGGTCGACCTGCAGATGAGCAACCGTGCCGTCAACCTGATCGAGGAGCGCATCGACCTGGCGCTGCGCGTCACCAACACGCTGGAACCGAACCTGATCGCGCGCCAGCTGGGCGTGTGCGAGTCGGTGGTGTGCGCCGCACCATCGTATCTGGCGGCGCACGGCACGCCCCAACTGCCGCAAGACCTGGCCGGCCACAACTGCCTGACCTACACCTATTTCGGCAAGAGCCTGTGGCAGTTCACCGACGCCGACGGCGCGGCGCTGTCCGTACCGGTCAGCGGCAACCTGTCGGCCAACGAGGACTTCATCGTGCTGAAGGCGGCGGAGCAGGGCGGCGGGATTGCGCTGCAACCGCTGTACAGCGCCGGCCCGCTGATCCTAGAGGGCAAGCTGGTGGCGTTGCTTCCTGGATACACTCCCTTAAGCATGGGAATCTATGGTATTTACACGTCGCGCCAGCACATGTCGCCAGCCCTGCGTGCCATGCTGGACTTATTGCTAACGTGGTTTGCCAGTGGGCAGCAAAGCGAGCATCGGCGCGGCTTAAGTTAGCATTAATGCTGCAAGTTTCATCGGTATTTTTCCGCACATATGGTTGTTGGGATACAATACCGGTGCTATGCTGAAGGACCTGTTTTAGGTAACACCCGAACAAAAGCCCTTCCCCCACAACTTGATGTGCAATCCGCTAACCGGTCAGGCCGTGTCGCGGAAGGTTAGACCAACCCGCTAATTCCTCGCGAAACGCGAAGAAAGGTGAGCAAGAATGATGCAACAATATACGTCCAACTCCTACCTGTTTGGTGGGAACGCCCCGTACGTTGAAGAACTGTACGAAGCGTATCTGAACAACCCAGGCTCGGTGCCAGACAACTGGCGCGCCTACTTCGACGCCATGCAACACGTGCCGGCTGTCGATGGTTCCAATAAACCGGACGTCGCCCACGCCTCCGTCATCGCCTCTTTCGCCGAGCGCGCCAAAGCAGGTCCAATCCGCACCGTTACCGCCTCGGCTGATGCCGAAATGGGCCGCAAACGTGTCGCCGTGACCCAGCTGATCGCCGCTTACCGCTATCTGGGTTCGCGCTGGGCCAACCTGGATCCGCTGCAACGCCAGGAGCGCCCAAGCATCCCTGAGCTGGAGCCAAGCTTCTACGGCTTCACCGACGCCGACATGGACACCGTGTTCAACGTCAGCAATACCTACTTTGGGCCAGAGACCGCGACCCTTCGCGACCTGCTCAATTTCCTGCGTGATACCTACACCCGTTCGATCGGCGCAGAGTACATGTACATTTCCGACCCGGCCGAAAAACGCTGGCTGCAAGAACGTCTGGAGTCGATCCGCTCGACCCCGAACTTCACCCCGGAAAAGAAAAAACACATCCTGGAGCGTCTGACTGCGGCCGAAGGCCTGGAACGTTACCTCCACACCAAGTACGTCGGCCAGAAGCGTTTCTCGCTGGAAGGCGGCGAAACCTTCATCGCGTCGATCGACGAGATCATCCAGCGCGCCGGTGAAAAAGGCGTGCAAGAGATCGTGATCGGCATGGCCCACCGCGGCCGTCTGAACGTGCTGGTCAACACCCTGGGCAAAGCGCCTAAAGACCTGTTCGAAGAATTCGAAGGCAAGCACGGCGACGACCTGCCAGCCGGTGACGTCAAATACCACCAGGGCTTCTCGTCGGACATCTCGACTGTTGGCGGTCCGGTCCACCTGTCGCTGGCGTTCAATCCATCGCACCTGGAAATCGTCAACCCGGTGGTGGAAGGTTCGGTCAAAGCCCGTATGGATCGCCGCGGCGACCACGGCGGCAAACAAGTGTTGCCGATCCTGGTACACGGCGATGCCGCATTCGCCGGCCAGGGCGTGGTCATGGAAACGCTGAATCTGGCGCAGACCCGTGGCTACGGCACCGGCGGTACCGTGCACATCGTCATCAACAACCAGATCGGTTTCACCACCTCCGACCCACGCGACGCCCGTTCGACAATCTACTGCTCGGACGTGGTCAAGATGATCGAGGCGCCGGTGCTGCACGTCAACGCCGATGATCCGGAAGCCACCGTGCTGGCATCGCAAATCGCGATGGACTACCGCACCGAGTTCGGCAAGGACATCGTGGTCGACATCATCTGCTACCGCAAACTGGGCCACAACGAGCAGGACACCCCGGCGCTGACCCAGCCGCTGATGTACAAGAAAATCGGCCAGCACCCAGGCACCCGCAAGCTGTACGCCGACAAACTGGTGGCCCAGACCGTGATTCCGGCCGATGGCGGCGAACAGCTGCAAGCCGCCTTCCGCGACGCGATGGACGCCGGCAAGCACACCGTCGATCCAGTCATCTCCAACTTCAAGAACAAGTACGCGGTCGACTGGCTGCCGTTCCTGAACAAGAAATGGACCGACGCTGCCGACACCGCCGTGCCGCTGACCGAACTGAAACGTCTGGCCGCGCGCATCACCAGCGTGCCGGAAGGCTTCAAGGTCCACTCGCTGGTCGAGAAGGTGCTGGGCGACCGCGCTGCCATGGGCCGTGGCGAACTGAACCTGGACTGGGGCATGGGCGAACACCTGGGCTTCGCGTCGCTGGTATCGTCGGGCTACGCCATCCGCCTGACCGGTCAGGACGCCGGCCGCGGCACCTTCACCCACCGTCACGCCGTGCTGCACGATCAGAACCGTGAGCGTTGGGATGCCGGCACCTACGTGCCGCTGCAAAACGTCGCTGACGGCCAGGCGCCGTTCACCGTGATCGACTCGGTGCTGTCGGAAGAGGCAGTGCTGGGCTTCGAATACGGCTACTCGACCGCAGAACCAAACACGCTGACCATCTGGGAAGCCCAGTTCGGCGACTTCGTCAACGGCGCGCAAGTGGTGATCGACCAGTTCATCAGCTCCGGCGAAGTGAAGTGGGGCCGCGCTTCGGGTCTGGTGATGCTGCTGCCACACGGCTATGAAGGCCAGGGTCCGGAGCACTCGTCGGCACGTCCAGAGCGTTTCCTGCAACTGTGCGCAGACAACAATATGCAAGTGGTGCAGCCAACCACCGCGTCGCAGATCTTCCACGTGCTGCGTCGTCAGATGGTGCGTCAGTTCCGCAAGCCGCTGGTGGTCATGACGCCGAAATCGCTGCTGCGTAACAAGGATGCCGGTTCGCCGCTGTCGGAACTGGCCAAAGGCGCGTTCCAGACCGTGATCGGCGAAGTCGACGAGAAAATCGACGCCAAAAAAGTCAAACGCGTGATCGCCTGCTCGGGCAAGGTCTACTACGACCTGGTCAACGCGCGCAAAACCCGCGGCCAGACCGATACCGCCATCGTGCGTATTGAGCAGCTGTATCCGTTCCCGCACAAGGCCTTCGCCGCCGAACTGAAAAAGTTCCCGGCACTGGCCGAAGTGGTATGGGCGCAGGATGAGCCGCAGAATCAGGGCCCATGGTTCCAGATTCAGCACAACATCTTCGAGAGCCTGGATGCTGGTCAACGTCTGGCCTACGCCGGCCGTCCAGCTTCGGCATCGCCAGCCGTCGGTTACTACGACAAGCATTACGCTCAACAGAAAGAGCTGCTGGAAACCGCCTTCTCGAAGCTGAAGGGCTTCATCCTCACCAAGTAATCACACATTGAACGGAGCGCTCTGCTGCTACGCGGTGGAGCGCCGCAAAAACAAATAAACGGAGTTTTTCAAATGGCAAAAATCGAAGTCAAAGTTCCTCAGCTGTCGGAATCGGTCGCAGAAGCAACCATGCTGACCTGGCATAAAAAAGTCGGCGACACCATCACCCGCGACGAAAACCTGATCGACATCGAAACCGATAAAGTGGTTCTGGAACTGCCAGCACCGGCCGCTGGCGTCCTGGTGGAAATCATCAAGGGCGACGGCAGCACCGTAGTGGCTGACGAAGTGATCGCCATCATCGATACCGAAGGCACCGCCGCCGCAGTTGCGCCTGCCGCTGCCGCTGCGCCAGCCGCCGCACCTGCACCTGCACCAGCCGCTGCCCCGGCAGCCGCCACCGGTGGTTCGAAAGGCGACGTGGCCATGCCAGCCGCCGCCAAGATCCTGTCGGAAAAAGGCCTGAGCGCTGGCGATGTCGCCGGTTCGGGCAAAGACGGCCGCGTGACCAAGGGCGACGCCCTGGCCGCCGGCGCCAAAGCACCAGCCGTTGCACCACTGGCCGCACCAGCCGCCAAGCCAGCACTGGCACAAGTCGCCGCACCAGCCGCCGCCAACCTGGGCGATCGTCCGGAAGAGCGCGTGCCAATGAGCCGCCTGCGCGCCCGTATCGCCGAGCGCCTGATCCAGTCGCAATCGACCAACGCCATCCTGACCACGTTCAATGAAGTGAACATGGCCCCAGTCATGGAACTGCGCAACAAGTACAAAGACAAGTTCGAAAAAGAGCACGGCGTCAAGCTGGGCTTCATGTCGTTCTTCGTCAAAGCCGCTGTTGCCGCGCTGAAGAAATACCCAATCATCAACGCGTCGGTGGATGGCAACGACATCGTCTACCACGGCTACTTCGACATCGGTATCGCTGTCGGTTCGCCACGTGGCCTGGTAGTGCCGATCCTGCGCAACGCCGACCAAATGTCGATCGCTGACATCGAAAAGAAAATCGGCGAATTCGGCGCCAAAGCCAAAGACGGCAAGCTGACCCTGGACGACCTGACCGGCGGCACCTTCTCGATCTCGAACGGCGGCACCTTCGGTTCGATGCTGTCGACCCCGATCATCAACCCGCCACAATCGGCGATCCTGGGCGTACACGCGACCAAAGACCGCGCCGTGGTGGAAAACGGCCAGATCGTGATTCGTCCAATGAACTACCTGGCAATGTCCTACGACCACCGCATCATCGACGGCCGCGAAGCCGTGCTGGGCCTGGTGGCCATGAAGGAAGCGCTGGAAGATCCTGCACGTCTGCTGCTGGACCTGTAATTCTCGCTGGCTCCCTGGCCCGTGTGGGCCAGGGAAATTCTCAGAGGATCATGAATGAACGTTGCAGAAGAAATCAAACGTTTGCATGAGCTGCACCAGGCGGGCGCGCTGTCGGACGACGAGTTCGCGGCCGCCAAGGCCCGGCTGCTGAACAGCGGTCCCACACCGGGTCTCGGCGGCGACGCCGACCTGTGGCGCCTGCGCCGCTCGCACACCGACCGCTGGCTCGGTGGCGTCTGTGGCGGCCTGGCGCGCGTCAGCGGCGTCGAGTCATGGATCTGGCGCTTGCTGTTTGTGCTGTTCGTTTGCACCTTTGGTTTCGGTCTCGCCATCTACATTCTGCTTTGGATCTTCGTTCCAGAAGACGAACTGATTGGAAATTAAAAAATGAGTAAACAATTTGACGTAGTAGTTATCGGCGCCGGTCCTGGCGGTTACATCGCCGCGATCCGTGCTGCACAGCTGGGTTTCTCGGTTGCTTGCGTAGACGCGTGGGAAAATGAAAAGGGCGGCCCGGCGCCAGGCGGCACCTGCACCAACGTCGGCTGCATCCCGTCGAAAGCGCTGCTGCAATCGTCGGAACACTACGAGCACGCCGGTCACGCGTTCAAGGAGCACGGCATCGATGTCGCCGGCCTGTCGCTGAACCTGCCGCAGATGATCAAGCGCAAAGACAACGTCGTAAAGCAAAACAACGACGGCATCCTGTTCCTGTTCAAGAAAAACAAGGTCACGTTCTTCCACGGCCGCGCGTCGTTCGCTGGCGCCGCCACCGCTGACGGCTACCCGCTGACGATCTCGGCGCCTGCCAACGAGACCATCAACGCCAAGCAAGTCATCGTCGCCACCGGTTCCAACGCCCGTGCACTGCCCGGCGCGGAATTCGACGAGCAACTGATCCTGTCGAACACCGGCGCGCTGACCATCGGCGACGTGCCGAAGCAGCTGGGCGTGATCGGCGCCGGCGTGATCGGCCTGGAAATGGGTTCGGTATGGCGTCGTCTGGGTGCGGAAGTGACCGTGCTGGAAGGTCTGCCGACCTTCCTGGGCGCCGTGGACGAGCAGATCGCCAAGGAAGCCAACAAGCTGTTCACCAAGCAGGGCCTGAAGATCAACCTGGGCGTCAAGATCAACAAGGTCACCAAGGGCGACAACAACGTGACCGTTGAATTCGACAACGCCAAGGGCGAAGCCAACACCGCCGTGTTCGACAAGCTGATCGTCTCGATCGGCCGCACCCCGAACACCGACGGCCTGGCTGCCGACAAAGTCGGCCTGGCGCTGGACGAGCGCGGCTTCGTGGCCGTCGACGGCGACTGCAAAACCAATCTGCCAGGCGTGTGGGCGATCGGCGACGTGGTACGCGGCCCGATGCTGGCGCACAAAGCGGAAGAAGAGGGCGTTGCCGTGGCCGAGCGTATCGCCGGCCAGCACGGTCATACCAACTTCAACACCATTCCTTGGGTGATCTACACCTCGCCGGAAATCGCCTGGGTCGGCAAAACCGAACAGACGCTGAAGGCCGAAGGCGTGGCATACAAAGCCGGCACCTTCCCATTCCTGGCGAACGGCCGCGCACGCGCGCTGGGCGACACCGCCGGCATGGTCAAGTTCCTGGCCGATGCCAGCACCGACGAAATCCTGGGCGTGCACATCATCGGCCCAATGGCGTCGGAGCTGATCTCGGAAGCCGTGGTCGCGATGGAGTTCAAGGCTTCGGCTGAAGACATCGCGCGCATCTGCCACGCTCACCCATCGCTGTCGGAAGCCACCAAAGAGGCAGCGCTGGCGATCGACAAGCGTACGCTGAACTTCTAAGCTGGATTTGTAGTAGCTAGCAGGGCGGGCCACCATGGCCCGCCGTTTTTATTTGCGCAGATTGAAACCATGAACGTCGAAGAGTACTACCACCACGCGCTGGCCCAGCGCGACTACAAGGCCGATGCGGCACAACAGCGCGCGATCACCCGTCTGCAGCAATGCTATGACGAGTGGGTGGCCTACAAGGGCCAGCGGTCCAGCACCTTCAAGCGCCTGATCAACCGCCCGGCGGTGCCGAAAGGCGTGTACATGTGGGGCGGTGTGGGACGCGGCAAGTCGTTCTTGATGGACAGCTTCTACTCGGTGGTGCCGCTGGTGCGCAAGACGCGCCTGCACTTCCACGAATTCATGCGCGACGTGCACCGCCAGCTGGACGAGTTGCGCGGCGTCGCCGATCCGCTGGACGAAGTGGCCAAGCGCATCGCCAAGAAATACCGCCTGATCTGCTTCGACGAATTCCATATCTCGGACGTGGCCGACGCCATGATCATGTACAACCTGCTGAAGGCGTTGTTCGACAACGGCGTGTCCTTCATCATGACGTCGAACTACGATCCGGAGCTGCTGTACCCGGACGGCCTGCACCGCGACCGCATCCTGCCGACCATCGCGCTGCTGTACGAAAAGCTGGACGTGATGAACATCGACGCCGGCATCGACTATCGCGGCCGCGCGCTGGAGCAGGTCGAAGCGTATTACACGCCGCTCAACGCGCAGACCGACAAGGCGCTGCGCGACGCCTACGCCAGCGTGGCCGAAACCGCCGATGAAGATCCGGTGATCCGCATCGAGGCGCGCGAAATCCGCGCGCTGCGCCGCGCCGGCACCATCATCTGGTTCGACTTCAATACGCTGTGCGGCGGCCCGCGCTCGCAGAACGATTACCTGGAAATCGCCAGCCGTTTCCATACCGTGATATTGTCAGGGGTGCCGATGATGTCGGCGTCCATGTCGTCGGAAGCGCGCCGTTTCACCTGGCTGATCGACGTGTTCTACGACCAGGGCGTCAAGCTGCTGATGTCGGCGGAAGTGGCGCCGGAAGAGCTGTACACCAACGGCGCCATGGCCAACGAATTCCATCGCACCGTGTCGCGCATCGTCGAGATGCAGTCGCGCGAATACATGGACCGCGAACAGCGCGCTGCGGCCGCATCGCTGTCGTAAGTCACAGGATTTAGAATATGAAAGCAATGATTACCTTGATGGCCATGCTGGCGGCGACGATGTCGGCCGCCGTGGCCCAGAACGTCCAGACCGTGGAGCAGGCCAATGCCGCGCTGGTGAAAGTGGCGCAGGACCGGGCCGCGATCACCGACGAATATGCGGCCAGCGAGCGCGAATGCTCGGCCCGTTTCTTCGTCACCAACTGCCTGGACAAGGCCAAGGAGAAACGCCGCGCGGCGCTGGCCGAGGTGCGCGTGCGCGAAGTCGACGCCGAGCACTTCAAGCGCGCCGACTCGGTCGCCAAGCGCGACGCCGACCTGGCCGATCGTGCCCGCAAGGACGCCGACGAAGCGATGCTGCGCTCTGCCCAGCCGCCGAAAGCACCCAAGGAAGAACACGAAGCGGCGAAACCATCGTCCGGTCCGCGCCTGGCGGAGCGCGAAGCCCAGCATGATGCCAAGCTGAAACGCCAGCAGGCCGAGGACGCCGCCAACGCCGCCAAGCGCAGCGCCAATGTCGCCGCGTTCGAGCGCAAGCAAGCCGAGTCGGAGCGACGCCAGAAGGAAGTCGCGCGCAAAAAAGCGGAAAACGAAGAGAAAGCGAAACAGGCCGCCGCGCGTGCGGAAGCGGACAAGAAGAAGGCGGCTGCAGCGTCGGCGCCTGCATCAACCAAGTAGCGGCGACACCCGTCGTTGCCGCGAAAGCGGGAACCCATGCTGAGTTGATTTTGCCGATGGTGGATGGATTCCCGCTTTCGCGGGAATGACGCGATGGATTCGGGCTAACTGGCCATCGCCACCAGCTTGATGATGGCCATCGAGCAGTTGTCGCCCTTGCCCTGGGCCCGTTCGGCCGCCTTGGCGATCAGCCGTTCGGCAGCCTGGCGCGGCGTGTTGCGGGCCACGGCAGCGGCCAGTTCCTCGTGACGGAACAACTGCCACAGGCCGTCCGAGCACAGCATCAAGGAATCGCCGGCCTGCAAGCCTTGCTGCGTGCCGGTGCTGACATGCGGATCTTTCAGGCTGTTGCCGAGCGCGTTATTCAGCAGGCGCGAGCTGCGGTGTTTTCTGGCCGCATCCGGCGGCAGCTGGTCGTGGTGGACCAGGTGGTCGACGTAGTCGCTGTCGCTGGTGCGCATCAAACAGGTTTCGCCGCGGAAGTGGTAGATGCGGGCGTCGCCCACGTGGGCCCACACCAGTTGCGCTTGCGGCGTCAGCACCAGCAGCGCCAGCGCGCTGTGCGGTTCGGCCACGGCGGCAATCGGATTCATTTTGATGACGGCGTGCGCTTCCTGCGCGATATCGCGCAGCAACTCCGCCAGCCGGGGCAGGCTGGGGGCGTCGCCGACGCGGAATTCGTCAAACAAGTGCTTGCTGGTGAGCAGCGCCTGATCGGGGCCGATCGGGCTGGTATTGCCATCGGCCAGTACCGCCAGCACGTAGCCGGGCGCCCTGGCGGCGGTAAATAGCGCAACGCGGTCGTTCTGTTGCGGCCGGTTCCCGATGTGCTGGGCGGTCCCGGCTTCTATTTTATAAGTGCGCATAAGATGATTTGTTGGCGTCCGACGCGCCGTAGATTAAACTATGCACCGTGTCGCAGTTTGTTGGCAATGTGTTTGCAATGCGTGTTGTTCCGGTGAAACTATTTGACTGAGAAATATGACTGATGTACAAGATATCCAACGTCGTTTGATTGAACTCGACGTCGAACACCGCGATCTGGACGCGGTCATCGATATGCTCACCCTGGACGGACACCACGATCAACTGCAATTGCGCCGTCTCAAGAAGCGCAAACTGCAACTGAAAGACCATATCACTCTGCTGAAAATGCAACTGGTGCCGGACGTTCCGGCCTGAGCCGAAACGTTACAACGAAGTTTATTTTGACCGAACACCTCCCACCTGCGTCCGACGCGACACCCGCCATCATCGGCGCCACTCCCGACCATCCCCCCGGCAAGCACGACGCCGAGGTAGAGCGCCTGTTTGGCGCCGGCGGCCCATTGGGGCCGGCCGTGGGCGATTTCCGTCCGCGCCGCTCGCAAACCGAGATGGCCAAGGCGGTCGCGGCCGCCATCGCCAACCAGACCACGCTGATCGCCGAAGCCGGCACGGGTACGGGGAAAACCTTTGCCTATCTGGTGCCGGCGCTGCTGTGGGGCGGCAAGACCATCGTCTCGACCGGGACCAAGAACTTGCAGGATCAGCTCTTCCTGCGCGATATTCCGACCGTGCGCGCCGCCTTGCAGGCGCCGGTGTCGGTGGCGCTGCTGAAGGGCCGCTCGAATTACCTGTGCCATTATCATCTGGAGCGCACGCTGCAGAACGGCCGCATGACCTCGCGCGACGATGTCGGCTACCTGCGCGAAATCTCGCGGTTCCTGAAAATGACCAAGACCGGCGACAAGGCCGAGCTGGCCCGCGTGCCGGAAAACGCGCTGATCTGGAACCTGGTCACCTCGACCCGCGACAACTGCATGGGCGCGGAATGCCAGTATTACCAGGATTGCTTCATCATGAAGGCGCGCAAGGAAGCGCAGCAGGCCGACGTGGTGGTGGTCAATCACCACCTGTTCTTCGCCGACGTGGCGCTGAAGGATTCGGGCGTGGCCGAGTTGCTGCCGTCCGCCAACACCATCATCTTCGATGAGGCGCACCAGCTGCCGGATACCGCCACCCTGTTCTTCGGCGACACGTTTTCGACCTCGCAGGTACTGGAACTGTGCCGCGACGTGCTGGCCGAAGGCCTGTCGAACGCCCGCGACGGCGCCGACTGGGGCAAGGTGGTGACGGTGGTGGAAAAGGCCGCGCGCGACCTGCGCCTGACTTTCCCGCAAGACATCGTGCGGCTGTCGCTGCCGCAGATCGCGCCGTCGAGCGACTTTTACCCGGCGCTGCAAACGCTGAAAGACGAGCTGGACGGCATGATGGCCGTGCTCGAAACGCAAGCCGAACGGGCGGAAACGCTGGAACAGTGCCGCCAGCGTGGGCTGGATCTGGTGTCGCGGCTGGCGGCGTGGAAATTCGACCCGAAAGCCAAGGTCGCCAAGGGCGAGGAAGCGGTGTTCTGGGTCGAGGCCTATGCGTCGTCGCTGCAACTGCACAAGACGCCGTTGTCGATTGCGCCGATCTTTGCCGGCCAGCGCGAAGGCGTGCCGCGCAGCTGGATTTTCACCTCGGCGACGCTGGCGGTGAAGAAGGATTTCAGCCACTTTTCCGAGCAGATGGGCCTGACCGATGAGCCGTCAATGTCTTGGCCGAGCCCGTTCAACTACGAACAGCAGGGCATTTTGTACGTGCCGACCGGGTTGCCGGACCCGAATTCCATGGGTTATACGGATGCGGTGCTGGATCTGGCGCTGCCGATCATCGAGGCGGCGGGCGGAAAAACTTTCCTTTTGTGTACGACTTTGCGCGCCGTGAAGCGCGCTGCCGAGCGGCTGCGCGACGAATTTGAAAAACGTAATCTGCCGTTCCCGCTGTTTGTCCAAGGGGATAAGGGCCGGACCGAGTTGCTGGATCAATTCCGCAAGGCTGGTAATGGCGTGCTGATCGGATCGCAGAGCTTCTGGGAAGGCGTCGATGTGCGCGGCGATGCGCTGTCGCTGGTGATTATTGATAAATTGCCATTTGCGCCGCCTGACGATCCAGTGCTGGCCGCGCGGATTGAGGTGATGGAAAAGCAGGGCAAAAATGGCTTTATGCACCACACTTTGCCTGAGGCGATCATCAATCTGAAGCAGGGCGCCGGGCGCCTGATTCGGGATGAGACCGACCAGGGCGTGCTGATGTTGTGCGATCCACGGGTGATTTCCAAGCCGTATGGCAAGCGGATCTGGCAGAGTTTGCCGTCGTTCAAACGCACCCGCGAACAGGAAGTGGTGCTGGAATTCTTCCGAAACAAGAATTCCAATTCGTAACTTTCGGTTACCACCGTCGCTCCCGCGCAGGCGGGAGCCCATGCTGAGTATCGATTCCCGCTTGCACGGGAATGACGTTACTGCGGCAACACTACGACCTTGCCAGTCACCCGCCGCGCCGCCATATCGTCCAGCGCGCGCCACGCATCTTCCAGCGCATAACGTGCCGAAATCAGCGGCTTGATTTTGCCCTCCTGCAACCACTGCAGCACCTGCCGCATATTCTTCAAGTTGCCTTTCGGATCACGTTTGGTGAACTCGCCCCAGAACACGCCCATCAGCGACGCCCCCTTCAGCAAGGTCAAATTCAGCGGCAACTTCGGAATCTCGCCGTTGGCAAAGCCGACCACCAGATAACGCCCGCCCCAGGCGATCGACCTGAACGCCGGCTCCGCGTAGTCGCCGCCGACCGGGTCATAAATTACATCCGGCCCTTTGCCGCCGGTCGCCGCCTTCACTGCCTCGCGCAAATCCTGCTTGCTGTAATTGATCAGTACATCGGCGCCGTGCTGGCGGCAGACCTCCAGCTTCTCATCGGTCGAAGCGCAAGCAATAATGCGGGCCCCAAGGGCTTTGCCGATCTCGATCGCCGCCAGGCCCACGCCACCTGCTGCGCCAAGAATTAGCATGTTCTCACCAGCTTCTAGCTTGGCGCGATCCACAATCGCGTGGTACGAGGTGCCGTAGGTGAGGGTGATGGCGGCCGCCGTGTCGAAATCCATACCCGGCGGCATCGGCATCAGGGCTTGTGCAGGCGCTAATAACTGCTGCCCAAACCCACCGGTCGAAGTGAAGGCGATGACCTTGTCACCGACCTTGAAAGTTGTCACATCATCAGCAACCGAACGAATCACCCCCGCCACTTCGCTGCCGGGAACGAACGGCAGTTCCGGCTTGAACTGATACTTCCCTTGCACAATGAGCACGTCGGGAAAGTTGACGCCGGCAGCCTGGACATCGATCACCACCTGGCCCGGACCTGGCTGCGGGTCTGGTAATTCTTGTACTTTTAGCGACGCCGGCAAACCCCATGTTTCACACACGACAGCTTTCATCCTGGTCTCCTCTGGTTATAAAAAAGAACGCTCGTAATATTTTTATCTTACCTGAAAGCGCCAGCCGTTTGCGCAAAGTTCGGCCTGCCGCACGTTTGTTCTGCCTCAAAGTGTCACCGGAGTGGATTGTTAGAGTTGGTTAAACGAAGGGGGATATCATGACTATCCGTCACGGCTGTTTCTTCAGCTATGCACATGGCCAGCATGCTTACATGAGCAAATTCAAGGACGATCTGGTGGACGCCCTGAAATGCTATCTGGAACCTCACTTCGACAACGAGAACGAACTGTTTGTTGATAGTGAGCAACTCGGGGGCGGTGACGACCTCGACGGCAAAATCGCGCGCGCGCTGTGTGAGAGCGTGTGCATGATTGTCATTTATACACCCAAGTATGAAGCCCATGGCTACACGCGGCGCGAGTTTGCAGCAATGCAACTTATCGAGCGCGAACGCCAGCATTGGTATCCGCTGCCCAGTCATCTGATTATCCCCGTCATCATGACCCGCCACCCGGTCGGCCTGCCGCCGCAAATTACCGGGCCGGGCATGTATGTGGACTTTTCCCGCTACACGCTGGCTAGCGGGGACCTGAAGACCAATCCCGATTTCATCCCGGACATTGAAAAAATCGTCCACCGCATTGCCGAGCATTACCACTGTCTAAAACGAAGCACGCCGCCGGAGCATGACTGCAGCCGTTTTGTGTTGCCGGAGATTCCGCCGGAGTGGCGTGCCGTTCCTCCTCCACATTTTCCACGCTAAAGGTTTGCCATGGAACTCACCTCCCTGTCCCTACCGCCGCTGAGCGCCGGCGGCGAAGTCATCACTTTCTATTCTTATAAGGGCGGCACGGGTCGCACCATGGCCTTATCCAATATCGCGGTGCTGCTGGCGCGCCAGCAAAACGCCACCGCGCCGGTGCTGATGATCGACTGGGACCTGGAGGCGCCCGGCTTGCACCACTATTTCGAGCAGCCGCAGGAGCATAAACCGGGGGTGCTGGAGTTTTTCGAGGCGTGCCGCGAGCAGCTGTTGCGCCGTCGCACCGGCCCGCTGACCGTGGATGACGACGAATTGGCGCACGATGTATTGGCGGCGGTAGGCTGGGAGCAATATGTGACCCGCGTCGATCAGGGCAGCCAGCTGTACCTGATGCGCGCCGGCCGCTTCGACGACAGCTATCCCGACCGGCTGGCCGCCATGCAGTGGGAGGAGCTGTTTTACAGTTGCCCGGCGCTGTTCCGCTGCTTCGCCGAGCGCTTGTCGCGGCACTTCCGCTACGTGCTGATCGATTCCCGCAACGGCCGCAGCGACAGCGCCGGCGTCTGCACGACCCTGATGCCGCGCAAACTGGTGCTGATGTTCACGCCTGGCCGCCACAGTCTGGATGGCTTGCAGGAACTGGTCAGCCGCGCCACCACCTACCGCCGCAGCCATGAGGACGAGCAGCGGCCGTTGCTGATCTATCCCCTGCCGTCGCGGATAGACATGGCTGACTGCGGCGAGCGTCTTCAATGGCGGCGCGGTGATGCTTCGCAACAGATTACCGGTTACCAGCCGGGTTTTGAGGAACTGATACGCGACTGCTATGGCATGCAGCACGTTTCGCTGGAAAGCTATTTTGATGAAGTGCAGTTGCAGCAGACCCGTTCGCTGGCCTACGGCGAGCAGGTGGCGGTGCGGCTCGATCAGGGCGGCGACCGTTTTTCCATGACCCGCACCTTTGAGACCTTCCTGTCATGGCTGGGGCCCGGCTATTTCCCGTGGCAATCCAGCGGTGAAATCCAGTTGCTGGCCAAGATTAACGAGGCGCGCTGCGGGCTGGACGACGGCGGATCTGCCGCGCGCGCCGTGTCGCAGCCGCTGGCGCGCGAACTCAATCTGCTCGGCGAACTCTATCGACGCGAGGGCAAACTGCGGCCGGCCCTGTCCAGCTTCGAGGAAAGTCTGTCGCTGCGCCAGCGCGCGCTGGGCGAGGATCACCCGGAAACATTGGCCAGCAAGATCAATCTGGCCTGTGCGTTGCGCCAGCAGGGGCGGCTGGATGAGGCCCAATTCCTGGAAGAGTGCATCGTCGAAGCGCGCGAACGCGTGCTGGGCGGCGAACATCCCGACACGCTGGCGGCACGCGCCAACCTCGCCGCCACGTTGGGCCAGCAGGGCCGGCTGGTGGAGGCGCTGGCGTTGCAGGACAGCGTGCTCGACACCTACACCCGGCTGGTCGGCCCCGATCATCTGCAAACCCTGAACGCCAAGGCCGCCCGCGCCGAGCTGCTGCTGCAACGCGGCGACATCCAGCTGGCGCGTAGTGTGCAGGAACAGGTGTTGGCGGCCCACAAGCGCCTGTTGGGCCTCGAGCACCCCGACACGCTGCGCAGCAAGACGGCGCTGGCGCACACCTTGTTGCAAATGCAAGAACTGGACACGGCGCGCAGTTTGCTGGATGCGGTGCTGCAAGCCTATCTGCGCCGGCTGGGTCCGGATCACCCGGAGACCGGCAAGGCGCGGGAACAGTTGATAGATGTGCAACTGCAACTTGGGGTGCCGACCGACGAGACGCCGATGGTGCCGGAATTGCATCAGGATGCGGCTATGGATGACTATGGCGACGCGCTGGTGCGGCCGACGCGCCGGCGCGGCACGCTGACGGCCAACAATGCATGGTCGCGCACGGCAGACGAAATGGTGGCGCTGGACGGCGCGTTGTATGGCGGCCGGACGCCGCCGCGCTGACGAAAATTTATCCGCAAAGGGGGCGGCCGGCATGCGCAGTTGCGGCATTGCTTCAGGTAAAATCATTTGAATGAAAATCCTGATTAGCAATGACGACGGCTATTTGGCACCCGGCATCAACGCGCTGGCCAGCGCGCTGGCGCCGATCGCCGAGATCGTGGTGGTGGCGCCCGACAGCAACCGCTCGGGCGCATCGAACTCGCTGTCGCTGGACCGGCCGCTGTCGGTGCAGCAGGCAGCCAATGGTTTCTACTTTGTCAACGGTACGCCCAGCGATTGCGTGCACGTGGCGTTGACCGCCTTGCTCGATGAGCGGCCCGATCTGGTGGTCTCCGGCATCAACAACGGTCCCAATATGGGCGACGACACGTTGTATTCCGGCACCGTGGCGGCCGCCACTGAGGGTTATCTGTTCGGCATTCCCGCCATCGCCTTTTCCCAGGGCGCCTACGGCTGGGAGCATATCGACGACGCCGCCCGTCATGCGCGCGACATCATCCAGCGCTACTATGAAACGTTGCCGCGCCCGTATCTGCTGAACGTCAATATACCGAATCGTCCTTATGATCAGCTTAACCAGGTGGTTGCCACGCGGCTGGGCCGCCGCCACCAGTCCGAACCGGTGATCAAGGCCAGGGATCCGCGCGGCCGCGATATCTACTGGATCGGCCCGCCGGGAGCGTGCAAGGATGCCGGCGAGGGCACGGATTTCCACGCCTGCGCCAACGGCAGCACGTCGATCACCCCGCTGCAAATCGATTTGACGCACTCCACCCAACTCAATGCATTGGCAAAGGCCTTGGCATGACTGAAAAAAACCGTACCTTTCCCTTGCCGCTGTCCTCGGTAACCGACCAGGGGGCCAGGAAGGCAACGGTCTTCAAGCCGGTGGCAACACCGCAAACCGCCACCCAGAACGCCGCCCGCCACGCACCGCCGCCATATCCGGCGCCGCGCGCGGTGGCCACGCCGTCCAAGTCGCACAGCTACGCGCTCGAACGGGCCCAGGCGCCGGCGGCGGCGCCGCGCCAGAGCGCGCTGGTGTCGGATGGCGTGCGGCGCGCCATGGTGCAGCGGATTGCCAAACAGGGCGTCAAGGATGCGCTGGTGCTGGGGGCGATGGATACCGTGCCGCGCCACCTGTTCATGGACGAAGGGCTGGCGCCGCAGGCGTATGTGGACGCCTCGCTGCCGATCGGCCACCATCAGACCATCTCGCAGCCCTACATCGTGGCCCGCATGATCGAGGTGCTGCGCAACGGCGGCCAACTGCAGCGCGTGCTGGAGATCGGCACCGGCTGCGGCTACCAGGCGGCGGTGCTGTCCTGCGTGGCGCAAGAAGTGTATTCCATCGAGCGTATCAAGCCGTTGCATGAGCTGGCCAAGGCCAATCTGCGCCCCTTGCGCGTCCCGAACCTGCGTCTGCATTACGGAGATGGTATGCTTGGCCTGCCGCAAGCTGCTCCGTTTGACGGTATCATTCTGGCCGCGGCCGGAATGGAGGTGCCGCAAGCGCTGCTCGACCAGATGGCCATCGGCGGCCGGCTGGTCGCGCCCGTGGGCGTCCGCACCCAGCATTTGGAACTGATTACGCGCATTGGCAAGGCGGAGTGGACCAGCGAAACGCTGGAAGATTGCCACTTCGTGCCGTTGCGTCCGGGCGTGATGTAGCGCCCGAACCACTAGACAAAGATGAGAATGACGAATAAAAGCAATGTGCTCGTACTGAGCTTTGCGCTGGTTTTTTTGAGCGCCTGCCAAACCACCCCCAACCAAGCCCCGGTCGTCGACCGTACCCTCCCGCCCGCTGTCAAACCCGCCACCCCGAGCGAAACGGCGCAAATCGGCCGCGACGAGCGCGGCCTGTACACCGTGAAAAAGGGCGACACCCTGATCCGCATCGCGCTGGAATACGGCCAGAATTACCGCGATCTGGTGGCCTGGAACAACCTGGCCAACGCCAACGATATCAAGGTCGACCAGGTACTGCGCGTGCTGCCGCCGGATAGCGCGCCGAACGGCGCCGGCGTGGAAACCGCCGCCGTCATCATGCCGCCGTCCGACAAGACGCCGCCGCCGGCGCCGGTGGTCAAGAAAACCGGCCCCAAAGGCGAGAAAAAGCCGTATTCGGACGCTAACCTGGCCGAAATGCAGCGCGCCGACAATGGCAAGGACGCCGCCGCGTCGCCAGCGCCGGCCGCCGCAGCAGCGGCTCCGGCCCGCGCCTCGGCCCCGGCCGCGGCGGCCGCTCCAGCCGGTCCCACCTTGGCCGCCGACGACGCCGCCGTGACCTGGGTGTGGCCGGCCGACGGCAAGGTGATCGCCGTCTTTGACGAAGGCAAGAACAAGGGCGTGGACATCGCCGGCAAGGCCGGCCAGCAGGTCGTGGCTGCCGGGGCCGGAAAAGTGATGTTCGCCGGTAGTGGTATCCGCGGATATGGTAATCTCGTTATATTGAAGCACAGTAGTAACCTGCTGTCGGCCTACGCGCATAACCGGGCCATCCTGGTGAAGGAAGGCCAGACTGTCAGCAAGGGACAAATGATTGCGGAAATGGGCGATTCCGACACCGACTCCGTCAAGCTGCACTTTGAAATCCGGCAGCAGGGCAAGCCAGTCGATCCCTCCCGCTTCCTGCCCAATCGCTAGATTCTTCGTTGGATAACCGCTAGTTGAGCCATGTGAGCCATGACCTCTACGCCGCACGATCAGATGGACGACGACTCGCTCCCGGATGATTTCCAGGATGAGGAGGCCAGCATCGACGACGCGGACGAGGCCGGCGCGCCGGAAACCGGCGCCGTGCTGGAAACCGTCGACGAGCTGAAAAAGGTGCTGGCGGCCGAGCTGTCGACCGACACCACCCAGCACTACCTGAACCAGATCGGCACCCGGCCGCTGCTGACGGCGCCGCAGGAAGTCCACTACGCGACGCTGGCCAAGGCCGGCGACTTCAGCGCGCGCCAGACCATGATCGAGCACAACCTGCGGCTGGTGGTGTCGATCGCCAAGCACTACATCAACCGCGGCGTGGTGCTGCTGGACATGATCGAAGAGGGCAACATCGGCTTGATGCGCGCCATCGACAAGTTCGAGCCGGAGCGCGGGTTCCGTTTTTCCACCTACGCCACCTGGTGGATCCGCCAGAGCATCGAGCGCGCCATCATGAACCAGGCGCGCACGGTGCGCCTGCCGGTGCACATGGTGCGCGAGCTGAACCAGATCCTGCGCGGCAAATACCACCTCGAAGCACAGCACCACAACGGCAAGGACGCCACCGCTGAAGACATCGCCGAGCTGGTCGGCCGGCCGGTGGAAGAGGTGCAGGACATCCTGGCGCTGTCCGAACACGCCACCTCGCTCGATGCGCCGCTCGACAACGATCCGCAATCGTCGCTGATGGACATGCTGCCCGGCGACAGCGACGACAGCCCCGACGCCCGCGCCGAACACCACGAAATGACGGTGCTGGTGCGCGACTGGCTGACCAAGCTGCCGGACAAGCAGCGCATCGTCATCATGCGCCGTTTCGGTCTCGACAATGACGATCCGGCCACGCTGGAAACCCTGGCCGAAGAGATGGGCGTGACGCGGGAGCGGGTGCGCCAGATCCAGCAGGAAGCGCTGGTCAAGCTGAAACGGGCGATGGCGGCGCGCGGCGTGGTCCGCGATTCCCTGCTCTGACCGTCATTCCGGCGGACGCCGGCATCCATGCGGAGCCGGCAGGCGCGCGACGGCGGCCATGGCCTGCGGCGGCGCTCCGTCCGCCTACGCTGGAACGGCGTGCCGATTCTGGTATCATGTCGCCCCTGTACGCGGGCCGGCCGCGCTATCCTATTATTGAACGTTATGCAAGAAAATACCATCGACATCAAATCGCTCGACATGGACGCCCGTGGCGTCGGCCATATTGAAAACGAAGACGGCACGCCGGGTAAAGTGGTGTTCGTGGAAGGGGCGCTGCCAGGTGAGCGCGTCAGTTTCGAGACGTTCAAGAAGAAGAAAAACTGGGAAGCCGCGCGCATGACCGCGCTGCACCGCGAATCGTCGATGCGTGTCAAGCCGCAGTGCGAACACTTCGACTACTGCGGCGGCTGCTCGATGCAGCACCTGGAACCGAGCGCGCAGGTGGCGATCAAGCAGCGCGTGCTGGAAGACAACCTGTGGCACATCGGCAAAGTCACCGCCGACAACATCATGCGGCCGATGTACGGCCCGACCTGGGGCTACCGCTTCCGCGCGCGCCTGTCGGTGCGCTGGGTCGAGAAAAAAGGCACGGTGCTGGTCGGCTTCAAGGAAAAGCGTTCGGTGTTCGTGGCCGATATCAAGAGCTGCCAGATCCTGCCGAAGCACGTGTCGGACATGCTGCTGCCGCTGCGCGCGCTGATCGGCTCGCTGACGCTGTACAAGGAAGTGCCGCAGATCGAACTGGCGATCGGCGAAGACGTCACCGCGCTGGTGCTGCGCGTGATGGCGACCCCGAGCGCCGACGACGAAGCCAAGCTCAAGGCCTTCGCCGACGAATACAAAGTGCAGTTCTGGCTGCAGACCAAGGGGCCGGAAACCGCCGCGCCGTTCTACCCGCTGGAGCCGCAGCTGCACTACCTGCTGCCGGAATACGGCGTGCGCATGCCGTTCAAGCCGGTCGACTTCACCCAGGTCAACCACCACATCAACCGCGCGCTGGTGCACAAGGCGCTGCGCCTGCTGGACGTGCAGCCGGAAGACCGCGTGGCCGACCTGTTCTGCGGACTGGGCAACTTCACGCTGCCGCTGGCGACGCTGGCGCGCGAAGTGGTCGGCATCGAAGGCAGCCAGGCGCTGACCGACCGTTCGCTGAGCAACGCCAAGGCCAACGGCCTGGATGGCAAGACCACCTTCTACAACCGCAACCTGTTCGAAGTCACGCCGGCAGACCTGATCGCGCTGGGCAAGTTCGACCGCATGCTGATCGACCCGCCACGCGACGGCGCCATGACCCTGTGCGAGTCGCTGGGCGAACTGCGCAAGACCCATCCGGAATTTCTGCCGAAGCGCATCGTCTACGTCTCGTGCAGCCCGTCGACGCTGGCGCGCGACGCCAACGCGCTGGTCAATCTGGCCGGCTACAAGCTGGACAAGGCCGGCGTGGTCAATATGTTCCCGCACACCTCGCACGTCGAATCGATGGCCGTGTTCGATCTGACCTAATGTTTTTATTCTAATATTATTGACTTTGCAGGAGGCGTGCGCAACACTGGGCTGATTGTTAATCAGCGCCTGGAGTTGGCATGCGCCTTCTGTCCCGCATTATCGCGCTGGCTGCGTTGAGCAGCCTGCCGCTGGCCGTTCTGGCCGATACTTCCGTTACCGCGTTTTCGCCATCGGGCACCGTCAAGGGCGTGCGCCAGGCGGCGGCGCGCTTCAGCGGCCAGATGGTCTCGCTGGGCGATATGCGGCTCGGCGACCCGTTCACCGTCGATTGCCCGCAGGAGGGCAAGGGCCGCTGGATCGATGGCCAGAACTGGAGCTACGATTTTGTGCGCGATCTGCCCGGCGGCGTGGCGTGCCGCTTCACGCTCAAGGACGACGTCAGGGACATCGATGGCAAGCCGCTGACGGGCGACCGCCAGTTCAGCTTCGACACTGGCGGGCCGGCGGTTGTGGAGGCGGCGCCGCGCGACGGCTCCGGCGCCATCGACGAGCAGCAGATCTTTGTGCTGGGCCTCGACGCGCCGGCCAAAGACGAGACGATCACCGCCCACGCCTGGTGCCAGGCCGAGGGCATCAACGAGAAAATCGGCGTGCGCCTGCTGCAAGGCGCGGAGCGTCAGCGCGTGCTGGAGATGCGCAAGTCGTTCACGGAACGCTATCTGTCGCTGTACTTCAAGGCGCGCGGCGTGGTGTGGCGCGCGACCGCCAAGGTCAATAACCAGAAGCTCGACAAGCTGCCGATCGTGGTGCTGCAATGTCAGCGGCCGTTGCCGGCGGACGCCAATGTGTCGCTGGTATGGGGCGCCGGCATCGCCGCCGACAGCGGCATCGTCACCACGCAGGAGCAAAAGCTGGCCTTCAATACGCGGCCGGATTTCAAAGCGCGCTTCAGCTGCGACAGGCTGGCGGCCGATGGCGCCTGCATCCCGTTCCTGCCGATGCGCGTCCAGTTCTCGGCGCCGGTGCCGCGCGCCGACGCGCTGGCGGTCAAGATCACCGGACCAGGCGGCAAGGTGTTCAAGCCGGTGCTGAGCAAGGAAGAAGAGCAGGCCGAGTATCTGCAATGGCTCAACATCAAAGGCCCGTTCCCCGAAAGCGCCAGACTGACGCTGTCGATGCCGCTCAAGCTGAAGGACGATGCCGGCCGCCTGCTGGTCAACCAGGCCAGCTTCCCGATGACGGTGCGCACCGATGCGCAGCCGCCGCTGGTCAAGTTCCCGGCGCGCTTCGGCATCATCGAGGCGAAGGGCGACAAGCTGCTGCCGGTCACCGTGCGCAATGTCGAGGCGCGGCTGGCGGGCAGCAAGGTCGATGGCGCCGCGCTGCGCGTCAACGATGGCGCGGTGTCGAGCGAGCAGCAGGACCAGCAAGTGATCGCATGGCTCAAGCGCATGGGCACCAGCTACAGCTGGCAGCCGCAGGAGCAGTGGGGAGCTAGCCTCGGCAAGCAGCTGCTGGACCCCAAGGCCGGCAAGGTGGAACGCTTCGCCATGCCCAAGCCGAACGGCGGCCGGGCGATGGAGGTGGTCGGCGTCCCGCTACGCAAGCCGGGTTTTTATGTGGTGGAGCTGGCGAGTCCCAAGCTGGGCCAGGGACTGGGCGTCGGCAACAAGGCTTACGTCAGCGCGGCCGCGCTGGTGACCAATATGGTGGCGCACTTCAAGCACGGCGCGGAATCGTCGGTGGTGTGGGTGACCTCGCTCGACAAGGGCCAGCCGGTGCCGCAGGCGCAGGTGGCGGTGCGCGATTTTGAAGGCAATCTGCTGTGGCAGGGCATGACCGATGCCGGTGGCCTGGCGCACATCCGCAAGGAGCTGCCGACGTCGCGCAAGGCGCAGGACGGCCGCTACTTCGTCAGCGCGCGTCTCGGCGCGGACATGACGTTCACCCTGTCCGACTGGGATCGCGGCATCGAGACCTGGCGCTTCAATCTGCCGGGCGGCTACGGCGGCGCCGACAACGTCATCGCCACCACGGTGTTTGACCGCATGCTGCTGCGCGCCGGCGAGACGGTGCACATGAAGCACTTCCTGCGCCGTCACGTCGAGCAGGGCATTGTGCAGGCGTCGAAGGAACAGGACGGCACGCTGCACATCATGCACGAGGGTAGCCAGCAACAGTACGACGTGCCGGTCAAATGGAGCGCCAACGGCTCGGCCGACAGCACCTGGACCATTCCGGCGGACGCCAAGCAAGGCTGGTACCAACTGATGCTGAGCGGCCGCACGGCGGGCCGCTTCCGCGTCGAACAGTTCCGCGTGCCGACCATGAAGGCGCTGCTGCAAGGACCGAAGACGCCGGCGATTCAGGCGTCGTCGGTGGCGCTGGATATCCAGCTGGGTTATCTGTCCGGTGGCGGCGCGGGCGACGCGCCGGTACAGCTGCGCACCGTGGTGCAGGACAAGGGCGTCAGCTTTGCCGATTATCCGGACTTCAGCTTCAGTAATGGCGACGTCAAGGTCGGCGCCGAGAAGAACGCCGGCACCTTCGATGACGACGAAGGCATGTATGAAGGGGAGGGCGAAGGCGAAGACGGCGCAGTCGCCGGCCCGGCCAACATCAAGACCCGCAACCTGACGCTGGACAAGGCCGGCGGCGCGCGCGTCACGCTGGACCAGCTGCCGGAGGCGCAGACGCCGAAGGAACTGATGGCCGAGATGACCTTCCAGGACGCCAACGGCGAAACGCTGTCGGCCGCCACGCAGATTGCACTGTGGCCGTCCAGCTATGTGATCGGCATCCAGCCCGATGGCTGGGTCGCCAGCAAGGACGGGCTGAAATTCACGGTCGCGGTGCTGGACCTGCAAGGCAAGCCGGTGGCTGATGCGCCGGTCGCGGTGGACTTCTTCCAGCGCCTGTCGTACTCGCACCGTCGCCGCCTGATCGGCGGCTTCTACGCCTACGAGAACAGCAGCGAGATCAAAGCGCTGGGCGCCGCCTGCGAAGGCAGGACCGATACCAAGGGACTGTTGATCTGCAAGGTCAAGGCGCCGGCATCGGGTAACCTGATCCTGCGCGCGAAGACCCAGGATGGGCAGCAGCGCACCGCCATCGCCCATCGCGAAACCTGGGTGGCCGACGGCGCCGACTGGTGGTTCGCCGCCACCGACAACGACCGCATCGATCTGCTGCCGGAGAAGAAGCGCTACGAGCCTGGCGAGACGGCCAGCTTCCAGGTGCGCATGCCATTCCGCGAGGCGACTGCGCTGGTGACGGTGGAACGCGAAGGCGTGATCGATACGTATATTCGTCCGCTCAGCGGCAGTGAGCCGGTGTTTACCATTCCGGTCAAGAAGTCATATGCGCCGAATGTCTACGTCTCCGCGCTGGTGGTGCGCGGACGCGTGAACAGCGTGCAGCCGACGGCGCTGGTCGATCTGGGCAAGCCGGCCTACAAGCTGGGGATCGCGCCGCTGCGCGTGGGCTGGTCGGCCAATGAGCTGAAGGTGCAGGTCACGGCGGACAAGCCGGTGTACAAGGTGCGCGACAAGGCCACGGTGGCGGTCAAGGTCACGCTGCCGGATGGCTCGGCGCCGCCGGCCGGAGCGGAGGTGGCGCTGGCCGCGGTCGATGTCGGCCTGCTGGAGCTGATGCCCAACACCAGCTGGGATCTGCTGGAAACCATGATGGGCCAGCGCAGCCTGCAAGTGACCACGGCCACCGCGCAGATGCAGGTGGTCGGCAAGCGCCACTTCGGCCGCAAGGCGGTGCCGGCCGGCGGTGGCGGCGGCAAGGGCGCGGGACGGGAGCTGTTCGACACGCTGCTGTTCTGGAAGGCGCGCGTGACGCTCGATGCAAACGGCGAAGCCACGGTGCAGGTGCCGATCAACGATTCGCTGACGGCGTTCCGCATCGTCGCCATCGCCAGTGCGCAGGCGGATTTGTTCGGCACCGGCCGCACGGAGGTGCGCAGTTCGCAGGATCTGATTCTGCTTTCAGGACTGCCGGCGCTGGTGCGCGAGGGCGATCGCTTGCGCGCCGGTTTCACGCTGCGCAATACCACCGACGCTGCGGTGAGCGCCACACTGAAAGCCAGCGCCGGCGGCAAGGCGCTGTCGCCGCAATCGGTGTCGCTGGAGCCGGGGCAGGCGCGCGAGATTGGCTGGGACGTGCAGGTGCCGGCCGGCATCAGCACGCTGGACTGGGATGTCAGCGCGGCAGTGGAGGGCGGCGGCGCGGCATCGACGGACCACATCAAGATCAAGCAGAAGGTGGTGCCGGCGGTGCCGGTGACGGTAATGCAGGCCACCTTGCTGCAACTGGACCGCAAGCTGTCGATGCAGGTGGCGTTACCGGACGACGCGGTGCCGGGACGCGGCGGCGTGCAGGTGCAGTACAGCCCATCGCTGGGCGGCGACCTGCCGGGCGTGCAGGAGTACATGAAGAAGTATCCTTACCGCTGCTTCGAGCAGGTCGCCTCGCGTTCGATCGCGCTGCATGACAAGTCGATGTGGCAGTCGGCCATCGACACGCTGCCGGCGCATCTGGACAGCGATGGTCTGGTCAAGTATTTCGCCACCATGTATCAAGGCAGCGATACGCTGACGGCGTATGTGCTGTCGGCGGCAGCGGAAGCGGGCTATGTGATTCCAGATGGTCTGCGCGGACAAATGGAGTCGGGCCTGCTGGCGTTCGTGCAGGGCAAAGTGGTGCGTTACTCGGCCTTGCCGACGGCCGATCTGGCGGTGCGCAAGATCGCCGCGCTGGAAGCGTTGTCGCGCTCGCGGCCGACGCAGGCGGGCGACCTGGAGTCGTTCACGGTGCAGCCTAACTTGTGGCCGACGTCCGCAGTCCTCGATTGGTACCAGATCCTGCAACGCTCGAAGGAGCTGCCGCAGCGTGCGCAGCGCCTGAAAGAGGCGGAGCAGATCCTGCGTTCGCGCCTCAACCTGCAAGGCACGACGATGACCTTCTCCACCGAGCGCACCGACGACTGGTGGTGGCTGATGTCTTCCGCCGACGGCAATGCCAACCGGCTGTTGCTGGTCATGGCCGACAATCCGGCGTGGAAGGATGATATCGGCCGGCTGGCGCGCGGTGCGCTGGGACGGCAACAGAAAGGCCGTTGGGGCACGACGGTGGCGAATGCCTGGGGCGTGCTGGCGGTCGACAAGTTCTCGCGCCTGTTCGAGAAGGACAAGGTCACCGGTACCGCCGGCGCCACGCTGGCCAACGCCAGCAAGAGCATCGCCTTCGGCGGCGAGCCGGCCGGTGGCACGGTGATGCTGCCTTGGCCGCGTGGCGGCAGTGGTCAGCTGGCGCTGGAACATGCGGGCGCCGGCAAGCCATGGGCCACGGTGCAGACTTTATCGGCCGTGCCGCTCAAGGCGCCGCTGTCGAGCGGCTACCGCATCGCCAAGACCATCACGCCGGTTGAGCAGAAGGTCAAGGGCGTATGGTCGCGTGGCGATGTCTATCGCGTGCATCTGGATCTGGAAGCGCAGTCGGATATGACCTGGGTGGTGGTGGACGATCCGATCCCGGCCAGCGCCACGGTGCTGGGTTCCGGCCTGGGCGGCGATTCGAAGATCATGCGCAGCGGCGAGGCCAATACCGGCTGGGCCTATCCGGCCTTCCAGGAGCGCACGTTTGAGGGCTACCGCGCGTTCTACGAGTTTGTCCCGAAAGGCAAATGGAGCGTGGAGTACACTGTGCGTCTGAATAATCCGGGCCAGTTCAACCTGCCGCCAACTCGTGTCGAGGCGATGTACAGCCCCGAGATGTTTGGCGCTTCGCCTAATGCCGCCATTACCGTGAAATGAAGCTGATCGTTTTTACCCTTGCGCTGGCGCTGGCCGGCGCCGTTCACGCCGCGCCGACATTTGACGAGGTGCGCAAGGCGTATCGCTCTTCGGATGCGGAACTGCTGGACCGGCACGGCGAGGCGATCCAGTCGCTGCGCATCGACATGACGGTGCGGCGCCTGCCGTGGGTGGCGCTGAACGATATTTCGCCGGCGCTGCCGGCGGCAGTGCTGCAGGCGGAGGACCAGCGTTTCTACCAGCACGATGGCGTGGACTGGAACGCGGCGGCCAAGGCGGCGTGGGATAACCTGTTCCGCACGCGTCCGCGCGGCGCCTCGACCATCACCATGCAGCTGGCAGCCTTGCTCGATCCGGCCTTGCAGCCAGCTGCCAAGGGCCGCAGTTGGGGTCAGAAGTGGGATCAGGTGAAGGCGGCGCGCGAACTCGATACGCAGTGGACCAAGCAGCAGATTATGGAAGCGTATCTGAACATGGTGTCGTATCGCGGCGAGCTGCAAGGCGTTGGCGCGGCGGCGCGCGGTATGTTCGGCAAGGCGCCTTCCGGACTGGATTTGAGCGAGTCGGTGATTCTGGCCAGCCTGCTGCGCGGCCCGGCGGCGGGGCAGAAGGTGGTATCGCAGCGGGCCTGTGCGCTGGCGCTGGAGCTCCGCTTGCCGTCGACCTGTAGCGAGATCCAGCTACGGATTGTGGTGGCGATGAGCCGTCCGCAGCTGGCGGCCAATCTGCCGCCGGCGCCGCAGGTGGCGCAGCAGCTGCTGACGCGCAGCGGGCAAGCGGTGCGCAGCACGCTGGATGCGGGCTTGCAGCGCTACGCGCAGAATGTGCTGCGCCAGCAGTTGGCCGCGCTCCAGGGGCGCAATGTCAACGACGGTGCGGTGGTGGTGCTGGATAACGCCAGCGGCGAGATTCTGGCCTATGTCGGCAATGCCGGCGGCGGCGAGGTGGATGGCGTGGCGGCGCTGCGCCAGGCCGGGTCGACGCTCAAGCCGTTCCTGTACGAGCTGGCGCTGGAACGCAAGCAATTGACGGCGGCGTCGCTGATGGACGATACGGCGATCGATATCTCGACGCCGGGTGGCATGTACATCCCGCAGAACTACGACAAGAATTTTAAAGGCTACGTCAGCGTGCGCACCAGCCTTGCCAGTTCGCTCAACGTGCCGGCCGTGCGCACGCTGGTGATGACGGGCATGGAGCGTTTTCACGAACGCCTGCGCGAGGTGGGCTTGAGCAGTTTGACGCGGCCGGCCGAGTACTACGGCTATTCGCTGGCGCTGGGATCTGCCGAGGTGTCGCTGCTGGAGCTGAGCAATGCCTATCGCACGCTGGCCAACGGCGGGATGTATGGCGCGGTGACGCTGGCGCCGCAAGCCACCGCCGCATCACGCCGCGTGCTCGATGCGCGCGCCAGTTTCATCGTCAGCGACATCCTGGCTGACCGTGCGGCGCGCAGCATCACTTTCGGCCTGAAGAACGAACTGGCGACCACCTTCTGGGCCGCCGTCAAAACCGGTACCAGCAAGGACATGCGCGACAACTGGTGTGTGGGCTATACCGACAAATACACGGTAGGCGTCTGGGTCGGTAATTTTGACGGCCAATCGATGTGGGACGTGTCCGGCGTCAGCGGCGCCGCGCCGGTGTGGCGTGACGTGATGGATTACCTGCATCGCGGTCAGGGCAGCCGCGCACCCAAGCCGCCGGCCGGTGTGGTGCGCCAGCAGATCGCCTATCAACCGGCGCTGGAAGCTGCGCGCAACGAATGGTTCATCGCCGGCACCGAGAGCCCGGTGATCGCACTGGTTCAGGATTTGCATCGCGCACCGAAAATCCTGTATCCAGGCGAAGCCGCCATCATCGCGCTCGATCCTGATATCCCGGACGCCATCCAGCGCGTATTCTTCCAGGCGCAGGGCGGGCAGGACCTGAGCTGGCAGCTGGACGGCGAGCCGCTAGGCCAGGCCGCCAGCAGCTACAGCTGGCGCCCCACGCCCGGCCAGCACCAGCTGGCGCTGGTCGACGCCAACGCAAAACCGATCGCCACCACCCGCTTCCAGGTGCGCGGCGCCGACGATGCCAAGCGGCAAGAGTGACTATAACCGCATCGCGACTATACTATGATTGTGTCCTTCAAATGTCGGGATACAGCAGCGTTAGCCAAGGGCGCGAGGGTGCGACGATTTGCCAGCTTTGAAGATGTTGCGCGTCGGATATTGTGGGCAGTCGATGTCGAGATCGCCGACTACCATTAAAGGAAGGAGCGATCACATGCCAAAGCGCAAATTGTTAAAGCCAGTGACTGCGGGAGAGCTTCTGCTGGAGGAGTTTATTAAGCCCATGGGTATTAGCAGATATCGCCTGGCAATGGATATCGGTGTACCACCCACGCGTATCAATGAAATCGTGGCCGGACGGCGCACAGTGAGCGCGGATACTGACCTGCGGCTTTGCCGTTATCTTGGCCTATCTAACGGCTACTGGCTACGCGCGCAAGTCGCGCACGATATTGAGGTCGCCGAGCGCCAACTGCGGGCCGAACTAAACGAGATCACGCCCTGGGCGCAGCGGAGTGAGTTTTTAGTCAGTGGCGCCTGATGCGTTGAGTCCAGGGATTAAGATAGGTAGCCGCAGGCGCGTTACGACGGGGAAGTGGTCGGACGGATAGCGCGCTTCCATCGAATCGGTTAGCACCGCGTAGCGCAGCACCTGCCACTGCTGGCTGAGAAAGACGTAGTCGATGCGCTCCTGCGCCGGCTTGCTGATATCGAAGTCGTTGAATGTCTCCAGCGGTCCGTAGGCGGGCGTCTGGCTGATGGCCCTGGCGTCGCGCAGGGCGGCGCTGATGGTGGCCACAACCTCGCTGTCCGGTGTGCTATTGAAATCACCCAGCACGATCAGCGGCATTTTGCCTGCCAGCGTGCGGCTGCGCTCCACCAGCAGGCGGGCCGATTCGCGCCGCGCCACCACGCCTTCGTGGTCGAAATGCGCATTCAACACCACAAACACCTGGCCGCTCGGCTTGTCGCGCAACTTTGCCCAGGTCACGAGGCGTTTGCAGCAACGGGCGTCCCAGCCCATGGAGGGTTTGTCGGGCGTGGCGCTGAGCCAGAAATCACCATGGTCCTCCAGTGCAAAACGCTCGCGCCGGTAAAAAATGGCCGAGTGCTCGCCGGCCTGCTTGCCGTCGTCGCGGCCGACGCCGACGCGCGCATATTCGTTCAGGGTATCGAGGTCGGCCAACTGGTTTTCCAGTCCCTCCTGCGTGCCCCACAGGTCGAAGCCGTGGTAACGCACCAGCGCCCGCATGGCATCGCGGCGGTCCGGCCAGACATTTTTGCCGTCTTTCGGATTGTCGTAGCGGAGGTTGTAGGTGGCGACGTTGAAGTCGACCTGGGCGAAAGCGAATGGGGTGAGCAGCAGAAGCAGGAGCAGGACGAAGCGGCGCATGGAACTCCTGTCAAAAAAAGGGCGATAAAAAAGCCGGCGCGAGGCCGGCTTTCTGGGAATGCTTAACGCTTAGTTGCGGTTGCCGCCGAAGATGCCCAGCAGCGACAGCAGGTTGGCGAAGATGTTGTACACGTCCAGGTAGATACTCAGCGTGGCGCGGATGTAGTTGGTCTCGCCGCCGTTGACGATCTGCTGCACGTCATACAGGATGTAGGCCGAGAAGATCGCAATGGCCACCACCGAGATCACGATTGCCAGTGCCGGGATGTGCAGGAAGATGTTGGCCAGCGACGCCAGAATCAGGATCACCACGCCGGCGAACAGCCACGTGCCCATGCCCGAGAAGTCGCGCTTCGACACCGTGGCGATCGACGCCAGCGTGGCAAACACCGCCGCCGTACCGCCAAATGCGGTGGCGATCAGGAAGCCGCCGTTCGAGTAGCCCAGGATGCGCGACAGCAGTGGGGTCAGCCACAGGCCCATGAAGAAGGTGAAGCCCAGCAGCAGGGCGACGCCGACGCCGGAATCCTTGTTCTTTTCAATCCCCCAGATGAAGCCGAAGGCGACCGCCAGGAACGCCAGCGCCATCAGGCCGCCGCCCAGCGGCAGGTGCAGGGACACGCCGATGACCGCGCCAAAGATGGTTGGCACCATCGACAGGGCCAGCAGCCAGTAGGTATTGCGCAGCACGTTGTGCTGCACCAGGCGACGGCTTCCCGCCAGGTCGTAGGTGTTTTGCATGTTGTTCATAGTGCCCTCCATTAAAGGATGAAAGTTTACCGCTTTGATAAAAGCATAGCACGTCAGGGTCGGGAAATCCTTAAAACCTGCCAGAATTGCACTTAAATCGGGCTTAATCTGTCTTCATGGCCGTTTCCCAGCACCAAAAACGGGCAAATAGTAGCCGTATTGCAAGCTTATCTACGTCCATGTTTCGGCATATGGGGTGTTCTATGGTAAAATCAAAGGTTGATTGGATTATCAATTTCGTTTTAAACCTTTCTTTTTATTGGAGTTTTTCAAATGGCAATCGAACGCACCCTGTCGATCATCAAACCAGACGCAGTTGCAAAAAACGTGATCGGCCAAATCTACAGCCGCTTCGAGAACGCTGGCCTGAAGATCGTCGCTGCGCAAATGAAGCAGCTGTCGCGTGAAGAGGCTGAAGGTTTCTACGCTGCGCACAAAGAGCGCGGCTTCTTCAAAGATCTGGTGGACTTCATGGTTTCGGGTCCAGTCATGATCCAGGCACTGGAAGGCGAAAACGCCGTCCTGAAAAACCGCGAACTGATGGGCGCAACCGATCCTAAGAAGGCTGACAAAGGCACCATCCGTGCTGATTTCGCTGACTCGATCGACGCCAACGCCGTTCACGGCTCGGACGCTGTTGAAGCTGCCCAAGTTGAAATCGCTTACTTCTTCGGTAAGTAATTTGATGTAATTCTGCTTCCGCGCCTCGCGCGGAAGCGGTATCTTTTTTGTACTGTTTTGAACCTTAAATGAACACGCCCGTGAACGCACCTCTGACCAACTTGCTGGACTTCGATCCCGCGCAGCTTATCGCTTATTGCGCCGAGTTGGGGGAGAAGCCGTTCCGCGCCAAGCAGCTGCAGCGCTGGATCCACCAATTCGGCGCGTCGGATTTCGACAGCATGACGGATCTGGCCAAGTCGCTGCGCGACAAACTGAAAACCCGCGCCCACATCGCGGCGCCGGCCATCATCAGCGACCATACCTCGACCGACGGCACCCGCAAGTGGCTGGTCGACGTCGGCAGTGGCAACGCGGTCGAAACCGTGTACATCCCGGAAGAAAACCGCGGCACGCTGTGTATCTCCACCCAGGCTGGCTGCGCCGTCAACTGCCGTTTCTGCTCGACCGGCAAGCAGGGCTTCAGCCGCAACCTGAGCGTGGGCGAGATCATCGGCCAGCTGTGGATGGCGGAATTCGAACTGCGCCGCACCAAAGGCATCGAGCCCGGCCCGAAAGGCGAGCGCCAGATCACCAACGTGGTGATGATGGGCATGGGCGAGCCGCTGCTGAACTTCGATCCGACCGCCACCGCGCTCAAGCTGATGCTGGACGATAACGCCTACGGCCTGTCGCGCCGCCGCGTGACCCTGTCCACCTCGGGCGTGGTGCCGATGATCGACAAGCTGTCGCAGGAAGTGCCGGTGGCGCTGGCCGTCTCGCTGCACGCCTCCAACGATGAGCTGCGCAACGGCCTGATCCCGCTGAACAAGAAATACCCGCTGAAGGAGCTGATGGCCGCCTGCAAGCGCTACATCGAGTTTGCGCCGCGCGACTTCATCACCTTCGAGTATTGCATGCTCGACGGCGTCAACGACAGCGACGAGCACGCGCGCGAGCTGGTGGCGCTGGTGCAGCACCCCGAGTTCGGCGTCAACTGCAAATTCAACCTGATTCCATTTAATCCCTTCCCGGAATCGGGTCTGCTGCGCTCAAAGAACCCGCGCATCAGCGCCTTCGCGCAGGTGCTGCTGGATGCCGGCATCGTCACCACCATCCGCAAGACGCGCGGCGACGATATCGACGCCGCCTGCGGCCAGCTGGCCGGCGAAGTGCAGGACCGCACCAAGGTCCAGCAACGGATGGAAAAAATGGCCGAGTACCAGCAAAAATTCGGCGCCAACTTCGGCAAGATCGTGGAGATCCATTCCTGATGACCTTCCTGGCGCAGCGGAGCCGGCTCAGTCTCGTCGCCCTGTGCGCGGCAGGGACGCTGGCCGGTTGCGCCTCGCCAGGCACGCAGAACGGCAATAGCGGCAAGGCAGAGCTGACCACCGCCTCGGACCAGACGGCGTTGCAGCGCAAGGTCGACATCCGCATGCAGCTGGCGATCGGCTACTTCGAGCAGGGCCAGTATCCGGTGGCGCTGGACGAAGTCAAGCTGGCGCTGGCGGCCGATCCGGCCTACGCCGACGGTTACGGCATGCGCGGCCTGATCTACCAGCAGATGGGCGAACGCGCGCTGGCCGAAGACAACTTCGTGCGCGCCCGCAAACTGGCGCCGGCCAGCCCGGACCTGGCCAACAATTACGGCTCCTTCCTGTGTCAGGAAGGCCGCGTAAAGGAAGCGCTGCCGCTGTTTGATGCGGCGCTGGCCAGCCGCTCGTACCGTTCGCCGGCCAGCGCCGCGAACAACGCCGGCTCGTGCGCATTGAAGATCAAGGATTACGCCAGCGCGGAGCGTTATCTGCTGCAAGCCTTGCAGTTGACGCCTGACCTGCCGGCCACCAACGCCAATCTGGCGCGGGTGTATTTTGAAAAAGGCGATTATGTGCGCGCCAATTTCTTCATCACCCGTTTGAACAAGGTGGCAAAGATGGAGAGTCTCACGGCCGATGTGCTGTGGCTCGCGATTAAGGTGCAGCATAAACTGGGCGATTCGGATGCGGAGGCTGGCTGGGCGACGCAATTGCGCCGTCACCACTCCGGCTCGACCGAGTATGCTGCTTATCAACGTGGGGCGTTTGATGAGTGAAACAGGGGTACCAATGAATTCTGAGTGGGCAGAACCGCCGCAAGAGCAGGGCAGCACCAGTACCGGCAAGGCGACGCCAGGCGCGCTACTGGCGTCCCAGCGCGAGTCCATGGGCTGGACGGTCGAACAGATTGCGGATCAACTGAAGCTGGCGGTGCGCCAGGTGAAGGCATTGGAAGCCGGCGATTACGCCGCGCTGCCCAACATGGCGGTCACGCGCGGTTTTGTGCGCGCCTACGCCAAGGTATTGAAGATGGACGCGGCGCCGCTGGTCGCGATGATCGACGCCACCGCGCCTCCTGCTCCCGAGGTGGTGGTGCCGCGCAAGGATTTGTCGGCCTCGTTCTCGGAGTCGCGCTTCCCGTCGATGACCGGACGTTCGTCGGCGCCGGCCGGTTGGCTGGTGGGACTGGCGGTAGTGGTGGTGGTAGGCGCCGCCGGCGCTTATGCTTACCAGAGCGGCCTGATTCCGGCCTCGCTGTTCCAGCGCAAGGAAGCCCCTGCGGAAGAAACCAAGCCGGTCGACGCCTCGGCGCCGATCGAGACCACGCTGGTCAAGCCGGGCGAGGAAGCCTCGCCAGTGCAGTCGACCAATGTGCCGCTGATTTCCGTGCCGCCGCAAGGCGAACAGGCGGCTGCGCCAGCGCCAGCGGCGGAAGCGCCGGCAGCGGTGTCGCCGCCGGTTGCGGCGCCGGCGCCAGCGCCAGTGGCGGTTGCGCCAACGCCGACGCCAGCACCGGCCGCGCCGGCCGCCGGCGCCGGTCACGAACTGGTACTGAAAGTGAAAGAAGATTCGTGGGTGGAGATCCGCCGTCCAGGCACGACGTCGCTGATTGCACGCCTGGTCAAAGCCGGCAGCACCGAGACGTTTGACATCAAGGATCCGGCCCTGCTGATCGTCGGCAAACCAGGTGCGGTGGAAGCGACGCTGGGCGGCACGCCGCTGGCATTGCCGACCATCCCGGGCGGGACGATCTCACGCGTGAACATCAAGTAAGAACAGAGTTAAGAACATGACGCAAACTGCTATTCCATCGGGACCACTCGACCGCCGCGCCAGCCGCCGCGTGTTGATCTCGCACGGCGAGCGCAAGATCTGGGTAGGCGGCGACGCGCCGGTGGTGGTGCAGTCGATGACCAACACCGACACCGCCAACGCCATCGAGACCGCAATCCAGATCCGCGACCTGGCGCGTGCCGGCTCGGAACTGGTGCGCCTGACCGTGGACCGTCCGGAGGCCGCCGAAGCGGTGCCGTACATTCGCGAACAGCTGGACAAGATGGACGTCGACGTGCCGCTGGTCGGCGACTTCCACTACAACGGCCACACGCTGCTGAACGATTATCCGGAATGCGCCAAGGCGCTGTCGAAGTACCGCATCAATCCGGGCAACGTCGGCAAGGGCGCCAAGCGCGACACGCAGTTTGCGCAGATGATCGAAGTGGCCGCGCGCTACGACAAGCCGGTGCGCATCGGCGTCAACTGGGGCAGCCTGGATCAGGCGCTGCTGGCGCGCATCATGGACGAAAACGCCGGCCGCGAGAATCCGTGGACCGCGCAGCAGGTGATGTACGAAGCGCTGATTACCTCGGCCATCGAGAACGCCGTGCGCGCCGAAGAACTGGGTCTGGGCCGCGACAAGATCATCCTGTCGTGCAAGGTCTCGGGCGTGCAGGACCTGATCGCCGTGTACCGCGAACTGGGCAAGCGCTGCGACTATCCGCTGCATCTGGGTCTGACCGAAGCGGGCATGGGCAGCAAGGGCATCGTCGCGTCGACGGCCGCGCTGTCGGTGCTGCTGCAAGAGGGCATCGGCGACACCATCCGCATTTCGCTGACGCCGGAACCGGGCGGCGACCGCACCAGGGAAGTCGTCGTGGGGCAGGAGATTCTGCAAACCATGGGCCTGCGCAAATTCACGCCGATGGTAATCGCGTGCCCGGGCTGCGGCCGCACCACCTCGACCACCTTCCAGGAGCTGGCGGATAACATCCAGACCTTCCTGCGCGACCAGATGCCGGAATGGAAAAAGACCTATCCGGGCGTGGAGGCGATGAACGTGGCCGTGATGGGCTGCATCGTCAACGGTCCGGGCGAATCGAAGCACGCCAATATCGGCATCAGTTTGCCGGGCACCGGCGAATCGCCGGCGGCGCCGGTGTTTGTCGATGGCGCCAAATTCGCCACGCTGCGCGGTGAACGCATCGTCGAGGAATTCCAGGAAATCGTACTGAATTACGTGAAGAAGAACTACCAACCCGTCGTTCCCGCGTAAGCGGGAACCCATGCTGAGTATGGATTCCCGCTGGCGCGGGAATGACGACGAGTGAAAGAAGCTAATGTCCGAGAATAAGAAATCTGAAAAAATCGTCGCCGTTAAAGGCATGAACGACATCCTGCCGACCGATTCGCATCTGTGGCAGCTGTTCGAGAACACCGCGCAGTCGGTGGTGCAGAGCTATGGCTTCCAGCAGATCCGCACGCCGATCGTGGAAGACACCGCGCTGTTCAAACGCGCCATCGGCGCCGTCACCGACATCGTCGAGAAGGAAATGTACTCCTTCGAAGACTCGATGAACGGCGACCAGCTGACGCTGCGTCCTGAAGGCACGGCCGGCGCGGTGCGCGCGGTGATCGAGCATAATCTGGTCTACGAAGGCCCGAAGCGCCTGTGGTACACCGGCCCGATGTTCCGCCATGAGCGTCCGCAGCGCGGCCGCTATCGCCAGTTCTACCAGTTCGGTTGCGAAGCCGTGGGCTTCTCCGGTCCGGACGTGGACGCGGAAATGATCATCATGTGCCGCCGCCTGTGGGATGACCTGGGTCTGCCGGAAATTCGCCTGGAGATCAATTCGATCGGCGACGCCGAAGAGCGCGCGCGCCATCGCGTCGACCTGATCGCCTACCTGGAAAAACACGAAGACATCCTCGACGCCGAAGCCAAGCGCCGCCTGCACAGCAACCCGCTGCGCATCCTGGACACCAAGAATCCGGCGATGCAGGACATGGTCAACGCCGCGCCGAAGCTGATGGACTACCTGGGCGAAGAATCGCTGGCCCACTTCAACGGCGTGCGCAAGATTCTCGACCACGCCAACGTGCAGTACGTGATCAATACGCGCCTGGTGCGCGGCCTGGATTACTACAACCGCACCGTGTTCGAGTGGGTCACCGACGCACTGGGTTCGCAGGGCACCGTGTGCGCAGGCGGTCGTTACGATCCGCTGATCGCATCCTTCGGCGGCAAGCCGACGCCTGCCGTCGGTTTCGCCATGGGCATCGAACGCCTGCTCGAACTGATGAAGGAAGCCGGCGAGCCGGACGCGCCTAACCAGTGCGACGTCTATCTGGTGCATCAGGGTGAGGCGGCGCAGCTGCAAGCCTTCGTGCTGGGCGAGCGCCTGCGCGATGCGGGCCTGGACGTGATCATGCACGGTTCCACCGCAGCCGGTCCTGGCAGCTTCAAGTCGCAGATGAAGAAGGCCGACGGCAGCGGCGCATCGTTTGCCGTCATCATCGGCGACGATGAAGTGGCCAACAACACCGCCGCCGTCAAGGCGATGCGCGCGGCGGAAGGCGACCAGCAGCAAACCACGGTGCCGTTCGAGAACGTGGTCGACTTTGTGGTGGACCAGATCACCGACAGCGGCGACCATCACCACCACGTGCACGACGAACACTGCAACCACTAATTCAACCAAACCAACGATACGGCAGACGAATACCATGGCATACGATCTTGAAGAACAAGAACAAATCGCGTCCCTCAAAGCTTGGTGGGACAAATACGGCAACGCCACGACCTGGGTAGTGATCGCGGCGCTGGCGGCGTACTCCGGCTGGACCGGCTGGAAATACTACGAGCGTAACCAGTCCGGCCAGGCCTCGGCGCTGTACGCCGAGCTGCAATCGGCGGTGGAAGCCAAGGACAACGCCAAGGTGCTGCGCGCCGCCGGCGACATGGAAAGCAAATTTGGCAGCACCACCTATGCGCCAATGGCCGCACTGGTCGCCGCCAAGAGCGCGTTTGACGCCAATGATCTGAAATCGGCCAAGGCCCAGTTGCAGTGGGCGGCCGATCACGGCGCCGACGAATTCCGCGCGGTTGCCAAGATCCGTCTGGCCGGCGTGCTGCTGGATGAAAAAGCCTACGATGAAGCGCTGAAAGTGCTGTCCGGCGACGTGCCGGCGCAATTCGCCGGCGCCGTGGCGGACCGCAAGGGCGATGTACTGGCCGCGCAGAACAAGCTGGTCGAAGCCCGCGCCGCCTATCAGGCCGCGCTGGACGCCGACAAGAAGAACCCGGGCCGTCAGCTGATCCAGCTGAAACTGGAAGCAATCGGCGGCTCCGTGCCGGCTGAAAAAGGCGCAGCTTAACGGCAGGTCGTTCCCGCGCAAGCGGGAATCCATGCTGAGTATAGACTCCCGCATGCGCGGGAGCGACGGCTCTAACGATCAAGGTTTATAAATTATGCGTATTACCGAAAAAGTAGTTGCAGCAAGCGTGTTTGCGATGTTGGCCGGTTGTTCCTTGTTCGGATCCAAAGATGCCAAGAACCAGCCGGCGCCGCTGGTGGAGTTGAAAAACCCGACGCTGTCGCCGAAGACGGTGTGGAAGTACTCGGTCGGCAAAGCCGGCAACGCAGTCTTCACGCCGGCGGTAGTGGGTGACAGCGTCTACGTGGCCGATGCGGGCGGTGCGCTGGTACGCCTGAACGCCGCCACCGGCAAGGAAATCTGGCGCATCAAGACCGGCACCGACCTGACGGCCGGTGTGGGCAGCGACGGCGACGTGGTGGTGGTCGGCGGCGTCAAGGGTCAAATCCTGGCCTACGACACCAACGGCAAGCAGCTGTGGAAGGCGCAAGCCACCAGCGAAGTGCTGTCGTCGCCGGAAGCCGGCGGTGGCCTGGTGGTGGTGCGCAGCGTCGACAACGTCATCACCGGCTTCGATGCCAAGACCGGCGACAAGAAATGGAACGTGACCCGCACCACGCCGGCCCTGACCCTGCGCAATGCGCCGGGCATGGTGATCGCCGCGCCGAACGCCTACATCGCCCAGCCGGGCGGCAAGCTGCTGGCGCTGGCGCTGGCGGCAGGCCAGCAGCGCTTTGAGGTGGTGGTCGGCGAACCGCGCGGCGCCACCGAGCTGGAACGCGTGACCGACATCGCCGGCACGCCGGTGATCTATGAGAAAGACATCTGCGCGGTTTCCTACCAGGGCCGCGTAGCCTGCTTCGACGTCGCCACCGGCGCGCCGAAGTGGAGCAAGGCCGCATCGTCCGACAAGGGCGTGGCGGTCGACCAGCGTTTCGTTTTCGTTTCGGATGACAAGGGCGCCGTGTCCGCGTTCAGCCGCGAAAACGGCGCGAACGCCTGGAAGAACGACAAACTGACCTTCCGCGCGCTGTCGACCCCCGTGTCGTACGGCCGCGCAGTGGCAGTTGGCGACTACCAGGGTTACATCCACTTCCTGTCACGGGAAGATGGCGCATTTATTGGTCGTGTGGCGACCGACGGCAGCCCTATCCAGGCTGACCCCGTCATCGCTGGCACGAATTTGATTTTCCAAACCCAATCAGGGACAGTGACCGCACTCGCGGTCGAGTAATAAAATGAAGCCGGTAATCGCACTAGTGGGTCGACCCAATGTAGGGAAATCGACCTTGTTCAATCGTCTGACCCGCTCGCGCGATGCGCTGGTGGCGGACTTGCCTGGGTTGACGCGCGATCGTCACTATGGCGAGGGCCGTGTCGGCGAACGTCCCTTCCTCGTAATCGACACCGGCGGCTTTGAGCCGGTGGCCAAGGAAGGCATCCTCCACCAGATGGCCAAGCAAACCAAGCAGGCCGTGGCCGAAGCGGACGTTGTCATCTTCCTGGTCGACGGCCGCCAGGGCTTGACCCCGCACGACAAGACCATCACCGACTTCCTGCGTAAGAGCGGCCGTCCGGTGCTGCTGGTCGTGAACAAGGCGGAGGGCATGCGCTACAACGCAGTGGTGGCGGACTTCTACGAACTGGGACTGGGCGAACCGGCTGTCATTTCGTCGGCACACGGCGACGGCGTGCACGATCTGGTCGATCTGGCGCTGGATACGGCGTTTGAAAAACGTCCGGAAGATCCGGAAGAGCTGGAACCGACCGATCGCGGCATCAAGATCGCGCTGGTGGGCCGTCCCAACGTCGGCAAGTCGACGCTGATCAACACCCTGGTGGGTGAAGAGCGCGTCATCGCTTTCGACATGCCGGGCACCACCCGCGACTCGATCGAGATTCCGTTTGAGCGCGACGGCAAGCAGTACACGCTGATCGACACCGCCGGTATCCGCCGCCGCGGCAAAGTCTTCGAAGCCATCGAAAAATTCTCGGTGGTGAAGACGCTGCAATCGATCTCGGAAGCCAACGTGGTGGTGCTGATGCTCGACGCGCAGCAGGACATCTCCGAGCAGGATGCGCACATCGCCGGCTTCGTGCTGGAGACCGGCCGCGCGCTGGTCATCGCCGTCAACAAGTGGGACGGCCTGCGCACCGACGAACGCGACGAGATCAAGATCGACATCGACCGCAAACTGGACTTTCTCGGCTTTGCCAAGATGCACTTCATCTCGGCGCTGAAGGCGCAGGGCATCGGTCCACTGATGAAGTCGCTGGACCAGGCGTACGCCGCAGCGTTCGCCGACCTGTCGACGCCGAAGCTGACCCGCGCGCTGATCGAGGCGGTGGAGAAGCAGGAGCCGAAGCGCAAGGGCTCGATCCGTCCGAAGATGCGCTATGCGCACCAGGGCGGCATGAATCCGCCGGTGATCGTTATCCACGGCAATGCGCTCGACGCCATCAGCGATCCGTACAAGCGTTATCTGGAGAAGCATTTCCGCGAGACGTTCAATCTGGTCGGTACGCCGTTGCGGATTGAACTGCGTACGGGCAAGAACCCGTTCGCAAAAACTTCCGGAAAATAATGTCGTTCCCGCGCAGGCGGGAATCCGTGCGCAAGTAGAAAGTCCAGCGTTCATGGATTCCCGCTTTTGCGAGAATGACCGGCAATTTTTTTCGCTGTTTTTTGCAGGAACAGCCTGCAAAAAAAACCAAAACAAGGTACAGTGGCTTAGAAGCACCACTTTTGACGTGGCGAGCGGTGTTTCAGCGAAAATAGTTTGACTTTTAAAGACTTTTCGCTGGGCCACGACCTTGAAATCAAGCGTTTCGCCTCCACTTCCAACACAACAACATAAAATGGAGCTGTTATGAGCAATAAAGGGCAACTGTTACAAGACCCATTCCTGAACGCCTTGCGCAAGGAACACGTTCCTGTTTCGATCTATCTGGTCAACGGCATCAAGCTGCAAGGCCACATCGAATCGTTCGACCAGTACGTCGTACTGCTGCGTAACACCGTGACCCAGATGGTGTACAAACACGCCATCTCCACCGTGGTGCCGGCGCGCGCCGTCAACCTCAATATTGAAAACGAAGCGGAATAAGCATTTGCAGCATCGCTTCTCTCCACCTAGCGTGACCGTCGTATGCGCGCAGCTTTAGTCGGTATCGATTTCGGCCAGGGCGACTTTGCCGCCAGCGTCGAGGAACTCAACCTGCTGGCGCGTTCAGCGGGGGCGGAACCGGTGGCGGTGATCACGGCCAAGCGCTCCGCGCCGGACGCGGCTTATTTCGTCGGCAGCGGCAAGGCCGACGAAATCGGCCAGGCCGTGCTGGCCGACCGCATCGAAATCGTCATCTTCAACCACGCGCTGTCGCCGGCGCAGCAACGTAACCTGGAAAAGCGCCTGAACATCCGGGTGCTGGACCGGACCAGTTTGATCCTCGATATTTTCGCGCAGCGCGCGAAGAGCCACGAGGGCAAGCTGCAAGTTGAGCTGGCACAGCTACAGCACCTTGCGACCCGACTCATCCGCGGCTGGACTCACCTTGAGCGCCAGAAGGGCGGTATCGGCTTGCGCGGTCCCGGCGAAACGCAGCTGGAAACCGACCGCCGGCTGATCGGCGAGCGGGTCAAGGCTTTGCGCGCGCGCCTGGCCAAGCTGCGCAAGCAGCACGAGACCCAGCGCCGTTCGCGCAACCGTACCCAGACGTTCTCGATTTCGCTGGTGGGCTACACCAATGCTGGCAAATCCACCCTGTTCAACGCGGTGACCAAGGCCGGCGTGTATGCGGCCGACCAGTTGTTCGCCACGCTGGACACGACCTCGCGTCGCGTCTACATGGGCGAGGAAGTCGGCAACGTGGTGCTGTCCGATACGGTGGGTTTCGTGCGCGAGCTGCCGCACCAGCTGGTGGCGGCATTCCGCGCCACGCTGGAAGAGACCATCCATGCCGATCTGCTGCTGCACGTGGTGGATGCCGCGTCGCCGGTGCGCATGGAGCAGATCGAGCAGGTCAACCTGGTGCTCAAGGAAATCGGCGCCGATCATATTCCGCAGATTCTGGTGTGGAACAAGATCGACGCGGCCGACCTCGAACCATCGGTTGAGCGAGATGAATATGATAAGATTTCTCGCGTCTTCCTCAGTGCCCGCACTGGCGAAGGACTGGACTTGCTGCGTGGCGCCATCACCGAATGGGCCAAGGCCGCGCCGAACGCGCGCCTGCAGCAGCCATACGACACCGAAGACACACAAGAAGAATTAGAAGAAGTAGAGAGCAGTCCCACCCTCACTGACGTTGGATCACACTAATGCGTGTCTCCTCACTTATGAAACGACTCGGCTTGAAGCTGTCGCTGAACGACCCTCGCTGGGGGAAGGACAACAAGCCGCAGGCCAATGAAGGCAAGAAGCCCGGTGAAGGTCCGCCGGATATGGAGCAGCTGTGGCGCGACTTCAATCAGAAGCTGAACAACCTGTTCGGCCAGAAGCGTCCGCCCAACAATAACAACGACAACAACGGCGGCGGTGACGGCGGCGGCAATCGTCCCGACCTCGCCGGCGGCATCCGCGCCACGGCCGGCGCCATCGGCGCGGTGGTGGCGCTGATCTGGCTCGCCAGCGGTTCGTTCATCGTGCAGGAAGGCCAGACCGGCGTGGTCTACACCTTCGGCAAAGTCAGCCACACCACCGGCTCCGGTTTCAACTGGCGCTGGCCATACCCGTTCCAGAGCGACGAAACGGTGAAGGTGTCGCAGATGCGCATGGTGGAAATTGGCTACCGTGGCAATATCAAGAACAAGCAGGCGCGCGAATCGCTGATGCTGACCGATGACGAAAACATCATCGACATCCAGTTCGCCGTGCAGTTCAAGCTGAAAGATCCGGTCGCGTGGCTGATGAACAACCGCGACGAGGAAGACACCGTGCGCCAGGTCGCCGAAACGTCGATCCGCGAAATCGTCGGCAAGAACAAGATGGACTTCGTGCTGTACGAAGGCCGCGACAAAGTGGCCTTCGAAACCCAGCAGCTGATGCAGCAGATCCTCGACCGCTACGCTTCCGGCGTGCTGGTCTCCAGCGTGACGCTGCAAGCGGTGCAGCCGCCGGAGCAGGTGCAGATTGCCTTCGACGATGCGGTGAAAGCAGGGCAGGACCGCGAGCGCCAGAAGAATGAAGGCCAGGCTTACGCCAACCAGGTAATTCCTACCGCGCGCGGCGCTGCGTCGCGCCTGCTGCAGGAAGCCGAGGGCTATCGTTCGATGGTGGTGGAAAACGCCACCGGTAATGCTTCGCGCTTCAAGCAGGTGCTGGTCGAGTACCAGAAAGCGCCGGGCGTGACGCGTGACCGCATGTACCTGGACACCATGCAGCAGATCTTCTCCAGCGCCTCCAAGGTGATGGTCGATGCGAAAAACGGCAGCAACCTGCTCTATCTGCCGCTGGACAAGCTGATCGCCCAGGCCGCAGCCACCGATGCGCAAGCCACCGCCGCGCGCGCCGCTGCGGCGCAAGCGGCCGGCGGCTCGCCAGCCACCAGCGCCACGCTGCCATCCGACCTGATACCGTCGGTGGAAGTCAACCGCCTGCGCGATCCGCGCACGCGCGAGTCCTTACGTGACCGGGAGAGCCGTTAATGAATCGCATAGCTAGTACCGTTGTCCTGGCGTTCATCGCGCTGATGCTGCTGTCGTCGACCGTGTTCGTGGTCGACCAGCGCAAATATGCGATCGTGTTCGCACTGGGCCAGATCAAGGAAGTGATCCGCGAGCCGGGCCTGCACTTCAAACTGCCGCCGCCGTTCCAGAACGTGGTGTTCCTGGATAACCGCATCATGACGATCGAATCGCCGGATGCCGAGCGTTTCATCACCGCCGAGAAGATGAACATCCTGGTGGACAGCTTCGTCAAATGGCGTATCGGCCGCGGCGAAGCCCAGCCCAAGCTGTACTACGTGACCTTCGGCGGCGAAGAAAGCCGCGCGCGTGACCGTATGTCGCAGATCATCAAGGCGGCGCTGAATGAAGAAATCACCAAGCGCACGGTGGCGGAAGTGATTTCCGGCCAGCGCGGCAAGGTGATGGAAGGTATCCGCGCCAAGGTGGTGCAGGAAGCCGCCCAGATCGGCGTCGAGATCATCGACGTGCGCCTGAAACGCGTGGAGTATGTTGAGCAGATCAATAACTCGGTGTACGAACGCATGAAGGCCGAGCGCATGCGCGTGGCCAACGAGCTGCGCTCGACCGGCGCGGCGGAATCCGAGAAGATCCGCGCCGATGCCGATCGCCAGCGTTCGGTGATCCTGGCGGAAGCGTATCGGGAAGCGGAAGAAACCAAGGGTGAGGGCGATGCCAAGGCGTCGGCCATCTATGCCGACGCATTCGGCAAGAACCCTGAGTTCTACAAGTTCTATCGCAGCCTGGAAGCCTACCGCACCACCTTCAAGAACCATGGCGACGTGATGGTGATGGATTCCAGCTCGGACTTCTTCAAATACTTCAAGGGCTCTGGCGCCGGCGGCGCTGCTGCTCCAGCCAAGAAATAACGTCATTCCCGCGCAAGCGGGAATCCATGCCGAGCCGCCTGGTTCGGCGTTGTATGGGCTCCCGCCTGCGCGGGAGCGACGTGTTGGCGACTTTTTCCCCTCATTCAACGCATTTTCGCGTAAAATATCAGGTTCGGCCGTCCAGTTTGGTGGCCTCGGCCTGCGTGCCGCATTGTTCATTTCTTAAATAAATAGTCCCATGCCGAATTGGCTGCTGCCTGAGAATATCGCCGACGTTTTGCCGTCGGAAGCTCGCAAGATTGAAGAGTTGCGTCGCCTGATGCTGGATAATTTCCGCCTGTACGGCTACGAGCTGGTCATGCCGCCGTTGCTGGAGTACCTGGAATCGCTGCTGACCGGCGCCGGTGAAGACACCGACCTGCGTACCTTCAAGCTGGTCGACCAGCTGTCGGGCCGCATGCTGGGCCTGCGTCCAGACATGACCACGCAAGTGGCGCGCATCGACGCTCACCTGCTGAACCGTACGTCGGTCACGCGCCTGTGCTACGCCGGCAGTGTGTTGCATACCCGTCCGTCGGGCCTGCACGCCACCCGCGAACCGCTGCAGATCGGCTGCGAGATGTACGGCCACGCCGGCCTGGAAGCCGACGCGGAAATCCAGGAACTGGCGCTGGCCTCGCTGGCCCTGGCCGGTTTCACCGAAGTGCGGCTCGATCTGATGCACGTCGGCGTGCTGCGCGCGCTGCTGGACAATTGCCCGGCAGCCCAGCGCGACCAGGCGAAACTGTATGCCGCGCTGCGCGCCAAGGACGTGCCGGACCTTCAGGCGCTGACCCGGGATTACGCGCCGCAGGTGCGCGACGCCTTGCTGGCGCTGCCGTCGCTGTATGGCGACGTCGACGTGCTGGCGAAGGCGCGCGAGGTGCTGCCGGACCTGCCGGGCATCGCCAAGGCGCTGGCCGAACTGGCCGCGCTGGCGGCGTCGGCGCTGGGCCGGGCCCAGGTTGCCATCGACCTGGCCGACCTGCGCGGCTACCAATACGAAAGCGGCGCGATGTTCGCGCTGTATGTCCCCGGCTTGCCGAACGCGGTGGCGCGCGGCGGCCGATACGATCACGTAGGCGAGGCCTTCGGCCGGGCACGTCCCGCCACCGGCTTCTCGCTCGACCTGCGCGAACTGGCGCGCCTGTTGCCTACTGCGGAGCGCAAGCATTCGATCCGCGCGCCGTGGGGCAATGCGCCGGAATTGAAGGAAAAAATCGCCGAGCTGCGCAAGTCCGGCGAAGTGGTGATCCAGAGTATGCCGGGTCACAGCCACGAACTGGACGAGTTCGAGTGCGATCGCGCGCTGGTCCTCGAAGAGCATGGTAGTAACTGGATTCTTAAAAACTTAGGTTAATGTGATGTCAAACAAAAACGCAAAAAACGTCGTCGTCATCGGTACCCAATGGGGCGATGAAGGTAAAGGCAAAATCGTCGACTGGCTGACGGATCACGCGCAAGGCGTGGTGCGCTTCCAGGGCGGTCACAACGCCGGCCACACGCTGGTCATCGGCGGCGTCAAGACTGCGCTGCAACTGATCCCGTCGGGCATCATGCGCCCGGGCGTGGCCTGCTACATCGGTAACGGTGTGGTGGTGTCGGTGCCGGACGTGCTGCGCGAAATCGACAAGCTGGAAGCGGTCGGCGTGGAAGTCGCCTCGCGCCTGAAAGTGTCGGACGCAGCGCCGGTCATCCTGCCGTACCACGCTGCGCTGGATCACGCCCGTGAAGCCGCCCGCGGCGACGCCAAGATCGGCACCACCGGCAAGGGCATCGGCCCTGCGTACGAAGACAAAGTGGCGCGCCGCGCCATCCGTATCGCCGACCTGCTGAACGAAAAACGTTTCGCCGAAAAACTGGAAGCCAATCTGGACTACCATAACTTCGTGCTGGAAAACTATCTGAAAGCACCGAAGGTCGACTACCAGAAGACCCTGGACGACGCGCTGGCCTACGTGCCGCGCCTGCGTCCAATGGTGACCGACGTCTCGAGCGCGCTGTACAAAGCGCACAAGGCCGGCGCCAGCCTGCTGTTCGAAGGCGCCCAGGGCTCGCTGCTGGACGTCGACCACGGCACCTATCCGTTCGTGACCTCGTCGAACTGCGTGGCCGGCAATGCCGCCGCCGGCGCCGGCGTCGGCCCGAGCATGCTGCACTACGTCATGGGCATCACCAAGGCCTACACCACCCGCGTGGGTTCCGGTCCGTTCCCGTCGGAACTGCCAACCGACGCCGGCGTGGGCCACCACCTGGCGCAAGTGGGCCACGAGTTCGGCACCGTGACCGGCCGTGCCCGTCGTTGCGGCTGGTTCGACGCTGCGCTGCTGCGCCGCTCGGTCCAGATCAACGGCGTGACCGGCATGTGCATCACCAAGCTGGACGTGCTGGACGGTCTGGAAACGCTGAAGCTGTGCACCGGCTACACCATCAATGGCGTGGCCACCGACATCTTCCCGTCGGGCGCCGAAGAAGCCGCGCTGTGCGTGCCGGTGTACGAAGAAATGCCGGGCTGGACCGACACAACCGTCGGCGCCAAGTCGATGGACGCGCTGCCGGTGGCCGCCCGTAACTACATCAAGCGTATCGAAGAGTTGGTCGGCGTGCCGGTCGACATGGTATCGACCGGTCCGGATCGTGAGGAAACGATCGTGCTGCGTCATCCGTTCGCTTAATCAAGGAATCTTATGACCACTCCACAAACCAACGAAAAACACCTCTGGGTCTCCTGGGACGAATACCACCGCCTGATCGAGCGCCTGGCGCTCAAGGTGCATGAATCGGGCTGGAAGTTCGACATGGTGCTGTGCCTGGCGCGCGGCGGCGTGCGTCCGGGCGACGTGTTCTCGCGCATCTTCGACGTGCCCCTGGCGATCCTGTCGACCAGCTCGTACCGCGAAGACAAGGGCACCACCCAGGGCGACCTGGACATCGCCAAGTACATGACGATGACCAAGGGCCCGCTGTCCGGCAAGATCCTGCTGGTCGACGACCTGGCCGACTCCGGCGTGACGCTGACCAAGGTCATGCAGCACCTGAAGGACAACTTCGACGGCGTGACCGAAGTCAAGTCGGCGGTGATCTGGACCAAGGGCAGCTCGGCCTTCCGTCCGGACTACCAGATGGAAGAACTGCCGCACAACCCATGGATCCACCAGCCGTTCGAGGACTACGACGGCCTGCGCCCGCACCAGCTGGCGGCGTGGATCAAGAAAGGCGAAACGGCCGCTTAAGCCGTGTAACAAGGGAGCTGCGGCTCCCTTTTTTCTTCAAGAGAGTTTATGACTCAAGACTTCTTCCAGACCTTCATCCTGCTGGTGCTGGTGACCGACCCGTTCGGCAATGTGCCGCTGTTTGCCAGCGTGCTCAATCCGGTGCCGGTGGCGCGCCGGCCGCGCATCGTCATCCGCGAATGCGGCATCGCCTTCGTGCTGCTGCTGATCTTCATGTTCTTCGGCCGCCACTTCCTCGCAGCGCTGCACCTGTCGGAAGTGGCGCTGCGCATCGGTGGCGCCGTGATCCTGCTGCTGATCTCGATCCGCATGATCTTCCCGCATCCGGATGGGGTACTGGGCCGCACCGACGGCGCCGAGCCGTTCATCGTGCCGCTGGCGATCCCGGCGCTGGCCGGACCGTCGGCGCTGGCCACGGTGCTGCTGTTCTCGCGCGAGAGCACCGGCGAGGTGCTGGTGCACGTGGCGGCGCTGGCGGCGGTGGGGGTGGTGTGGCTGCTGGTGTTCCTCAGTGCCGAGAAGCTGCAGAAAGTCCTCGGTCCGCAGGTGATGACCGCCTTCGAGCGCCTGATGGGCCTGATCTTGACGGCAATGTCGGTCGAAATGCTGTTGAGCGGCATCCGCGAATTTGTGAAAACGTTATAAAAAAGCTTTGGTGCTCGCATGAAAATGCGAGTACACTTTATTTTAAGGTGATGTAACCGGTTACATTTATGATTGAAATGACCGGTTTTATTTTTCGACCACAATGTAATCGGTTACATTTTCAAAAGGGCGCAGCATGGCGGTAACCATCAAGGATGTAGCACAAGCGGCCGGCGTGTCGGTGGCGTCGGTGTCGCGCGCGCTCAACGGCCACGCCAGCATCACCGACGACACCCGCAAGCACGTGCTGGACGTGGTCAAGCGCATGCGCTACATGCCGCACGTTGGCGCGCGCAGCCTGACCACCAGCACCACCAACACCATCGGTGTATTACTGCCGGACCTGTACGGCGAATTCTTCTCCGAGATGATCCGCGGCATCGACGGCGCCGCGCGCCGCCACGGCCTGCACCTGATGGTCTCCAGCCTGCACGGCGATGCCGACGAAGCGGCGCTGGCGTTGCGCGCCATGCGCGGCCGCGTCGACGGCCTGCTGGTAATGTCGCCGCACGTCGATGCGGCCTTCCTGTCCGACAACCTGCCGGACGAACTGCCGATCGTGCTGATGAACACCGCCAGCGGCGGCGCCCACTATCCTTCGCTCTCGGTCGACAACTACAGCGCTGCCCACGCCATGGTGGCGCACCTGGTGGCCTGCGGCTACCAGGACATCGCCTTTCTCGCCGGCCCGGCCGGCAACTACGAAGCGCAGGAACGCCTGCGCGGCTACCACGCGGCGCTGGCGTCGCTGGCACCGGCCGCGCAGCCGCGCGTGTTCGACGGCGACTTCTCCGAGCAGTCCGGCGAAGCGGTCGGCCGCGCGCTGCTGGCCATGCCGGCCGGCCAGCGTCCCCGCGCGCTGTTCGCCGCCAACGACATGATGGCCATCGGCGCGCTGTTGACGCTGACCCAGGGCGGCCTGCAGGTGCCGCGCGACATGGCGCTGGCCGGCTTCGATGATATTCCGATCGCACGGTATGTCAGCCCGGCGCTGACCACGGTGCGCGTGCCGATCGCCGATCTGGGCTTGCAGTCGCTGGAGCGCCTGCTGGCCGCCATCGGCCATACCGGACGCAGTGAGGCCAGCATGGCAACGCTGGCCGCCGAACTGGTGCTGCGCGCCTCGACGGGAGAGTCCAGTTCACCTTAAGCAGTCCTGTCACACCACAGCTTCATGACCTAGATACATACAAAAAAATCAGGAGACACCCATGAAAACGACACACCGCATTCCCGCACTCCGCCTATCCGTCATGGCGGCCGCGCTGGCCGCCGCCTTGCTGGCCGCCCCTTACGCCAGCGCGCAATTGAGCAGCGCCACCATCCAGGGCCAGGTCACGCGCGGCAGCGCGGCCGCCGCCGGCACCCCGGTGACGGCGGTCAACCAGGCCAACGGCTACGCCTACAACGCAGTCACGCGCGCCGATGGCAGCTATGTGCTGACCGGCGTGGCGCCGGGCACTTACCAGATCAAGGTCGGCGACCAGCAATCGGAACTGGTCACCGTCAGCGTCGGCCAGACCAGCCAGGTCGACCTGCAACTGCATGACGGCATGACGCAGGTGGTGATCACCGGTTCGGCCACGCGGCGCGACGTCGCCGGCTCCGAGGTCGGTACCTCGGTGTCGCGCCAGCAGATCGAGAAGCTGCCGCAGGTCACGCGCAACTTCCTGTCGTTCGCCGACCTGGCGCCGGGCGTGCGCTTCGACGTTGACCAGAGCGGCAACGTCAAGCTGCAAAGCGGGTCGCAGAACCAGGACAACGTCAACGTCTTCATCGATGGCGTCAGCCAGAAGAACAATATCCTGCGCGGCGGCGTGTCCGGCATCGATTCGAGCCGCGGCAATCCGTTCCCGCAGTCGGCGGTGGCCGAGTACAAGGTCATCTCGCAGAACTACAAGGCCGAGTTTGACCAGGTGTCCAGCGCCGCCATCACCGCCGTCACCAAGTCGGGCGGCAACGAGCTGCATGGCGACGCCTTCTGGGACCACACCGGCACCAACCTGACCGCGCTCGATCCGTTCCAGAAGACCGCCGAAGCGCAGGGCGTGGCGCGGCCGGCATCCTCGCAGGACCAATACGGCATGACGCTGGGCGGGCCAATCAAGAAAGACGTGGCGCATTACTTCTTCGCCTACGAAGGCAAGAAGATCGACAGCCCGCGCCAGGTGATTTTGCAGCGCACCGATTTGCTGCCCAACGCCGGCATCGTGCCGTCGCTGCTGGCGCAGCAGGGCGCCACCGTGTCCACCTTCAAGGAAAACCTGTTCCTGCTGAAGATCGACGCGCAGATCGGCGACGACCAGCGCGTGGAGGCCACCGCGCGCATCCGCCGCGAGACCGACCAGATCCCGGAAGACGCGAAACTGAGCGTGGCCGAGAATACCCTCAGCCGCAGCAACGACGAAGACCGCTTCGACTTCAAACACGAATGGACCGGCAACGGCTTCCTCAACGAAGCGCGGCTGGGCTACGAGAAGTACACGTGGAATCCGCATTCGACGGCGGCCACGCCGTATATCCGCTACCAGGTCTCGCCCAGCAACAGCGACAACAACGTGGTGGACGTGATCATCACCGGCGGCTCGCCCAACAACCAGTTCCGCGAGCAGCGCGGCGAAACCGTGCAGGACGATCTGACCTACACCGGGTTCAAGGGCCACACCATGAAGGGCGGCTTCAAGGTCAAGCATATCAGCTACGACCTGTCCGGCACTGCGCGCGCGGTGGACCAGCTGTATGAACGGATCGATACCGTCACCGGCCTGGCGAGCATCATCCGCACCGATGGCGCGATTCCCGCCTCGGGCGTTGACTTCGACAACAACCAGTACGGCATCTACTTCCAGGACGACTGGCAGGTCAACAACAAGCTGCTGCTGAACCTCGGCCTGCGCTACGACTACGAAGACAATATGCTGAACGACAGCTATGTCACGCCGGCCGACCGCGTGGCCATCTTCAACAAGCAGGATCCGCGCGACGGCGCGCCGGCAGGGCAGACGTATGCGCAGTCGCTGGCCAAGGGCGGCGTCAACATCAACGACTACATCAGCACCGGCAACAGCCGCAAGCCGTTCAAGAACGCCTGGGCGCCACGGCTCGGACTTTCGTACGACATCAATGGTGACCGCGCCTCGGTGCTGTTTGCAGGCTGGGGCCGGGCGTACGACCGCACCATCGCCAACCACGCGCTGGACGAGGCACAGAAAAATGCGCAGGCCGGGGGCGAAATCTGGATGATCAAGAACGACCACAAGATGGCTTACACCGACCAGTACAGCTTCGGCCTGCGCCAGGCGCTGGGCATCTGGAACGGCGAGGCGGGCTACACCAACTCGCGCAGCCATAACCAGTTCAACTGGTTCGGCGGCAACCGCGACCCGCAGGGCGGCTGGGGCACGCAAAGCCCGATCGATCCGCTGTTCGGCTCCGTGCCGGGTTATTCGACGCTGGTGCTGGGTGACTTCATCAGCCAGGCCAAGACCGACTCGGTCTACCTGAAAATGGATAAGCCTTACAGCAAAGCCTCGACGTGGAGCCTGGGCGCGACCTATACCTACAGCCGCGGCGAGACCACCAACAAGGAATGGACCAACAATATCTTCAACTGGACCTACGGTCGCTACCCGTACGCTTGGAATCCTTCGACCGATGTCGAGCGCCACCGGCTGGTGGTGGCCGGCGTGTCGGATGGCTGGCTGCCATGGGGGCTGATGATGTCCGGGAAGCTGACGCTGGGCTCCGGCCTGCCGTACCGCATCACCGATTGCTCGACCGGCTTTAACCAGTGCGTGTCCGCCAAGGGCGAGGGCAGCGCCTTCCATCAGGTGGACGTGGGCTTGTCGAAGGAGGTGGCGTTCCGCTTCGGCCGTGTGTCGCTGCGCGCGGACGTGCTTAACCTGTTCAACAGCATCAATTACGGCGGCTACGATGGCTGGGGCGGTGGACCGGGCAATCCGCAGAACCGCCTTGGCGGTGACAATAAAAACCTTGGCACGCCAAACTCCATCGGCGGTCCGATGCGCACCGTGAAATTCAGCGCCCGTTATGCTTTCTGAGTGCCTTATGCGAAACCGTACCGTTCTGAATTGGCTGCTGGCCTCCTGCACGCTGTTGGGCGCTGGGCCGGCGCCGGCCCGCGATACCTCCCTGCCGCCGGTGTTCGACGATATCGAACAGCGTACTTTCCGGTTTTTTTGGGAGACCACCAACCCTGCCAATGGCCTGGTGCCGGACCGGTATCCGACGCCGTCTTTCTCCAGCGTGGCGGCAGTGGGCTTCGGCCTGACCGCGTATCCGATCGGCGTCGAGCGCGGCTACATCACGCGCCAGCAGGCGCGCGACAGGGTGCTGGCCACGCTGCGCTTCTTCCGCAATGCGCCGCAGAGCGATGGCAAAGGCATGGTCGCCAGCGGCTACAAGGGTTTCTTCTATCACTTCCTCGACATGAAGACCGGTCTGCGCTACAACGACAAGGTGGAATTGTCGACCGTCGACACCGCGCTGTTCCTGGCCGGGGCGTTGTTCTGCGAGTCCTATTTCGACGGCAGCGACGCCGGCGAGCAGGAAATCCGCAAGCTGGCCAAGGAGATCTACGAACGCGTCGACTGGACCTGGGCGCAGACGCGCAAGCCATCCATCGCTCTCGGATGGGAACCGGAGTCCGGCTTCCACGGCTACGACTGGAAAGGCTACAACGAAGCGATGCTGATCTATGTGCTGGCACTCGGCTCGCCAACGCATCCGGTGCAGCCGGACGCGTGGAAAGTCTGGACCAGCACTTACGACAAAAGTCTGCAAGGCCAGCGTGGTGAAGAGCATCTCGGCTTCCCGTCGTTGTTCGTGCACCAGTACAGCCATGTGTGGATCGATTTTCGCGGCATTCGCGACGAGTACATGCGCGGGCGTGGCTACGACTATTTCGAGAACAGCCGTCGCGCCACCTACGCCCAGCAGGCCTACGCGGTGGCCAATCCGCTGCGCTGCAAGGGCTATGGCCAGAACGTCTGGGGCATCACCGCCAGCGACGGCCCGGTCGACAAAGTGTTGGAGTACAACGGCACGCAGCTGCCGTTCCGCACCTATTCGGCGCGCGGCATCGGCGGCCTGAAAGCGTATGACGACTGCACGCTAGCGCCGACCGCCGCTGCCGCGTCGCTGCCGTTCGCGCCGGAGATCGTGGTGCCTGCGGTGCTGGAGATGAAGCAGCGCTATGGTGACTTTATCTACGGCGAATACGGTTTCTATGACGCCTTCAATCCCAGCTTCACCTACAACGTGCCGGTGTCGCAAGGGCAGGTAGTGGCAGGCAAAGGCTGGGTGGACAAGGATTACCTGGGTATCGACCAGGGGCCGATCATCGCCATGACGGAAAACTACCGCAGCGAGCTGGTATGGCGCGTCATGCGCAAGCATCCGGCCATCCGCCTTGGACTGCAACGCGCCGGCTTTACCGGCGGCTGGCTGGAAAAATGACGCGTCGCTTTTCCATTGCAATGCTGCTGTCGCTGGCCACGCTGCTTTCGTCCTGCACGCAGCGTCCGGAGCAGGGCGTGGTGCTGAAGTTCTGGGCGATGGGCCGCGAAGGGGAAGTGGTCACGGCGCTGATTCCGGAATTTGAACGCACGCATCCCGGCGTGCGGGTCGAAGTCCAGCAGCTGCCATGGACCGCCGCCCACGAAAAGCTGCTGACCGCTTTTGCCGGCGAGGTGATGCCGGATGTTTTCCAACTCGGGAATACCTGGATACCGGAGTTTGAAGTGCTGAACGCACTGGCGCCCCTGGACGGTCATGTCGCCGCATCGGCGGTGGTCAGGCAGGACGACTACTTCCCCGGCATCTGGGACACCAATGTGGTGAACGGCAAACTGTGGGGCCTGCCGTGGTACGTCGACACGCGCGTGATGTTCTATCGTAAGGACATGCTGAAACGCGCCGGCTTCGACACGCCGCCGCAAACCTGGGCGGCATGGATGAAGGCGATGACTGCTATCAAGCGCATCGTCGGTCCGGACAACTACGCCATCCTGCTGCCCAGCGACGAATTCGAACCGCTGCTGGCATTGGCGTTGCAGCAGGACGAGCCGCTGCTGCGCGACGGCGACCGCTATGGCAATTTCCGCAGCGCCGGCTTCCAGCGCAGCCTTCAGCTGTATGCCGATATGTATGCGCAGAAGCTGGCGCCGCTCAACCGCATCACCAATGTCTATCATGAATTTGGCATGGGCTATGTATCGTTCTACATCTCCGGCCCGTGGAATATGGGCGAGTTCAAACGCCGGCTGCCGGCAGAACAGCAGGACAACTGGATGACCGCCATCCTGCCGGGACCATCGGGGCCGGCTGCCTCGGTGGCCGGCGGCTCCAGCCTGGTGCTGGCGTCGTCCTCGCGGCACAAGGCCGAAGCATGGCAATTGATCGAATATCTTTCGCGCACCGACAGCATGGCGCGCTTCAATGAATTGACTGGCGACCTGCCGCCGCGCCGCAGCAACTGGACCATGCCCAAGCTGGCCGGCGATGTGTACGCGCGCGCCTTCGCGCAGCAATTCGAACGGGTGCGGCCAACGCCCAAAGTGCCGGAGTGGGAGCAGATCGCCACCGAGATGCGGCTGGTGGCCGAACGCGTGACGCATGGTGAACTGACTGTCGCCCAGGCTGCTGCACTGCTGGACGCCAAGGCCGACCATATACTCGAAAAGCGCCGCTGGATGCTGGCGCGGAAGGAGGCGCGATGAATTCGCAACGTGCTGCCTGGTGTTTCGTCGCGCCGGCGCTGTTGGTCATCAGCGTGTTTTTCTTCCTGCCGGTGCTGGCCGCGCTGATCATGAGCCTGACCGATTTCGACATCTACGCGCTGGCCGATCTGCGTAACCTGCGCTTTGTCGGCCTGCGCAACTACGTCCAGCTGCTGCAAACGCCGCTGTTCTGGCAGGCGCTGGGCAATACGCTGTACTTCGTGGTGGTCGGCGTGCCGCTGTCGATCGCGGCCTCGCTGGGCGCCGCGCTGCTGCTGCATTCGCGCCTGACGTGGTTCAAGGGCCTGTTCCGCACCGCGTTCTTTGCGCCGGTTGTGACTTCGCTGGTGGCGGTGGCCGTGATCTGGCGCTACCTGCTGCACACCCGCTACGGCATGATCAACTACGGCTTGCAGGAACTGGGACTGCCGGCCATCGACTGGCTCAATGATCCGCAATGGGCGATGCCGGCGATTATCCTGTTCGCGGTGTGGAAGAACTTCGGCTACAACATGATCATCTTCCTGGCGGGGCTGCAAAGCATTCCCGAGGATCTGTACGAAGCGGCAGGGCTGGACGGCGCGGGCACGTGGCAGCAGTTCCGCTACGTCACCTGGCCGATGCTGGGGCCAACGCTGCTGATGGTGAGTATCCTCAGCATGACCGGCTACTTCCAGCTGTTCGCCGAACCGTATGTGATGACGCAGGGCGGGCCGGTGCAGAGCACCGTCAGCGTGCTGTATTTCATGTATGAGCAGGGCTTCAAATGGTGGAACCTGGGCGCCGCATCGGCGGTGGCGTTCGTGCTGTTTGCGATCATGTTCTGCGTCACGCTGCTGCAACTGCGCGTTGCCAAGGGAGGCGAGGTATGAAGCCGCGCGCCTTGCTGCTCAATGGCCTGATGCTGGTCGCGGGCTTGCTGACGCTGTTCCCGTTGCTGTGGATGTTGTCGTCGTCGCTGATGACGCCCGGCGAGTCCAGTGCATTTCCGTTGCAGGTGTTGCCAAAGTCGCCGACGCTGTTTAACTATCGCGAGTTGTTCAGCCATGCAGGCATCGGCCAGTACCTGCTGAACAGCGTACTGCTGTCGTGCGCGGCGACGGTGCTGTCGCTGCTGTTCAATGTCAGCGCCGGCTATGCTTTCGCCAAGCTGCGCTTCCAGGGGCGCGAACGGATCTTCAAGGTGATGCTGGGCGCGCTGGTGATTCCGAGCCAGGTGGCGATGCTGCCGCTGTTCTTGCTGCTGAAATATATGGGACTGGTGAACACCTACGGCGCAGTGCTGGTGCCGGCGATGGCGGGCATCTTCGGCATCTTCCTGGTGCGCCAGTACGCGTTGACCATACCGGACGCCCTGCTGGAAGCGGCGCGCATGGACGGCGCCAGCGAGTTCCAGATATTCCGCATCATCGTGCTGCCGCTGCTGACGCCCATCCTGGTCACCTTGGGCATCTTTACTTTCCTCGGCACCTGGAACGATTTCATGTGGCCCCTGATCGTCTTGACCGACAAGGAACTCTACACGCTGCCGGTGGCGCTGGCGTCGCTGTCGCGCGAGCATGTGCAGGATAATGAACTGATGATGGCCGGCTCGGTGTTGACCGTGCTGCCGGTGCTGCTGCTGTTCCTCGGCCTGCAGCGCTACTACATCCAGGGTTTGCTGGTGGGGAGCGTCAAGGGATGAAGATGTTGCGCGCATTCCTGGTCTTGATGCTGGCGGTGGCAAACGTCGCCGCCGCGTCGCCGCGCATGCTGGATGACTTTTCCAATGTCGCCGCATGGCAGGCGCAGGCCTCCGACGGCGTGCAAGCCCACGCCAGCGCCGCCGGCGGCGGCCTGCGGCTGGACTTTGATTTCGCCGGCAAGGGAGGTTACGCCTTCGCGCGCCGCAGCCTGCCGTTGGATTTGCCGGACAATTACGAGATATCGTTCTACGTGCGGGCGGAGGCGCCGGTTAACCATTTCGAATTCAAGCTGACCGACGCCAGCGGCGATAACGTCTGGTGGTTCCAGCAGCAGGACTATAACTTCCCGCAGCAGTGGCAACTGGTGCGGATCAAGAAGCGCCAGATCGCTTTTGCCTGGGGGCCGACCAAGGACCGCAACCTGACCCACGCCGACAAACTGGAATTCGTGATCAGCGCCGGCAGCGGTGGTGGCAAGGGTTCGGTCTATCTGCGGCAGTTGAGCATTCGCGAATTGCCGCCGGCGCCGGCGGCCTGGCCGCAACTCACGGCGCGCGCGTCGTCCGCATTGCCGCATGGCGGCGCCGCGCTGGTAGTGGATGGCAAGCCAGGCAGCGCGTGGCTCAGCGCTGGCGGCGAGCAGCAGCTGATCATCGATTTGGGCGCACAGCGCGAGTTCGGCGGCCTTGTGCTGCACTGGCAGGGGCGCCGTTACGCCAGCCGCTATGACGTCGACCTCTCAGACGACGGCAAGCAGTGGCGCACGGTGCGCCGCGTCACCGCAGGCAATGGCGGCGACGATCCCTTGCGCTTGCCGGAGTCGGACACGCGCTACATTCGGCTGGCGATACACGCCGGCCCCGCCGCAGGCTACGCGCTGGCCGAGGTGGAATTGAAAGACCTGGCCTACGGCGCGACGCCGAACCAGTTCCTGTCGGCGGTGGCCGCCAACGCGCCGCGCGGCCTGTATCCGCGTGGCTTCAGCGGCCAGCAGCCTTACTGGACGCTGGTTGGTGTTGACGGCGGCGGCGATCACAGCGCGCTGATTTCCGAAGACGGCGCGCTGGAGGCGAAGCAGGGCGGCTTTTCGCTGGAGCCATTTGTCCTCGATGGCGGCCGGCTATTCAGCTGGGCCGACGTGCAGGCCAGCCAAAGCCTGGAAGACGGCTATCTGCCGGTACCGACGGTGACATGGCGCCATCCGGGATGGGCGCTGAACGTCACCGCTGCCGCTGCGGGCACGCCGGCGTCGTCGCAACTGCTGGCACGCTACACGCTGACCAATCTTGATGCGAAGGCGAAGAAGCTGACGCTGGTGCTGGCTACGCGGCCGTTCCAGGTCAACGCTCCGCGCCAGTTCCTCAACACGCCCGGCGGCTACAGCGCGATCCACGATCTGCAATGGGATGGCAAGGCGCTAACTATTAATGGCAGCGGCAAGGTCTATCCGCTTACGCAGCCGGCCAGCGTCGCCCTGGCCTCGTTCGATGCGGGCTTGCTGCCGACCGCGCATCGGCCGCCGACCCGCAACGCGCAATCGCAGGCGCTGCACGACGACGTCGGCATGGCGTCCGCAGCGCTCAGCTATGACGTCACGCTGCCACCGCTCGGAAGCGTCGTGCTGGGCGCCGTGTTACCGATGGCAGGCGAATCGGCCAACCCAGCATCCGCTGATCCGGCGCCACAGGGCGATCCTGCCGTCTGGCTCACCGGGCGGCAGCAGCAGGTCGCCGCTGACTGGCGCGCCAAACTCAATCACGTCAAGCTCTCGTTGCCAGCCGCCGGGCAGCACATGGCTGACACGCTGCGCTCCTCGCTGGCCCACATCCTGATGACGCGCGAGGGCGATGCACTTCAACCGGGAACACGCTCCTATCGCCGTTCCTGGATACGCGACGGCGCCATGATGTCCGAAGCGCTGCTGCGCCTCGGTCAAGCGGAAACCGCCGCCAGCTATTTGCGCTGGTACGCGCCGTACCAGTTCGACAACGGCAAGGTGCCATGCTGCGTGGACCGGCGCGGCGCCGATCCGGTGCCGGAGAACGACAGCCATGGCGAGCTGATATTCCTGGCTGCGGAATTTTATCGCTACACGCAGGACAAGGCGGCATTGGGGGCCGCATGGCCGCGCATCGAAGCGGCCGCCAATTACATGGAAACGCTGCGCCAGTCCGAACGCACGGCAGCCAACCGCGCCGCCGGCCGGGAAGCGATGTTTGGCCTGATGCCGGCGTCGATCAGCCACGAAGGCTATTCGGAAAAGCCCATGCACTCCTACTGGGACGATTTCTGGGCCATGCGCGGCTACAAGGACGCCGCCGACATCGCCGGCATCCTTGGCCACACCGGCGCCGCGCAAAGGCTGGCCGCGCAGCGTGACGAATTTCGTCACGACCTGTATGCCTCGCTGGCGGCCAGCACGCGCGCGCACGGTATCGACTACCTCCCAGGCGCCGCGGAGCTGGGCGACTTCGATCCGACATCCTCCACCATCGCGCTGACGCCGGGCGGCGAACAGCAGCACCTGCCGCCGGCAATGCTGAAAGCGACCTACGAAAAATACTGGGACTTCTTCCGCGCGCGCCGCGACGGCAGCAAAGCCTGGGAAGACTACACGCCCTATGAACTGCGCAATGTCAGCGCCTTCATCCGCCTGGGCTGGCGCGATCGCGCCGCCGAGCTGCTGGACTACTTCTACGCCGACCAGCGTCCCCGCGCCTGGAACCAGTGGGCCGAAGTGGTGGGCCGCGACCCGCGCGCGCCGCGCTTCCTGGGCGACATGCCGCACGGCTGGATCTCATCCGACTACGTCCGCGCGGCGCTCGACTCCTTTGCCTACGAGCGCGAAGCCGATCACGCGCTGCTGCTGGCAGAAGGCGTGCCCACCGCTTGGCTGGCCGGTGACGGCGTCGGCCTGCAAGGCCTGCGCACACCCTACGGGCCGCTGAGCTACACGCTGGCGCAGCAAGGTGGCCGGCTCACGCTGCGCATCGCGGCGATGCGCGAGATGCCGCCCGGCGGCTTGATTTACACCTGGCCATGGCCTGGCGCTCCAACTGCGGCAAGCCTCAACGGCCAGCCGGTGACATGGCAAGGCCGCCAGATCGCCATTACCAGTCTGCCAGCGGTCCTGCATATCGATGGCGCACCGTTTTAACTTTCAGGGATACCGACACATGAGCAAACCGATTCATTTTCCGCCTGATTTCATTTGGGGCAGCGCCACATCCGCTTACCAGATCGAAGGCTCACCGCTGGCCGATGGCGCGGGGCCAAGCATCTGGCAGCGCTTCTGCGCGGTGCCCGGCAATGTGCGTGACGGCGACAACGGCGACATCGCCTGCGACCACTACAACCGCTACAAGGAGGACGTGGCGCTGATGGCCAGACTGGGACTGAAAGCCTACCGCTTCAGCGTATCGTGGAGCCGCATCCTGCCGCAGGGGCGTGGGGCGGTCAATCAGGCCGGCCTGGATTTCTACGGCAAGCTGATTGACGAATTGCTGGCAAACGGCATCGAGCCGATGGTGACGCTGTATCACTGGGACCTGCCGGCGGCGCTGGACGATCGCGGCGGCTGGCTCAACCCCGACATTGCCGACTGGTTCACCGACTACGCGCGCATCCTGTTCCAGGCTTTCGATGGCCGCGTCAAATCCTGGGCCACGCTGAACGAACCATGGGTGGTAACGGACGGCGGCTATATGCATGGCACGCTGGCGCCGGGCCATCGCAACCTGCACGAAGCGGCGCTGGCCAGCCACAATCTGATGCGCGCACACGGCAGCGCCGTCAAGGCCTACCGCGAAATCGGGCGACATCAGATCGGCATCGTCGTCAACATCGAACCGAAGTATCCGGCCAGCCAGTCGCAGGAAGATCTTGACGCGACCCGCCGTGCCGACGCCTATATGAATCGTCAGTACCTCGATCCGATTTTCCTTGGCACCTACCCGGCGGAACTCAAGCAGATGTTCGGCGACGCCTGGCCCGACTGGCCGGCGGCCGATTTCGATCTGATCGGCCAGCAGCTTGACTTCGTCGGCATCAATTACTACACGCGTAGCGTGGTGCGCAACGAGCCGTCCAACTGGCCGCTGAAGGTGGCGCCGGTACGCCAGCCGCAAGCCACGTACACCGAAACCGGCTGGGAAGTCTTCCCGCAGGGACTCACCGACACACTGACCACTTTCACACAGCGGTATGGCTCTATGCCGGTGTACATCATGGAAAACGGTTCAGCGTTCTACGACCCGCCGAATGCGGAGAATGGCCGGGTGCACGATCCGCTGCGGGTCGATTGCCTGCGCAAGAATATGCAAGCCTTGAGCAATGCGCTGGCGCAGGGCGTGGACGTGCGCGGCTACATGGTGTGGTCGCTGCTCGACAACCTTGAGTGGTCGCTGGGCTTTGCCAAGCGCTTCGGCATCGTCCATGTGAATTTTGAAACGCAGCAGCGCACGCTGAAAGATAGCGCCTACCTGTATGCCGATATCGTCGCCAGCAATGGCGCCTGTCTGAACCCAACTGTATAACGACCATGACCAATGTACTGATGCGCCATGCGCAATTACTATCGAACGGCAGCTTTACCACCTTGCTGACCGGCGCCGGCACAGGCTTCAGCCGTGTTGGTGACACCATGCTGTCGCGCTGGAATGGCGACCGCATTGAAGACGCGGAAGGCTATTTCTTCTACCTGCGCGATGCGGAAAGCGGCCGGCATTGGTCGCTTGGTGCGCAACCCGGTTGCAGCCTCGCCACACAGCGCGCTGCAGGCGGCGATGCAGGTAGTTGCTGGATCGGCGCCACCGCCGATGGCATCGAGGCACGCCTTGAAGCGGCGGTCGACCCTGAACGGGACGTTGAGGTGCGCAGCATCCTGCTCAGCAACCTGTCGGACCGCGCGCGCAAGATTGAGCTGACCAGCTATCTGGAAGTGGTGCTGAACCGCCAGTCCGAGGAGGCGGGGCATCCTGCGTTCTCAAAATTGTTTGTGCAGACCGAGCATGATGCCGGCAGCGGGGCGCTGCTGGCGCGCCGCCGTCCACGTGGCGAGGGCGAGGCCGGACTGTGGATGGTGCACGCCGCCGCCGGTGGCGACGCCGCCGGCTTTGAAACGGACCGCACGCGCTTTGTCGGCCGTGGTCGCGATCTGCGCGCGCCGCTGGGGATGGATGGCGCCTTGTCCGGCACCGCCGGCAATGTGCTGGACCCTGCATTCAGCCTGCGCCGCAGGGTGACGCTGGCGCCGGGCGGACAGGCGCGCGTGGTGTTCGTACTCGGCGCTGCGCCCGGCCGCGATCAGGCATTGGCGCTGACCAGCGCTGCGCGCGAGGACGGCTTGCCGCTGCTGGCCGCCGCGCGCGCCGCCGCCGAAGCGCTACGCCAGCGCATTGGCCTGAGCGCAGGGCAGGCTGCATACTGCCAACGCCTGGCAGGCGCAATGCTGTATGGTCAAGCAGATCTGCGCCTGGCACCGGCGGCGATCGCCGTCGCCAGCGCGCTGATTGCTGGCCCATTGAATGGCGCCGAAATAGCCGAAGAGACCAAACATGCCGGAGGCGCCGCTGTGGCCGGCGCAGTTGGCGCGGAGGCGTTGGGCCTGCCGCCGATCGATGTGCTGCTGTGGGCCACGCGGCCCGGTGACGCTGATGTGGAACTGGTGCTGCAGGCGCGCCGCTACTGGGCCGCAATGGGGCTGCACTTCAACGTGCTGCTGATGGGTGCAGACGGCGCCTGGGCTACCGACGATGGCCTGCACGTCCGCGATCATGCCAGCCTGTCGACTGCCGATCTGGCGCACATCGAACTGAATGCGTTGCTGGTGGTGCGCGACGGCTTGCCAGCGCTTGACACTCCGGATGGCGCGGCTTTCGCCGTACCCATGGCGTCCGATGTGGCAAATACCGCGCAAGCAGCCGGTCCGGCATCGGTGGATGGCGCTGCAACCTTGCGCTTCTTTAACGGCAACGGCGGCTTTACGGAGGCAGGCGATGAATATGTGATTCGCATGGACTGGGACGCGCAGAGCGGCCTGCGTCGCCCGCCGCTGGCCTGGACCAACGCCGTCTCGAACGAACATTTCGGCTTTTTGGTCAGCGACAGCGGCGCCGGCTACACCTGGAGCCGCAACAGTCGCGTACATCGGCTGACGCCCTGGTACAACGACCCGATCCGCGATCCGCATGGCGAAGCACTGTATCTGCGCGACGAGGACAGCGGCCAATTCTGGTCGCCGGTTCCAGGCCCCGCGCCGGCATGCGCAGGCTACGAAGCGGTGCACGGCTTTGGCTATACGCTCTTCCGCCATATCAGCCATGGACTTGAGCAGGAAACTACCATGTTCGTGCCCCGCCACGATCCGGTCAAACTGGTGCGTGTGCGGGTGACCAATTACGGCGACACTACGCGCCGCCTGTCGCTGTTCTCGTATAAGCGTCTCGTATTGGGCGGCACACCAGCCGACAGCAGCCGCTTTGTCGTGACCGAACATGATCCTGCCGGCGTGCTGCTGGCGACCAATCCATTGGCTGGCGTGTTCGCCGACGGCGTGACCTTCGCTGCCGCCCTGGCCGCAGATGGCGCCGCAGTGCACCACAGCGCCGACCGCGCCGCGTTTATCGGCCTGCATGGCAGTACGGCGCAGCCGGCGGCACTGGCCGCACCCCGGCTGGATGGCGTCAGCGGTGCGGGGCTCGATCCCTGCGCGGCCTTTCAGGTAATGCAGGAGCTGGCGCCCGGGGCCACGCTGGAATGCGTCTTCCTGCTCGGCGAGACGGTGGAGCGTGGTGCCGCGCTGGAGCTGGTGCGACGCTATGCCGCGCCCGGCGCGGTGCAGCAGGCTTACGACGAAATCACCACTTTCTGGCGCAAGACCGTCGGTGCGGTGCAGGTGCGCACGCCAGCACCGGCAGTAGACCTGATGCTGAATGGGTGGCTGGCCTATCAGAACCTGAGTTGCCGCATCTGGGGACGCTCGGCCTTTTACCAGTCCGGCGGCGCGCTGGGTTACCGCGATCAATTGCAGGATTCCAGCGCCATGATTTATGCGCGTCCTGACCTGACGCGCCAGCAAATCCGCATCCACGCCGCCCACCAGTTCGTCGAAGGCGATGTACTGCACTGGTGGCACACCGCGCCGATGGAGCAGGGCCTGCGCACGCGCTTCTCGGACGATCTGCTATGGCTGCCCTACATCACCGCGTTCTACGTCCACACCACCGGCGACCGCAGCGTGCTGGATGAAGTCGAGCCGTTCCTGACCGCGCGCCAGCTGGAGGACGGCGAGGACGAAGTTTATCTGAGGCCCGAACTGTCTGGCGACAGCGCCGATATCTATGAACACTGCTGCCGCGCGCTGGACCGCTCGCTGACGCAGGGCGCTCACGGCCTGCCGTTGATGGGCACCGGCGACTGGAACGACGGCATGAACCGCGTCGGCCGCGAAGGGCGCGGCGAGAGTGTGTGGATGGGCTTTTTCCTGTCGCGCATCATCAAGGACTTCCTGCCGATCTGCGAGCAGCGCGGCGATCACGCACGCGTGACCATTTACCGCGCCTACCACGATCATCTGGATTACGCGCTGAATGCCGATGGCTGGGATGGCGACTGGTACCGCCGCGCCTTTTACGACAATGGCGCCGTCATCGGCTCGAAGGACAGCGACGAATGCCAGATTGACGCGCTGGCCCAGGCCTGGGCGGTGATCTCCGGCGCGGCGCCGGCGCAGCGCGCCAGCCAGGCGCTGGACGCGATGGAACAGCGTTTGATCTCCGAACACGATGGCCTGATCCGGTTGCTGACGCCGGCCTTCGTCAACACGCCCAATGATCCCGGCTACATCAAGGGCTACGTGGCCGGTGTGCGCGAGAACGGTGGTCAGTACACGCATGCGGCCTGTTGGGCGGTGCGCGCCATGGCCGAAGCGGGCCGCCGCGACCGTGCCGCGCGGCTGCTGGAGATGATCAGCCCTGTCAGTCACGCGCTCGATCCGGCCGCTGTCGCGGTGTATCAGGTCGAGCCGTATGTGATAGCGGCAGACGTGTACGGCGAGGCGCCGCATGTGGGACGCGGCGGCTGGACGTGGTACACCGGATCGTCCGGCTGGATGTTCCGCGTTGGACTGGAGTCGGTGCTTGGCTTCAGCATCGAAGCCGGCACGCACATCGTGTTGTCGCCGCGCGTGCCGGATGACTGGCCGGAGTTCAGCATCCAGTACACCGCGCCGGATGGCTGCAGCTATCAGATCGTGGTGCGCAATCCGCAGGGCCGCGCCGGGCAGGTCGTGGGCGTCACGCTGGACGGCATGTCGCTGGCGCCGCAAGCCGGCGCGGCGCGCATTCCGCTGTCGCAGGGCGGCGGTTCGCATCGTATCGAAGTGCTGTTGGGTTAAGGGGAAGCGCATGGCAGGACTGGAGATTCAAGGTGTCCGCAAGGGTTTCGGCCAGCCGATTTTGCGCGGCATTGATCTGAGCATCGCCGATGGCGAGTTCGTGGTGTTTGTCGGACCGTCGGGTTGCGGCAAGTCGACGCTGCTGCGCACGATCTGCGGACTGGAGACCGTCGACGAAGGCGCGGTGCGGATCGGCGGCAAGGACATGACGCATGTGCCGCCGGCGCAGCGCGGCATCGCCATGGTGTTCCAGAGTTACGCGCTGTACCCGCACATGACGGTGTACGACAACATGGGCTTTGCGCTCAAGCTGGCGGGTTTGACGCCGGAGGCCATCCGCGAAAAAGTGATGCAGGCTGCGGCGATCCTGCGCATCGAGCCGCTGTTGCTGCGCAAGCCGAAGGAGCTGTCCGGCGGCCAGCGGCAGCGCGTGGCGATTGGCCGCGCGATTGTGCGCCAGCCGGAGGTGTTCCTGTTCGATGAGCCGCTATCCAATCTGGATGCGGCGTTGCGGGTGCAGATGCGCATCGAGTTAAAGAACCTGCACCGCACGCTGCGCAGCACGATGATTTACGTGACCCATGACCAGGTAGAGGCGATGACGCTGGCCGACCGTATCGTGGTCCTGCGTGGCGGTGTGGTGGAGCAGGTCGGCGCGCCGCTGGAGTTGTACCAGAGGCCCGCCAATCTGTTTGTCGCCGGTTTTCTCGGATCGCCGGCGATGAACCTGATCAGCGGCCGGGTTGAAGAAATGGACGCCGGACGGATGATGGTGCGCGTAGCGGGCGGCGCCCTGGTGGCGGTGACGGCGCGCACCGGGTTGGCGACCGGGGCCAGCGTAACCCTAGGCGTCCGGGCCGAGCACATGACACTGGAGCCGGCCAGCGACAATGACGGCGTCCATGTGGTGGTGCAGGCCGCCGAACTGCTGGGTGACGCCAGCTATGTCTATCTGACGCCGGACGGCGGCACGACGCAGTTCATCGCCCGCGTCGATGCCGAGGCGCTGTGGCAGAACGGTCAGATGGCGCGGGTGCAAGTGGCGCCGGAGCGCTGGCATGTGTTCGATCAGGATGGCGTTGCGTTGCCTTGATTGCGCAGGCCGGGACTTGACCCGGCTTTTAAAACGGCCTATATTTAGATAACTGTCTAATTAGATGTTTGCCTAATGAATGCATCCAACAGCGCCTTCAAAGCCATTGCCGATCCCGCCCGGCGCGAGATCCTGCGCCTGCTGCGCAACGGCGAGATGACGGCGGGCGATCTGGCCGAGCAGTTCGACATGAGCAAGCCGACCATGTCGCACCATTTCTCGGTGCTGGCGGAAGCGGACCTGATCACGCGCCGGCGCGAAGGGCAGACCATCTGGTATGGACTCAACACCACCGTGCTGCAAGACGTGCTGTCCTGGATGATGGACCTGGCCGGCGCCGATACCAAGGGGAGAAAAAAATGAAGCCACGCGCGATTATGCTGTGCGTTCTGATGATCCTGGCCATGGCGGCCGTCACCGCGTATTACTATTCGTCGCTGCCCGAAATCATTCCGGTGCACTGGAACGCGGCCGGCAAGGTCAACGGCTACGGCGGACGCTGGCAACTGTGGCTGGCCGGTCCGGGCACCATGACCGGCATGCTGCTGTTTGCTATGGCGATACCGTGGCTGTCGCCCGAAAAATTTGAAGTGAAAAGCTTCCCGGAGACCTATAGCTATATCATGGCTGCAGTGGCGGCGCTATTTGGCGGCATCGAGATTATCATGCTGTGCGGCGCGCTGGGTGTGCAGCTGCCGACGGTGCGCGTACTGCTTGCCCTGATCTTGCTGGCGCAGGTTTTTATCGGCAACTCAATGGGCAAGGTACGCCGCAACTTCTTCATCGGCATCCGCACGCCGTGGACGCTGGCCAGCGAAGCGGTGTGGTACGCCACCCATCGACTGGCGGCGCGGCTGATGGTGGCCAGCGGCTTGCTTGGCCTGCTGGTCGTGTGGCTGGCCGCGCCATACTGGGTGCTGCTGGTGCTGATGAGTGCATGGGCGCCGCTGGCGGCGGCTTATTCGCTGCTGCTGTATAAACGTCTTCCTCAGTAATTGGAGAAAAGTATGCGTTTCAAATTCATGTTGCCGTTGTTGATGGTGTCGGTATCGGCGCTGGCCGCGCAACGGCCGGTGTCGCTGGAAGTGGCCGGCGGCGCCGTCTACGGCACCGAGCTGACGCCGGATGGGGTGAGCGGTAAAGTTCCGGTCGTGCTGCTGCATGCCGACGCCGGCCCCACCGACCGCGACGGCAATAGCACCACGCAGTTCGGCGCCAACGACGCGCTGCGCTTGCTGGCGGAAGCACTGGCGAAAAAGGGCATCGCCTCGATCCGCTACGACAAGCGCGGTGTCGGCGCCAGCGCGCTGCCGGTGTGGAAGGACGAGAACCTGCGCCTGGACGATTATATCGGCGACGCTACTGCGTGGCTGAAAAAGCTGCGCAGCGATGCACGCTTCTCGCGCTTGGTGATGGCCGGACATGGCGAAGGCGCATTGATCGCCTCCGAAGCCTGCGCGCAGGGCGGGGCGGATGCTTGTGTGCTGATCGCGGGCACCGGCCGTTCGGTCGAAGAACTGCTGCGCGAACAGATGAAGGAGCAATTGCCGCCACCAATGCAGGCTGAGAGCGACCGCATTCTGGATGAACTGAAGGCCGGCAACACCACCAACAACGTGCCGCCGCCACTGATGTCGGTGTATAACCCCGACGTGCAGCCCTACCTGATCTCCGCGCTACAGCACGACCCCCGCAAAGCCATCGCCGCGTTGAGGATGCCGGTGCTGATCCTGCAAGGCAGCACCGACATGCAGGTCAAGGCGGACGACGCCAAAGCGCTGGCGGAGGCTGCGCCGAAGGCCAGACTGGTGACCATCGACGGCATGAACCACATTCTGAAACTGGTGCCGGATGACGAAGCGCAGCAAATGAATTCCTACGCCACCCCGACGCTGCCAGTGGCGCCGCAGCTCGTCGACGCCTTGAGCAGCTTCGTCAAGGCGCCGTAAGCGCGGCGTATCAGGCGATATTGTCGGCGCCTGGTGCGCCGAACAGTTGCTGCTTGAGCAGGTGCAGCTGGTCGCGTACTTGCGCGGCCTTTTCGAATTCCAGATTCTTCGCGTGATCCAGCATGGCTTTCTCCAGCCGCTTGATCTCCTTGCTGATCTGCTTCTCGCTCATCGATTCGTACTTGGCCGCTTCCTGCGCCACCTCGCGCACTTCCTTCGCGTCCTTCTCGCTGTAGACGCCGTCGATCATGTCCTTGATGATCTTCTTGACGCCGCGCGGGACGATGCCGTTGGCTTCATTGAAGGCGATCTGCTTGGCGCGCCGGCGTTCGGTCTCGCCGATCGCGCGTTCCATCGAGTCGGTCATGCGGTCCGCGTACAGGATGGCGACGCCGTTCAGGTTACGCGCCGCGCGGCCGATGGTCTGGATCAGCGAGCGGTCGGAACGCAGGAAACCTTCCTTGTCGGCGTCCAGAATCGCCACCAGCGACACCTCCGGCAAGTCCAGGCCCTCGCGCAGCAGATTAATCCCGACCAGCACATCAAAGGTGCCGATGCGCAGGTCGCGCAGCAGCTCGACGCGCTCCACGGTTTCGATATCGCTGTGCAGGTAGCGCACCTTGATGCCGTGATCGCTCAGGTACTCGGTCAGCTGTTCGGACATGCGCTTGGTCAGTGTGGTCACCAGCACACGCTCGTTCTTGGCGACGCGGTCGGTGATCTCGGACATCAGGTCGTCCACTTGCGACAGGGCAGGGCGCACGATCACCAGCGGGTCGACCAGGCCGGTCGGCCGCACCACCTGTTCCACCACCTGATCGGCATGGGATTTTTCGTATTCGGCCGGCGTGGCGGAGACGAAGATGGTCTGCCGCATCTTGCCCTCGAATTCCTCGAACTTGAGCGGGCGGTTGTCCAGCGCCGACGGCAGGCGGAAGCCATAGTCCACCAGGTTGGTCTTGCGAGAACGGTCGCCGTTGTACATGGCGCTCAGCTGGCCCACCAGCACGTGCGACTCGTCCATGAACATCAGCGCGTCTTTCGGCAGATAGTCCACCAGCGTCGGCGGCGGTTCGCCCGGCATGGCGCCGCTGAGGTGACGCGAGTAGTTCTCGATGCCCTTGGTGAAGCCGATTTCCGCCATCATCTCCAGGTCGAAGCGGGTGCGCTGTTCCAGGCGCTGCTCTTCAATCAGCTTGTTCTCCTTGCGGAAGAACTCCAGGCGGTCGCGCAGTTCCAGCTTGATGGTCTCGATCGCGCGCAGCACGGTGGAGCGTGGCGTCACATAGTGCGAGCCCGGATAGACGGTGAAGCGCGGGATCTTCTGCTTGACGCGGCCGGTCAGCGGATCGAACAGCTGGATCGATTCCAGTTCATCGTCGAACAGGTCGAGGCGTACCGCGAGGTCCGCATTCTCGGCCGGGAAGATGTCGAGCGTATCGCCGCGCACGCGGAAGGTGCCGCGGCCGAAGTCCACTTCGTTGCGTGTGTACTGCATCTGGATCAGGCGCGCGATGATGTCGCGCTGCGACACGCGGTCCTTCTGGCGCAAGGTCAGGATCATCTGGTGGTATTCGTTCGGATTACCGATACCGTAGATGGCCGACACGGTCGCCACGATCACCACGTCGCGCCGCTCCATCAGCGACTTGGTGCACGACAGGCGCATTTGCTCGATGTGTTCATTGATGGATGAATCCTTTTCAATGAACAGGTCGCGCTGCGGCACGTAGGCTTCCGGCTGGTAGTAATCGTAGTAGGAGACGAAGTATTCGACCGCGTTCTTCGGGAAGAACTCGCGGAACTCCGAATACAGCTGCGCCGCCAGCGTCTTGTTCGGCGCGAACACGATGGCGGGACGGCCCTTGCGGGCGATCACGTTGGCCATCGTGTAGGTCTTGCCGGAACCGGTCACGCCCAGCAGCGTCTGGAAGAACAGGCCGTCGTCGATGCCTTCGCACAGCTGGTCGATCGCCACCGGCTGGTCGCCGGCGGGCGGGAAGGGCTGGTGCAATTTGAAGGGCGAATCGGGGAACGTCACCACGGTTGCCTTGGGGAATTCTGCTACAGGTAAATCAGCCATCGTGCTCAGACCTTTGTTAGAATAATGGCCTGCCAGCGGCCTGAAGTCGGTATTTTAGGGGCGCTGTCTATACATCTCTGCTGCGAACCGCTTCCAATCGAATCCAATCTTATCATGACGAATCCTAGCTTGTTCAGCGCCATCGACATGGCACCACGCGACCCTATCCTGGGTATTACCGAGGCGTTCAACGCCGACATCAACCAGAACAAAATCAATCTGGGTGTTGGGGTTTATTATGACGACAACGGTAAGGTGCCTCTGCTATCGTGCGTACAGAAAGCGGAAGAAATCCTGATCGCCACGCCAGCGCCGCGCACCTACCTGCCGATCGAAGGTCTGGCGGCCTACGACAAGGCAGTGCAAGAGCTGGTATTTGGCGCCGATAGCGCTGTAATTCAAGAGAAGCGCGCAGTGACCGTGCAAGCCATCGGCGGCACCGGCGCCCTGAAGATCGGCGCCGACTTCCTGAAGCGCTTCGCGCCGGACGCCGAAGTCTACATCAGCGACCCAAGCTGGGAAAACCACCGCGCGCTGTTTGAAAGCGCCGGTTTCAAGGTCAATAACTACGCGTACTTCGATGCGGCCACCCACGGCGTCAACTTCGCCGGCATGATCGCCGACCTGAAAGCCATGCCGCGCGGTTCGATCGTGCTGCTGCACGCCTGCTGCCACAACCCGACCGGCGCCGACCTGACCTCGGACCAGTGGACCGAAGTCATCGGCACCATCAGCTCGGGCGGCCTGGTGCCGTTCCTGGACATGGCTTACCAGGGCTTTGGCGCCGGCATCGCGGAAGACGGCGAAGTGGTGCGCCGCTTCGCCGCCACCGGCGGCCCGCTGCTGGTGTCGAATTCGTTCTCCAAGTCGTTCTCGCTGTATGGCGAACGCGTCGGCGCGCTGAGCGTGGTGGCGGCGTCGGCTGACGAAGCGGCCCGCCTGATGTCGCAACTGAAGCGCGTGGTGCGCACCAACTACTCCAATCCGCCGGTCCACGGCGGCAAAGTGGTGGCCACCGTGCTGACCACGCCGGAACTGCGTCAGCTGTGGGAAGACGAGCTGGCCGGCATGCGCGTGCGCATCAAGGAAATGCGCGAAGCGTTCGTGCAGAAGCTTGCTGCCAAGGGTCACGACTTCGCCTTCGTGCGCGACCAGATCGGCATGTTCTCGTACTCGGGCCTGAACAAGGGGCAAGTGGAGCAACTGCGCGCGGAATCGATCTACGCGGTGGATACCGGCCGCATCTGCGTGGCTGCGTTGAATTCGCGCAATATCGACATCGTTATTGACGCCATCGCTAAAGTGCTCTAAAATCTTGTTTCTTCGCGCTGCGTTGTTAGACGCAAAGTGAAGTAAGGGCAACATGAAATACCGCAGTAAATCGCATCTTGCTGATGTGAAAGAAACAGTATAAAATGTTGCCGCTATTCCCTGATAGCTCAGTTGGTAGAGCGACGGACTGTTAATCCGCAGGTCCCTGGTTCGAGTCCAGGTCGGGGAGCCAGAATTCCTAAAAACCACATGTGTGCTTGCAACGCTCAAGATCGTTGCAATGCCACATGTGGTTTTTTTATTTTTGAGTTATCGATATGGAAAATCTAGACCAACGTTATCTGGTTCAGCAGAACAAAATCAGCGACGGCGACATGAGGCCGCCGGTGTTCGCCAAGGTCATGCGCAGCAAAGAGGGCGTGTTCGAAGGCGTCTCCTTTATCAAGAATAAAGAAAAAGCCACCGTGATGACCATCGCCGAAGCGGAAGAGGCGATTGCCTGGGCCACCAAAAAGAAGCCTGGCGCCCAGGAATACGCCACCAAGATCATCTGCCTGGGGCAGTAAGCTGAATTGGGCTAAAAAAACCTGTTTTAGCTCTAGGCAAATCGGCTTCTGACCGATACAATTCGGCCTCAATTCCCTGATAGCTCAGTCGGTAGAGCGACGGACTGTTAATCCGCAGGTCCCTGGTTCGAGTCCAGGTCGGGGAGCCAAAAATTTAGAAGCAGCACAATTCCCTGATAGCTCAGTTGGTAGAGCGACGGACTGTTAATCCGCAGGTCCCTGGTTCGAGTCCAGGTCGGGGAGCCAGAATTTTAGTAGTACAGAAAAAGGGGTTACACGTTTCAGCGTGTAGCCCCTTTTTTTCGTTTCTAGTCTGCCAGGCTACTGCCAGGCCGCCGCAGCCCAGTCGCTCCACACTTTCAGGCGGGCCGGTTCGGCGCCCATTTGCGTGGCTTTCCAGATGCCGTACTGCTCGGTCTGCTCGGTGGTGGTTTGGTACAGCGCGTTCGACATCATGAAGTGCGTGCCGTCGCCATACGTGCCCAGCGGACTCCTGGCTTGATCCAGGCAGTAGCGGAAGCCGGCCACGTTCTCCGGCTCGCCCAGCGAGGTATTAGCCGGATCGCAGCGGCGCCAGGCGCTCAGCGGCTGCTGGGTGTACAGCCCGTTGAATTGCTGGATCGCGCCGTTCACCGTTTTCAGATACAGCCCGGGTTGCAGGTCGTCGAGGAAACGGTACTTCGACGGATTGACGCCGTCGCGGTTGGCGTTATCGAGGAAGTTGGTGGTGGTCAGGTGCTTGGCGACCTGTGCGCGGCCGTAGCGCCCCTCGTTGGCAAACAGGTCGGGCTGATTCGGATCGTACAGCACCAGATCGTTATTAACGTATTGCGCCGACTTGATGCGCGCCTGCAGCAGGCGCACGAAGTGGCTGTCCTGCAGCGCCTTGGCGGCCGGCGTGGCCGCGCCGACCTTGTTGGCGATGTATTCGTCAAACGCGGTCAGGTACGGCCAGTCCATCGGGTAATTGACCCAGCCGCTCTGGCCGCCCGGATTGACCGTCATCTGCAATTGATACCACTGGTTGCTGCGGTAGTAGGAGGCGACGATGTTGTCGGTCTCCCACGCGGTGTACCATTCGCGGGTGATCTGGCCGGAGGCGTTTTTGTCCTCCTGGTACACCATGTGCGGCGCCAGGTAGAACAGGCTGACGGTATTGAACGGCCAGCCGTGCGCCTCGCCGCGGCCTTTCCAGGCGCCGGTGGTCTTGTCCTTGTCGCCGATGAACCAGGTCTGGTTGCCTTCGAGCGAATAGTCCTGCGCCAGTTCCCATTGCTTGACCGCGTTCCAGTGCAGCATGCTGGCCACCGAGCGTTCGATGAAGGCGTTGGTGGTGAAGGCGCCGGCCTTGCCAGCTGCCATGGTGGCGCTTGATGCCAGCGACTGCAGGTGGGCCGCGCCGATCTGGGCGCCGTAGGTGCCTTTGTCGGCGATGTGATTGCCGCGGCCGCCGCCGAGGAAGGTGTAGGCGTCCCAGCCGGTGAAGGTCATCATGGCGTTGATCTGCACCCGCAGGTCGGGAATCAGGTGGCTCCAGTCGGCCAGGTTGCCGTTCGGGTTTTTGTTTTTCTGGAACCAGGCGATCAGATCGTTGTAGCGGCCGTTCGGATTTTGCAGGCCGTTGGTCGGATGCATGATGCCGTTGGTAAAGCCGCTGCCGTCGGTCTGGGTCGGCCACACGTCCAGCGGATGGATGGTCGGCAGCCAGGCGTTCCAGTCGGGAAACTGCATGGCGATCGCGGTTTCGCGGGCGTTCATGGTGGCGTTGGGATTCATCACCTTGTCGACGTCGGCTTGGGTTAGCGACAGCGGCGCGTCCAGCGGTTTGCCGAACAGCGCCTTGACGGCGTCTGCCGGCGTGTTCAGCACGGCTTCCAGGCCGGCGCCGGCCGCCCAGCGCGTGGCGCAGTCGGCGCTGTTGCAATCGAGGCCGGGGCCGGGCTGGTACGGCGGATTCCACGGCCGCGCCTTGTCGACGTAGGCCACGTTCTGCAACGACGAGCGCAGGAAGGCGGCAATTTGCTTGCCCTCGGTTTCCGTCAGGCCGTGGAAGCGGCTGCGCTGGACGATGGAATTGTTGGAATAGTTGAAGTACTGCAGGTCGCGTCCATTGTCGGCGTGGCAGGAGGCGCAGGCCGCCTGCAGTTTGCGCGTGACGATCGCCGATTTGGCGATTTTGCCATGCGCGTACCACAGCGTCTTGCCGGCGTCGACATCGGCCGCCGTGATGGCGCTGACGTCGCGCTCGCTCAGCGGATCGAAGCGCTGGATCGTGGTGCTGTCCACCTGCATCGCGCCGGCGTCCTGCAGTTGCAGGTTGAGCACGCGGTAGCCGTTCGATTCGCCATCGGTGCCGTTGAAACGGAACTGGATGCGGTTGGTGCTGGGCAGCGCCACCAGCCGCGCGCGCGTGGCGGCGTCCAGCGGCAGGGTGACGCGGGTGGTGTAGAAGCCACCGTTGACGCCGCCGTGCAGGCGCTCGTCGTCGGCCAGCGTGACATTGGCGTCGGTGATGTCGATCCATGGCGTGTTGGAGGTGGTGGCTGCGCCGCCCAGCACGCGCACGCTGGCCTTGATCTTGGTCGGCAGGGCGGTGGTTTTTTCAAATTCCGGCGCCGAGTAGAAGCCGCACCGGTGGCATTGGAACCACAGTTGCGCGACGCTGCCGAGTCGGCTGGCGTCGACGCCCAGCTGGGCTTCGGCGATGACCGGCTTGGATGGTGCGCCGTTGCCGAGCACTTCCAGCGGCAGGGTCAGGGTGTTGGCAGCGCTGGCGCTGATCCGTCCCATGCTCAGCGCGCTTTTTTTTGCGCTGGCGTCGGTGGGCGTCTCGGTGCTGCCACCGCAGGCGGCAAGGAGGGCGGCAAGGCTGATGGCGGCGGCGCGCTGGAGGCTGCGCCAATTGAGGCGAAATGGTGTCATGGCGATTCCGTGAAGTGGTTGCGCCGTTGATGCTACCGGAATTCACTTGTCAATTGTAAAGTATGGTCTCTGTCATAAGGCCATGTCGAAGTGCTCAAGGATTTTGCATTTTTGCACCGAAAGTTCACAAAACACACGATTCAGGTAGACGAGAATCTTGCACCTCGGTATTCTGGACCTGATTTCCGCCAGAGAGCGGAATGCGTTTTCATCTAAAGAAAGTAACAGAGGTAGAAATATGAGCGACGAAAACGAAGCGATTGTCTACGGCACCGAAGACTTGTTGTCCAGTCTATGCAACTCGGTGACCCGGGTGCTGAATGTGGCAACGCAGAGCAAGGTGAATTATTCCGGCATGGTGCAGCGGATTACCAAGGTCGGCCTGAAGCCCGACATCGGCTGTTTCGTGCTGTTTGACGGCGGTTTTACCGGCCTGGTGGTGCTGAACTTTGCCGCCGATACGGCGATGGAAATCTACGAGCGCTACATGTTGCACATGGGCATGCCCAAGTCGGAGCTGGCCAGCTCGCACACCTCGGACGAAGTGTCCAACATCCTCGGCGAGCTGATGAACCAGATCGTCGGCGACTTCACCGGCAAGATCCGCCGTGAGCTGCAAACCAACATCACGCAGAATCAGCCGAAGATGCTGGTGCTGAACAAGCAGATCGTGCTCAGCGTCGACACCCCGCTGGACCGCCCGGAAATGCGCCGCGTCAGCTTCTACACCGAGAAGAGCAACATCTTCTACCTGGAACTGGCGATCGACCGCACCGAGTTCATCCGTCTGCACGATTTCGACTCCAGCGAAATCAGCGATCCGGATGCGCTGCTGGATCAGGAGCGCGACAGCCAGAAGTCGGCCAGTGCGCCGGCCGTTTTGTCCGCCGATGACGAAGCCGACGAATTGCTCAAGTCGCTCGGCATGTAATAACCCCTTCCCACCACGGCCAGCCTGCGCTGGCCGTGCGTCATTTGCGCAACAGCGCAGCCGCCGTACCGCCCCGCTAAGCTTGTCGAACGCACCATACTGTGGACGACGCGACACGCGTAAACCACTGAATATTCAGTTATTGCATATGCTTAACCGAATTTCTAACAGTTAATTGGGTTTAAGATATATTCAGCTTGCAATACATGGTATCAATCAAAGAAAATATCGCCTTTCAAAAAAGTCAGTGCAATATTGCTAGCTTCCGCAACGGCGTAGAGGCCCTTGCGCTACCACGATCACGACAGATGGCCGGGTAGTGACCAAACAAAAGAGAAAGCAGGAGACAACTGTTTCTAACTCTTTGCACTACATTTAAATCGGGAAATTGAATGATCAAACTGTCGAAGATGCACAAGCGCCTGCTGGCGCTGAGCGCTGTTCTGCCTATCGGTTCCGCCCTGGCGCAGACCGATGCCGCCAGCACCACCCAGCCACAGCTGGAAACCGTGACCGTGACCGCTCAGCGTCGCGCGGAAAACATCAAGGATGTGCCGGTCTCCGTGACCATGCTGTCCGGTGAAAAACTGGACGTGCTGCTGTCCGGCGGCCAGGACATCCGCTTCCTGGCAGGCAAAGTGCCTTCGCTGAACGTGGAATCGTCGAACGGCCGTACCTTCCCGCGCTTCTACATCCGCGGCTACGGCAACACCGACTTCTCGACCTTCGCCTCGCAGCCCGTGTCGCTGATCTATGACGATGTGGTGCAAGAGAACGGTATCCTGAAAGGCTTCCCGGTGTTCGACGTGGCCGGCGTGGAAGTGCTGCGCGGCCCGCAGGGCACGCTGTTCGGCCGCAATACCCCGGCCGGTGTGGTCAAGTTTGATTCGGCCAAGCCGAACCTGGACAAGATCGAAGGCTACTACAGCGCGTCGCTGGCCACCCACAAGACTTCCAGCGTGGAAGCCGCCGCCAACATTCCGCTGTCGAGCGAATGGGCAATGCGCGTGTCGACCCTGCGCCAGCACCGCGACGACTTCGTTGACAACACCTTCACCAAGCAGAACGATTCGCTGGAAGGCTACAACGAACACGCCGAGCGCGTCCAGTTCCTGTACAAGCCAAGCACCACCTTCAACGCCCTGTTCAACGTGCACTCGCGCACCACCGACGGCAGCGCCCGTCTGTTCCGCGCCAACATCATCAAGAAGGGCACCAACGATCTGGTCGACGACTACGACTTCACCAAGATCAGCACCAACGGCCTGAACATGCAGAACCTGCGCACCAACGGCGCCAACGTTCGCCTGACCTGGGATCTGGGTTCGGTCAAGCTGTTCTCGATCACCGGTTACGAAGGCGTGGACAACTACTACAGCCGCGGCGACATCGACGGCGGCACGCCGAGCGGCCCAGGCTTCATTCCGTTCCAGGTGCAAACCGGTGGCGGGCTGAGCGGCCTGAAGCAGTACACCCAGGAATTCCGCGTGGAGTCGAAAAACCCGGGTCCGCTGAACTGGCAGACCGGCGTCTACTACTTCAAGGAAAGCGGCGACGGCTACAGCGACAACTTCGACAGCAACACCCAGCTGCAGACCTCGCACCTGGCCAGCCATCAGAACAACGAAGCCTACGCGGTGTTCGGTTCGGTATCGTATGACGTGTCGAGCGACTTCACCGTGCGCGGCGGCGTGCGCTACACCCACGACCAGAAAGACTTCCGTACCGTGTCGGCAGTCAACGTGGTCCAGGTCGGCGCCACCTCGGTGGACGAAAGCAAGAATAAGGCGAACTGGGACCTGAGCGGCACCTACAAGCTGAACAAGGATGTCAGCGCCTACGCCCGCGTGGCGACCGGTTTCCGTGCACCATCGATCGCAGCGGCGTCGGCGTCGGTGCCGATCACCGTGGCCGATGCGGAAACCATCACCTCGTATGAAGCCGGCATCAAGGCCGACCTGTTCAACCGCCGCGCCCGCGCGTCGCTGAGCGTGTTCGACTTCGAAGTCAAGAACCAGCAGCTGACCGTGGTGGGCGGTAACTCCAACGTTACCAAGCTGATCAACGCTGCCAAGAGCAAGGGCCGTGGCCTGGAAGGCGAGATCGAAGGCTTCATCACGCCTGACTTCAAGACCACGCTGAGCGGTTCGTACAACTTCACCAAGATCGAAGATCCAAACCTGTACGTGGCAAAATGCGCACAGTGCACGATCACCGATCCGATCGGCGCCAACGGCCTGGTCTCGATCAACGGCAACCCGCTGCCGCAGGCAGCCAAGTGGATCTTCAACGCCACCGCGCGTTACAACTGGCCACTGGCGAACGGCAACCTGTTCGTGCTGACCGACTGGTCGTACCGCAGCAAAGTGAACTTCTTCCTGTATGAAGCGAAAGAGTTCACCGGCAAAGCCCTGACCGAAGGCGGCCTGCGCACCGGTTACAACTGGGATGGCGGCAAGTATGAAGTCGCAGCCTTCGTGCGCAACATCACCGACAAGCAACAAGTCATCGGCGCGATCGACTTCAACAACCTGACCGGCTTCGTCAACGAGCCACGTCAGTTTGGCGTGCAATTCCGCGGCAACTTCTAAGAAATTGCCGTTCAGCCTAGACAGCTGAAAACGGGCCGTATATAATGCGGCCTCTTTTCCCTGATAGCTCAGTTGGTAGAGCGACGGACTGTTAATCCGCAGGTCCCTGGTTCGAGTCCAGGTCGGGGAGCCAGAATAAAGAAAAGCCCAATCCTTACAGGTTGGGCTTTTTGTATTTCCGGCCGGTTTTTTGCTGGGCAGGACGTCGCCGCAGACCGGCGCCGTCTGCTCAGGCGGGCTTACAGGCGTTTCACCTGCAAGGTTTGCGCCGGCGTCTGAATGGTGAACAGGCGGTCGATGTTGGGATGTTTGCCGGGATTGGCGCGGGCGTCCTGCGTGTGTTCGGCATAGATCTTCAGGCCAAGCGTTGCCGCTTCTGGGGTAATCGCGCCAAGCGTTTCGGCCAGCCAGGCATACACCCGCAGCGATCCCGCCTGGCCTGGTTTATTTTCGATCTTTGCTACTGGCGTGCCGGACTGGTCGATTAGTTCGATGGCTGCCACTGTATCCATTGCAGGAAGCAAGGCCAGGTTGTCGGAAAATTTATCGTTGAAGCTTGGTAGTTGCATAGAGACTCTTACACGTGTTCATGGGTTAAAAACGGTATTTTGTCATATGCGGAAGAAAAGAGGCCCGTGAGCATTCACGGGCCTTTTGCGTTTGGACGCGGATTACTTATTACTTGGCCAGACGGCCGGCGATGTCAGCCACGCGCTTGCCGTAGGCTTTGGCAGTGTCCAGGTCTCCTTGCGGGATTTCTTCCACACTAGCGTCCGATGGCGATTGCACCAGCAGGCCGACCGAGCCGCCCAGGTTGTTGATGTCGGTGCGTTGTGCGGCCTTGGTATTGGCCGGTGGCAGGCCCAGGCTGACCCAGATGCCACCGTGCTGCGACGCCAGCGTTTGCAGGGCGATCAGCGAGACTTGTTTGTCGCCGTTGAAGCTGGCGCTGTTGGTGAAGCCGCCGAACACCTTGTCCTGCCACGCGCGGCCGAACCACGGCTTGGAGGTGGCGTCGGCAAATTTCTTGAACTGCCAGCTCGGGCTGCCCATATAGGTCGGGGTGCCGAAGATGATGGCGTCAGCTGCCTGCAGTTTTTCCCAGCCGCCTTCCGGCAGGTTGCCTTCGGCATCGATGGCCAGCAGCTCGCCGCCGGCGCCTTCGCTCACGTACTCGGCGACCCGCTTGGTGTGGCCGTAGCCGGAATGGTAGACAACGATAGTCTTGCTCATATATGCCCTTGTGTGGATGTTGGATTCTGAAGTGTAAAGCACCAATACCGGACTCGTAAGTACGCACCCAAAAGTTAGTGCTGGCTACTGCCCATGTGAGGATTGGAGCGTGCGCCACGGATGGCTACACTCAGCAATGATACTACCCGGCAGTAATCATGCTATCTGCCTATTGTTAGACTTTTCCCTGGAGATTCGACTATGAGTGGTACGGCAGCAGACTATCTGGCACAGACTCTGGCCCAGGCCGGCGTTAAGCGCATCTACGGCGTGGTGGGTGATTCCCTGAACGGTTTTACCGATGCGCTGCGGCGCCGGAAAGAGATCGACTGGATCCATATGCGCCACGAGGAGGGCGCGGCGTTTGCCGCCGGCGCCGAAGCCCATCTGACCGGCGAACTGGCGGTTTGCGCCGGCAGTTGCGGCCCCGGCAACCTGCATCTGATTAACGGCCTGTTTGATTGCCAGCGCAGCGGCGTGCCGGTGCTGGCGATTGCCGCGCATATTCCGAGCAGCGAGATCGGCATCGATTATTTCCAGTCCACCCATCCCGAAAGCCTGTTCAAGGAGTGCAGCCACTACGTCGAGCTGGTGTCGAACCCCGCCATGCTGCCGCAAGTCCTGCAGCGGGCAATGCGGGTGGCGGTGGCCAGGCGTGGCGTGGCGGTGGTGGTGATTCCTGGCGACGTGGCCCTGAGCAAGTTGGACGCCAAGCCGCCACATTGGCTGCTGCCAGCGCCGCCGGTGGTATTGCCGGCCGCGACCGAGATCGATCAACTGGCCGCGTTGCTGAACGGCGCGGAGCGGGTAGCGCTGTTCTGCGGCGCCGGTTGTGCCGGCGCGCACGCGGAAATCATGCAACTGGCGCACACGCTGCAAGCGCCGATTGTGCATACCTTGCGCGGCAAGGAGCATCTGGAATACGACAATCCCTACGATGTCGGCATGACCGGCCTGGTCGGCTTTGCCTCCGGCTACAAGGCCATGAAGCGGTGCGACACCCTGCTGATACTCGGCGCCGATTTTCCCTATCGCCAGTTCTTCCCGGAGCAGGCGAAGATCGCCCAGGTCGACCTGCGGCCGGAAGCGCTGGGCAACCGTTGTCCGTTGACGCTGGGATTGCTTGGCGGCGTTAAGGACACGCTGGATGCGCTGCTGCCGAAGCTGGCCGTCAAGAGCGATAGCAGCTTCCTGCACAGCGCGCAGGAAGATTATGTGACGGCGCGCAAGGATCTGGACAGCCTGGCCGAGCTTGATGAAAGCACGCGCACGATTCATCCGCAGGCCGTCACCCGGCTGGTCAGCGAGCTGGCGGCGGACGATGCCATCTTTACGTGCGACGTTGGCACGCCGATCGCGTGGACGGCGCGCTATCTGAAGGTCAACGGCAAGCGGCGCATCGTCGGCTCGTTCAACCATGGTTCGATGGCCAACGCCATGCTGCACGCCATCGGCGCGCAGGTATCGCATCCCGACCGCCAGGTGATTTCCTTCTCCGGCGATGGCGGTTTTTCGATGATGATGGGCGAGTTTGTCACGCTTTTGCAGCTGGGACTGCCGGTGAAAATCATCCTGCTCAACAACGGCACGCTGGGCTTTGTTGAAATGGAGATGAAGGCCAATGGCTTCCTCGATACCGGCTGCGATTTGCATAATCCTAATTTCGCGGCAATGGCGGAGGCGATGGGCATCAAGGGCATCCGGGTCGAGCAGCCGGGCGAGCTGGAGTCGGCCATCCGGGAGGCCCTGGCGCATGACGGTCCGGCGCTGGTGGACGTGGTCAGCGCCCGCCAGGAACTGATCATGCCGCCGACTACCACAGCGGAGGAAGCCGGCAAATTCGGCCTGTTCATGCTGAAGGCGGTGATGGACGGCCGCGCCGCCGAGCTCATCGACCTGGCGAAGGTGAATCTGCTGCGCTAATGGCGGGTGGCGCGGATGGGGGGGCCTCAGCACGTTTGGCGCGCTTCGGTGATAATCGGGCTATCTTTTCTTTTGAGAGCCCGCATCCATGAGCGATCTGTCCGCATTCCCTATCACAGGCAAATGGCCTGCCCAGCATCCTGAGCGCATTCAGCTGTACTCGTTGCCGACGCCGAATGGCGTGAAGGTATCGATTGCGCTGGAGGAAACCGGGCTGGCCTACGAGCCGCATCTGGTCAGCTTTGAGAGCAACGATCAGATGTCGCCGGAATTCCTGTCGCTGAATCCGAACAACAAGATTCCCGCCATCCTCGATCCGAACGGTCCGGACGGCAAGCCGCTGGCGCTGTTCGAGTCCGGCGCGATTCTGCTGTATATCGCCGACAAGACCGGCCAGCTGATTCCGCAGGATGGGGCTGGTCGCTACGAAACCATCCAGTGGCTGATGTTCCAGATGGGCGGCGTGGGCCCGATGTTCGGCCAGGTGGGCTTCTTCCACAAGTTTGCCGGCAAGGATTACGAGGACAAGCGTCCGCGTGATCGTTACATCAACGAAGCCAGGCGTCTGCTGGGCGTGCTGGAGCAGCGCCTGGAAGGCCGTGCGTGGATCATGGGCGATACCTACACCATCGCCGACATCGCTATTTTCCCGTGGATTCGCAATCTGGTCGGCTTCTACGGCGCTGGCGATCTGGTGGAGTTCAGCAAGTTTGCCAATGTGCAGCGCGTGCTGGCGGCCTTCGTTGCCCGTCCGGCCGTGGCAAAAGGCCTGGAAATCCCCAAGCGCGGTTAATTAGTGCGCCGGCGCGCGGCACGCGGCGTCCGTGTCCCAGCGGCCGGAGCAGATGCGCGAGCGGCACAGCATGCCTTCGATTACGCCCAGTTGTTTGCAGCGCGCCAGTAGTTGCATGGTGCTGTCGCCGTCCTGGCGCTCCACCACGTCGCGGCTGCGTTCGGGCGTGACGACAGTCGGCTTGCCGGCGTGGGCCACCAGGGCGGCGAGCAGGGTGACGTCAGTGTCGGCGCTGACTGGCGGCGTGGCTGATGCGCGCGTGGCCGGCTTGCCTGCCGCCCGAGGCGTTTGAGGGGGCGCGGGAGCCGGCGCTGCATTCGCCGTCCTGGCCGGGTTGGCCGCGTTAGCGACGGCCACCGTCGCTGCCGTCGGCGTCTCGGGTTCGACCACAGCCTCGTCCGCCGCGACGTTGACGATGGCGGCTGCCTGCGGCGCCTCCGCTATCGGCTGCGCTGGCGCCGCATGGCGGGGCGCCACGTACGCAGTCGCGCCGCTGCTCTGGCTGCTGCGAAAAGTGTCCGGCGTGATGGTGCGCTCATGCAGCAGCCACGCCATGACGCACATCGACAGCAGCAACGCAAACAATCCTATCGTCCAGCCATCGATGGTCCAGCCCGGGGCGTTGACAACGCGGACCGGCGCTTTGGCGCCGTGCTCCAGATGCGCCAGGATGCGTTTGTCTTGCGCCGGGCGAGCTGAGCTGGTGGCGCCGGCCATCAGGTCCGGCTTCGGTTTCGACGTTTCCACAATATCCCCCTTGCGTTTGATCTGGCCGATATCGCCGAACTGCGAACGGCCTACGATGCAGTGTCCGGTCTGCGGCAGGGGGCCGTTTTGATGGAGCGCACCATGTTTCTCTTTTCCATGCTGTTGTTCTTTGTTTTGACGTGTTTTTGCGCCTGGCTGCTGCTGTTTCCGGCCGGCCGCGAGGTGGTGGTGCAGTCGCTTGGCCTGTTGGGTATCCGCATGGGACGGCGTTTGCGCGGCGGCTATCAGCAGGGCGTGCAGCAGGCGGCTGGCTTGGGCCGCGAGGCGGGCGGCCGGGTGCATCGTGTATTGAGTTTTTTGAAGCGGCGCTATCTGCTGTTGCTGGCCGCCATGGTGCTGCTGACGGTGCCGCCGCTGCTGGCACTGATGCTCAGCGGCCGCAGCATGCTTTCCGGCTACGACAGCGATACGCACGCCATCAACGATCAGATCGCTGGCCTGTTGCAAGGTGAACAGTTGACCGCACCCGCGCCGCCGCCACCGCTGGTGTTCACCACCGCCGAGGTGACGCTGGTGCGGCCGATGCTCGATAGCGCCAACCGCAACTGGCAGCTGCTCGACCCGGCCTTCGCGCAGCGCCTGCTGCTGGTGTTTCGCATCATGAAGGAGCGCCACGGCTACGACATGGCGATCCTGGAGGGCTACCGCAGCCCGGAGCGGCAGAATACGCTGGCCGCCGCCGGCCCCAGCGTCACCAACGCCAAGGCCTTCCAGAGCTATCACCAGTTCGGCCTGGCCGCCGACTGCGCTTTCCTGCGCGACGGCAAACTGGTGATTTCGGAAAAAGATCCCTGGGCCATGCGCGGCTACCAGCTGTACGGCGTCGCCGCCGAAGCGGCCGGCCTGACCTGGGGCGGGCGCTGGACCATGATGGACTTCGGCCACAGCGAGTTGCGCGTGGCGGGCACGGTGAAGAAGTAAGCGCCATTGTTCTTGCGCAAGAAATTCCTGCTTTGTTGGTGGCAACATTGACCGGTCCGCCCGCCGCCTGGGCGTCGCCTTCTTCGCCGGACACCGTCTATGCTGCGCAGAACCTGGAGCTTCCTCACCGATAGCCGCAATCTCACCATCCTCGGCCTGACGGCGGTGGCGGCCTTGTTCTACCTGGGCGCACAAGTGCTGGAACTGGCGCTGATGTGGGCGCTGCTGGCCATCGCCCTGATGCTGGCGCTGGTCGGCGCCGTGTGGTGGTGGCGCCGCTGGCGCGCGCGGCGCGAGTCCGAGCGGCTGGGGGAAATCATCGGCAAGCAGGAGCCGTCCGCCGATCCTTCCGCCGCCGAGGTCAAGGCCATCCGCGAGAGCATGCTGAAGGCGATCGAGACGATCAAGGGATCGAAGCTGGGCATCGTCGCCGGCGCGAGCGCGCTGTATGAGCTGCCCTGGTACATGATCATCGGCAATCCGGCGGCCGGCAAGAGCACCGCCATCACCAACTCCGGCTTGCAGTTCCCCTTCGCCGACGGCAAGGTGCTGCAGGGCGTCGGCGGCACCCGCAACTGCGATTGGTTCTTTACCACCGAAGGCATTTTGCTCGACACGGCCGGCCGCTATTCGGTGCAGGACGAGCATCGCGCCGAATGGTTCGGCTTTCTCGATCTGCTGAAGAAGTACCGGCGCCGCGCGCCGGTCAACGGCATCATCATCGCGGTGAGCATCGCGGAGCTGCGCGGCGACGATCCGGAAGCAGGCATCCAGCTGGCACGCAGCCTGCGCAAGCGGGTGCAGGATCTGATCGAGCGGCTGGAGGTATTTGCGCCGGTGTACGTGGTGTTCACCAAGGCCGATCTGATTGCGGGTTTTGGTGAATTCTTCGCCCAGGCCGAGCGCGGGGAACGTGAGCGCGTATGGGGCGCCACCATGCCGTATCAGCGCAAGACCAGCAGCCAGCAGGTAATGGCGTTCTTCGACCACGCCTTCGATGAACTGTGCGATGGCTTGAAGGCGATGAGTCTCGCCACCATGGGCCAGCAGCGGCGGGAGCGCATGGAGCCGGGCGTGTTCACCTTCCCGCTGGAGTTTTCGACCATCCGTACGCCGCTGCGTGCTTTTCTGGTGACGCTGTTTGAAGAGAATCCATTCCAGTTCAAGCCTGTGTTCCGGGGCTTCTATTTCACCAGCGCGCTACAGGAGGGTATGCCGCGCAGCGAACAGTCGCAGCGCGTCGCCCGCCGCTTTGCCTTGACCACGCCGGATGTCGCGCCGCTGTCCGGCACCGGCCATTCCGGCTTCTTCCTGCTTAACCTGTTCCGCAAGGTGATCTTTGCGGACAAGGATCTGGTATCGCAGTACGCCAGCAAGAACAAGGTGCGCCTGAAATATGCCGCCTTCTTTGCAGCGGTGCTGATGCTGGGCGCGTCGCTGGGCGGGTGGAGCTGGTCGTACATGGGCAACCGCCAGTTGATCAGCAATGTGCAGGCGGACCTCGACAAGGTGATCAAGCTGCAGGCCAGGCGGCTGGACCTGCAGTCGCGGCTGGAGGCGCTGGAGATTATCCAGGACCGCATCGAGCAGCTGGAGAAGTACCGCGCTTCCCGGCCATGGTCGTTGCGCATGGGGCTCTATCAAGGCGATCAACTGGAGCGCAAGCTGCGCGAGGAATACTTCGCCGGCGTGAAGAACGTGATGCTGATGCCGGTGGTGGCCAATCTGGAGACGCTGCTGTCCGAGATGAACGCACATGCGTCCGAATTGCAGCCCTCCGGCGCCGCCGCTGCGCCGGTGGCCGGACGCCAATTTCAGGACGCCTCGCCGACCAATGTCGATGACGCCTACAATGCGCTGAAAAGCTACCTGATGCTGGCCGATAAATCACACGCGGAGGGCAGCCATCTGAACGACCAACTACCGCGTCACTGGCGCGCATGGCTGGAGAATAATCGGGGCGCCATGCCGCGTGAGCAGATGATCCACAGCGCCGAGCGGCTGATGACGTTCTATCTGGCGCAGATTCCCGATCCGGCCTGGCCGCGCATCGATCCGAAGCTGGCGCTGGTGGACCAGGCACGCGAGAACCTGCGGCGCGTGGTGCGTGGCATGCCGGCGCGGGAGCGGGTCTACGCCGACATCCGTGCCCGCGCCAACACGCGCTTCCCTTCGATGACGGTGGCGCGCATGGTCGGCGAGCAGGATCAGGCGCTGGTGACCGGCAGCTACGCTGTCCCCGGCGCCTACACCCGCGACGCATGGGAAAAGTTCGTGCAGGATGCCTTCCGCGATGCCGCCAGCCGCGAACTGCAAAGCACCGACTGGGTGCTGAAGACCGCCGCGCGCGATGACCTGACGCTGGAAGGCAGCCCCGAACAAATCCAGAAAGGCCTGACCGATTTGTACAAGGCCGATTACGCGCGCGAATGGCAGAAGTTTGTGCAAGGCGTCAGCATCGCTAACCTGAACGGTTTTGACGCGGCGGTGGCGGCGATGAACCGCCTGGGTGATCCGCAGCTATCGCCGCTCACCAAGCTGCTGACGGCGCTGCATCAGCAAACCTCCTGGGACAATCCAACGGCAATGAGCGCGGAGGTCAAGGAAGCGCAGACGGGCTTTATCAACTGGGTCAAATACAGCGTGCTGCGGCGATCGCCGGCGCAGATCAACATCAACCTGCCGGCCAATGCGGCGGATAAGCCGATGGGACCAGTGGGGCGGGAATTTGCCGGTATCGGCAAGCTGGTGGCGGCCAAGGACAAGGACGCGTCGCTGATGCGCGCCTACATGGAGGTGCTGTCCAAGCTGCGTGGGCGGCTGAATCAACTGAAGAACCAAGGCGATCCTGGACCCGGCGCGCGCCAGTTCATGCAGCAGACATTGGATGGCAGCGGCTCGGAACTGGCCGACGCACTGCGCTACGTCGACGAGCAAATGCTGGTGGGGATGACGGATGCGCAGAAGCAGGCGATTCGTCCGATCCTCGTGCGTCCGCTGATGCAGACTTTTGCGGTGCTGATCGGCCCTGCGGAGGCGGAGATTAACAAGACGTGGGTGGCGCAGGTGTATGAGCCGTTCCAGAAAACGCTGGCGACCAAGTATCCGTTCGCGCCGGACTCCCGGAGCGAGGCTGCTAATACGGAAATTGCGCAGTTCTTTGGACCGGATGGCGCGGTCGCCAAATTTGCCACCACCACGCTTGGCACGCTGGTGCTGCGTCGGGGCGACGTGCTGGCGCCGCGCACCTGGGCTGACATGGGCATTTCGCTGTCGCCGCAGATGGTGCAGCGCTTCCCCGGCTGGATCGCGCCACTGGCGGCAGCAGGCGTGGCGTCATCGCAGTCCGCCCCGCAGACGATATTCCAGATCCAGCCGATGCCGGCGAGCGGAACGCTGGAATATACCGTGGAAATCGACGGCCAGCAGCTGCGTTACCGGAATACGCCGGCGCAGTGGGCTAACATGGTCCATCCGAGTCCGCAAGGCGCGCCCGGAGCTCGGATCACGGCGGTAGCGATGGACGGACGCAGCGTGGATGTTTTCAATGAGCCGGGGCAGTTTGGATTGAAGCGCATGATCGATACGGCAGCCAAGCAGAAACGCGATGGCGGCGTCTTTGAGCTGCGCTGGAGCAGCGGCGCGATTACCGTGGCGATGGGGCTGAAAATCATCAGCAGCCCGGAAAGCGCCGCCAGCGAGCCGCCGGACCAAGGCTTTCGCGGCATGCGGCTGCCGGAGACCATCGTCGGCGGACCGTCGGCCACCGCCACCACCACTGCGCAGCCGGCGGCTGGCGCTGCAACGGGAGCGATGCAATGAAGCGCGGGGCGCAGACCGCGCGCATCGGCTACTTCGGCAAGCTGTCCACACGCGCAGACTTCATCAAAGCGGCCGACAACCTGGCGTTGGCCAGCCTGCTGGATGGCTGGCTGGCCGAAGTCATGAACCTCCTTAGCGCCGACCCGCGCTGGAAACTCAACTACGATGCCATGCCGCCACTGGACTTCGCCTTCGTCGGCACGCGCAGCCGGCGCGCCGTCGCCGGCCACCTGGCCGCCAGCAGCGACCTGTCAACGCGCCGCTATCCTTTCCTCAGCATGAGCGCCATCGAAGTCGACGACCCGCCGCGCTTTGTCCCCAATAGCCCATTGATACTGGCGCCGCTGTGGGAGGAGCTGCACCTGCTGACTGCCGATGTCATGGACTCACTCGAGCCGGACACCCCCCTGCAAACCCTGGCCGCCACCCGCATAGACATCGACACCACTGACGACCAGCATGCGCAAAGCTTTACCGACTTCCTCGATCGCCACACCATTACGGCGCTGGAAGCCATGCTGGCCACAACCTGCATGCGCCGCACCATACTGGCCATCGGCCTGCTGTTACAGCCGATACGCCGCAGCGGCGCGCAAAGGCTGGATAAAAGCCTGGTGCTGCCACTACCGCAGTCGTCGCGCCAGCGCTACCTGGTCGCCGCCTTCTGGCTGGACTTGATCATCCCTTTCCTGCAGCAAGCCGATTTTGAACTGAGCCTGTTCCTTGCAGACCTGCGCGGAAAACCGTCGCTGATCATCGGTTTCGGCGGCGCCGCACCCGAAACACTGGCCGCCATCATCGATCCTGCAAGCGCGCCCGAACACCAGGTCAGCTTCGATTACGCCGGCTGGGTCGATGAACTGATCGCCGGCGATGCCAGCGTACAAAAGTTCTCCGCTTACCTGGAGCAAGGCCAGCTTTCCTTACGCTCGACGCAAGCGCTTTTCCATGAAACCTTTGTCTGATCAGGAGTCCCACCATGCGTAAATCGATGATGATGACCGCGCTGCTGCTGGCGGTAACTTGCGCCGCAGCGCAAACGCCAGGCCAGATCGTGGTGACCGGCGCCGTGCCGGATGAAGCCAGCAAGGCCGCGCTGCTGGCGCAGGTGCGCGCGTTGTACGGCATGGAGCGCGTAGTCGACCAAGTGAGCATCGCTCAGGTATCGCTGCCGCCCAACTGGAACGGCTATGTGCAAAAGCTGATTAGCCCCAATCTGAAATTGATCAGCAAGGGAGAACTCAAAATCGACGGCACCAACATTACGGTGCGTGGGGAAGTGGCCAACGAGGCGCAACGGCAGCAGATCGCCAGCGACATCGCTACCAGCCTCAATCCCAGCTACACCGTCAACAACGGTCTGCGTGTGAGCGCCGCAGAGCAAAACCTGCTGGACGAAACGCTGGCCAGGCGCATCATAGAGTTCGATAGCGGCAAGGCGACGCTGACGCCGTCGGGGCAAGGCATTCTGGATGACATGGCGGCCGCGCTGCAAAAGGTGAAAGGCAAAAAGGTGGAAGTCATCGGCCACACCGATAACGTCGGCCTGCGCGACAGCAACCTGGCGCTGAGCCAGGCCCGCGCCGAGGCGGTGCGCACCTATCTGGCGGGGAAGGGCATCAGCCAGGACATGGTGATGGTATCCGGCCAGGGGCCGGATCGCCCGGTGGCCGAGAACAACACGGCGGAAGGCCGCTCGCGCAACCGCCGCATCGAATTCCGCGTGGCGCAGTAGATCAAGGCAGCGTGATGGTGACGTAGGCCGGGCGTGGCGCCAGCTTCACCAGATCCGAATACCCAGCGAGCGACTCCTGTGTGCTGTGCGACAGTGACGACTCCAGTCCGATGTAAGCACCCAGGGCAATCACGCCAAACACTGCGGACACCGCCCACATCGGCGTGTTGGAGCGCAGCTTGTGCACGATCTGGTCCGGCCGCTCCGCTTGCGGCGCAAAGCCCTTGCTCTTGCCCTGCATGTGTGCGATTTCATCGCCCAGCCGCGCCGTCAGGTAGGACAGCTTGTCGCTGGCGTCCAGCGCATGCTTGCCGCGAAAGCCGATCAGCAGGCACATATGAAATACCTGCAACGCGGGCAAACGCGCACCGCCGGCGCTGCGCAGCGCTTCCAGCCGGTCGAAGAAGTGCTCACCCGCCAGCTGGTCGCCGAAGATCACCAGTTGCAGCGGGCGGCGCTCCCACGCCAGCCGCATCGGAAATTGCGACGACAGGATGATTTCATCCAGCGCCGCGCAGTAGGCGTATTTGGCGGCATCGATATCCTCGCCTTGCGCACGCATCTTGCGGGCCTCGCGGTCAAACTCGGCGAGATACGCGGTGATGGTGTCGAGGAACGGTGCTTCGCCCGGCGGCACGCTGCCGTTCTTCAGCATGAACAGCAGGTAGAAGCCCTCCTGCAGCAGATCGAGCAGCGTTTGTACATGGCCGTATCCAGGCTGGATCTGTTTGCGCTGACCGCCCATCAGCGTGGGATTGGCGCGGCGTTCGACGGGCGGCGTCATGCTGTTACCGCGATCAGGTTAAGACGCAGGTCGCGTATGCCGGATGGCACGTAGATCGAGATCGACTGCGCTTTGAGCATTTGTTCATATAGCATGCCTTTTCCCTCCAGTGCGAAATAGTAGGTGTCCGGCTGAACCGGAATCGCCGCCGGCACTTGCGGCGCGTGCGTCAACTTCACGCCGGGCATGGCCGACAGCACGCACTTCTCCACATCGTCCGGCGCGCCAACCTTGACGCGCAACGGCACAACCTCCACCAGTTCCAGCGCCGGCAGCGCGGCGCTGACGGCGAGGTACAGCGTGGTGCGCTGGTCGATTTTTCCGGAGTCGAGTTTGCCCAGGTGGTAGCTGGGCTTCTCTTCGGTCAGCGCAATCGAGAAGTATTTGGTGGAGATGACGGTGTCCAGCAGGTCGCGGATGATATGGTCGAGCGCCGCGAAGCATTGCGCCGGATCTTCGTGCAGGTAGCCCGGCAGGTCGATCAGCGAGTACTGTTTGGAGTAGGTCATCAGTGCACCTGCCAGTGCGAGCAGCGATTCGAACAAGCGCTCCGGATGCAGCTCGGGATTTCGCACATAGTGCATCAATGCGGCGGCCGAGGTGCTGACGGTGTGCAGCAGCCAGAAAGAGGACACGTCGCCGGAGCGGAATTCGATCACATTGCGGCTCGGCTCCCGCATATGGCCCTGCAGCGACTGCACTTTGGCCTGCAGCGCGTCCAGTAACCGATCCAGCATGGCTTTCAGCGCCGGCGCGCTGGCCACCGACAAGCCAGGAGGGATGAACGACGGATCTTGCTCAAAGCCGCCGGTCACCACGCGCCGCAGCCGCATCAGCGGCACGCACTCGAAGGCACCCAGCGGTTCCAGGTCGGACATCAGCCGTACCGCGCTGCGCAGGAAGCTGACGTCTGCCTCCACCGCCTGTGTGTACAGGTCTGGCACTTCGCGGCTGGCCTGGCCGTAGCGCGGGCCGGCGTGATGCTCGTCGTGTGACGCCGCATTGCCGCCGTTTGCAGAGAGCGAGGGCAGGGCGGCATACCACGTCACTTCCGGCGCGCTGGCTGGAATGCGGCTCAGGTCCACCGTCTGCGGCAGCGGCGCGCTGGCCGGCGCGTCGACAATCTCGCCATCGCGGAAGATCAGCGACAAGGCCTCCAGCCGCAGCTTGCCGGCCTTGAGCGCGTCGAAGTCCCAGCGGATATCGCGCACGCCCCACAGATACGGATGCAGCGCGCATGCAGTGTGGTAAAGGCGCGCTTCGTGATACTGGTCCTGCTGCTGGAAGTGCTGCGGCCGCAGGAACAGACCTTCGCCCCACAACACCTTGGATGGAATGCTCATGCTGTCTCCCTGCCTTGTCGTCAAACGAGACGTTCATTAGAACGAAAGCGGTGACTCGTCTTTTTGCGACGGCGCAAGCAAAGAGAAAAGAAGACCTCGCTTGAGTAAGCGCAACCGACGCCACGTGCATTTCATGAATACTGGCCATCTTCTCGCACGGTTACGCAAAAGGAGAAACCGATGATCACCTCAAGAACATGGCTGCCCTGCGTCGCCAGCCTGCTGCTACTGACAGCGTGCGCCACGGACGGCGCCCTGGTCCGCACCGATAAACCGCAAGCGCCGCCACTGGATCGCGCACTCGCCGACGCCGATTCCGCGCTCACCGCCGGCCATGTCGACAAGGCGCAAGGCATCCTGAAAAATGCCGCCGCCAGCTACCCGTCCGACAAGACGCCATGGCTGCATATGGCGCAGATTAAATTCGACCGCGCCAATTACGGTGAAGCGATCCTGAATGCACAGGAGGCGCTGCAGCGCGATCCGAACGACAAACTGGGGAACAGCATCATCGCCGTCAGCGGCTTGCGCTTGTCGACGCGGGCGCTGTCGGACCTGAGCCAACAGAATAATCTGAACGGCTCCCTGCGCTCGGAGGCGCAGGATCTGGCCAAGCTGCTGCGCACCAGCCTTGGCGAAGATGTGCTGGTGCCGACGTCGAATGCGGCGCGCAAGACGGCCACGTCCTCGTCGTCGTCGGCATCCGGCAAAAAAGCACCGCCCACCGCCACCGGCAAGAGCGGCAGTCAAACCAACGATCCCTTCGGCGGATTGAAATAAGGAGCTTGTATGGCTAAAGGTGACAGCATTCAAAAGCGCTTGACCAAGGTGCGCCCGCCGCGCGTGCAAATGACCTATGACGTGGAAATCGGCGACGCGATGGAAAACAAGGAGCTGCCGTTTGTGGTTGGCGTGGTCGGCGACTTTGGCGGCAATTCGGAAGTGGAGAAGAAGCGCCTCAAAGACCGCAAGTTCGTCAGCATCGACAGCGACAACTTCGACGAGGTACTGGGCGGTGTGGCGCCGGTGGCCCGCTTCCAGGTGCCCAATCAGCTGAAGGACGACGACACCAGCCTGAATGTCGAACTGCGTTTCAAGGCGATGGACGACTTCCGTCCGGAAGCCGTGGTGCGCCAGGTGGAGCCGCTGGCCAAGCTGCTGGAGGCGCGCACCAAGCTGGCCGATTTGCGCAACAAGCTGGCCGGCAACGACAAGCTGGAAGACATCCTGAGCGAGGTGCTGAATAACACCGGCAAGCTGGCCAGCCTCAAATCGAACAAGGGAGGCTGACATGTCCGCTCAACTCAACCAGGAAGCGCAGGCCGCGCCGCTGGCCGAAGGCGACAGTCTGCTGGACCAGATTGTCGAACAAAGCAAGGTCGCCAAGTCCAGCGTGGAGCACGACCGCGCCAAGGACATCATCACAGAGCTGGTCGACCAGGTGCTTGACGGCGCGGTCGTGGTCTCCAACAATCTGTCGGCGACGCTGGACGCGCGCGTGGCGGAATTGGATCGCCTGATCTCCACGCAGCTGAGCGCCATCATGCACGCCCCGGCGTTCCAGAAGCTGGAGCAAAGCTGGACCGGCCTGCATTATCTGGTGAAGAACTCCGCCAGCAGCTCGGGCCTGAAGATCCGCATGCTTAACGCCACCAAGCGTGAGCTGGTGAAGGACTTCCAGTCCGCGCTGGAATTCGACCAGAGCACCATGTTCAAGAAGGTCTACGAAGAAGAATTCGGCACCTTCGGCGGCGCGCCGTACGCCGCGCTGCTGGGCGACTTTGAAATCTCGCGCCAGCCGGAGGATATGTACTTCATCGAGCAGATGTCGCACGTGGCGGCGGCTTCGCACGCGCCGTTCATCAGCGCCGCCTCGCCCGAGCTGTTTGGGCTGGAAAGCTACGGCGACCTGGCGCGGCCGCGCGATCTGTCAAAGGTGTTCGACACCGTGGAATACGCCAAGTGGAAGGCCTTCCGGGAATCCGAGGACTCGCGCTATGTGGGCCTGACGCTGCCGCGTTTCCTCGGCCGCCTGCCCTTCAACCCTGTCGATGGCACCACGGTGGAAGGCTTCAATTTTGTGGAGGAAGTGGACGGCACCGATCACCAGAAATACTTGTGGTGTAACGCCGCCTATGCTTTCGGCGCCAAGCTGACCAAGGCCTTCGGCGATTTCGGCTGGTGCGCGGCGATCCGCGGCGTGGAGGGCGGTGGCCTGGTGGATGACCTGCCCACGCATACCTTCAAGACCGACGAGGGCGAGGTCGCGCTCAAGTGTCCGACCGAAGTAGCCATCACCGACCGCCGCGAGAAGGAACTGAGTGACCTCGGCTTCATTTCGCTGGTTCACTGCAAGAACACCTCGTACGCCGCTTTCTTCGGCGCGCAGTCGGCGCAGAAGGCCAAGAAGTACAGCAGCGAGGCGGCCAACGCCAACGCCGTGCTGTCGTCGCAGCTGCAATACATCTTTGCCGTCTCGCGCATCGCGCACTATATGAAGGCCATGATGCGCGATAAAGTCGGCAGCTTTGCCGCCGCCTCGAATGTCGAGGACTTCCTCAACCGCTGGCTGATGAAGTACGTGCTGCTGGACGATAACGCCAGCCAGGAACAGAAGGCGCAGTTCCCGTTGCGCGAAGCATCGGTGCAGGTGCACGAAGTGGCCGGGCGGCCGGGCGTGTACCGCGCGGTGTCCTTCCTGCGCCCGCACTTCCAGCTCGACGAACTTTCCGTTTCCCTCCGTCTGGTCGCGGAGCTGCCGCAATCGACCAACCACTAACCCCAACAACCTAGAGGAGCATGCAATGGCAATCGACGTTTATCTGTACATTGATGGCATCAAGGGCGAGTCCAATGACGACCGCCACAAGGACTGGATCGAGTGCAAATCGGTCAGCTTCGGCGTGGAGCAGCCCAAGTCCGCCACCGCCTCCACCGGCGGCGGCCACACGGCGGAGCGCTGCGAGCATCGCGACATCGTCCTCTCGAAGCTGGCCGATTTGTCCTCGCCCATCCTGCTGCAAACCTGCTCGGCCGGCCGCACCATTCCCAAGGCCCGGTTTGAATTCATGCGCGCCGACGCCCAGGGTGAGCGGGTCAAATACTTCGAGATCGAAATCGAGAATGTGCTGATCGGCGCCGTCGCGCCATCGGTGGAAGAAGGCGACATCCTGTCCGAGGACGTGGCGCTCAAATTCTCCAAGATCAAGTGGAAGTACACGCAGCAGAAAATCAGCGGCGGCGCCGGCGGCAATACCTCCGGCGGCTGGGATCTCTCCGCCAATCGCATCGTCTAAGGCTCCCCCCGCGCCCGCGACGGGCAAAATGGCGACTCGTCGCGGCGCGCTTTTTCGGCCAGGCCTCCCGGCCTGGCTTCTTTTCGAAAGCATCCGATGAATGGCTTTGCTCCCGGCCTGCTTGACCGTCTGCTCGGCGATCACGACCGCCCGATGACGCTGGAGCAGTACAAGGACAGTGTGGCGCGCGATCTGGAAGATCTGCTCAACACGCGCTGCGCGCTGCCGGATGAACTGATGCGCGCCTACCCTGAATGCACACGCTCCATCGCCAACTATGGTCTGGTGGATTTTGCCGGCATGTGCCTGAACAGCGCCGAGGACCGGGCCCGCATCTGCGCCGCACTGAAGGCCGCCATCGAGCGGCACGAACCACGGCTGCGCAATGTGCAGGCGCGGCTGGAGCGTGAATCCGGCGCCATCAACCGCGTCAGTTTTGCCATCTTCGGCACGCTGGCCGGATTGCCCATCACCGAAGCAGTCAGCTTTGACGCGGTGCTGCAACCGTCATCGCTGCATTACTCCATCAATCGCAGCGCACGCGGAGGCCGGACATGAATCTCAACCTGAAAACGCTGATCGGCAAACTGAATGACACCACCCGTTTGGCCGCCACCCGCGCTGCCAGCATCTGCGTGGCGCTCGGGCAGTACGAGGTGGAAGTTGAACATCTGTTTCTGGCGCTGCTGGAACAGGAGCGCAGCGATGTGGTGCTGATTGCGCGCCGCTGCGACGTCAACATCGAGGCGCTGGAAGCCGACCTGCATCAGGAAATCAGCCAGTTCAAGACGGGCAGCACGCGCACGCCGGTGTTTTCGCGCCATCTGCCGCTGCTGCTGGAAAACGCGTGGCTGATCGCATCGCTGGCGACGCCGCCGGCGCCGATCCGCAGCGCGCACCTGCTGGTGGCGCTGCTGACCGAACCGGAACTGGAACAGCTGGCGCAGCGCGCCTCGCAGCAGTTTGCCAACATACCCATCGACGAAGTCAAACATCAACTGGAGAAGTACACGCATGGCTCGCAGGAAGAGACGACCGCAGCCCCCGATACCGCGGCCGAACCGCTTGCCGGCATACCGCAAGCCGGCAGTCCGCGTACGCCCGCGCTGGACCAGTACACCACCAGCCTGACGCGCCAGGCGCGCGACGGCAAGCTCGATCCCGTTATCGGGCGGGAGACAGAGATTCGGCAGGTGGTGGACATCCTGCTGCGTCGCCGGCAGAACAATCCCATCCTGACTGGCGAAGCCGGTGTTGGCAAGACCGCCGTGGTGGAAGGACTGGCGCTGCGCGTGGCTGCTGGCGACGTGCCCGCATCACTGAAAGCTGTTGAGATCCGCGTTTTGGATATGGGCCTGTTGCAGGCCGGCGCCAGCGTCAAGGGCGAGTTTGAAAACCGCCTGAAAAATGTCATTGACGAAGTGAAGCAAAGCCCGCATGCCATCATCCTGTTCATCGACGAGGCGCACACGATGATCGGCGCCGGCGGCACGGCCGGCCAGAACGACGCCGCCAACCTGCTCAAGCCCGCGCTGGCGCGTGGCGAGTTGCGGACCATCGCCGCCACCACATGGAGCGAGTACAAGAAATACTTCGAGAAGGACGCCGCCCTGGCACGTCGCTTCCAGGTGGTGAAGGTGGAAGAGCCGGACGAGAACATTGCCAGCGCCATGCTGCGGGCGATGGCGCCGCTGATGGAGCAGCACTTCGCTATCCGCATCCGCGACGAGGCGGTGACCGAGGCGGTGCGGCTATCGCACCGCTATATCAGCGGCCGCCAGTTACCCGACAAGGCAGTCAGCGTGCTGGATACCGCCTGCGCCCGCGTGGCGTTGGCGCAAAGCGGCACGCCGGCCTTGCTGGAAGACGCCGCGCGCCAGATGGATCGCATCGCTGCTGAAATCTCCGCCTTGCAGCGCGAGGAAGCGGGCGGGGCGCAGCACCAGCGCGTGCAACAACGCTTGCAGCAGCTACAGGCGGAGCATGCGGCGCTGCAGGAAGAGCATGCACGTCACGCCGAACGCTGGCAGCGCGAACAATCCATCGTCGCCGCCATTACGCGTCAGCGGGCGGCCGACGGCAGCGCGGCGGAAGTGCGGGCGCTGAAAGAAGAACTGCATGCGCTGCAAGGCGAAACGCCGATGGTGCCGCTGGAAGTGGATGGCGTCACGGTAGCGGCCATCGTCTCCGGCTGGACCGGTATCCCGCTGGGTAAAATGGTCAGGGACGAAATCAACACCGTGCTGCGGCTACAGGATGCGCTGCAATCCCGCATCCTCGGCCAACCGCACGCCATGGCTGCCGTGGCGCAGCGCGTGCGCACCGCGCGCGCTAATCTTGATGATCCCAATAAGCCGAAAGGCGTGTTCCTGTTCGTCGGCCCATCCGGAGTGGGCAAGACCGAAACCGCGTTGGCGCTCGCCGATCTGCTGTACGGCGGGGAACGAAAACTCCTGACCATCAATATGAGCGAATACCAGGAAGCGCATAGCGTCTCCGGCCTCAAAGGTTCGCCGCCCGGCTATGTGGGCTACGGCCAAGGCGGCGTGCTGACCGAAGCGGTGCGCCGCAATCCCTACAGCGTGGTGCTGCTGGATGAAATCGAAAAAGCGCATCCCGACGTTCTCGAACTATTCTTCCAGGTGTTCGATAAAGGCGTGATGGACGATGCCGAAGGCCGCGAGATCGACTTCCGCAACACCATCATCATCGCCACCGCCAATGCGGGATCGGCCACCATCATGCAGGCTTGCCTGAACCAGGAGACGCCGCCGCAGCCGGAGCAATTGGAAGCGCTGCTGCGTCCACAACTGGTCAAACACTTCAAGCCAGCCTTCCTCGGCCGCGTGAAGGTGGTGCCGTATTACCCGATTCCCGATGCGGTGCTGAGCGGGATCATCATCCTCAAGCTGGCGCGCATCGCCCGGCGCATCCGCGCGCATCACCATGCCGAATTTACCTACGATGCTTCGCTGGTGAACGCCGTGCTGGCGCGCTGCACCGAAGTCGATTCCGGCGCGCGCAATGTGGACCACATCCTTAACGGCACGCTGCTGCCGGAGATCGCGCAGGCGGTGCTGGAGAAGATGGCGCAGGAAGAAGCCATCACCCAGATCAGGGTCGGCGCCAGCAGCAAGGGCCAGTTCAAATACACCGTCAAATAGGAGGCGACCATGTTGAACGTAGCGCAACTGCTGCAACCAGTCAGCGCTGAACAGCGCTGCGGCCAGGACCTGTCGTTCAGCAAGGAGGTCGACGAGATCGCGCAAGCGCGCCAGTACGACGATCCCTCGCTGGACCAGGGCGAATGGGCCACCACGCTGAAGGAAGCAGACTGGCCGCTGGTGGCCGCGCGCTGCGCCGACATGATCGCCACCCGCAGCAAGGACTTGCGCCTGGCCGCCTGGCTGGCCGAAGCCCTGGCCAAGACGCGCGGCCTGCGCGGTCTGGGTGACGGCTTCGCGCTGCTGGCCGGCTTATGCGACATGTACTGGACCGATTTGTATCCGTTAGTCGATGACGGCGACTATGATCAGCGCATCGGCAACCTGTTCTGGCTGCTTGCCCGCACCCCGGCTCTGGTACTGGAATGTGCGGCCGAAAAACCCCAGTTAAGCGATGCGGAATACTGCCTTGCCAGCCTGATTGCGCTGGAACGCGTGGTAGATACGCAACTAGGCGCAGACGGCCCCGGCTTTACGCCGGCCAAGGATGCGGTGCAGGCGGTGATCGGCAGCCTGGCGCCGTTTGGCAATGCTGTCATGGTTGCCGACGCTGGCCAAGCCACTCTTGGTAACGCTGTCACACAAACCGACACTGGCTTGCAGAATCGAACACAGGCCTTGCAACAGCTGCGTCTCGTAGCGGATTTCTTTCGCCGCACCGAGCCGCATAGTCCGGTCGCCTACCTGGCCGACCGCGCAGCAAGCTGGGGGGAGATGCCGCTGCATCTGTGGTTGAGAAGCGTTATCAGGGATCCCGCTATCCTGGCCGGAATGGATGAGTTGCTGGCCGTGCCGAAGACCGTCGAATAATGCTGCGGCGCAATGCCGAATATTTCTTTAATGCTACTTATCGCGGAGGATTAGTGCTAGCATGAATTGAACAATCCAGACTTTTAGCGAGGGAGTTGGCTATGAATAATCTCAAGATTGGTACGCGCCTCGGCTTCGGTTTTTCGCTCATTTTGTTACTCCTGGTTGCGATGACTTCGATAGGCATCCTGCGTCTGAGCAGCGCCAGTGACAAGACCGATGAGATGATCAACGTGAAGATCCGCGATGAGCGTCTGACCGCCGAATGGGGCAAGATCATCGAAGTCAACGCCGCCCGCACCACAGGCGCTTTCATGGTGCGCGATCCGGCCGATCAGAAAAAGCTGGAGGCGCTGATGGCCGAATCGTCCGGCCGCGCCACGCAGATCCAGGATCAGATTGGGTCGACCATCGACGATGACCGACTCAAGCCGCTGTTCAAGCAAGTGCTGGACACGCGCAAGGCCTACACCGAATTCCGCAAGGCGGTCTTCGCCGCCAAGAACGCCGGCGACCTGGAAAGGGCCACCAAAATCTATGAAGGCGAGATGACCCAAAGCCGCATCCAGTATCTGGGCGCGCTGAAAAACTTCGTCGATAAGCAGGCTGCGTTGCTGGACGAGTCGGCCGCCGAGATTCAACAGCAATACCGCAGCGGACGCGCGCTGCTCATCATGCTTGGGCTGGCGGCGATTGTGATGGGGGTGGTCGCCGCGTGGTGGATCACGCGCACCATCACGCAGCCGATTAATGCTGCGCTGAAGGTCGCGGAGACGGTATCGTCGGGCGATCTGACCAGCGACATCCAGGTCAACAGCAGCGATGAAACCGGCCAGTTGATGCATGCGCTGAAAACCATGAACACCAATCTGGTGAACATCGTCGGCCAGGTGCGCAATGGCACGGATTTGATCGCGACGGCGTCCACGGAAATCGCCGCCGGCAATCAGGATCTGTCTTCGCGCACCGAGGAGCAAGCCAGCTCGCTGGAGGAAACCGCTTCGTCGATGGAAGAGCTGACGTCCACCGTGCGCTTCAACGCGGAGAACGCGCGACAAGCGAATGAACTGGCGATCAACGCGTCGGAAATCGCCAGTCGTGGCGGCTCGGTAGTGGGCGAAGTGGTGAGCACCATGGGATCGATCAACGATTCGTCGCGCAAGATTGTGGACATTATTTCGGTCATCGATGGCATCGCATTCCAGACCAATATTCTCGCGTTGAACGCGGCAGTGGAAGCGGCGCGCGCGGGTGAGCAGGGACGTGGCTTCGCGGTGGTGGCGTCAGAAGTGCGCAATCTGGCGCAGCGCTCCGCGTCGGCCGCCAAGGACATCAAGAGCCTGATCGACGATTCGGTGCAGAAGGTGCAGATCGGCTCCGAGCTGGTGGACAAGGCCGGCCAGACGATGGAGGAAATCGTCCAGAGCATCAGCCGCGTCACGCAGATCATGACGCAGATTAGCAATGCCAGCGAAGAGCAGAGCATCGGCATCGCGCAGGTCAACGATGCGATCACGCAGATGGATCAGGTGACCCAGCAGAATGCCGCGCTGGTGGAGGAAGCCGCAGCGGCGGCGGAATCGATGCAGGAGCAGTCGGCCAAGCTGGCGGATGTGGTCAGCGTGTTCAAGCTTGATGCGTCGTATGCACCATCGGCGCCGGCCTTGCCGCGCGCGCCGGTGCGTGCTGCTGCACTGCCTCGCCGTACGGCGGCCGTGGCGGCGCCGGTAAAACGCGCCGCGCCGGCGGTGGGCGCTGCATCCGCGCCAGCGCGGGCTGCTCCGCGCAAAGCCGTCACCACCGGCGAGTCGGACTGGGAAGAGTTCTAAGCCGCGATACAATGGCGGGTATGAATACCGCCAGTTCCTTACCAGCCGCGCGGCGCGCCTTATGCGCCGCGTGCCTGCGCCCACAGCAGACCTGCATCTGCCGCTGGGTCACAGTGCTACCCAATCACGTGGAAGTGCTGATCCTTCAACACCCAATGGAAGTCAGCAATGCCAAAGGCAGCGCGCGGCTGCTGCATCTATGTCTGGCCAGCAGCCGCCTGGAAGTCGGAGAGAGCTTCGGTCAGGCGCAACTGCAAGCGCTACTGTCGCCCGAGCGCCGCAACGTGCTGCTGTATCCCAACACGGAAGACGCATCGCTCGGACTTGCCAGGCCGCAGCCGTTTGACGACGCCTGGCTACGCGAGCCGCTGCGATTGGTGGTATTGGACGGCACCTGGCGCAAGAGCCGCAAGATGCTGTATCTGAACCCGCTGCTGCAAACTTTGCCACGCCTGCCGCTGCGCGACACGCCGCCGTCGCACTACCTGATCCGCAAGGCGCATTTGCCAGACCAGCTGTCGACGCTGGAAGCCACCGTCTACGCGCTGGCGCAACTGGAAAACGATATAAACAAATACAATCCGCTGATCGACGCCTTCGATGGCTTTGTCGCGCAGCAGGCCAGTTACGTTACGCGATCAGTTTGAGGCCAGGCGGCAGTGCGTCGCCCAGCATGCGCTTTTCGTCGGCCTGGTCCAGCTGCACCACTTCGCGCACCATGGCGCTCCAGTTGGCCGGCGCGCCAATGCCTTGCAGTCGGCGCAGCACCTCGGCGCGCAGCGTGTCGTTGATGTCGCGCGAACGGTCGCCGGTCATGCGCGCCAGATGGGCGGCTGCAAAGCCGGCCGGCTCCACCTTCTTCCAGTCCAGCGACAGCACCGCGTCCAGCCATTGTTCGACGACCGGCGTTTCCACTACATCGTGTGCGCTGCCGTGGAATGGCTGGCGCGCTCCGACGCGGCTCAGGCCCCACAGGAAGCGGCCTTGCGTGGCTTCGGCCTTGGCCAGGTCGGCCGCGCCGGTGCGGGTTTTATTGGCGGCGGCTTTGCCGGCGGCCCTGCTGGCTTTGTGTAGCTGGTCCAGCATCCACGCGCCGATTTCGGCTTTGTAGTTGCCGGGGATGCGTTCCAGCGAAGCGCCCAGGCGCAGCATATCTTCCTCGCTACCGTTGACCAGCGTGACGGGACGGCGTCCGCGTTCCGCCGCATCGGCCTGCACGTTGAAGGCGAAATCGTCCAGCACGCGTAGTTGCGCTTCCACGCTCAAGCCGCCGGAGACGCGGCGCCACAGCGTCCACCATTCGGCGCAGACCTGGCTGTCCTTGTGATGCTGGATGCCGGTGTCGAACATCGCCCACAGTTTTTCGACGCGCCATTCGTCCAGCGTGTGGCCGAAGCCGGGACGCAGGCAGTAGCCGCTGAGATTGAGCCATGCGCGTTCGTGCTCGGATGAACGGCGGCGACCTTTGGCGCGTTCCAGCAGCGCGTCGAACAGGCGGCGCAGCAGCGGTGTCGGCCAGCTTTCGCGGCTGCCCAGCAGCTGTTCCAGTTGAGCGCGCAACTGCTTCACTTCCTTGATGTCGACTTGCAGCGCGCGGCTGCCGAAGATGCGGTCGATCTTGTCGATGGCGGCGGCCAGGCCTGCGGGCATCGGCGCTTCGTCCGACGGGGCTTCGGTGGTGGCTTCGCCGCGCAGCTGGAACTCCAGCAGCCAGCGTTGCGCATCGTCCCTGGCGACGCAATGGACCTCCAGCGTGCCGACTTCGCTGAGCGAGGTCGCCAGCTGCACCGGGATCTCCTTGCGTGCGTCGGCGCTGCTGCTGTCGCGCAGCACCGTGGCGATGGGCGGCAGTTGGACGTACTCGTCCGGTTGCAGCGTGACCACGTCGCCGGCTTGTGGCGCGTCGGCGGTGGAGGACGCGAGGTGGAAGCGCACCGGCCGGCCGAGGCGCAGCGCGAAGGTGCGGTCGGCCAGCAGGATTTCGCGGTTTTCGGCGGCGCCGCGCGGCAGGATGCAGACGGCGCGGCGTGGCTGGTCAGGATGCGTGGCGTCGTCCAGCAGCAGGAAGTAGCTGCGCGCTGAGCCGCCGCCAATCACCGGTGCCTGCCCCGATTGGCCTAATGCATAGGCCACGCCGCCACGGGCGACCGCGACGTCGGGATTGTCGTTGTGCAGGATGCGCAGTGGCTGTTGGCGCCAGCCGGCCAGTGTGGCTTCCAGCCGGCGTGCCAGCGCGTCGGCGCGGAACACGCCGCCGTTGAGCAGCAGCGTGTCCGGGATCGGCACCGTGGTGCTGTCGGCGGGCAGGCCGAGGGCTTCGCGCGTGGCGCCGGCATGTTGGCGCAGGAAGTCGGCTAGGTGGCGCGTGATGGCGGCATCGCTGGCGTAGGGCAGGCCGAATTCCACGATGGCGCCGCGTCCGCGCTTGGCTGGTGCCTGTTGTTCGTTGAGGGGGAAGAAGCCGTCCACCACCAGCGCAGAAACTTCCTCGCGCGTCAGGTCGGCGGAGCGGGAGCCGCCGATCAGCTTCGCACCGGCGCCCAGCAGCGTGACGGTGGTGCGCTCCGGCGCGTCGGCCGCCAACAGCAGCTCCTTGGCCGCGCGGCAGCGTTCCGCCAGTTGCGACAGGCGGCTGGCGGACAGCTTGGCATGCGGCTGCGCATTGCCGCTTGCTGCCGCGCTGCCGCCCGCTGATGCGCTGGCGCCTGCCGATGCGGCGTTGCTGCCCGCTGCGCCACCGGCCATGCGTGCTTCGACCAGATGGGCAAGGGCGAGGTCCATATTGTCGCCGCCGAGGATCAGGTGATTGCCGACGCCGATGCGGCTGATGGCCGGCTGGCCGTCGACGATGTCGACCTTCATCAGACTGAAGTCCGTGGTGCCGCCGCCAACGTCGCATACCAGCACCAGGCGCGTCTCCGCCAGTTCCTCGGTCAGCGTGGCGCGTTGGCGGAACAGCCAGTCGTAAAACGCTGCCTGCGGTTCTTCCAGTAATCGCAAGGACGACAAGCCGGCCATGCGCGCCGCTGCCAGCGTCAATGCCCGCGCCCCTTCGTCAAACGATGCCGGAATGGTTAAAACAATCTGCTGCCCTTCCAGGGGATGCGCCGGAAAGCGCGCATTCCACGCGCTGCGCAGATGCGCCAGATACGATGCGCTGGTCGCCACCGGCGACACCTTGGTCACATCGGCCTCCGCGCCCCACGGCAGAATCGGCGCCATGCGATCGACCTGCGGATGCGACAACCAGCTCTTGGCGCTAGCCACCAGCCGCCCCGGCACCTGTGACCCCAGCTTGCGCGCCAAACGGCCGATGACCACCTGCGACAATCCGGCTACGTCATCCGCGCGCCATGGCAGCTGCAACTCGCCATCCGCCAACTCGCCGGCAGCAGGGTGATAGCGCAAGGACGGCAGCAACGCCGCCGCACCAACCTCGCCGGGCGCGATCAACTGCTCGATCTCGAACAACTGGATCTGCGCACTGCCGGCTTCCGCAAAGGCCATCACCGTATTGGTGGTGCCCAGGTCGATGCTGACGACGTACTTGCTCATGCTCAGGCGGCGGAACGAACGTCAAACTCCACCTTCCAGCGCTGGCCATCGTTGGCCACGGCGGCCAGTTCCAGCGTGCCCGATTCCGTCGCCATCGCATGCAAGCGGACCTGCACCACATCGCCAGCCTGACGGCCTTCCGGCGACAGATTGGCCTGAATCTCGTTCATCTCGATCAGCTCATCCGGACCCCAGAAGTCCAGCAAATCGCCAATCTGGTCCTGGCGTCGCACCGATGAACCGAAGAAGCGGAACTGCACCGGCTCGCCCACCACCAGTCCAAACTCCTGATTAGGCAATTCGATCTCGCTGCCTTCTTCCATGCCGAATGGCGCCACGCACAGCGCCTGAATCGGCGGTTCCATGCCGGGAATCGCCGGCATAGCCGACTCAATCGCCACGTAATAAGAACGCGCCGTGCCGCCGCGAATGCGCACGCCACTGCCACGTCGCACGTAGCTGTAGTAAGCCGCGCCGCGCGCCACCGCCAGATCCAGATCCGCGCCGCCCAGCATGCGCGCAGGTTCCGCGCCTTCCAGGTACAGCCAGTCGTTGAGGGTGCCCATGATGCGCTGTGCCAGCAGATCCGACTTGAACACGCCGCCGTTGAATAGCACCGCGGTCGGATGCAGGAAGGTCGCATCGGCGTTTTGCTTGCCGGCGTAGCCTTCCAGTTCCGCCGTGGCGCCCAGCTGGCGCGCCAGGAACGCGGCCAGATGGCGCGTGATGCCGGCGTCCTGCGCATACGGCAGGCCAAGCTGCGTCAGGCCCGCGCGGGTGCGCACGGCCGGACGCGCGGCAGCTTCCACTTGCGGGAAGAAGCCATCGAGAATAAACGTCGTCACTTCATCGCGCGTCAACTCGGTGCGGATCGAACCGCCAATCAGCTTGGAGCCACGGCTCGGCACCACGATCGGCCAGGTGGCGATGGTGGCATCGGCCAGCAGCTTTTCCTTGGCGGTGCGGCAGCCGTAGGTGAGTGCGCGCATCTGCCACGCGTCCAGCTGCGTGCCGGCGGCGGCCAGCTTGCGCGCCACCAGATGCGCCAGCGCCAGGTCCATATTGTCGCCGCCCAGCAGAATGTGGTCGCCGACCGCGATGCGGTGCGGTTCCAGCACGCCGTCGCGTTCCAGCACGGCGATCAGCGAAAAGTCGCTGGTGCCGCCGCCCACGTCCACTACCAGGATAATGTCGCCAGGCTTGACTTCCTTGCGCCAGCGGCCTTCGCTGCCTTGAATCCAGCTGTATAGCGCGGCCTGCGGTTCTTCCAGCAGCGTGAGATTAGTGTAGCCGGCGGCGCGTGCCGCGTCGGCGGTCAGTTCGCGCGCGCCCGGATCGAAGGATGCAGGAATCGTCACCGTTACCGCCTGTTCGCCGAACGGCGCATCGGGGTAGGCCTGTTCCCACGCCTTGCGCAGGTGGCTCAGGTAACGGGTTGAGGCTTCCAGCGGCGACACGCGCGTGACTTCTTCCGGCGCGTCGTTCGGCAGCAGCGCGGAGCGGCGGTCGACGCCGGGATGGCTCAACCAGCTCTTGGCGCTCGACACCAGGCGGATCGGCGTGGTGGCGCCACGGCTGCGCGCCATTTCGCCGGCCACGCCGGTGAGTTCTTCGGCGCTTTGCTGCCACGGCAGGTTGTTCTCGCCGGGCGCCAGTTCGTCGGCGTGCGGCAGGTACAGGAAGGACGGCAGCAGCGGCAGTTCTTCGATGGTCCCCGGTGCGGTCAGTTGCGGAATCGCCAGCACGCCGTGCTCGGTCTTTTCGCCTTCGCTGGCTTGCAGATTCACATACGACAGCGCGCTGTGCGTGGTGCCAAGGTCGATGCCGATGGCGTAACGCGGGTCGCTCATAATTCCACCTCCGCCGGCGCCAGGATGGCCGCGTCATGGGCTTCCGCCAGTTTCGGCAGACGTACTTCGGCCGAACGCCAGCCACGGTGGCTCAGCGTGCCGCGGAACGGCGCCTTGCCGACCACGTTGCCGGTCAGGCGCACGGCGGCGGCGTCGAAGCCTTCCGGCAGTTCCACCCGGCTGCCCTCCGCCTCGCTGCGGATCGGCTGGATCGTGAAGTGCTCTTTCAGCACCTTGGCGCAGCCTTCGTGCACCACGCGCGCGGCGGCGCCGATGTCAGCGTCGGAATAGGCGCTCAGGTTTTCCTGGGTGAAGTCGATCAGGCGCGCTTCGCGCTGAAACAGCGACAGCAGTTGCAGGGCGGCGTCCGGCGTGGCGACGCGCAGCGTGACCGGTGCTGGAGCAGGGGCCGGCGCCGGCGCAGGCGCAGGTGGGGCGACCGGTGCGGCCGCTGGTTGCGGCGCATCGTCAATGCGCGCCAGGCGCGCAGCATAGTCGGCGTCGGACAGCGCGCGGAAGAAGGCGCCAATGGCGATGGAAATCCGGCTGAAGAAAGACGGCAGAGGTTGGCTCGAATTATTCATGTTGTGGCTCACTGTAAGGGTGCCGAGCGCTGCGCTGGGCGCGCGCTGGGGCGAAGCCCGGCATGATACCAGCTTGCCCCGGCGCTCCCCAAGGATGCAAGCGGATTTCACTTGATATGGCGGCCGTGAAGGTCTAATATACTGTGTATATATACAGTATTTCGAGCGATGCCATGTCCCATGATGAAAACAACCAGGAGCAGATAATGCTGCCGCCGCCTTCGCTCAAGGCGCAAAAAGGGCGTGGCGCGGTGTCCAATATGCAGGGCCGTTACGAACTCAACGCGCGCGAAGCCTATGACGATGGATGGGAGCGTGAAGAAGAAGAGGAGCGTCCATGGAAAACCCACGTCACCGAGGAAATCTGCAAATCCATCCTCAGCCGCAATGCGTCGCCGGATTTGCCGTTCAGCGTGTCGCTCAATCCGTATCGCGGTTGCGAACATGGCTGTATCTATTGTTTTGCGCGGCCTACGCACAGCTATCTGGGGCTGTCTCCCGGCATGGACTTCGAGAGCAAGATCTTCGCCAAGGTCAATGCGCCGGAAATGCTGCGGCGCGAGCTGGCCAAGCCGGGCTACGAGCCGCAGTCGATCGCGCTCGGCGTCAATACGGACGCCTACCAGCCGTGCGAACGCCAGTACAAGCTGACGCGCCGCGTGCTGGAAGTGCTGCAGGAATGCCAGCATCCGGTGGGCCTGATCACCAAGAATTCACTGATCGAACGCGATATCGACATCCTGTCGGCGATGGCCGCCAGGCAGCAGGCCGGCGTCGCCATTACACTGACCACGCTGGACCCGGCCATCGCCCGCACGCTGGAGCCGCGCGCGGCGGCCCCGGCGCGCCGCCTGCGCACGATACGCACGCTGACCGACGCCGGCATTCCAGTGGCGGTCAGCATCGCGCCGATCATCCCCTTCATTACCGAGCCGGACATCGAGCGGATACTGGAGGCGGTCAAGGAGGCCGGCGCCATCAGCGCGCACTACACGGTGCTGCGGCTGCCGTGGGAAGTGGCGCCGCTGTTCAAGGAATGGCTGCAAGCGCATTTCCCCGAGCGGGCGCAGCGGGTGATGAACCGCGTCCGTGAAATGCGCGGCGGCAAAGACTACGACAGCAACTTTGACACCCGCATGAAGGGCGAGGGCGTGTGGGCTGAACTGATACGCCAGCGCGTCAAGATCGCCTCGGAGCGGCTCGGGCTGACCGGCCACGGCAGCCGCTTCCACCACATGGACGCGTCGCAGTTCACCCGGCCGCTGGTGGTGCCACCGCTGGGCGCGCGCGCCAAGGCGGCGGCCGATGCGGGACAGCTGGATTTATTTTGATTGCAGCGCAGCCAGGTGGCGTTCGATCTCGAATACGTGCTGGTCGTGGCGGCCCAGTTCGCGCAGGGCGCTGGCCAGGTGGTTGAGGTAATCGCTGTTCGGGCCGCTGGGGCCGGCCGCGCCGGCGATATGGGCCGCTATCTCCTGCTCGGAGGCGGCGCCGAGGAAGGCGGTGTTGTCCGGCGTGGCGATGTAGACCAGGCCTTCGACTTCGTTCTGGTCTTCAAAGGTAATGGACAGGGGCAGCCGCAGGTAGCCGTTTTTTTCGCGGTGGTCCAGATGGGTAAACACTTCCGGCGTGATCAGGTAGGCCATGCCGTGGCAGATAGCGCCCGGTTCTTCGATCAGTGTGACCACGCGGCCCGGCGCTTCCGGCGTGCCGCGGTGGTCGTGCGAGCCTTGCCAGAAGCGCCGCGTCCAGCCGGCGATGCTGGCCGGCCGACGTTGCAGGTAGGGGAAGTCCGCCTTGTAAATCAAGGAGCCGTAGCCAAACAGCCAAACGCTGTGATGGCCGTCAAACTTGTCCATCAATTGATTGATGGCGATGGTGTCCGCAGTCATGCCGCTATTATAAAACAGCGGTAGCGCTAACATCCGCGCGCGTGTTAAAGCGCCAGTGCTGCTGGCAGATCGGCCAGTTGGCGTACCACGCGCAGGCGGCGCACGCCCATGAAATCGAAGGCTGCTTTGAGCAGCAATTCGTGTTGACCGACCAGTTCCGCTTCGGTCTGCAAGCCCATCACGGCGCAGCCGGAAGTGACCAGGATCAGGTGAGGATCGGCGAGGCCCTGGCCGGTGGCGGTATGCAGTTCCAGCAGGCGGTCGAGCCAGGCTTTCAGCGTCGACGGCACGGAAAAATTGTGCATGGGGGCGCCCAGCACCACCACGTCGGCTTCCTGGAATTCCTGCAGCAGCGAGGCGCTTTGCAGGGCTTCGGCGCGCAGTTCGGCATTCATCGGAATCTCGGCGTCCCAGCGCTGGCTGATGACTTGCAGCAGTGGTCCGCTGGCGTGCGACAGCGGCGACGCAGCAAGGTCGCGGTACAGGACGGTGGCCTGTTCGTTCGCCGCAGTCAATGCGGTGATGGCCGCCAGCGTGATCTGGCGGGAGGTGGAATTGTCGCCCAAGGCGCAGGAGTCAATGTGCAAAATATTCATCAATGAAGCATACACAGAGAGAAACCGCTTCCACAATAGATTTGTGGCAATTAGCCTTTCCTAATTGAAAGGAATTGTAAGTGTCGTAATATTTGGTGATTAAGACAATGGCCGGTTCCACTCATGTGCAGCGATAAATTCGTGCAGAAAAGCGGCAAAACTCTCGGCCGCCGGCGACAGCGCGCGGGCGTTGCGGCGGTAAATGAAGAAACGCCGGGTTAGCGCCGGCGCCGCCAGCGGCCGCATTTTCAGGCCATAAAGCTGCACCATTTTCTCGGCGTAGGGCAGGCAAACAGTGACGCCCTGGCGCGCATGCACCATCGCCAGCGCGGTGGTCATGAAGGTCACCTCATTGTGCGGACTGAGCGAAAGTTCCCTGAAAGAAACGTGAACATCGCGCAACAGCCGTTCGGTGAACTGGCCTTGCAGTGATATGAAGGGGTAGCGGTTGACGTCGCTCCAGGTGATGCGCTTGCGCTGGTCCAGTTCGTGCCCGTCGGGGTACACCACGACGAAGGGCATTTCAAACAGCGCCTGCGCTTCGATCTCGGCGGTAGCGTCGCGCTCGGGGCCGATGCCGAAGTCGACTTCGCCGCTAAAGACGCGCGCCGACACCTGCTCCAACGGGCAGTCGGTCAGCCGCACCTGCACCTCGGGATGGCGGGCGCGGTAGGCGGCAATCACTTCCGGCATCATGGTGCAGGAGAGCATCTGCGGCGCAGCCACCCGGACCGAACCCTGCTTGAGCGCCTTTCGACTGGCGATGTCGGCCATGGCACGGTCGAGGTCGTGCAGCATCTTGTCGAACAGCGGATAGAGTTCGCGGCCGAGCTCGGAAAGCTGGGTCTTGCGCGTGGTACGCTCGACCACGCGCATGCCCAGCAGCTGCTCCAGCTCCTTGATCTGGCCGCTCAGCGCCGATTGCGTCACGCTCAGATGGTCGGCGGCCAGGGTGAAGCTGCCGGTCTTGGCCAGCGCCACCAGGGCGCGCATTTGTCGCAGGCTGGGATTCATGGGAAATTCTGATAAATGACGTTATAAATACGATTTGCATGATATCTGAATCTGGCATCTAATGCGGACATCAAGATGGAGACAGCTATGAAAATCAAACAGATACACCACGTTGCTTACCGCTGCAAAGACGCCAAAGAAACCGTCGAGTGGTATGTCAAACACCTGAATATGGACTTTGTGCTGGCGATCGCCGAAAACGAAGTGCCATCCACCAAGGCGCCGGACCCATATATGCACGTGTTCCTGGACGCCGGCCACGGCAACGTGCTGGCCTTCTTCGAACTGCCGACCCAGCCGGACATGGGCCGCGACCAGAACACGCCCGCCTGGGTGCAGCACCTGGCGATGGAGGTCGAGAGCATGGATGAACTGCTGGCCGCCAAGGAGCGCCTGGTCGCTGCCGGCATCGACGTCATCGGCCCGGTCAATCACACCATCTTCAAATCGATCTACTTCTTTGATCCGAACGGCCATCGCCTTGAACTGGCCTGCAATACTGCCACGCCGGAAATGATGCAGAAGCTGGACGACGTCAAATGGGCGATGCTGGAAGAGTGGTCGCAAACCAGGAAAGCGCCGGCGCACGCGGCCTGGATGCACGCGCCGGCCGGAGACCACGCATGAAGCTGGCCACGTTAAAGGACGGCAGCCGCGATGGCCGCCTGGTGGTGGTCAGCCGCGACTTGTCGCACTACCAGCATGTGCCGAAGATTGCCGCCACGCTGCAACATGCGCTCGACAATTGGGAACTGGTCGCGCCGCGCCTGCAACAGGTCTATGCCACGCTGAACAGCGGCGAGGCCATCGATGCCAAGCCGTTCGACCAGCAGCAATGCCACTCGCCACTGCCGCGCGCCTATCAATGGGCGGATGGCTCGGCCTACATCAACCACGTTGAGCTGGTGCGCAAGGCGCGCAATGCGGACGTGCCGGCCTCGTTCTACACCGACCCGCTGATGTATCAGGGCGGCTCGGACAGTTTCGTCGGCCCGCGCGATCCGATCTACGCGCTGTCCGAAGCGTGGGGCATCGACCTGGAAGCTGAAGTGGCGGTTATCACCGGCGACGTCCGCATGGGCGCCACGCCGGCGGACGCCGCGCAAGCCATCCGCCTGGTGATGCTGGTCAACGACGTTTCGCTGCGCAACCTGATTCCGAATGAATTGGCGAAAGGCTTCGGCTTCTTCCAGTCCAAGCCGGCCAGCGCCTTCTCGCCGGTGGCGGTTACGCCGGACGAACTCGGCGCGCACTGGGCCGACAGCAAGCTACACCTGCCGCTGCTGGTCGATTTGAACCGCCAGCCATTCGGCAAGCCCAACGCTGGCGAAGATATGACCTTCAACTTCGGCCAACTGGTGGCGCATGCTGCCGCCACGCGCGAGCTGGCGGCCGGCACCATCATCGGCTCCGGCACCGTGTCCAACAAGCAGGGCGGCCTGCACGGATCGAGCATCGCCAACGGCGGCGTCGGCTACTGCTGCCTGGCCGAAGTGCGCATGTACGAAACCATCGAGACCGGCAAGCCGCAAACCGACTTCCTCAAATTCGGCGACAGCGTGCGCATCGAGATGAAAGACGATCAGGGCGCAAGCATTTTCGGCGCCATCGAACAAACCGTCACCCCGTACCAGGAGCGCGGCTGATGAAGCTTTACACCTACTTCCGCAGCTCGGCCGCCTACCGCGTGCGCATCGCGCTCAACCTCAAGGGAATCCCCTACGATGCCGCGCCGGTGCACCTGCTGCGCAACGGCGGCGAACAGCTGAGCGACGCCTACCGCGCCGTCAACCCGGCCATGCTGCTGCCGGCGCTGGAAGACGACGGCAACGTCATCGGCCAATCGCTGGCCATCATCGAATATCTGGAAGAAACCCAGCCGCAAGCGCCGCTGCTGCCGTCCGATCCTGCCGGCCGTGCCCGCGTGCGCTCGCTGGCGCTGACGGTCGCGGCCGACACCCACCCGCTCGGCAACCTGCGCGTGCTCAAATACCTGACCGGGGAACTCGCGGTGCCGGACGACGTCAAACTCTCGTGGCAGCAGCACTGGCTGCGCACCGGAATGTCCGCGCTGGAATCCTTGCTGGCGACCGACCCGTGCACCGGCCGCTACAGTCACGGAGACGCGCCGACGCTGGCCGATTGCTGCCTGGTGCCGCAAGTCTTCAGCGCCCGGCGCTTCGGCGTCGATCTGGCGCCGTACCCGACCATCGCCCGCATCCACGCCGCCTGCAACGAGTTGCCCGCTTTCCAGCAGGCACATCCTGCGCAGCAGCCGGACGCCGAATAGCCGCCTTCGGTTGGCTTGGCACGGTTGGTACGCTAAGGCACATACCGGCTGAGTCCCCTATGCCAAGATGCAGCTTTTGGCATCAAGCAGATTACACATGACTTCCGGCGACTCGCAGGCTCTGCTGCATTCAATGCAAAAAGACTCGTTCAATTATTTCTTGAGCGAGTTTAATCCGCTCAACGGCCTGGTGCGCGACAAGACCGCCGATGACTGGCCGGCCAGCATTGCCGCCGTCGGCATGGCGCTGACGGTGTACCCGATCGGCGTCGAGCGCGGCTGCATGCCGCGTGAGGATGCAGTCGCGCGCACGCTGACCACGCTGCGCTTCTTCGCCGCCAGCGAACAGAGCGATTCGCCGACCGCCACCGGCTACAAGGGTTTCTATTACCACTTCCTCGACATGAACAGCGGCCAGCGCGTGCTGGACTGCGAGCTGTCCAGCATCGACACCGCCTTGCTGATCGCCGGCATGCTGACCGCCGCCGGTTATTTCAGCGCCGACACGCCCGAGGAGCGCGAGATCCGCGCACTGGCCGACCTGCTGTACCGCCGCGTCGACTGGCGCTGGATGTGCCGCCGCAAACGCCTGATGTGTCACGGCTGGAAACCCGGCAAAGGGTTCCTGCGCTGGCATTGGGAAGGCTACGATGAAGCCCTGATCCTGTACGTGCTGGCGCTGGGCTCGCCGACCTTCCCAATCGAGCGCGACAGCTACGACGCCTGGTCCAGCACCTATGAATGGAAGTCGGTCTACGGCATCGACTACCTGTATGCCGGGCCGCTGTTCATCCACCAGATGTCGCACATCTGGCTGGACCTGCGCGGCATCCGCGACGATTTCATGCGCGCGCATGACCTCGATTATTTCGAGAACAGCCGCCGCGCGGCCCATGTACAACAGCGCTACGCCATCGACAACCCGCTCGGCTTTCCGGACTATGGCGAACTGTGCTGGGGCATCACGGCCAGCGACGGACCCGGCCCGGCCACCCGCAAGATCGACGGCATCCAGCGCAAGTTTTATGACTATGTGGGACGCGGCGCGCCGTACGGCCCGGACGACGGCACGCTGGCGCCGTGGGCGGTGGCGGCGTCGCTGCCGTTCGCGCCGGAGATCGTTCTGCCCAGTATCGAGCATTACCAAAGCCTGCATTTGTGCGAGCAGAATCCGTATGGCTTCAAGGCTTCGTTCTCGACCGTGTTTCACCACGGCCGCGGCGGCCGGCGCTGGGTGTCGCCCTACCACTTCGGCATTAACGAAGGCCCGACCGTCATCATGGTGGAAAACCACCTGCACGATTTTCCGTGGAGCCTGATGCGCCAGAACGATGCGCTACGGAGCGGACTGCGCCGCGCGGGCTTTGCCGGTGGCTGGCTGGACGAGGATGGCGGCGCGGGCTAGTTGCAGTGCAGTATCGAGCGCGGCGCCGGACGTGGTCATGCGGTCCGGTTGAACGCCCATGCTCTCCCAGTTGGCGCGGGTAATCACGTTGCTGGCGCGCGTAACGGCGATCGAGGTTTGCAACTGGCGCGAGATGCGCTGCTTAAGGCCGACCCGCGCATCGCCCAAGGTCGGCGCGCCGACCACTACCGCGCGCTTCACGTACTGCTGCAAATCGTAGGCAAAGCCTTCGGCCGCGCCATTCGTCTTCTCGTTGACCAGCACGTACAAAGGCTTGTACCCGCCGAAGCGCTTGCCGGCCAGATCCGATGTAGTCCAGTACTCGGCCGTCACGTGGCCCTCGCGGTCGATCTGGTCGTGCAGGTGCAGTTGCTTGTCCCGGAAAATATAGCTGCGCTGGTCGACCAGCAGATAGCTCGACAGCAGCGCCGCCATCGCCTGCCCATCGCCGCCGGCGTCCCGCACGTCGATGATCAGGGCAGGGCAGTCGGCCGCCTGCGCCATAAAACGGCCGGCCGCTTCGATGGACGCCCGGTCCAGCGGCCCGAAACGGGTGATTTTCAGGTAGCCGACGTTGTCGGCCAGCGTTTCGAAGCGGCGCAGGCCGAAGTTGTCGGCCGACTGTGCCGGCGGCACAGGACGCTGGCGCTCGTCGCCCAGGTCATACGGCACCCATTCCAGATACGTATGCCGGTCCGGCGCCACCGCCGCCAGGTCGCGGGTGACGCGCGCCGCCAGCGATCGCGCCGTCAGCTGCTCGTCATACTCGCCGCGCGCCAGGCGCTTGCGCAGATCGTCGGCCGCCGCCTTGGCGCGCGGACCGTCGACGTGCTGCTCGGTCAGCCGGCGCGCATATTCGTTGATGATGTGCGCGCGCGTCGGCGCGTCCAGCGCCTCGTCCAGCGCCGGGGCGGTAGCAGTCTGCGCGCCGGCGCCCGTCATCAGTAACAGCAGCGCAGCGGCAATCCAGCGTTGACGACCCATGTATTCCTCAAAGTAAGCCATTTGTCCGAAAATTATATTAACACTTTCCCATCAGAAAGTGCCATTGGGGAGCTTGGCGCGTTACAATCTCGCCTTTCCCCAAAAGCATTTTCTTCATGACGATTCCAAGCACCATCCTGGAGGCGCTGCAGCGCGCCGATGTTTCCTGGCGCCCGTTGCTGATCGAGGGGCTGGAAGCCATGATGGCCGCCACCCCCGACTATCTGCCGCAGCTGGCGCAGGACCAGTACCTGCCAACCGAGCAGCGCCTGTTTGCCGCGTTCGCACTGCCGCTCAATTCGGTGAAGTATGTACTGGTCGGCGAAGGACCATATCCGCGAGCAGAGAGCGCCACCGGCGTCTGTTTTATGGATGGGGCGGTTGGCGGCCTGTGGTCGGAGGAAGTGGGTGGCGGCTTGTCTAAACCGGTCAACAAAGCCACCTCGCTGCGCAATTTCATGAAGATGCTGCTGGTGGCCGATGGCCAGCTTCAGCTGAGCAATACCGCCGGCGACGCCATGGCGGCCGTCTCGGCCCAAGCGCGCAGCGGCGCCGGCAGCCACATCCTGACGCTGGCCGATATGCAGCGCAAGCTGACCGAGCAGGGCTTCCTGCTGCTGAACGCATCGCTGGTGTTTCGCAGCCACGTGGCGCCGGTCAAGGACGCCAAGGCCTGGCTGCCGTTCTTCCAGACCGTGATGGCGGGCCTGGCAAAACAGGCTACCACCGTGCCGACCATGGTGCTGTGGGGCAAAATCGCCGAGTTGCTGAGTAAGTTGCCGGTAATGAAAGATTTCCCGCAGATCGTCGCCGAGCATCCTTACAACCTCAGTTTCATCGGCAATGCGGCCATGCACGACTTGTTCCGCCCGATGCGCCTGCTCCAGGGCTAAAACCGAGGGCCGACCAGCAAGCTTTATTAAAGTTTGGTATACTTGACTAATTCGATCAACTAATCAGGCTTTGTGATTGGCGATGAGGTCGATATTTTAATCCAACCGAGGTAGTGATGCGTCTGACCACCAAAGGCCGTTTTGCTGTGACTGCGATGATTGACTTGGCGTTGCGCCAAGGCAAGGGCCCGGTCACGCTGTCCGGCATCAGCCAGCGTCAGGCAATTTCACTGTCTTACCTGGAGCAATTGTTCGGCAAGCTGCGCCGCCACGAAATCGTCGAATCGATCCGCGGCCCGGGCGGCGGCTACAGCCTGGCGCGCCGCGCCGATAAAGTCACCGTCGCCGACATCATCATCGCCGTCGACGAACCGCTGGACGCCACGCAGTGCGGCGGCAAGGAAAACTGTCACGGCGCCGATGCCGCCAGCGGCGTGCGCTGCATGACCCACGAGCTGTGGGCCACGCTGAACGAAAAAATGGTTGATTATCTGGATTCCGTCTCACTGCAGGATCTGGTCGATCAACAAAAGCAGAAGGACGCGGCACAGAACGTGGTGCATATGCACCGCAACGGCAACCACGCCGCAGTGTAAGCCCCTGTGCCCATACGGATAGATAACGGAGTAACCAGATGAACGCCCCAGAAAAAAACATCGCTGACGTGAAATTCCAGACCGCGCCGCATTTCCCGATCTATATGGACTATTCGGCCACCACGCCGATCGATCCGCGCGTCGCCGATGCGATGATTCCGTACCTGCGCGAGCAGTTCGGCAATCCGGCCTCGCGCAGCCACATGTATGGCTGGACTGCTGAGAAAGCCGTGGAAGAGGCACGCGCCAACGTCGCCGCGCTGGTCAATGCCGATCCGCGCGAAATCATCTGGACCTCCGGCGCCACCGAATCGAACAACCTGGCCATCAAGGGCGCGGCGCAGTTCTACAAAACCAAGGGCAAGCACATCATCACCGTGAAAACCGAGCACAAAGCTGTGCTGGACACCGTGCGTGAACTGGAGCGCCAGGGCTTTGAAGCGACCTACCTGGAACCGCAAGACAACGGCCTGATCACCATCGAGCAGCTGACCGCCGCGATTCGTCCGGACACCATCCTGATCTCGGTCATGCTGGTCAACAACGAAATCGGCGTGATCCAGCCAATCGACGCGATCGGCGAACTGTGCCGCTCGAAAGGCATCATCTTCCACTGCGACGCCGCCCAGGCGACCGGCAAGGTGGTAATCGACCTGCAAAAAACCAAGGTCGACCTGATGACCTTCACCGCGCACAAAACCTACGGCCCGAAAGGCATTGGCGCGCTGTACGTCTGCCGCAAGCCGCGCGTGCGCATCGAAGCGCAAATGCACGGCGGTGGCCACGAGCGCGGCCTGCGTTCGGGCACGCTGCCAACCCACCAGATCGTCGGCATGGGCGAAGCCTTCCGCCTGGCGAAAGTGGAAATGGACAGCGAAATCGCCCGCGTCAAGGCGCTGCGCGACCGCCTGGCCAAAGGTCTGCAAGAGATCGAAGAAACCTACATCAACGGCGACATGGACCACCGTGTGCCGCACAACCTGAACGTCAGCTTCAACTACGTTGAGGGCGAGTCGCTGATCATGGCGGTGAAAGACCTGGCGGTATCGTCGGGTTCCGCTTGTACTTCGGCCTCGTTGGAACCATCTTATGTATTGCGCGCGCTTGGTCGTAGCGACGAACTGGCGCACAGCTCGATCCGTTTCACCATCGGCCGTTTCACCACCGAAGCCGACATCGATTTCGCGATTGAACTGATGAAGTCCAAGGTACACAAACTGCGTGAACTGTCGCCGCTGTGGGATATGTTCAAAGAAGGCATCGACATCAGCTCGATCCAATGGGCAGCCCACTAATTTTTCAAGATACAGGAGCATCAAAATGGCTTACTCGGAACAAGTACTGGATCACTACGAAAACCCACGCAACGTTGGCGCCTTTGAAAAAGGCGACGACAGCGTCGGTACCGGCATGGTTGGCGCGCCAGCTTGCGGCGACGTCATGAAACTGCAAATCAAGGTCGGCGCCGATGGCCTGATCGAAGATGCCAAATTCAAAACCTACGGCTGCGGTTCGGCGATCGCATCGAGCTCGCTGGTGACTGAATGGGTCAAGGGCAAAACCCTGGATCAGGCGCTGGCCATCAAGAACACCCAGATCGCCGAAGAACTGGCGCTGCCGCCAGTGAAAATCCACTGCTCGATCCTGGCGGAAGACGCCATCAAGGCCGCTGTGCTGGACTACCAGAACAAGCACGCCACCGTAGCAGCGTAATAACCATATGTCGTTCCCGCGCAGGCGGGAACCCATGCTGAGCCGACTTCGGACGATCAGTATGGGTTCGCGCCTTCGCGGGAACGACGTCGGAGAATCAAATGGCAATCACCCTGACCGAAAAAGCAGCGAAACACATCAACCGCTACATCGAACGCCGCGGCAAGGGCATCGGTCTGCGCTTCGGCGTGCGCACCACCGGTTGCTCGGGCATGGCCTACAAGCTGGAATACGTGGACGACGTGACCGACGAAGACAGCGTCTTCGAATCGCACGGCGTGAAGGTATTCGTCGATCCGAAAAGCCTGCCGTACATCGACGGCACGGAGCTGGACTTCGCCCGCGAAGGTCTGAACGAAGGCTTCAAGTTCAACAACCCGAACGAAAAAGATGCTTGCGGTTGCGGTGAAAGCTTCCGCGTCTAAGCCGTCATGCAGAATCACTTTGAGCTCTTCAACCTGCCTTTGCAGTTTGCCGTAGACGCGGTAGCGCTGGACAGCGCTTACCGCGACGTGCAAGGCCGCGTCCATCCCGACAAATTCGTCAATGCCACCGACGCCGAAAAGCGCGTCGCCATGCAGTGGGCCACCCGCGCCAACGAAGCCTATCAGACCCTGAAAAATCCGCAGAAGCGCGCGCAGTACATGTGCGAGCTGGCTGGCGTCGATTTGCAGACCGAGTCGAATACTTCGATGCCGATGGCCTTCCTGATGCAGCAGATGGAGTGGCGCGAAGAACTTGGCGACGCCCGCGCCGGCAAGGACAGCGACGCGCTGGAGTCGCTCGACAAGCAGCTGCGCAACGCCCGCAAGGAACAGCTGACGCAGATCGAGCAGCAGATCAACGCCGCCGACTACGCCGCCGCCGCACAAGGCGTGCGCGCGCTGATGTTCCTCGAAAAATTCGGCGAAGAAGTCCGCTTCGCCTTTGAAGCAATCGAAGCTTGAAGCCCGGCGCCGCATGCCGGCGCCGCCTCAGCTGATTACATAAAAATACAGGTCTCACCCATGGCACTTCTGCAAATTTCCGAACCAGGCATGTCGACCGCACCGCACCAGCACCGGCTGGCGGTGGGTATCGATCTGGGCACCACCAATTCGCTGGTGGCGACTGTGCGCAACAGCATTCCAGAAGTGCTGAACGACGAGGACGGCCGCGCGCTGCTGCCGTCGGTGGTGCGCTATCTGCCTAACGGTCACGCCAACATCGGCTACAAGGCGCAGGCTGCGCAGACCACCGATCCGAAAAATACTATCGTCTCGGTAAAGCGCTTCATGGGCCGCGGCCTGGCGGATATCGCCTACGCGGAAAACCTGCCGTACGATTTCCAGGACACGCCTGGCATGGTGCAGCTGAAGACCGTCGCCGGCGTAAAAAGTCCGGTCGAAGTGTCGGCGCAGATTCTGGCAACGCTGCGCCAGCGCGCCGAAGATTCGCTGGGCGATGACCTGGTCGGCGCGGTGATCACCGTGCCAGCTTACTTTGACGACGCGCAGCGTCAGGCCACCAAGGATGCGGCCCAGCTGGCCGGCCTGAATGTCCTGCGCCTGCTGAGCGAGCCGACTGCGGCCGCCATCGCCTACGGCCTGGATAACGGTTCGGAAGGCATCTACGCCGTCTACGATCTGGGCGGCGGCACCTTCGATATCTCGATCCTCAAGTTGAGCAAAGGCGTGTTTGAAGTGCTGGCCACCGGCGGCGATTCCGCGCTGGGCGGCGACGATTTCGATCACCGCCTGTTCTGCCATATTCACCAGCAGGAGAAACTGGCGCCGCTGTCGGACGAAGACACCGCCGTGCTGCTGGTGAAAGCGCGCGAAGCCAAGGAGCTGCTGTCGACCAAGGACGAAGTGACGGTGGACGCCGCGCTGAAGTCGGGCGAGCAGGTGCACATCACCATCACCGCCGAGACCTTCCAGGAGATCACCAAACACCTGATCGACAAGACCATGAAGGCCATCAAGAAAGCGCTGCGCGACGCCAATGTCGATGCGGACGACGTCGATGGCGTGGTCATGGTCGGCGGCGCCACGCGCATGCCGCACGTGCACCGTGCGGTAAGCGAGCATTTCCACACCACGCCGCACGCCAATATCGATCCGGACAAGGTGGTGGCGCTGGGCGCCGCCGTGCAGGCTAATCTGCTGGCGGGCAACCGCGCAGCCGGCGACGACTGGCTGCTGCTGGACGTGATCCCGCTGTCGCTGGGCATCGAGACCATGGGCGGCCTGGTAGAGAAAATCATCCCGCGCAATTCGACCATTCCATGCGCTCGCGCGCAGGAGTTCACCACCTTCAAGGATGGCCAGACCGCGTTGGCGGTACACGTGCTGCAAGGCGAGCGTGAACTGGTGGCAGATTGCCGTTCGCTGGCGCGCTTTGAGCTGCGCGGCATTCCGCCGATGTCGGCCGGCGCTGCGCGCATCCGCATCACGTATCAGGTGGATGCGGACGGCTTGCTGTCGGTGTCCGCGCGCGAACTGCGTTCCGGCGTTGAGGCGTCGATCACCGTCAAGCCATCGTATGGCCTGGGCGATGACGATGTCGCGCGCATGCTGATGGAGTCGCACGCGTCGGCCGATGTCGACATGAAGGCGCGTGCGCTGCGTGAAGAACAGGTGGAAGCGGAACGCATTCTGCTGGCGACCCAGGCGGCGCTGGACGAAGACGCGGCGCTGCTGTCGGACGAAGAGCGCGCCGCCGTCGATGCCGTCATGGCACACACCCGCGACATCGTCGCGCAATCGCAAACCGGCGCGGTGGGCCATCTGGCCGTGAAAGCGGCGGTGGAAGCACTGGCCCACGGCACTGAAGAATTTGCGTCGCGTCGTATGGACCGCAGCGTGCGCAGCGCGCTGGCAGGCAAAGCGCTGGACCAGGTAGTTTAACCGCGTGTCGTTCCCGCGCATGCGGGAATCCATGCCGAGTACATTGAATCGCGCCCTATGGGCTCCCGCTTCCGCGGGAGCGACGGTGGGGCTAACAGAGAGCTTTAACCATGCCACAAATCGTATTCCTGCCCCACGCAAAACTGTGCCCGGACGGCGCCGTAATCGACGCCCCAGCCGGCAAGACGCTGTGCGACATCATGCTGGAGAATGACATCCACATCGAGCACGCCTGCGAAAAATCCTGCGCCTGCACCACTTGCCACGTGCTGGTGCGCGAAGGTTTCAATTCGCTCAACGAAGCCAGCGAAACCGAAGAAGACCTGCTGGATAAAGCCTGGGGCCTGGAAGCCGTGTCACGCCTGTCGTGCCAGGCCGTGGTGGCGGACGAAGACCTGGTCGTCGAGATTCCTAAGTACACCATCAATCACGCGAGCGAAGGCGGTCACTGAGACCAAGCGATGAAGCAGCCCAAGAAACCCGTCCAGAAGATCGGCGCCACCGTCACCAGCGCCGACAACATGCCCGAGATCCGCGAAGGCCAGACCGTAGCTCTGTTACAGGAACTGCACATCCTCACGCGCGACGGCAAGATGAACCAGGATAGCCGCCGCAAGCTGAAACAGGTCTATCACCTGTATCAGTTTATCGAGCCGCTGCTGAAGGAAGTGCTGGCCAAGAAGGACAACGTGTCGCTGGTCGATCACGGCGCCGGCAAGTCCTACCTCGGTTTTATCATCTACGACCTGTTCTTCAAGGCGCTGCAGAACGATTCGCATATCTACGGTATCGAGACGCGCGAAGAGCTGGTGGCGCGTTCGCAGGAACTGGCCAAGCAGTTTGAATTTCCCGGCATGTCCTTCCTGCCGCTGTCGGTGGCCGAGTCCACGGAATCGAAGCTGCTGCCGGAGCAGATCGACGTCGTCACCGCGCTCCACGCCTGCAACACGGCGACCGATGACGCCATCCAGTTCGCGCTGAAGAAGAAGGCCAGACACATCGTGCTGGTGCCGTGCTGCCAGGCCGAAGTGGCTTCGGTCCTGAAGAAGAACAAAGGCCAGTCGCTGGGCAAGTCCGCGCTGACCGAAATCTGGCGCCACCCAATTCACACCCGTGAATTCGGCAGCCAGATCACCAACGTGCTGCGCTGCCTGCAACTGGAAGCACATGGCTACGACGTCACCGTGACCGAACTGGTAGGCTGGGAGCACTCGATGAAGAATGAACTGATCATCGCCACCTACAAAAACCTGCCGCGCAAGCGTCCGTCCGAACGCCTGAAAGAGGTGCTGGAGACGGTTGGCCTGCAAGAGATGAACACCCGTTTCTTCGCCGAAGAAGAGGTAGCGTAATGGAGAATTGGCTCGACCTGCGCAGTGACACCGTCACGCGTCCCAGCGCCGCCATGCGCGCTGCCATGAACGTCGCCGAAGTGGGCGACGATGTCTACGGCGACGATCCCACCGTCAATCGCCTGCAGGAATATGCAGCCGATTTGTTCGGCTTTGAAGATGCGCTGTTCGCGCCATCCGGCACGCAGAGCAATCTGCTGGCGTTGCTGGCGCACTGCGGCCGTGGCGACGAATACCTGGTCGGCCAGGAAGCCCATACCTACCGCTACGAAGGCGGCGGCGCTGCGGTGTTGGGCAGCATCCAGCCGCAGCCGATCATCAATCAGGCCGACGGCAGCATCGCGCTGGACGATATCGCCTCGTACATCAAGCCGGATGATTTCCATTTCGCCCGCACCAAGCTGCTGGCATTGGAGAACACCATCAACGGCCGCGTGCTGCCGATGGAATACGTGCAGCAGGCAACCACGCTGGCGCACGATCGCGGCCTGGCCACGCACCTTGACGGCGCGCGCGTCTGCAATGCGGCGGTCAGGCTGGGTGTGAGCCCGCGCGCGATTGTCAAAGGCTTCGACTCGGTGTCCGTGTGCCTGTCCAAAGGGCTCGGCGCGCCGGTCGGCTCGGTCCTGTTGGGTACCAAGCCGCTGATCAAGGAAGCCAAGCGTTGGCGCAAGATGCTGGGCGGCGGCATGCGCCAGACCGGCGTCATTGCGGCCGCAGGCCTGTACGCGCTGGAGCACAACATCCCGCGTCTGGCCGAAGATCATGACAACGCTGCCTACTTCGCCGGTGAGCTGGCGAAGATGCGCGGCCTCAAGGTCAGCACGCCACAGACCAATATCTTCTATGTCGACATTCCGCAATTTGTTCAGCAGGGTCTGAGCGATGTGCTGGAACTGACGCGTATCCGCGTGTCGATGGCGCCGCGCCTGCGCATCGTCACCCACATGGACGCGTCGCGCGACGACATCGACCGCGCCATCACCGTGTTTGGAGACTTCTTTGGATAATGATGACAACACCGTCCGCCTGTCCAAGCGCGTGATGGAAGAACGCCAGTGCTCGCGCCGCGAGGCGGAGCTGTACATCGAAGGCGGCTTTGTCAGCGTCGATGGCAAGCTGGTTGAGGAAGCCGGCGCGCGCGTCGCGCCGGATCAGCAGATCGCCATCGCCGAGAACGCGACGCTGCTGGAGATCGTGCCGGTCACCATTCTGCTGCACAAGCCAGCCGGCGTGGCGCAGCCGCTGCATCTGTTGAAGGAAGAGACGTTGACGCGTTCCTCGCCGGGCCAGCGCTTCCTCAAGCGCCACATCACCGGCCAGGAGCAGATGGTGCCGCTGGACGCCAAGGCCAGTGGCCTGGTGGTCTTCACGCAGGACTTCCGCGTCAACCGCAAACTGTCCGAAGAATCGCTGGAGCAGGAGATTATCGTAGAAGTCTCCGGCGCCATCATCGAAGGCGGCTTGCAGCAGCTGAACCAGATCAACGGCAAGGTAAGCTGGCAGAACGAAACGCGTCTGCGCTTCGCCATGAAGAACGCCAAGCTGGGATTGATCGAAAAGCTGTGCAAGGAAGTCGGTCTGACGGTGGTGTCCATGAAGCGCATTCGCGTCGGACGCATCTCCATGGCCAGCCTGCCGTCAGGCGAATGGCGCTACCTGCAAGGCTACGAGCGCTTCTGATTACTTCGCAGCGGCGCCCGCCGTTTGCGACAGGATGAAGGCGTAGGTGTCGGCAGCTTCCGCATCCTGCTGCGCGCGGGTTGATCCCATGCCGTGGCCCGCATCAAAGTCCACCCGCAGCAGCACCGGCTTGCCACTCGCGGTGGCGGCCTGCAAACGCGCCGCCATCTTCGCCGGATGGAACGGCGCCACGCGCGGATCGGTCACGCCAGTGGTCAGCAGCACCGCCGGATACTTGGTGCCATCCACCACCTGCTGATAGCTGTCGATGCTCTTCAGTGCCTTGAAGCCGGCCGGATCGGCAATCGCACCCCACTCAGGTTCCTCGCCATAGCCATTCTGCTCGGCCACGTAGCGCAGCGGGTTGTGCCAGCCGACCCCGGAGATCACGGCCGCAAACAGGTCCGGACGTTCTTCCAGCGCGCGGCCCATGGTGATGCCGCCGGCCGAACGCCCGCCAATGGTCTGGTACGCCGGCGAGGTGTAGCCCTTGGCCTGGATCTCTTCACACACGGCGATCAGATCGCGCCAGGTATTCGGCTTGTTTTCCAGCTGGCCGGCGCGATGCCATTCGCGGCCAAACTCGCCGCCACCGCGCACATTCGCATAGCCGACCACCGCGCCTTGATCCACCAGCGCCAGCGTGCGTCCCGCAAACGATGGCGTGTAGGCCGCCGCGCCGTAGCTGCCATAGGCCGAGATAAAGGCGGGATTTTTGCCATCCAGCTTCAGGCCTTTTTTGTAGATCAGTGAATACGGAATCTTGGTGCCATCCTTGGCGGTGGCGAAGCGGCGCTCGCTGGTGTAGGCGCTAACGTCGATCGCCGGCTTTGGCGTGATGCCGGTGTCGGCCAGCTTGCCGTCCGCGCTTACCGACCAGATGCCGGTCGGCTGCAACCAGCCGGACAGGATCACCAGCGCGCCCGGCGCATCGGCGTCGGCGTCGATCGAGCCTAGCGTGCCGTCGAAGGGCAGGGCGATGTTGGTCACTTTTCCGTCTGTGCCGAGGCGCTGCAGCTTGCCGATGCCGCCATCCATGGCGCGGATGTACAGACCGTCCTTGGCGCGTGCCAGGCCTTGCAGCACCAGGTCGGATTCCGACAACACTTCCTGCGCGCCGGCCAGCGCTGGCGCTTTCGCCGAGGTTTTCAGCAGGCGTCCACGCGGATGGCCTTTCGTCGAAAGCAGATAGAGATCGTCGCCGTGCAAGTCGACAGCGGTCACTTCATCAGCAAAGTCGGCGACCTGTTGCCACTTCGCCTTGCCCGTCAGGACGTCCCTCAGCGGCGCGGTGTAGATGCGCTTCTCCTGCCGCACGTCGGACAGCAGCAGCAAGGCGCTGTCGGAATGCTGGAAGACTTCGATGTATGGCGACTGGATTTTTTCATACTGGACGGCGGCATCTAGACCTCGCTTCATCAGCACAGGGTCTTTAGCGGCATCCGTGCCGATCTTGTGGAAGCGCGCCTGCGCGTTGAGATAGCGCTCGGGCGTGTTCACCTTGCCCGTCAGCTGGTTGTAGAAGAAGCCGGAACTGTCGGCCAGCCAGCTGGGTTCCGCGCCTTCGGTGTTGGCGATGCGCTCTTTCAGTATCTCGCCGGTGCGCACATCCATGATGTACAAGACCGAATCCTCGCTGCCGTCTTTGGACAGGCCATATACCAGTTTGCTGCCATCGGGCGACGGATGCCACCAGTCCAGCGAGGTATGGCTGGTCTTGGTATCGAGTTTGGTCGGGTCGACCAGCACGCGGTCCTTGCCGCTGTTTTTGCCTAACTCGCGCACGAACAGTTTGAAGTTGTTGGAGCCGGCCGGGCGCTGCTGGTAGAACAGGCGCGTGCCGCTTTTCTCCACGCGCGCCGGCGCGGCGATGTCGCCGGACAGTTGCTGGATGCGCTTTAGCAGTTCGTCGCGCTTGGGCAGCGTGTCGAGGATGGCGCGGGTGTGGGCGTTCTGCTGTTTGAGAAAGGGCAACCAGTCCGGGTCCTTGTCGTTCTCCATCCAGCGATAGCGGTCGGTGATAGTTTCGCCGAAGTAGGTATCGGTGACGGGGGCGACGCGGGCGACTGGGGCCGGCGGGATGTCGGCGGCAAAGGCGGAGGAAGCGGCGAAAGCAAATGCGACGCCGTAGACGACAGGTTTCATTTTCGGTCCTTCATGGCAGAAAAATCCTATTCTGCCACGGAAGGTTGAAAAAAATACACCTGCGCCACAAATCGCCGTCCTTCCCGCGACAGCGGGAACCCATACAGCGCTGGCATGCACAAGCACCATGGATTCCCGCTTTCGCGGGAATGACGGCGGGTGATTATACCGGCGCTGCGGCTTTCTTTTTCTTTGGCAGCGGTGGCAGTTGCATCAGGCGGGTGCCGGCCAGCTTGTCGTGCAGGAACTGGCGGTCTTTGTCGAGGAAAGCAGTTAGCGACCACAGCAGGATGCCGGCCAGGATCGCGCCCAGCGCCGGCCAGCGATGCAGGTCCAGCGCCAGCGCCACCAGCAGCGCCGGCAAGATCCACATCCAGCTCAGCAGGTAGCGCACGGCGGCTGCGCGCGGCGACACCGGGCCGCCGTTTGCGCCCACCAGCTTCATGCGCCAGGTTTTCATGGCCAGCGTCTGGCCGTCGCGGGTCCACTGGTGGATGAAGTAGAAGCCCAGCACCACGAAGGCCAGCGCCTGCCGCATGTGCTCGATCAGCGGCGCATGGCTGGCGTGGGTGGCGATTTCGAAGATCAGGAACGGCAGGAACAGCACGGCAAAGCCGAGCAGCGATTCGTACACCATCGAAATCAGGCGGCGCTTGACGGTCGGGCAGGTGGCAACCACGTTATTTGACATCGGCTGGCGTGCCCTGGGTTGGCGGCGTGGAGGTTGGCGGAATCGGCGTCACATTGGACGCGTTCGGCAGCGGCGCATTCGGATCGGTCACCGGCGCGGCGGCGGGTGTCACCGGCACAATCACCGGTGCGGCGGGCGGCGCGGCCGGCTTGACCGGCGCCGGCGAGTGCATCTTGGCCTGCGCCGGCGTCGGCAGATTGACCACCTGCTTGCGGGTGGAGGCGCGCGCGGCCAGCTCCTTCTTCTGCTCGTCCGACAGCGTCTGGTACTCTTCCCAGGACACCGCCTTCTGCGACGGATTCAGCTTTTGCGCGCGGGCATAGTTCTGACGTACCTGGCGGCGTTCTTCCGGCGTCATGCGCACCCACTCGCGCATGCGCTCCTGCACGCGGACCTGCTCATCCGCCTTCATCTGCGCATAACGCTTGGCGATGCCCAGCCATTTTTGACGGCGAATCGGCTCCATCCGGTCCCACTCGCCGGCGAGCGGCTCCAGCGCCTGCTGCTGGGCAGGCGACAGATCTTTCCACAATACTTTTTCAGGGGGCTTGCCGGCCAGCTTGCCGCCGGCCACCGCCGCCACCGGCGCCTTGACCAGCTCCGGCGCATCCGGCTGGCTACCCAGCCAGGCCGCGCCACCCAGTGCGACCACCGCCACTGCTACCCCTGCGCCCAGCTTGGCGCGACCGCTCCATGCCATTGCTTACTCGCTTTGCGACAGATAGGCGTTGAAGCCGTGGTCCAGATAGGCGTTCAGCGGCAATTCATCCGACAGCACGGCGGCGTCGATTTCCGCCAGATCGGCGATGCGTTCCTGCTGTTCGTACTGATAAATGCCGACCATGCCGATCACCAGTGCCAGCGCCGGCACCGCCATGCTCCAGCGGCCCAGCCAGTTAAATTGCGACAGGAAGCCGCCGCCGGCCGCCGCCAGTTCGGTCTTGGCCACGCGCACTGCCAGCGGCACTTCCACGTGGGCTTTCTTGCGGGCCAGCGCCATCTTGCGCGCCTGCGCCAGGCGGTCGGTCGTCGAGGCCGGCAGCTCGTCCAGCCGTTCATTGAGCGCGTGGCGCACTTTGTAAGCGAAATTCAGATCGTCGGTGTTCATAATTTAAGTCCCTTGGCTGCCAGCGCCTCGGCCAGCGCATGTGTTGCACGAGAGCAATGCGTTTTGACGCTGCCTTCTGAGCAGCCCATGGCCGCCGCAGTTTCAGCTACATCCATATCCTGCCAATAACGCATCAGGAACGCTTCGCGTTGACGTGCCGGAAGCTTTTGTACTTCGGCATCGATGAGTGCCAGGGTTTGCTGGCGTTCGAGCTTGTCGGCGCCGGACTCGGCCGCTTCGCTACCGGCCTCTGCGGCATAGGATTCGAGTATATCAAAATCCTCGTGGTCCTCTCCCGCCGGGCCCATGCCCGAAAACAGGCTGACCCAGGTGTTGCGCACCTTTTCGCGGCGGAAGTAGTCGAGGATGGTGGTCTGCAGGATGCGCTGGAACAGCATCGGCAGCTCGGCGGCCGGTTTGTCGCCGTATTTTTCGGCGAGCTTGATCATCGCGTCCTGCACGATGTCCAGGGCGGATTCGTCCTTGCGTACTGCGTAGACGGCTTGCTTGAAGGCCCGGCGTTCGACGTTTTCGAGGAAGTCGGATAATTCTTTGTCTGTGGCCATGCGTCGGAGGAGGGAGGTGCCGGGTGTTTTGAACTGAGGCGCATGCTAGCAAAAAACGTCGTGTTTTGCATGGTTTTACGTCAAAACTGATCAATTTCCGAATTATCCCTTGCCCAAACGGGGGCGGCGGGTGTAACTTATAGGACGCTTTGAACAACCCCGAAGCTCTATGGTCTGGTCGCAGCAGGCACACAACGCCGCAACGACACGACGCGCTTTCATATGTAGGCAGTTTGCTCTCGCCCGTACCACAAGTACGAGAGGTACACATCGCCACTACGGAAAACCCGGCCAAACGAGAGTTTGCGCTAGCACCGCTTTGCACGTCACTACGGTTGACGGAAGAGGCAGTGCGACCGCATAAATAAAGGGACGCTGGGCAGAGCTGTAGCGGTATTGGTACTTCGTCAGGACAGAGCATCCGATCAATCTCCTATGGACCTTGAAAGGAATGTTTCATGAATACCGAAGCATCTTCACTTAGCAGTAATCAATTGACTGGCGCAGAAATACTGGTGCGCTGCCTGGCGGAAGAGGGCGTGGAACACGTCTTTGGCTATCCGGGCGGAGCCGTCCTGTACATCTACGACGCCATCTTCAAGCAAGACAAATTCCAACACGTTCTGGTACGCCACGAGCAGGCTGCGGTGCATGCTGCCGATGCTTATTCGCGCTCGTCGAACAAGGTCGGTGTTGCGCTGGTGACGTCCGGTCCGGGTGTCACCAATGCCGTGACCGGTCTGTCTACTGCGTACATGGATTCCATCCCGATGGTGGTGATCTCCGGCCAGGTGCCGAGCCACGCGATCGGCCAGGATGCGTTCCAGGAATGCGACACGGTCGGCATTACCCGTCCGGTGGTCAAGCACAATTTCCTCGTCAAGGACGTCAAGGACTTGGCTGAGACCGTCAAGAAAGCCTTCTTCATCGCCCGCACCGGCCGTCCCGGCCCTGTGCTGGTCGATATTCCGAAGGATATCTCGATGCACAAAACGACGTTCTCGTACCCGAAAGAGGTCGAGATGCGTTCGTACAAGCCGGTCGACAAAGGTCACTCCGGCCAGATCCGCAAGGCAGTGCAGCTGCTGCTGCAAGCCGAACGCCCGATGATCTACACCGGCGGCGGCGTGATCCTGGCCAGTGCGGCGCCGGAACTGAACAAGCTGGTGGACAAGCTCGGCTTCCCGGTCACCAATACGCTGATGGGCCTGGGCGCGTACAAAGCGTCGAGCGAAAACTTCGTCGGCATGCCCGGCATGCACGGCACCTACGAAGCCAATATGGCCATGCAGCACTGCGACGTGCTGATCGCCATCGGCGCCCGTTTCGACGACCGCGTGATCGGCAACCCGAAACATTTCGCCTCCCATCCGCGCAAGATCATCCACGTGGACATCGATCCATCGTCGATTTCCAAGCGCGTGAAAGTGGATATTCCCATCGTCGGCAACGTCAAGGACGTGCTGATCGAGTTCCTGGCGCAGCTGGACGCGTCGGACGCCAAGCCGAATGCGCCGGCGCTCAAGGACTGGTGGAAGCAGATCCAGGAATGGCGCGGCAAGGACTGCCTGAAGTTCGCCACCTCCGACCTGGTGATCAAGCCGCAATCGGTGGTGCAGAAGCTGTGGGAAGTGACCAAAGGCGACGCCTTCATCACCTCCGACGTCGGCCAGCACCAGATGTGGGCGGCGCAGTACTACCCGTTCGACAAGCCTAAGCGCTGGGTCAACTCGGGCGGTCTGGGCACCATGGGGGTCGGCCTGCCGTACGCCATGGGCGTGCAGATGGCCAATCCGGACGCCACCGTTGCCTGCATCACCGGCGAAGGCTCGATCCAGATGTGCATCCAGGAACTGGCGACCTGCAAGCAGTACCACCTGACGCCGAAGATCATCATGCTGAACAACCGCTTCCTGGGCATGGTCCGCCAGTGGCAGCAGATCGACTACGGTTCGCGCTACTCCGAGTCCTACATGGATTCGCTGCCGAATTTCGAGAAGCTGGCCGAGGCCTATGGCCACGTCGGCATGCGCATCGAGAAACCGGGCGACGTCGACGGCGCACTGCGCGACGCGTTTGCGATGAAGGACAAGCTGGTGTTCATGAACTTCATTACCGATCAATCGGAAAACGTCTGGCCGATGGTTAAAGCAGGCAAGGGTCTGTCCGAAATGCTGCTGGGTTCGGAGGATCTCTAACATGCGACACATTATCTCTGTATTGCTGGAAAACGAAGCCGGCGCGCTGTCGCGCGTGGTGGGCCTGTTCTCGGCCCGCGGCTACAACATCGAGACGCTGACCGTGGCGCCGACCGAAGACCCGACCTTGTCGCGGATGACCATCGTCACCTCCGGTTCGGATGACATCATCGAGCAGATCACCAAGCACCTCAACCGCCTGATTGAAGTGGTGAAGGTGGTGGACCTGACCGAAGGCCATCACATCGAACGCGAACTGATGCTGATCAAGGTGCGGGCGGTGGGCAAGGAACGGGAAGAGATGAAGCGCACGGCGGACATCTTCCGCGGCCGCATCATCGACGTCACCGAAAAGAGCTACACGATTGAACTGACCGGCGCCAAGAGCAAGCTCGACGCGTTTATCGACTCGATCGACCGCGCCTCGATTCTTGAAACGGTCCGCACCGGCGGTTCCGGCATTGGACGCGGCGAACGCATCCTGAAAGTGTAATCGTCGTTCCCGCGCAGGCGGGAACCCATACTTCGCCGGATTGGCTACGCGCCATGGATTCCCGCTTGGGCGGGAATGACGGAAGTGCCGCCGGTATTAAAAAATTTTATTTAGGAATGAACATGAAAGTTTTCTACGACAAAGACGCTGACCTCTCCCTGATCAAAGGCAAAAACGTGGCCATCATCGGCTACGGCTCGCAGGGCCACGCGCACGCACAAAACCTGAGCGACTCCGGCGTCAACGTCACCGTCGGCCTGCGCAAAGGCGGCGCTTCGTGGACCAAGGTGGAGAAAGCCGGCCTGAAAGTCGCTGAAGTGAACGAGGCCGTCAAAGCTGCCGACGTCATCATGATCCTGCTGCCGGACGAGAATATCGCCCAGGTCTACAACGAAAACGTCGCGCCGCACGCCAAGCAAGGCGCGGTGCTGGCCTTCGCCCACGGCTTCAACGTGCACTACGGCCAGGTCGTGCCACGCGCCGACCTGGACGTGATCATGGTCGCGCCGAAAGCCCCAGGCCACACCGTGCGCGCCACCTACACCCAGGGCGGCGGCGTGCCACACCTGATCGCTGTGTACCAGGACAAATCCGGCGTGGCGCGTGACATCGCCCTGTCGTACGCGTCGGCGAATGGCGGCGGCAAGGCCGGCATCATCGAAACCAACTTCCGCGAAGAAACCGAAACCGATCTGTTCGGCGAACAAGCGGTGCTGTGCGGTGGTGCGGTCGAGCTGATCAAAGCCGGCTTCGAGACCCTGACCGAAGCGGGCTATGCACCGGAAATGGCGTACTTCGAGTGCCTGCACGAACTGAAACTGATCGTCGACCTGATCTACGAAGGCGGCATCGCCAACATGAACTACTCGATCTCGAACAACGCCGAATACGGCGAGTACGTGACCGGCCCGAAAGTCGTGACCTCGGCGACCAAAGATGCGATGCGTCAGTGCCTGAAGGACATCCAGACCGGCGAATACGCCAAGTCCTTCATCCTGGAAAACAAAGCCGGCGCACCGACCCTGATCTCGCGTCGTCGTCTGACCGCCGAGCACCCGATCGAAGAAGTTGGCGCCAAACTGCGCGCCATGATGCCTTGGATCGCCAAAAACAAAATGGTCGACCAGTCGAAGAACTAATCGACTCCCCCCCCAACGAAAAGCCGGCTCGCGCCGGCTTTTTTTACGTTATGCTAGTGCAATGATAACATTCGACTGGCACGGCGCCGCCATCTCGCGCGCGACGGTGGTGGACGCCACCTACAAAAACACCCAGAACGTGCGCCGTTTCCTGATCGGGCAATGCGGCCCCGATTTCAAGTTCGACCGCGCCCTGATGGCATGGATACGCAGCGGCGCCGCCCATACTATCGGCGACATTGCCGACGAATGGCAGCGCCGTCGCAGCTGAGTGGCTGTCAGCGTGCCAAAGCGAACCACAGCAGCAGCGCACTCCACATTGTCAACCCGCCAACCAGCGACGCGCCGCCGGTAGAGATCAGCATCTGGCCGGTTTGCTCGTCATAGTGCACCAGCTTCGCCCTGAAGAATTCCTTTGTATGGATCGCACGCGCCTTTCCCAGCGAGATGATGGGAATGACCGCGCGCCCAATGGTGTACAAGATGACTTCCATCAACAGGTAAAACGCCAACTCTATCAAAATCGCCATCGCACGGCCCTCCGTCATTAATCCCTAATCATAGCAACCCGATAATTAGAAAATACTTAATTTGTTACAAACACTCACCATGTCTTACAGGTATGTTTTGTAAATTCATGTACAGTGCGGCTTGTCGTAATCTCAACTTTGGAGCCGTAATGAACTTGATGAAAAAACTTGCCTCCGCTGCTGCCGTATCCTTCGCGCTGGGCGCGCACGCCGCTCCGACTGATGCGCTGCCCACCACCGGCACGCTGGTGGTGGTGCCGGCCTATGGTGAAGTCAAACACGCCAATGACCAGGCCGTCGTGCTGCTGGCGATTGAGGAAACCGACAAGGACAAGGCCGCTGCGGCCTCGCGCGTCAACACCAAGATGAAGCATGGCCTGGAGATCGTCAAGAAAGAAGATCCGCAAGCCAGCCTGAAAACCCAGGGTTATTACACCTACCCGGTCTATCCGGACGAAATCGTGCTGGCCAACGGCCGCCCCGCCAAACAGCCGCGCGTGCCGGTGTCGTGGCGTGTGGGCCAGTACCTGGAAGTGACCACCACCAGCCTGGACAAACTGCCGAAAACTGTGGCCGCCGCGCAGAAGATCCTGACGCTCAACAGCATCAACTTCGGCCTGACCTCGGACACCACCAAGAAGCTGGATGACCAGCGCATCGCCGCCACCTACAAAAACCTGAACGAGCGCATTGCCTCGATCGCCAACGCCATGGGCCGCAAAGTCGGCGACGCCGTGCTCGATACGGTCGATTTTGAAGGCTCGGGCAATTACACGGAGTCGCGCGCTGCTGCGGCGCCGATGATGATGCGCATGAAGAGTGCCGACACGGCGGACGTGGCCGAGCCAAGCTTCGAGCCAGGTGAGACCACCTTGCAGATGCAACTGGTCGGCAAGGTCCGCTTCAAATAGGGATCACCTCCCCGGGATGGCTTGCAGTTTGCAATCGATAATATTAATTTGATAATCACATCAAATAATATATTATTAATTTGAAAACAATCTGTTTTCGTTCCATTCTGGGGAGATTTATGCGATCCATTAAATTTCTGCTCGCCATTTCTTTGGCGGCCGCATCCACCCTCGTCAGCGCGGCGGTGGATTTTTCTACGCTGAAGCTCACTGCCGGCCAATTCACGCCGTGGCAAGTGGCGCAAACCGCCACCTTCGACAGCGCACCGCCAGCCGACGTGTATTACACCGGCGGCGAATACGTCACCGGCACGGCGCCCGACCAGCGCTACACCGCGCCTGATTACGACCACACCCAATATCTGATCGTCGGCGCCAATGAGCCAACCTCGCGCATCACCTTTGGCTACCGCCTGGGCACGACGTATTTCGGCTTCTATTTCAGCACCATAGACCTCTACAACTCGGTCACGTTTCACGGTTCCGACGGCAGCCTGACCACCATCACCGGCCAGCAGATACAGGACCTGGTGCCGGGCTTGCGCGCGTCTTACTATTTCAATGTGTTTGCCACTGGCGGCACCACATTCGACTGGATCGAACTGCGTTCCCCGGACAACTCGTTTGAAACGGACAACCACGCTTTCATCGTGTCGGAGGTGCCGGAGCCGGAAACCTGCGCGATGCTGCTGGGTGGCCTTGGCCTGTTGGGCGCCATGGCGCGTCGCCGTCGCGCGCGCGGCTGACAGTGCGGTACAGTGAGGGCTTATCCCTTACTGGAGTCCGCAATGAAATACCTCGCTGTTGCCGTCCTGACGACGTTTGTTATTGCCGCCCAAGCGCAATCCCTGCCCACAGCCGGGACGCTGGTGGTGGTGCCGGCCATTGGCGAAGTCACCCACGTCAATGACCAGGCCACCGCCACGCTGTCGATCGAGGAAAACGATAAAGATAAAGCCGCCGCGGCCTCGCGCGTCAACCAGAAGATGAAGCAGGGCGTGGAATTGCTCAAGAAAGCCGATCCGCAAGCGATCCTGAAAACCCAGAATTACTATACCTACCCGGTCTATCCGGAAGAGGTGCAGGCGCCACCGGGCCAGCCGCGCAAGCCGCGCGTACCGACCTCGTGGCGTGTCGGCCAGTCGGTGCAACTGGTCACGACCAACCTGGACAGCCTGCCGAAAACCGTGGCCGCCGCGCAGAGCGTATTGAGCCTGAACCAGCTGCGCTTCGGCCTGTCGCCGGCCACCAGCAAAAAGCTGGACGACCAGCGGATTGCCGCCACCTATCTCAACTTGAATGAGCGCATCACTTCGATCGCTGCCGCCATGGGCCGCAAGGTCAGCGACGCCGTGCTCGATACGGTGGATTTTGAAGGCTCCGGCAATTATGCCGAACGGGTCCAGGTGACCGGCTCGAGCGTGGCAGCGTTTGCCCGCGCCGCTCCGGAGCCGGTGACGGAGCCGAGCTTCGAACCGGGCGAAACCACGCTGACGATGCGCCTGGTGGGCAAAGTGCGCTTCAAATAAGCAAACATGGGCACAATAGGGGATGGCGCGCCATCCCCTTTTTTATAGTCGGCTCCTCTATAATGATGGCGCACACACAATAACCAGAACGGATCACCATGCCCAATTTTCCCCGCCGCCGCGCCAAGAACGCGGCCATCGCCAAACTGCCCAAAACGTCCCGTTTCAGCCGTTTTGCGCGTCGCGCCCGCGGAGAGGATCTTGACCGGCCGCGCCATCGCGGCATTTACCTGCTGCCCAACGCCTTCACCACGGCGGCGCTGTTCTGCGGCTTCTACGCCATCGTCATGGCGATGAACCAGAAATTCGAGCACGCCGCCTGGGCCATCTTCATCGCCATGGTGCTGGACGGCCTGGATGGCCGCGTCGCCCGCCTGACCAACACGCAGAGCGAATTCGGTGCCCAGTACGACTCGCTGTCGGACATGGTGTCCTTCGGCGCCGCGCCGGCGCTGGTGATGTATGAATGGTCGCTGCGCGGCCTGGGCAAGCTCGGTTGGATCGCCGCGTTTGTCTACTGCGCCGGCGCCGCCTTGCGCCTGGCGCGCTTCAACACCAATATCGAAGTGGTGGACAAGCGCTACTTCCAGGGCATGCCGTCGCCGTCGGCCGCCGCGCTGATCGCCGGCTTTATCCTGATGATGCTGGACCTGGAAGTGTCCGGGCTGGAAATGGCCTGGGTCTCGTGGGGCATCGCCTTGTTTGCCGGCCTGACGATGGTCAGCAACGTGCCGTTCTACAGTTTCAAGGACGTCAACTTCCGCAAGCCGGTGCCGTTTATCGGCGTGTTCCTGATCGCGCTGGGACTGGCGCTGATCGCCATCAAGCCGGCAGCCACCTTGTGGCCGCTGTTTGCGATCTATGGCATCTCTGGCTATGTGGTCGCCGCCTGGCGCGCGGCCAAAGGCAAGAAGGTCAGCCTGATCCAGACCGACATGCACAGCGACGATCCGAGCGAACGGCGCTAAACACCGGGCGGTAGGCCCTGAGAAGATTAAGCAACGAAGCATTAGCCACGGAGCGATCATGAACAACTCATCCAACCGCCTCATCATCTTCGATACCACGCTGCGCGACGGCGAGCAATCGCCCGGCGCCTCGATGACGAAGGACGAAAAAGTCCGCATCGCCAAGCAGCTGGAGCGCCTGCGCGTAGATGTCATCGAAGCCGGCTTCGCGGCCGCTTCGCCGGGCGACTTTGAATCCATCAAGGCGATTGCCACGGTAGTGCGCGAATCGACCATCTGCTCGCTGTCGCGCGCTAATGACCGCGACATCGCCCGCGCCGCCGAAGCGCTGGCGCCGGCCGAGCGCAAACGCATCCACACTTTTATCGCCACCTCCAAGCTGCACATGGAGGCCAAGCTGCGCATGCTGCCGGAGCAGGTGCTGACGCAGGCCTGCAACGCGGTGCGCTTCGCCCGCCAGTACACCGACGATATTGAATTCAGCCCGGAAGACGGCAGCCGCTCGGACGAGGACTTCCTGTGCCGCGTGCTGGAAGGCGTGATCGCCGAAGGCGCGACCACCATCAACTTCCCCGACACGGTGGGCTACGCGGTGCCGGAGATTTTCGGCGAAACCATCCGCCGCCTGCGCGAGCGCATTCCCAATTCCGACAAGGCCGTATGGTCGGTGCACTGTCATAACGACCTGGGACTGGCGGTGGCCAACTCGCTGGCCGGCGTGATGATCGGCGGCGCGCGCCAGGTCGAGTGCACCATCAATGGCCTCGGCGAACGCGCCGGCAACACCGCGCTGGAAGAAGTGGTGATGGCGCTGCGCACGCGTGGTGGTTACTACAATTTGGAATGCGGCATCGACACCACGCAGATCGTGGCGGCGTCCAAGATGGTGTCGCAGATTACCGGCTTTGCGGTGCAGCCCAATAAAGCGGTGGTGGGCGCGAACGCGTTTGCGCACGCTTCCGGCATCCACCAGGATGGCATGCTGAAGTCGCGTGAGACCTACGAGATCATGCGCGCCGAAGACGTCGGCTGGGCGGCGACCAAGATCGTGCTGGGCAAGCTATCCGGGCGTAACGCCTTCAAGCAGCGCTTGCAGGAGCTGGGCATCGATCTGGAATCGGAGACCGAAGTCAATGCGGCGTTCGGGCGCTTCAAGGAGCTGGCCGACCGCAAGGCCGAGATTTTTGACGAGGACATCCTGGCGCTGGTGTCGGACGAGCAGCAGTCGCAGGAAAGCGAGTTCTATCGCTTCGTCTCGCTGGAGCAGCGTTCTGCCAGCGGCGAGACGCCGGCGGCCAAAATCGTGTTCGTCATTGACGGCGAAGAACATGTCAGCGAAGGCCGTGGCGATGGCCCGGTCGACGCCACCGTCAACGCCATCGAGGGAGAGGTCGGCAGCGGCGCTGAACTGGTGCTGTTCTCGGTCAACGCCATCAGCACCGGCACGCAGTCGCAGGGTGAAGTGACGATGCGCTTGTCGAAGGAAGGCCGCATCGTCAACGGCGTCGGTGCGGACCCGGATATCATCGTGGCCTCGGCCAAGGCCTACCTGTCGGCGCTGAACAAACTGCATTCGAAAATTGAACGAGTCAATCCGCAACCATGAGTGAGCAATTTGATGTGGTGGCGCTGGGCGAGGCCATGGTGGAATTCAACCAGGCCAACGCCAGCGAACCGTTGTACCGCCAGGGCTTTGGCGGCGACACCTCCAACGCCGTGATCGCCGCCAGCCGCCAGGGCGCGCGCGTGGCCTACCTGAGCCGCGTGGGCGAAGATCATTTCGGCCGCATGCTGCTGGATCTATGGCAGGCCGAGGGCGTGGACGTCAGCGCGGTGGCGCGCGATCCACAGGCGCCAACCGGGCTGTATTTCGTCAACCACGGACCACGGGGCCACAGCTTCAGCTATCTGCGCGCCGGCTCGGCGGCCAGCCGCATGCAGCCGCAGACCATGGATCTCAGTGCGGCAGGGCGCACGCGCTGGCTGCACGTCTCCGGCATCTCGCAGGCGATATCGGCCAGCGCATGCGATACCGTATTTGCCGCCATCGAAACCGCGCGCGCGGCGAATGGCAAAGTGAGTTTCGATCCGAACCTGCGCTTGTCCTTGTGGCCATTGGCGCGCGCTCGCGCCACCATCTGTGCGACGATCGCGATGACCGATCTGTTCCTGCCCAGTCTTGACGAAGCGGTGGCGCTGGCCGGCACTGACGATGTGCCGGCGATCTTCGCCTGGGCCCGCGCGCACGGCGCCCACACGGTGGTGCTGAAAAGCGGCCCGGCCGGCGCCTGGTATGCGGAGCAGGGCGCGCAGCCGCAACTGGCCGCCGCCCGCGCAGTGCAGGCGGTGGATGCCACCGGCGCCGGCGACTGCTTCGACGGCAGCCTGCTGGCACGCCTCGCCGCCGGCGATACGCTGGCCGACGCGGTGCGCTACGCCAATGCCGCCGCCGGCCTGTCCACGCTGGGGCATGGTGCAGTGGCGCCGATTCCGACTGCCGCGCAAGTCCGCGCCGCGCTGGGCTGATACTTCGCTCCACACCGAAGTATTTGCGCAGCCGGGTGAATATCCTGATGTTTCCTGAAGACGGCGCAGCGCACCTGCGCGGATGATTGGCTGAGGCGCTAAGTCACCAGGGTTTATTGCAGTGTAATGGCCTGGCTGCGCAACTGCTCCGCTTTGGCAGCATCTTTCGGCACGCCCTGGCCGTTGTCATAAAGCCGCGCAAGCGCTAGCAGCGCATTGGAGTTATTCGCCAGGGCCGCGCGCTGGTACAGCGTGGCCGCCTGCGCATAATCTTGCGTCACGCCCAAGCCCTTTTCATAGCAGGTTCCCAGCGCTACCTGCGCCAGAAGTTCGTTCTGCGCTGCTGCCTTGGTTAGCAAGGCAATCGCTTCCGGCCGGTCTTCTTCTTTGCCAGTGCCCAGCAATTGCGAGCCCAGCATGGTCTCCGCAGGCGCGTAATTTTGTGCAGCCGCCTTGCGTAGCCATTCCCGGCCGTCATCGTTTTGCCCTTGTTTGGTCAAAAGCATGGCAAGGAAGAATTGGCTTTGGGCCTTGCCTTGCGCGGCTGCGAGACGGAACCAGGCGATGGCCTGCGAGGGATCGCCGCCATAGTTGGGCCGTGGGGCGTTAATCAATCCCAGGGCCTCCTGCGCGTCGGCGGACCCTTGCTCAGCTGCTTTTTGCAGCCACTTGCTGGCCTCGTCCCGATCCTGTTTGATGCCTTGGCCATTCAGGTAAATCATCCCGAGCTTGTATTGGGCGGCCGCGTCGCCGCGTTCAGCGCCTTCGCGCGCCGCCGCCAGTGCGGCAGCCATTTGTTGCGGCGATAGTCCTTCTAGTCGCCAGACATACTGCATTTGCGTCCAGCTTTCCACGGCCTGGCCATCATGGATGGCAGGTTTGAATTTACACTTGGCGAGGGAGTCTTTCGCCGCGCCGCCGCGAGGGACGCGGCGAGATATTTCGTCATGTTGACACCCTCCAGGTAGAGGGTATCAATTTAACATGCTTGTCGATTTAGAAGCGAACTTTGACGTAAGCCGCCGGACCGTTTAAGCGAATATTCAGGTCGGTGTTGTCGCGCTGACGGTTCAGGCTGATCTTGCTGGCGGTGTATTCCGCCACCACGCCCACCGACTTGGCCGGGAACCATTCAACACCGATAGCGCCGCCATAGATATGGCCTTGAATGCTGCCGCCGTTTTTCTTGATGCCGGAAGCGTCAGCGTAGACGCGGACGTTTTCCGAAATCGAATGACGCCAGCCCAGTTCCAGCAATGGCGCCCAGGCACTTTCTTTCTCTTCATACGAACCGCTGCCGGCTACGCCATTCAGCACGCCACTGGCGGTGCCTTTCAGGCTAGCCTGGTAGTAGGCGGCGCCGACGCCGACGCCGAACACGTCGCTGCCGCTGCCGATCCACCATTTGTAGGCCAGATTGGCCAGATCCAGCTTCAGCTTGGCGTCCAGCTTGCCGTTGCCGGTCAGCGGCACGCCGTTGTAATTGGTGGCGCCGCTCAGGGTCGGGCTGTAGGTTTTGTCGTAGCGGTAGTAGTCAAAGTCCAGGCCTTGCGAGTCGCCCAGCAGCATCGAAGCTTTGACGCGCGGCAGCGTCACGTGGTCGGTCTTGTAAGTGCCGGTGTCGATGCGGCCGTAGTTGGTGTCGCCTTCGTAATTGATGCGCGGTTCGGTGTAGAACGCGCCGACCGACAGGCTGGCGCGGTCCAGCGCCGGCGACGGGTCTGCCCAGGCGATGGCACTGACAGTGCTCAGTGCCATCAGAGTGGCGGCGTAAATGGCGTGACGGGCAGGGGGCGTACGGAAGGACATGAATTCTCCATGGGTTGCAATATTGATGGGAAGATAATAGCAATCACAACCTGCAAATCACGTCGGCGCACGTCCACAGTTCTCGTGGGAATGATCCTACTTAACGCCGCCGCACTTCGCGCTCCTCGTCTGGCCCGTTGACCATGGCCTGCACCACGCCCTGGCGGTTGAATTCCACCGACATCATCGAATTCCACACATCCTGCTCTTTATAGCGGTATAGCCAGACGTCGCCGTCGACGCTGGCATAATGCGTCACCTGGGTCGGCCGGCCGAAGGTGCGCAGGATGCTGGCCTTGTCGTCCTTGCCCAGCTTGACGGTGCCGAACTTGGCGCTGGTTAGCACCTGTTCGTAGGACGCCAGCCGGCCGTCGGCGCCGATGCGCGCCATCCAGGTGTATTGGCCCATCGGGCCGGTGGCGTATTCCAGCATGGTGTCGGCGCCGTCGGCGTAGACATTGGTCGGCTGCCCGAGGCGCTGCTTGACCGCCGCCAGCGTCGCGCCCGGCTGCGGCGGCGGCTCGCCGAAGTGGGCGCAGGCGCTGACGGCCAGCGCCAGAATTGTCAGAACCATAGCGTTTTTCATGTTTATCTCCTGAAAAAGCACCAAAAATAGCGCATGCGGGATTTTTTCCGTTATACTTCCGGGTCTGGTCTTTTCGGCCAGGCTTCATTGTAATCACGGTGGGTGGGGTTATGACTCCGCGCACCGCATGTTAAAGGTAAATATCATGACCGTAGAAAATATCAACAAAGCAGCGATCATCGCTGACAACGCCCGTGGCCAAAAAGACACCGGCTCGCCAGAAGTGCAAGTTGCACTGCTGACCGCACGCATCAACGAGCTGAACGGCCACTTCAAAGCCCACAGCAAAGATCACCACTCGCGTCGTGGTCTGATCATGATGGTTAACCGTCGTAAGAGCCTGCTGTCCTACCTGAAAAACAAGGACGCCACCCGTTATCGCGATCTGATCGCTAAACTGGGCCTGCGTAAGTAATTCTTGCGTCGTCCGGCTTAAATCAAAATGCCTGCGCCAGTTTGCTGTCGCGGGCATTTTGTCTTTCTGGACGTTAAAAAATTGCTAATTTGTAGCATGTAGTGAATGTAGTAAAGGTGGCTTCGCGGCTGCCTGTGGTGAGGTGAACGACAGCCCCTGAAAATCTGTCGGCAAATAGAAAGGGATTACCCATGTTTAATAAAGTTACGAAAACCTTCCAGTACGGTCAACACACCGTCACGCTGGAAACTGGCGAGATCGCTCGTCAGGCCTCCGGCGCGGTGATGGTGTCGATTGAAGACACCGTAGTGCTGGCTACCGTGGTGGCGCGCAAGGACGCGAAACCCGGCCAGGACTTCTTCCCGCTGACCGTCGACTACCTTGAGAAAACCTATGCTGCCGGTAAAATCCCGGGCGGTTTCTTCAAGCGTGAAGGTCGTCCTTCGGAAAAAGAAACGCTGACATCCCGCCTGATCGACCGTCCGATCCGTCCTCTGTTCCCAGAGGGCTACATGAATGAAGTGCAAGTCGTCATTCACGTGCTGTCGGTCAACCCAGAAATCGACCCGGACATCGCCGCGATGATCGGCGCTTCGGCCGCGCTGTGCGTGTCGGGCGTACCGTTCAACGGCCCAATCGGCGCTGCCCGCGTGGGTTACGCCAACGGCCAGTACATCCTGAACCCAACCGTCGAACAACTGAAAACCTCGCAGATGGATCTGGTGGTTGCCGGTACCGAAACCGCCGTGCTGATGGTGGAATCCGAAGCGCAGCAGCTGTCGGAAGAAATCATGCTGGGCGCCGTGGTCTTCGGCCACACCGAAATGAAGGCCGTGATCGACGCGATCCACGACCTGGTACGCGACGGCGGCAAGCCGGAGCAAGTCTGGACCGCCCCGGCCAAAAACGAAGCGCTGATCGGCCGCGTGGCCCATTTCGCCGAGTCGAAAATCCGCGAAGCCTACCAGACCCGCGACAAGCAAGCCCGTACCGACAAGCTGCGCGCGATGTCGTCGCAAGTGGTGGCGGACCTGGCGGCTGAAGCGGCCGCTGCCGGCGCTGCGGCTCCGGACAATGTCGAAGTTGGCAATATCCTGTTCGACATGGAATCGAAGATCGTGCGTTCGCAGATCCTCGAAGGCGAACCCCGCATCGACGGCCGCGACACCCGCACCGTGCGTCCAATCGCGATCCGCACCTCGGTGCTGCCGCGCACCCACGGCTCGGCCCTGTTCACCCGCGGCGAAACCCAGGCCCTGGTTGTAGCGACGCTAGGCACCGCCCGCGATTCGCAGAAGATCGACGCGCTGATGGGCGAGTACACCGATGACTTCATGCTGCACTACAACATGCCACCGTTCGCCACCGGCGAAACCGGCCGCGTCGGTACGCCGAAGCGCCGCGAGATCGGCCACGGCCGTCTGGCCAAGCGCGCGCTGATCGCCGCACTGCCGTCGGCTGACGAGTTCAGCTACTCGGTGCGTCTGGTGTCGGAAATTACCGAATCGAACGGTTCGTCGTCGATGGCGTCGGTCTGCGGCGGCTGCCTGGCGCTGATGGATGCCGGCGTGCCGATGAAAGAGCACGTGGCCGGTATCGCCATGGGCCTGATCAAGGAAGGCGGCCGTTTCGCCGTGCTGTCCGACATTCTGGGTGACGAAGATCACCTGGGCGACATGGACTTCAAGGTCGCTGGTACCCGCAACGGTATCACCGCGCTGCAGATGGACATCAAGATCCAGGGCATCACCAAGGAAATCATGCAAGTGGCACTGGCGCAGGCCAAAGAAGGCCGCGAGCACATCCTGGGCGAAATGCAAAAGGCCGTGCCGAGCGTGAAGACCGAGCTGTCGGACTTCGCACCGCGCCTGATCACCATCAAGATCAACCCGGAGAAGATCCGTGACGTGATCGGCAAGGGCGGCGCCGTGATTCGCGCGCTGACCGAAGAAACCGGCACCCAGATCGACATCAGCGACGAAGGCGTGGTCACCATCGCTTCCGTCGACGCTGCAGCCGGCCAGGAAGCCAAGCGCCGCATCGAAGAACTGACCGCCTCGGTCGAAGTGGGCAAAACCTACGACGGCGTGGTCCTGAAACTGCTGGACTTCGGCGCGATCGTGCAAGTGATGCCAGGTAAAGATGGTCTGCTGCACATCTCGCAGATCGCCAACGAGCGTGTGAACGCCGTGGCCGACTACCTGAAAGAAGGCCAGGCAGTGCGCGTCAAGGTTCTGGAAACCGACGACCGCGGCCGCCTGAAACTGTCGATGAAAGCTGCCGCTGAAGAAGCTGCCGCTGCTGCGCAGTAATCTGAGCTAAGCTCAGCCAAGACCGCCGGGTGCGCAAGCCCCGGCGGTTTTTTTATGGCGTTTAGTACTAGGGGTATGCTAAATTGACATGCTTTATTAATAATATCGCTTTTCTGAGAAGATACGCTGATCGCTATATTGAGTCTTTCAATTGCACTTCCCAAGGGCTGTGATGTCAGAGCAGTACTTCGAAAATTTTCACCTGGTGCTACCGTTACTCAAGAAGCAGCGTTCCAAGGTGCTGGGGACGAGTGTGGTGTGATAATGTCGACGTCCAATCTTTTCACCTACGGATGGTTCAGTTCCTCTTGCCCCGATATTTTGAATGTTAGGCATCAAGTGCACAAATTCTTCATCGCCATTCTTATCGCTATCGTCGTGAGCGCATCGGCCGCCACCGCTGCCCCGTGCCAGGAGCCAAAACTAGAGTCGGTGCCAAGCACCCATACCGAATGCTACTTCTACAAAGGAACCAGGCATTTCCGTGCGGAGGAGTATTCCGCTGCGCTCAAGGAATGGCTCATTATCGTGGACAAAACCGAAGTGCCGTTAGAGCTCGAACATTTCCGGGCAAGCGCTCAAAATAACATCGGTTTTCTCTACTATATGGGCTGGGGTGTGGGGCAGAGCTCGAAGACTGCTATTGAGTATTGGCTGCCCGCCGCGAAGGCTGGCCATGACGAAGCGGCCTATCATCTCTGCCATGCTTATGCTGACGAGGGGAATCAGCTTGCTCTGGGCTACTGTCGCGAGGCTCTCCGCCGCTATAACAAAGCCGGGAGCACCGACAGCGAGGACAGTGAAGTCGTCGCTCAAATTCGTGAATATATATCGCGTCTGGAGGCACAGTGATGCCGGACCAGTCGCTGGGGCTACTACTCTCAGAATTACAGGCGCTTGAAGTCGAGCTTCATCATCCCGGTGTTCGCTGCGATAGCGACCGACTGGGGCAGCTGCTGCACGCGGAGTTTCACGAAGTCGGCCGCTCGGGCAGGACCTACGATCGCGCCATCATTTTGAGGTACCTATCCGAGCAGGAAAATTCGCCATCGGTTGTCTTGGACGATTTTGCAGTTAGCCAGCTGGCGCCGTATATTGCGCTGCTGACTTACCGCTCAGCCCATCGAAAAGAGGATGGCAGCTTGGTAGACCACACGTTACGTTCTTCCGTATGGCTTCGGGTTGAAAACCGATGGCAGTTGCGCTACCACCAAGGCACGCCGGCGCATGAGCTTTGGCATGCGCCGTGTATTGGCAGCTGAAGCACAGCGCGTTGTCGGCCTCGGCGTCATTGCCGAGTTATTTTTTCAGGCTGTTCAACGCATTCAAGGCATCGAATCTGGTGCTGTTTGGTGGCGTGGCGCTTGGCTTCGTTGTCCAGATACTGGATGTGGGGTGGAGCGCACAATTGGCATGGCCGCTCGGGATTTTCCTGTTCGCCGTGCTGGAGCACATTAACTATTACCATTACCAGCTTATGTATGACACCTCGGCGTCGGTACGGTATGTGCTACGCAATCGGCGTCTGCGCAAGGGTGCACTCGGCGTCGATTTGAATCGTCGTGCTGGCCGGGCCGCTGTGTGTTAAGTTCGACGTATGGAACTTCACATCATTTACACTGAGGCTGAAATGCTTCTATCGAAGGAATGCCTTGATAAGCATGCCGGCTTCAAAACTTCGCTTGGCCCTTGGGAGCAAGATGCTGTGATCGAATACCTTACAGACGAGTACGACCTGAAGCCCTCTGCCGCGATTCAGGTCAACGCCTTTGTTGCCTCCGAGGCGCCAACCTGCTTGCTGACTTTCTCATGACCCCTGTACAAGCCTCCTGTAAATGCCAGCATCCGCCATTCTATTTTGGCGACTATGACACCGTTGAGTGTGGCGACGACCCGCGTGGCGCAGAAGTCTCCTTGTCCACCTGCCGGCGCTGCGGCGTTGTATGGCTGACGTATCTTATTGAGGAACCACACCAAAGCCGTTCCGGACGCTGGTGGCGCGTCGAGGTTCCTTCCGAGAGCAGAACCCAGGTTTCTGCCGCCAGCGCCAGGGAATTCATTGAACGCCAGCCCAGCGGATACGCGGGCGGCAGCTTCTTCAATTCACCTGGACATGCAATCATCGCTCCCATCCACATCGCCTAGACCTCACCGTCGCGCAAGCATGGCGGCGATTTATGTCGTACTCAGCTATACTGCGATCCATTGTTAATTCCTTAACTTGGTCGCGTCGATGCCACCTTTCAATGTGTTCCAGCGCGTCTCCAAGGCGCCCACCAATCCCAATGCGCCGGCCAAGCCGCGCCAGTTCGACGTTGCCGACTTGTACCAGGGACCATTGAACGTCGCGCAAGGCGAGGGCGCAACAGCGCAGCCGCTGGATGAAAAGCTGCGGCAGGCGTACTTCTGGATCGTCAACAACGCCATCATCAGCCCCCATTACGATATCGAATACAACCGTGGACCGGCGCAATCGTATGCGGTGGGCGACAGCAAGCGCACCTTGAACCTGCCGTCGGCGCAAAGCTATTCCAGCTTTGTGCTGCTGCCGCTGCTGACGTTTGCCACCCGCCGCAAATGCCTGTTCGTCGGCGGTCCGGGACGCGGCAAGACCGCCAGCGCGATCTTGATGGGGGTGCTGTCCGGCGCCAGCGTCAAGCAGGTCAAGCGCGCCATGCAGCACGGCCATCCGCAGATGACGATCGCCGACCTGCTGGGCAATCCGCTGCCGGCGGACCTGGTCAATGCGCAGAACATGGACGATATCCGCATTGCCTGGCGTGCGTGGCTGGGCATGCGGGTCAAGATTATCGACGAATATAATCGTATCCCGCCGCGCACGCAGAGCGCGCTGCTGACGCTCATGGGCGATAACTACGCCGAAGTGCTGAACCACATTTACGAATGCCCGGATTCGGCCTGGTACCTGACTGCCAACGACGATCAGGGCGGCGGCACGTATGAAGTGATCGAAGCGCTGCGCGACCGTATCGACGTGATCGTGCAGGCGCTGGCGTTCAACCCGCGCTTCCTTGGCGAGCTGTTGGTGCGCATCGAGGAAAACCTCAAGCCGGAGGAATTGGTGCCGGCGGAGATCATCTTCACGCCGGAAGAAGTGGACCGCATGGTGGAGGAAATCCGCGCCGTGGTGGTGCCGCCGCCGCTGCGTCGCCGGCTGGAATTCTTCACCAGCCAGTTCGAGCTGCTGGAAACCGCCGGCGGCCAGTTTGAATACATGACCAAGGACACCGCGCGCCTGTCCGGCTTCGATTGGGATCAGGTGATCGCCGCCGACAGCGGGCGTGACCGCCTGAAGGATCTGGGCTGCCAGACCCGCAACGGCATCTCGGTGCGCAACCTGATGACTTTATTGATCTATGCGAAGGCGCTGGCTTACTTCCGCGGTAACGGCGAAATCGAACTGGATGACGTGCGCCAGGTGCTGCCGTTCGTCCTGCACGACAAGCTGCAGCCGGACCTCGACGCGCCGTTTTTCGGCCTGCCGGAAAATGCCGCTTATCGCACCGACCGTATCAGCTGGTTGCGTCGTCTGTTCGATCTGTCCAACGCCGATTACGACCGCCTCGATCTCGATCAGCATGATCCGGTGGGCGAGCTGGCGGCGCAATTCGAAGCAGGCCTCGATGGCCTGAACGAACGCGATGTGCTGGCGCGCCTCAACAAGATCGAGCGCCATGTCAGTGAGCAGATCAAGGGCCGCAAGCTGTATGGGCATCTGTACGACGACCTGCTCAAGATGAAATATCTGCACCAGCGCTACACCAACTACCTGGTGTGGGTGCGCTCGCAATCATGATCTCCGCGCCATTCGCCAGCCTGCTGGCCGCCGGCCGCCCGGGATTCAACCGGCGCGTGGCCGAGGCGCGGCGCCGCTATCCCGGCTTTGATGCCGAGGCTTTTGGCAGCTTTCTGGCGACAGCGGCGGACGCGGTGGTCGGCGCGGTTGCGGCGTCCGCCCCGGCCCGCGCCGGCCCGGTAGCGCTGGCGGCCTTCGACCTGGCCCTGGAACTGACGGCGCACAATCACGGTGGTGCGCTGGCGCGTCAGGTATGGGTTGAGGTGGCGCCGCAATACGCCGCGCTGCTGGCGCAGCAGCCCGCCGCCACACTGGGCATGCTGACCAACGCCGCACTGCACATGCAAAAGGTGCGTGGCGCGCGGGTGGCGGAATGGCTGGCCTGGATGGCGCAACTGGCGCTGCAGGTCGATACACTGCCGCAGTTGGGCGTGGTCGGCCAGATCTGCGCGTGGCGCGCCGGCCTGGCGCATTTCCGCCAGGGCGCTATCGCTGCGGCGGAGCAGTTGCCGGCGGCGCTGGCGCTGGCCGCCTTTGGCGCCACGGAAGGCGAGTGGCCGGCCGTGCGTGACGCCTTGTTGCGTGATCCATGGTGGACACCGGAGGCGGCGGTGCGACAGCGCGCTGCGGCCGGCATCGAGATCGGCAGCTTCACCGGCTTTGGCGGCGAATTCGGTGAGCCGCCGGAAGTACGGCCGGCGCAGCAGGGCTTCTGGGTGCGCAGCGGTGAACGTCACGCCTTGCTGATGGCTGACGCTTGCGGCGCCGTGCTGCATCCGGCGACGGCTGAGGAATATGCCCAGCCGCAAGCCGCCACCAGTGCCAGCATCAGCATCGCCGGCCAGCAGGTCATCCTGAACGGCCGCAGCACAGTGCTCGACTTGCCGGGCGAGGGGCTCAAGGTGGTGTGCAATGCCTATGCCGCCGCGATCACGTCACCTTATAGTCACGCCATTCGCGTGCTGCCGCTGCGATGAATACGCCGCTGCTGGAACAATGGCGCGCTGCGTGGGAGCCGGCGCTCGCTGCGTGGAGCCGCTTCACGCGCCTGCGTGATGCGCGCCTGTGTCACACCACGATGGAGGCGGCCAAGCAAGGCTTGCAAGGCAGTTTCGCCATGATTCGCCTGCTTGATCAGAGCGTGGTGGTCGACCTGCAATCGGTACAGGAGCTGGGATTGCAGGACTATGCGGTGGAAATCCTCGCGCACGAAATTGGGCATCACATTCTGGCGCCGGCCACCGCTGCCGACCAGTTCCGGCTGGTGGCGCGACTTCGCCGCGCCTTGCCGACGCTGGAAGCGTATGCTCCCATGGTGGGCAATCTGTACACGGACTTGTACATCAATGACCGTTTGCAGCGACAGGCCGGCCTGCGCATGGCCGATATCTACCGGCGGCTGGAAGCGCATCACCAGCAGGCCAATCACAGCAAGGTCTGGCTGCTCTATATGCGCATCTACGAGGAGCTGTGGAAGCTGCCCAAGGGGGACCTGGGCGGCGGCGCTGCCGATGATGCGATCGACACCGATGCCTGGCTCGGTGCGCGCCTGATCCGCGTCTATGCCAGGGACTGGATGGACGGCGCCGGCCGTTTCGCCACGCTGCTGCTGCCGTATCTGGTGGAAGGGCAGGACCAGGCGCAGGAATTCAGCCGCATGTTCGACACCCGCGATGCGGCGGAAGGTTGCGAGCCGGCCGGCGGCCAGCAGATCGAGCCGGGAGAACTGGAACCGGCCATCCATCCGGTGCACGACCCGCGCATCTCCGGGCTGGAAAATGGGACGCCGCCGGAAGCCGGCGCCGACCAGCAGGGCGGCCAGACCCGCGAGCCATTCGAGTACGGTGAAATCCTCAAGGCCAGCGGCGTCAAACTGAACGAAGAGCAAATCGCCATCCGCTATTATCGCGAGCGCGCCTTGCCGCACCTGATCTCCTTTCCCAAGATGCCGGCGCCTTCAACCGACCTGCTGCAACTGGAAGGCGTGGAAGCGTGGCAGATCGGCGACCCGCTGGAGCAGATCGACTGGCTGCAAAGCGTGATCCAGAGTCCGCGCCCGATCCCCGGCGTCACCACCGTGCAGCGCCGCTATGGCCCGGATGGCGTGCGGCCGCCCAAGCCGACGCCGGTGGACCTGGACATGTACGTCGACAGCTCCGGCTCGATGCCCGATCCGCGCCGGCGCACGTCCTACCTGGCGCTGGCTGGCGCCATCATTGCCCTGTCCGCGCTGCGCGCCGGCTCCCGCGTGCAGGTCACGCTGTGGAGCGGCAAAAACCAGTTCATGTCGACCGAGGGCTTTACCCGCAACGAGGACGAGGTGCTGGGCATCCTGACCGGCTTTTACGGCGGCGCCACCTGCTTCCCAATCCATAAATTACGCGACACCTTCAGTAGCAAGCGCGCATGCCGCACGCACATCCTGATGATTTCGGACGATGGCATCACCACCATGTTCGACCGCGATGAACGCGGTAACGACGGCTGGAGCATCGCCGCCACCGCGCTGAAGAACGGCGACGCCGGCGGCACGATGGCGCTCAACATCCCTACCAATTGGGAGCAAGACGAACCATCGTGGTATCAGCGTGCCTACAAGGATCTGAAGCGCGCGCGTAGCGAACAGGATTGGCAGATCCATGCGATTGCGCAGTTTGAAGACTTGGTAGAATTCGCGCGCGCCTTCAGCCGGCGCCACTACGCGCCAACCAGCGCGCCGCAGAAAGAGCACCCATGATGGAAAAATCCGGCCCCGCCCTCGAAATCCTGCTGCACCGGCTGGCCGAGACGCCGGCCGAATTCCTGGCCGAGCCGCGCATCGGCAAGACTGGCGCGGTGCATGTCGCAGCACTGGTCAATGACGTACTCGCGCTGTACGGACAGCGCGCCTCGCTGGCGGCGCTGGAGCATTTCAGCGCCGCGGGTGCAGACGTCCGCCGTGACCGCAATCGCCTGGCGCTGGCAATGATCACCCTGTGGCTACTGGCCGATGACTGGTTTGTCGCGGCCGCGCCGCCACAAAGCCAGGTGCTGCATTTGCTGGGAAGCGTGGTGACCGAGCTGGCGCTGGCTGGCGCCGCCCATCAATTCGTTGAAGACCCGGACCGCCGCGAGGAACTGGCGCGGGTGACGCTGGCGCGGCTGGATTACCGGCCAGATGGCGAGAGCGTGACGCAGGCTGCCGACCGCCTGTCCCGCATCAGCGGCGTCGAGCGCAAGCGGCTGCTGGAGGCCAGCCGCGCGGCCGAGCAGCGCGCCGCCGATATTCGTGCCGCGCTGGCGCGCAAGGCGGCAGAGGAATCCGCCGACAAGTGGTCGCGCGAATGAGTGTGGCGCAGACAGACGCAGAGCGCGAGCGCTTTCCGACGCTGAGCGCCGCCGGCAGCGCGATGCTGGCTTTCCTGCGCGAGCATCCAGCGGCGCCGGCCTACCGCAATGAAAGCGGCAACAAGCTGCTGGCGCATGAGGTGGAGGAAGTGCGCCGCTTCGAGCGCGGGGTGGCCGCCGCCCGTGTCGGCTGGCCGGCAGGCGGCAAGCCCGCCTGGCTGACGGACTTCGTGCGCGACACCTTCGCCAGCGTGCCGCATTACCGCCAACTGGGCTCTGTCCCGCGCGATTTCGAGACGCTGCCCACCATCAGCCGCGCCGACCTTGCGCACGACATCGCGGCCTTTGTGCCGGACAGCGCGGACCTGGCGCGCATGATCAACTTCCGCACCACCGGCACCACCGGCCATCCGCTGGTGATCGCGTCCCATCCGGTGGTGGCGGCGCGCTATCTGGCGTTCCACAAGCGCGCCATGCGCCGCTTTGGCGTGGAGCTGACGCATGGCGCAGGGCAGGTGGGCGTGGTGCTGCTGGGTTACCAGAAGCGCTGCTTCACCTACGTGTCGGTCACGCCGACCATGGGCGAATCCGGGCTGGCCAAGATCAACCTGTATCCCGACGAGTGGCGCAGCCCGGACGATCGCGCCACCTACCTGGATGCGCTGGCGCCGGAAGTGGTGGCGGGCGATCCGATCTCGTTTGCCGAGTTGCTCAAGCTGCCGCTGACCAAGCGGCCACGCGCCCTGCTATCGGTGTCGATGCTGTTGCTGCCGGCCTTGCGCGCGCAGCTGGAGCAGCGCTTTGGCTGCCCGGTGCTGGATATTTATTCGCTCAACGAAGTCGGTCCCGTTGCCGTGTTTGACGCTGCCGCCGGTGGCCATGTGCTGCTGCAACCGCAGCTCTACGTCGAGCTGCTCGACCCTGCGGGCCGCCCCGTCGCGCCGGGCGGGCGCGGCGAAATCACAGTCACCGGCGGCTTCAATTTCTGCCTGCCGCTGCTGCGCTACCGGACCGGCGACCATGCCTCGCTGGCGTTCGGCGCCGGCGACGACGCGCCGGTGCTGCTTGGCTTGTCCGGACGTTCGCCGGTGCGCTACCGCGCGCGTAGCGGCTGGATCAACAACATCGATGTCACGCACGCTTTGCAGCATCTGCCGATTCCGCACTTCGGCGTACACCAGTGCGCGGACGGTCGCGTGGTACTGCGGCTTGTCCAGGCCCGCACGCAGTTGGGCGATGATGCGCGCCGGGCGTTGGAGACGCTGTTCGGTGCGGGTACAGTATCGCTGGAGGTACTGACGGCGCAGGACAAGACGGTGCAATACAGCTCAGACCTTGACGGAGCACACGCATGAAGCAATTTGGAACGGGACTGGTGGTCGGCAAATTCAGCCCACTCCATCTCGGGCATGAGTTATTGATCCGGCGCGCCATGGCGGCGTGTGAGGAAACGCTGGTCATCAGCTACTCCGAGCCGGAGTTGCCGGGCTGTGAATCGCGCCTGCGCGAGCAGTGGCTACGCGCGCGTTTCCCGCAGGCGGTGGTGCTGGTGCTGCACAACGATCAACACGCGCTGCCGCACAACGATGCCGACGCGCTGGTCCACCGCCAGTTGATGGGATGGGCGTGCGCACACTTGCTGAAGCGCGAGATCGATGCGGTGTTCACCAGCGAGGACTATGGCGACGGTTTTGCCGCAGAACTCAGCCGCTACTTCGGCGGCCGGCCGGTAGAGCATGTGATGGTGGATCAGGCGCGCGCACTGGTGCCGGTGTCGGGCACCAGGATTCGCAGCGACCCGCATGCCCATCGCGCCTTCCTGTCGCCCGAGGTGTACGCCAGCTTTGTGCAGACCGTGTGCTTTCTCGGTGGAGAGTCCAGCGGCAAGAGCACCATGGCGGAGGCCATGGCTGGGCAGCTGGAGACCGTACGGGCCGCGGAATATGGCCGCGAGCTGTGGGTGGCGAAGGACGGCCAGCTGGCCTACGAAGACATGCGCCACATCGGCGAGGTGCAGCAACAACGTGAACGCCAGCTGCGCGGGCAGGCCAACCGCTTCCTGATCTGCGACACGTCAGCCCTGACCACCTTGTTCTACTCGCGCGAGATGTTTGACCGCGCCGACCCGGCGCTGGAAGACATGGCTCAGCAACGCTACGACCATGTCTTCCTGTGCGCGCCGGATTTCGACTTCGTGCAGGACGGCACCCGGCGCGAAGCCGGCTTCCGCCAACGCCAGCACGACTGGTACGTCGCCGAGCTGGCGCGCCGGCACATTCCCTACATCCTGCTGACCGGCGCGCTACCGCAACGCATCGCCACCGTGCTGAAGCATCTGGACGGTTATTTCACGCCGTCGTACACCAGCTTGGTGAAGAACTCGCCGTTGATGACATAGGCGCCATACTTGGCGTCGTACGCTGCGGTCGGCTTGGCGGCGACTACCTGTTCCAGCGTCTTGCCTTGTTTTTTCAGCGCGCTCACCTGGTCGCGCACGCTGACCAGCATGTCGCGCCAGGCGATCAGGTCGGCGCGGGTGCCGGTGTTGCCGTGGCCTGGAACGATCTGGGTATGGTCGGTGGTGGCGTCGATCGCCTTGTTGGCCCAGGCGATGGTGTTGCCGACGCTGCCGCCATGTTCGTTGTCGATGAACGGGTAGTAGCTGTTCCAGAAGGTATCGCCCAGTGCCAGCACATCGGCTTTTTTCAGGTAGACCCACAGGTCGCCGTCCGTGTGGCCGTTGCCGTAGTTGCGGATCACCACTTGCTCGCCGCCGAATTCCATAGTTTTGCTGTCCTTGACCAGGATGGTGGGACGCGCCTCTTTTGGCCAGACGTCGAAGGTATAGCTCCAGTCATCCACGCGGGTCGCTTCCGACAAGTGCTTGACGGTCTGCGGCGCGCCGATGATGGTGGCGCCGGCGGCGTGCATCCAGGCGTTACCATCACTGTGGTCCCAGTGATAGTGGGTGTTGACCAGGTACTTCAGCGGCGTAGGGCCGAGCTTGTTCAAGGCGGCGGTCAGCTTGTCTTTCGAAACGGCGATGCCGGAGTCGATGACGAATTTGCCTTGCGGGCTGTTGTACACGATGATGTTGCCGCCCGAGCCGTACAGCACGCTGACATTGCCGCGCAGCGTCTCGATCGTGATGTCGGCCTTGGCAGTGGCTTCATTGATCTTGACGACCGGGCTGTTCGGATCGGCGGCATGGGCCAGCGGCAGTCCGGCAGCGAAGACCAGCGCGACAGCGGCGATAGGGTTTTTCATTTTTAATCTCCTGAAGAAGTGTGTGAAAGGAGTTTAGGAGATCGAAATGATTTACAGAATGCCTAGAAAAGGTGAAAATTTGCTTTATCGTCTCATGCTTAAGAGGGGGCACTGTGGCCAAATATCTGATTTCTTTCCCGAGCGCGGCAATGTTGGTGCCGGCTGACGAACTGGAAGCGGTGGGGCATGCGGCGCGTGCCGTGATTGAAGAGAGCAAGGCGGCCGGCGTCTACGTCTTCGCCGGCGGCATCAACGAAAGCGTCCCGCCGGTGCTGGTGTCGGCGGACGGCACGACGCAAGAGAGCGGCTATCCGTGGGCGCCGCCGCTGAATGGCGGCTTCACCGTGCTCGAACTGCCTTCGAGGGATGAGGCCATTGCCTGGGCGGCGCGCATCGCCAAAGCCTGCCGCTGCAGCCAGGAGCTGCGCGTGTTTCAGTTTGATCCGCAATCCTGAACGCGCCGTGTTTAAAGCACCGACTGAACTTATTTAACACGCTCTAGTCTAACTCACTGAGGAGGACGCCATGAGCAATCTCTACGACGAAGACGTTATTGCCTGGGCTGAACAGCAGTCCCGGTTGTTGCGCTCCCGCCAGTGGTCACAGCTCGACATCGACAACATCGCCGAGGAGATCGAGGATGTGGGCAAAAGCGAAAAGCGTGAGCTGCAAAGCCGCATGTGCGTGCTGATGGCCCATTTGTTGAAATGGGCTTACCAACCGGGCCGGCGAGGGCATAGCTGGGACAGTACGATAAGAGAGCAGCGCGCAGCGATCAGCCGCGATATCGCCAAACACCCCAGTCATACGGCGTTGCTGAGCGATGCCGAGTGGCTTGCTACCGCATTCTTCCGGGCCAGAATGATCACTTTTACCGAAACAGGTCACCCCGCTCTGCCTGACCAACTCCCTTGGACGCTGGCGCAACTGCTGTCCCCAGACTTCTGGCCGGACGCACCATGAGTGCACTGTTTTATGATCCGCTGCCATGGCGGAAGGACCTGGATTTCTGGCCGCCCGAAGTGGCGATGGTAGGTCATCATCCCCGGCTGCTGCTGACGCAGCGTTGCGCCGAGTTACTGGCGCATCTGGCCCGGTGGCAGCGGCAGCAAGGCAATCAATGTCCTTTGTGGCGCCGGCTGATTGTTCTGCAGCGCCGCCGCATCGCGCGGATGCTGGCCGCCACGCCGGAGTTGCGGGCATTGCTGGCGGATCCCGATTGTCTGCAGGACGCATGGCTGGATGCCCTGCTGAAGAGCATAGGCGAGGCCAATTGCTTTGACCTGCCGGATATCTGCCCGTGGACGCTGGAGCAGGCTGTGAGCGATGATTTCTTTCCAGAGGCGAAGTGATGAATACGACCTACGAAGATGACGTGGCGGCTTGTATCAGCCCGACCGCCGTGGCGACAGCTGGAAGCGCACCATACGGGATCAGCGTCAACGGATCGCCACAATGCCGAAGAAGATGCCCAGTCTGCGCCATTTGCTGGATGACCCTGAATGGAATGAAGAGGTGTGGACAGATGCTCTCGACATGGCCGTGCTGCAAACAGAGCTGACCTACCGGCCCAAGGTCCGCGAATGGAGCCTTGAGCAGGTGTTGGCTGAGGATTATTTGCCGTCGTAAGTCACGCGGAAGATACGGCCGCCGTAATCGTCGGACACCAGCAACGAACCATCTGCCTGTGTCACCACATCGACCGGCCGGCCAACCACCTCATCGCCGCGCAGGAAGCCGTCAATAAAAGCGGTATCGCTGACCAGCTTGTTGCCGTACAGCGTAATCAGATGCACCGTGTAGCCGCTCTTGGTGCTGCGGTTCCACGAACCGTGTTCCGCCACGAAGATGTTGTTGCGATAGATCTCCGGGAACTGCTTGCCGGTATAGAAGCTCATGCCCAGCGGCGCCACGTGCGGCCCCAGCTTGGCGACCGGCGGCTCGAACTCGTCGCAGGTGCGGTTCTTGCCAAACTCCGGGTCCGGCACCACGCCGCCGTGGCAGTAGGGGAAGCCGAAATGCTGGTTCGGCTTGGTCACCACATTCAGCTCGCAGGATGGCGTATTGTCGCCCAGCTCATCGCGGCCATTGTCGGTGAACCACAACTGCCTGGTCGACGGATGGAAATCGAAACCAACGGTGTTGCGCACGCCGCGCGCCACTTCTTCCAACTGGCTGCCATCCGGATTCATGCGGTAGATCTTGGCGCTCTTGGTCTCATCGGTATCGCAGATATTGCACGGCGCGCCGACTGGAATGTACAGCTTGCCATCCGGCCCGGCCCGCATCACTTTCTCGCCATGCCACTTGTCGCTCGGCAGGCTGGTTTTGACTACCGCATACGACGGCTTCTGCGCATAGCGCTTGTCGATGTTGTCGAAGCGGATCACGCGGCTGATTTCGCCCACGTACAGCGCGCCGTTCAGCAACGTTACGCCGATCGGATTCTCCAGTCCGTCAGCCACAGTGACCACCTCGGCCGACTGCTTGTCGGCGCGCGGCACCAGCGCGTAGACCTTGCCCGCCTTGCGCGAGCCGACGTAGACGATGCCGCTGTCCGACACCACCATGCTGCGCGCCGTCGCCGCGCCATCCGCATACAGGCTGATATGGAAGCCCTTCGGCAGCTTGAAGCCGCTCAGCAGGTCGGTGGCGGCCGGCTTGGCCGCTGCGGCGGCAGGGACCACCGCAGGCGCAGCCAGCTTCTTGTTGGCGCTGGCGGCGATGTAATCGGCCAGCGACGCAATCTGCGCCGCGCTCAGCGTTGGCGACCAGGCCGGCATATTTTTCTCCGGCACACCCTTGCTGATGATCTTGATGAGATTGGCCTTGGTCGGCGCGCCGTGGATCCAGGCGTGCTCGCCCAGTGTCGGGCCGATGGCGCCTTCCATTTTGGCGCCGTGGCAGACGGCGCAGTTGGCCTGGTAGAGTTTGTCGGCGGTTTGCGCCGACGCGGCGAAGGCAGTGAACGCCATGCCGATGGCGGCGGCTTGCAGAGCGAACGTGTGCATTGTTATTTTCCCCTGTTGGTTGACGGCGTATTGTACAGCCGTCAACCCGGGGTCAGTTCTGCCAAATGCACACGAGCGCAGCCTTAGCGTGCGGCGGCGGTACGCAGCGGCAATGCCGGCACCCGGCGTGGCGCCGGCTGGGAGCGTGCGGCGGTCATCAGCGATACACTGGCCGCGCGCGGGCCGCCATCAACCTGAAACACGCTGACCAGCTCCGCCAGATGAGCCGACTGGCCTTGCAGCGCCTCGGCAGCCGCAGCGGCTTCCTCGACCAGCGCGGCGTTCTGTTGCGTCACGCCGTCCATCTCCATGATGGCCTGGTTGATCTGCTCGATGCCGGCTTCCTGCTCGCTGCTAGCGGCGGTGATCTGTTCCATGATCTCGCTGACGTTGCGGATGCTGCCGACGATCTCCGCCATGGTCTTGCCGGCCTCGTCCACCAGCATGCCGCCGTTGGCGATCTTCTCGACCGACTCGTTGATCAGCAGCTTGATGTCCTTGGCGGCGCTGGCCGAACGCTGCGCCAGCGTGCGCACTTCCTGCGCCACCACGGCGAAGCCGCGGCCCTGTTCGCCGGCGCGGGCGGCTTCCACCGCTGCGTTCAACGCCAGGATATTGGTCTGGAAGGCGATGCCGTCAATGACGCCGATGATGTCGACGATCTGGCGCGACGAGGCGCTGATTTCTTCCATCGTGGTCACCACGCCGCCTACTACTTCGCCGCCGCGCACGGCCACGCCGGACGCACTGGCCGCCAGCTGGTTGGCCTGGCGCGCAAACTCGGTGTTCTGCTTGACGGTGGCGGTCAGTTCTTCCATCGAGGATGCTGTCTCTTCCAGCGAACCGGCCTGCTGCTCCGTGCGCGACGACAGATCCTGGTTGCCGCTGGCGATTTCATCGGCGGCGGTGGCGACCGAATCGGTGCTGCCGCGCACTTCGCTGACGATGGCGGCCAGCCGCTCGCGCATGACGGCGATGCTGTACAGCAGGCTGCTGCTGTCGCCGTCAGCCAGTTGCACGCGCACCGTCAGGTCGCCGCCGGCGATGCGGTCGGTGATGCCGGCTGCGTAGCCCGGTTCGCCGCCCAGTTGTTTCAGCAACGAGCGGCTGATCAGCCAGCCCAGCAGCAGAGCCACACCGATCGAGATCGTGCTCAGTACGACGATCATCCACGCCGAGCCGGCACTGCGGTCGTGGATGGTCTTGCCGATTTCGTCGATCACCGCTTTCTGGCGGTCTACCAGCGCACCCATGTTGGCGACGTAGGCGTCGCCGATCGGAATGAACTGCTGCTCGACGATCTGGTTGGCCTGCTCGATATTGCCGGCGGCTTTTTCGGCGAACGCTTGCTTGCGGATCGCCTGATACTGCGTGCGTTTCTCCTGCGCGGCGGCGAACAATGCCTTGGCCTGCGGATCGCTCAGCAGTTCGATGATCTGGCGTTGCTTCTCCTCTGCCACCTTGGAGGTACTGGCGATGCCCGCCTCAAACATCTTCTGCGTTGCCGCGTCGGTGGTCTTGGACGCTGCCAGCGCGCGCTGGACATTGGCGGTGACGATCGACTTCCAGTCACTGACCAGTCGTTCGGTCTTCAGGTGTTGATCCAGCAGCGCATCGGTATCGCGCGCCGTTTGGTGGATACTCATCCAGCTGGCGATGGCGACCGCCAGTAACAGAATCAGCGTGGCGCCGAAGCCAATGGCCAAGCGGTTGCTGACTTTCATTTCAGATAATTTCATAGGGCCTCCGAATGGTGGTGAAGTGGTGTATGTCTTGGAGGAGTTATTATTATTTAATTGGAAACCAATATTTCTCTGTGGTATTGTATCAGTGATTCAAAAATGCCGTACGGCAACGAATCGTTTCTTACTTTTATTTACAAAGTTGAAGAGCTTGGGTACGCTGCGGCCATGACCACCATCCTCGATTTCGACGTGCCGTTCAACGGTCACGTGCTGAAGGCGGACCACTACCTTGGCCGCGACAGCAACCGTATCCTCTACCTGCACGGCGCCGGCAACAGCCAGCGCCACAGCCACCGCTTGCTGCGCGGCGCCTTGCAGCAGCGCGGCCTGGGCAGCGTGTGTTTCGACGCCATCGGCCATGGCGAGACGGGCGGGGCGCTGGCGCAGTCGTCGGTAGCCAGCCGTACGCGGCAGGCGCAGGCGGTGCTGGCCGCGCAGGCCATGCCGGAGCCGCTGGTGGTGTTTGGCAGCAGCATGGGCGCCTACAACGCGATCCGGCTGACCGAGCAGCACAAGATCGATGCGCTGGTGCTGATTGTGCCGGGCGTCTACACGCCGGCGGCGTATGAAGTGCCGTTTGGTCCGGAATTCTCGGCCGTTATCCGGCGTGAACGCAGCTGGGCCGACAGCGATGCGTGGGAGATCCTGTCGCGCTTCGAGGGCCGGCTGCTGGTCATCCACGCCGAGCACGACGCCACCATCCCGCTGGAAATTTCCGAACGCCTGGTGGCCGCCGCCACCCGCGCGCAATCGCGCCAACTGTTCATCGTTCCCGGCGCCGAACACAACCGCCTATGGGCGCTGCTGGCTGAAACGCCGGCCGACTTCAATGCGGCACTGGAGATGGTGCTGGAGGCGGTAGATGGCGGAAGGCAGTAGGAGTCGAACTTACGAGGGAGCGTCTGACGCCCCCCACCGGGTTTGAAGCCCGGCCCCATCACCGGATGAGTGTGCCTTCCGTATTGACTTGATTGCTGTAACTCAGCTGCTGTACGACCACACGGCGTTCGGTCGGACCAGATGGACATTGCCAATCCGGCGAGTATAGCCGACGCGGTCGAAGAACTCCAAGATCTGAATCGCCCGCTTGCGGCCAATGCCGGTCGCATCGCGGAACGATGACGCCTGCACGTCGGGCAGCGTGGCCACCATCCGCGCCAGCTCGTCCAGCCGCTGCGGATGGTAGAACAAATCCGGCACCACCTGACTCAACTCACCCGTTTTGGATAGCTTGAGCAGCAGGCGCCGCACCTCGGCCTCAGGCATCTGGTGCTCGCGCATCAGCTCGCGTACCCACGGCGGATCGAAGCCGCCTGCCAGCAGCGACGCCATCAGCGGCGCTACCAGAACCTGTTCCTCCGCACTCAGCTCGACGCTATGGGCCGGCAAGTGCAGGCTGCGGCCGCGCTGCTTAATCGCGCCGCTGGCCAGCAGCGTGTCGACCAGGCGGCTCCACAAACGGTCTTCCATCTCCGGCGAGACGATGCGTTTCAGGCGCCATAGCTCCGGCCCCGCGTCATCCGGCGCGCGCGCGTGGAATTCGCTCAGCGCCGCCAGGATACGCGCTTGCAGCGCCTGCACCTCGGCCGCCGCAATCAGTAGCTGGTCGCCGCCTTGCAGGCTGACGGTTTCGGTGCCCGGCGGCGCGCTGATTTCGTCGGCCGGCAGTTGCGACAGCCGCACCAGCGTCGACATGCGCAGTCCCAGCGGCCCGCGCGCCAGCAGCGCGGCGATGTCGCCGGTGGCGATGTAATCGGCCAGCGCATCCAGCCACGCCAGCCGCGTCGGACTGCGCCGCTTGCGCGCCGGTCCGAACGGATCGAGCACCACGCCGCCGCCGATGGTGGTGGTGGCTTGCGCGTTGCGGATCACAAAACGGTCGCCCGGCACTGCGTGCACCGGCGCGTCCAGCACCAGCTGCACGCGACCGGTATGGCCAGGCGCCAGCACCTCGTCGTCCAGCAGCACCACGTTGGCGGTGTGATGTGCCGCGCCCAGATGCACGTGCACCGGCGACCATGGCTTGAGCGTCTGGCCGCAGTCGGCCGTCAGCGTCAGCTGCACGTCCACCCGCTCGGAGCAGGCGGCCAGCGCCGGCGCCACTACCCAGGTGCCGCGCGCGATCTCGTCCTTGCCGACGCCGCCAAGGTTCAGCGCCAGGCGCTGTCCGGCGCGGCCGATATCGGACGAGCGGTTCTGCGCATGGATGCTGCGCACGCGGGCTTCCTGGCCGCCGGGCGCCAGTTGCAGCGTGTCGCCCACGCGCACGCTGCCTGCCAGCGCGGTGCCGGTAACAATGGTGCCCTGGCCCGCCAGTGTAAACACCCGGTCGACGCCCAGGCGGAACAAGCGCCGCTCGTCATTGGCTGGCAGCGTCGCCGCCATCTGCGCCAGATGGCGCAGCAGCGCCTTGACGCCGATATCGCCTTCCAGCGTGGCGTTGGTGCGGAAGATCTGCGCGCCGGCAAAATCGGTCGGCGCCAGCAGCGCATGGATTTCTGCTTCCAGCTGCTCCAGGCGCTGGCGGTCGGCGCGGTCGATCTTGGTCAGCGCCACCGCGCCGCGCTTCACGCCCAGAAGCCGCAGGATGGCCAGGTGCTCCAGCGTCTGCGGCATGATGCCGTCGTCGGCAGCAATCACCAGCAGCGCGGCGTCGATGCCGGTCACGCCGGCCGCCATGGTGCGGATGAATTTCTCGTGGCCCGGCACGTCGATCACGCCGAGGATGTCGCCGCCTTCCAATGGCGCGTAGGCGTAGCCGAGTTCAATCGAAATGCCGCGCGCCTTCTCTTCCTTCAGGCGATCGGTATCGACGCCGGTGAGGGCGCGCGTCAGCGTGGTCTTGCCGTGGTCGATGTGTCCTGCAGTGCCGACGATCATGTTGCGAGCAGCGCCAGTTGTTCGATGAAGCGCTGCTGCTGATAGTCCTGCAGACAGCGCAGGTCGAGCCACAGCGCGTCTTGCGCCACGCGGCCGATGACTGGCAGTGGCAAGGCGCGCAGGCGCTGTTCCAGCACGCCCAGCGCGTTGCTGACGCGGCCCGCAGCGGCAGGCCGCACTACCAGGCCGTGACTCGGCAACTGGTCGACCGGCAGCGCGCCGCTGCCGATCTGGCTCTGCATCGCTGCGTCGGTCACTTCATAGCCGGCGCCCAGCGCGGCCTGCAACTGCGGCAGGATCGCTTGCGCCTGCGCGCGCATGTCGGCGGCGGGGCGGGTCAGCAGCTTGAGGGTGGTCAGGCGCTCCGGCAGCAGGTCCGGCGCGCGGTACAAGGCCAGCACCGGTTCCAGCGCGGCCAGCGTCAGTTTGCCGACGCGCAGCGCGCGCTTCAGCGGATTCTTTTTGATCTGCGCGATCAGGTCCTTGCGGCCGACGATGATGCCGCACTGCGGGCCGCCCAGCAGCTTGTCGCCGCTGAAGGTGACCAAATCGGCGCCGCCTTCGATGGTCTCGCGCACCGTGGTTTCGTGCGGCAGGCCATACTGCTCGAGGTCGACCAGCGTGCCGCTGCCCAGGTCCACCGCCAGCGGAATATTGTGCTTCTTCGACAGCGGCGCCAGTTCGTCCAGCTCAATGCTCTTGGTGAAGCCGGTGATGGCGTAATTGCTGGTGTGGACCTTCATCATCAGCGCGGTCTGCGGACCGGCTGCTTCGTCGTAGTCCTTCAGGTGCGTGCGGTTGGTGGCGCCGACTTCGCGCAGCACCGCGCCGGCGCGCGTCATCACGTCCGGAATGCGGAAGGCGCCGCCGATTTCCACCAGCTCGCCGCGCGAGACGATCACCTCTTTGCCGAGCGCCACGGTGTTCAACATCAGCAGCACGGCGGCGGCGTTGTTGTTGACGATGGTGGCCGCTGCGGCGCCGGTCAGTTCCAGCAGCAGTTCTTCGATCAGGTTATCGCGGTCGCCGCGCTTGCCGGTGTCGAGGTCCCATTCCAGGTTCATTGGCCAGCGCATCGAATCGACCACCGCCTGAACGGCGGCGTCGGGCAGCAGCGCGCGGCCCAGATTGGTGTGCAGCACGGTGCCGGTCAGGTTGAACACGGGCCGCAGCGGCGAAGCGTTTTGTTCTTGCAGCCGCGCCGCCAGCATCGCCAGCAGCGACGGGATGCTGGTGTCTGGCGCGCCGGCCACCGCCACCGCCGTGTCACCGCCTTCACGTGCGGCCAGCAGCATGGCGCGCAACTCGGCCAGCAGGGCGCGCGCCGCGTCCAGCGTCTGCACGCGGCCATAGGCGGCCAGCAGCGGTTCGCAGCCGGCGTCCGACAGGATCAGGTGCACCGCCGGCAGGCGGATGGCGGCTGCCGGCACGCCGGCGGCCGACGCGGCGCCGTGCAGCGTGTGGTCTGAGCGGGCGGACTGCTCGCTCATTCGGCGTTAAACCACAGCAGGGGATTGCCGCTGGAACGCGAGTAGCCCGCTTCGCCCACCAGCACGTCCAGCGCCAGGCTGGCCAGATCGTCGGCCAGCGGCTCGACGTTGTAGTCGTGCTCCTGGTTGAAGATCTTGCGGTAGGTGTGGCAGGCGTCGCAGATCTCCGCGCGCGCGACCCGGCTTGGATCGTTGGCCTTGTTGACCGGCTCATTCGGGTCCACCGCCGGCATGCCGCCTTCCGGCTCTATGCTCTGGTAGGCCACGCCGGCCGTGCTTTCGCAGGTGGTGCACTTGACGCGCACCATGTGCCATTCGCTGGCGCAGCAGCTGCATTGCAGGTAGCGGTAGCCTTGCGACTGGCCGCCGATGCGGATCACGCTGGCCACCGGATGGGCGCCGCACACCGGGCACAGGGTGTTGGTCACCAGCGGCTGCACGCGTTTGGCGTCCAGCTGGCTGGCGCGCATGGTCCACATCACTTGCAAGGCCGCAGCCACGAACGGCGCGTGCAGCGGATGCACGCCTTCGGTCAATTCGGCCAGCACGGCGTCGGCGCAGCCTTCCAGCTGGGCGCTGTCGAGCGCGCGCAACTCGGTCAGCACGGCGGCGAGCTGCGGCTGGCTGGCTGCCAGCGGGTCCAGCTGGTCGAGAATGGCGTCGAACACGCGGCGCCAGGTGGCGGGACGCTGGCCGCTGACCGGCAGCGGCGGCATGTGGTGGTCGATGGCCAGCTCGATGCCGGCGGCGTCTGGCAAGGCGAAAGTCTCCGCCGGCAGCACGCGGATCACGGCGGCCTGGGCGTCCACCAGCGCCGCCATCATCAGCAGATACCCTTTCATGGTATCGCCGACCGGGATACCCTTGATTTGATTATCTGCCAACTGGCGCAGGCGCGTGGCGCGCCCGGTGAACAGGCTGCGTGCTTCAGGAAGCAGCAGGCGCGGAATGGACGTGTGATCGAGCGACTCGATCTCGCCAGGTTCTAACAAACGTTGTACCAAAATATCTCCTTTGCCGGTGGCGGAGAGCTGCCGGCTCAGGCGATATTTTAATCCCAAATCGGCAGCACCGTAGCTTCGTGGCGGGTTTTGTGCCCTACAGGGCTACCGAATGAATATCCGGTAATCAGTGAAAAACGGCGCGCCATTGCGGCGCGCCGTGAGACTAGTTTCAGTCGCGTGATTTTTTGATCACTGCTTCAAACCAGCGCGGATGGTGCTTGCGCGCCCAGCCGTAGGTGACGGTGCCGCGCACCATGGCGCCGATCGACCCCTTGACCCACAACGCTGCGTAGATGTGGACGATGATCGAGCAGATGATGCCGAACGCGCACACCGCATGCAGCAGCGCCGCCGCCCGGATCAGCGGGATCGGGAAGTAGAACGCGAAGTACGCGCGCCAGATCACGATACCCGACAACAGCAGCCCGCACATGCACGCGATCAGCACGAAGAACAGAATCTTCTGGCCGGCGTTGTACATGCCGATTTTCGGCAGCTTGTCTTCGCGGTTGTTCAGCACATCGCCGATTTGCCGCATCCACTGCTTGTCGGCGGCGTCAATGTGGTTATGGTGCCAGAAGCGCAGCACCAGGATGGCGAAGGAGACAAACATCACCAGCCCGATGAAGGGATGGAGGATGCGGGTCCACTGGCCGCCACCGAGGAACATATACATCCACGACATCGCCGGATGGAACATGGCGAGGCCGGACACCGCCAGCAAAATGAAGCAGATGGCCGTGATCCAGTGGTTGCTACGCTCGTTAGGCGTGTAACGCTCGATCAGCGGATTGCCGTCTTTATCGCGGTTGGCGTGGCTCATGGTGCTTCCTCCCTGATGCGTTGGGCCTCGGCCAGCGCTTCGGCCTCTTCATCCTTCGACACTTCGTTCGGACCGACGCGCGAGTAGTGGAACCAGCCGGCCAGCGCCGTCATGGCGATACCCGCCAGTGCCAGCGGCTTGGTCAGACCCTTCCACAAGCCGACCGTGACGCCGATGCTCGGATCCTTTTTCAGGCCGTGATACAGCGTCGGCTGGTCCGCGTGGTGCAGCACGTACATGACGTGCGTGCCGCCCACACCGGCCGGGTCATACAGGCCGGCGTGCTCGAAGCCGCGCGATTTCAGATCCTCGATGCGCTCGGCGGCGTGCTCCTTCATGTCCTCCTTGGTGCCAAAGGTAATGGCGCCGGTAGGGCAGGTCTTGACGCACGCCGGTTCCTGGCCGACGGCCACGCGGTCCGAACACAGCGTGCACTTGTAGGCGCGGCTGTCTTCCTTGGAAATGCGTGGCACGTCGAACGGGCAGCCGGCGACACAGTAGCCGCAGCCAATGCAGTTCTCCTGATGGAAATCCACAATGCCGTTGGTGTACTGGACGATGGCGCCCGGCGCAGGACAGGCCTTCAGGCAGCCCGGATCTTCGCAGTGCATGCAGCCGTCCTTGCGGATCAGCCATTCGAGGTCGCCCTTCGGGTTCTCGTATTCCGAGAAGCGCATGACGGTCCAGGATTGCGCCGTCATGTCCGTCGGGTTGTCGTACACGCCGGTGGTTTCACCCACCTCGTCGCGCAGATCGTTCCACTCCATGCAGGCCGTTTGGCAAGCCTTGCAGCCGATGCATTTGGAAACGTCGATCAGCTTGGCGACCGTACCCGTGACCGGGGTACGCGCCTGGGGCGGCGTCACCGTGGTCGCGGACATGCGCAGGATATCAAGTGATTGTAATGACATAGTGTGCTCTCCTTCGGCTTAAGCTTTTTCCACTTTCACCAGGAACGATTTCGATTCCGGTGTCTGTGAATTGCCGTCGCCCACGGTAGGCGTCAGCGTGTTGACAAGGTAGCCCGGTTTGGTCAGGCCCTTGAAGCCGAAGTTGATCGGCAGGCCGACGTGGTGCATCGGTTTGCCGTCAATCGTCAGTTGCTTGATACGCTTGGTCACCACCGCTTTGGCAATGATGTAGCCGCGCTTGGACGACACCTTGACCCGGTCGCCATGCACCACGCCGACTTCCTTGGCCAGCGCTTCGCCGATTTCGACGAACTGCTCCGGCTGCACGATGGCGTTGAGGCGCGCGTGCTTGGTCCAGAAGTGGAAGTGCTCGGTCAAGCGGTAGCTGGTGGCCGCATGCGGGTACTCGTCCTTCTTGCCCAGTTTCTTGCGGTCGTTCGGGAACATCCGGCCGGCCGGGTTGTTGAAGGCCTTGGGATTGTTCGGGTGCATCGGGTTGTGCCCGATCGGCGATTCAAACGGCTCGTAGTGTTCCGGGAACGGCCCTTCGGCCATCGCGTCACGCGAGAAGAAGCGCGCCACGCCTTCGGCCAGCATGATGAACGGACCCATGCCGTTTTCCGGCGGCTCGTCGGCCTTGTAGTCGGGCACGTCGGCGCCGGACCACGAGGTGCCATTCCAGGCGATCAGCTTGCGGGTTGGATCCCACGGCTTGCCCTTCATGTCGGTCGAGGCGCGGTTGTACAGCACGCGGCGGTTGGCCGGCCAGGCCCAGGCCCAGTTCAGCGTATTGCCGATACCGGTCGGGTCGCTGTTGTCGCGGCGGCCCATCTGGTTGCCGGCGGCGGTCCACGAACCGGCAAAGATCCAGCAACCGCAGGCGGTGCTGCCATCGTCCTTGAGTTGGGCGAAGCCTGCCAGCTGCTCGTTCTTTTTCAGGATGACTTTGGTCGGATCTTTCGGATCGGTGATTTCCTTCAGCGCTTTGCCGTTGAATTCCATCGCGATCTCTTCCGGCGTCGGCGAGTTCGGGTTGCTGTAGTTCCAGGTCAGGTTCAGGATCGGGTCCGGGAACTTGCCGCCTTCGGTCTGGTACGCCTTTTTCAGACGCAAGAACAGCGCCGACATGATGTCGAGGTCGGACTTGGCCTGGCCTGGCGGCTCGGCGCCTTGCCAGTGCCATTGCAGCACGCGCGACGACGACACCAGCGAACCGCGTTCTTCCGCGAAGCAGGAGGTCGGCAGGCTGAACACCTCGGTCTGGATCTGCGTCGGATCGACCTTGTGGAAGTCGCCGTGCGGTTTCCAGAACTCGGCGGTTTCGGTCTGCAGCGGGTCCATGATGGCCAGCCACTTCAGCTTGGACAGCGAGTCGGTGATCTTCTGCTTGTCCGGGCCGGACGCCAGGATGTTGAAGCCCTGGCAGATGTAGCCGGTCATCTTACCCTGATTCATCAGCTCGAAAGCCTGCATCATGTCGTAAGGTTTATCCAGCTTCGGCAGGTAGTCGAAGGCGTAGTTATTTTCTTCCGTCGCCGCGTCGCCCCACCAGGCCTTCATGAAGGAGACCAGGAATTTCTTGGAGTTGCTGTAGTAGCTCAGCTGGTTCGGACGCAGCGGTTTCAGCGCGCGCTTGGCAACATAGGCGTCCCAATCCTGCTCGGCCTCGCCTGGCAGGGTCAGGTAACCCGGCAGCATATTGGTCAGCAGGCCCAGGTCGGTCAGACCCTGGATATTGGAGTGGCCGCGCAGTGCGTTCATGCCGCCGCCGGCGATACCCATATTCCCCAGCAGCAGCTGGACCATGGCGCCGGTGCGCAGGGTTTCCGCGCCGGTCGAGTGCTGGGTCCAGCCCAGTGCGTACAGGATGGTCGCGGCACGGCCCGGCACAGCGGTCGAGGCCAGCGCTTCGGCCACCAGATGGAATTTCTCCGGCGGCACGCCGCAGGCCCGCTCCACCATTTCCGGCGTGTAGCGCGCGTAGTGCTTCTTCATCAACTGGTACACGCAGCGCGGATGCTCCAGCGTCGGGTCGACCTTGGCATAGCCGTCGTCGCCCATCTCGTAGTTCCAGCTGCTCTTGTCCGTGTACTTGTTGGCCGCGTCGTCCCAGCCCGAATACAGGCCGTCGTTGAAGGCGAAATCTTCGCGGACGATAAACGGCATGTCCGTGTAGTTACGAACGTACTCGTGTTGAATCTTGTCGTTGGTGAGCAGGTAATTGATGATCCCGCCCAGGAACACGATATCCGCGCCGGTACGCGTAGCGACGTAATGGTCCGCTACCGAAGCCGTTCGGGTAAAGCGTGGATCGACCACGATCAGCTTGGCGCCGCGATGCGCCTTGGCTTCCGTGACCCATTTAAACCCGCAAGGGTGTGCTTCTGCTGCGTTGCCGCCCATGACCAGGATGACATCAGCATTCTTGATGTCAACCCAGTGATTCGTCATCGCACCACGTCCAAATGTCGAGGCAAGACCTGCCACCGTTGGACCGTGTCAAACACGTGCTTGGTTGTCGAATGGGAGCATGCCGGTGGCACGCATCGTTTTATGGGTTAAATAGCCGACTTCGTTGCTGGCCGCCGAAGCGCACAGCATGCCGGTAGTGGTCCAGCGGTTGACGGTTTTGCCGTCTTCGGTTTTTTCGATGAAGTTGGCGTCACGGTCAGCCTTCATCAGTTTGGCGATGCGGTTCAGCGCGTCATCCCACGACATCGGGCTCCATTCGCTGGCGCCAGGCGCGCGGTATTGCGGCGCGAGCAGGCGGTTCGGCGAGTGGATGAAGTCGATCAGCGAAGCGCCTTTCGGGCACAGCGTGCCGCGGTTGACCGGGTGGTCGGCGTCGCCTTCAATGTGGATGATGCTGGCGGTGGCGTTTTTGGCGCCGTCGCCCAGGCCGTACATCAAAATGCCGCAACCGACGGAGCAGTAGGGGCAAGTGTTGCGGGTTTCGGTACTGCGCGCCAGCTTGTACTGCCGGACTTCGGCCAAGGCCGTTGCCGGCGCAAAGCCGAGGAGCGCAATGCTCGAACCCGCGATGGTCGCGCCGGTTACCCGAAGGAACTGGCGTCTCGACATCTGGTTCATGGGAATACCTCTCTTGTTTGTCTGATGACCTTCCCAGTTTACCATTTTGACTCAGCCGCCCGCGAGTGCAGAATTGTATTAATTGTTGCTTTCTAGCCAGAATCGCCTTTTGGTATGGGCGAATTGATAATTTTTATGCTACTTGTAACAACGTTTTAGGCGCTGGTAGTCGTAAAAGTGGCTGGCCGGCGCAATGCGGGCCGCGTCGCAGGCCGGCTTGAAGTCGGTTTCGCGCTCGTTGTACAGCATGCGGACGAGGGTGCGGCCCGCTGCATTTTTGTGCAGATCCCACTGAATATTGGCCGCCATCGGCGCGACTTGCGCGCCGCGCCATGGGCTATTGTCGTAACTATAAGTTTCTGCGCGAGGCAATTGTTCGGACATGCTTTTGAGTCCCAGCGCGCTGGCGAACGGAATGACGATTTCGGCATGGGCGAAGCGCAGCTTGGCTGCGTTGACGCGTTTGCCGGCGGCGATGGCGTCGGCCTCGCGGAAGAAATCAGCGACCAGCGCGCCGGCCATGTGCCAGGTGACGTCGCCGTTCTCCTTGATGCCCGGGCCTTTTTCGTAGAAGGCGACGGCGTCTTCCGCTTCGGCATACACGCGGGCTTGCTGCGGCTGGACGTATTTGGTGAAGTCGGCTTTGAGCTCGGCTTCCATATCGGCTGCGGCGGCGTACAGCTCATACAGCGCCAGCGCGGCGTCGGTGACGGTAGCGATTTTGGTATCACCATCGCCGGTGAGATTGGTGGTGAACTTGCCATCGGCGCTGGTGTAGCTGCGCGTGCCGGCATTGGCGGCGCTGACATGGCCTTGTTCCAGCGCCGCGATAAACGCCGGCGAGAACAAGGCGCCCAGCGTCGACAGCGCGGCCGCCTTCAGACGCGGATCGGCGTGAATGGCGGCCTTGCGGGCTTGCAGTTCATCGCTCTGGTCCCAGCGCTGGTAAGCCAGCGTGGCTTCCGGCGTTACGCCATCCTGCCTGGCGTTCAGTTTGTGGAAGTAGAGGGTAGTGCGGTCGGTGCCGGCGTCGATCAGCGGCGCCAGGCCAGGCTGCTGCGCGGTCATCGCGCGGCTGAAGAAGGCGGCGCTGTCCACCGCCCGGTCCTTGCCGGAACTGAGCACCACGATGCGGCGCTGGTCCTTCTCCGCATCGCGAAACAGCGCCGGCAAGCGCGCATGCAGGCGTTGAGCGAGACCGGTGTGTTCGTCCACGCCCTGCATGGTCTCGTTGCCGTAGCCTGGCTTACTGATGCCATCCACCCCATAGCCCAGCAGCGCGTTGGCCTTGATCATCGCTTCAATATCGGGCCCCAGCTGGCGGCCCAGCGGCGACAGCGCATCCTGCCGCGCTGCCAGTTGCCACAGGTTGTACAGCGCCAGATCCGTCTTGAAGCTGCTCAGGCCACGCGAGCCGTGGCGGGCCAGCAGCTGCGTGTAGACCGCCGTGTAGCCGGCGGGCGCCTTCTCGTAGCTGGCGCTGGCTTGTTGCGGTGCGTACGGCGTTTTGGTTTGATAAAACTGCTCGCCATACGCGTGCGACAACAGCAGGGACAACGCGGCGCCGGCCGCAAGACGGAGTGGTTTCATGGTTTAGAAGTCTACGCGAACATTGACGCTGGCAGTGCGCGGCGCACCGATGTTCAGGTAGTTCTCCTGGTAGTAGGTCCAGTATTTGCGGTTGGCGATGTTGGAGATATTCATGCGCACGCTAACCATCTTGCCGAAATAGCGGTGACGATAGTTAAAGCCCGCATCGAACAGCGTGTAGGCCGGCAGCGTGTTGACGTTGGCCGCATCCATCGGCAGTTCGCCCAGATACTGCGAACCGACGTGCAGCGCCAGGCCTGGCAGCACATCGCGCAAGGTGGCCTGAATCGATGCCTGACGGCGTGGCGCACCAACGGCGCGCTTGCCGCTGTAGCCCGGCGCCGCATCTTCCAGCGACGCGTCCAGCAGCATGATGCCGCCTTCGACGGACAGGTTCTTCGCCGCCTGCACCACGCTGTTTACTTCCAGGCCATTGTATTTGGACTGGCCATCCGACACATAGACGTTGCTGGCGTTGGTGTACTGCGCGCCGCGCTCGATGTGGAACAGCGAAGCGGTGGCGTTCCACCAGCTGCGCTCCATCTTGACGCCGGCTTCCGATTGCTTGCTCTTGATCGGCGCGAAGGTCTGGTTGGCGTTGACGGTGGTGGTCGGCGCGGAGGCGGCCTGCTCCAGCGCTTCCACGTAGCTGGCGTACAGCGTGGTGTCGGCGGCTGGCTTGAACATCAGCGCGACGGTTGGCGTGGTTTTGTTTGCCGGATAGCTGGCGGTCAGCACGCCCTTGGTCGAGTAGGCGTTGTCGGTGAAGCGCGTGTAGCGCGCGCCGGCTACCAGCGACCAGGCGTCGCTGAACTTCAGCGTGTCGCTGGCGAACAGCGCTTCCTGGCGGGTGGTCTCGTCGCGGTAGGTGCCGCCGCTGTAATTGACGGTGGCGGCGCTGTAGATGGTCGGTGCAAACAGCTTGCCAGTGCCGATCTTGACCTTTGGCGTGACCACCGAGGACGTCGAAACCAAGTTCTGCGACATCAGGCCCAGCACCAGGTCATTGCCCATGCCGGCGATATTGAACTTGCCGTTGATGGTGGCCTGCACCTGGTCGAAATGGTAGCCGTGCAGCTCCGAGGTAATACGGTCGTAGTAGTCCCCCACGTTGCTGGTGAGGTAGTACTGGTCCTTCTTGTACACGCGGGTGGAGTCCGAGGTGCGGTACGAGGCGTTGGCAGTCCAGTCCGGCGCAAGGCGGTATTCGATGCCGGTGGTGGCCAGCGTGTATTCCACATCGCTGCCTGCGCCGATGCTATTGAGTTTGGTGTCGCCGTCCAGCGGGGCAGGGATCTTGAATGGGGTGGTGGCGGTGAGGATGATGTCGGTGCCGCCCACGCTGCGGCGGCGCTGATAGATCGCGTCGTAGGTCAGCGCCAGGTCCCTGGTCACGCGCCATTCCAGATTGAGGCCCGCAGCGTTGCGCTTGATCGAGCCGCTTTCCTGTTTGACGTCGCCGTCTTCGTGCACCAGATTCAGACGGTAGCCGAAGTCGCCGTCTTCGCCGAGACGGCCGCCGGTATCGATATGCTCCTTGATTGCGCCGCCTTCCTGGTAGCCCATCGCCGCGCTGAAGGTCTTCTCGGTGGTTGGACGCTTGGTCACATAGTTAATGATACCGCCCGGCGAACCGAAGCCGTACATATAGCCGGTCAGGCCTTTCAGGGCTTCCACGCTCTCAAACATCTCCAGCGGCATTTCGGTGCCGCGGTTGATGTTGGCCAGGCCGTTAACCTTGTAGCCGTTCAGGTCATCCAGGCGCAAGCCGCGCATCTGGATGGTGGCCGGGTGGGTGGAGATTGGCGGCGAGATGGCGGTGACCGATGCATCGTACTTCAGCACTTCAGAAATGCTGGTGGCCAGGCGGTCTTCGATTTCGTCGCTGGAGACGGACTTGGTGGAGAAGGGCGTATCCAGTTCCGACTTGCGTCCCAGTGCGCCGCTGCTGACGCTGTCGCCGAGCTTTTTCTTTTCGACGGTGGCTTTGACTTCCACCGTGGACAGCGCGCCGCCGACATCCTCCGCAGCGATGGCCGAGAAGTGGAGGGCGCACAGGCCGGCGGTAGCCAGGGCGAGTTGCAGACGGGATGGAGCGAAAGGATTTTTCGAGGACATGAAGGACCTGAGGAAGTTGGACAGATAAAGCCCAACATCGTATCGGCGGCATATGACGCCAGTATGACGAGCTGCCGATTCTTCCTCAGGTAATAACGATTTACACCGATTTACAACAACGCCTCAATGGCGGCCAGCGACGGCGGCGACGCGCCTTGCGCCAGACAGGCAGCCGCGCCGGCCGCAACGCAGAAGCGCAGGTGCTGTAAGGGTTCCTCGTATTCGCGGTGCATCATGCTCCACGCCAGCGCGGCGATGCTGGCGTCGCCGGCGCCGACCGTGTCGACCACTTCGATCCGCGGCGCCGGCAGCGACCAGGCGGCGTCGCCGATGTGCAGCGAGGCGCCGGCGCCACCCTTGGTATATAAATAGGTGGCGGCGGGGTTCCAGCTGCGCAGCGTATCGAAGGCGGTGGCGATGTCCCTGGTGCGGAACAGCCCTTCAAGGTCTTCTTCCGACACCTTGACCACATCGGCCAGTTCCGTCATGCGACGCAGTGTGGCGTCGTACCGTTCGTCCATCAGCACGCGGTAGTTAGGGTCGTAGCTGATGCGCACGCCGTCCTGCTTGAGCTGCTCGGCCAGCGCCACCAGTTTGTCCGCCAGCGGTTGACGCGCCAGGCTGATGCCGCCGAAGTGCACCCACTTGCACTGCGCGCGCCAGCCTTGCGGCAGTTGCGTGGCATCGAAATGCAAATCGGCGCTGTCGTCACCGACGAAGAAGTAGGCCGGCGGATCGGTGCGATGCACGATGGCCAGCAGCGGTGAACGCGCATGGCGTTGCAGGAAGCGCAGATCCAGGCGCGCCGCTTCGCTGGCCTGCCATAGCGCATCGCCGAACACGTCCTGGCTGATGGCGCCGGCGAACGCCGTCGGTACCTCCAGCTTGGCCATCGCCCGCGCCACATTCCAGGTCGAGCCGCCAACCTGGCCAAGCCAGTGCTGCTGCGCCGCATCCTGCACGATCATATCGGTCAGCGCCTCGCCCGCCGCCACAAATAAAGGGAAGCCCATCTCAGTCCTTCTTCAACACGTTCAACACCTCATAGCACGCGCCCATGGTGTGGTAATCCACCTTGCCGGCCGGGCTTTTCTCGTCCGTCAGCTTGCTGTTGTCGGCGCCGAGGATGCGATACCACGCACCGTATTGATGGTCGACGAAATGCTCCCAGCTGTAGGTCCAGATCTTGTCGTACCAGGTCCAGTAACGCGCCTCGCCGGTGCGGTCCGCCAGCAGGGCGGCGGTAGCCAGGCTCTCGGCCTGCACCCAGAAGTATTTGAGATCGTCGCAGATGCTGCCGTCCGGCGCGAAGCCGTAGTAGATGCCACCATGCTCATGGTCCCAGGCTTTGGCCAGCGCCGCGTCGAACAACTCCACCGCGCGCGGCAGCAGCCAGCGCGGATTGAGCGACAGCTGTGCGCCATGGCGCTCCAGCAGCAGCAACAGCTTGGCCCATTCGGTCAGGTGGCCGGGTTGATAGCCCCAAGGGCGGAAGATATTGGTCTTGTCGTTGCGGTTGTACTCCGCATCCACCGACCAGTCGTCGTGATAATGTTCCCACACCATGTTGTCGGCCAGCGCGGCCTGGCGGATGGTGATGTTGTGCGCCAGCGTTTCGGCGCGCAGCAGGTAGTCGCGGTTGCCGGTGGCTTCAAAGGCGGCGATCAGCGCTTCGCAGGCGTGCATATTGGCGTTCTGGCCGCGATAGCTGTCCACGCGCGACCAGTCGGCGCTGGCTTCGTCCGCATACAGGCCGTGCTCCGGTTCCCAGAAGCGGCGCTCCATCAGCGCGAAGGTTTCACCGATCCATTCAGCCGCCTGCGTTTCGCCGGCCATCAGCGCATGGCTGTAGGCCAGCAGCACGAAGGCCAGGCCGTAGCAATGGTTGGTGCCGTCGATGACGGTGAGGACGTTGTCCTTCCACTTCAGTTCCCATGCGTAGCCGCCTGTGTGCGGATCGCGGTGGACTTCGCGCAGGAAGTCCAGCGCATGGCGCAGGCGCTGCCGGTCCGCCTCGTCCCCAAACTGCCGCCACGCCATCGCATAGTTAAAGACGAAGCGCGTACTGCTGACCAGGTGGCGCGTGTGCGCATCGTAGACCGTGCCATCGTCTTTATAGAAGTGATACAGACCGCCGCTCGGGTCGACACAGCGGCTGTCGTAGAAATTCTTGGTGTGGCGGATGTGGTTGAGCAGGGTGGTGCGGGATCGGAAATCTGGGGCCATTATCAGGTCCGTTTGAAGTTGAGGAGGTTCTTGGGGCGCCAGCCTTCCGTGACGGTGCTGGCGCGGATGATCAATTCCACCGGCGAGATTTTCTCCACCGGCTCGTCGTGCGGGCCGTTGAGCAGCATTTCCACGCCCAGCGCGCCCAGCGCTTTTTTATCGATGCGCAGCGTGGTCAGGGGGCGATGTCCCAGCACGGCGGTCGAGATGTCGTCGAAGCCGACGATCGCGATGTCGTGCGGGACTTTCAATCCCCTGGCGATGCAGCAGCGCATGGCCACCAGCGCAGCGCTGTCGTTGTAGCAGAACACCGCGTCCGGCGGATGCGGCAGGTCGAGCAGCTGCTCCATCGCTTCCCATGCACCGGTTTCCAGGTCCACGCCATCCGGCAGGCCGGCGTCCAGCCGGGGATCGGCCAGGATGCCTTCTTCAAACAGCGCCTGGCGGTAGCCGCGCGCTCGTTCGCGGATGGAGTAATGCGCCAGCGGACCGGAGATGAAGCCGATGCGCGTGCGGCCGGTGTCGATCAGATGCTTGGTGGCCAGGTAGCCGCCCATCATGTTGTCTGGATTGACGGAGCTGTAACCGCGCAGCTTCATATCGATCAGCACCAGCTGCTTGCCGGTCGAGCGCAGGGCGCTCAGCGTCTCCGGTTCAAAGAAGCCGGCGCAGACGATACCGTCCGGCGCATGCATGCGTATCTGGTCGATCAGGCCATCGGCCGGCCCCACCGCCATGAACGACAGCACGATGCCCTGCTTGCGACAGGCTTCCTCCGCGCCGTGCAGCACCGGCGAGTAGAACGGGCTGCTGGACGCCGTGTTGTGCTGGCGGTGCAGCAGAAAGGTGAGGCGGCGCAGGCGCTTGGGACGCAGCTTGCAAAAGTCGTAGCCCAGATCGCGCGCTGTTTCCAGCACCATCTGGCGGGTTGCTTCGGTCAGGCCGGGCTCATTTTTCAGTGCGCGTGAAATCGTCCCCGCCGATACGCCAGCGACCCGGGCGATATCCCTGATCGTGATGTTCGTGCCCATTGTTATATGTCTCCTCCGGTGTGGATGCAGTCTTGCATAAGCGTCTATTGACGGTCAAACGACACATCGAGTTCACCTTTGAGTTTAGCGCAATTTACTAAACAAGCAGGCTTTAGCCGCCCAGACTCCCGCCAGGCCCGCGTCTCTCCGGGTTAGGCGTGTTTAGTGAAGGTGACTAAACTGCGGCCAAAATACGCATGGCGTTTGACCGTGGGCCGGCCGGCATGCAGAATCTTTTCAATAATATAAAAACCTGGAGACATTGATGGAACACGTTGCATCCGCAGCTGTGCGCCCGCACGGCCATACGGAAGGCGGGAACACCGTCCCGCTGATCATCATCACGCTGTTGTTCTTCATGTGGGGGCTGCTGACCTCACTCAACGACGTGCTGATTCCCCACCTTAAATCGATCTACACGCTCAATTATGTGCAGGCCATGCTGGTGCAGTTCTGCTTCTTCGGCGCCTACTTCATTGTGTCGCTGCCAGCCGGGATGCTGATCAAAAAGATCGGCTACCAGCGCGGCGCGGTAACTGGACTGGTGATCGCAGCCGCCGGCTGCGCGCTGTTCTTCCCGGCCTCGATGAACGGCTACGCCCTGTTCCTGCTGGCGTTCTTCGTGCTCGCCAGTGGCATTACCATTCTGCAGGTAGCGGCCAATCCGTATGTGACGGTGCTGGGCGAACCAGCCACCGCGTCCAGCCGCCTGACGCTGACGCAGGCCTTCAACTCTCTGGGTACGACGATCGCACCGGCGCTGGGTGGCTTCCTGATCCTGTCGGAAGGCGCGCCAGCCATCCCGGGCCTGGTCCGCTCCAAGGCGGAGGAAGCGGCTGCCGTGCAAGGCCCGTATCTGGTGCTGGCCGCAGCGCTGCTGGCGCTGGCCGTCTTGTTTGCGCTGGTGCGGCTGCCGAAGATCAGCCACGCCGGCGACGGCGGCGCAGTATCGTCGGTGCAGACCGGCGTGCTGGCGCATCGCCATCTGCTGCTGGGCGCCATCGGCATCTTCCTGTACGTGGGCGGGGAAGTCAGCATCGGCAGCTTCCTGATTAACTTCCTGGGCGAGGCCAATATCGCCGGCCTGTCCAACGGCGCCGCCGCGCACTACGTCAGCTACTACTGGGGCGGCGCCATGGTCGGCCGCTTCATCGGCTTTGCCGTCATGCGCTACATCAGCCCGGGCAAGGCGCTGGCCTTCAACTCGGCCGCTTCCATCGCCCTGATCCTGCTGGCGATCTTCGGACATGGTCAGGTGGCCATGTGGTCCATCATCGCCGTCGGCCTGTTCAACTCCATCATGTTCCCGACCATCTTCAGCATGGCGCTGCACAAGCTGGGAAAGCAGACCGGTCAGGGCTCGGGCATCCTGTGCATGGCGATCGTAGGCGGCGCGCTGGTGCCGTTCGCGCAAGGACTGCTGGCGGACACCATCGGCCTGCAACAGTCGTTCTTCGTGCCGGCGGCCTGCTATGTGTTCATCCTGTATTTTGGCCTGAAGTACGCGGGCATGTATAACAAGGAGACCGTATGAAGCTGAAACTGGCGATTGCACTGGCGCTGGCGGCGATGTCGGCGCAGGCGGCCGAACCATGGATGGACAAGTCACTGAACGCCGACAAGCGCGCCGAACTCGCGCTGCAGGCAATGACGCAGCAGGAAAAACTGAAGTGGGTGCTGGGCCACTTTGGCTCCGACTTCGGCAACAAGACCAAGAAACATCCGGCCGCGCTGCCTTCATCGGCCGGCTATATTGAAGGCGTGCCGCGTCTTGGCCTGCCGGCGCTGTTTGAGACTGACGCCGGCCTTGGCGTTGCCACGCAGGCGTCTAAGACGCCGCGCGAACGCACTTCGCTGCCATCCGGCCTGGCCACCGCCGCCACGTGGGACCGCGACCTGGCCTACAAGGGCGGCGCGATGATCGGCGCCGAAGCGCGCGCTTCCGGCTTCAACGTCATGCTGGCCGGCGGCGTCAATCTGCTGCGCGAACCGCGCAATGGCCGCAACTTTGAATATGCCGGTGAAGATCCTCTGCTGGCCGGCACCATGGTGGCGCAACAGGTGCGCGGCATCCAGTCCAACAACATCATCGCCACCATGAAGCATTACGCCGTCAACGACCAGGAGACGGGACGCTTCATTCTCGATGCGCGTATCGATGACGCCAGCAACCGCATGTCCGACCTGCTGGCCTTCCAGCTGCTGATGGAGCAGGCCGACCCCGGTTCGGTGATGTGTTCCTACAATCGCCTGAACGGCGTGTACGCCTGCGAAAACGACTACCTGCTCAACCAGGTGCTGAAGAAGGACTGGGGCTACAAAGGCTATGTGATGACCGACTGGGGCGCGACCCACAGCACGGTGGAATCGGCCAACGCCGGGCTGGATCAGCAATCCGGCTGGGAGTTCGACAAGTCGCAATACTTCGGCGGCGCGCTGGAAGAGGCGGTGGTCAACGGCCATGTGCCGCAAGCACGTCTCGACAACATGGTGTTCCGCATCCTGAGCGCCATGTTCGACAAGGGTGTAGTGGATAATCCGGTGGCTGAAGGCGGCAATATCGATTTCGACGCCCACGCCCTGGTAAGCCGCGCCGACGCGGAAGATAGCTTGGTGCTGCTGAAGAACGCGGGCGACGTGCTGCCGCTGAAGGCCGGCGCGAAAAAGATCGTCATCATCGGCGCGCATGCGGACGTGGGCGTGCTGGCCGGCGGCGGTTCGTCGCTGGTGTATCCGATCGGCGGCAATGCGGTGCCTGGCATCGCGCCGACTTCGTGGCCGGGGCCTGTGGTGTATCACCCATCGTCGCCGCTGAAGGCGATTCAGGCGCGGGCGCCGGGCGCGCAGGTCATCTACAACGATGGCAGCGATCCGGCCGCCGCCGCGCAAGCCGCTGCAGGCGCCGACGTGGTGCTGGTATTCGCGCAGCAGTGGATCGGCGAGGCGCTGGACGCCGTGTCGCTGGCGCTACCGGACAATCAGGATGCGCTGATCGGCGCGGTGGCCAAGGCCAATCCGAAAACCGTGGTGGTGCTGGAGACTTCCGGCCCGGTGCTGATGCCGTGGGTCGACCAGGCTGCCGGGATTGTGCAGGCGTGGTATCCGGGAACGCGCGGCGGCGAGGCGATTGCGCGCGTGTTGTTCGGCGAGGTCAATCCGTCCGGCCACTTGCCGGCCACTTTCCCTGCATCGGAAAGCCAGCTGCCGCGTCCCAAGCTGGATGGTGATCCGAAGAACGAGACCGTGCGCTTCACAGTCAATTATCATGAAGGCGCAGCGGTTGGTTACAAGTGGTTTGACCTCAAGGGCCTGAAGCCACTTTTCCCGTTCGGTCACGGCCTGTCGTACACGCAGTTCGCCTACACGGGCCTGGCCGCCAGCCAGAAGGAAGGCAAGTTGCAACTGAAGTTCAAGATCACCAATACCGGTGCGGTGAAGGGCAAGGATGTGCCGCAGTTGTACGTGGCGCCTGTGAGCGCCAAGTGGGAAGCGCCGAAACGTCTGGTCGGCTGGGACAAGGTTGAATTGGCGCCTGGCGAAAGCAAGGAAGTCAGCGTCACCGTCGATCCGCGCCTGCTCGGCGTCTTCGATAGCAAGAGCAAGACCTGGCGTATCGCCAAGGGTGGTTACAAGGTGCTGCTGGCGCATGATGCGGCAGATAGCAAGGCCGCCAGTATTACTGTCCAACTGCCGCAGCGCACGCTGAACGTGGCAGGAAAATAAAACCAAGGAGCGAGACTTGAAACAACTGTACAAATTCTGCGCAGCGGCATTGATGATCGGCGCCTGCGGCATCGTGGAAGCGGCGCCTGCCGCCAAGGGCGACTTCGTCACCGTCAACAAGACCCACTTCGCCCGCAATGGGCAGGCGTATTACATCGTTGGCGCCAACTTCTGGTACGGCGGCTATCTGGGTGCGGCCGGCGGCGTGGGCGAACGCGCGCGCTTGCTCAAAGAGCTGGATAACATGAAGGCCATCGGCATCAACAACCTGCGCGTGCTGGCGGTGTCCGAAAAGACCGACATGAAGAGCGCTGTGCGTCCCGCCACCACCAATGCGCCGGGCCAGTATGACGAAGAGCTGCTGACAGGCCTGGACTTTCTGATGGCGGAAGTGGCCAAGCGCGATATGACGGTGGTGCTTTACCTGAACAACTTCTGGCAGTGGTCGGGCGGCATGACGCAGTACCTGAACTGGTTTGAAGGCACGCCGGCGCTGGACCCGAACGTGACCAAGGACTACGACACCTATATGCAGAAGACGGCGGGCTTCTACCGCAACGCCGCTGCGCAGGCCGAGTACCGCAATGTGATCGCGAAAATCGTCAAGCGCGTCAACACCATCACCGGCAAGCCGTACGCCGAAGATACGCACATCATGTCGTGGCAGCTGGCGAATGAGCCTCGTCCCGGCAATGGCAACGCGACGCCGGAAGAGAAGGCGGTGTACGTCAAGTGGATCGACGACGTGGCCGGCTACATCCATAGCCTGGACCGCAATCACCTGGTCAGCAGCGGCAGCGAAGGGCTGGCTGGGTCGGCGCAGGATGCGCAGCTCTACCTCGACGCCCACCGCAGCAGGAATATCGACTACCTGACCTATCACCTGTGGCCGAAAAACTGGAGCTGGTTCGATTCCAACAACCCGACCGGTAGCTGGGACAACGCCATTACCAAGAGCCGCGACTATCTGAACTCGCATATCGAGCTGGCCAAGAAACTGGGCAAACCAATCGTGCTGGAAGAGTTTGGCCTGGACCGCGATGGTCCATCGTTCAGCATCAAGTCCACCACGCATATCCGCGACCGCTTCTACCGCGAAGTATTCGAGATTGTCGCCACGCGCGCGCAGAAGGGCGATCCGATTGCCGGTTTCAATTTCTGGGCATGGGGTGGCGCCGGCCGCGCAGCCAATGCGGATTACTGGTGGAAGCCGGGTAACGACTTTGTCGGCGATCCGCCGCAGGAAGAGCAGGGCTTGTATTCGGTCTTTGATTCGGACGTGACCTCGCTGGTGCTGATCAAGGAATACGCCGACAAACTGCACGCGATCAAGCGATGAAACGCCTGCTGATATTATTGGCGCTGCTGGTCGGTGCCAACGTCCACGCCCAGAAATTCGATGGGCTGGCCAACACGCCGCAAATGGGCTGGAACAGCTGGAACTCGTTCGCCTGCGACATCAACGAACAGTTGATCCGCGATACGGCGGACGCCATGGTCAAGCTGGGCCTCAAGGATGCCGGCTACCAGTACGTCAACATCGACGATTGCTGGCACGGGCAGCGCGACAAGGATGGCTTCATTCATCCCGACCCGCAGCGCTTCCCGTCCGGGATGCAGGCGCTGGCCGACTATGTGCACAGCAAGGGCCTCAAGCTGGGCATCTATTCGGACGCCGGCGCCACTACCTGCGGCGGCAAGCCTGGCAGCCGTGGCCACGAGTACCAGGACGCCAAGACCTATGCCGACTGGGGCATCGATTACGTCAAGTATGACTGGTGCGACACCAAGGGCCTGAGCGCCCCCGGCGCCTACACCACCATGCGCGACGCCATCCGCGCCGCCGGCCGGCCGATGTTGCTCAGCATGTGCGAATGGGGCGACAACAAGGCCTGGGAGTGGGGCAAGGACATCGGCCATTCCTGGCGCACCACCGCCGACATCTACCCGTGCTGGAACTGCGAACTGAATCATGATGCGTTCTCGCGCCTCGGCGTGCTGCGCATCCTCGACCGCCAGGCCGGCCTGCGCAAATATGCCGGTCCGGGGCACTGGAACGATATGGACATGCTGGAGGTGGGCATGGGCATGACCGGCGATGAAGACCGCGCGCATTTCTCGATCTGGGCCATGATGGCGTCCCCGCTCATCCTCGGCAATGATCTGCGCAAGATGCCGGAATCCACCCGCAGCATCCTGGCCAATAGGGACGTCATCGCCATCAGCCAGGACCAGGCGGGCATCCAGGCGTGGAAGTTCTTTGACGACGGACGCCTGGAGTACTGGGCCAGGCCATTGGCCAACAACGAGTGGGCGCTGATGGTGCTCAATCGCGGCGAGCAGGCGGTGAACCTCAGTTACGACTGGAAGGCAAACTTCGTCAGCGATGAGCTGAGCAAGCGCGAAGTGGACTTCAAGAAGGCGGTCTACGGCTGGCGCGATATCTGGGGCGGAAAATACGGCGACACCAGCAAAAAGCTGGAAGCCAGCGTGGCGCCGCATAGCGTCCTGCTGCTGCGGCTGAAAACAAAATGACGGGAAAGACGATGCGCAAGTTTTTGACTTCGCTATTGCTGGCGGCAGCTTGTATTCCTGCGCTGGCGGCCGATGCGCCGGCAGTAGTCAAGCCTGATGGCGGCGCCTGCGGTCTGACGCCGGCGCCGCGCCAGAAAGACTATCCGTGGATGTCGGTCGCCGGCTGGCGGCAGTTCTTCGACGACGACGTGGCGGTGGCTGACAAGGGTGGCGTCGATCTGCTGTTCGTCGGCGATTCGATTACCGCGATGTGGAACCAGGCGGTCTTCGAGCGCGCTTTCGGCGCCTGGCGCACGGCCAACTTTGGCGTCGGCGGCGACCACACCGGCAACCTGTTGTGGCGCCTGCAAAATGGCCATGCCGAAAAGCTGCATCCCAAGGCCGTGGTGCTGACCATCGGCGTCAACAACTTCGGTTTTTGTGACGCCACGCCGGAGCAGGTCTACCAGGGCGTGAAGGCAGTGGTCGAGCTGCTGCGCAAGATCTATCCCGATGCGCGCATCCTGCTGAACGCCGTACTGCCATACGGCCAGTACACGCATAGCCCGCAGCGCATCAAGGTGGTGGAGCTGAACCGCATGGTGGCGGGCCTGAACGACGGCCAGCATGTGTTCTACCAGGACTATGGCCTGTTCTTCCTGCAGCCCAGTGGCGACATAGCGGCCGAGGTGATGGGGGACTTCCTGCATCCCACTCCCAAGGGCTATCAGATCTGGGCCGACGCCATGCTGCCCGCCGTCCGCAAGCTGATGGAGTAAGCCATGCGACTGCGTGCAATGGCTTTGCTGCTGGCCGCAGTAGCGGCTGGCGTCTCCGCTGACCCCATCGCCGCCAGCGATGCGCATGTCGCCCGTATGGGCCGCGCGCAGGTGGCGGGCGATGGCGGCGTGCGGTTCAGTTATCCGGGCGTGAGTTTCTACCTGAATTTTGACGGCACGCGCCTGAGCGCAGTCACGCAGGCCAGCGGCACGGACAGCTATGTGGATGTGCTGATTGACGGCGTGCCGCGCAAGCTGCGGCTGGAAGCCGGTCGCCAGACCACCGTGCTGGCCGACGGATTGAAACCCGGCGCGCACGCGGCGGAAATCGTCAACCGCTCGGAAACCTGGCAAGGCACGGCTGCGCTGCTGTCCTTCGATACGGATGGCGGCTGGCGCGCCGCGCCGGCGCTGCCCGGCCGCAAGCTGATGGTGCTGGGCGATTCGGTCACGTGTGGCGCATCGATGGACCGTGTGGCCGGCGAAAAGGCGGATGCTTCCTGGGCCAATCCCCGCGCGTCCTACGGCATGCTGCTGGCGCGGCGTCTTGATGCGCAGGTGCAGCTGGTGTGCTACGGCGGCCGTGGGCTGATCCGCACGTGGGAGGGCAAAACCAATGAGCTGAATCTGGCCGACTACTACGGCATGGCGCTGCCCACGCAACCGGACAGTGTGCCGTGGGATCAGCGCGACTACCGGCCGGACGCGATTATTGTGGCCATCGGCACGAATGACATGACCACCGGCATACCGGACCGTGACGAGTATGTCGGTGCCTACCTGTCGCTGGTGCGCCGCCTGCTGCGAGACCATCCGCAGGCGCAGATCATGCTTACCGAGGGGGCTATCCTGCACAGTGAAAAGCAGGCGGCGCTACATAGCTACATCGCCGACACGGTCCGTATCGTGGCGGACCCGCGGGTGCGCGCCATCGCCTCCACCCACTATCCGGGCGATGCCATCGACGCGCACCCCACCCGCGAGCAGCACGCCAGCATGGCCGACGACCTGCTGCCGCAGGTGCGCGCGGTTATGCGCTGGTGAGGATGTGACCCAACAAGGGCGCCAGCAAGACCATCAGCACGCCGCTGAAGATCATGGTCAAGCTGGCGACCGCGCCTTCCTGCGGGCCGATGGCGCGTGCCTTGCTCAAGCCGAAGCCGTGGGCCGCCGCGCCATACGGCGCACCGCGCGCGATGCGCATCCGCAGCGGCAGGCGCGCCAGCAGCACTTGTCCCAGCAGGATGCCGAACAAGCCGGTGATGATGACAAACACGCCGGTCAGCTGCGCCGAGCCGCCCAGGTGACGCGTGGCCTCCAGCGCAAAAGGCGTCGACACCGAACGCGCCAGCAGGCTTTGCGCCATGCTGCCGTGCAGGCCAAGCAAGCGGTCAAGCAGCAGTGTGCTACCCAGCGAGGCGGCGATGCCGGCCAAGCTGCCCAGCGACAGCGCCAGCCAGTGTTCCTTGACCAGTTCGCGATACTGATAAATCGGCAGCGCAAACGCCACGGTCGCCGGGCCGAGTAGCCACGACAGCCAGTGCGTGTCGCCAAAATATACCGGGAAGGGCGTGGACGACAGCTGCACCACCGCGATCAGCACCGCCGAGGTGGCGATGGCGGGCGTCAGCCAGATGCGCGGATAGCGTTTGTGCAGCGCCTGATTCGCGTAGAACAGGCCTAGCGTCAGCAGCAGGAAGAAGAGGGGTTTCATGCCGCCGCCGTTTTGCCACGATCGGCGCGCAAGCGGCGCAGCTTGCGGCCGCGCTCAAAGCGGCACACCCATTCCACGGTAAAGGCGGTGGCCAGCATCACGCAGGTGAAGCCGATGCCGATGGCGGCGAACAGCCGCAGGCCGTCTTCCTTCAGCAGGCCGGTGAACTGCACCACCGATACCACCAGCGGAATAAAGAACAACAGCATATTCGACAGCAGCCAGTCGGCACCATGCTCGATGGCGGCCGGACGCAGCACGCCGCTTTGCAGCAGGATGACCATGATGATCAGGCCGACCACGCCGCCGGAGAAGGGCAATCCGACCCAGGCCGAGAGGCGGTCGGCGGCATACCATGCCGCGATCAGCCCCAGAACCTGCGCCAGTGTGTAGATAATACGTTTCATGCTGCCATTCTAGGCTGCGGCAGTTAAAAGATAAAATGAATTAAAATTATCAAAATCATTCTCATTTGGAATAGATCATGGATATCCGCGCGCTACGCTATTTTGTCGCCGTCGTCGATCAGCAGGGCTTCAGCCGTGCCGCCGAAGCGCTGCACGTCACCCAGCCCACCGTCAGCAAGATGATCCAGCAGCTGGAGCAGTCGCTCGACCTCACACTGCTGGAACGGGTCGGCAAGCGCTTCACGCTGACGGACGCCGGCAACGTGGTGCTGCAACGCGGCCGCGCGCTGCTGGCCATGCACGAAGAGATGGGCGTCGAGCTGCAAGACCTGCAGCAGCTGCGGCGCGGCGACCTCCGGCTCGGCGTCACCCAGCAATCACACGCGCCACTGGCGCCGCTGCTGGCCGCGTATCACAAGCGTCATCCGCAGATAGAACTGAAGCTGTTCGAGGGCGGCTCGCAAGGCATCGAAGCGGACCTGCGCAGCGGCGTGCTGGAAATGGGCACCATGCTGGATCACCCGTCCAATCAGGCCGCGTGGCAGGAGTTCGACTCCTTCCCGCTATTGACGTCGCCAATGTGCCTTCTGGCGCCGAAGGATTCCGCCTGGCGCGGCCAGCGCGGCGTGCGGCTGCGCGAGCTGGCCGATTGCGCATTTATCTTCTACGGCGAGGGCTTCGCGCTGAACGACATCATTGCCGACGCCTGCCTGCGCGCCGGCTTCACGCCGCGCATCAGCGGGCGCAGTGGTCAATGGGATTTTGTCGCCTCGCTGGTGCGGCTGGGCGTGGGCATCACGCTTCTGCCCAAGGTGTTTTGCGACACGCTGGAAAAGGGCCAGTTCACCGTGGTCAAACTGGAGGAACCAGCCCTGGACTGGAAGCTGATGCTGGCCTGGCGGCGCGGCGGCCACTTGTCGTTCGCCGCGCGCGCCTGGCTCGATCTGGTGCGCAGTAAAGTTTAGAAGTTGGCTCCCACGCGGAAGCCGAACATGCGCGGCTCGATGTAGTTGGCCTTCATGAAGCCGCCGAATGCCGAATCGGTGCTGGTCTTGGCATGCTTGTCGGTGAAGTTGCGGACATACAGCTCCGCGTGCCATGTGTCTTCCGGCGTTTCAAACCGCACCGACGCATCGCCCGTCGCATAAGCATCCTGGAAGCGGCCGATGTGGGCGAAGCCGGAATTAAGCAGATCGAAGTACGCCTTGTCGCGCCAGTTCAGCTTCACGTACGGGATCACCCTGTAGCCGTTATCCAGCCCGAACTCCTGCGAGAAGTTCAGGTTGAGCTGATACTTGGGCGTATTCGGCAAGTGGTTGCCCTCGATGTTGGCCAGGCGGCGGCCCAGCAGCGTCTTGTCGCTGCCGCTGTACACCGCAGGGCATGCCGGCAGGCCAAGCTCGGTGCGTACATCGCACTGGTAATCGTCGCTGTACGAATTGAAGTCGTGGATGCTGGTGTTGATGTAGGCGAAGCCGCCGCCGAAACGGCCGCCACGCCATGGGCGGTAATCCCACTCCAGTTCCAGGCCGGGAATATTGACCTTGCCGACGTTGATGGTGCGCCAGGTTTCGTACACATCGCACTTAGGCTGGTCCGCCGGGCAGGGCAGGCCGTTGTCCGGGATGATCTGGTTGACGAAGTAGGTGCCGGTCAGCTGCATGCCCTTGTACTTCATGAAGAAGGCCGTGGCGGACAGGCTCAGTTTATTGTCCAGGAACTTGCCTTTGAAGCCCAGCTCATAGTTGGTGACCGTCTCCGGATCGTAAGGCAGGAAGGTGACCACGCCCGGTTTGCCGTCGGCGCACAGGTGGCTGTTGCAGCTGTCCGTCTTGTCGGCAAAGCCGCCGGCCTTGTAGCCGGTGGAGATGGAGCCGTACACCATCTTGTTGTTGTCGATCTGCTTTTGCAGGCCGAGGCGCCAGGTGACCTTGTTCCACGTCTGTTTGTGATCGTTCGAGGTCGGCGCGCCATACAGGCTGTAAGCCGCCACGCTGCCGCCCATGCCCGGCGCCAGGTCGGTGCCGTCGTGGACGTGGAAGCCCGGCGTGCCAGGCGTGCCTTGCGAATACCAGCCGTTGTAGTAGGCCGCATTGCCGATCCAGTTGGCGCCGTAGACCTGGCCGCCTTTATCTTCCTTGCTGTCGATGCTGTAGCGCGCGCCGGCGGTGGCGGTCCATGTCGGCACAAACTGCCAGTCGGCCTGCGCGAAGGCGGCCTTGGCGTCCACCTGGCGGTTGGGCTGGTGATACAGCACGCTGCCGACATCGCCGTACGGTTTCTGGATGGTGTTGGTCTGCTCGTAGTCGATGGCGTTCCGCTCGTGCATCCAGAACAGGCCCGCCACGTATTTCAGGCTGCCCAGCTGCTGCTTGAGCTGCGCTTCGTGCACGGTGGACAGGTAGCGCGAGTCCAGCGTGCGGTGGAAGGAATCGGTCAGCGGCCAGGTGCCCCAGTTGCCGTCGACCGAATTCGGATAGGCGCCGTTGATCTGGAACGGCGCGGCGTTCTGCAAGCCCTTGTCGTCGTCGGTGATTTCCGAGCGGCGCTGGTCAGCCACCTGGAAAGTGTAGTCCAGGCTGGTGTGATCGTTGAGGTTCCAGTTGACGCCCGTGCGCAGCGTGCGGATCTTCATGTCGGTGTGGCCCGGCACGTTGACGTTGATGTCCCACTCGCCCTGGCCGGGCGTGCAGGCGTAGCGCGTGCCGGCGCCGGCGTCGCAGTCGCGGAAGTTGGAACCGCCGGCGCTGGAGTCCTGGAACTCTTCATACGCCGCCTTGGCGGTGATGTCGCGGTTCACCTTCAACAGCGCGGTCAGGCGGCCGGCCCATTCGTTTTGATTGGTATAGAACTCGCTCGGGCCGATCACGCGGTTGAAGCGCTGGTCGACGTCCGGCTTGCCGTTGGGGATCCAGCCCAGCGCCGGCGCGTTGGCTTCGCTCAGGTCGCGGGTCTGGTTGGCGTAGCCGTCGCGCTTCACCTTCATGAAGGTGGCGCGCAGTGCCAGCGCGTCGTTGACCACCACGTTCTGAATCAGGTTGATCTGCTTCTTGTTGTAGTTGCCGAGGTCCAGATCGGCCTTGCCGTAGTTGCCGGTCCAATCGGGTTTGGCGGGAATCACGTTGATGCTGCCGCCCGTGGAGTTACGGCCGAACAGCGTGCCTTGCGGGCCGCGCAGCACTTCCACCTGTTCCAGGTCGAACATCAGCGCCTGCGCGCCTTGTGGACGCGGCGAGTACATGCCGTCCACGTGGAAGCCGACCGCCGGGTCGCCGGTCTCGGTGAAGTTGGTCGAGGTGATGCCGCGGATGGTGATCTGCACCGCTGAATCGAGGCCGGTGTTTTCGATCACCACGTTGGGGATTTCGCCGCTCAGGTCACTCAGGCTGGTGACGCCTTTGCGCGTCAGCTGTTCCTGCGTGACGGCGGTGACGGCCAGCGGGGTTTTCAGCAGAGAGGTGGAATAGCGGGTGGCGGTGACTTTGACTTCCGGAATCTGATCCGCGCTGATGCTGGTGGATGGGGCAGATGTGTCGCCGCTTGCGCTGTCGCCTGTTTGCGCGTGAGTTGCCACGCTGGTCAAACCGCAGGCGCTGGCAACGGCCAGACTCATGAGAGTCTTACTCGTGGGATGCAGCATGTTGTCTCCTTGTTTTGGAATTATGGTCAGATGTAGCAATCTGACAACCCAGTATTTGCCGCAAAAGAACAAGGGTCAAACGAAAGCCTGAAATCCCAGGGAGTTTCTTTGTTTTTACTAAACTCACTAGGCGTAGCGTATTAACGGGCAAGTGCAGCTGTGCAGGTGGCGTGCCCCAACAACACCGGGCGAAGATTTTTGTTAAGTTTTGTAAGCTTTTATTGAGTAGCGTTGCGGCCGGCGCGCATGCTTGCGGCGGCTTTCCCGCAGCAGGGTAAGGAATTGTAATGCGCCGTGCCGTTGGGCTATATAAATCAAGCACTTGGCGCATCCGTGGGCGGCCGGACGCCGGTGCTAGAATCGCTCGCAGGATCACATTTCTCTCCCTGTGATGATGTGCTTCCTTTCCGAGCCGGAGCCCCGCCGGGCCCCGGCTTTTTCTTTCTGCCATCTTGTGGTTATACTAAAGCTCGATCATCCCTGACCTAGTCGAACAGGAAGCCGCATGCGCAAGATTTTGATAGCGGAGGACGACCAGAAAGCCGGCGCCCTGCTGAAGACCTACCTGGAAAAGCACCAATACGAAGTAACGCTGGCGCAGGACGGCCTGAGCTTCCAGTCCGAATTCTCGCGCCACGCCGAGCAACTGTCGCTGGTGATCCTCGACGTGATGCTGCCCGATACCGACGGCTTTGCGTTGTGTAAGGTGGTGCGACGCCGCTCCAACGTGCCGGTGATCATGCTGACCGCCAGTTCCGACGAGGCCGACCGCATCGTCGGCCTGGAGCTGGGCGCCGACGACTACATCGCCAAGCCGTACAGCCCGCGCGAACTGCTGGCGCGCATCAAGGCGATCCACCGCCGCGCCGGCATCGATGTGCAGGCCACGCCGCGCTACTACCGTTTCGTCGGCTTCACGCTGGACCTGCTGGAACGCACGGTGACCGATGCCGCCGGCGCGCTGGTGCCGCTGACCGGCCTCGATTACCAGCTGCTGAAATATTTTGTCGAACATCCGGGCGATATCCTCGACCGCAGCATGCTGTGCGAGCAGACGCGCGGCCGCGACGCCGGCCCGCTCGACCGTTCGCTGGACGTGCAGATCAGCAAACTGCGGCTGCGGCTGCACGATGACGGCAAGCAGCCGGCGCTGATCAAGACCGTGCGCGGCGCCGGCTATGTGTTTTCTGCGGACGTCAGTGCCGTCCCGGCCTGAGTCCTGACATGGCGCGCCGCGCCTTGTTGTGCGTGCTGTGGCTGCTGCACCTGGCGGTGGCGGCGGCGCCGCCGCCTTCGCTCAATTTCGAACAGCTCAGCGTCAAGGATGGCCTGGCGCAGGAAACCGTCACCGCCATCGTGCAGGACCAGCTGGGTTACATGTGGTTCGGCAGCCAGCATGGCCTGAGCCGCTACGACGGCTACCGCGTCACGGTGTACCGCACCATTCCCAACGATCCGCGCAGCCTGGCCGACAACTGGGTGCAGGTGCTGCACGTCGATAAGAAAAACCGCTTGTGGGTCGGCACGCGCGGCGGCCTGCAGCGCTTCGACCCCGCCAGCGGCGGTTTCACCCGCTTCCCGCTGGCGCCGCCCGGTCCCGGCAGCGCCGGCAAGCAGCAGGTGCAGGCCATCATCAGCGACGGTTACGGCCAGCTGTGGCTGGGCACCGATGACGGCATTCACCATTTCGATCCCGAGTCCGGCCGCGACACCGTGCTGCGCCACGATCCGGCCGATGCCGCCAGCCTGGCGGGCAACCAGGTCAATGCGCTGGCGCTGGACGCGGCCGGTGGCCTGTGGGCCGGCCTGAAGCGCGGACTGGACCGGCTGCCGGCCGGCGCCAGCCGCTTCCAGCACTTCCGCGTCGATACGCCGGACACGCCCAATGCGCCGCTGAATGAAGTGCAGCAGCTGCGCATCGACCAGCAGCAAATGCTGTGGTTGGTGACGATGGATGGCCTGGTCAGCTGGCAGCTCAGCCAAGCCGGCCAGCCCGTGGCGCCGCGCCATGTGTTCGGTCCCGCCGACGGCCTGGCGCCGGGGCTGGTGACGGCGCTGGTGCAGGACCGCGACAATACGCTGTGGCTGGGCACCAATACCAATGGCCTGCATCGCTGGGACGCCGGCCTGCGGCGCTTTGTCGCCATGCCGGCCGACCCGCACCAGGCGGCCGGCGCGGAAGTGTCCAGCCTGTTCCAGGATCACAGCGGCACGCTGTGGGTCGGCACCTGGACCGCCGGCCTGCGCCGTGCCGACCTCGCCAGCGGCGGCTTCAGCCGCTACTTTCACATCCCCGGCGATCCGTCCACGCTGCACGACAACCGTATCTACGGCATCTGCAGCGACGGCAGGGGCGGGCTGCTGCTGGCCGGCATCGGCGGCATCGACCGGCTCGACCCGGCCACCGGCAAGGTCACGCGGCTGCGCGGCGACGCCCGCCTGGAGCGCCATATGCACAACAAGGAGATCGTGCTGGCGCTGTACCGCGACGCGCGCGGCGTCACCTGGCTCGGCAGCAGCGCCGAACTGGGGCGCTTCGATCCGGCCACCGGCGCGTATGCCGCACATGACTTCGACAGTCCCGATCCGAACAGCGGCTCGATCACCCACATTACCGGCGACCGCGCCGGCAACCTGTGGGTCGGCAGCCGGGGCGGGCTGCACCGGATCGACGCCGCCGGCGGTCCCGACCAGAGTTTCCGCCACGACGCGCACGATGACACCAGCCTCAGCGACGACTGGGTGCGCATGACGGCGGCCGATGCCGATGGCGCCATCTGGGTCGCCACCGACAACGGCCTGAATCTGCTGGCGGCGGACGGCCGCAGCTTCCGCCATTTCCACCACGACCCGGCCGACCTCAGCAGCCTGAGCAGCGACCGCGTGCAGTCGCTGTTCCTCGACCGCGACGGCACGCTGTGGGTCGGCACCAACGGCGGCCTGAACCGCGTGGTACGCGGTGCCGACGGCCGCGTGCAGTTCCGCCGCTACACCACACGCGAGGGCCTGGCCGACGACTCGATCGGCGCTATCCTCCAGGACGGCGACGGCGCACTGTGGCTCAGCACCGCCAACGGCATCGCGCGCATGGATACCGGCAAGGGCACTTTCCGCAACTACTCGGCGCGCGACGGCATGATCGAGGGCTATTACTTCTCCGGCTCGGCCTACCGGGCCGACGACGGCGCCATGTACTTTGGCGGCGTCAACGGCCTGACCGCCTTCCAGCCGGCGGCGATCCGCGACAACCCGTATCCGCCGCCGGCGGTGGTGACGTCGATGACGGCCGGCGGCAAGCCGCTGCGACCCGACAGCCATCGCCTGACGCTGGACCACGACGCCGCCGCGCTGAGTTTCGAGTTCGCCGCGCTGCACTACAGCGATCCGGCGCGCAACCGCTTCCGCTACCGCCTGCGCGGCTACGACAGCGACTGGACCACCACCGACGCCAGCCTGCGCGTGGCCACCTACACCAACCTGGATCCCGGCCACTACGAATTCCAGGTGCAGGCGGCCAACAAGGACGAGGTCTGGGGCCAGCCGTCGCCGCCGCTGGAATTCGACATCGCCCCGCCGTTCTGGCGGCGCTGGTGGTTCCAGCTGGCCTGCGTGCTGATGCTGGCGCTGCTGGTGTGGGGGGGCGACCGCACCCGCGCGCGCATGCACGCGCGGCGCCGGCGCGCGCTGGAGGTCGAGGTGCGCGCCCGCACCGCCGAAGTCCAGCAGCAGAAGGAGGCGCTGGAGCAGGCCCAGGGCCAGCTGCAACGCTACGTGGCGGACCGCGAGCGCCTGTTCATCTCGATCTCGCACGACCTGCGCACGCCGATCACGCGCCTCAAGCTGCGCTCGGAACTGCTCGACGACGACGCCGTGCGCGAGGAGTTTCACGACGATCTGGACGACCTCGACATGATGGTCAAGGGCGCGCTGCAAACCGTCAAGGACAGCGACATCCACGAAAACACCACCGCCGTGCGGCTTGACGCGCTGATCGGCCGCATGCTGCGCAGCGCCCAGCTGGCGGGGCATGAGATCGGCTACACGCCGGCCGGGCTGGCGGTGCACGCCAAGCCGCTGGCCCTCAAGCGCGCCATCGGCAATTTGCTGGACAACGCGCTGTTCTATGGCGGCGGCGCCGACATCGCCACCGTGGCGCGCGACGGCATGGTGGCGATCAGCATCCGCGACCACGGTCCCGGCGTGCCGCCCGACAAGCTGGCGCAGCTGTTCGATCCGCACGTCCGGCTCGATCACGGCCGTAGCCAGAACGCCGGCGGCCTCGGGCTGGGGCTGGGCATCGCGCGCGGCATCATCGAGGCGCATGGCGGCACGCTGGCGCTGGAAAACCACGCCGAAGGTGGCCTGGTGGCCACGATTACGCTGCCGGGCCACGCTGCTTCGTAATGATTTGTGAGGGCGGCGCCGCGCCGCACCACGGCTGTGCGCGGGGCGCCGCCCGCCTGTGTAAAGAAGCGTAAGTGGCGGCCGGCTTAAAAAGTCGCTTTGTTCAACGTAATCAAGCACTTGAGGCGTGATGGGACGAACGTTGCGGCGGCGCCTTGGGGCGTGATAGTGTCTGTCTCATTCTGATCATAAAGCGACTGTCCATGCCTGTTGCCCTGCCTGTGCTGCCCCGCCAACGCATCGTGGCCATCGATGCGCTGCGCGGCCTGACTTTCCTCGTGATGTTGTTCGTCAACTGCCTGTCCGGTGCGCGCGGCGTGCCGTATGGCCTGCAGCACTTCGCCGCCGACGTCGACGGCATGAGCCTGGCGGACATCGTGTTCCCGGCCTTCCTGTTCGTGGTCGGCACGTCCATCCCGTTCAGCCTGAACCACCGGCTGGCGGTGCAGGGCGGCATGCCGCAGACGCTGTGGCAGGTGGTGTCGCGCGCCTTCGGCCTGATCGTCATCGGCCTGTTCATGGTCAACGCGGAGGAGGGCTACAACCAGGCGGCGATGGGCATCTCCATCGAGCTGTGGTCACTGTGTTTCTTCGCCGCCGTGCTGCTGGTATGGGGACCGTGGCCGAACAAGCTGCTGCGCGGCGCCGGCGCGCTGGTGCTCGTCGCGCTGGCGCTGGTCTACCGCAGCGGCCCGGATGGACAGGGCTGGATGGCGACGTCGTGGTGGGGCATCTTGGGCTGCATCGGCTGGGCCTACCTGGTCGGCAGCCTGGTGTACCTGGCGGGACGCGGCCGGATGGTGGTGCTGGCCCTGGCCGTGGCCGGCTGCGTGCTGTGGTTTGTCCTCAGTCACGCCTACGGCGGCAACGAGATTCTGGCGATGCACGCCACCCACAGTTCCATCGTGCTGTGCGGCGCCTTGTGCGTGCTGCTGTTCTTCGATGGCAAGCGCGGCGCCGGCAGCCGGCGCCGTCTGTGGGATGGTCTCGGCCTGGCGCTGCTGCTGGCGCTGGCCGCCTGGCTGCTGCACCATGTGTATCCGATCTCGAAAATCGGCGCCACGCCGCCATGGGCGCTGTACTGCGCGGCGATTTGCAGCGGCCTGTTCGCGCTGCTGTACTGGCTGATCGAGCTGCGCCACGTGCAGCGCTGGACCGCGCTGGTGCAGCCGGCCGCCGCCAATCCGCTGGTCACTTATCTGCTGCCGGTGGTGCTGGCCGCACTGATGCGCTACCTGCACCTGCACTGGTGGCCGGCGCTGATGCACGGCGCCGCCGCGATCGCGTTTTCGATGCTGTTCGCCGCCGTGGTGGTGGCGCTGGTGGCGGTCCTGAATACCTATCACATCAAACTGAAGCTCTGAGATGCACACTCCCGTTTCCCCACGCTACCTGGCGCTGGACGTCTTTCGCGGCCTGACGCTGGCGCTGATGATTATCGTGAACACGCCCGGCGGCGAAGCCAGCTACGGCCCGCTGGAGCACGCCGCCTGGCACGGCTTCACGCTGACCGACCTGGTGTTCCCATCGTTCCTGTTCGTGGTCGGCGCCGCGATGAGCCTGAGCATGAAAAAGTTCAGCGGCCTCGGCGAAGCGGCGTTCCTGAAAAGCGTGGCCAGGCGCGGCGCGCTGATCTTCCTGTGCGGCTACCTGCTGTACTGGTTTCCCTTCTTCACGCCGGAGCGGACGCTGGCGCCGATCGCCAGCACCCGCATCATGGGCGTGTTGCAGCGCATCGGCCTGTGCTACTTCTTCGCCGCGCTGATCGTGCGTTACGGCGGCCTGCGCGGCGCCGCCGTGTTCAGCCTGCTGGCCTTGCCGGGCTACTGGTGGCTGCTGCACCAGTTCGGCGACTACACGATGGGCGGCAACGCCGCGCTGGCGGTCGACCTGGCCGTGCTGGGTGCGCCGCATATGTACCACGGCGAGGGCATCGCCTTCGATCCGGAGGGCATCCTCAGCACCCTGCCGGCCATCGTCAACGTGCTGGCCGGCTACGCGGCGGCGGTCTGGCTGCAGCACAAGGGACGCACGCGGCATACGGTGGCGACGCTGCTGGTGGCCGGCGCCGCCTGCCTGCTGCTGGCCTACGGCTGGCACGCCCTGCTGCCGGTGAATAAGAAAATCTGGACCAGCTCCTTCGTCGTGTGCACGGTCGGCTGGGACCTCGTCATTCTCGCGGTGCTGGTCGCCGCCATCGACATCGGCGGGCTGCGCTTCGGCACCTACTTCTTTGAAGTGTTCGGCAAGAACACGCTGTTCATCTACCTGCTGGCCGACGTCGCCGTCATCATCCTGGCGCGGTTGCAGGTCGATGGTGTGATGTTGTACCGCTGGCTGTATCAAACCCTGTTCCTGTCGTGGGCGTCGCCGCTGAATGCGTCGCTGCTGTTCGCGGTGGCCTACATGCTGGCATGCTGGCTGGTCGCTTATGTGATGGACCGCAGGAAAATCTACATCAAACTCTGAGGACATTATGCGTACACATTTATTGGGCCTGGCAGCCGCTGCAGCGCTGCTGGCAGGGAGCGCCGTTGCCGCCGAAGTCGGCTCCTACTACACCGCCTGGAGCGTCGAGAAGAATTTCCGCCTCAAGCAGTTCGACCAGTCGGGCGCGGCGGCCGGCTTTACCTATCTGGTGTATGCCTTTGAAAATGTCTACAAGATGCCGGACGGTGGCTATCGCTGCGACAGCGGCCGTGACGACGAGGACACCGGCAACGGCATGCGCGCCACGCTCGATTATGCGCATCGCTTCGGCGCCGGCGAGTCGGTCGACGGCAGCGCCGACAAACCAGGCCAGCCATTGGCCGGCAACTTCAACCAGCTGCGCCAGCTGAAGAAACGTCATCCGCAATTGAAGCTGCTGGTGGCGCTGGGCGGCGGTGAATGGTCGCACTGGTTCTCGGCCGGCGCGGCCACGCCGGAACTGCGGCGCGCGCTGGTGTCGTCCTGCATCGACCTCTACCTGCGCGGCAATCTGCCCAGGCTGGACGGGCACGGCGGCGCGGGCGCGGCGGCCGGCATTTTTGACGGCATCGATCTCGACTGGGAGCATCCGGGGCTGGACGACAAGGCCAGCTTCACCTTGCTGCTGGAAGAATTCCGCCGCCAGCTGGACGCGCTGGGCAAGCCGGCCGGCAAGCACTACCTGCTGACGGCCGCCGTCAACAGCACCGACGAGAAGATGCGCTACACCGATCCGGCCGCCTACAGCCGCTCGCTGGACTGGATCAACCTGATGACCTACGACTTCCACGGCGCCTGGAGCAAGCAGGGACCGACCGGCTTCCAGTCCAACCTGTACCCCGACCCGGCCAGCGGCGACGACAGCCCGCGCAGCGTCGACAGCGGCGTGCAGCGCTTCCTGAAAGCCGGCGTGCCGGCCGACAAAATCGTCGTCGGCGTGCCGTTTTACGCGCGCGGCTGGAGCGGCGTCGATGCCGCCAACAACGGCCTGTACCAGAAGGCCACCGGCCCGGCGCAGGGCTTCGAGGAGGGCGCGGAACAGTATTCAACCATCGCCGCCAGGCATCTGCCGAGCTTCTATCATCCGCTCACCAGGCAATTGTGGACCTACGACAAAGGCACGTTCTGGACCTACGATGATCCGCGCGTGATCCGCGAAAAAGCCGGCTACGTGCGCGAGCGCGGCCTGCGCGGCCTGATGTCGTGGTCGCTGGACCAGGATGACGCCGCCTTCTCGCTGTCGCGCGCCATGCAGGACGCGCGCCGGTGAAACGGCGTCATCTTGCCGCCGGCGCGCTGGCCAGCGCTTTGCTGCTGGGCGCGATGCTGGCGGCGGTCGGCGGTGTGCCCGGCATCGCCGGCATCGCCGGGATCGCGGCGCCGGCGCCTGCGGGACTGCCGGCGCGCATTCTGGCCGGCTACTACCCGGCCTGGTACGACGCGCCCGCACGGCTGCGCGACATCGATCCGCACTATGGCCTGATCTATCTGTTTTCCGCGCGCCCGGTCGGCGGCGCGCCCGGCACCACCGGCGCCGTCTACTGGAAGCCGCCGGGCGACGGCCGCGGCGCCGCCACCCACTTCAACGCCGACCTGCAATATGCGCGCAAGGTGCAGGGCCGCAAGGTGATCCTGTCGGTCGGCGGCGACGGCAACGGCATGAGTTTTCCCGACCGCGCCAAGTCGCGGGCGTTTATCGCCAGCATCGTCGCGCTGCACCGGCAGTTCGGCGGTTTCGACGGCCTCGACTGGAATACCTTTCAGGCCAACCAGCGCCCGGATACGCCGGAGATGATCTGGATCAGCCTGGAGCTGAAGCGCATCTTCCCCGGTTTTATCATCAGCGCGCCGCCGGCGCCGTGGAGCGCCATCGACCAGCGCTTTTGCCAGGACATGCTGCGCGCCGGCGCGCTCGACTACGCCGCGCCGCAATACTACGACGGCCCCAATCTGGCCGACCCGGCCTATGTGATCGCCAACGTCGACCAGTGGGTGGCGCTGCTGGGCGCGCCGCATGTGGTGATCGGCTTCGGCACCAACAGCGCGGCCAACTTCATGAGCGACGCGCAGGCGGCCTCCACCTGGCGCGCAGTGCAGCAGCGCCATCCGCAGCTGCGCGGCGCCTTCAACTGGGAGCTGGTCACCGACGAGCGCCAGGGCTGGGCGTTTGCGCGCAAGGTCGGGCCGATGGTATTGCAGGCCGCGCCCGCCAACTGATTGGCTGAGCGCCCCACCAGTATGCCGTCAGCGCGGCGCGGATGTTGCAACGGTGGTACGCGGCTCTGTAATGAATTGTAAGGATTTGCGGAATTTTTCCAACGCCGGCCGCGCTGACTGGGCCGACCGGCGGGCGTGCGTAAGGAAGTGTAAGCGCGCTCCAAGTGGTTGAGGAAAATAATCAATAAATTCAAAAGCTTATGTAATTTTTAGCCGAAGTGGTTCCATGGTGGTCTGGTTCTCTGCGCAATGTTAGTGTTGAAACACGGCAGCAGACAACCGCACATTCATGCCGTGCAAATGCAGTTGGGATTTCAATCGAGAGGGCGGCTTAGCCGTCCCGCCAACCAGAGGAAAGAGCATGTTTGATTCGAATCGCAGGAAGACCTTGATCAGCTCGGCAGTTGCGGGCGCGCTGGCGGTGCTGGCGGCGCCGGGCTTCGCGCAGGAAGCGGCGCCCGCCACCACGCCGGACGCCAAGGCCGACACCATCCAGGAAGTCATGGTCACCGCCACCCGCTACAGCACCTCGCTGCTGAAGACGCCAGTGGCGGTGACGGCCGTCACGCAGGAAGACCTGACCCGCCAGGGCGCGGTCAACATCAAGGCCCTGACCGGCGAAGTGCCGAATCTGCAGCTGGGCGGCGCGGTCGACGGCAGCTCCGGCGTGCAGATCGCCATTCGCGGCGTGTCCAACTCCGACTTCACCGAGATCGGCAACCCGGCGGTCGGCCTGCACGTGGCCGGCATTTACTCGCCGCGTCCGCAAGGCGCGCTGGCGCTGCTGTTCGACCTGGAACAGCTGGAAATCCTGCGCGGTCCGCAGGGCACGCTGTTCGGCCGCAACTCGACCGGCGGCAGCATCAACATCATTCCGAACAAGCCGGTGATCGGCAGCAAGGAAGGCAGCGCCGAGCTGGACCTGGGCAACTACAACCAGCGGCAGCTCAACGTGGTGCAGAACATTCCGGTGACCGAGAATTTCGCGCTGCGCTTCACCGCCATGGGCGTCAAGCGCGACGGCTGGATCAACCAGACCCAGGACAAGTACGACGTCAACATGCCGTCCAAGGGCTTCCCGGCCGACGGCATTCCGGACACCGACCAGCGCCACAACACCAAGGTCGACAAGAGCGACTACTACAGCAACCGCAACCAGTGGGCCGCGCGCCTGTCCGGCCTGTGGAAGATCAGCAATAACCTGCAATGGCTGGTCGCCTACGAGAACTTCCAGAACAACGACGCCGGCGATATCGCCATGAAGGATTGCGCGCAGGCGGCCGGCACGCCGTATGCCTGTACCGGCGGCAAATACGATGTGGCGATCAACGTGCCGGGCATTACCGACATGTCGATCCGCACGCTGCGCTCCAACCTGGTGTGGAACGTCGACAAGCAGACCGACATCGAATACAGCTACGCGCATGCGGTGCAGCGCCGCTTCCAGCAGCAGGACAGCGACTCCGGCTACCAGCCGATCGCCGCCGACGTCGACGCCACGGCGGCGGCGGGCGGCGACCACTGGCCGGTGGTTGACAACGCCACCTACACGCTGGGCTCGAAATTCGCATCCGACGTGCACGAGCTGCAACTGCGCCAGAACTTCGGTTCGCTGCGCTATGTGGCCGGCCTGTTCTACATGAAGGAAAAGAACAGCCTGGACTACGGCCAGGACTTTCTCAACCAGGGCCCGAACGGCTATCCGTACTCGAACTTCTATCACCAGCCGGATCGCCAGTCGGAATCGAAAGCCGTGTTCGCGCAGGCGGACTGGCAGTTCGTGCCGACCTGGAACTTCACCGCCGGCGTGCGCGCCAGCAAGGATTCGCGCGCCGACAAGAACGGCCAGTTCTGGGAATCGTACGGCACCGACTATTTCAACGGCCAGCTCAATCCGGGCGGCCCGGGCACGCCCGGTTACACCGGCGTCAATTCCAGCCTGCTCAAGCCGGGCATGGGCGCCTATTACGGCAGCGGCGTGTTCCCGGCCGCCTCGTCGATCAGCGATCACGCCGAATCGTGGAGCAAGACCACCGGCCGCCTCGGCCTGACCTGGCAACCCAATTCGCGCAACATGGTCTACACCTCGCTGTCGACCGGCTACAAGGCGGGCGGCTTCAACGACCGCTTCAACCTGTGCGGCACCGAGCTGGACGCCAACGGCAAGCCGTACGATTGCGCCACCGGCCCGGCCGGCCCGCAGTATTCCTACCTGCCGTACAAGCCGGAGACCGTCACCAACCTGGAGTTCGGCTACAAGGGCAAGATGCTGGAGGACCGCCTGACCTTGTCGGCCACCGTGTTCTACAGCCGCTACAAGGACATGCAGGTGACCGGCCAGCACACCGTGGGCCGCTCCAAGCGCACCTGCGACGCCGACCATCCGGCCTGCGACGCGGTGATCAGCTGGTGGTCGACGCAGAACGTTGGCCGCGCCGACATCAAGGGCCTGGAGCTGGAAGGGCAGTACCGCCCGTGGCGCGACGCCCGCCTGACCTACTCGGCCTCGCTGCTGAGCGCCAAGATCGCCGACTATCCGACCTATAGCGACGACATCGGCTGTAACGCCCGCGCCGCCCAGGGCGTGACGCCATGCCCGGACTACTACACCGGCACCAATCCGGCGCTGGCGCAGCTGCGGCCGTACAACGTGGTCGGCAACCACCTGCCGTATGCGCCGCCGCGCACCATGAACCTGAGCTTCTCGCAGGACTTCTACTTCGCCGACGGCTGGTCGCTGACGCCGTGGGTGCAGGCGCGCTGGCAGGACAAGATGTACTTCTCGCTGCGCAACCTCGATACGCCGCACCTGTCGGACGCCCAGCGCGCCTACAGCCAGGTCGATGCGTCGCTGCGCCTGAGCACGCCATCCGGCGCCAAGTTCCCCTGGCATGCCGAGCTGTATGTGCGCAACCTGGGCGATGTGCGCGCCAAGACCTGGGCGGGCATCGGCGGTCCGCAGCAGACCTTCACGGTGGCGTCGTACAACGATCCGCGCATGTTCGGCATCCGCGTCGGCACCGAGTGGTAAGCACGGCAGGTATCTGATTTTTCCCGTGGTAATGCAGCAAACGGCGGTCCTTTGCGGGGCCGCCGCGGCGGACTTCGCCCATGTTCTGTCCATAACTTAACCGGAGACTTTCGTGATCGCTAACAAACGTGTTTCATTCTCGCTGCGCGCCATGGCGGCGGCGCTGACCCTGGCCGGCGCCGGCCTCGGCTTGGGCGGCAACGCTTCCGCCGCCGCCTTCGTGCTGGCCTATACCGACGGCCAGATCGCCCAGTCCTACACCAACTTGCAGGCGTATTACGCCAGCCTGTCGGCGGTGGGGCTGGGTTCCTCGTACGCCATGCTGGCCAACGGCAGCATCGACAGCAGCGGCGTGACGGCCACCACCAACAGCATCATCAGTTTTTCCAAGGGCAAGAACCTGCCGCTGTACCCGACCGTGTCCGATTACAGCAACAGCTACGGCGGCTTCGATCCGTCGATCAGCAACAGCTTCCTGGCCAGCGCCGCCAGCCGCGCCACGGCGGTGACCAACCTGGTCAACCTGGCCACAGCCAACGGCTTCGCCGGCATCGACATCGACCTGGAGGCGGTGCAGCCGGCGATGAAGACGCAGATGTCGTCCTTCATCAGCGCGCTGGCGACGGCGCTGCACAACCAGGGCAAGAAGCTGATCATCAGCATTCCGCCGATGAGCGGCGACGGCGCGCCTTCCTACCTGGCCGGCTACGACTACGCCGCCATCGGCGCGGCGGTCGATTACTTCCAGCTGATGACCTACGATGAAGTGGGGCCGGGCTGGTCGTCGTCGACCTCGGCCACCTGGCCGGGGCCGGAAGTGGGGCTGGACTGGATGAAGGCCAAGCTGACCTATGCGGTGTCGCGCGTGCCGGCGGCCAAGGTGCTGCAAGGCCTGCCGACCTACGGCTACGACTACAGCACCGGCAGCACGGCTTACTGGAAGGGCGCCAACGGCGTGTCCGGCTACAGCGACATCATCAGCGCGCACGGCGCTACCAAGTATCGCGACAGCGCATCGGCCACGCCGTACGCAACCTGGGGTACGGTGGTGCAGCAGGCCGACGGCGTGGCCTGGAGCGCCAGCACCAAGCAGCCGGTGCTGTGGTACGACGATGCGCAGAGCATCACCGCCAAGGCAGCGCTGGTCAACACCTATGCGTTGGGCGGCACCAGCGTCTGGGCCATGGGCTATGAAGACGCCGGCTTCTGGAGCGCGGTCGCGGCCGGCCTGGGCACCAGCAGCGGCGGCCCCAACGGCAATATCGCCACCGGCGGCACCGGCTATGTGTGGACCGCCAACAGCAGCGCCACCGCCAACTCCAACAAGGCAGCGGCGGCGGCCGTCAACGATGGCAACACCAGCACCACCCTGATCCTCAACAGCGCGGGCGAGGGCGGCACGCAGAAATGGGAAGCGGCCGGCGTGACCTTCGCGGCGGCCAGGACCATCTCGTCGGCGCTGTTCATCAACGGCGCGGTCGATACCTACGGCAACGGCTATTTCCAGTCCGGCCTGAGCCTGCAATACACAAGCAACGGCACGACTTGGGTAGAATCGGGCTGGAGCGTGACGCCGGCCTATCCGAACAGCACGGCGGCCAGCGGCGCGTCGTACACCTTCAGCGGCACGGCCATCAGCGGCGTGACCGGCGTGCGGGTGTCCGGTCGTACCGGGGCGGCGTCGTGGAGCGGCTCGGTCAAGGAATTGCAGGTGACAGGTCATTGAGTTGAGTCGGCCCGCCGGCGGCCCCGGGTTTCGCATTAAAAACGGGCCGTTTTCTTTTACGGATAACGCATGCGTCTGAAATTGATTGGTTGGTTGTCCGCCGGGCTGTTCTGCCTGGCCCCGGCGCTGGCGGAGGAACTGTTCGTCGCCACGCCGCTGACGGCGGCGAACAGTTTTACGGCCGGTATCGAAGGGCCGGCGGTGGATGCCGCCGGCAATGTCTATGCGGCCAACTTTGGTCGTCAGCAGGTTGTCGGCGTCGTCAGTCCGCAGGGCGAGGCGCGCGCGTTCCTGGCGCTGCCGGGCGCCTCGGTGCCGAACGGCCTGCGGTTCGGCCGTGACGGCGCGCTGTATATGGCCGATTACGTTGGCCACAATATCTTCCGCGTGGCGCCCGGCACGGCCACGCCCCGGCTGTACGCGCACGAAGCGGCGATGACGCAGCCGAACGACCTGGCGATCAGCGCCGACGGCGTGCTGTACGCCAGCGATCCGGACTGGGCGCATGAAACGGGCCGGGTGTGGCGCATCGCGCTGGACGGCAACGTCACGCTGGCCGCCGACGGCATGGGCACCGCCAACGGCATCGACATCAGTCCCGACGGCCGCACCTTGTATGTCAACGAAAGCGTGCAGCGCGCGATCTGGGCCTTTACCATCGGCGCCGATGGCGCGCTGACGGACAAGCGCCTGCTGCGGCGCTTTGACGACTTCGGCCTGGACGGCATGCGGGTCGATGTCGACGGCAATCTGTATGTCACGCGCTTCGGCAAGGGCAGCGTGGTCAAGCTGGCGCCGGACGGCGCGCTGCTGCGGGAAATCCAGCTGCCCGGCGCAAAGCCGAGCAATATCTGTTTCGGCGGGCCGGACGGCCGCACTGCCTATGTGACCGAGGTGGAGCGTCAGCAGCTGGTGCAGTTCCGTATCGACCGTCCGGGGCTGGAGTGGCAACGCCTGCGGGACCATCCATGATATCGGCCCATCGCCATCCTTTGCATACCGCCGGCATGTCGCTGGTCGAGCTGCTGGTGGCGATGCTGTTGCTGTCATTGATGACCGTGCTGGGATGGCGCGCGCTGGATGGCGTGCTGCGCGCACGCGACGCGCTCACCGCGCAGGGGGATGCCATGCGCGGCCATCAGCTGGCCTTTGCGCAGCTGGAGGCGGACTGCGCACGGCTGGTGCGCAGCACGGCATTTGATGGCCAGCCGACATTGTCGGCGGCGCCCGGACGGCTGCTTCTGCTGCGCAGCGTGAGCGCCGAGGGCGCGCCCGATCAGCTGCAAATCGTCATGTACCGCAACGACGGCGGCCAGCTGACGCGCAGTACCTCGGTAGCGAGCAGGGATCTCGATGTGCTGCATGGCGCGTGGCAGGCGGCGCTGACCGGTTCGGCATCGCTGGCCGCCGTCACGCTCGATGCGCAGGTGGCGGCGCTGGAGTTCCATGCCTGGAGCGGCGGCGCCTGGCTGGCGGCGGGCGGCGGCGATGCCGGCGCCGGCGCGACCACTGGTGCGGCCACTATCGCGCCCACCACTGCGGCCACTACCGCGGTCACCATTGCTGCCGGACGCGGCGCCATGCGTGGCCCGCGTCCGCGCCGCGTGGTGCGCGCGCCGGTGACCGTCGCCGACGCCACCGGCTTGCAGGTGACCTTGCGCGTGGCCGACAAGGCTGGCGCGCTGGTGCGCATGTTCATGCTGGGAGCAGGCTAGTGCGGCCGCATCGCTTTGTGCAGCGGCAGCGTGGCATCGCGCTGGTGACCGCCATGCTGATCACCGCGCTGGCGGTCACCGCTGTCACCAGCCTGTTCTGGCAACAGCAGGTGCAGGTGCAGATGCTGGAAAACCAGCGCCTGCATGTGCAGTCCGCGTGGTTGCTGCGCGCCGGCCTGGACTGGACCCGCCAGGTGCTGCGCAGCGACGCCGAGAACACGCCCGAACTGACCACGCTGGACGGCGCCTGGAACCGCCAGCCGCCCGGCATCCAGCTCGACCGTTATCTGGATCAGGACGCCGATGCCGCTGCGGCGGCGCCGGCCAGCATCGGCAGCCGCATTGTCGATGCGCAGTCGCGCTATAACCTGAGCAACCTGGCCGCCGCGCGGACGCTGAATCTGGCCGAAATCGGCGTCTACGGGCGCTTGCTGCTCGGGCTTGGGCTGGACCCGTCGCTGGCCTGGCGCGCCGCGCAGGCGGTAGCCGCCGGCCAACCGGGTGAGGTGGCGCCGGCCGGTCGTCGCCAGGCGGCGCTGAGCCGCGTCGATGAATTGCTGTCTGTGCCCGGCTACACGCCGCAGATCCTCGCTCGCCTGCAAGACCTGGTGGTGGTGTTGCCGGCGCCGGCCGCATTGAATCTGAATACCGCGCCGCCGCTGGTGCTGGCGGCCGTCACCGGACTCGATCCGGCGCAGGCGAAGCAGCTGGCCGAGCGCCGCCGCCAGGCGTATTTCCGCACCATGGAAGAATTCAAGGCGGCGCTACCGGACGCCCGTGTGCTGGAAGGCTTGAATGTGGGCCTGCGCAGCGATTATTTTCTGGTCGAGAGCCGCGTCAAGCTGGAACGCTCCGCGCTCGACAGCGTATCGCTGATGTATCGTCCACGCGGCGGCGTGGCAGTTACCGAGCTGGTGTGGACTCGGGAAGAGTAGGGAGACCTGCGGCGCCCGCCGGCGCTGCTTTCATTTCACAGAGGTACTTATGCGTTTACTTGTTGTTGTGTCCTGTTTGGTCAGTTTGATCGGGGCGGTGCAGGCCCAGGAAGTTGTGCCGCGTCCTGCGCGCATGGAGCGCGGCGCCGGCGAGTTTGCGCTGACGCCGGCCACGCGTATCGTCGCCAGCGGCGGCGCGCTGGCGGAGGCGTCGATGCTGCGCGATTATCTGCGGCCGGCCACCGGCTTCGACCTGCCCATCGTGGCCGACAACGCCGCCAATGCCGCCAATGCCATCCGGCTCAAGCTCGATCCGAAACTGAGCGCGCTCGGCAAGGAAGGCTACCGCCTGGTCAGCGCCGCGCGCGGCGTGACCATCTCGGCCGCCGATACCGCCGGCCTGTTCTACGGCGCGCAGACGCTGCGCCAGATGCTGCCGGCTGATATCTACCGCAAGGCCAAGGTGCAGCGCAGCTGGACGCTGGCGGCGGTGAAGATCGAAGACCAGCCGCGCTTCGGCTGGCGCGGCAGCCATCTGGACACGGCGCGCCACTTCATGCCCAAGACCTTCCTGCTCAAGCACCTGGAGTTGCTGGCGCAGAACAAGATGAACGTGTTCCACTGGCACCTGACCGACGACCAGGGCTGGCGCATCGAGATCAAGCGCTATCCGCTGCTGACGCAGGTGGGCGCCTGGCGCAGCGAGACCCAGCTGACGCCGCGGCCCGGCGATCCGCCCGGCCTGCGTTATGACGGCCAGCCGCATGGCGGCTTCTACACCCAGGACGATATCCGCGAAGTGGTGGCTTACGCCGCCGCCCGCCACATCACGGTGGTGCCGGAAATCGAAATGCCGGGCCATGCCCGCGCCGCCATCGCCGCCTATCCCGAGCTGGGCAACAACCCGGACAAGAAGCTGAGCGTCGGCCGCGACTGGGGCGTGATCCCGGAAGTCTTCAACGCGGAAGAAAGCACGGTGCGCTTCCTGCAGCAGGTGCTCGACGAGGTGCTGGTGCTGTTCCCGAGCCAGTACATCCACGTCGGCGGCGACGAATGTCCGAAGATCGAATGGGCGCACTCGCCGGCTGCGCTGGCGCGCATGAAGCAGCTGAAGCTGGTGTCCGCCTCGACCACGCTGCAGGACCTGCAAGACTACAAGGACGCGCAGGGCAAGCCGGCCGAGCATCCGGCGCTGCATCAGTTGCAAAGCTGGATCATCGGCCAGATGGATGGCTACCTGACGCAGCACGGACGGCGCCTGCTGGGCTGGGATGAAATCCTCGAAGGCGGCCTGGCGCCCGGCGCCACCGTGATGAGCTGGCGCGGCGAGGAGGGCGGCCTGAAAGCGGCCAGCGCCGGCCACGATGTCGTCATGACGCCGGAGCGCGACACTTACTTCGATTACTACCAGGCCGATCCGTCCTCGCCCGGTTTCCGCGAACCGCCGGGCGCGCGCCAGGTGACCACGCTGCAACGCGTGTACGCCTACGAACCGGTGCCGGCCAGGCTGTCGCCGGCGCTGGCGCACCATGTGCTGGGCAGCCAGGCGCAGTTGTGGACCGAGTACATGCCGGACAGCCGCCACGTCGAATACATGGCGTGGCCGCGCCTGCTGGCGATGGCGGAAAACCTGTGGACGCCGAAAGCGCTGAAGGATTATCCGCAGTTCCAGCAGCGCCTGGCGCCGGCCCTGCAACGGCTGGACGCGCAGGATGTCAATTACCGCCCGGCCGACGGTCCGCGCTGGCCGCGTTGAAAGAGCAAAGATGACTCAGAAAACTTATCAATGGTTCCTGGCCGTGGTCAGCGGCCTGGCCGGGCTGTTGTATGGCATCGATATCGGCATCATCGATCCGGCGCTGCCGTATCTGAACCGCGCCACCAGCCTGTCGGAAAGCCAGCTGTCGCTGGTGGTGGCGGCGGTGCTGGCCGGCTCCATCCTCGGCTCGGTGGTGGCCGGCGTGCTGGCCGACTGGCTGGGGCGCAAGCCGATGATGGTGGTCAGCGCGCTGATGTTCGTCGGCAGCGTGGCGGTGATCTACCTGTCGCAGTCCTTCCTGCCCTTGCTGCTGGGCCGCCTGCTGCAAGGCATGAGCGGCGGCGTGATCGCGGTGGTGGTGCCGCTGTATCTGGCCGAATGCCTGCCGGCCGAGCAGCGCGGTCGCGGCGTGGCGGTGTTCCAGTTCATGCTGACGGCCGGCATCGTGCTGGCGGCGTTTGTCGGCAACTACTATCTGGGCAATGCCGAGCTGGCGATCCAGGCGGCTGGCGCCGACCAGCAGCTGATCGTGGCTGCGTCCAACCATGCGTGGCGCAGCATGTTCCTGACGGTGTTGTATCCGGGCGCGGCGTTCCTGCTGGGCTGCCTGTTCATCGCCGAATCGCCGCGCTGGCTGGTCCGCCATGGCAAGCCGGAGCGGGCGCGCAGCGCGCTGCTGCGGCTGCGCCCGGCCGCTACCTGCGAGGCCGAGCTGGCGGAAATCGGCGCCGCGCTGGCGGCGGAGCGCGAGCGGCCGAAGCAGGCGCGCGGCGCGGCGCTGATGGAGATGCTGACCGAGCGGCGCTATGTGCTGCCGTTTATCCTGGCCTGCGTCATCCTCGGCTGCAACCAGGCGACCGGCATCAATTCGGTGCTGCAATTCATGTCGACCATTCTGCAAAAGGCCGGCCTCGATCCGGTGGCGGCCGCCAGCTATGGCACGGTGATCAAGATCCTCAACTCGGTGATGACGCTGGTGGCGATCGTGCTGGTCGAGCGCAAGGGCAGGGTGTTCCTGTTGAAGCTGGGCACGGGCGGCATCATCGTCTCGCTATGCCTGCTGGCGCTGCTGTTCTACCGCTTCGAGTCGCAGCGCCTGGACGTGCGGCCGCAGGTCGAGGCGCTGGTGCGCGATAACAAGCTGGACTTCAACCTGGCCGATGTCGGCTGGGCCGGCACCGGCGCGGTGCAGCTGAGCATTCTGTACCAGTACGGCGAACGGCAGCAGGTGGCCGAAGCCTTCACGCCGACCGCCGCGTCGCAGGCGGTGCTGCAACGCGCGGCCGAGGTGGTGCACGGCTTGCCGCCGGCGCAGCGCGAACTGCTGGCGCAGGCGCAGGCGGCGTGGAGCGGGCGTGGTCCGGCCGCTGCGGCGGAACAGACGCAGCAGCTGATCGCCGGTCTGCCGGCCGGGGCGCGCAATGCGCTGGCGGCGGC
>NZ_WWCS01000040.1 GCF_009857535.1 Duganella margarita
CGCGGCTGCTGGCGGCCACCCGCCGCGCCGCCGACTGGCTGGTGGCGGCGCAGGACGACGACGGCTGCTGGCGCCGCCACCGCTCGCCGTTCACCACCACCGACACAGCGGTCTACAACACCCGCAGCGCCTTCGGCCTGGTGCGCGCCTACGCGGCGGTGCCCGATCCGCGCTACCTGCAGGCGGCGCAGCGCAACGCCGCCTGGGCGCTGGCGCAGGCCGCGCCCAACGGCTGGCTGCCGGGTAACTGCCTGAGCCGCCAGCCGGACGACCGCGCGCTGACCCACACCATCGCCTACGCGCTGCGCGGGCTGCTGGAGATCGGCGTGGCGCTGGGGCGGACGGAATTGGTCGAGCAGGCGCTGCGCATGGGACGCGCGGTGGCGCAGGCGCAGCGCGCCGACGGCGCCCTGCCCGGCTATCTGGGGCCGGACTGGCGTCCGCTGGCGCGCTGGAGTTGCGTGACCGGCAACGCGCAGATGGCGCTCAACTGGCTGCGGCTGGCGCGCGAGACCGGCGCCGCCGACCTGGTGGCGCATGCCCACGCCGCCAACCGCTTCAACATGGCGATCCACGAGCTGACGGCGGCGCAGCCGGAGCGGCGCGGCGGCGTGCGCGGCTCGTACCCGCTCAGCGGCGAGTACATGCAGTGGCGCTACCCCAACTGGGCCGCGAAGTTCTTCATGGACGCGCTGATGCTGCAGGCGCTGGGGCCGGACACGCCGAACATCGGCTGCTAGCGCCGGGCGTCAGGCGGCGACTTCGAACACGCTGCGCAGGTAGGCCAGGAAGGTGGCGTCGTCGCAGATGGTCTTGCCGGGCGAGTCGGACAGCTTGGCCACCGGCCGGCCGTTGCAGCGCACCAGCTTCATGACGATTTCCAGCGCCGGGAACTGCGGGCCGAAGTCATGCGTCAGGTTGGTGCCGATGCCGAACGCGGTCTGGGTGCGGCCGGCAAAGCGGCGCCACAGCGCGATCGACTTGTCGACGTTCAGGCCGTCCGAGAACACCAGCAGCTTGGTGTGGGCGTCGATGCGCAGCGCGGCGTAGTGCGCCAGCGCCTTTTCGCCCCATGCTTCCGGGTCGCCCGAATCGTGCCGCAGGCCGTCGAACAGCTTGGCGAAATACAGGTCGAAGTCGCGCAGGAAGGCGTCCATGCCGACCACGTCGGTCAGCGCCACGCCGAGGTCGCCGCGGTAGGTCTGCACCCACGACTCCAGCGCCGCCTTCTGCGAATTGCGCAGCGGCACGTCGTGCACCGCCTGGAAGGTCTGCATGAATTCATGGGCGACAGTGCCGATCGGCGTCAGGCCCAGCCGCATGGCCAGGTAGACGTTGCTGGTGCCCTTGAAGAAGCGCGGCGCCTGCGTCATCAGCGTGGTCACCACCTCCTCGTGCCAGGCGCTGCTGAAGCGGCGGCGCAGGCCGTAGTCGGCCAGGCCGAACGGGTGCATGTCGGCCAGCTCGCCGGCCTCGTGTTCGAAGGCGCGCAGGCGCTCGACCTTGGCGGCCAGCCGGCGCCGGCCCTCGGCCAGCGCCGCCTCCTGCGGGAAGCGCTGCGCGTGCAGCTGGCCGACGATGGCAAGGATGAAGATCTCGAAGAACATCACGTGCATCTGCGGCCCGCTGGCGACGATTTCCAGCGCGTCGCCCTTGGTCTCGATGCGGATGAAGCGGCGCTGCAGCCGGAAGATCGACAGGAAGTCGACAAAGCTGGACTTCATGTAGCGCAGCGAGCGCAGATAGTCGAGTTCCTCTTCGCGGAAGCGCAGCGAACACAGATGCTCGACCTCGCGCTCGACCGCCTCCTTCAGTTCGGCCAGCGGCTGCGCCGGCGCGTGCCGGCAGACGAAGCGGTATTCGGCCGAGTTGTCGTTGTAAGCGCTGGTGAACAGCGCCTGCCACATGGTGAACTTGTAAAGGTCGGTTTCCAGCAGGCTGCGGATGATCGGTTCGGTCATACCGCCTCCAGCGTGGCGGCGGCGTTCTCCAGCAGCGCGGCCAGCACTGTTTCGCTGGTCTGCAGCTGTACCCCGCGCGCCTGCATCGCCTGCAAAAAGGCCTGGTACTGGGCCTCGAAGCCGGTGACAGGGCTGATGCAGTCGGTGATCAGCACCAGCTTGCCCAGCGACGCGGCGCCGTATTCCTGCTCGAAATAATCGGCGATGTGTTCGACCGTGGCCTTGACGCAGTGGCTGCCGGCCTCGCCGGCGATGTAGATGCAATCGGCGTCGGCCAGGCCGCGCACGAAGCGGGTGTTGAACTGGGTGTCGGGATCGTCGGCGTCCGGCACTTCGGCCTGCACCGCCGAGTAGTGCTCGGTCCACGGGTTGGATCCTTTGGCCAGCTTGGCGACGATGCCCAGCGCCGCCTCCTCCCAGTGACCGTAGGCGGCGCGCACGTCGGCGTGGACGTTATGGCCCCAGCTGCCGATTTCGCAATGCACCGGCCACACCATCAACTTGTAGCGGCCGGCCGCTTCCAGCCGGTCCAGGTAGTTTAGCGTGATCGGCAGGCCGCCCGGATGGCGCGGCAGGAAGCGCTGCGCGCGCACGTCGGCGGCGCTGATTTCGGTGAACGGCGCCACCGGCGCGCTGTCGGCGGCGATCCAGTAGGTCGGGTGGGCGATGTCGAAGCGGTGGTGCGAGTCGAGCGTGACGCTGATGGCGCTCAGGCCGGCGCGGCCGCGATTGATCAGGCCGGCCACGCGCAGCATATCCTGGTGCGCGCCCGGCACCGGCAGCGATGGCGCCAGCGGCTGGCGGCGGACCGGGTCGGTCGGCAGATAGCCGGCCGGCAGGTCGCAAAAATCGTTTTGCGGATCGATCAGCAGCAGATGCAGGTTGCGTTTCATGTAGGGCTCCAGAGCGAGAGGCCTTCATCATACAACAAGCCCCCACGGCGCCGGGCGCGGTGGGGGCTTGCGGGGAGACGACGCGGCTTAGGCGGCGATAGCGTCGATCTGGGCGCGGCCCTTGGCGATGGCGTTGGTGACGGCTTCTTCACCCATCGATACGCCTTCGGCGACCACGAACGTGACATCGGTCATGCCGAGGAAGCCCAGCGTCGAGCGCAGGTAGGTGGTGACGTGGTCGTAGGCGGCGGCAGGGCCTTCGCTGTAGACGCCGCCGCTGGCGACGAACACCACCACTTTTTTGCCGGTGACCAGGCCTTGCGGACCGTTGGCGCCGTACTGGAAGGTGCGGCCGACGCGGGCGATGTGGTCGATCCAGGCTTTCAGGCCGGAGGTGATCGAGAAGTTGTACATCGGCGCGCCGATGACGATGGTGTCGGCGGCCAGCAGTTCATCCACCAGGGCGTCCGAGGTCTTGATGGCGTGCGCCTGTTCGGCGTTGCGCTGCTCGGCCGGGGTGAAGTAGGCGCCGATCAGCTGTTCGGTCAGGTGCGGCAGCGGCTGGCTGACGATGTCGCGGGTGACGACGGTGGCGGCCGGGTTGGCGGCTTTCAGCTTGGCGATGTATTCGCCGCCCAGTTGGCGGGTCAGGGAACCGGTGCTGCGCACGCTGCTGTCGATGTGGAGGATGTTGGCCATGATGGTGTTTCCTTTGAGTGGGAGTTGCAGCCATCATAAAGCGATTATAATATCGATGAAATGCAGTTTATTTCAATTCTACTTATCGAGAAAATCGATTATGCGTGATCCCGGCCTCCCCTCCCTCGACCAGCTGCGCGTGTTTATTGCCGTCATCGACCATGGCGGTTTTGCCCATGCGGCGCGGGCGCTGCACCGCACCCAGTCGGTCATCAGTTATACCATCGCCAACCTGGAAGAGCAGCTGAATGTGGCGCTGCTGGACCGCAGCAAGCGCAAGCCGACGCTGACCGAGGCCGGCAAGGCGCTGCTGGCCGACGCCCGCGCGGTGTCGCTCAAGGTGGACGGCATGCGCGCCCGCGCCAAGGCGCTGTCGGCCGGGCTGGAGGCCGAGGTGTCGCTGGTGGTCGATGTGATGTTCTCCACCTGCAAGCTGGTGCGCATCCTGCACGCGTTCCAGAAAGAATTTCCGACCGTATCGATGCGGCTGCGCACCGAGGCGCTGGGCGCGGTGACCGAGCTGGTGGCCGACGGCACCTGCCGCATCGGCATCAGCGGCTGGATGCCGGGCACGCCGGATGTGATCGAGCGCCAGGCCTGCGGCTTCGTCACCATGGTGCCGGTGGTGGCGCCGGACCATCCGCTGGCGCAGATCGAGGGCATCGTGCCGACCGCCGTGCTGCGCGAACACACGCAACTGGTGCTGACCGACCGCAGCACGCTGACCGCCGGCCAGGATTTCGGCGTGCTGGCGCTGCGCGACTGGCGGCTGGGCGATCTGAGCTCCAAGCATGCGCTGCTGCGCAACGGCATCGGCTGGGGCAATATGCCGGTCGAGTTCGTGCAGTGGGATCTGGATGCCGGCCGCCTGGTGCAGCTGCAGATCGCCGAGGGCAATTCCTTCAGTTTCCCGCTGTATGTGATCCGCCGCGGCGACGAAGAACCGGGCCCGGCCACGCGGTGGCTGATGCAGCAGTTCCTCGAACTGGACCAGCCGGGCATACCGGCGCCGCGCAACGCGCGCGAGGCCGGCGAGCTGGCTGCCGCTGCGGCCCATGCCGCGCACACATCCCACGGCGCCGGCGCGCCGCATGCGTATCACGCGCTGGCGGACCGCCAGCCGCTGGCCGACCTGCCACGCCCGCCCCACGCCGCAGCGCCGGCCGGCATGGCGGTGCCCGCGCCTATTGCACTCCGGCGGCGCTGAGCTTGCCGCGCAGGCGGCGGATTTCTTCCGACAGATCGACCACCAGCGCCGCCACATCGTCGTTGGCGTCGAACGCCCGTTCGATCTGGCACAGCCGGCGGGCCCGCACCAGGTCGGCACTGCTGAAGCGCCAGACGGTGCTGTGCTCGGTGCTGGCGCGTTCGTCCAGCAGAATGCCGGTGCGCACCCGCGCTACCACCCAGTCCGGCTCCACGGCGCAGGCTTGCGCCAGTTCTTCCAGCGTCAGCGCGGCGTCGCCGTCGATCACCACGGCGGTCACGATTGTGGTTGCCATGTTCATCCTCCCGCGCGCGGGTTGAAGGCCAGCTCGCGCGCCATCGTTTGATACAGTTCGCGGGCCTTGTCGCTGGTGGCCGGCGGCAGCACCACCTCCAGCAACAGATACAGGTCGCCCGCTTCCTTGCCCGGCAGGCCGCGTCCGCGCAGCCGCAACTTGCGCCCGCTCTGCGACGCCGCCGGCACCGTAACATTGACTTTGCCGGACGGCGTGGTTACTTCGATCTCGCCGCCCAGTGCCAGTTCCCACGGCGCCACCGGCACCGTCTGGTAGACGTCGCGGCCGTCGAGGCGGTAGCGCGCATCGGCGCGGAACTGGATTTCCAGATACAAATCGCCCGGTCCGGCCGCGCCCGGCTGGCCCTGGCCGCTGAGGCGCAGTTGCTGGCCGGCGGTCACGCCTTTCGGGATGTTGACGCTGAGGTTGCGCTCGCGGGTGACGATGCGGTCCTGGGCGTCGCGCTCGGCCACCGTCAGGCTGATGTTGCGGGTCGCGCCGTGGTAGCTGTCGGCCAGGTCGATGGTCAGCGTGGCGTGGCTGTCGTCGCCGCGCTGCGGCGGCTGGCGCCGGCGGCTGCCGCCACCGCCGAAGTTGGCGAACAGGTCGGAGAAGAAGTCGCTGTCGACGCCGCCAAAGCCGCCCTGCCCGGCAGCGCCTTGCCCGCCGCCACCGCCAAAGCCGCGGCCCCAGTCCGGCGGCGGGCGGAATTCCTGGCCGGCGCGGTATTGATGACCACGGCCCAGCTCGTCATAGGCGGTGCGCTTTTCGGCGTCGCCCAGCACGCCGTAGGCTTCGTTGATTTCCTGCGTCTTGGCCTGGGCGTCCGCTTCCTTGCTGACGTCCGGATGGTATTTCCGGACCAGCTTGCGATACGCCTTTTTGATTTCTTCCTCGCTGGCCGTCTTGGCCACGCCCAGGGTCTGGTAATAATCCTTGTATTCCACGTTGCGCGCTCCCGTTTTGCTTGGCTGCCAGTCTAGCGCAAAGCTGCAAAACGTGCCGCTGCTTCGTGCTTTTAGCGGACCCGGCGGACCGACGAAATGCGGTTATTCATGTCGTCCAGGAATTCATAGCGGCCTGGGCCAAGAATAATGCATTTGCCGCGGAAATCGGCGTGTTCGCACAACTCCCAGCGGCCTTCGTTGATGATGACGGAGCCGGCCTGGTCGTTGAAGTCGTAGTCGTCCAGGGTGCGCGCGTCGCCGCGCAGGCTAACCGGGCGGCCGCCGAAGCGGGCCTGGCCGAACAGCATGATGTCTTCCTGGCGGCCGTAGCCGCCGGGACCACCACGGCCGCCACGGCCATCGCGGCCGTCACGGTCATCGCGGCGCTCGCCCACTTCGCGCGCCGACGAGACGACGTCGTTAAAACCTTGCAGACGGCGGTATTCGCCGCGCTGCAAAGTGATGCAATGGCCCTGGAACCCGGCGTGCTCGCACAGTTCCCACGTACCGGAGCGCACAATCACGCTGGAAGTGCGGTCGTTGAAGCCGTATGCCACCAGGTCCGGCGTGGCGCCGCGCAGCGTTACCGACGGGCCGCCGAAGTTGTCGTCGGTGTACAGCGTCACTTCGCCGGCGTGTGCGGCGGCGGCCAGCAAAGTGGTTACAGTCAGCAAGGAAATGGTTTGAGTCAGGCGCGAAAAAAAAGAGTTCATGATAGGTCGGGATGAATGGAGGAGGTTTTGCCTTGTAACGCGCGCCGCCGCGGCTGCGACGACATCCGTGTGTGGCCAAATTGCAAGCAATTGTGACAGCCAGACTATTTCTTCTCTGACTTGGCATCACGCTCGCGCACGGAGGAGATCATATTGTCAAAGCCTGGCAATTCGGCGTATTCGCCTTCCTTGAGGAGGATGCATTTACCCTTGTAGTGCTTTTCCGCGCACACCTGCCAGGTGCCCTTGTGCACCACCACGCTGGAAGTCTTATCGTTGAAACCCAGCAGATCGAGGTCCGGCGTGGCCTCGTGCAGCGTGATGGCCGGGCCGCCCAGATGGGACCGCGTGTACAGCGTGATGTCGCCGGCCCAGGCCGCCGTGCTGGCGGTGCAACAGGCAAGCACCACAGTGGCGGTGGCGAAAAATGGGGGCATGGCGTCTCCGGAATCAGGCTGAGTGAGCATGATAGCGCGCAAAAGTGTTGGCAACCCAGTAAAATTGTACGTTTCTGTAACCTCTTTATTTCCTCCCAGCCGATGCCGCATACCTTTACCCTGTCGAATATCCGCCGCGAGAGCGCCGCCCTGTGGCAGCTGGCCTGGCCAGTGCTGGTGGGCCAGCTGGCGACAGTCGGCATGGGCGTGGCCGACGTCGCCATGACCGGCCACACCAGCGCCGACCAGTTGGCGGCGGTGTCGCTCGGCGCCTCGGTGTGGGCCATCGTGCTGGTCACCGTCAGCGGCGTGATGATGGCGATTAACAGCATCGTTGCCCACGACGTCGGCGCCGGCGCGCTGGACCGGATCCCGCACGCGGTGCGGCAGTCGCTGTGGAAGGCGCTCGGCGTCGGCCTGGTGGCGATGCTGCTGGCCAATCTGGCGACGCTGGTGTTCGACTACCTGCGGCTGGCGCCGCATGTGCAGCGGCAGGCGGAGCTGTTCGTCCACATCATCAGCATCGGCCTGCCGCCGCTGGCGGCCTACCGCGCGCTGTACGGCTACAGCACCAGCATTAACGAAACCAAGCCGGTGATGGTGATCGCCATCCTCGGCCTGCTGTTCAATGTGTTCGTCAACTGGCTGCTGGTGTTCGGCCACTGGGGCTTGCCGGCGCTGGGCGGCCTCGGTTGCGCGGTGTCGACCGGCCTGTGCATGTGGCTGATGCTGGGCGCCATGCTGCTGTGGATCCGCCGCGCGCCGGCCTACCGCGCCACCTACCCGTTCAGCCACTGGGAAGGTCCGCAGTGGGCGGCCATCAAGCCGATGCTGCGCCTTGGCCTGCCGATCGGCATCACCTATTTTGCCGAGGTCAGCGCCTTCGGCCTGGTCAGCCTGCTGGTGGCGCGCTACGGCGTGGTGCAGATTTCCGCCAACCAGATCGCGCTCAATTTCAGTTCGCTGACCTTCATGGTGCCGCTCAGCTTTGGCATCGCGCTGATCACCCGCGTCGGCCAGGCGGTCGGTGAAGGCGATCCGGTGCGGGCGCGCTTCGTCGCCTGGGTTGGGGTCGGCATGTCGCTGGGGTTCGGCGTGCTGTCGGCGCTGCTGATGGTGACCTGGCGTCACCAGATCGCCGCCGCCTACACCTCCGACCTGGCGGTGCAGGCGCTGTGCGCTTATCTGCTGCTGTTCGCCGCGCTGTTCCAGTTGTCCGACGCCACCCAGGTGGCCACCTCCAGCGCCATTCGCGGCTACAAGGTCACGCGCCAGCCGATGCAGATCCAGCTGCTGGCGTTCTGGGGCTTCGCGCTGCCGCTCGGCTGCTGGCTGGGACTCGGTCACGACATGGCGGCGGCCGGTTTCTGGATCGGCCTGACCATCGGTCTGACGGTGGCGGCAGTGCTGCTCAGCTGGTCGTTGCAGCGCTTGTCGCTGGCGCGCGTGCGGGCAGCGCAGTCCTAGCCGGCCGTGCAGGCGGCCTGACGCCGAAGGAAAAACGGTTTTCCGGTACGGATTCCCAATCTTGCTGTCTCGCCACAGGCGTGTGCGTCTGGTATCGTCTTGGATTCTGCCAATTAGAGAGAGACCATGCGATTCATCCTTTGCTTCCTTGCCCTGCTGGCCGGCGCCAACGCCTCCGCAGAAAAACTGACCCTGGACCGCATCCACAGCGATCCGTCGCTGAGCGGCCCCGGCGTGCGCAACCTGAAAGTGTCGCCGGACGGCGCCCGGGTCACTTTCCTGCGCGGCCGTGACGACAACCAGTTCCAGCTGGATCTGTGGGAATACAACCTCAAGGACAAAACCACGCACCGCCTGGTCGATTCCAAAGTGCTGGTGCCGGAAGAAAATCTGTCGGACGCCGAGAAGGCCCGCCGCGAGCGCGCCCGCACCGCCAGCCTGAAAGGCATTCTGAGCTACAGCTGGTCGCCGGACGGCAAGCGCCTGCTGGTGCCGATCGCCGGCAACCTGTACCTGATCGACGTCGCCAAACCGGACAGCGCGCGCATGGTCGCTTCCGGCAACGTGCTGGATCCGAAAATTTCGCCGCAGGGCCGTTATGTGTCCTTCGTGCGCGACCAGAACCTGTTCGTCATCGACCTCAACACCGGCAAGGAAAAGCAGCTGACCACCGACGGCAAGGGCACCATCCACAATGCCGAGGCCGAATTCGTGGCGCAGGAAGAAATGGCGCAGACCACCGGCTATTACTGGGCGCCGGACGATTCCGCCATCGCCTACAAACGCTACGACGAAGCGCCGGTGCCGGTGGTGCGCCGCTTTGAAATCTTTGCCGACCGCACCGAAGTGGTCGAGCAGCGCTACCCGGCCGCCGGCGATCCGAACGTGCTGGTCGAGCTGAAGATTGTTTCGCCCGACACCGGCGCGATCCGCGACGTCGCCCTCGGCGCCGACAAGGACATCTACCTGGTGCGCGCCGACTGGATCGCCAACAGCAAGGCCTTGCTGTTCCAGCGCCAGAGCCGCGACCAGAAGAAACTGGAACTGGTGTCGGTGGATGCCGCCACGCTGGCGCAGAAAGTGCTGATCACCGAAACCTCGCCGACCTGGGTCAGCATCTTCGACGACCTGCGCTTCCTGTCGGATAACAAGAGCTTCATCTGGTCGTCCGAACGCGACGGCTACAAGCACCTGTACCTGTACGGCCTGGACGGCAAGCTGAAGCACGCCATCACCAAAGGCAAGTGGGGCATCGACCGCCTGCTGGCGCTGGACGAGAAAAGCGGCCGCGTGTTCGTGCAGTCGAACCGCGACGCTGTCATCGACAGCCAGACCTACGTGCTCAAGCTCGACGGCAGCACCGCCGACAAGCCAACCCGCGTGACGCAAGGCGACGGCTGGCACGATTCGTCCTTTGCCCGCAACGGCGAAGTGTTCGTCGACACCTATTCCAGCCCGGACACGCCGCCGCAAGTCAGCATCCGCAAGCCGGACGGCGCCATGATCGAATGGCTGGAGCACAACGAGCTGAACGCCAGCCATCCGTACGCCAAGTATCAGGACGCGCACCTGAAGACCGAATACGGCACGCTGAAAGCCAAGGACGGCCAGACGCTGTACTACTCGATCATCAAGCCGAGCGGCTTTGACGCGTCGAAAAAATATCCGGTGTTCCTGTCGACCTACGGCGGCCCGCACTCGCAGCACGTGTCGCGCAAATGGGGCAACTTCTTCGACCAGTACATGGCGCAGCAAGGCTTCGTGGTGTGGCGCTTGGATAACCGGGGTTCGTCGCGCCGTGAGCGCGCCTTCACCGACGCCAACTACCACCAGCTGGGCCGGGTGGAAGTGGAAGATCAGCTGACTGGCGTTGAGTGGCTGGGCAAACAGAGCTTCGTTGATGCCAAGCGCATCGGCGTGTTCGGCTGGAGCTACGGCGGCTTCATGACCTTGCGCCTGCTGGCGGAAGCGTCGGACAAGATCGCCATGGGCGTGTCGGTGGCGCCGGTGACCGACTGGTCGCTGTACGACACCCACTACACCGAGCAGTTCATGGGCACGCCGAAAGAAAACGCGGCCGGCTATGACTACAGCGGCGTGTACTCGCATCTGGACGGCCTGAAATCGCCGCTGCTGCTGATGCATGGCATGGCGGACGACAATGTGCTGTTCACCAACACCACGCGCATGATCGACGCACTGGTCAAGCGTAACGTGCACTTTGATCTGATGACCTACCCGGGCGCCAAGCACGGCATCTCCGGCCGCGCGCCGCAGCGCCACGTGTACGGCAACATCGAGGCCTTCTTCAAGAAGAACCTGCAGCCTGAAACGACGAAATAATCGTTCGTGGCAAACAGAAAAAAAGCCGCTGAGATCAGCGGCTTTTTTCTTTCAACAACAGCACCGATTAACGGTTGCCTTTGTTGATTTCGTTCACGGTGTCTTTGACGGCTTCTTTAGCGTCGCCGTAGCCCTTTTGGACTTTACCTTCGGCTTGCTTGTTCAGGCCTTTGGCTTGCTGTTCGGAGCTGCCAACCAGTTTGCCGGCTTCTTCCTGAATTTTACCGCCGACGTCTTTCAGTTTACCTTCGACTTGATCCTTGTTCATGATGAACTCCTTAGTAGCTAACGGTCACTCAGCGAAGTGCTGTGTGCATGGGTTCTACTATAGGCCGTTCATCCCTAAGCTTCTGTGCGGTCTCGTACGCAACGCCACACGCTGGCCAACCACGGCTGCTGATCGCGCGGCAGGCCGCTCGGACGGTAGTAATGTTGGACCTCAGTAAAACCTGCTTCGGTCAGGTAACGCAGCCAGGTCTCATAGTCGTAATAGCTGCCATAGCGCGGGCCATTCCAGCCCTCGCTGTTGTCACCACGCGGATTGGAACTGAACAACACGCCGCCGTTTTTCAGCGCCGCATGCAAGGCGCGCAGCACCTGCGGCAGCGCGGCGCTCGGCACGTGGAACAGCGACGCATTGGCGTAGACGCCATCGAAAAACGCCGCCGGCAAATCGAGCTGGACGAAATCCTGCCGCCACACTTCGCAACCACTGTAGGCGCGCGCCATCTCGACAAATTTCGCCGAGCCATCGATGCCGACCGGCTCATGCCCCATCGTCTTGAAGGTCTTCAAATCGCGGCCCGGACCGCAGCCCAGGTCCAGCAAGCGATACGGCGCCGGCGCCTCGATCGCCGCCAGCAACGCCGCAATATTCTGGCTCACGTCGTGGTCGATGGTGCCGGCAAAAAACTGCTCGGCGGTGCGCTCGTAATGCTGCAGCGTGGTCCGGGTAATGTCTTCAATTTTCATTCCACGAGTATATACAGCTGCACGGAAAAGCGACGAAAGGCCCCAAATCTCTTCTGGTATTTAAAGATTCCCTATATAGTTAGCTTATAGCAACGCATTTAACACCGAGGAGATTAAATATGAAACTTGATGCCCTGTTCCAGAATCCAACTGCGTTGCCTACCGCGCCAAAAGTCGTGGAAGAGCTGATCAGCAGTTTCGACAAGGCCAGCGTCTCGACCGAAGAGATCGCGAAGAAATTGTCGACGGACCCGGTACTGAGCGCCAAGCTGCTGCGTCTGGCCAACTCGGCCTACTACCACGTCTCGCGCAGCATCGGCACCGTCGAAGACGCCGTGCTGATGCTCGGCTTCGTTACCGTGCGCACGCTGGTCATCAGCTCCGGCCTGGTCAGCGGTTTCAAGACCGTGCCCGGCCTCGACCTGAAGCAATTCTGGCGCTACAGCCTGCACACCGCCGTGGCGGCCAAATGGATCGCCAAAAAAACCAAGGAAAACACCGACCTCGCCTTCACCATCGGCATGATGCACGCCATCGGCCAACTGGTGATCCACTCGGCCGCGCCGGAACAGGCGATGGCGCTGGATAAAGTGGCGGGCCCGATGGACGCCCGCCGCCTGGACGCCGAACGCGCCTCGCTGGGCTACACCTTCGCCGACGTCGGCGCCGAACTGGCCAAGCGCTGGAAATTCCCGGCCGCCTTCTCGGAAACCATCCTGGCCTTCCCGGAGCCGCATCACAACGGCGAACTGAACCGCCTGGCCGCCGTGGTCTCGCTGGCCGCCTGGCGCGCCCGCGTGGCCCAGGCCGAACTGAGCGACGAGGAAATCGCCGCCTGCTACCCAACCGACCTGGCGGAAGAGCTGGGCCTGGAAGACAACGCCCTGATCGACGACATGCCGCCGCCGGACGAACTGAGCGCCGGCCTGGAAGAACTGGTCAAATAAGATAATCTTTCGACACTAAAATCCGCCTGTTTTACCGCAGGCGGATTTTTTTCACTTTTTTTTTCAAAAAACCCTAAAGTTCCCGCTCAAGGCGACGTTAATCAGGACATGCGGTACTCCGCGCTAACCAGCCCAGGTGGAATTATGACCTCTTCCGAAGTCCTCTCGATGTACGAAAATATTGCCGGTTTGACCAATCAGATGGCTGCCGCTGCACGTATGGGAGATCTGGACCGCCTGAGCCAGCTGGAAGGCCAATGCGCCACCGAAGCACGCGCCACCGCCAGCGGCGTGCCGGCACTGAACGGCGGCCAACGCCTGCGCAAGATCGACCTGCTGAAACAAATTCTGGCCAACGACCGCGAAATCCGCGACGTGACCGATCCCTGGATGAACAGCGTTCCAGGCATGGCCCGCCAGTAAGCGTAGCCGCCCCAACAAAAAAGCGCCTCGCAAGGCGCTTTTTTTTATTCTCAGCCTGCCAGCGCAACCTTGAGCGACAGCGCAATCCCCTGCGCCGCCTGGTTAATCTCCGCCAGCGACGGGAAACTCGGCGCGATGCGGATATGGCGATCCAGCGGATCGCGGCCATACGGGAACGCCGCACCAGCCGGCGTCAGCACGATGCCCGCCTCCTTGGCCAGCGCCACGGTGCGCTTGGCGGCGCCATCCGGCGTAATCAGATCGATGAAATAGCCGCCGTCCGGATGCGTCCACGACACGCCCGGCACGTCGCCCAGATGCGCCTGGAACTGCGCCAGCACCGCGTCAAACTTCGGCTTGAGCAGCTGGCGATGCTGTTCCATCAACGCCTCCACGGTCGGCAGGTCTTTCAGCAAGCGCACATGGCGCAGCTGGTTGATCTTGTCCGGGCCGATGCTGCGGATGCCCGACAGCTTGGTCCACCAGGCGATATTGGCCGGCGACGCCGCCAGCGCCGCCACGCCCGAACCCGCCCAGCTGATCTTGGACGACGACGCGAACACAATCGCCCGGTCCGGATTGCCGGCGGTCTCGCACGCCGCCAGAATGTTGGCCACGGCCAGGTTTTTCTCGCCCAGATGGTGGAAGCGGTAAGCGTCATCCCACAGCAGGCGGAAGTCCGGCGCTGCGGTCTTCATCGCCGCCAGGCGCTGCACCACCTGGTCTGAGTACACCACGCCGCCCGGATTGCTGTACTTCGGCACAATCCACATGCCCTTGATGCTGGCGTCTTCCGCCACCAGTTTTTCCACCAGGTCCATGTCCGGACCGTCGGCATTCATCGGCACGTTGATCATCTTGATGCCGCGCGCCTCGCAGATGGCGAAGTGGCGGTCATAGCCCGGTACCGGGCACAGGAAGGTCACCGGATTTTGCACCCACGGCGCATGGCCGGGCACGCCGTTCAGCAGGCTGTAGACGATCACATCGTGCATCAGCGACAGGCTGGCGCTGCTGTCGACCACGACCTGCGCGGCGGGAACGTCCAGCAACTCGGCGAACAACGCGCGCGCTTCCGGTAGGCCGATGGTGCCGCCGTAGTTGCGGGCATCGGTGCCGTCAGCCGCCTTGTAGGTCGGCAGCGCCTCGGCCAGGGCGTTGGACAGGTCCAGCTGCTCCGGCGCCGGCTTGCCGCGTGACATGTCGAGTTTGAGGCCGAGTTGTTTGAAGGCCTGATATTGTTCTGCTGCGCTCATGGGACTCTTTCAATGGTGGGAAAATAGCGCCAAACACTATACCCCAGATCGTTTGAGTGAAGACAGAGCTTCCAGCAATAAGCTTATGCGTTTAGCGCATTACGAGGCCACCGATTCGGCGGCCGGTGCGGGCGCTGGCTCGGCGGCAGGTGCGGCGGCGTCGGGCGTGGCTGGTTTTTTCTTGCGGAAGCCCTGCCAGATTTGCAGCGGACCACGGCCTGATTTTTTCTTGCGCCACCAGAGCAAGCCAGCGCCCAGCAGCGCCAGCAGGCCAACACCGCCGGCAACCAGCGGCATGGTGTAATCGGTCTGCGCCTCAGGCGGCTTTTCCTTTTTGTACTTCAGCTTGGGCAAGACGCGGATCTGCTTGACCGGCCCGGCCGGCACGCTGGCCGCCTCGCTCGACGCCGCCGCGGAGGCAGCAGCCGGCGAGGATGCAGCCTTGGCAGCCGACTCCGCGCCCGCCGCAGCGCCGGACGCTGCTGGCACAGCCGCTGATACTGCCGTCGCCGCTGCGCTATGCGCCGCAGCCGGCTTGCCTGACGGCGCAGCCGCGCGGATGGCCGCCGGCGCCGCGCCACCCAGCGCGCCCTGCAAGACTTTCATCTTGCCTTCCAGTTCCAGCAGCTTGCTGGACAGCTCGGCATTATGGGTATCCAGCGCCACGCATTCCTTGGCGCTGATGCCGCTCGGCGCGCAGGAAACCGGCGCTGGCCGCTTGACGCCGCTGGGCAGCGGCAGCGGCGCCAGCGGCAACAATGCCTGCGCCACGCCAACCGGCACCTCGGCCGCCTCCTCGCGCGGCGGCGTCTTCAACACCTTGCCATCCGCCCCCACCCACACGCCGGCGATCCGGCGCGCCTGTCCCGCCGCCTTGACCTCGCCCGGCACGCCGGTTTCCGACTCATGCACCGATGGCAATGGCGCCGGCTTGCTGCGATCCCGCCCGGGCGCAACCGGCGCCGAACTTGCGGCCGCATTCGCCGCCTGCGCAGCCGTCTGCATCGAAGCCGGCGCCGTGCCAGTCGCCGCACCGCCGCCGGAGGCCGCGGCGTCGGCGCCAGCCGGTTTCACCACGCCGCCCGCCACAACCCCA
>NZ_WWCS01000041.1 GCF_009857535.1 Duganella margarita
AGCTTGATGACCATAGTAAGTCGGTCCCACCCCTTCCCATCCCGAACAGGACCGTGAAACGACTCTACGCCGATGATAGTGCTGCAACCAGTGTGAAAGTAGGTTATCGTCAAGCTAGTTATTTAGAGAAATCCCCATCAGCCTGAACGCGCTCAAGATCGTGCTCGGTGCAGGTGGGGATTTTTTGCATTTACAGCAGTTCCAGGTTGGCGCCGCGCAGATTGACCAGCAGCGCATGGCCGTTGCTGTCGATGCGAAACTCGCCGTATTTGGCCTGCTCCCATCGTTTTGCCTCGCCTTCCTTGAAATACCACGCATTGCTTGCCGGCTGCAGACCGCTTTGGGTATTCACCAGCTCGATCAGGATTTCATTCGTGGCCGGCGGGCCTTCGGATGCGGCGCGGCGGATGACCGCAATCCCTCTGTCGTCAATGGCGGCGACGACTTTGACGTGCCGGCCAACGACGTTCAGATCCGGCGAGCTGAAGTTGAGGCGCATATAATCGCCTTGCATCAGTGAGCGCGGGTCGACCGGCGCCAGTGCAATAAAGACCGTTCGGCCGCTTCGGATCAGCTGCTCATTTTGCCAGATGCCGCCGTTGACGACCACCAATACTGCCAGCAATGTCAGCGCCATCAGCTTGGGTATCTGACCAGGTTGCGCTGCGCTGCGCATACCGCGGGGGCGGCTTGACCACCCGATCAGTCCAAACGCAGCGCCGCTTGCCGCCATCAGGATTGCCTTGGTGGTCAATGGCAGCGCCAGCTGGTAATAGATACAGCCAACAATCCAAGCTGCCGCAACGGCGGCGGTTGTTGCCAGTATCGGCCGCGCGCTGGTCGCACATATCGCCAGCACCAGCAGCGCGGCGCCGAGCGGGGGCATCATCCAGCACAGGGCGAGCAACAGCAAGGCCGCGAGCAACATACGCGGCATGCGGCAAGCCGGCCAGTGCCATGCCAGCCAGGCGGCGCCGGCGATGGCCAGCAGCAACGACAAGATGCGTGATAGTGGCGCGTCGCTGAAGTCGACGGCGACCTGGAAAGGTTCTGCCAGCACACCGATCATGAAGCTCTGACCAGTGCTGTATGCCAATCCCAGCAACAGCATCGCGGCCCAGCCGGAAGCGATGGCGTCGAGTGCCATTGCTTCTTCCGCTGTCGTGCCGGAAACTGGTCGCGCGTCTGCCCAGGCCACGGTGGCGGTCCATACGAGCGCCGCACAATACAGCCCGTTTTGCCAGTTTCCCCGCCAAAAAAGGCGGTCTTCGCCAAACATCATGGCAAACGCCGCGCAGGCCAGCGCGCCTAATAAGGTGCGCAGCCACAGTTGGGGGACTGCCCAGGCTGCGCCCAGGATTACCAGCATCAGTGCGGCGCTGGCCAGGACGGTCGACAGATCCCGGTAAAATCCGAAGGCCAGCAGCACGCCCGCCACCAGCAGCGCTGGAAAGCCGAGTTGTTCGACGAATTCGGGCGTATAGCGGCTGCGTAGCAGGAATAGGGCGGTGCCGAGGATCAGTACGCCAACTGTGTAAGTTAGCGACCCTCGTTCCAACGGTGAGCCCAGCGTGATGAACAGCACGGCGACGAAGGGGATCGCCGCCAGCCATGCCCCTAGCCCGGTCATCAAGACCACCGGCCAGGGATGCGCCGTGGACGTTGGTGTGGCGTCGGATGGCAGGATGCCGCCGGCCACCGCCGCTTTGATCAAATCGTTCAGTTTTTTGCTGCTCATGCGATGTGCTCCGGTTGATGCGTGTGCGCCAACTCCATGATCAGCTTGACCGTGAGGGCCAACAGCGCCGCCGCTACGCATCCCGTCAACAGGATTGCCGCAGTCGACACACCCCTGCCTGCGATGAGTGTTCGCGCCAATCCGCCCATCAGCACGACGTTGGCGCCGAAGCCCAGGGCGCTGACGACGAACACGTCAAACATATTGCGCAGGCTGAAGACGAAGATCAGCGCAGCAATGCTGGTCAGCGTTACCATGTACATTGCGCCGAGCTGTGGCCCAAGCAAGCTGTAGATGGCGACCCAGCACAGGCCTGCGGTCGCGTAGATCATACTCAAGCGCATCGGCCAAAGTCCGGCGCCGACGGGCGCAAAGCGGAACAGCGCCGCGAGCGCGACGGCTGGCACCCATGAGCTCAGGCTGGCCTCGAAAAATCCCAGGCCCGGCACGGCCCGGTAGGCCAGCCAGGTGGCGGTCAAGGCCACCACCGCCCATGCGGTCCACAGGACGTCGTGGCGAACGCCCAAGCAGAGCGGAACGGTCAGCAAGGCCCATACTGCGAATAGTTCCCATGGATCGGCGCCGGTCTGGTAGGTCTGCCCGAAGTGGGCGAGCAGTCCGCCGCAGGTGATGAAGGCCACCAGCGACAGGGGCACGCGCGTGACCGGGCGCCGCCAGGCGCCCAGCAGGGCCAGGATGAGCAGCGCCTGCAATAGCGCGAAGCGTCCGGCGTGCGATAGCGAAGGCCAATTGGCGGCGATCCAGAACAGGATGCCAAGCCCGCCGAGGGCGGCGCCCAGCACTGCCAGGCCGTGCTGCAGCCGCTGCGCGAGCGAAGGAGGCGTCTCGTCGAGTGCGGCAAGTTGGCGCAGGGCGGCATGTTGCTGGACCGATAGCTGGTACTTGTCGGTCAGGGCAAGAATGGCGAGACGGAGACTCATAAGCACCTCACAATTTGATGTATTGCTTACACAGTAACATTGTCTCTGTGGGCAGCGTCGTGACTTAATGCAACGTCAGCTCACTATTTGTGGGCAGCCGTGCGATTGAGTTGTATTATTTACCGGTGTCCAATCACCTGAGGTAGCTCCATGGCAGAAGCAAAAAAGTATCGCTTGGTAACGCGTAGCGATTTTGATGGTTTGGTGTGCGCGGTGCTGCTCAAGCATCTGGATTTGATTGACGAGATCGTGTTCGTCCATCCGAAGGATATGCAGGACGGTAAAATTGCCATCAGCGACAACGACATCACCACCAATTTGCCGTACGTGCCGGGCGTGCACCTGGCGTTTGACCACCATTTGTCGGAAACCATTCGCAATACCGGAGAGCGCAGCAATCATGTGATCCATCCGGAGGCGCCGTCGGCGGCGCGCGTGGTCTACGATTATTACGGCGGCCTCAAGGCGTTCCCGGCATCGTGGGACGATATGATGGCGGCGGTCGATAAGGGTGATGCCGCCCGCTTCAACGAGCAGGAAGTGCTGCATCCGGAAAACTGGGATCTGCTGAACTTCCTGATGGATGCGCGTACCGGCCTGGGCCGCTTCCGCGAGTTCCGCATCTCGAACTACAACCTGATGATGGACCTGATCAATTACTGCAAGGACCATACGATCGAACAGATCATGGAACTGCCGGATGTGAAGGAACGCAAGGAGCTGTACTTCGATCACGCCGAAAAGTGCAAGGAGCAGATCCGCCGTTGCGCCACGGTGCACAAAAACCTGGTCGTACTGGACCTGCGCAATGAGGAAGTGATTTTTGCCGGCAACCGCTTCATCATCTACGCGCTGTTCCCGCAGACGAATATCTCGATCCACGTGCTGTGGGGCCTGAAGAACCAGAACACGGTTTTCGCCACCGGCAAGTCGATCCTGAACCGTACGTCGAAGACCAATATCGGCGCGCTGATGCTGGAATACGGCGGCGGCGGCCATGAGAATGCCGGCACCTGCCAGGTGGATAATGAGCGTGCAGAAGAGGTGTTGGAAGCGCTGATCTACCGCATTAACAGCGAAGGCTGACAAAATAAAAAAGCGCCCTCGGGCGCTTTTGTCATTCCTGCTCAGGCAGGGCGATGTGATCGTCGGTACTGAACTGGTAATCCTTGAACACGTGCTCCGCGCTCAGCAGTTGGTACTCGCCATCCGGCTTCTTGAACGACGTGTCTTTCAGCTTGTAGGTATAGTGGCCGCAGGTCCAGCAGTTGAAATTGCGCATGTGGGTGCACAGGCAGGTCTTGTCCATCACCACCACGTTCTTCAGTTCCGGATGCGCCGCCACTTCGCGGTTGTACGAGTTGATGTAGGCGCAGTTGCCGGTTGCGTCCAGCAGGTAGCCGTACGATTCGCAGCCGGGACGAATGCCGGAGCCGATCGCTGGCGTACTCTTAAGCATGCGCATCGGATAGCCGGTCGGCGAGATGCCGTTGACGATGATGTCCTCTTCCGACGCCTTGAAGTATTCCTGCTTGACCTTGTCCGGCAGGCCGCATTCCCTGGTGACGGTGAAGCGGGTCGCCACTTGCACGCCCGCCGCGCCGGCTTCCAGGAACCGGACCGCGTCGGAACCGGTGAAGATGCCGCCGGCCGCGATCAGGGGAATGTCCAGCTGCTCTTCCTTGAAGTAAGCCAGCAGTTCCAGCATGATGGTCATCAGGTCGTAGTCTTTCCAGTCTTCCGGACCGAAGCCCAGGTGACCGCCGGCCAGCGGGCCTTCGACGATGACGTAGTCCGGCAGACGGTTCAGCTTGGCGTTCTTGCGCAGGAAGATCTGCAGCGCGCGCACCGACGACACGATAATGCCCAGCTTGGCTTCGCGGAAGCGCGGGTGGTCGGCCATCAGCGCGAACGAACCGAAGTGCAGGCCGGCCGACAGCGTGATGCCGTCGATGCCGGCGTCCAGTGCCGCGTTCAGGCGGGTGCGCAGTGTTTCGCGCGGGCCGTTCATGGTCAGCTTTTCCATGCAGTTGACGAAGATCAGGCCCGAGCCCTGCTTGGCGCGCATGGTGGCGCCGATGTGCAGGCGCTGCGCTTCGGCCAGGCGCTGCAGGTCGAACTGCACCATGGACTTGTCCATGTTGTTGATGTTGTGCTTGTAGAGCTTGGTCTTGTCCTTGACGAAGCTGGTGTCAAACTTGCGGTCCGAGACGTCTTCCACCATGGCGTCGGAGATGTGGCCGATGCCGCCCAGGCGGGCCGCTTCCAGCGCCAGTTCCGAGGTCGAGATATCGACCCCCATTCCGCCGATCATGATGGGCACATACTCTTCATTGCCAAATCGCAGGCGGAAATCATCAACACGTTTCATTGCTATCCTTAGACTACCGAGGTTATTTGCGGTCGCGCGGCAGTACGCATGGTCGGGGCTCCGACTTATTCTACTCCATGTGTACTACAGCTATGTGACGGCGCGGCCGTGCCGGGCACGGCCGCGCGGACGGACGGGGATCAGTCGCGGAAGTTGTTGAATTCCAGCGGCAGGTCGGCGACCTCCTTGCGCAGCAGCGCCATGGCGGCCTGCAGGTCGTCGCGCTTGGCGCCGGTGATGCGCACCGACTCGCCCTGGATGGCGGCTTGCACCTTCATTTTGCTGTCCTTGATGGCGCGCACGATTTTCTTGGCGTCGTCCGATTCGATGCCGTTTTTCACCGTGATCACCTGGCGCACCTTGTCGCCGCCGATTTTCTTGATTTCGCCATCGTCCAGGAAACGCACATCGACCTTGCGCTTGGCCAGCTTGCTGGTCAAGACGTCGCGCACCTGCTGCAACTGGAACTCCGCATCGGCGGTGACGGTCAGCTCGCGCTCTTTCTGTTCGACGGCGGCGCCGGTGCCCTTGAAGTCAAAGCGCGTGGCGATCTCCTTTTGAGATTGCTCGACGGCATTCTTCACTTCGATCATATCGGCTTCCAAAACTACATCAAACGACGGCATAACTATTTCCTTTTCGTGAGGCACGCAGCCCGCATGGATCCGGCTGCATCAAAGACTGATATTTTAACGGACAACCTGCCCAACGCTGCCATATCGGCGCTGGTTTTTTGCTTGTTTCGCTCTATAATCGATGAAATTTCCTGATTATTTTCTCATGCCCGCCTCATTTTCTGTCTTACATCAATTTCCGCTGCATTCCCTCAACACCTTCGGCATCGCGGCCAGCGCGCGCGCCTATTTGCGCGTGACAGAAAAAGAGCAATTGCTCTGCGTTTATGCCGATGGCGCCTGGGCTACTTTGCCCAAGCTGGTGCTGGGCGGCGGCAGCAATGTGCTGCTGACCGGCGACTTTGACGGCCTGGTGTTGCACATCGCCTTGCAGGGCAAGGAAGTGCTGGAAGGCACGCAACAACATTATTTGGTGCGCGCCGCCGCCGGCGAAAACTGGCACGCGTTCGTACAGTGGACGCTGGCGCAAGGCGTCGGCGGGCTGGAGAATCTGTCGCTGATTCCGGGCACGGTCGGCGCGGCGCCTATCCAGAATATTGGCGCCTACGGGCTGGAAATCAAGGACGTATTCCACAGCGCGACGGTGTTCGATCCGCGCAGCGGCGAGACGCGCGTGATGGAGGCGTCGGCTTGCCGCTTCGGCTATCGCGACAGCATCTTCAAACGCGACGAGGGCCGCCACCTGATCATTCTGGACGTGACATTTGCGCTGCCCAGGCAGTGGCAGCCGAATCTGCGTTACGCCGAGCTGGCGGCCGAGCCGGGCCTGGGCAATGCGCCGACGCCGCAACAAGTGGCCGACGCGGTGATCGCGATCCGCCGCCGCAAGCTGCCCGATCCGGCGGTGATCGGCAACGCCGGCAGCTTTTTCAAGAATCCGGTGGTGCCGGGCGCGCAATGTGCGGCGCTGCTGGAGCGCTTCCCGAACCTGGTGCACCACGCGCAGGCCGATGGCAGCGAGAAGCTGGCCGCCGGCTGGCTGATCGATCAATGCGGCTGGAAAGGCCGCAGCCTGGGCGCGGCCGGGGTCTATCCGAAACAGGCGCTGGTGCTGGTGAATAACGGCGGCGCCAGCGGCGCCGAGGTGGTGGCGCTGGCCCAGGCGATCCAGGCCGACGTGCAGGCGCGTTATGGCGTGCTGCTCGACCCTGAACCCGTGTTCATCTAAGGACGCGCAGCCTGCACCAGCTCAATCGCGGTGCGGGCGTCTTCCGGATAGACCGAGCAGCCGGTGTGGCAGGCGGTGCGCAGTGCGGCGTCGCTGATGCCGGGCAGCGACTCGCCGGTTACCGACAGGCTGATACGATGCAGCTGGCTGGTGACGATCGAGCGCCGCGACGCCATGTTGAGAATCACGCCGAATTCATCGTGGCCGATGCGCGCCACCAGGTCGCCGGCGCGGCATTCGCGCTCGATGCGGCGCGAGATGTCGGCCAGCGCTTCTTTCAGCGAGGCGATGCCGTTGATGCGCACCACCGCCACGCCCAGATGGCCGTTACTAGCCTGCGCCGCCGCCAGCCTGGCCTGCAATTGCTCGTAGAAGAAGGAACGGTTGGCGGTGCCGCTGGCTTCGTCTAGCGTCAGGCGCTGCTTGAGCACATTCGGGCCTTCCTGCGTGGCGCGCTGCATCAGCATCGCCGCCATGTTGGCCAGCAGTTGCGCGATCTCCGCTTCGTGCTGGTTGAATTCGCGCGGCTCCTTCCAGATCAGCTTCATGACGGCGAGGGCGTCATCGCCGGCAATCAGCGGCACGATCACCATCGCCCGCAGGCCGACCTTGCGGCACGCTTCGCGGTTGACGCGGTCGTCGGTTTCGCTGTCGGTGCACAGCGCCGCCGTGCGGCTGGTCAGCACACGGCCGGACAGGCTGTTCGCCACCGGCATGCGCAAGCCCAGTTGCGCTTCGGCGATGCCGGTGGCCGAGCGGTAGACGATGGCGTCATCTTCCAGCAGTTCGACCACGGCGCCGTCGGCGCCGGTCAGTTTCACCGCGCGCGCGGACGCCGCGTCCATGACGGCGGCGAGGTCATTGCCCAGGCCAACCAGCTGGACCTGGGCTTCGATAATCGCGAGTAGCTTGTGTGATGGTATGTTCATGGTCGTAAAAAAAGCAGACCGCAGGCTAATGCCGTTAAGTTAGCAACGTCGTTCCCGCGCAAGCGGGAATCCATGCTGCGTTTGCCCGGCAGACGTCCTATGGATTCCCGCTTGCGCGGGAATGACGATGTGAAATTCCAGCTTAACTTAACGGCATTAGACCGCAGTCTGCTTTTGAGTTTAGCCGAAGTGGCAGACGTAATCGAGGGTTTCCACCGTTTCGATGTCGAATTTGCTGTTGCCCGCCACCTTGAAATGCTGGCCGGCGGCGTAGGTTTGCCAGTCGCTGGCGCCGTCCAGCCGCACCTTGCACACGCCGCCGACGATTTCCATGATTTCCGGCGCGCCGGTGTTGAAGGTCAGGCTGGACGGGAAGATGACGCCGACGGTTTTCTTGCTGCCATCGGCCAGGATGACGGTGTGCGAGACGCATTTGCCGTCGAAGTAGATATTCGATTTCTTGACGACGCTGACTTGATCGATTTGAGCACTCATGCTGCGGGGTTTCCTTGGTTCGATGTTGTGAGACCGGGCGTGTCGTCCGCGCTCATCACGCGGTTGCGGCCAGCACGCTTGGCCGCGTACAGCGCCTGGTCGGCGAGGCGGATCAGCTCTTCGACCGAAGACGCCGGCGACGGCACCAGACTGGCCACGCCGATCGACATGGTCACCGAGGACAGGTCCGTGGTCGCTTGCGGATTTTCGATCGCGAGCTGTTCCAGATGGCGGCGGCACGACTCGGCCACGATCAGCGCCCCAGTCAGTGGTGTCTCCGGCAGGATAATCGCAAACTCCTCGCCGCCGTAGCGCGCGGCCAGGTCGGCCGGTCGCTTCAGGTGTTCAGTCAAAACAGCCGCCACCTTTTTCAGGCACAAGTCGCCCGCCAGGTGGCCGAAGCTGTCGTTATAGCCTTTGAAGAAGTCGACGTCGCACATCAGCAGCGTCAGCGGCTTCTTGTCGCGCTGGCCGCGCTGCCACTCGATGCGCATGGTGTCGTCGAAGCGGCGGCGGTTGGCAATGCCGGTCAGGCCGTCGAGCGCCGCCAGTTTTTGCAGTTCGATGTTGGCGTCGGCCAGCTGCTTCTGGCTCTCGCGCAGGAAGCGGAAGGCCTGGTCGCGCTGCAGGCGGCTGATGTGGGCGCCCGAGTGGTAGCGCACCCGCGCCAGCAGTTCCAGCTTGTCCGGCAGCTTGACCATGTAGTCGTTGGCGCCGGTGCCGAAGCTGTGCGCCTTGAGTTTCGGGTCTTCCTTTGCCGACAGCACGATCACCGGCACGTGGCGCAGGCTCTCTTCGGCGCGGTACTGGGCGATCTGGCCGAAGCCGTCGATGGCCGGCATCACCAGGTCTTGCAGGATCACGGTCGGCTGCAACTGCAGCGCCGTCTCCAGCGACCTGGTGGCGTCGGTCACGTAGTGGAATTCGATGTCCGGCTGGTCGCTGAACATGCGCCGCACGGCTTCGACGATGATCAGCTGGTCGTCGACCAGCAGTACGCGTACCTTGAAGGTGGTGAGGACCGGTTCTTGATCTTGTACGATTACATGTGCTTCGGACATCAGGTTTCTCTTAGGTTGTTAGCTACGTCCGCCCAGGGTGCTGCGCAAGACCGGTCCGATCTTCGACAGCGGCAGTATCATTTGCGCCGCGTCCAGTTCCGCCGCCGCGCGCGGCATGCCGTACACCGCGCTGCTGGCCTGGTCCTGGGCGATGGTAGTCTGGCCGGCGCGCCGCATGGCCAGCAGGCCTTCGGCGCCGTCGCGCCCCATGCCGGTCAATAGTACACCAATCGCTTCGCCTTTCCAGTGCTGCGCCACGCAGTGGAAGAATACGTCGACCGAAGGACGGTAGGCATAGTCCTTCGGATGGGCATCGTAACGCAAGCGCAGGTTTTGATCCAGCGTCAGGTGGTCGTTGCTCTTGGCGATCAGGATGGTGCCGGCCACCAGTTCGTCGCCTTCCTCGGCGGCGCGCACCGGCATCTCCAGCTGCTCGCCGAGCCAGCGCGCGAAGTTGTCGGCGAAGTGCTGGTCGATGTGCTGCACCACCACGATGGCGCAGCCGCGCGGCGCCTTCCAGCCGGCCAGCAGCTTGGACACCGCCACCGGGCCGCCGGTGGAGGCACCGATGGCCAGCAGCGCGGTGACTTTTTCGGTGTCCGGGTCGGCGTGGCCGTTGCCGCCGTTGGCGGCGCTGCGCGGCAGCATGGCCTGGTTGCCGCCGCTGTGGCGTATCAGCTTGTCCATGGTGCGGATCTTGGCCAGCAGTTCGGCGTCGCCGCCCGGCTGGCCTTGCAGCACCGGCGTGGCGGTGACGTCCAGCGCGCCGGCGCCCAGCGCGCGGAACACCTGGTTGACGTTGTCCTGCGGGCGGCCGGTCACCACCAGGATGGCGCACGGGCTGTGCTCCATGATCTGGCGCGTGGCTTCCACGCCGTCCAGCTCCGGCATGTTAAGGTCCATCAGGATCAGGTCCGGCCGGCTCTCGGCCGCCATGCGCACCGCCTCGGCGCCGGTGCGCGCGATCCACAGCACCTGGTGCTCGGCGGTGCTGGCGACCACCCGCCGCAGCGCCTCGGCTGCCATGGCGACATCGTTGGCGATGGCGATCTTCATCTACGGGCGTCTCCAATCAGGTCGCTGACGGCATCGAGCAGCGTCTCGTCGTGGAAGCTGCCCTTGGTCAGATAGTAGTCGGCGCCGGCCGACAGCCCGCGTGCGCGGTCCTCCGGCCGGTCTTTGTATGACACTATCATGACCGGCACTTTATGCAGGTGCAAATCCTTTTTAATTAAGGTTACCAGTTCGATACCATCCATGCGCGGCATGTCGACATCGGTGATCACCAGATCGTACTCGCCGCTGCGCACCACGTTCCAGCCGTCGATGCCGTCGATGGCGATATCGACCAGGAAGCCGCGGCTGAGCAGCAGCTTGCGCTCCATCTCGCGCACGGTGAGCGAATCGTCGACCACCAGAATGCGCTTGGTCTTGCGGCGTTCGGCGGCGTCCGACTTGGCCAGTTGGTGCAGGCCGCCTTCGTGCAGCAGTTTGTCGATCGACAGCAGCAGGTCCGGCACGTCGAGGATCAGCACCGGGTCGCCGTTGTCCAGCAGCGCTGCGGCGGAGATGTCGCGCATCTTGCCGAAGATCGGATCGATCGCCTGCACCGCCAGGCTTTGTTCGCCGAGGATGGCATCCACTACCAGCGCGTAGCGGCGCGCGCCGGCGCCGATCACCATCACCGGCAGCTCGCTGCCTTCGGCGCTGGTGTCGCCCAGTTCCAGCACCTGTGCCGCCGACACTAGTCCCAGATGCTCGCCGCCGAAGTCGAAGAACTGCTTGCTCTCCAGCGTGTGGATGGCCGTTTGCGGCACCTTGAGCACGCGCTCCACCTGCACGATCGGCACCGCGTAGGCTTCGCCCTTGATGTCGACCACCAGTGCGCGCACGATCGACTGCGTCAGCGGCAGCGTGATGTAGGTGCGGAAGCCGACCCCCAGTTCCGACTCGATGCGCACCGTGCCGTTTTGCGAGCGGATGGTTTCGTGGACGATGTCCAGGCCGACGCCGCGGCCGGAGATTTCGGTGATGTTTTCCTTCAGGCTGAAGGCCGGCAGGAACAGGAACTCCAGCAGCTCCGCCGGCGACATGGCGGCCGCCATCTGCGCCGGCGCCATCTTGCGTTCGATCACGCGGGCGCGGATTTTTTCCAGGTCGACGCCTTTGCCGTCATCGCTGATTTCGATGCTCAGCATGCCGGCGCGGTGGCGCGCTTCCAGCACGATGGTGCCGGCGCCCGGCTTGCCGGCGGCGACGCGGTCGGCCGCACTGTCCATGCCATGGTCGATGGCGTTGCGCAGCATGTGGTTGATCGGGCTTTCGATCTTGGCCAGGATGTCGCGGTCGACCAGTGTGTCTTCGCCGATGATGTGCAGCTGCACGTCCTTGCCCAGGCTGCGCGACAGGTCGCGCACCGTGCGCGGGAAGTGCTGCACGCCGTCGCGGAAAGGCCGCATGCGCAGCGTCAGCACCTCGTCCACCATGCCTTGCGAGACCGCCAGCAGACGGCGTTCATAGGCTTCGATGTCGGCGATGTGCTCCAGCACGAACTGCTTGAGCGGATGGGTTTTCTGCAGCGCCAGAAGGGACTTTTCCTTCAGGCTGGCGTCGGTGCTGTTGGAGATGGCTTCGTGCAGCTGCTCGATCAGCGAGAACAGGCTACTCTGGTTGCGCTTGAAGCGCTGCAGGTTCTGCACGAAAGGATGCATCTGGTGCGCGTTGATGCGCGACTCGCTGGCCAGCGACAGCAGCTTGTCGAAGTTCTGCGCATGCTTCATCGGCGCCACGGTGCGGCGTTCGTGGGCGTCGTCGGCTGCGGGCGGCGCGTCATTCCCGCGCAGGCGGGAATCCATACTTTGCGTGTTATCAGGCGCACTATGGGTTCCGGCCTGCGCCGGAACGACGGGCGGCGGCGAAAAATCGATTGGTTCGGGCAGGAAGGCGATGGTGCTGATCGAATCCATGGTGCGTTTGATATGCTCACCGTTGGCGGCCAGCCAGCCGTCCACTTCGGCGTCCTGCAGGCGTGACAGCTGCAGGATCAGATCGACGCCGGCCAGCAGCACGTCGACGCGGTTGGCCGTCAACGCCAGCTTGCCGTTTTGCGCGGCAATAAAGGCGTCCTCCATGCCGTGCGCCAGCTGCACCACCACTTCCAGGCCGACGATGGAAGCCGCCCCCTTGATCGAATGCGCCGCGCGCATCATCGATTCGACCGCGCTGGCGTCGTCCTTCAGGCGCTCCATCGCCAGCAGGCCGTCGGTCAGGATCTGGGTCTGGCTGTCGGCCTCCATGCGGAACAGATCCAGCATGGAGAACTGGCTCAGGTCTCCGTTGTTATCCACGCTCATCGCAGGGTCCTCGCGAGTTGGTAGCCGATCAGCGCTTCATCCAGCATGCCGATGCGCATGTCGTCATGCGTGATGACGCCGGTGAGAAAGCGCGACAGGCCCTTGTTGATGGTGGCGGCCGGCGCCTGCACGCTGGCGCTGGCGTAGCGCAGGATGCCGTGCAGGTCGGCCACCGGCAGCGCGTAGGCCTGGTCTTCCCATTGCGTCAGCAGCAGGCGCGCGAAAGTGTGGCGGTGGGTGGCCGCTTCGCCTTCGGTGTCGTCGATGCCCAGCAGGGCCGCCAGCGACATGCACGGATACAGCGTGCCGCCGACGTTGACGATGCCGCTCAAACCACGCGAGGCGCGGTGCGGCAGGCGGTGCGGCGTAGCGATCGGCGCCACCGAGACGAACATGCGGGTCGGCAGCGACAGCCATTCGCGGCCAATGCGGAACACCAGGCACGAGCTGTCCTTCTGCTGGCCATCGGTGGCGGCCTGGCGGAAGTGCGCGGCCCAGTCTTTTTTATAGCTGTCGCCGACCGGGCGTTGCAGGTTTTGCTGCGCGGCGCTGGCGTAGACCTCGCAGTTGCGGCAGTGGACGTACTGCTCCAGCCTTGCGCAACTCTGGTCGCCATTCACGCCGATGACGTTCCAGCAGTCCTGGACGTCGATGGTGGCGGGGGAGGAAGTCGTTGTGCTCATGGGTTAGCGTCTTCAGGATGCTTGCTGGCGTTTGTAGATGCGGGCGGCGCGCGCCTTGAGCGCGGCGGCGCCGCTGGCGTCGTCGTTGGCTTCTGCCAGCAGCGCCAGGTGGCACAGCGCTTCGTAGTGGTCCGGCTGCAGGTAGATGCAGCGCTTCCAGTAGTCTTCCGCCATTTTCGGTTTGTTGGTCAGCTCATTGAGCAGGCCGAGGATGAAGTAGGCTTCGGCCGATTCCGGATGCAGCGCCAGATGCTCGCGGCAATGCTGTTCGGCGGCCTTGACATCGCCCAGGTCGGCCAGCCGGCGCGCAGTGGCCAGCAGGTCCGCGGCGATCGCCGGCGGCGCGCCTGGCGCGGCGCTCGGCGTGGCG
>NZ_WWCS01000042.1 GCF_009857535.1 Duganella margarita
GGCGCAGGGCGGCGGCCTGCTGGCCCTGCTCGCCGCGCTGCACGGGGGGCTGCGCGAGCACGCCGATGCGGCCCGCACCGCCACCTTCCTGACGCTGGTGCTGGCCAACCTCGGCCTGATCCTGGTCAACCGCAGTTGGGGCCGCGCCGGCTGGCGCCGCGGCCGGTCGCGCAACCGCGCTTTCCGCTGGGGCGGCATGGCGGTGCTGGCGCTGCTGGCGCTGGTGCTGGGCACGGCGCCGCTAAGCGCGCTGTTCGGCTTCGCGCCGCTGGACGGCGCGACATTGCTGCTGTGCTTGCTGACGGCGGGCGCCGCGGTGCTGTGGTTTGAGCTGGTCAAGGCGGCCGATTTGGTTCCGCGCGCGCGTTTGATGCAGCGTAGAGAAAAGTGAGGCCACGCCGGCTAAAGTGGGGTTTTTACCCGCCACGAAAAGGAGCCCATGATGGCCACGAGTAACTTGACCCGCTACACCCCGTCCTCCCCGCTGGGGCTGTTTGAACCGTTGCGTGCGCTCGAGGAGCTGTTGCGCGACACCGGCATGGAGCCGTTCTGGCCGTCGACCGAGCTGGCGGCCGGCATCCGCATGGATATCCAGGAAACCGAGCAGGCGTACCAGATCCGCGCCGACATGCCGGGCCTGAAAAAAGAGGACATCAAGGTCGCCGTGGACGGCCGCCAGGTGTCGCTCAGCGCCCAGGCCGAACAGGGCGGGCAAGGCGAACAGGGCGGCATGCTGTGGCGCGAGCGCCATACCGGCCAATGGCAGCGCAGCTTCACGCTGCCGCAGGAGGTCGACGACAGCCAGGCGGCGGCGCGCTACGAGGACGGCGTGCTGCACCTGACGCTGCCCAAGAAAGCCGGCACCGGCGGCACCCGGCTGACCATCCAGTGAACGCGCCGGGAGCCGCCATGCATCCGCTGTTACCGGACCGCCCGCCGCGCCGCGCGCTGGCCCCGCTGCATCCGCTGCGCCGGCTGCGCGAAGCGTGGCAGCGGCGGCGCTTTGAACACGCGCTGCGCCAGCTTGGTCAGCCGATCCGCATCGAGCTGCGCGAGGACGCGCAGGCCTACACCGTGCTGGCGTGGTTACCCGGCGCCGACAAGGGCGACATCGAGGTCGCGCTCGACGGCAACCGCGTGCGCATCGTGGCCGCCGCCCGCATCGCGCAGGCGCAGCACCTCGGCGACAGCCAGCTGCGGCGCGAGCGCTACGCCGGCCGCCGCCTGCGCGTGCTGCGGTTGCCGCAGCAGATCGATGCCGCCAGCGCGCGCGCCGAATACCGGCACGGCGTGCTGGAGCTGGTGCTGCCGAAGGCCGGGCCGCCGCCGGCGCTGGTGCCGGTGCGCTAGGAGGCCGCCATGTTCCGCCATATCTTGTTTCCCATCGACGGCGAGGCGCCGTCCATCGCCGCCACCGGCCCGTGCGTGGCGTTCGCGCGTGACGCCGGCGCGCGCCTGACAGTACTGCACGTGACGGCGCCGTTCCACCTGCTCAGCACCAGCGCCGAGGTGCTGGCCGACACCCCCGACAGCTATGCCGCCCACAGCCTGGCGCGGGCGCGCGCGCGGCTGGAGACGGTGGCGGCCGAGGCGCGCGCGCAGCAGGTGGTGTACGAGACCGTCACCCTGGAGCACGCGGAGCCGTATCAGGCCATCATCGACACCGCGCGCCAGCGCCAGTGCGACCTGGTGGCGATGGCCTCGCATGGGCGCAGCGGCCTGCAGGCGGTGCTGCTGGGCAGCGTCACGCAGAAGGTGCTGGCCCATTGTCACCTGCCGGTGCTGGTGTGGCGCTGACCCCGGCCAGCCAGGCCTGGAACGCGGCGTCCGGGCTGGGCGGCAGGTACCAGTAGCCCTGGGCGTAATCGCAGCCGATGGCGCGCAGCAGCGCATGCTGCTGCGCGTTCTCCACCCCTTCGCTGACCACGCCCAGCTGCAGGCTGTGCGCCATGGCCACGGCCGCGCGCACGATGGCCGCGTGCTCGCTGTCGGCGCACACGTGCTCGGTCAGGGAGCGGTCGATCTTCATCTCGTCGACGCGCAGCCGGCCCAGGTAGCTCAGCGACGAGTAGCCGGTGCCGAAGTCGTCGATCGACACCTTGACGCCCAGCCCCTTGAGCGCCGCCAGCACGTCGCGGTTCCGCGCCGTGTCGTCCAGCATCAGGTGTTCGGTGATCTCCAGGCACAGCTGCTGTGGCGGCAGCCCGGCCGCGTGCAACGCCTGGGTGATGACGTCGACCAGCGCCCGTTCGCGGAGCTGTGACGGAGAAATATTGATCGCCAGTTGCAGCGGCGCGCCATCGGGCGCGCGCCAGCCGGCGGCGGCGCGGCAGGCCGCGCCAAACACCCAGTGGCCCAGTGGCGTCGCCAGGCCGATCTCCTCGGCCAGCGGCAGGAACTGGTCCGGGCCCAGCAAGCCCAGCTGCGGATGATGCCAGCGCAGCAGCGCCTCGGCCGCGCGCGGCCGCATCGCCTCGAGCGTGACGATCGGCTGGTAGTACAGCTCGAACTCGTCGCGGTCCAGCGCCTGGCGCAGGCTGGCGCCCAGCCGCAGGCGCTGCTCGATGCCGCGCGTCATGTCGTGGCGGTAGAACTGGAAGTTGCCGCGGCCTTCGGTCTTGGCCTGGTACATCGCGCTGTCGGCGTAGCGCAGCAGGCTACGCACGTCGGCGGCGTCGTCCGGGTACAGGCTGGCGCCGAGGCTGATGCCGACCCGCAGTTCGTGGCCGCGCATGTGCACCGGCTTCAGGCAGGCGGCCTGCATTTTCGCGGCCACCTTGGGGATGTCGGCCAGGTCGTCGATTTCCGGCAGCAGCACGACAAACTCGTCGCCGCCGAGCCGGCCCACCATGTCCGACTCGCGCACCGCCTGGCGCAGCCGCTTGCCGATCACGCGCAGCAGGCGGTCGCCGGTTTCGTGGCCGAGGCTGTCGTTGATGTGCTTGAAATAGTCGAGGTCAAGAAACACCACCGCCAGCCGCCGCGCGCCGCGCCGCGCCCGCGCGATCAGCCGCTCGGCCTCCTCGCTGATGGCCAGGCGGTTGGGCAGGCCGGTCAGGGCGTCGAAGTGCGCCAGCCGCGCCAGCTTGCGCTCGGCCTGCTTGCGCTGGGTGATGTCCTGCAGCTGGTACAGCTGGCCGCCGCCGTCGTCGGGGCGCAGCGCCGACACGCTGACCAGCGCCCACACGTGGCCGCGCCCGGCGTGCAGGCACTGTTCGAACTGTACGCTGTTGGCGCCGTCCAGCGCCGCCAACTGGGCCGCCGTGTGCGCCTCGCCGGCGGCAAAGTCGTCCAGCCGGCGTCCCAGCAACTGCGGCGGCGCGCGGCGCAGCAACCGGCACAGCGCCGCGTTGACCTGAATGAAGCGGCCGTCGGCGGCCGCCAGCGCCATCCCGCCCGGCGCCAGGTCAAAGGCGTTGCGGAAGCGCTCCTCGCTGCGGCGCAGCCGTTGCTCGGCGGCCGCGCGCTGGCGGATGTCGCGCAGCACCAGCACGGTGCCCAGCAGCTTGCCCTGCAGCCCGTAGATCGGCGCCGCCGAATCCTCCACCAGGCAGGTTTCGCCGGACGGCAGCTGCAGCCGCAGGTCGTCCGGCAGGGCGCCGCCGCCGCCATGCAACAGCCGCTGGAACGGCGACGGCACGCGGTCGCCGCCGGCGTCGCGCAGCTGGATCACTGCGTCGGCTTCCTGGCCCAGGGCCGCGCTCAGCTGCCAGCCCAGCAGGGCTTCCGCTGCCGGGTTCAGGTAGCGCACCCGCGCCGCGTCATCGGTCACGATCACGCTGTCGCCGACGCCGCGCAGCGTCGCCGCGTACCATTGCAGCGCCTCGCGCACCTGGTGGTCGGCGCGCCCCTTGGCCAGCGCCACCTCGATCTGCGCATACAGTTCGCGGATGTCGAACGGTTTGGTCAGGTAGCCGTAGGGCTGGGCGTTGATCGCCTGGCGCACCGTGTCGGGATCGCTGTAGGCGCTGAGAAACAGCAACGGCGCGCCCAGCTGGCGGCTGATGGCTTCGGCGGCGGCCACGCCGCTGACCGCGCCGGGCAGCACCGCATTGATCACCACCAGGTCCGGGCGCTGGGCCAGGGCGGCGCCAATGGCGGCCTCGCCGCTGTCGACCTGCGCGCAGATGCTGTAGCCGAGCGATACCAGTTGCGCGCACATGGCGGCGGCCGCCGCATGGTCATGCTCGACCACGAGAATGCGGGCCGGCGTGCCGCTGGCGCCGGCGGGCGCGCTGGTGCTGGACATGGTGCCGTTCCCTCGCTGGTGGGTCATGGGCTTTATCGTCGGCCCGGCACGCGGGACGGTGTTGATGCGCATCAGGCGCGCGGGGCTTGACGATGGCGCGCGCCTTGGTGCCGCGCGCGGCGCTAGGCGACCGCATGGTAGCCGCCGTCGACGTAGATGGTCTGGCCGCTCATGCCGCTGGCGCCGTCGCCGGCGAGAAAGCTGGCCAGCTGGCCGATTTCATCGAGCGTGACCAGGCGCCGCAGCGGCGCCCGCGCGCGCGCCTGCTGCATCAGCGCGTCAAACTGCTCGAGGCCGGAGGCGGCGCGGGTGGGCACCGGTCCCGGCGAGATCGCGTGCACCCGGATGCCGCGCGGCCCCAGTTCCTGCGCCAGGTAGCGCACCAGCGATTCCAGCGCCGCCTTGGCCGGCCCCATGATGCCGTAGTGCGGCACGGCCTGCTCGGCGCCCAGGTAACTCATGGTGATCAGGCTGCCGCCGCGCACGCTGAGATGCGGCTCGCACTGCCGGGCCAGCTCGGCAAACGAGTGGCAGGAGATGTGCATCGCCCGCAGGAACCCGGCGCTGCTGCTGTCGGTCACGCGGCCATGCAGGTCGGCCGCCGGCGCCCACGCGATCGAGTGGATGGCGAAATCGAGGCCGCCCAGCTGGGTGGCGGCGCTGCGCACCAGCGTCTCCAGCGCGCCGGCGTGCTCGACGTCGCAGCTCAGCAGCGGCGCGCCGACGGCGGCCGCCACCGGGCCGGCGTAGGGCAGGGCGGCGTCGACGCAACTGAGCACCAGCCGCGCGCCGTGCGCGGCGGCGACCTTGGCGCAGCCGCTGGCGATGCTGTGCTGGTTGGCGACCCCGAGGATCAGGCCGCGTTTGGCCTGCAGCGCAGGCGGCGCGGCGCTGCTCACGGCGCCGCAGCCACTGCGTAGAGTTCGGTATGCCCGAAGCCCTGTTCGTAGTCGAGCACCGAAATGACGGCGGGCGTGACGCGCAGGAACACGCCGCCCTGCCAGGGGATGGTGCCGCTCTGGGTCAGCTGGCGCAGTTGCGGGAAGCGGAACAGCATCAGGTCGGCGGCATGGGCGTTCTCGTCGGCGTCGCCGACCACGGCCGCGGTGCCGGCCAGCGACAGCCCGCGGATGTGCCGCCAGTCGGCGTAAGGCGGCGTGATGGTGGCCGACACCTTGTCGTTCTGGCGGATGTTGTGCGCCTTCTGGCTGTTGAGGCCGATGCCGGCGTAGAGGGTCAGGCCGTCGTGCACGTAGCTGACCACGGTCGCTTGCGGAAAGCCATCGGGGCGGATGGTGGCCAGCGTCAGGTCTTGCGCTGCGCCGAGCAGATGCAGAATAAACTGCCGGTGGGTGCGGTCGAGTGCTTGCATGAGTTTCCCCTGGCGGTTGGTGGACAGCCGGAAGGCAGGCCGGGGTTCCATGCTAGGCGCGGCACAGGCAGCGACTTTGTTGCCGATCAAACGGACGCCGGGAACGGGCCGCCGGCAGCGCCAGGGCCGCGTCTAAGTTTGCGGGAGAAACGACGGTGCGGCGCCCGCGCCCCAGCGCCGCAGCATGGCGCCCAGTTCGGCGGCCGTGTAGGGTTTGCTCAGGTAATCGTCGGCGCCGGCGGCCAGGCAGCGTGCGCGCTCGCCGTCGACGGCGCTGGCGGTCAGCGCCACCACCGGCGTGCGGCTGCGGCCGTGCGCGGCCTCGAAAGCGCGCCAGCGCCGGGTCGCCTCGTAGCCGTCCATGTGCGGCATCATGCAGTCCATCAGCACCAGCGTGTACCGTCGCTGTTCCAGCGCCGCCAGCGCGGCGGCGCCGTCGTGCGCTTCGTGCACTTCCCAGCCGAGGCGCTGCAGCAGGATGCGCGCCAGGTGGCGGTTCATGTCGGTGTCGTCGACCAGCAGCACGCGCCGGGCCGGCGCCCCATCAGGCGGCGATGCTGTCATCATCGACACAGGCGTTGACCTCGGCCAGCACCTGCATGAATTGCCGGCCCAGGTCGTTGGCGTCGGCGCCCCGCTGCGCCCGCGCCGCCAGTTCCAGCGCCTGCAGCAGCGCCGTCAGGCGGTCGGCGCCGACCAGCGTGGTCATGCCCTTGAGGGCGTGGCTCTGCTGGCCGATGGCCGGGTAGTCGCAGCGCTGCAGCGCGTCCACCAATCGGCGGAACAGCACCGGCGCGTGCTCGATGAAGGTGTGCGCCAGGGCGCGGAAGGTGGCGCGGTCGCCGGCCAGCCGCATCAGCACGGTCGGATCGGTGGCCTGGTAGCTCACTGCGTTCATGGTCATGCCTCCTCGCTCAGGGTGATCGCGCCGGCCGCATGCTGCAGGCGCAGATAGGGCAGGCTGACGGCAAACACCGCGCCGCCGCCGCTGTCTTCCAACACAATGCTGCCGCCCATCAGCTGGGTCAGCCGGGCCGCGATCGCCAGCCCTAGGCCGGCGCCGTCGCGTAGCCGGCTGGCGCTGTCGTCTGCCATGGTGAACTGCTCAAACAGCCGGCGGCGCAGCGCCGCCGGGACGCCGGGGCCGCTGTCGGCGACGCGGAAGATCAGCCGCCCCGGCGCGCTGGCCAGGCGCAACTGCACCTGGCCGGCCGTGGTGGCCTCGACCGCATTGCGCAACAGGATGTCGAGTACCCGCAACAGCTTGGCGGCATCGCAGACATAATGCGGCGGCAGGCCGGCGTCCGCGTGCAGCATCAAGGCCAGTCCCTTGGCCTCGGCCGCGTGACGCGCGCCGGCCAGCGCGCGCTGCAGCAGCTCGGCCAGCGGCTCCTGGCGCAGGTCCAGCGCGGTCTGTTCGGATTCCAGTCCGCTCAGCTCCAGCACCGCCTCCACCAGCCCCAGCAATTGCATGCCGCTCGCATGGATGCGGCTGGCGAAGTCGCCCTGGCGGCTGCCGGCGAATTCCGCCTGCAGCAGCTCGGCGTAGCCCAGCACGCCGTTGAGCGGGGTGCGCAACTGGTGCGACATATTCGACAGGAAGCGCGATTTGGCCAGGTTGGCGGCGCAGGCCGCCTCGCGGCTGACGATCAGCCGCCGCATCAGCCGCTGCAGCAGGATGCTGACGGCCAGCACCACGGCGCTGGCCAGCGCGGCCAGCGTCAGCGTCAGCCGCTCGCGCGCGGCAAAGCCGGCCATGCGCTCCTGCTGGTCCAGTCCCACCAGCGCATGCAGCGGCAGGCCGGGCAGCGCGGCCCACGCGTAAAAGCGCCAGCGGCCGTCGATCGGGCCGGCGTAGACGCCGCCGCCGGCGCCGTCGCGCAGCGCCGCGAACACCGCGCTGCGCCGGATATCCTGGCCCAGGCTGTCGCTGTGGCCGACCCGGCGCGCGCGCACCACGCCGTCGTCGCCAACCAGCGCCACCGAGCCCTGGCGGCCGACCTCGACCGTGCCGTACAGCTCGGTGAAATAGCGGGGATCCAGCGACACCACCACCACCCCGCCAAAGCTGCCATCGGCCAGCGTAATGCGGCGCGAGATCTGCAGCGACCACTTGCCGGAGACCCGCCCCTGCACCGGCACGCTGACGTACAGCCGGTCCGGGCCGGCGGCACGGTGCACCTGGAAGTGCGGGCGGTCGCTCAGGTTGGTGGGCGCGAAGGGCTGGCTCGACAGCACCACCGCGCCGTTGGCGTCGACGATGCTGAACAGGTTGTACAGCGTGCCGGCGCCGAGGCTGGTCCTGAGGGCGTCGCTGACATCGAGCCGGGCGCCCTGTTGCAGGTACAGCTGGCGCAGGAACAGCGCGGCCTGGTCGGCCGCCAGCACGGTGCGCGCCGCGTGTTCGCTGAACAGGCGCGCCAGGTCGCGGCTCTCGCGGGCGGCCACTTCGGCGCTCTGGCGCCGGTCGTTGTCCAGCTGCCACAAGGTCACGCCCCAGATGCCGCCCAGCACCAGCAGCGCAAACAGGACTGGCGCCCAGCGGGTGTCGCAATGCTTGTGTAGCGCCTTCCACATGGTGTTGCTCCCTGGCTGGGTCACCGTCCGGATTGGCCGGCGCACCGCTGAGCCTGCGTCACAGCTTGCCCGGCTTTTCGGTATTTGTCAAATTCATTTAATTCATTGAATTTAAGGCGTGTCGCGCGCCAGCTGCGCGCAACAGGCGCGCAGGTAGCCGCGCAATTCGTCGTAATTGACCGGTTTCTGGAAGAACACCACGCCGCGCGGCAGGCCGCCGCGCGCCTGCAGCGCCTGCTGATCGAGGCCGGACAGGATGGCGATGTGCATCGGCCGCAGCTGGCGGTCCTCCAGGATGGTGTTGATCAGCTCATAGCCGTCCATGCCGTCCATGACGATGTCGGCCAGCAGGATGTCGGGCTGGCGCCGCGCCACCTCAAGTAGCGCCTGGTAGCCGTTCTCGCAGAACTGCAGCGCCACCGGCAGCTGCCAGCCGTCGATGTGCTTCTGGTACAACTGGCGCTGCATCGGATTGTCCTCGACGATCAGCACCGCCACCGTGCCCGGCGCGGCGGCGCGCGGCGGCGCCGGCTCCTGGCCCGGGTGCAGCTTGTAGGCCAGCACTGCCGCCAGCGGAATGCGGCGGTGGCCGCCCTTGGTCTTCCAGGCGGCGATCTCGCCGGCCTCGACCAACTGTTGCACGGTGGAGACGGAAATGCCCAGCAGCTCGGCGGCGCGCTGGGTGGTGCAGACTTCTTCGCTTGCGGCATTCTTCATAGGTTGGCGTCACCAATAAACTACAACAACAATTAAATATACCAAATATACCGATTATCATAAAAAATGATGCATAATCCGTTTTACTGACGAAACGCATGCCCGTGCATTATGCCGCCGAACCGGCGGGGCGCATAGGGTTAATCCTGGAGGAGCCGCCATGAAAGTCCTGGTCGTAGATGACAACCAGATGAACCTGGATTTGTTTTGCCACATGCTCAGCATGCTGGACGACGCCGACCCGCTGCCGATGGGCACTGCCGCCGAGGCGCTGGCCTGGTGCGCCTACCGCACCCCGGACCTGGTGGTGGTCGACTACATGATGCCCGGCATGGACGGGCTGGAGTTCCTGCGCCGCTTCCGCCTGCTGCCGGGCAAGCGCGAGGTACCGGTGGTGATGGTGACCGCCGATACCGAGCTGAAGGTGCGCCACGAGGCGCTGCGCCTGAGCGCCAACGATTTTCTGACCAAGCCGGTCAACAGCATCGAGTTCAATGTGCGGATCGGCAATCTGCTGGCGCTGCGCCGCGCCCAGCGGCAGCTGGCGGCGCGCGCCGACAGCCTGGCCGAGGCGGTCAGCAAGGCCACTGCGGCGGTGGTGGCGCGCGAGCACGAGGCGATCCACCGGCTGTCGCGCGCCGCCGAGTTCCGCGACAGCGACACCGGCAGCCACTTGCAGCGGATGGCGGCCTATGCGCGGGTGATCGCGGCCGGGCTCGGGCTGAGCGTGGCCGAGTGCGACCTGCTGGCCGAGGCGGCGCCGATGCACGACATCGGCAAGGTCGGCATCCCGGACGCCATTTTGCTCAAGCAGGGCGCGCTGGATCCGGACGAGCGCGCCGTGATCCAGCGCCATCCGCAGATCGGCGCCGACATCCTGGCCGGCAGCGAATCACCGCTGCTGCAGGCCGGCGCCGTGATCGCCATCAGCCACCACGAGCGTTACGACGGCGGCGGCTATCCGCACGGCCTGGCCGGGGTGGCGATCCCGCTGTTCGGCCGCATCGTCGCGGTGGCCGACGTGTTTGACGCGCTGACCACGGCGCGCCCCTACAAGCCGGCCTGGCCGCTGGCGCGCGCGCTTGACTACCTGCGGGCGGAAAAGGGCCGCCATTTCGACCCCCTGTGCGTAGACGCGCTGCTGGCCGAGTTGCCGGAGTTGCTGGCGATCCAGCAGTCCGTGGTGCTGCCGCAGGCCGGCGCGGCGAGCGTGGCATGAGCCGCGCCGTCGCACCCGGCCGCGCCGACGCCGGCTTTACTCATTGCCTGCTAGATAGCGTGATCGCCCGCCAGCAGCTCAAGAATGACGCCGAACTGAGCCGCCTGCTGCAGCTGGCGCCGTCGAGCATCAGCAAGATCCGCCACCGCCGCGCGGCGCTGACGGCCGAGGTGTTGCTGCGCGTGCACGAGGCGTTCGCCATCCCGATCGCCGAACTCAAGCAGTTGCAGGCGCGCCAGCAACTGCTCGACCTGCGCCACGGCTAGCCGCTCGCCGTGGCGTCGCCACAAATCGCGCCCATGCCGAAAAAACCACCAACTTTCCTGAGAGCAGTGCTATCGTTGCGGCAATTACTGGACCGCACCATGCCCGATTCCCATCGCTCCCGCACGCTGATCCTGGCCACCGGCGCCGCCTTGCTGCTGACCATCACGTCGGCGCTGGCGCTGGCGATTTACCAAGCGCGCGACAGCGAGGTGGCCGAGTGGCGCGGCCAGCTGGACGGCACCGCGCTGCTGCTGGCCGAGCAGACCGCGCACGAGATGAGCGCGGCCGACCTGCTGCTTGAGGGCATGCTGGAGCGGGTCCGCCTGCTCGGCGCGCGCGACCAGGCGACGCTGCGCGCGCGGCTCGGCGGCGCGGCCGAGTTCGAACGCCTGCAGGACCATCGCCGGGTGTTGCCGCAGATCGAAGTGGCTACGCTGGTGGCGGCCGACGGTGCGGTGCTCAACTTCACCCGCAGCTATCCGGCGCCGCCGATCAACCTGGCCGACCGCGACTATTTCCAGGCCCAGCGCGCCCGGCCCGACCTCGGCCTGTACATCAGCGCCCCGGTGCGCAACAAGGGCAATGGCGCGTGGACGTTTTACCTGTCGCGCCGCATCAGCGCGCCCGACGGCAGCTTCATGGGGGTGGTGCTGGTCGGCGTGGCGTGCCGCCAGCTCAGCGATTTCTACGGCAAGATCAAGCTCAGCGAAGGCTCCGCCGTGACCCTGTACCGGCGCGACTTCACGGTGCTGGCGCACTGGCCGCACCAGGACCAGCTGATGGGCCAGGTCAACCGCAACGGCAGCAGCTACGCCATCATCGAGCGCCAGCGGCAGGCGGCCGGCACCGCCGTGGTGTCGACCCCGCGGCTGGGCGGGGACGGTCGCGCCGTCACCCGCATGGGGGCGGCGCGGCTGATCGCCAACTACCCACTGATCATCAACGTCAGCGTGCCGGAGGCGGTGTTCCTGGCGCAGTGGCGCCAGTTCGCGCTGCAGCTGATCGGTGTCGGCGCGGTGTGCAGCCTGGCGGTGCTGGCGGCCTGCCTGATCGTGCTGCGCGCCATGCGCAAGCGCGACGGCGCGGTGCGCGAGCAGCGCGCCCTCAAGGCCGAGGCCGATGCGGCCAACCGCGCCAAGTCGGCCTTCCTGGCCATGATGAGCCACGAGATCCGCACCCCGCTGACGGCGGTGATCGGCTTCGGCGAACAGCTGGCCGACGCGGACCGCTCGGAAACCGCCGAGCTGGGCCGCATCATCGTACGCAACAGCCAGCACCTGCTGTCGCTGATCAACGATATCCTCGACATGTCCAAGGTCGAGTCGGGCAAGCTGGTGCTGGAGAGCGTGCCGTTCGCGCCGGCCGAGGCGCTGGAGGCGGTCAGCGCGCTGCTGCGCGGCAGCGCCGTGCAGCGCGGCATCGGCTACCGGGCCAGCGTCGACGGCGACTGTCCGGCGGCAGTGCTGGGCGACCCGATGCGCTGGCGCCAGATCCTGATGAACCTGGTGTCGAACGCGATCAAGTTCACCGCGCATGGCGCGGTCGAGGTCAGCGTCTGGTACCAGACGGACGGGCAGCTGCTGTGCTGCCGGGTGCGCGACAGCGGCATCGGCATGAGCGCCGAGCAGGTGGCGGCGCTGTTTACGCCGTTTACCCAGGCCGACAGCAGCGTGGCGCGGCGCTTCGGCGGCACCGGGCTGGGCCTGTACCTGGTGCGCCAGCTGGCCACCGCCATGGGCGGCAGCGTCCAGGTCGACAGCGCCGCCGGGCGCGGCACCAGCATGACGGTCTGCGTGCCGGCGGCGCCGA
>NZ_WWCS01000043.1 GCF_009857535.1 Duganella margarita
CGCCGGGCGCGCGGCCGCCAGCGGCGCCGAGGCCGCCAGCCGTAGCGGCTGGCGCAGCTCGGCTTCCAGCCGGAAGATGCTGACCACTTCGTTGAGGCTGTTGACTTGGTCCTGCATCGCTGCTGCCGCCGCCGCCGCTTCTTCCACCAGCGCGGCGTTCTGCTGGGTGACGTCATCCATCTGCGTGACGGCGGTATTGATCTGTTCAATGCCGGCGCTCTGTTCCTGGCTGGCCAGCATGATCTCGGACATGATGGCCGTCACGCGCTGCACGCTGTCGACCACCTCGTGCATGGTGGCGCCGGCCTGCTCGACCAGTTTGTTGCCGGCCTCGACCTTATTGACCGAGTCGCCGATCAGGTCCTTGATTTCCTTGGCGGCGGCGGCGCTGCGCTGGGCCAGGTTGCGCACCTCGCTGGCGACCACCGCGAAGCCGCGGCCCTGTTCGCCGGCGCGGGCCGCCTCGACCGCCGCGTTCAGCGCCAAAATATTGGTCTGGAAGGCGATGCCGTCGATGACGCCGATGATGTCGACGATCTTGCGCGCCGAGACGTCGATCGCGGCCATGGTGTCGACCACCTGCGCCACCACGGCGCCGCCCTTGGCGGCCACACTGGAGGCCGACTCGGCCAGGCCGTTGGCCTGGCGCGCGTGGTCGCTGTTGAGGCGCACGGTGCTGGTCAGCTCTTCCATCGACGAGGCGGTTTCCTCGAGCGTGCCGGCCTGCTGCTCGGTACGGCTCGACAGGTCGAGGTTGCCGGAGGCGATCTGGCCGGCGGCGCTGGCAATGGTTTCGGTGCTGGCGTGCACCTGGGTGACGATCTGCGACAGGCTGTCGCGCATCGAGCGCATGGCGAACAGCAGGCTGTGCTGGTCGCCGCTGCGCGGCGCGATGTGCACTGCCAGGTTGCCGGCGGCGATCTGGCCGGCGATTTCGACCGCTTCATCCGGTTCGCAGCCGAGCTGGCGCGTCACGCCGCGGGTGATCAGCCACGCCGCCACCACACTGGTCAGCAGCGCCAGCGAGCCGATCGCCAGCATCAGCGTGCGGGCCTGGGCATAGGCCACGGCGGCCGCCTCGGTACCCTCGGCGTTTTGCTTTTCCTCCACCGCGATCAGCTTGCGCAGGGCTTCCCACCAGGCCTTCTGCACCGGGCGGAATTCGTAGCGCAGCACCTTGTAGGCCTCGTCGGCTTTCTGCTCCAGCGCCAGCGACGAGGCGCGCTGGATGAACGGCGCGGCCAGCGCGGCCTGCTTGTCGATCTCGGCCAGCAGCGACTTTTCCTCGGCCGAGGTTTCGGTCAGCGTGCCGAACATCTTGCTCAGCTTTTGCTGGGCGTCGGCGTATTTCTTCTCCTGATCGGCAATGCGCTTGACCTCGATCTGGATTTCCTTGTCTTCCTTGAGCAGCAGCAGGTTGCGCATGGCCAGCGCCCGTTCAGTGACGGTCAGGTCCATGGTTTGCGCCAGCTTGGTTTCGACGCCGTTGATCTTGGTGATTTCGTCCATGCGGTCCTGGATCTGGCGCATGCTGACCAGGCCCAGCGCGATGACCACGACGAGAAACACCGCCACCAGGCCGAACCCCAGGCCCAGGCGGGACGCCACCTTCATGTTCTGCAGTTTCATACTTCCTCCGATCAAGTAATGCATAAGCACATGAGTATTCCGCATATGTGCATTGCTCGATGTTAGGGACTGCAGCGGCGCAGAACGTCACCAATAATCACTTTTGGCGTCGGCGCAACGCTGCAGATAGGGCTTGACGTTGGCCTATGGAAAGATTAATTGGCGTCGCCCGGGGCGTAGCGGGCGTCCGCGCCGCGCTGCGGGGGAGGCAGACTTGCGTGGTGCAAGTGAAAAAAATCTGGCATCGATTTCAGGGTTTGTTGTCGAAGTTCTGTTTGACGCGCGCCTTGCGGCGTTTTTCGTCCTCGTTGTGGGCTTTGCGTTTGTCGAAGCCCAGCATTGGCTCGAGGAATTCGAACCACAGGAAGGCCAGCACCATCAGCGCGCCGATCGCCCACCAGGATAATTCGGCAAACTTCCATACTTCAAAATAGCGCAGCACAACCAAAGCGACGATCAGCAGGATCAGTGGCATGATGTTCTCCTTTTCCGTTATCTTACATTGGTTTCATTGACAGCAATATTCCCTGCATCGTCAACCATTACTTGATTTGAGCGTTAAATGCGCTAAAGCAAAACGCGGTAAAATGGTCCGGCAAGATTTAGTCGCATTCACCTGGAGAACACAATGAAACGCAATTTGATGATGGTTGGGGTAGTGCTGGCATCGGCCTTCGCTTCGCAAGTCGCCATGGCGGACGCCGGCCTGGACCTGGCCAAGGCCAAGAACTGCATGGCGTGCCACGCGGTCGCCAACAAAGTCGTCGGTCCTGCCTACAAGGATGTCGCCGCCAAATACGCCGGCCAGAAAGATGCCGAAGCCAAACTGGTCACCAAGGTGATGAAGGGCGGTTCGGGCACCTGGGGTGCGATCCCGATGCCAGCCAACCCGCAGATCAACGAGGCTGAAGCCCACACCCTGGTGAAATGGGTGCTGTCGCAGAAATGACCGGCGACGTACTGATATAAAAAAACGCGCCTTCAAGGCGCGTTTTGCATTCTTATTTGATCACTTCAAACTTGGTCTTCTTGCCGTTGTCGTAATTAAACAGCGTCAGCGAACCATCCTTGATGTCGCCCTTGGCATCGAACGAGATCAGGCCGGTCACGCCCTGGTACTTGATCTTCTGCAGGAACGGCAGGTACTTGGCCGGCTGTGCCGAGTTGGCTTCCTGCATGGCGGTGGCCATGGTCATCACCGCATCGTAGACGTACGGCGAATACAGCTGCACGTCGGCGTTGTATTTCTTCTTGTAGCGTGCCTGGAAGTCGTCCATGCCTTTCTGCTGCTCGGCGGTGACGCCGCCCGCTTCGGCGCAGGTCACGGTGCCCGTCACGGCCGCCACGCCAGCCAGCTTCGGCAGCGATTCGGTGCAGGTGCCGTCGCCGCCCATGTACTTGGCGGTGATGCCCAGCGCCTTCATCTGGCGCAGCAGCGGGCCGCCGACCGAGTCCATGCCGCCGAAGAAGATCAGGTCCGGATTCTTGGCCTTGATCTTGGTGAGAATGGCGTTGAAGTCGGTGGCTTTGTCGGTGGTGAATTCCTTGGCGACGATGTCGATGCCCGGCGCCGCTTTTTTGGCGCCCTTGACGAATTCTTCCGCCACGCCCTGGCCGTACGCGGTGCGGTCGTCGATCACGGCGATTTTCTTGGCGCCGATTTTGGTGACCGCGTAGCTGCCCAGCGTGCCGCCCAGCTTGGCGTCATTGGCGACCACGCGGAAGGTCGATTTGAAGCCTTGCTGCGTGTACTTGGTCTGGGTGGTAGCCGGCGAGATTTGCGGGATGCCGGCGTCGTAGTAAATCTTGGAGGCGGGGATGGAGGTGCCGGAGTTCAGGTGGCCGATCACGCCGTTGACCTTGGCGTCGACCAGCTTCTGCGCCACCGCTGTGCCTTGCTTCGGATCGCCGCCGTCGTCTTCCAGTTGCAGCACGAACTTGACCGGCTTGCCGTCGATCTTGATGCCCTTGGCGTTCAAATCCTCGATCGCCATCTTGGCGCCGTTTTCATTGTCCTTGCCGAGGTGAGCCGATGGACCGGAGACCGGCGCCACGTGGCCGATCTTGATCACTTCCTGCGCACCGGCGCTGCCGGCAAATGCCAGGGCGAGGGCCAGGGGAATGAATTTGAACTGCATGTGCAAATCTCCAAAGTTGTATGCAAGGCCACCAAGGTACAACAATTTATTCGCCGCGCAAAGCGGCAAACAGGGGCTTTTGAACTTTTTTGGAGCGTTTCCCTGATTTGAGGCAAAGCTGCTTCAGGGCGGTGCGGTCCGTGCACACGGCAGGTGCGCGGACCGGGTGGCGGACTTACTTTTTCTGCGCTTGCAGATGGGTCAGTTCCTGGGCGACCGCGCGCGAGACGATCTTCTCGATCGTGTCGTGCAGGCCGATGCGGATTTCGTTGGTCAGGTCGTGCAGTGCATGGCTCAGTACTTCAGCCATGCTGTCCTTGATGCGCTGCTCCAGCACAAAATCTACGCGCGACTGCAACTGGTGCATGATGCGCACCGACAGCCGGTGTTCCATGACGGCCCATTCGGCGTCGGTCCAGCCGTCGATGGCCTCGGCTTCGAGTTCGGCAGCGGCCGAGATCGGCGGCGGCGGCGCGCCTTCGTCATGCAAAGGCTCCGCTTTCAGAACTTCCGTCAGGACAGGGATACTTGCGTCAAACGATGCTTGGCTCATGATTTTCCTGCGACAAAGTGGGTAAGAGGATAGTCTTGCTGCTTGTATGCGACATAACGCTTGCGGCCGGCAGCCGCATCATCTTCTTCAGAAGAAATCACTTCAATCATGCGCGCAAACTGCGTCACATTGCGGGGTGCGCGGCGCGACAGATTGACCAATAATTCTTTGTGCGTGTGTGGTAATTCCGCCTCATCATCGTCCGTCAGCAGGATTGGCGTGTGCGCCGCCAGCGCATCGTCCGCCAATACGTGCGGCAGGAAGTCGGTGGCGGAAAAAGCCCACATCGCCGCGTCAAGTTCCGCCAGTTGCACGGCATCGTCGGTCATCAGCACCACGCGGTTGTTCGCGGCCCAGGCCTTGCGCACCAGGCGGCAGGCGTAGGCGACTTTGTCCGGGACGTTGGTGTGGAAGTCGATGCGTGTCATGGTAAATCCAGTGTATGCGAAAACGCCGGAAACCGCTGGCATCGATGTTGCTATCGCGCGGTTCCCGGCGTGGGGAAAGGAAGATGAATTGTTACGCGGCCATGCCGCTGTGACGCAGCAGTGCGTCGATGCTTGGCTCGCGGCCACGGAAGGCGGTAAACGATTCCAGCGCCGGCCGCGAACCGCCGACCGACAGGATCTCGGCCAGGTAGCGCTTGCCGGTTTCCGACACGGCGGCCGGGCCCAGTTTCTGCGCTTCCTCAAACGCGGCGTAGGCGTCGGCGGACAGCACTTCGGCCCACTTGTAGCTGTAGTAGCCGGCCGCGTAACCGCCGGCGAAGATGTGGCCGAACGAGTTCTGGAAGCGGTTGAAGGCCGGCGGTATCACCAGCGAGAATTTGGCGCGCACTTCGTCGATCAGTTGCTGCACGCTCTTGCCGCTACTGGCGTCGTAATCGTAGTGCAGGTGCATGTCCAGCAGCGAGAACTCGACCTGGCGCAGCGTCTGCAAACCGGACTGGTAGTTTTTCGCGGCCAGCATCTTGTCGTACAGCGCGCGCGGCAGCGGCTCACCGGTGATCGCGTGCGCGGTCATGTGTTCCAGCACTTCCCATTCCCAGCAGAAGTTTTCCATGAACTGCGACGGCAACTCCACCGCATCCCACTCGACGCCGGAGATGCCCGACACGCCCAGCTCATCCACCTGCGTCAGCATATGGTGCAGGCCGTGGCCGAATTCGTGGAACAGCGTGATCACTTCATCGTGCGTGAACAGCGCCGGCTTGGCGACGCCGTCTTCCACTGCCGGCTCGGTGAAGTTGCAGGTCAGGTAGGCGACCGGGGTCTGGACATTGGTGGCGTCGGCGCGGCGGCCGCGGGCGTCGTCCATCCAGGCGCCGCCGGACTTGCCGGCGCGCGCATACAGGTCGAGGTAGAACTGGCCGATCAGCTTGCCGTCGCGCTCGATGCGGAAGAAGCGCACGTCCTTGTGCCACACCGGCGCGTCGTCGGGCTTGATCTCGACGTTGAACAGGTTCTGGATCTGGCGGAACAGGCCGTCGACCACTTTGTGTTCAGGGAAGTACTGCTTCACTTCCTGCGCCGAGAAGGCGTAGCGCGCTTCCTGCAGTTTTTCGGAGGCGTACGGAATGTCCCAGGCTTTCAGTTCGTCGATGCCGAGTTCCTCCTTGGCGAAGGCGCGCAGTTCGGCCAGGTCTTTCTCGGCGAACGGGCGGGCGCGTCGGGCCAGGTCTTCCAGGAAGGCGATCACTTCGTCCGGCGACTTGGCCATCTTCGGCACCAGCGAGACTTCGGCGAAGTTGTTATAGCCGAGCAGCTTGGCTTCTTCGTCGCGCAGCTTCAGCAGCGTGACGATGTTGGCGGTGTTGTCCCACTCTTCCTTCTTGCTGAAGACCTCGCCTTGTTCGGAAGCCTTGGTGGCGTTGGCGCGGTAAATGGTTTCGCGCAGCTCGCGCTTGTCGGCGAATTGCAGGATCGGGTAGTAGGACGGGAAGTGCAGCGAGAATTCCCAGCCTTGTTTTTCGGCTTTCTCGGCGGCGGCGCGGGCGGCGGCCTTGACGTCGTCCGGCAGGCCGGCCAGGTCGGCTTCATCGGTCACCAGCAGCTTGTAGTCGTTGGTGGCGTCCAGCACGTTTTCGGAGAAGCGGGTCGAGGTTTTGGCGTGCTCTTCCTGGATGTCGGCGAAGCGTTCCTTTTTATCTTCCGGCAGCTCGGCGCCGCCCATGCGGAAGTCGCGGATGGCGTTGTCGATAATCCGCTGGCGGGCCGGCGTCAGCGTGGCGAATTCGGCCGAGGCGCGCAGCGCCTTGTATTTGGCGAACAGCGCTTCGTTCTGGCCCAGTTCGGTCCAGAATTCGGTGACTTTCGGCTGGTTCTCGTTGTAGACCGCGCGCAGTTCCGGCGTGTCCACCACGTTGTTCAGATGACTGACGATGCCCCAGGCGCGGCCCAGCAGCTCGGTGGCGTCTTCCAGCGGCGTGACGAAGCTGTTCCAGGTGACGTGGTCGGCCGGTGCCTGCAGCTGTTCGACCACGGCGCGGCTCTTGGCCAGCAGGTCGTCGATGGCGGGGGTGACGTGCTCCGGTTTGATGGCGTCAAAACGCGGCAGGCCGCTGAAGTCGAGCAGGGGATTGGTTGCGTCAGTCATATTGTTCCTTTATTACAGCGTCGTTCCCGCGAAGGCGGGAACCCATAGAACGCTGGCTCAGCATAGGCTCCCGCCTGCGCGGGAGCGACGGTTTGCGACGATCAAGTGCGCTCGGCCGCTTCCACCGTGTTCATCAGCAGCATGGTAATGGTCATCGGGCCCACGCCGCCGGGGACCGGCGTAATGTGCGATGCCACTTCCTTGATGCCGTCGAAGTCGACGTCGCCGCACAGCTTGCCTTCGTCGTTACGGTTGATGCCGACGTCGATCACGATCGCGCCCGGCTTGACCATATCAGCAGTCAGGGTATTGCGGCGGCCGGTTGCGGCCACGACCACGTCCGCTTGGCGCGTGAACACGCCGATGTCCGGGGTCGCGCTATGGCAGATGGTGACGGTGGCGTTGGCTTGCAAGAGCAGCAGCGCCATCGGCTTGCCGACGGTGTTGCTGCGGCCGATCACCACCGCATGCTTGCCGCGCAGGTCCACGCCGGTGCTTTCGATCAGTTTCATGCAGCCATACGGGGTGCACGGACGGAAGCCTTCCAGGCCGGTCATCAGCTCGCCGGCGCTCAGCACCGAGTAACCATCCACGTCTTTCTTAGTGGAGATGGCTTCGATCACCTTGTGCGGATTGATGTGCTTGGGCAGCGGCATCTGCACCAGAATGCCGTGGATGGCCGGATCGGCGTTCAGCGCGGCGATGCGCTCCAGCAGCGCGTCTTCACTCAGATCCGCCGGGTATTGATCCTTGAGCGAATAGAAACCGGCGTCCTCGCAAGCCTTGACCTTGTTGCGCACATACACGTGGCTGGCCGGATCGTCGCCGACAATGATCACGGCGAGGCCAGGCTGTTTACCTTGGGCGGTCAGTTTTGCAGCACGTGCAGCAATTTCCGCGCGCAGTTTTTGGGAGAGGGCGATTCCGTCGATCAGTTGAGCAGGCATGATTTAACCAGAGTGGTAGAGGGAGAACCGCATTATAAAGCGGCGGCGGCCATCCCGCCGCGTTTTCCGCCACCGGCGAATGCTGCACTGCACAAGGTTTTCATAGGGAAATCCCATAATATGAAATGCCTTATCGTAATTTGAAAAAGCCAAAATAGGCTGCTAGAATCCCCACACATCATTAAAGTAATAGTAAATAATCAGCAAACTCTCAACCCGGAAGCCGCATGGTTCGGGGCACAATCTCAACTCAGGAGACTTAATACATGTCAGCTCAACTTGACCAGGTAACGGCAAACACCGACCCGGATTCGCAAGAAACTAAAGAATGGTTGGATTCCCTGGCCTCAGTGCTGGAACAAGAGGGCCCTGATCGTGCTCACTACCTGCTGGAACGCCTGATTGACCTGGCCCGCCAAAGCGGCTCCGACATCCCGTTCTCGGCCAACACCGCTTACGTCAACACGATTCCACTGTCCCAGGAGCAACACTGCCCGGGCAATCTGGAATACGAAGAAAAACTGCGCTCGTGGATGCGCTGGAACGCCATGGCGATGGTGGTCAAGGCCAACCGCGTCGACGGCGACCTGGGTGGTCACCTGTCCTCGTTCGCCTCGCTGGCCAACATGCTGGGCATCGGCTTCAACCACTTCTGGAAAGCGCCGAGCGAAAACCATGGCGGCGACCTGCTGTACATCCAGGGCCACTCGTCGCCTGGCGTCTACGCGCGCGCCTTCCTCGAAGGCCGCCTGAGCGAAGACCAGCTGCTGCACTTCCGTCGCGAAGTCGACGGTGGCGGCCTGTCGTCGTACCCGCACCCGAAACTGATGCCAAGCTTCTGGCAGTTCCCGACCGTGTCGATGGGCCTGGGCCCGCTGATGGCGATCTACCAGGCACGCTTCCTGAAGTACCTGCACGCGCGCTCGATCGCCGACACCACCGACCGTAAAGTCTGGGCCTTCTGCGGCGACGGCGAGATGGACGAACCGGAATCGCTGGGTGCCATCGGCATGGCCGCGCGCGAGAAGCTGGACAACCTGGTCATCGTGGTCAACTGCAACCTGCAACGCCTGGACGGTCCGGTGCGCGGCAACGGCAAGATCATCCAGGAACTGGAAGGCGAATTCCGTGGCGCCGGCTGGAACGTGGTCAAAGTCATCTGGGGCCCGGGCTGGGACGCGCTGCTGCAACAGGATAAAGAAGGCATCCTGCGCAAAGTGATGATGGACACCGTCGACGGCGAGTACCAGAACTACAAGGCCAAAGACGGCGCCTACGTGCGCAAGCACTTCTTCGGCAAGCATCCAAAGCTGCTGGAGATGGTTGCCAACATGACCGACGACGACATCTGGCGTCTGACCCGCGGCGGTCACGATCCGCACAAGATCTACGCTGCCTTCAAGGTCGCGCAGGAACACAAAGGCCAACCGACCGTCCTGCTGGTGAAAACCATCAAGGGCTTCGGCATGGGCAAGCACGGCGAAGCACGCAACACCGCGCACAACACCAAGAAACTGACCGACGAAGCCGTGCGCGAAATGCGCGACCGCTACTCGATCCCGATTCCGGACGATCAACTGGCCGACATCCCGTTCTACAAGCCAGCCGACGACGCACCGGAAATCAAGTACCTGCACGAGCGCCGCGCCGCGCTGGGCGGCTACCTGCCGGCCCGCCGCCAGCAGGCCGACGAAAAGCTGACCGTTCCTCCGCTGAGCGCCTTCCAGAACGTTCTGGACGCCACTGCCGAAGGCCGTGAAGTGTCGTCGACCCAGGCTTACGTACGTATCCTGACCACGCTGCTGAAAGACCAGAGCGTCGGCCCACGCATCGTGCCGGTGCTGGTCGATGAATCGCGCACCTTCGGTATGGAAGGCCTGTTCCGCCAGGTCGGTATCTTCAACCAGCAAGGTCAGTTGTACGAGCCGGTCGACAAGGACCAGGTGATGTACTACCGCGAAGACAAGGCCGGCCAGATCCTGCAAGAGGGTATCAATGAAGCCGGCGGTATGAGCTCGTGGATCGCTGCGGCAACGTCGTACTCGACCAACAACCGCGTGATGATCCCGTTCTATACCTACTACTCGATGTTCGGTATGCAGCGTATCGGCGATCTGGTGTGGGCTGCTGCCGACATGCGCGCGCGCGGCTTCCTGATGGGCGGCACCGCCGGCCGCACCACGCTGAACGGCGAAGGCCTGCAGCACGAGGACGGCCATAGCCACCTGTTTGCAGCGGCTGTGCCGAACTGCATGCCGTACGACCCGACCTTCGGTCACGAGCTGGCAGTGATTATCCAGGACGGTATGCGCCGCATGGTGGAAGAACAGGAAGACGTGTTCTACTACATCACCATCATGAACGAGAACTACCCGCACCCAGGCATCAAGCCAGGCCAGGAAGAGGGCATCCTGAAAGGCATGTACCTGCTGCAGCAAGGCGACGAGTCGCTGAAACAGCGCGTGCAGCTGATCGGCTCCGGCACCATCCTGCGTGAATCGATCTTCGCGGCTGAACTGCTGAAGAACGACTGGAACATCGCCGCCGACGTATGGTCCGCTCCTTCGCTGACGCTGGTGGCGCGCGATGGTCAGGACGCCGAGCGCTGGAACCTGGTCAATCCGACCAAAGAGCAGCGCGTGCCATACGTGGCGCAACTGCTGAAAGACACCAGCGGTCCGATCGTGGCGACGACCGACTATATGCGCGCGTTTGCGGAACAGATCCGCGCCTTCATTCCGAAAGACCGCACCTACCGCGTGCTGGGCACCGATGGTTTCGGCCGTTCGGACAGCCGCGCCAAGCTGCGCGAGTTCTTTGAGGTGAACCGTTACTACATCACGGTCGCTGCACTGAAGTCGCTGTCGGAAGAAGGCAAGATTGACGCTTCGGTGGTTGAGCAGGCTGTGGCCAAGTACAACCTCAATCCGAACAAGCCAAATCCGGTGACCCAATAACAATCGCGCCGTCGTCCCCGCGCAGGCGGGGATCCATGCTGAACTGACGTTCCATGGATTCCCGCCTGCGCGGGAATGACGGGCAACTAGAATACGGAGCAAACGCTATGAGCATTGTGGAAGTTAAAGTCCCGGATATCGGCGATTTCAAGGAAGTTGAGATCATCGAAGTGATGGTCAAGGTTGGCGACACCATCAAGGTCGATCAGTCGCTGATCACCGTTGAATCGGATAAGGCCAGCATGGAGATCCCTTCGTCCGCCGCCGGCGTGGTGAAAGAGATCAAAGTGAAGGTCGGCGAGAAGGTTGCCATGGGTTCGCTGGTGCTGCTGCTGGAGGCCGATGGAGCCGCCGCTGCACCTGCGCCGGCTGCCGCTCCTGCCGCCGCTGCGCCAGCACCGGTTGCTGCTGCGCCTGCGCCGGCGCCTGCCGCCGCGCCGGCAGCATCGGCCGGCCCGGTCGACGTCAAGGTACCGGACATCGGCGACTTCAAGGAAGTGGAAGTCATCGAAGTGATGGTCAAGGTTGGCGACACCATCAAGGTAGACCAGTCGCTGCTGACCGTTGAATCGGACAAGGCCAGCATGGAAATCCCGTCGTCGCACGCCGGCGTGGTGAAAGAAGTGAAGGTCAAGGTAGGCGACAAGGTCGCCATGGGCACCGTGGTGTTCGTGGTGGAAGCCACCGGCGGTCCGGTTGGCGCCGCTGCTGCGCCGGCATCGGCCGCGCCATCGCCTGCGACCGCCGCCGCGCCTGCGCCGTCGCCGGTCGCAG
>NZ_WWCS01000044.1 GCF_009857535.1 Duganella margarita
AAAATACTGACAGTATTTCTACTGAATATTTCTTTGTTGAGCATTTAATGCTTTTTGTTGCAGCACCAAATGCCCACACTTATCGACTGTAAATTTTTAAAGATCGTTGTCTTGTATTGCTAGCTGAAGAAGCGTTTTGTTCATCAGCGAAGAGGCAAGATTATGAAGCGTTTCGAATATTTCGTCAAGCTCTACTTTTTCTCTTCTTTTCTCACTCAACGCTGCATTTGCATGTGTTGTTTCGTGAGGGACAGAATCATAACAAGGCGGCGCTGGTCTGACAAGGGCTTTGTTATATTTCGTTTTCATCGTTTCCTGGGAATACACCTTGCTCCTCATCGCCTTGCTTGCCGCCGCAGCTGTAGAGACGCCGGTCGTGGTCGTCAGCGCCACGCGTACTGAACACGCCAGCTTCGACGTGCCCGCCTCCATAGACGCGGTAAAGGTCGACGACGACAACCTGCGCGTCAACGCCTCCGAGGCCCTGGCGGCCGTGCCAGGCCTGGTGGTGCAGAACCGCCAGAACTACGCGCAGGATCTGCAGATCTCGTCACGCGGTTTCGGCGCCCGCTCCGCCTTCGGCGTGCGCGGCGTGCATCTGATCACCGATGGCATCCCGGCCAGCATGCCGGACGGCCAGGGCCAGGCCGCCACCTTTAATCTGGACGTGGCGGAACGCATCGAAGTGTTACGCGGCCCCTACTCCGCGATCTATGGCAATCACGCCGGCGGTGTGATCCAGCTGTTCACCAGGGAAGGCGATGGCGCGCCGTCGGTCGAACTGAATCTGGCCGGCGGCAGCTACGGCACGCACAAGACCGATGTCACCGCGCAGGGTAAGCAAAGCAACATCGGCTATGTGCTGGATGCGTCGCGCTTCGATACCGACGGCTACCGCGCGCATAGCGCCGCTACCCGCGACCAGGCCTACGCCAGACTGACGCTCACGCCCACCGAAGGGGCGAAGCTGAACATCATCGCCAACGCGCTGCGGCAGAACGATACCCAGGATGCACTGGGCGTCACCTGGGCCACCTATCAGCGCGACCCGCGCGCCGGAGAAATCGACAGCACCGATACGCAGTCGCCGAAGCGCACACTGGCCGATCGCTACAACACGCGCAAAAGCATCAACCACAAACAGATAGGCGCGACGTGGGAGCAGCGCTTGAGCAGCGATGACCGCTTGCGCGTGACCGCATACGGCGGCAACCGCGAAGTGGTTCAGTACCAGGCGTTTTCCAAGGCATTCCAGGCGCCGGCCAGCCATTCCGGCGGCGTAGTCGATTTCGAGCGCGACTTTTCCGGCGCGGATATCAACTGGTCGCATGTGAATGCACTAGCCGGCGGCAAGCTGACCACCACCGCCGGTGTGGAGTACGGCCGCTCCAGCGATGCGCGCCAGGGTTACGAGAACTTCATCGGCGCCACCTTCGGCGTAAAAGGCGCCTTGCGCCGCGATGAAGACGATAAAGTCAGCAACCTCGATCCCTACCTGCAAACCGAGTGGGATGCCGGCGCGTGGCAGCTCAGCGCCGGCCTGCGCCACAGCCGCGTGAAGATTTCGGTGGATGATCACTTTCTCAGCAACGGCAATGACAGCGGTTCGCTGAGCTACAGCCACACCACACCGGTGCTGGGCGTGCTGTATCGCGTGGCGCCGCTGTTGAATGTCTATGCCAGCGCGGCGCGCGGCTTTGAAACGCCAACGCTGAATGAGCTGTTCTACTCCGGCGCCGGCGGCGGTTTCAATTTCCGCTTGCAGCCGGCCTACAGCACGCACGTTGAGACGGGCGTGAAAGCGCGGCTGGATGAGCGCACGCGCATCAATGCGGCGCTGTTCCAGGTGAAGACATCGGATGAACTGGTGGTCGATAGCGCCAGTGGTGGCCGCACCAGTTATCGCAATGGCGGCAAGACCTTGCGTCAGGGTGTGGAGCTGTCGCTCGATTCGTCATGGGGATATGGTCTCAGCACGCGGCTGGCATTGACCACGCTGCGCGCGGTCTACGATGAGGGCTACGGCAATGTCCTGAAAGGCAGCCGCCTGCCCGGTGTGCCGAATGCGAACCTGTACGGCGAGCTGGCATGGAAGGAAAGCGCCGGCCGCTTTGGTGCGGCGCTGGAAGCGGTCGCTGTCGGCAAGATATACGTAGAAGACAGCAATGTGGACCAGCCGGCGTCCGGCTATGGCGTGCTGAATGCGCGCGTCAACCTCGGCCAGCAGTGGGGCGGCTGGCGCTTCAAACAGTTTGCGCGCCTAAATAATCTGCTCGACAAAAATTACGTCGGCTCGGTCATCGTCGGCGACACCAACAAACGCTATTACGAAGCGGCGCCGCAACGCAACTGGCTGGTGGGCGCCAGCGCGCTGTATCAGTTCTAGCGCAGCGCGATCGTCTGGCGCTTCCATGCCGGGTCTTGCCAGCGGTAGAACAGGCTGAGAGACGATGGCTTGTCGGCCGACTTCAGTGTCGCCAGCGTGTTGATCTCCACCAGTTCGAAGCTGCGCTTGAAGCGGCCGTCAACGCGGGCTTCGCGCGCCACCAGCATGTTCTGCGTGCCCGGCACCCAGCCGGCGAACTCCGCATAACCGATGTCCGGATCGGCGGCGGCCGGCGGCATGACGTCGATCAGCCAGCCGTCGCTGGTCTGATGGAACAACCACATCTCGCGCCAGCCATCCACCGGCTGCACCGCCAGCGCCAGCGCGGTGCCCTGCGCATTGGCCCGCGCCGACGCCGCCCACACCGCGCCATAGCTGCATCGCCGCGCCAGCGGATGCTGCTGATCGTGCTTGCCATCGACCAGCAGCACGCACGTCTCCCCCGGCTGCCCGGCCAGCGCCACCACACGCAAGCTACTCCCCACTGTGATCACGCCGGCCGGGGCGGCCAACGACTGTGCCGCCCAACGCACGCTGCCTGCGCGCACGCCGGCTTCGGCGTAGGCGGCGGCATCATCCTCGGTCAACTCGGCCGGCTCCACCATCCCCAACTCGTCCAGCGCACGCTGCCCGGCCTCCGTTGAAGACAAGCCTTTGCGCGCCCGTGCAAACGCCACCGATGACCACACCATCGCCCGCCGCATATGCACGCGGTTCTTCACATGCGCCGGCAAATCCTTAAACTCCACCCGTTCCAGCACCTCGGCGCGCCAATCATCCAGGGCCACCCGCGCGCCCGGGCCCAGTGCGGGATCGACACACTCCTGCCGCGTCAATCCCAGCGCTGCCGCCGCCCGCTGCGGCTGAGATGCCGACGCCATCGCCAACACGCGCCGGAACGCCTCGCCGTCGTAACACAGCTGCATCCGCCCCTCACGCTCAAAGCTGCGTATGCCGACGCCATACCGCGCCACCACCTCCAGATGCGCGGCAATCGCCATATCCCCTTGCTTGCTTTGCTTGGCTGACGCGCGCCGCGCCAGCCGGTCCGCCATCGTCCCCAACGCATCGAACGGCTCCGCCGTAATCGCGGCCGCCGGTGCCGCCTTCAGATACGCCGCCGCATAACTGATGCCCAGCGACTCCGCCCCCGGCGTGTCGCGCAGAAAGCGCACCACCGACAACAGCTCCGGCGCATCCGCCGCCTCCAGCGACACCTTGCGCACCTGCGCCGCGCGAATATACCCAGCCCGCTCGCGGCGATAATCATAGACCTGCAAGAAGTCCTGCTTCTCGCCGCGTATCTCCAGGCTATCGCCTTGCCACAGGACCGCCTGCTGCTGCGCCGAATCCTTGGGCGCGGCACGCAGCGCGGTCTGGTCCTGCGTGACAATCGCCAGCGTCAGGGCCGCCGCCATCAACATGACCATGATTACTGCCCCTCCGCCGCCACGCGCGGCTGCTTGCCCAGCAACGCCGAACCGATAAAGCCCCCATCCGCCGGCGGCGGCGCGATAATCACCGACACCTTGTCCGACAGCTTGTCCGCCATGGTCTTCTGGATCAGCAGCGGATTGCGCGTCAACAGCTCGCCCTCGCGCTCCATCTGCGCCACCTCCACCTTGCCGACGATCTCGTGGCGATACGCCTCCGCCTCGGCCAGCTTGCGCCGCGCATCCGCCTCGCCGCCGGCTTCGATCAGGCGCGCCTGGGCATTTCCTTCGGACGTCTTGATGCGCGCCTCCTTCTCTGCTTCCGCCTCCAGCCTGCGCTGCTCGATCTGCTTCTGCTTGAACGGCAGCACATGCGCCATTGCCTGTTCCTGCGCGCGCGCCGCAATGATCTGCTCATTGCCGGCCGCCTCCGCCGCCTTCTCGCGGCGCACCTTCTCGGCATCCGCCTCCAGCGACGACTGCTTGACCTGCTTCTCCTTCAACTCCAGCGTATAGCGCATCTTCTCGGTTTCCAGCTCCTCGGCCAGCAGCTTCTCCATGCCAGCCTGATACTCCGCCGGCAGCGTGATCTTGCCGATGGTGATACCGCGCAGCGTCACGCCATCCGCCGCCAGCTTGGGCTTGAGCTCCGCCTCGATCTCCTTCTGGATCTCGGCGCGCTTGGACGAATAAATCTCGCGTACCGTATAACGCGTGAACACCTTGTAGATCACACCCTGCACCGCCGGCTCCACAATCGCACCGCGGATATCCGGCGGCAGCGACTGCGCCATCGCCACCACCCGCGACGGATCGAGCGCATAGCGCACCGACAGGTCCACGCCCAGCGCCAGACCTTCCACCGACTGGAACGGCGCCGCCTCCGGGCGCGCCGGACGGTACACCTGATCCAGCAGCGACACCTGGCGCAGCACATGCACGCCCGGCATCATGAACACCGCGCCGTCGCGCACCGTAACCGCAGAACCGGTCAGCTGGTTGGTGCGGATGCCGACATTCCCAGGCGCCAGCTTGGCCAGCGGCGGATGCGTCGCCAGGCCGTAGACGGCGGCAGCGGCCAGTCCCACCGCCATCAGCATCGCGCCATTGCGGCGCGCGTCGTTCACCGCCATGCCGGCGCCGCCGCTGAACGCAGTCCGCACCGCCTGCACCATCCGTTTGATCCGCTCTGCCATGATGTTCACCTTTCGTTGAGTTCCGGGCCTATCCCTGAACAGCATGGTGCGCCGGACGAGGCGGAAGTATCAACGCTGCCACCGTCCACCTCTCTTCCGTCCGTGTGAGGAAATCCTCACAGCCGCTTTGTGACTTTTCCCTCAAAAGCGTAGATACTGATTCCATTAACAGAATGCGGAGCGCAGCATGGCCAGAGTCGCCGTCATCGAGGACGATCACCCCACCAGCAACCAGTTGCGGGCGTGGATAGAAGCGGCGCGTCCGGGCATCGTGGTCGACCAATGGTTCAGCCGGGACGACGCCGAAGCCGCCATCGCCCGCGAACGCTACGATCTGGTGGTGCTGGATATTGAACTGGGCCGCGAGCGCCACGCCGGCGTCGCCGTCATCAACGCCATCAACAAGCGCCATGCGACGCCGGTACTGGTGGTGTCGGCGATGCCGGCCACCATCTACCGCAGCATCATGAAAGCGCTCGATGCATGGGACTACCTGCAAAAGGCCACGTTTGAAGAAGCCGATTTCGTCGAAACCTTCCTGGAAATCCTGCGCGCCATCCCTGCGCCGGCACCGGCGCCGACCGCCGGCACGGCGGATCTGAGCATGGACCCGCTGCGTCAGCGCACGCCGATGTGGCGCGGCCAGCGCATCAACCTGCCGCTGACGGCGCAGCGCATCCTGGCGGCGCTGTTTGCGCGGCGCGGCCAGGTGATCTCCTACGACGAATTGTTCGACGTGGTGAAGAGCGGCCGCAATCGCGACAACATCCGCAAGCATGTCAGCACCATCCGCGACGCCTTCCGCGAAATCGATCCCGATTTCGCCTGCATAGAAAACGTGCCGATGCGCGGCTTTCGCTGGACCGACGGCGAATGAATTGGCGCCGGCTCAGCCTCGTCCCCTATCGCCTGCGGCTGCTGCTGCGCGCCGCCTTTGTCTTCCTGATGGCGGCCACGGTGGGGCTGGCGCTGTCGGTGCTACAGCAGGAGAAGCAGCTCAGTTACAAGAACTACGAAGGCAGCTTCCAGAAGACCCGGGTGCAGATCGCGGCGACGCTGCGCCATCCCACCGGCCAACTGGCGCTGCTCAATCCACAACCGTCCAACGCTGGCGGCGCACTGCATCCACTGCTGCTGCCCTTCGCCGCGCTGGATTTCGACGACCTGCAAAAAGTACAGCAGGCGGTGGCAATGTCCGGCTGCCTGGCGCAGTACGGGAACAATAGTTCGCTGTGCGTCGGCATCGGCAACAACCCGTGGGCCGGTGGCTTCATCTACGTTGCCGGCAGTTTCGACAGCGCGCAACTGGTGCCACATGTGCGCGGTGACCAGGTAGTCGACCAGGCGCACCGTGTGCGGGTCAAAGTCACGCTGCGCGGACAGACCTATGACTGGATCGCGCCGTTTGAAGAAAGTACCGAGCCGCAAACGCCGGGCCGCCGCTACGGCGGCATGCGCGGACGGCTAACCGGCTTCACCGCCGCCGATGTAGCGCGCGGCAAATCCCCCGTGGTCAAGGACTTCCGCGGCTGGATCTGGCAAAACCCGCGCTGCAACCAGCCCGACATCGCCGACGATGACCCCAACTGCGCGCGCAGCGCCTTCTTCTCCCTGCGCCTGCCGGTCGCCGTGCTGCAAAACGCCTTGTTTGAAAAGCGCCGCCCAGAGTGGCCGCCGGCCGATCTGGATCGCATCAACGTCAGCATCGCCGTGCTGCCGCCGGGCGATGGTGCACCACTGCTGGACAGCAGCACCGGCCCGGCCGCGCCGCCGTTCTCGCTGACGGACCTGAAGGCCATGCTGCTGCCGGGCGAAAGCCTGCAAATCAAACGTCTCAGCGATGGCGCGGCGCTGCCGGTGCTGGTCGCCCCCATAGATCCTGAAGACCAGAGCTGGCATTTCGTCACCGCCCTGATCCGCCGCCTGCCGGTGGACGCCTACGATGTGCCGCTGGCAGCGAAGGAAATCATCACCACGCCGGCCGGCAGTTACGAAGTGCTGTTGAAAGGCGATGTGCGCAGCGTCAGCAAAAGCCTGAGCGTGGTGGCCAGCCGCCTGGTGTGGTTTGTCGGCGCCATGCTGGCGGCGCTGATGCTGGCGTGGCTGGTGATCGAGATCGGCATCATCCGCCGCGTCAAGGTGCTGATCAAGCGCGCCGACGATGTGGGCGAGCGCGTGAAGGCCGCGCGTGGTTTTTCGGAGGCCGACCTGGCCGACCTGCGCGGCGAGGATGAACTGGGCGTGCTGGCGACCGGGCTGCACGACCTGCTGCGCCGCGTGCGTGAAGACGTCGAACGCGAGAACATCCGCGCCGAGCAGGAACGCGATATGTGGCACGCGGTGGGCCACGAAATCATGTCGCCGCTACAGTCGCTGATGGTCTTGCACGGTGCGCAGGAAGACCAGAGCCACCGCTATATCAGCCGCATGCAACAGGCGATCCGCGTGCTGTATGGACGGGCGTCGCCCAGCGAAGCATTCCAGTCATCCGAACTACAGGTGAGCGAAATCGACCTGACGGCGTTTTTGCAGAATGTCGCGGGCAATGCCTGCCACGTTGGCATCGACGGCGTGCGCTTCGAGGGGCCGGCGGAGCCGCTGACCGCGCGCGCGGATGAGTATTCGCTGGAGGATGTCGTCACGCACGTGCTGCGCAACGCGGAACGTTACCGCAAGCCGGGCAGCCCGATCACCATTACGCTGGAAGGCAGCGACACCGGCGCTACGATCGGCATTCACAACGACGGTCCGCAGATCCCGTCCGACATGCTGACCAAGATCTTTGAATACGGCGTCTCTGACCAGCCGGAGTCCGGCGCCGAAGGCAATCGTGGCCAGGGCCTGTTCGTCGCCAAGACCTATATGGCCAAGATGGGCGGCACCATCATCGCCCAGAACCGGGCTGGCGGCGTCAGTTTCATCCTGAACCTCCAGCGCGGCGCTTAATTTAACAACGCCAGGCCGGTTGCGCGCGCAGCAGGCCGGCCATCGGCCAGCTTGAAGATGCTGACGGCCTGTGACAGATGCTGCGCCTGATCCTGCATGCTGAGCGCCGCAGCGGCGGCTTCCTCCACCAGTGCGGCGTTCTGCTGCGTAACATCGTCCAGCTGGCGGATCGCCGCGCTGATTTGCGCGATGCCGGTGGTTTGCTCTTCGCTGGCGGCGCTGATGTCACTGATGATATCGGTCACGCGGCGCACGCTGTCGACCACCTCATTCATCGTCACGCCAGCCTGGTTGACCAGCAGCGCGCCGGCGTCCACCGTCTGCACCGAATTGTCGATCAGGGCCTTGATTTCTTTGGCGGCAGCGGAAGAACGCTGCGCCAGGTTGCGCACTTCGGTGGCCACCACGGCGAAGCCGCGTCCCTGCTCACCCGCGCGCGCCGCTTCCACCGCGGCGTTCAATGCCAGGATGTTGGTCTGGAAGGCGATGCCGTCGATGACCGCGATAATGTCGACGATTTTTTTCGATGACGTGTTGATGGCCCCCATGGTGTCCACGACCTGCGACACCACCGCGCCGCCGCGCACCGCAACGTCGGAAGCCGACAATGCAAGCTGCTGCGCCTGACGGGCATTGCCCGCATTGTGTTTCACCGCATCGGCCAGTGCTTCGACCGACGACGTGGTTTGCTCCAGCGCCGAAGCCTGCGCCTCGGTACGGGCCGACAGGTCCTGGTTGCCCGATGCGATTTGCACCGACGCGCTGGCAATGGTACCGGTGCCGCTGCGGATCTGGCCGACGATGTCGATCAGTCCTCCCTGCATGGCCTTCATCGCCGCCAGCAGACTATCGTCATCGTGCGGCGCGGTATGAATCATTACGCCCAGGTCACCGGCCGCAATGCTGCCGGCGATCTTGGCCGCATCGCGCGGCTCGCCGCCCAGCTGCGCAATCAGGCTGCGCGCCAGTGCGTACAACACGGCGGCCGCCAGGCCGACGGAGCCCAGCAGAATGGCCAGCATGATGGCGGAGGAAGAGGCGATTTGAGTCTTGGCTGCAGCTTCGTCATCGGTGTTGCGCTTGGTAGCGCGCTCCACCAGCTTGTTGATGGCAGCGCGATGCCAAGAATATTGCTGCTTCATGATGTCGAGTGCCGCAGCCGCAGCCGCCGAGTCATCTTTTTCCAGCGCCGGCACAAACTGTGAAAAGGCGACCTGGTAAAAAGCCTGCGCCGGTTTGTCGGCGCCGTTCAGCAGCAGATCCTTGATGTCGTCTTCCAGCACTTCCTTGGTCCAGAAGTCGTGACGGGTGTCGTAATCGTTTTTCAGGGATTTGAGATTATCGATCAGCGCCTTGCGCTCGCCAGGCGGCGCGCTCATGGCCTGCAAGGAGACCAGATAGGATTCGATAATATACTCGGGCGGCGGCAGGATATCCGCGATCAAGTCCTTGCCCTGTACCACGCGCTGATAAATCGGACCGTTGACCTTGAGCTGATTCAGTACATAGAAGGACCAGGCGCCATATAAGGCGAATCCGGCCACGATAATCGCCATCAGTAATGCAAAGCGATGAGCCAGACCCAGTGCCGAAAATTTCATTGTTATCCTTGTTGAAGTGATTTACTCAATTCACAAGTATAAATGCCTATATGCAAAAAATCTTGCCTTGTATAAGGCAAACAACAATTTTCTTCTAACGCAAAAAACCCCAGTCTTGCACTGAGCGCGATCTTGAGCGCGTTCAGGCTTAACTGGGGTTTTTCTAAATAACTAGCTTGACGATAACCTACTTTCACACTGGTTGCAGCACTATCATCGGCGTAGAGTCGTTTCACGGTCCTGTTCGGGATG
>NZ_WWCS01000045.1 GCF_009857535.1 Duganella margarita
GCACGCCCCGCGCGGCGCCGGCGGCGGCGCCGCGCGGCTGCCTGATGCAGCTGACCGTGGACGCCGCTGCCGTGACCGACCTGCGGGCGCTGGTGATGCGCACCTGCGGCGCCGGCATGGAATTCATGCGGGTCGAGGCGTGCGACCACGGCGCCCGCGTCAAGGTCTGGCTGTGCCTGTCGCGGGCGCTGGCCGGGCAGGTGATGGAAGCCGTGATGCGGGCCTTGCCGGGCGCCGAATTTGGCCGCATGACGGCGCTGGCCCAGCGGACCGCCGCATGATCATCGCCGTCGCCAACCACAGCGGCGGCGCCGGCAAGACCATCGTCGCCAACAACCTGGCGCTGCTGCGGGCGCGCGCCGGGCGCCGCGTGCTGCTGGTCGACACCGACCCGCGCGCCGCCGCCTGCACCTGGTGCAGGGAATTGGCGGCGGCCGGCGTGCGGCCGCGGGTGGCCGCGCGCGCCATCTGCGGGCGCGCGCTGGTCGGCGAGCTGGAACTGCTGCGCACCCGCTACAACGATATCGTCATCGACACCGAGGGCCGCGACACGGCCGACAGCCGCGCCGCGCTGATTGCCGCGCGGCTGGCGATTGTGCCGATCGACGTGCCGGTGACGCCGCAACAGGTCGATCTTGCCAGCCAGTACAAGCTGATCGCCCGCCTGAATGCTGCGCGCATGTTCAATCCGGGCCTGCGCGTGCTGTTTGTCCTGGTTGGCGGCGACGTCCCGCCCAGCGACGAGGAGCGCGCCGCGGCGCGCGCCTACGCGTCGCGGGTGATGTCGGCGACGCTGGCCAGCACCATTATTCGCGGCGCCGCCCCGGCCGATATGGACGGGCTGTACCGCGAAGTTTTCCACCACTGATAGAAAGTAGAGCATGAAAAAATTAGCACTCGCCGCAGCCGTTGCTGCCCTGTTGACCACCGCCGTGCGCGCCGAAGACGCGGTAGCAACGCCGGCCGCCGTGCCGGACAACGCGGTCAGCTTCAACGTGGCGGCGATCAGCGATTACCGTTATCGCGGCATTTCGCAGACGCGCTTGCAGCCGGCCTTGCAGGGCGGCGCCGATTATGTCAACAACCCGACCGGCCTGTACGCCGGCGCGTGGGCCTCGACCATCACCTGGATCAAGGATGCGGGCGGCGACGGCCACGTGGAGCTGGACCTGTATGCGGGCAAGCGCGGCCAGGTATCGGCGGACGTGTCGTATGACGTCGGCGTGCTGACTTATGTGTATGCTTCCAATAGCCTGCCGGTCAGCGCCAACACCACCGAGATCTATGGCCAGCTGGGTTATGGTCCGGCCTATGTGAAGTATTCGCATGCGGTGACCAATCTGTTCGGTTTTGCCGACAGCAAGAACAGCGGCTATCTGGACATCGGCGCCAACATCGACGCCGGCGATGGCTGGACCGTCAACCTGCACGGCGGCCGCCAGAATGTCCGCCATAACGACGCCGCTTCCTACACCGACTGGAAGCTGGGCCTGACCAAGGACTTCGGCGCGGTGACCGGCGCGCTGGCCGTGATCGGCACCAACGCGCAGGAGTCGGCTTATACTTCGGCCGCCAACGGCAAATTCCTCGGCAAGACTGCACTGCAGCTGACCTTCAGCAAAGTGTTCTAAGCTGCAGCGGGCGCCGCACCGCGACGGTGGCGGCGCTTGCCTATCCTTCAGCGCCGACGAACAGGCGCGCGATCGCGGCCTGTTGCCTGGATCGCGCGACGTCGGCAAGAAAAACAGACACTCACCCTATATCCTCCCGCCTCATAGCGGGCAGGATCTTGGCAGCAGGGCGCCGAGGTGGTGGTAGCTGCTGTGCTGCGGGAAAATCTCGCGGTACAGGTGGCGCACCTCGGGCGCGCACAGTTTGCGGTCTTCCTTGTAGGCTTGCAGTTCCAGTTCGCTGTGGCGCGAGTGGTAGGTGTCGTGGCCGTCTTCGAGCACCAGCGTGTCGGCCAGACGCGCGTGCGGCAGCTGGGCGACGAACACCAGCACGCAGCCGGCCTGATGCGCGGAAAGGGGCCGGCGGCCGTGCGCCACCGTCACCAGCACCCGTGCGGACGGATTCACGCTCTGCATGACCTTCAGGCGCGCCAGCAGTTCCGCACAACCGTCGCGCTCCAGCGCTTCCGGGCGCAGCAGCGCGAGAATGACGCTGGCGCGGGCCAGCGCCGTGTCCTGGCTGCGCAGCGAGGCGTCGATCACCAGATCGTCGAACAGTTGCGCATCGTAGGGGCGCGGATTGGGCGAGACCAGCAGCACCCGCTTGCCGGCCGCCACGCGCAGCATGGCCAGGTCTTCGGCCAGATCGGCCACGGCGCTGTCGCCGTCTTCACCAGTCAGGGCGACGATCATACGGCCTCCATCATTTGGGCAAGCGGTGCGGCCTTGGCTGGCCGATATAGCGGCAGCGCGTCGAGTACCTCCAGCGCGGCGGCCAATTGCTGGCGGCAGCTGTCGGTGGCCGGCACCATCGGCAGGCGTAACTCGTCGTGCACCAGGCCCTGCATCGCCAACGCCGCCTTCAGCGGCGCCGGATTCGGTTCCGAGAACAGCAACCGCATCATCGGCAGCAGCCGCCCGGCCAGCACGCGCGCCTCGGCCAGCCGCTGCGCGCGCACCAGATCGTACAGCTGCACATACAAATCGGTGCGGAGATGCGCCGACGCCGAAATCGCCCCGTGCGCGCCACCGCACAGCGCGGCAAACAGCAGCACATCGTCGCCGCACAGCACCGACAACGGCGTCTGCTGCACCAGATCGGTCATCTGCTGCAGGCTGCCGCCGGCCTCCTTGATGGCGGCAAACTGCGGTCGCTGCGCCAGCCGCCGGGCGGTGGCCAATTCCAGCTGCACGCCGGTGCGCGCCGGCACGTTGTACAGCACGACCGGCCGCGCCGTGGCGTCGGCAATGGTCTCGAAGTGGCGCACCAGCCCTTCCTGGGACGGCCGCACATAGGCCGGCGTCGACACCAGGTAGCCGGCCAGATCCTCGTCATCGAACTCCAGCACGCGGCTGGCGGCGGCAAAGGTGTCGCTGCCGCCAATGCCCATCAGCACCGGACAACGCTTGTGCGCCACTTCCAGCACCGCCGCCAGCGCCGCGCTTTGCTCGGCCAGGTCCAGCTGCGGCGCTTCACCGGTGGTGCCGCACACCACCAGGCCGTGAGCGCCGGCGTCGACCACCCGCTCGGCCAGCCGCTGCAGCTGCGCCAGATCGATTTCGCCGTGGCGCATGGGGGTGGCCAGCGGCACCCAGATGCCGTGTAAACAATTCATGATAGTCCAAGGTGGTTGCGATGGAACCAGCGTAGCCAAGCGCCCGTAAAAATGTTCTAAAGAGTCGCCGCCCCGGCGTAAAGAAACCATAAATTTTTACGCTTTGTTTACACCCCGCCGACAAGTCTTTACAAAATCTTTAGACCCTTCTGGCTAAGCTTCAGGCTATCAAAACAAGACCTGTGAGGGTGTGATGGACATAGTATTTATCGGCGCGATTGCGCTGTTCTACCTGCTGACGGTGGCCATGGCCGCCGGCTGCGCCAAACTCGGAGGCCAGCCATGAACACGTTCTATCTGATCGGCGCGATCGCCGCCGCCGGCCTGCTGGTCTACCTGGTGGTGGCCCTGCTGAAAGCGGAGGATCTGTGATGAGCATGCAATCGATAGTCCTGCTGATCGTGTTCCTGGCGGTGCTGCTGGCGCTGGCCTGGCCGCTCGGCATCGTGCTGGCGCGCGTCGGCGACGGCGCCGCCGCCGGCACCAGCCCGCTGCGCGGCTTCGGCTGGCTGGCCAAGATTGAACGCCTGATCTACCGCGTGGCCGGCGTCAACCCGCAAGAGGGCCAGGGCTGGAAAACCTACGCGCTGTCGCTGCTGGCGTTCAGCGTGCTCGGCACGCTGGCCACCTACGCGCTGCAACGGCTGCAAATCTGGCTGCCGCTCAACCCGCAGGCAATGGCCAACGTCTCGCCCGATTCGGCCTTCGACACCGCCGTCAGCTTCGTCGCCAACACCAACTGGCAGGGCTACAGCGGCGAACAGACGATGAGCTACCTGACCCAGATGCTGGTGCTGGCCGGCCAGAACTTCTTCTCGGCCGCCACCGGCATCGCCGTCGCCTATGCGCTGATCCGCGGCTTTGCCTCGCGCTCGGCCAAATCGATCGGCAACTTCTGGGTCGACCTGGTGCGTTCGACCTTGTACATCCTGCTGCCGCTGTCGCTGATCCTGGCCGTGGTGCTGATGGCGCAGGGCGTGATCCAGAACTTCGCGCCCTACAAGGAAGTGCAGCTGCTCGATCCGGTCACCTACAGCCAGCCGAAAATGGGCGCCGACGGCCAGCCGCTGCTGGACGCCAAGGGCCAGCCGGTCACCGAAACGCTGACCGCCACCACCCAGACCATCGCCATGGGCCCGGTCGCGTCGCAGGAAGCCATCAAGATGCTGGGCACCAACGGCGGCGGCTTCTTCAACGCCAACTCGGCCCACCCGTATGAAAACCCGACCGCGCTGAGCAACTTCCTGCAGATGCTGGCGATCTTCATCATCCCGGCCGGCCTGTGCTTCGCCTTCGGCCGCCTGGTCGGCGACCGCCGCCAGGGCTGGGCCGTGCTGGGCGCGATGACGCTGCTGTTCGTCATCTGCACCTGCGTGGTGATGAGCGCCGAGCAGAGCGCCCATCCGGCGCTGCAGGCGCTCAACGTCGACCAGAGCCAGGGCTATATGGAAGGCAAGGAAACCCGCTTCGGCATTTCCGCCTCGACGCTGTTCGCGGCCGTCACCACGGCCGCCTCGTGTGGCGCCGTCAACGCCATGCACGACTCGTTTACGCCGCTGGGCGGCATGATCCCGATGCTGCTGATCCAGTTCGGCGAGGTGATCTTCGGCGGCGTCGGCACCGGCCTGTACGGCATGCTGGTGTTCGCCATCATGGCGGTGTTCATCGCCGGCCTGATGATCGGCCGCACGCCGGAATACCTGGGCAAGAAAATCCAGGCTTATGAAATGAAGATGACCTCGATCGCCATCCTGGTCACGCCGACGCTGGTCTTGGCCGGCACCGCGATTGCCGTGCTGTGCGACGCCGGCAAGGCCGGCATCGCCAACCCCGGCGCGCACGGCTTCTCGGAAATCCTGTACGCGTTCAGCTCGGCCGCCAACAACAACGGCTCGGCGTTTGCCGGCCTGTCGGCCAACACGCCGTTCTACAACAGCATGCTGGCGATCGCCATGTGGTTCGGCCGCTTCGCCATGATCGTGCCGATCCTGGCCATCGCCGGCTCGCTGGCCGGCAAGCAGCGCCTCGACGCCAACGCCGGCACCATGCCGACCCACGGCGGCATGTTCGTCGGCCTGCTGTGCGGCGTGGTGGTGCTGGTCGGGGTGCTGAACTACGTGCCGGCGCTGGCGCTGGGCCCGATCGTCGAGCACCTGCAGCTGTTTGCCCAATAAGGAATCACCATGTCTACTACAACGCAAAAAGACGCCACCCTGTTTACCAATCCACCGGTCCGCAAGCTGAACATGTTCGACTCGCAGCTGCTGGTGCCGGCCATCGCCGACTCGTTCCGCAAGCTGCACCCGCGCACCCAGTTGCGCAGCCCGGTGATGTTCGTGGTCTATGTCGGCAGCCTGATCACCACCGCGCTGGCGGTGCAGGCGCTGCTGGGCCAGGGCGAGGCGCCGTTCGGCTTCATCGCCGCCACCGCCGTCTGGCTGTGGTTCACGGTGCTGTTCGCCAACTTCGCCGAAGCGCTGGCCGAAGGCCGCAGCAAGGCGCAGGCGGCCTCGCTGCGCAGCCTGAAGCAGACCGTCACCGCCAAGAAGCTGGCTACGCCGAAACACGGCACCACCTGGCTGCCGCAGCCGGCGCTGGACCTGCGCAAGGGCCACTACATCCTGGTCGAAGCCGGTGACGTGATCCCGATCGACGGCGAAGTGATCGAAGGCGTGGCCTCGGTCGACGAAAGCGCCATCACCGGCGAATCGGCGCCGGTGATCCGCGAATCGGGCGGCGACTTCTCGTCCGTCACCGGCGGCACCCGGGTGCTGTCGGACTGGCTGGTGGTGAAAGTCACCGCCAATCCGGGCGAAACCTTCCTCGACCGCATGATCTCGATGGTGGAAGGCGCCAAGCGGCAGAAAACGCCGAACGAAATCGCCCTGACCATCCTGCTGGTGGCCTTGACCATTGTGTTCCTGATCGTCACCGTGACCTTGCTGCCGTTCTCGCTGTTCTCGGTGGCGGCCGCCGGCAGCGGCGCGCCGGTGTCCATCACCGTGCTGATCGCGCTGCTGGTGTGCCTGATCCCGACCACCATCGGCGGCCTGCTGAGCGCCATCGGCGTGGCCGGCATGAGCCGCATGATGCAGGCCAACGTGATCGCCACCTCGGGCCGCGCGGTGGAAGCGGCCGGCGACGTCGACGTGCTGCTGCTGGACAAAACCGGCACCATCACGCTGGGCAACCGCCAGGCCTCGGCCTTCATGCCGGCGCCGGGCGTGACCGAACAGCAGCTGGCCGACGTCGCCCAGCTGGCGTCGCTGGCCGACGACACGCCGGAAGGGCGCAGCATTGTGGTGCTGGCCAAGCAGAAGTTCAACATCCGCGAACGCGAAATGGCGACCCTGAACGCCACCTTCGTGCCGTTCACCGCGCAGACCCGCATGTCCGGCATCGACCTGGCGGCGGCCGGCGGCACCGTGCGCGCCGTGCGCAAGGGCGCGGCCGACACCGTGCGCCAGTACGTCGAAGCGCTGGGCCAGAAGTACCCGAACGAGGTGGCGCGCAGCGTCGACGACATCTCGCGCCGCGGCAGCACGCCGCTGGTGGTGGTCGACGGCGACCGCGTGATGGGCGTGGTCGAACTAAAGGACATCGTCAAGGGCGGCATCAAGGAGCGCTTCGCCGAGCTGCGCCGCATGGGCATCAAGACCGTGATGATCACCGGCGACAACAAGCTGACCGCCGCCGCCATCGCCGCCGAAGCCGGCGTCGACGACTTCCTGGCCGAAGCCACGCCCGAGGACAAGCTCAAGCTGATCCGCAGTTACCAGGCCGAAGGCCGGCTGGTGGCGATGACCGGCGACGGCACCAACGACGCCCCGGCGCTGGCCCAGGCCGACGTCGCGGTGGCGATGAACTCCGGCACGCAAGCGGCCAAGGAAGCCGGCAACATGGTCGATCTCGATTCGAACCCGACCAAGCTGCTGGAAATCGTCGAAATCGGCAAGCAGATGCTGATGACGCGCGGCTCGCTGACCACGTTCTCGATCTCCAACGACATCGCCAAGTACTTCGCCATCATCCCGGCGGCGTTCGTCGGCACCTACCCGCAGCTGAAGGCGCTCGACATCATGCACCTGGCCAGCCCGGCGTCGGCCATCATGTCGGCGGTGATCTTCAACGCGCTGATCATCATGGTCTTGATCCCGCTGGCGCTCAAGGGCGTGCCGTACCGGGCCATCGGCGCCGTGGCGCTGCTGCGCCGCAACCTGCTGCTGTACGGCGTCGGCGGCATCATTTTGCCGTTCATCGGCATCAAGGTCATCGACCTGGTGCTGACTGCCCTCAACCTCGTCTAACCGTCGTTCCCGCGTAGGCGGGAGCCCATACTCAGCATGGATTCCCGCCTGCGCGGGAATGACGCTGCATAGGAGTTTTACCATGGCATCGCCACTTCGTCCCGCCCTCACCATCTTTGCCGCGCTGACCCTGGTCTGCGGCGTCATTTACCCGCTGGCCGTGACCGGCATCGGCCAGGCCGCGTTTGCCGACCAGGCCAACGGCAGCCTGGTGAGCGTCAACGGCAAAACCGTCGGCTCCACGCTGATCGGCCAGGCTTTCACGTCGCCGCAATACTTCTGGAGCCGGCCATCGGCCACCGCGCCGATGCCGAACAACGCCGCCGGCTCCGGTGGCGCCAACCAGGGCCCGACCAACCCGGCCCTGATCGACGCCGTCAAAGGCCGCATCGATGCGCTGCACGCGGCCGACGCCGCCGTCGGCGTCAGCAACACGGCCGCCATCCCGGTCGATCTGGTGACCGCCTCGGCCAGCGGCCTTGACCCCGAAATCAGCCTGGCCGCTGCCCGCTACCAGGCCGGCCGCATCGCCGCTGCGCGCCGCATCAGCAGCGAGCAGGTGCTGGCGCTGATCGACCGTGAACAGCAGAAACAGTGGTTCGGCTTCTTCGGCGAAGCGCGCGTCAACGTGCTGACGCTGAACCTGGCGCTGGACCAGGCGGCGGCCACCAGCCACGTCCCGGCGCGCGGCTAAGCCACAAGGTACAATCCGCGCATGGCCATGTTCCCCACCGACTCCGTACGACCCGACCCCGATGCGCTGCTGGCGCAGGTGCAGGCACAGGAGCGCAAGGCCGCGCGCGGCAAGCTACGGATTTACTTCGGCGCCTCGGCCGGCGTCGGCAAGACCTACGCCATGCTGGCGGCGGCCCGCAAACTGCAGGCCGACGGCCAGCCGGTGCTGGTCGGCGTGGTGGAAACCCACGGCCGCGCCGATACCGCCGCCATGCTGGCCGGGCTGCCGCTGCTGCCGCCGCGCCAGGTGGCCTACCGCGGCAAGCAGATCGCCGAATTCGACCTGGACGGCGCCCTGGCCGCGCAGCCGCCCTTGATCCTGATGGACGAACTGGCGCACAGCAACGCCCCCGGCTCGCGCCATCCGAAGCGCTGGCAGGACATCGAAGAACTGCTGGACGCCGGCATCGACGTGCTCACCACCGTCAACGTCCAGCACCTGGAAAGCCTGAACGACGTGGTGGGCGGCATCACCGGCGTGCGCGTCGGCGAAACCGTGCCCGACACCGTGTTCGACCAGGCCGACGAAGTGGTGCTGGTCGACCTGCCGGCCGACGAACTGCTGGCGCGCCTGCAAAGCGGCAAGGTGTATCAGGCGGCGCAGGCCGAACGGGCGTCCAAAAACTTCTTCCGCAAGGGCAACCTGATCGCGCTGCGCGAACTGGCCTTGCGGCGCACCGCCGACCGCATCGAAGACGACGTGCGCGCCTACCGGGTGGAAAAATCGATCGCCGACATCTGGAAGACTGGCGCCGCCTTGCTGGCCTGCGTCGGACCCGGTCCGGGCGGTGAACACACGGTGCGCAGCACGGCGCGGCTGGCCGGCCAGCTGGGCACCGGCTGGCACGCGGTGTACGTGGAAACCCCGGCCTTGCAACGGCTGCCGGCGGCGCAGCGCGAACAGATCCTGAAGACCTTGAAGCTGGCCGAAGACCTGGGCGCGACCACCGCCGTGCTGTCCGGCGCCGACCTGGCGGCGGCCGCGCTGGACTACGCGCGCAGCCACAACCTGTCCAAGCTGGTGCTGGGACGGGCGCAGCGACGCTGGCCATGGCCGTGGCGGCCAGCGCCGTTGAAACGGCTGGCGCAACTGGCGCCCGACCTCGACCTGATCGAAATCGGCGTACCGCGCAACCAGCCGGCGCCGGCGCGCAGCAGCCACGCCGACGCCGACCCCGATCCCTATCACGCGCCGGGCGGCTGGGGCGGCGACGCCGGCAACGCCGGCAGCTGGCGCGGCAACGCTGGCAGC
>NZ_WWCS01000046.1 GCF_009857535.1 Duganella margarita
CGCCAGCGGCTGCGGCCTGGGCGGCATCGGCGGCCAGCGCGGCGGCGCTGGCGCCTGCGGCACCACCGGCGCCGCCGGCACCTCCAGCACCTCCAGCACCAATAGCCGCCGTGCCGGCGTCCGCCGTCGTGGTTGCGGCTGGCGCTGCAGGCTGATTGAAGGCGGCCACCAGGGCCAGCATGTCGGCCACCGGGTCGGCCGCTTGCGCCGCCTGGGCGTCGCTGTTGGCGCTGTCTTTGTTGCTGCTGTCGCTGTCGCTGTCGCTGGCGGCGGTCTTGTCCGGCGCCGGCGCGGCGACTGGCGCGGCGGCGGCTTCGTTATTGGTATTGGCGGGCGCGTCGGCCTGCTCCGATTGCAGCGGTTTGGCTGGCGCGGCCTGCTGCTTCGGCGCCGAGGCGCGCGAGGCGTTCGGCCGTTCGGCGCTCCTGGCCGGCTGGTTGCTGGTGTGGTTGGCCTGGCGCTGGTCGATCTCGCGCGACAGGGCCTGCTTGAAGGCGCTGTTGTCGGCGCCCGCGCTCAGGTTCAGGTTGACTTTGGGCGCGGCCACTGCATTGGCGTTCAGGGTCGGAATCTGGAGGTTATTGCTTTGCATGTTACGCGCTCTCTCGTGTCATCGTTTGTAGTACGCCCCGCGTGCCGCGTGTTCGTCCATGGCCTTCTGGTCGCGCTTGTTTTCCAGCTTGAGCGCCGCCGCATCGGCCCGGTCGTTCAGGGTGGCATACGACATGCGCTTGCGTTCGCTGCCTTGCCACGCTGCTTTTTCTTGCTCGCTGCGCAACTGGGCGTGGCGTATCATTTCCAGCTGGCCCTTGATCGCCACTTCCAGCTTGTCGATAAACGCCACGAAGTTGCGGTAGGCCATGGGCGTGATGCCGGCCGCCTGGGCGGCCTCGAAACGCTTGATGTATTCCTCGCGGAAACCGATCAGCATCTCGTGCTTCTGCTTGGCCTCGTCCACGGCTTTCAGGGCAGTACCGAGCCGTTTGGCGGCGTCATCTGTTTCACGCCGCGCCAGGTCCATCAGGGTTTCAAGTTGCGCTTTGGAGGCCATGGTGAGAAGTATAAGGAACGTCCAGCCAGATCAATCAGTCGAATAGAGAGGTCAATTGCCCCAAACTCTCGCCCATGGTGACCTGTTCCGTGATTTGTTGCTGCAAGAAATTTTCTATCCGATCATGCAACTGGATAGCCTGGTCCAGCACCGGGTCGGTGCCGGCAGCGTAGGCGCCGACGCTGATCAGGTCGCGGCTGCGCTCGAAGCGCGAGAACAGTTGCTTGAGCTGGCGCGCCTTGCTCTGGTGCTCGTGCGAGGTGATCGAATGCATGGCGCGGCTGATTGACTGTTCGATGTCGATAGCGGGGTAGTGGCCGGCTTCGGCCAGGCGGCGGTTCAGCACGATGTGGCCGTCCAGGATCGCCCGCGCCGAGTCGGCAATCGGATCCTGCTGGTCGTCGCCTTCGGTCAGCACGGTGTAGAAGGCGGTGATCGAACCGCCGCCCAGCTCGCCATTGCCGGCGCGTTCGACCAGCACCGGCAGCTTGGCGAACACGGATGGCGGATAGCCCTTGGTGGCCGGCGGTTCGCCGATGGCCAGCGCGATTTCCCGTTGCGCCATGGCGTAGCGGGTCAGCGAATCCATGATCAGCAGCACGTTCTGGCCCTTGTCGCGGAAATGCTCGGCAATCGCGGTGGAATACGCCGCGCCTTGCAGGCGCATCAGCGGCGGCGTATCGGCCGGGGCCGCCACGACGACCGAGCGCGCCAGCCCCTCCTCGCCGAGGATCTGCTCGATGAATTCCTTGACCTCGCGGCCCCGTTCGCCGATCAGGCCGACCACGATGATGTCGGCCTCGGTATAGCGCGCCATCATGCCCAGCAGCACGGACTTGCCGACGCCCGAGCCGGCGAACAGGCCCATGCGCTGGCCGCGTCCGACGGTCAGCATGGCGTTGATGCAGCGCACGCCGACATCCAGCGTCTCGACGATCGGTGCGCGGCCCAGCGGATTGGCGGGACGGGTATTGATCGGGGCGCTGTCGACGGCGTTGATCGGGCCCTTGCCGTCGAGCGGGCGGCCGGCGGCGTCGACCACCCGGCCCAGCAGCTCGACGCCGACCGGCAGGTGGCGCGCGCGGTCGCTCGGGCGGCGGCGCGGATGGGCCACGGTGCCCGGTTTCGGAATGGCCGGCTCGACCGGGAAGACGCGGGTGCCGGGCACCACGCCTTCGACGTCCGACTGCGGCATCAGGAACAGTTTGTCGCCTTCAAAGCCGACCACTTCGGCCTCGATCTTGCCCCCGTTGGGCAGCGGAATGGTGCAGGCGGCGCCCACCGCCAGGCGCAGGCCGACCGCCTCCATCACCAGCCCGGCCACGCGCGTGACGCGGCCGGAGATCTGCATCGGCTCGACCATGCTGGTCAGCGCGGCGCAATCGCTGAGGTAGGATTTCCAGCGGCCGGCGTGCGGGCTGGCCGGGGCAGGGGGAGGGCTGCGGTCGATGGTGTCCATGGCGTCAGTCCAGCCAGTCCACTTCCTTGCCGAGCGCGTGGCTCAGGCGTTGCCAGCGCGCGGCGGCGGTGGCGTCGATGGTGTTGCTGGCGGTATCGACCTTGCAGCCGCCGCGGCCGACCGACGGGTCTTCGACCACGCGCCAGCCACCCTTGTCGAGCTCCTCGCCGATGCCGGCGCGCACCGTGGCGGCGTCGTCCGGATGCAGCACCAGCAGCGCCGGTTGTTGCAGCACCGGCAGGTATTCGATGGCCTCGCGCACGATCGGCAGGATCAGTTCCGGCTTGACCTGCAAGGCGTTCTTCAGCATGCCCTTGGCCAGTTGCAGCGCCAGTTCCAGCACCTCGTTGGCGATCAGCTGGTCAGCGTCCTGCAGCGCGGCGCTGAAATTGCTGGCGATGACGCGCACTTGCTCCAGCTCGCCCTTGAGCGCTGCCTTGGCCAGTTCCATGGCGTCGGCGTGGCCGGCCTCATGGCCTTCCTGGTAGCCGTCCTTGCGGGCGTCCTCGCGGATGCCCTCCAGTTCCTCGACAGTCGGGTATTCGATGGGCGGCGGCAGCGGCGGCCCCATTTCCATTTGTTCCTGCTGCGCCTGCAAGGCTTGCTGCACCCGCTGCTCGGCTTCCAGCCGGGCGTTTTCGGCGTCGATCTCGCGCTGTTCCGCTTCGCGCAGGGCCACCGTGCTGGGGCGCTCGTCGCCAAACGAGGTCATCTCCCAGCGTTTGAAGGCCGGCTGCGCGTCTTTGCTGTGGATGCTCATTAAACGAAGGAATCCTCACCTTTGCCACCGAGCACGATCTGGCCTTCGTCGGCCAGGCGGCGCACGATTTGCAGAATTTGTTTTTGCTGGGTTTCCACTTCCGACAGCCGCACCGGGCCTTTGGATTCCAGGTCTTCGCGCATCATTTCCGAGGCGCGCGCCGACATGTTGCGGAAGATCTTGTCGCGCAGTTCCTGCGAGGCGCCCTTGAGCGCGATGATCAGCATTTCCGACTGCACCTCGCGCAACAGCAGCTGGATGCCGCGGTCGTCGATATCGATCAGATTGTCGAACACGAACATCTCGTCCATGATCTTCTGCGCCATATCGTTGTCGTAGTTCTTGATGTTGTCCATCACCGAGCTTTCCTGCTCGCCGGACATAAAGTTAAGAATCTCAGCCGCCGCGCGCACCCCGCCCAGCGTCGATTTCTTGATGTTCTCGTTACCCGACAGCAGCTTGGTCAGCACGTCGTTCAGCTCGCGCAGCGCGGCCGGCTGCACACCGTCCAGCGTGGCGATGCGCAGCACCACGTCGTTGCGCAGGCGGTCGGTGAAGTTGCCGAGAATCTCGCAGGCCTGGTCGCGCTCCAGGTGGACCAGGATGGTGGCGATGATCTGCGGGTGTTCGTTGCGGATCAGTTCGGCCACGGATTGCGAATCCATCCACTTCAGCGACTCGATGCCGGAGGCGTCCTTGCCGCCCAGAATGCGCGACAGCAGCACCGAGGCCTTGTCGTCGCCCAGCGCCTTGGTCAGCACTTGGCGGATGTACTCGTCCGAGTCGAGGCCCACGGTGGAGGCGGCCGCGACCATGTCGCGGAAATTGTCGAGCGTGCCGACCACTTCCTCGTGCGGCACGTTCTTCATGGTGGCCATGGCGGCGCCGAGTTTCAGCACTTCGCGCGGACCGAGGAATTTCATCACCTCGGCGGCCTCGGTTTCCCCCATCGCCAGCATCAGGATGGCGGCTTTTTGCAGTCCGGTATTCTCAGTCATTGGCGCCTATCCATTCCTTAATCACGTTGGCCACAATGCGTGGGTCTTCCACCGCCAGTTTCTTGGCCATGGCCAGGTTTTCGCGGTAGCCGCGGGCGGTGCTCTCTTCCATTTTGCGCAGGGCTTCTTCGGCGATGAGGGCCTCGTCCGGACCTTCCTCGATCTCTTCTTCCGGCACTTCCGGTTCCGGCTCCGGCGCATTGATCTCGTCGATTTTCTTGAACACCGGGCGCATCATCGGACGCACGATGCGCATCACGATGTACAGCAGGATCAGCGCGGTGATCAGGAACTTCGCCAGATCCTTGGCCATCGGCAAATTGGCCGGATCGCGCCACCAGTCAGGCGGGCGCTCGAACGGCTTGTCGACGCCGTCGAACGGCGAGTTGGCGACGCTGACGGCGTCGCCGCGGTCCTGGTTGTAGCCCATGGCCTGCTTGACCAGATCATTGATCTTGGCCATCTCTTCAGGAGTATAGGCTTTTACCGTGACTTTGCCGTCCTTATCGACGATGCGCTTGAAATTGACCACCACCGCCACGGTCAGGCGGCGCAGGCCGCCCATGCCGCGTTGCTCGTAACGCACAGTCTTGTCGACTTCATAATTGGTAGTCGATTCTTTGTGCGACGGCGAGCCGGCGGCGCCGCTGGCCGGCAGCGCGCCCGGCGGCGTGCCGGGGGCTGGCGCATTGGGGCCGTTGGCGGCGGCGGTCTGGTTCAGCGGAGCGGTGGCGGTGCCCGGCGGCTGGTTCGACAGCGCGCCCGGAATGCCGCCCGGATTGGCGGCGTTGTTGTTGCCGCTGGTCTCGCTGGTCTGCTGGCTGCGGATGGCGGAGGCGGCCGGCGGCGAATTCGGCTTGTAGTTCTCGGTGGCTTGCTCGATCTGGGCGAAGTCGACATCGGCCACCGCTTCGGCCCGCACATTGCCGTCGCCGACGATCGGGATGATGATCGACTCGACCTGCTTGATCACCTGGGTCTGCATGTCCTTGACGTATTTCAGCTGCTGCTCGTCGAGCTTGGCGTTGCCGGCGCCGGCCTTTTCCTGGTCGGAAATCAGGTTGCCGGCCTGGTCGACCACGGTGACGTTGGCCGGCAACAGTTCCGGCACGCTGGAGGCGACCAGGTGAACGATGGCGCCGGTTTGTTGCTTGTCGAGCATGCGGTTCGGGTGCAGCGTGACGATCACCGAGGCGGTCGGCTTTTGCTGGTCGCGCACGAAGACGGACGGTTTCGGCAGCGCCAGGTGGACGCGGGCGTTCTCGACCGGGGCCAGCGACATCACCGAACGCGCCAGTTCGCCTTCCAGCGCGCGCTGGTAATTGACCTGTTCCTGGAATTGCGACACGCCCAGTTTCTGGTTCTCCATCAGCTCGAAGCCGACGTTGCCGCCTTTCGGCAGGCCCTGGGCGGCCAGTTTCAGGCGGATGTCGTGCACTTGCTCGGACGGCACCAGGATGGCGGTGCCGTTGTCCGAGAACTTGTGCTTGACGTTCATCTTGTCCAGTTCGGCCGTGATGGCGCCGCCGTCGCGGTCGGTGTAATTGGAGAACAGCACCGCGTAGTCGGGTGGTTTGTTCCACAGCCACAGGCCGATCAGGATGGCGACGATCGCTGCGGCGCCGGCGGCGCGCACGAAGTTCTTGCCCATCGGCGTCTGGATGAAAGGCAGTTTCTCGGCGCCGTCGTCTGGCGCGCCTGCTGTGGCGTTATCGATTTCTTCCGCTACGGCCATGATGGTGTGGTCCCGAATACGAGGGTTCTTGAAGGAATAGCGCCATTATTGCTTGTACTGAGGAAATTCAAATCCCGGAACAACGCGACCTTTACGGTCCTGCTCGATGCTGGCGGGTGGACTTTCCCTTGGTATTCTGTCAGCACTGATAGAGCCTTGCCCTATTGTAACAAGAGGAGTAGCAATGAGAACAGGTGGAATCGACAGCAGCCAGATCCAGTCGATGATCGCGCAGCTGAAAGCCCACGCCACACGGCCGAGCCTGACGCCGCCGGTGATCCAGACCGAACCGGCCGCCACGCCCAAGGCGGACTTTGGCGACGCCTTGAAAAAGTCGCTGGACGCGGTCAACGCCAGCCAGATGGAGGCCGACGGCATGGGCAAGAAATTTGCGATGGGGGACGACTCGGTCAGCCTGTCGGACGTGATGATTGCGCAACAAAAAGCCAGCATCAACTTCCAGGCGACGCTGCAGGTGCGCAACAAGCTGGTGTCGGCCTACCACGACATCATGAATATGCAGGTGTAAAACCCCGAAGAATTCAGCTGAGGCCGGCGATGCGGGCGTTGCGTTCGCGTTCCAGCTTGGTGATGTAGCGCTGCACCGTGGCCAGCGCGCCGCGCGAGATGTGGCGGAATTCGCAGCCCAGCCGGCGGTTGCTCTTGTTGTTGAGCAGCGTCAGGTCCAGCGAGTTACGTACCTGCAGCGCGGTCGTGACCGCCCCCACTTCCGGCAAGTCGATGCGGCAATCCGGATATTCCTTGCCGACCGCGTTCCCCAGCATCATTTTGTTGTCGAGGATGGAGATGCCGCCGCAGCTGATGTCGGCCAGCGGGAAGCTGGTCGGCCCGCCCAGCTCGGCCGGCAACGCGATCAGCACCCGCACCGGGTTGCTGACCGGCGTGGCGATGCGGTAAAACTCGCGCCGCTGCAAGCGGATCAGCGTGGCGGGAATGGCAATCTTGAAGGCCGGGTTGCCTTCGTAGGTGGTGGCTTCGACATGCTCGGCGGCAAACAGGATGCGCACCTTGTCGAGCGTGGTCTCAAATGACAGCTGGCGCGACGCCAGCACCCGCCGGTTCTGCTCCTGGTCGATCGAACAGTCGAGGTAGACCGCCTGCGCGGCGTCGTCGACATCCAGGATGGAGGTGACGCAGACGTCGGCCTCGCCCTTGATCAACATGCGGATCAACTGATTTTTTTCGCCGATGCCGCGCAGCAGGGCGACAATCTCCCGCCGTGACTCGACTTCGAAATCATGCCAGTTTTCCAATTCCGCATCCTGAAAGTGTGGGTACATCTGTTACCAGTCGAGTCAAATTTCGGTCAATGGGATGCTGGTGTCCGGTGCGGGCGGCAGGGGGGAGCCAGACTTTTGCGCTGCTTCAATATGATATAGCCACGCTAATAGTTCCGCAATCGTCCGATACAACATGGGCGGAATCTGTTGATCCAGGTCAATATCCATGAGCAGCGAGACAAGCTCTTTCGATTCGTGGATGGCCACGCCCGCCTCCTGGGCGACGTGGATGATCTGCTCGGCGATCAGGCCGCGGCCCTTGGCCACCACCTTGGGGGCCGGCTGGCCGGTCTCGTACGCCAGCGCCACCGCCTGTTGCAGCGGTTTGCGGGCGGTTTCATCCGGCATCGCCATCCTCCTGGCTGATGGTCAGCGACGATAACTGGGCGCCGGCGGCGGCCATGGCGCTCTCCAGCTGGCCGGCCCAGGCGCGCAGCGTGGTGGCGCTGCCGTCGCTGTCGGTCTGGACCTGGATGTGGACCTGGTCGCCGATCAGCGTCACCGCCGCCGACACCGCACCCAGCAGCGGCAGGCGGAAGCGCACGCCGCTGCGCCAGATCGGTTCGGCCTGCTCGTCGGCCTCGCCGCCGCGGCCGCCTTCGCGCCGGTCGCGCTGCACTTCCCATTGCATCTGCTGGCCCGGCCAGGCCTGGCCGTGCCACAGCACGCGGTTCTGCTCCTGGGTGTGCAGTTGCTGGTTGACCATCTGCGCGGCGCTCAGGTCGGGGCCGCTGGTGGCGGCGCGCGCGCTCTCGGCGCCTTGCTGCAGCAGGCGCTGCATTTGCGGCTCGCGCATCAGGTCGGCCAGCGGGCGCTCGCCCTTGACCCATTCGGCCACATGCGATTCGTAGAACAGGCCGCTTTTGGAGATGCTGTCCTGCAGCTTTTGCGCCAGGTCGGCGGTGTCCGGCGCGGCGTTGCCGAACAGCGCGGTCTTGCCGATCAGGGCCAGTTGTCCCGCCTGGCCGGCCTGCGCGGTGCTGAGCAGGCTGGTCAGCGCGCGGGCGGCGCTGCTGAGCGTCGGCTGCGGCGTGCTGGCGTTCAGCTCGGGCAGTTCGCTGGACGGCGTCAGCGGCGCCTTGCCCAGCAGCGTGGCGGCCAGGCTTGGCGGTTTGACGCCGTCGGCCGCGGCGGCGC
>NZ_WWCS01000047.1 GCF_009857535.1 Duganella margarita
CCGTCCGGGCCGTCCCGCTAGCCGCCAGGCGCGCCGCCCTGGCCTGCGCCGTAATCTGCTCCGCCTGCGCCGGCGTCATCGCACTGGCAGGCGGCACGGCCGACGCCACCGGCGCAACCACCACCGGCGCCGGCGGATTCGGGTCCTTCTGCAACCACACCGTGGCCAGCCTCACATCCTGCTTGCCGGGCACGCCCAGCTCCACGTACAGATGCACATAATCGGCATCCACCGCCCGGGTGGTGGTCACATGCAACACCGACCTGGCCCCGCGCCGCTCCACCTGCAAGCGCACCGACGCCAGCGCCGGATTCATCGTCACATTGGCGCCGCGATACACATTGCCGTCCGCCAGCCGCACCTGCAAGCCTGCCACCTCTTCCGGCGTCAGTGCCACCAGCTCGATATCCACCGCCAGCGGCTGGCCGATATACGAGCGCGGCGCGATCTCCCCCAGCTCGGCGGCAGCGGCGCCCAGCGTGGCGCCGGCCACGGCCAGGGCGCAAATCGAAGTTAGCAAAGACTTAAGCGGCATCATCCAGGATCGCGGTCAGGCGAGCATTCAAAAGGTATAACAGCTATAACGGCGCGAATTCCCAATTTTGTAGCCCCCGGTTAATTTTTGCAAACTGCGCTACACTCAAATACCTTCTTTTACTACCAAGGATTCACCATGAGCACCCGTAGTGAACGCGACAGTTTCGGCCCGATCGACGTCCCAGACGCCCAGCTGTGGGGCGCGCAAACCCAGCGCTCGCTGGAACATTTCCGCATCTCCACCGAAAAGATGCCGCTGGAACTGATCCACGCGCTGGCCAGCGTCAAGCGCGCCGCCGCCCGCGTCAACCTCGACCTCGGCCTGCTGGACGGCGCGAAAGCCATCGCCATCACCCAGGCCGCCGACGAAGTGCTGGCCGACCGCCACCCAAGCGAATTCCCGCTGGCCGTGTGGCAGACCGGCTCGGGCACCCAGTCCAACATGAACATGAATGAAGTGCTGGCCAACCGCGGCTCCGAGCTGATGGGCGGCGTGCGCGGCGAAGAACGCAAGCTGCACCCCAACGACGACGTCAACAAAGGCCAGTCGTCCAACGACATCTTCCCCACCGCCATCCACGTCGCCGCCGCCCAGGCGCTGGCGCACAACGTGCTGCCGGCCATCAAACAGCTGCGCGACAGCCTGCACGCCAAGGCCGTGGCCTTCGCCGACATCGTCAAAATCGGCCGCACCCACCTGCAGGACGCCACCCCGCTGACCCTGGGCCAGGAATTTTCCGGCTATGTCGCCCACCTCGACTTCGCCACCCATGCGATCGAAGCGGCGCTGCCCGGCGTGCTGCAACTGGCGGCCGGCGGCACGGCGGTCGGCACCGGCCTCAATTCGCATCCCGAATACGCCACCCGCATAGCCGCTGAGCTGGAGCACGCGTTGAAGCTGCCGTTCAAGACCGCCGACAACAAATTCGCCGCGCTGGCCGGCCACGACGCCCTGCTGAACGCCCACGGCGCGCTGAAGACGCTGGCCGCCGCATTGATGAAAATCGCCAACGACGTGCGCTGGATGGCCTCCGGCCCGCGCTCCGGCCTGGGCGAGATCAGCATTCCGGAAAACGAACCGGGCAGCTCCATCATGCCGGGCAAGGTCAATCCAACCCAGTGCGAAGCGCTGACCATGCTGGCCTGTCAGGTGTTCGGCAACGACGTCGCCATCACCATGGGCGGCGCCTCCGGCAACTTCGAGCTCAACGTCTACAAGCCGATGATCGCCCACAACTTCCTGCAAAGTGCGCGCCTGCTGGCCGACGGCATGCGCAGCTTCGAGGAACATTGCGTGCATGGCATCGAGCCGAATCGCGGCCGCATCGAGGAATTGATGGAACGGTCGCTGATGCTGGTCACTGCGCTGGCGCCGCATATCGGCTACGACAAGGCCGCCACCATCGCCAAGCAAGCGCAGCATGAAGGCACGACCTTGAAACAGGCTGCGCTGGCGCTAGGCTATGTCACCGCCGAGCAATTCGAGCAGTGGATCGTGCCGCTGGCCATGACGCGGCCGGGCGCCAAGGGTTAAAACCCGTAGGAGTAGCGCACGCCCATCAGCGCGTCGACAGGCGCGTTGGCGTCATGACCGGGATTGACGCGCCACATCAGCGCGCCGGTCAGGCGCCCCTTGCTGCCCTCGCGTCCGAACAGGCGGGTGTAGCTGAATTCCAGGTCGCGTTCGGTGGCGGTGGGCCGCAGATTCAGCGTCGGCACCCCCAGCGCCAGCGCAGCCGGCGTGGGCGCCAGATTGACCGCCGCGCCGCTGTATTCCAGCGTACCGGTGCGCACCCGCGCCGGAATCGACAAGGTAAGCGCCAGACGGTCGTTCTCGGCCAGCCACTGGCGCCGCACGTAACCGGCGCTGTACGCCACCGTGCGTACCGACGACACCTGCGCCAGCAGGCTGTCCGGACTGCCGATGCCTTCGGTCTTGCCATAGGACGCCATCGCCATCAGCGCGCTGCGCGGCGTCAGCGCATAACCCAGCGAGAGCGAGGTGAAGGTGGTGGTCGGCCGGGTGTTCAGCATCATCGACATGCTCTGCTGCATGCCCGGCGCCCCGCCCGCCTCGCGCAGGATGCCAACGGTTAAAATGCCGGTGCCGCGCCCCATTTTCTTTTCGAAGTCGGCGCTGCTGAGCCAGCGCTTGCCGCGCTCATTGAGCACCGGCCCGAGCGGATCGAGCAAGCCCGGATTATCCGGCAGCGCGCCAAAATGCAGCTGCGGCACGCCGCTCACCACGCTGAAACGGCGCGTGCCGGCCTGCTGCAAGGTCTCGGCCAGCGCCGTCTGGCGGTCGGCCACGTCAAACAGCAAGGTCCCGCTGGCGCGCGGTTCATACCAGGGGAAGGTGGAAGGCGGCGTCGGCGGATCAGCCGCCAGCGCGTCGGCGCCGAACAGGCTGGCTGTGGCCAAGGTCAAAGAAAACTTATTCATGATGCAACTCGCTTGAAGGTCGTTGCGCCCTGCCTGAAAAAGTAGCAGTTACCTCAGAATAGCAACTTCTTTTCTACCTAGCAATCGGATTGAGGTTCGGCCGATAGGGTAAACTGCGCGCCTGTCGGAATGCCGCTACACTAGACGTAAGCAGGGCAACACCGCCTTCACATCATGGCACCAGAGGATAAAATGCAGAAAGTAAGTTTCGAATTAAACGGCGAGTTTGTTGAGCTGAATCAGTTATTGAAACTGGTCGGCCTGTGCGACAGCGGCGGCGCCGGCAAGATGATCGTGGCCAGCGGCGACGTTAAAGTCGACGGTAAAAAGGAATTGCGCAAGACCGCCAAAATCCGCGCCGGCCAGCAAGTGCGCGTGGGCGACATTCATATTACTGTGGTTGCAGCGTAATATTACTTGTGTTGCGGCAATTATGATGTAAGCTTCAAGCTGCGCCGGCGCACGCTTGATCTCGCGCAAGCCGGTGTGCCCCGGCCTCGCTATAGTAGGCGGGCTTGTCATTTCAACCAGTTCGCCTAAAGGGGGATGTCATGGACGGTCAGCAACCACATAGCCCCACCCAGGAGAGCTTGCTGGGCGACTTGCGGCAGGTAATCGAAAATGCCGAAGAACTGTTGAAGAACACCGACCAGTATCACGGCACGCTGTACCAGGTGGCACGCAACAAGCTGGCCGACGCGCTGCAAAAGGCCACCGCCGAACTGGCCCGCTTCGAAGACGTGCACATCGACCGCATGATCGAACTGACCGCCGTCGCCGCCCGCCTGCACCGCGACCTGACCGGCGAAGCCCAGCTGCTGCGCGCCTTCAAGCGCGACAACTGACGCCCGTCACCTCGGTCTACGCCGCCAGCACCGCTTGCGCCAGCCATTGCTGCAACGCGGCGGCGACATCAAACGCTTCATCCAGTTCAAACGCCGCATCGAGCGCGGCGCCAAAAGTGCCGCCTTGCGCCAGCACCTGCAAGGCGGCGTATGCCGCTGCATCCAGCGGCAGCAGAACGGGCTGCCACTGCGGCCGCGCCACCAGTGCCTGGCTAGGTGCCGCCATTTCTTGCGGAAACGCCACATCGCTGCCGGGCTGATGCGCCAGCCATAACGGCACGACCGCCCATCGGGACGCCAGCAACTGCACCGCCGGATGCAGGCGGAACGTGGCTTCTTCGATTTGATCCGGCGCGATGGCCGCCAGTTGGGCGGCGCTGAGGCCGTCCGCCTGCGGCGCGTAATGTGCGCGGTGCAAGGCCCACTCCAGCGCGGCCAGATCGGGCAAATAGGGTAGCTGCGCCGCATGCGGAAACTCGCGCAGGAAGGCGGCGAAACGCGCGCCGAAGTGGTTCAGGTCGGGATTGTCGGACGGCTGCGCGCGGCCATACGCGCGCGTCAGGCCACCGAAGAATTCCTCGCCCACCAGCGCCAGCACTACAGGATAGGCGGCCGCCAGCGTCTTGTACCAAGTGGCGCTCTGGTTGCCGCGATACAGCGCGAAGCGATGCTCGCTGCCGGCGGACGTAAACTGCGCCAGCGCCTGGGCGCCCAGGCGGTCACCCAACAGCGCGCCGGCAAACAGCTGCTGCGCATGCGCCAGCCCGCCGTCGCCAGTCTCGCCACCGGCGGCGGAATCAGCCGGCATGGCGGGCACTGCGCGCACAGTCAGCGGCGCGGCGGCGCGGGCGTGCAAGCCGGCGGCGCGTTCCGCCTCGGCCAGCAGCACATCCAGCGCCGGCAAATCCGTATCCCACTCGATCAAGGTCGGCACCGCGCCGAAGCGTTGCAAAGCCGCTTCGTACAATCGCCAGACCGGCTCGGCCACCCGGTCGCCGTGGTGATCGATGACCGCCTGCGGTGTCACCAGATGCCCGGCCAGATGCATTTCGCCCACCACGCCCGGCGCAATCGCCTGCATGGCGGCCAGCGCATCCTCACCGTGATTGCACTGGTTCACATACAAATTATTAATATCCAACAACAGCCCGCACCCCGTGCGCGCGGCCAGCGCCGCCAGAAACTCCGCCTCGCTCATCGCATCCGCATGGAAACGCACATAGGTCGACACGTTCTCCAGCAACACCTGCCGCCCCAGCACCTCCTGCAACTGGTCGACCCGCGCGCACATCAGCGCCAGCGCCGCCCGGTCCAGCATCAGCGGCAGCAAGTCGTTTAATTGGCGATCCGCCACCGCGCCCCAGCTCAAATGCTCGGACACCAATACCGGCTCAACCCGCTTCACCAGTGTCCGCACGCGCGCCAGATGCGCCTCGGAAAAGCCACGCGCCGACCCGAGTCCCAGGCCAACGCCATGCAAGCTCACCGGATAATCGCGCCGCAACTGCTCCAGCACGTGCCAGTCCCAGCCGCCTTCATCAAGGTAATTCTCGCTATGCACCTCCAGCCAGCCGACGCGCGGCCGCTGCTCGAGGAATTGCCTGTAATGCGGCGCCCGCAAACCGACGCCGACGCCCAGCGCGGCTGCGGCGCGCGCGTTGTCGGCCGGCGCCGGTATCACGTGTTACTTGGCCGGCGGCGTGGTCTTGCCGCCGGCCTTCTCGCACGTGCCCTTCGGCACATATTTCCATTCTTCCGGCGCGCTGTCGGTCTTCGACTGGCCCGCGCAGGAATGCGCGCTGGTAGCACAATCGTTTTGGCCCGCCTTGGCCATGCCGTAGCATTTTTCCTTGTCATCGGCCGCAGCGGCCGGGGCCATTTGCGCCGCACACACCGTCGCCAGCGCCGCCGCGATCAAAGCTTGACGTTTGTTCATGCTGAATCTCCTGAGATAAAAATAAAAACACCCGCAGCCTACCAGCAATATGGCGGCGCCGCATCTGGTCCATCGCAAGGGAAAGAAGGCGTGCGCAAACACGCGCCGCGCAGCAGGCGCTGCGCGGAACAACGAGGCGGCGCAGGACGCGTCGCCGGCGGCCCGTCAGGCCTTGGTGTTAATGGTGTTGCCGAGGTGAGACGGCAGATTCGGCACCGGCGGAATCGCCTCGATCAGCGCGCTGGCGCTGGATGCCTGGATGTCCTGGGCTTTTTTCAATACAGCAACGCCGACCGCCTGCTTGGTGCCAGTGTCGGCCATCGTGGTTGAAAGTTGAGCAATACCGGTGACGTCCATACGTACCTCCATTAAGGGCTATCACCTTATTAACGGAAGCCGTGCCGGCAACTTTAGCCCGGCACTGAAGTTTTTTTCAGGTGCGCCAGCAGCCAGGCCAGCACCTCGGCCGGCTGATTCACGTCCAGCCACGCCAGGCTGGCGCGCAGGCCGTCCGGGCGCGGATGATCGGCCGCCACCGCCACCACCCGCTCGTCATGCGGATACAGCGGCGCCCGGCCGTTTTCCAGCCGGTGAACTTCCAGCTTGTCGATCGGATAGGTCTTGAAGCCTTCCAGCAACGTCAGGTCGGCCGGCGACATGCGCGCCAGTTGTTCGTCCAGCGTCGGCTCGGGGGCGTCGCGCAGCTCATGGATGATGGCGTAGCGGAACGGCGAGCCCACCATCACCTCGGCCGCACCGGCGGTACGCAGCCGCGCGCTGTCCTTGTGGGGCGGCTCGAACTGCAAATCGTGGTGGCTGTGCTTGATGACATTGACCTTGAGGCCCTGCGCCGCCAGTTGCGTCAGCAAATGTTCCAGCAGCGTGGTCTTGCCGCTGCCCGACGTGCCGACTACTCCCAGCACCTTGCGCGCGAACGTGGGACTTACTTGATGCATTGCCTTACCTCACCATCCTGTTGATGCTCGTCATTATACGCAGCAACAGTTGCCAGGCGCAGCAGGCTTACTCTTCGACTTTGATACTGCTCGGTTGGCGCGCGCCGGCCAGCACGATCAGGCCGAAGCAAATCAACAGCAGGCTGAGGCTGCTGGGTTCAACCGACTGGACCACTTCGGCCGCATGGGCGCGCGGCACGTACGCCACGGCGGCGATCAGGAATGGCAGGCACTTCAACTGTTTCATGATTTTTCCTCTTGCTGAGTTCACAACGATAAGAAAATATCATTTTTTTATGACAGGCGAATTACGATTCAATAGGGAATGCGATAACGGTAGCCGCGGAAGTTAAATACCGCCTCTTTCGGCTGCAACTTCTCCAGCAGCAGGCCGGGCGCGACTTCCTCGCCCTCGTGGCGCAGAACCTTGTCGACCAGCAACAAGCGGTCGGCGGCGTTCTTGGAATAGATGTAGCCGCCCACCGCCACCGGCGGAATCGCGCGCTGGATCGGCTCCGGCAGATCACGCAAATTGACGACCGGCTCATCGGAAGCCGTCACGGCGGCCGGCTTGACGGGGGCGCTTGCTGTCGGCGGCTGCGCCAACGGTGGCTCCGGCGCGGCCGCGCGCGCCAGGTTGGCCACCGACTGTGGCAAGTCCGCCGCAGGCGCCGGCAGCGGCGTGGG
>NZ_WWCS01000048.1 GCF_009857535.1 Duganella margarita
GTTCGCCACTCGCCGCCAGGTTGCCCCGCGCTGCCGTTCGACTTGCATGTGTAAGGCATGCCGCCAGCGTTCAATCTGAGCCAGGATCAAACTCTTTAGTTTAATCTCTGTTTGTGACCACTGCTGGCCACTGGTTCGCTCTTCTCAAAAATACTGACAGTATTTCTACTGAATATTTCTTTGTTGAGCATTTAATGCTTTTTGTTGCAGCACCAAATGCCCACACTTATCGACTGTAAATTTTTAAAGATCATTCTGTTTTGCTAGCTGACAAAGCGTTTTGTTCATCAGCGAAGAGGCAAGATTATGAAGCGTTTCGAATATTTCGTCAAGCTCTACTTTTTCTCTTCTTTTCTCACTCAACGCTGCATTTGCATGTAGTGTTTCGTGAGGGACAGAATCATAACAAGGCGGCCCTGGGTTTGGCAAGGGCTTTTTTCACGCCATCCGCCAGCAGTGCGATCACCAGCGCTCCGGCGCCGATGCCCATCAACAGGCGGTGGTTACCGCCGCTGTGCGCAAACACATAGGAATAGGTGTAGCCAGCCAGCGCCTGGAACAAGGCAAACACCGTGGTGGCCTTGCTCCACACCACGTTCTGCGCATGCGCATCGCCCTCCAGGATGCGCTGCACCCGGCTCAGCGTAATCGGCACAATCCCCGGCGGGAAGGAGCCGATCACCAGCGTGGCCGCCAGCAGCACCATGTGATTGGTCGAGAACATCATCAGCGCAATCGCGCCGACTTGCAGCCAGATCGTCAGGTGACTGGTCGGCGCCGCCCCGATACGATCGGACAGCGCTCCATACACCATCGGCCCGGCAATCGCGCCGACGCCATACACAATCCAGAACAGCGCCGCCGTGTGCGTCCCCCAGCCAAGGCCGCGCGCCACGTAGTCCACCAGGAATACCATCATCGGCACCAGCCCTACCGCCATCAACGCATATTGCAGATACAGCAGATTCAGATCGAAACGCACTGCCGCCTGCGCCGCAGCACTCGGCTCTCCGACCGGCACATGCGCATGCGCCGCGTGCGGCCAGCATGCCCAACTGGCGACGCTCAACAGCAGCGACAACCCGCCCAACCCCAGCCACGTCGCCCGCATACCCAGATCCAGCAGCAGCGGCACCAACGTGCCGGACGCCGCAATACCCAGGCCGATACCGAGGAAGATGGCGCCGCTGGCCATCCCCTTGCGATGCGCAGGCACATGCGGCAGCACCGTCATCGCCGCCAGCACCATGATGATGCCGCCGGCGATGCCCGACATCAGCCGCCAGCCGAAGAACCAGGTCACCGACAGCGGAAACGCGCAGGCGAAAAACGCTGCCGACGCCAGCAGCATCATGGCGCGCAACGTACGACGCGCACCATAGCGGCGCGCCAGTGGCCGGCCCATCAGAGCGCCGATCAGATAGCCGACCAGATTGGCGGCGCCAAGATAAATCACATCCTTGGCGGCAAACCAGTGCGCCTCGATCATGGGCGGAATCAGCGGCGTATAGGCGAAGCGCGCCAGGCCGATGCCCACCAGGCTGGCGCACAGGCCGGCAAAAATGGCGCGCGCGGTGGCGCCCCGGTCTTCTACGGTGTCCATGAACAATCCTTTAAAGTGCAATCATGTTTGACAGCATAGTCAAACTTGACACGGCTGTCAAACATCTTGATAATGGCCCCATGGCAGGCATAAAACAATTCAACGAAGATGAAGCGCTGGAACGGGCAATGCACGTGTTCTGGCGCCAGGGCTATGGCGCGACCTCGATGCAGGACCTGGCGAAAGTCACCGGCGTGCAGCGCGGTTCCCTCTACCACGCCTATGGCGACAAGCAGAGCATCTTCCTGCTGGCATTCGCGCGCTACCAGCGCCACTATCTGGACATGGTGCGTGAGCGCATGCAGCTGGCCGATCCGGAAGCCGCGCTGCGCGCCTACTTTGCGTATGTGATCAATTCGATGTCCGAGCCGGTGCCGCAACTGGACGACACGCCGTCGTCGCGCACGCGCGGCTGCCTGACGACCAAGATCGCCACCGACGAAACCGCCATGGACGAGCCGGTACGCAACGCCCTGCGCGGCATGCTGGAAGGATTGGGAGAAGTGTTGGAAGCGCGGCTGTCGCAACCGGACGCCCGTGAGCGCTTGACCTTATCGCCGCAAGATGCGGCGCGCCTGCTGGTGACTTTCACGCGCGGCAATGTTGTGATGGAGCGTATCTACCATGGCCCGCAACAACTGCAGGCCACGGCAGACAGCCTGATACAGATCCTGTTCAAACGTTGTTGATGACCACGTCCACGCGCTTGTGGACGTCGTGCGCAAACGCCAGGAATTCACGCATTTCCTCCGGCTGATTGACGTCCAGCGCGAACCATTCGGCCGAGCCGCCGGCCTTGCGGATTTCTGCCACCAGCGCATGCAGCTTGCTGGAACGGCGGGCGCCCAGCACCACATGGTGGCCCTCGCCTGCCAGCTGACGGGCGGTGGCCGGACCGCATCCCCGGCTGGCGCCGGCAATCAAAATAACTTTGCGATGAGTTTCCGTCATGATGCATCCTCCCCAGGCCATTAACACAGGCTGCATCTTACGGAGGAACGGCCATGCTGCGAATGCACATGGCTATGCAGTTCTTGCCTAATCCTATAGATCGCACCAGCAACGGTGGCGGCGCGGGCCGGAATCATGGATCATTCCTATTCCAGACCGCATACGAGGAGTTAAGCGTGGACCGCATGATCGCCCTGCACACCCAGATGGCGCGCACCGATGGCTATACCGAAACGCTGGTGGACGACGTACGCCTGACCCGCTCCACGCAAAGCACCACCAAGTCGCCGGTGATGTACGAGCCATGCATCGCCATCGCCCTGCAGGGCCGCAAGCGCACCTACTTCGGCAACGAGACGATGCAGTTCGATGCCGACCACTACCTGGTGGTGGCGGTGCCGATGCCGTTCACCGCCACCACCGAGGCGTCGCCCGAGCAACCGTTTCTCGGCATCTCGATCCGCGTCGACCGCACCACGCTGGCCGACCTGATGTTTGCCATCGACCAGAGCGATACCGAAGTGCCGGCCATGCCGAAAGGGATGATGGTGACGCGCATGGACGAGCGCCTGCGCGACACCGTGCAGCGCCTGCTCGAAGCGCTGAACTCGCCGCTGGAAGCGCGTGTGCTGGGGCCGGGCATCGTGCGTGAAATCTGCTTCCGCGCGCTGATGGGCGAGCAAGGTGCGGCGATGCGCGCGGCGCTCACCAGCCAGGGGCAGTTCGGCCGCATCGCCAAGGCCTTGCGCCGCATCCACGCCGACTATGCGGCCGACATCGACGTCGGCATGCTGGCGGCGGAAGCCAGCATGAGCGTGCCCGCCTTCCACGTCCACTTCAAGTCGGTCACGCATTGTTCGCCGATCCAGTATCTGAAATCGGCGCGCCTGCTACAGGCGCGGCTGCTGATGGCGCGCAACGACATGACGGCGCAGGCGGCGTCGGCCCAGGTCGGCTATGAAAGTCCGTCGCAATTCAGCCGCGAATTCAAGCGCTACTTCGGCCGCAGCCCGAGCGAGGAAGCACACGCCGTGCGGCGCCTGCTCAGCGTACAGCCGGCCGAAGCGGCGCGATTGATCTAGGCGCGCGGCACCAGGCCGGGATAGAGCTGCGCCAGCGTGGCCGACACCATCTGTTTCATCAACGGTTGCAGCGCTGCCGGCGCATGGCGCGCCTGCTTCCACACGGCGGTCAGCTCGGCCTGATGCTGCGTCACCACCTGCTCCACCGCACTTTGCCAGAAGGCCGGCGCGGCGCCATCGACAAAGCTGCCGCGCCCGCGGCCGAAATGTGCCACCGCCAGATAGCGCAGAATGCCGGCCACCACCAGCGTCTGCATGAAGGCGTCGGTGAACTGCATCGTCGCCTGATGACGGTCGGTACTGGAATTGAAGCCCCAGGCGGCGCCGGCAAACGTCAGCGCGCCGGCCAGGCCACCGAGCAAGGCGCCCCCGCCCAGAGTGAGACCACCGGCCAGCAGATCGGCTGACAAGCCGGTGGCTGCACCGGAAATCATTGCGCCCAGCAGGCCGGCTTGCGCCTTGTCGATCGGTGCGCGCACCGCGAAATGTTCGCGCACCTGATCACTGATTTGCGCCGCGTTGACCGGATCCAGCTGGTGCAGCACCAGCAGCTCGCGCGTCATCGCGGCGGTGCGCTGGTTCAGGCGCGCGACCAGCTGGCCCATGGCCTGGTCCTGCCGCTGCTGCTCGGCATTGCGGCCGATGCCGACCACCTTCAACGCCGATTTGAGCATGCTCGCGCCCGCTTCCGGCATGGCCTCGCTGTCATGCGCGGCGGCCAGCAATTGTGTGGCCAGCAGCTGCATCGATTGCTCGTAACGTTCCGCGTTGCGCGCTTCCCAGACGCCGAACAGGCGCGCGTAGGCAGGTTGCATTGCGGACGGCAACAACTTGGCCAGCGCGTCATAAAACACCCGTTCATGCACCCAGCTGCGGGCGAAGGCGTCGAGCGGCAGCACATCCCGCACGGCCGGATATTGACGCAGATGATCCCGCCAGCGCGCTTGCTCCAGTTGCTCTTCCGCCAGCGGACGCGGACGGCCGGTCTGGTTCAACAGCACCACTACCGGCTTGCCCAGCCAATCTAGAATCTTCATCTCGGCCGGTACGTAGCCGGCGTCCTGCGGATCTTCGGACGAGTTCACCAGATACAGCACGATGTCGGCGGAATCGCGCGCAGCGCGCAAGGCTTGCTGGCTCAGCCAGAATGGCCGGTCGCGATAACGGTCCAGCACTTCGCGCAGGAACCAGCCGATCGGATTGCCGGCTTGCGCCAGACGCTTTTGCAACCGCACAGAATCGCCGAAGCCGGGCGTATCCCACACCTGCAACACATCGCCTTCCGGCGTGGCCAGCAACGTATGCGGCTCGGAATGGACGGTAACGTGAGCGGCGTCGCGCACTTCGCCGACATCGACGCCCATCAGCGTGCGCGCCAGGGTGGTCTTGCCGTTGTTGGTATGCGAGATCAGTGCCAGTTGGATGGTGCTGCTCATGCCGGCGCCTGCAGATTCACGATCGTGGCAGGGGTGCCATGGAAGCGGCAGAACTCCTGCCACAAGGCGACGCGCTCGGCCAGACGCTCCGACCCCATGCGCTCCAGATAAGAGGATTCGTCCAACAGCACGGTAACGCCGCGCGGCACGGCCTTGGCCAGCGCATCCAGAAAAGCGCCATGGTTTTCCTGCTCCGGCGTGGCGCTCAGATTGAACAGCGCCGCCGTCGCTGCGGCCTCGGTATCGTCCCTTACTTGGGGCGCTTCGCCGTAGGCGGTCGATGGCCGCAGCATCAGGCGAGCCTGCTCGCCGAACATCTCGCTGGCGATCTTCTGCAAGCTACGGTGGCGTTGCTCGTCGACGGTAAAGCTGTAGGGCAGCACCCGCAGCGTGCCGCCCTGCGCCATGCCCATCGCATCATGCAGCTTGCGGAAATACGGCTGTTCCAGATCGAGCGGGAAGCGACGCGCCAGCCGTGCCGCGCGCCATTGCGCAAACGCCGCCAGCAGCAAGCGTGGCAACACAACCAGCAGCACGATGGTGGCGGCGTACAGATTAACCCAGCGCGCGCCGCCGCCTGCCGCCGTGGTATTGGGAAAGCGCAGCGCTTCGATCTCCGCCAGCGTAAAACCTTGCAGCTGGAATAGCGAGACGGCCGGCGCAAACAGGATGCTCAGCAAACTGTGGACCTGGGTCGCATCAAGGAAAGTGCTTTCCCAACCGGCGGCATATTGCGACAGCAGGCCGCGCGCATACAACGAAAGCAGCGCGCCAATGGCAAACATGGCCGCGCTCAGATGAATGGTGCGACTCAGGCGAGCGGAAGTTAGTTTGGCACTCAGCTGCGACCATTCGGTGGCAAAATTCATCACTGCGGTAGACAGCGCCGCCGGCAATTTGCGCGGCGGCTTGAAGCGATGTGGCACGCGCGGCTTGGACGGAACGAACAGCCAGATCAGCAAGCCCAGATAGACCAGCAGATTCCACGCAATGATCAACAGCAGCGGCGCCGACAACAAATCGACGCGATGCGGATCGGTGATGCGGTCGAGACCTGCGCCGAGCAGCAGGCCGATGACCGGCAAGGCCCACGCCAGCGCGCGCAACGGCGCCCGCTGTTGCAGGAAACCGGCGAATGCGGGATGGCGGTCGGCCAGGCGCTTGAGGATTTGTTCGGAACGTTGTTGAAGGAAATCGTCGCCAGTGGCCTCGGACTTGCGGTCCGCCGCGCGCCACTGCGCAAGCTCGCGCGCGCTGCGGCTGGCATACAGGCGATCGTCGTCGCTGAGGATTTCCTTGTTTTGATCGGTGGTCTCGATGGCACGGACCAGCACGACGTCTCCTGCAGTGTGTTCATTCATGCAAAGAGTATAAACGCGAAAAAGCCCCGACCGGATTACCGGACGGGGCTTCTTCTAATAACTAGCTTGACGATAACCTACTTTCACACTGGTTGCAGCACTATCATCGGCGTAGAGTCGTTTCACGGTCCTGTTCGGGATGGGA
>NZ_WWCS01000049.1 GCF_009857535.1 Duganella margarita
CCCGGTGCCGTCCGCCGCGGCCAAGTTCGCCGGCGGCGCGGCTGGCGGCCCGGCGTCTGGCGTTGCTGGCGTGTTTTCCGTCATTCCCTCGACGGCGGCAGCGCCGCCAGCCAGCTGAGCACATCGGCTGCGACCGCATCGCTGGCGTCGGCCAGTGCGCGCGCGCCGCCGGCCGCATCGGCGCTCGGCGCCGGCACGCTGCGGCTAAAGGTCTTCTGGTCCACCAGCTTGTGACTGCGGAACACCGACGCCCGCAAGCTCAGCACGCCATTGCTGGCGGTGGCGGTGTCGAAGTTCTGCGCAAAATCCTGCACTTCCATGCGCAGCACGGTGGTGCTGGCGGCGGCATCGGTGGTCGACAGCACCTTCACGCCGGCCTGCGCCAGCCGCGCCTTCATGCGCTGGGTCAGCAACTGCGCCGGCGTGCTGGTCCACTGGTTGTAGGCGTAGGGCTTGGACTGGCGCGCATCGGCGTACAGCAGCCGGTATTGCATGCGTTCGGTATCCAGCGCGGCCGGGCCGGTGACATCGGCCACGATGACCGCGCCGATATTGCTGGCGCTGGCCGGCGCGGCTGTGGTTGGTACTGCGGGCAGCGGACCGAAATCGAATTGCGACGTCGGCATGCCCTTGCTGGCGCAGGCGCCCAGCAAGGCAGCCATGGCGGCGATGGCGAAGCAGTTGCGGATGGTGGCATTGATCATCTGATGGTCCTTATTTGGCCGGCGCGGCAAAGCCTTCTTCGCCCGGGCCCGGCGGCGTGCCTGGCGCGCCGAAGATCAGGCTTTGTGGACGGTCGTTTATCTTGTTCATGGTCTTGCGCAGCGCGCGCATCGACGCCCGCGTGTCGTCCGACAGCGAATTGACCTGCGGCAGCGTATCGAGTTCGATGCCGCCGGCCACGGCATCGACCGAACTGCCGATGCGTTCCACCTGCGTGGTGATGCGCTCGATCGGGCCGCCCGGCGCCTGCAGGCCGGTGGTCAGCTGGTTGACGTCGTTGGCCAGCGCGGTCACCGAATTGAGCGTCTTCTGGGTCTGCTCGGCCAGCGCCGGCAGCTTGTCGATGGTCGGCTGCAGTTTCTCCGGCAGCTCGCGGTACTTCTGCGCCGTTTGACTGACATCGGAGAAAGCGCCCAGCATAACCTTCTGGTGCTCGGGGCTGAGCAGCTCATTCAGGCGGTTGGTCACTTCCTCGGTCTGCGACAGGATTTCCTTGCCGCGTTTTTCCAGCTGGTCGAAGAAGCCCTGGCGCAGCGGAATCTGGGCCGGATGGTCGGCGCTCGACGGCAGCCGCGGCGAGCCGACCTTGTCATCGTCCAGCGAAATGAAGGCGATGCCGGTCACGCCCTGGTAACCGAGCGAGGCGAAGGTGGTGGTGGTGATCGGCGCGTCGGAGTTGATATTCAAGGTCACCACGATCTGGCCGGTCACCTTGGGATCGAAGGCGATGCTGCCGACGCGGCCCACTTCCAGCCCGCGGTAGCGGATCGGCGCCTGCGGATTGAGGCCGGGGATGGACTGCGCGGTGGCAATCACATACGGCGTGCGCTCGACGCGGTCGCGGTTGAACCAGAGGCCGTACAGGATCGCCGCTATCAACAGCGTGATCGTGAAAAAGCCGGTAGTCAGGGCATGCGATCTATTTTCCATCAGTGCTCCGTGGGTGTTTTGTCGTCGAGCGCTTCCAGCGCGCGGCGGCCGCGATCGCCGAGGAAGAACTCTTTGATGAACGGATGGTCTACTTTCAGCACATCGCGCAGCGGGCCGAGCGCGATCACGTGTTTTTCCGCCAGCACCGCAATCCGGGTGGACAGCGCGAACAGCGTGTCGAGGTCGTGGGTGACCATTACGACGGTCAGGCCCAGCTCGCGGTGCAGCGATTTAATCAGCGTGACGAACGCTTCCGACAGGTCGGGATCGAGGCCGGCGGTCGGTTCGTCGAGGAACAGCAGTTTCGGCTCCAGCGCCAGCGCGCGCGCCAGCGCCACCCGTTTGACCATGCCGCCGGACAGGTCGGACGGCATCTTGTTGGCCTGGTCCGGGCCCATGCCGACCATATTCATCTTCAGCAGTACGGCGTCGCGGATCAGGTCTTCCGGCAGCACCTGCAGTTCGCGCATCGGCTGGGCGATGTTCTCGAACACCGTCAGCGCCGAATACAGCGCGCCTTGTTGGAACAGCATGCCCCAGTGGTTGCGCAGCTGTTGCAGCTGGTCGGAATCGATCGCGCTGATGTCCTCGCCGAACACCCGCACGCAGCCGCGCGCCGGCCGTTCCAGCCCCAGCATCTGGCGCACCAGCGTGGTCTTGCCGGTGCCGGAGCCGCCGACGATGGACATGATCTCGCCCTGTTCAATCTCCAGGTTCAGATCCTGGTGCACCACGGTGCGGCCGTACTTGGTCCACAGGCCGGTGATTTCGACCACCGGCACGCTGCCGTCCAGGGTCAGTTCGCCGGTGCCGGGGCCGCAGCTGATTTCCGCTTCGCTCATCAGAACCCCACACCGCTGAAGACGATCGCGAACACGGCATCGGCCAGGATTACGGCGGTAATCGCCGAGACCACCGAGGTGGTGGTGCCGCGTCCCAGGCTTTCGGTATTGGGCTTGATGCGCAGGCCGAAGTGGCACGACACCAGCGCGATCAGCATGCCGAACACCGCGCCCTTGCCGATGCCGATCATGTAATTCGACAGCGGCACCGCCTCCGGCAGCTTGAGCAGGAAGTATTGCGGCGACAGGTTCAGTTCCACCTTGGCCGACAGCATGCCGCCCAGCAGCGCGATGGTATCGGTCCAGATCACCAGCAGCGGCATGGCAATCGCCAGCGCCAGCACTTTCGGCATGATCAGGCGGAAGCCGTGCGAGATGCCCATCACCAGCATGGCGTCCAGTTCCTCGGTCACGCGCATCACGCCCAGCTGCGCGGTGATGGAGGAACCGGAGCGGCCGGCCACCAGGATCGCCGCCAGCAGCGGCCCCAGTTCGCGGATGATGCTCATGCCCAGCAGGTTGACCAGGAACACGTCGCCGCCGAAGTTGCGCAGCTGCTGCGCCGACAGGAACGAGAACACCACGCCGATCAGGAAGCCGACCAGCGCCGTGATGCCCAGCGCCTGGAAGCCGGCGTGGTAGATATTGGCGGAGATTTCCTTCCACGGCCCGCGCAGCGGATTGCGCAGGAAGCGGCCCAGGTCCAGCACCACCTGGCCGACCAGTTTCAGCAGACCGGTCAGGTGTTCGAAGAACAGCAGCATGGCGAAGCCCAGCTTCATCACCAGGGTCAGGCGATTCTGGCGTGGACGCGGCAGTTCCAGCGTGCCGGTGGTCTCCAGGCGGTTGAAGAATTCTTCGAGTTCCGGCGGCAGTTGCAGATCGGCCGGGCGGGTCCTGCCCCAGGCGTTCCACAGCAGCTGGGCGCCGATATGGTCCATGCTGGCGACGGCCGACAGGTCCCATTTCAGCTGGTTGCCCTTGAGCGCCTTGAGAAAAGTGGTGATGGTGGCCATCGCCTTGCCTTGGGCGAGAGCGTGGACCTGCCAAGTGCCGGTCGCGGCAACGGCGCCGGCATTCAGGGTCAGGGTAGGCTCTTGGGCAATAGGCATGCTGCAAGTTTAAGGGAGATTGGCAGTTGCCGCCACCACAGCCTACGTCCGGGGTGTGCTGCCTCTCTAAAGGCGGACCCCGTAAAGCCTGGGGTCTGACCCCGTACCGGGTCAGACCCCTGCTTGCGGTGTGCGGGGTAGACGCATCAGGCAGCCAGCCTTCGGGCCTGCCGCTTGGGAGCCGGGGTCTCGGCGGGCTTGGGTTTCGCCCCCGCATAGTCGCTGGCCAGCAGCGCTTCGGCGTCGGCCTTGTCCATGCCCTGGGTTTGCAGATAGCGCGCCACCATGGCCACCAGCCGCTCCAGCGCAATCCGGTGCGTGGCATCGGTATTGGCGTATAGCCAGTCCGAAAACGCCATAAACCGCTGGAACGGCGCGTCATCCAGCAGCACTGGCAGCGTATTGCCGAAGCGTCCGGAGTTCGCCACCAAGTCCCAATAGCGCGCAAACCGCACCAGCCGCTGCATGGTCGGAAAATCAATATCGCGGTTGGCCAGGATGGTGTACGGCGGATACGGGTCATACACCATGCCAAATTCCTGCGTATGGCGGATGATCGGCGTGCCGCGCAGGCGCTTCAGGATGCCGAACTGGATCTCGTGCGGCTCCAGCGCCCACAGCTTGTTGAAGCCTTCGGCGAAGCTCTCCACCGTCTCGCCGGGCAGGCCGGCGATCAGGTCGACGTGCATGTGCGCATGCGATTGCGTGGTCAGCCAGCGGATGTTGTCGGCTGCCTTCTGGTTATCCTGTTTGCGGCTGACCAGCGTCTGCACCGCCGGATTAAAGCTCTGGATGCCGATTTCGAACTGCAGCGCGCCCGGCGGGAATTTACTGATGCCCTCTTTCAGTGCATCCGGCAGATGGTCCGGAACCAGCTCGAAGTGGGCGTAGACCGGATCGTCCGGATTGGCTTCCAGCTTATCCAGGAAGAACTGCATGATCTTCAGGCTGGTCTTGATATTCAGGTTAAAGGTGCGGTCGACAAACTTGAACAGCCGCGCGCCGCGCTGGTACAGCGATTCCATCTCCGCCAGGAAGTTCTCCAGCGCGAACGGCCAGGCCGTCTTGTCCAGCGCCGACAGACAGAATTCGCACTTGAACGGGCAGCCGCGCGAGGCTTCCACATACAAGGTGCGGTTCTTGATGTCGTCGTCGCTATATAGAGAGTAGGGCAGCGCGAGGTCGTTGATCGGCGGCTGCACGCCGGCATGCACCTTCATCAGCGGCTTGGGACCGTTGAGGATCTCGCCGCACAGCTTGGGGAAGGTGACCTCGCCCCAGCCGGTCACCACATAGTCGGCCAGCCTGACGATTTCCTGCTCATTGGTCTCGTGCGACACCTCGGGGCCGCCCAGCACCACGGCCACCTGCGGCGCCACGCGCTTGAGCATGGCGACCACCCTGGCGGTTTCCTCGACGTTCCATATATAGATGCCGAAGCCGACCACCTTCGGCGCATGTGCCAGGATGCGTTCGACGATCTCGGTGGTCTTGGCGCCGATGACAAATTCCTGCAGCCTGGTTTGCTCCTGCAGCGCACCCATATTCGCCAGCAAATAGCGCAGGCCCAGCGACGCATGGGTGTAGCGGGCGTTGAGCGTAGTAAGTAAGATAGACATTCGCGTATTTTACCCTTGCCAGACGCGCTTGCCCTTGTTATGATTCTGTCCCTCACGAAACAACACATGCAAATGCAGCGTTGAGTGAGAAAAAGAAGAGCTTGACGAGATGGTCGAAACGCCTCATAATCTTGCCTCTTCGCTGACAAACAAAACGCTTTGTCAGCACGCAGCACAGAATGATCTTTAAAAATTTACAGTCGATAAATGTGGGCGTTTGATGCTGCAACAAAAAGCATTAAATGCTCAAGCAATAAATATTCAGTAGAAATACTGTCAGTATTTTGAGTAAGAGCGAACCATCCGGTAAAACGGATAAAACAGAGATTAAACTAAAGAGTTTGATCCTGGCTCAGATTGAACGCTGGCGGCATGCCTTACACATGCAAGTCGAACGGCAGCGCGGGGCAACCTGGCGGCGAGTGGCGAACGGGTGAGTAATATA
>NZ_WWCS01000004.1 GCF_009857535.1 Duganella margarita
CGCCAGCAACGTGTAATAGCCGTTGATGCCCATCAGGTCCACCACGCCCTGCTCGCCGAACGCCGCCAGCGCCGCCGCGTAGGTGGCGTCATCGACCCGCTGCTGCCGGTGCAGCTGCATGCAAAAGGCATACACCAGCGCCTCATCCGCCAATAACCCGTCCGGCCGCTGGCGCGCCGCAATCGCCGCGATCACCGCCTCGCCGATGCCGTAATCGCGCGCGATCGGCGCATGGATCGCCCACTCCACCGGCTGGCTCCACTGCCGCGCCGTCACCAAAATCGCCAGCTCCGTCAAGCGCGTGCCGATCGCACTGCGGTAGCGCAGATACTCGCCCATCTTCTGCGCCGCCGCCATCAGCTCCGGCGAGCGGATCAAGGGCACGAACGGCCCATACAGCGCCCCGCGCGGCCCGTCGATCACCGCCTGCGCCGCCACCTGCTGCGCCGCGCTCATGTCGGCAAACGCGATCGGCCCCAGCCGATCCACACTGCGATCCTCCATGCTGCCTCCCTCAAAGACCTCATCATGGCATACATCAAAAAGTCCCCGGCCAAACCCGGCTATCGTCGGCAGTCTGCACCTCACCACGAAAGGACGCCATGAGCCACATCATCCACCGCAACCTGCGCCGCGTGCCGCCGCTCGCCGCGCACGCCGCCGGCATCACCATCACCGACCGTGACGGCCGCACCTACCTCGACGCCAGCGGCGGCGCCGCCGTCTCCTCGCTGGGCCACGCCCATCCCGACGTGCTGGCCGCCATGCACGCCCAGATCGACCGCAACGCCTACGCCCACACTGCCTTCTTCACCTGCGACGCCGCCGAGCAGCTGGCCGCGCGGCTGGCGGCCGACGCCCCGGGCGACCTCGATCAGGTCTACCTGGTCTCGGGCGGCTCGGAAGCCATGGAGACCGCGCTCAAACTGGCGCGCCAGTACTGGCTGGAAGCCGGCCAGCCGCAGCGCACCACCTTCATCGCCCGCCGCCAGAGCTACCACGGCAACACGCTGGGCGCGCTGGCGGTGGGGGGCAACGAATGGCGCCGCCAGCCCTTCGCGCCGCTGCTGATCGACGTTCCGCGCGTGGCGCCCTGCTACGAATACCGCGGCCGCGCCGACGGCCAGAGCACCGACGACTACACCGCCGCCCTGCTGCAGGAACTGGAAGACGCCATCCTCGCCGCCGGCGCCGACAAAGTGATCGGCTTCGTCGCCGAAACCGTGGTCGGCGCCACCGCCGGCGCGGTGCCCCCCACGCCCGGCTACTTCCGGGGCGTGCGACGCTTGTGCGACCAGTACGGGGTGCTGTTGATCCTCGATGAAGTCATGTGCGGCATGGGCCGCTGCGGCACGCTGTATGCGTTTGAACAGGAAGGCGTGCTGCCGGACCTGGTGGTGCTGGGCAAAGGCCTGGGCGCCGGCTACCAGCCAATCGGCGCGGTGCTGGCGCGCGCCCCCATCGTCCAGCGCCTGCGCGACGGCAGCGGCGCCTTCCAGCATGGGCACACGTATATGGGCCACCCGGTGGCCGCCGCCGCCGCGCTGGCGGTGCAGAAGGTCATCCAGCGTGACAACCTGCTGGGCGCCGTCACGGTGCGCGGCGCGGCGCTGCGGCGCATGCTGCGCCTGGCGTTCGGCGAACACCCGCATGTGGGCGACATCCGCGGCCGCGGCCTGCTGATTGGACTGGAACTGGTGGCGGACCGCGCCAGCAAGGCGCCGTTCGATCCGGCCCGGCGCCTGCACGCGGTGATCAAGGACGAAGCCATGGCGCGCGGCCTGATGGTCTACCCGATGGGCGGCACCATCGACGGCCGCTGCGGCGACCATATTTTGCTGGCGCCGCCGTTCATCGCCACCGAGGCGGAGCTGGCGGACATCACCAGCCGCCTGGCGGACGCCGTTACTTCGTCGCTTTCCAGGCGATGACTTCCTGCTGCTGCTCGCCCAGGCCGGCGATCCCCAGGCGCACCACGTCGCCCTTCTTGAGGAAGCGCTGCGGCTTGCGGCCCATGCCCACGCCCGGCGGCGTGCCGGTGGCGATCACGTCGCCCGGCTCCAGCGTCATCAGCGTCGACACATAGCTGACGATCTGCGCGGCCGAGAAAATCATGGTCGAGGTATTCCCGGTCTGCATCCGCTTGCCGTTGACGTCCAGGTACAAATCCAGATCCTGCACGTCGTAGATGTCCTCCGGCGTCACCAGCCACGGGCCGACCGGGCCGAAGGTGTCGAAGCTTTTGCCCGAGCTCCACTGGCCGCCGCGCTCCAGCTGATACTCGCGCTCCGACACATCGTGCACCACCGTATAGCCGGCCACGTACTTGAGCGCATCAGCCTCGCTGACTGCCTGCGCGCGGGTGCCGATCACGATCCCCAGCTCCACCTCCCAGTCCATCTTCTTCGAACCCGGCGGCATCATGATCGCGTCGTCGGGACCCGACAGCGCCGTATTGGCCTTCAGGAAGATGATCGGATGCTTTGGAATCGGCATGCCCGCTTCGGCCGCGTGATCGGAGTAATTGAGGCCGATGCAAATGAACTTGCCAACCCGCGCCAGCGGCACGCCAAAGCGCGGAGTGCCGCGCACCAGCGGCAGCGACGCCTGCGCAATCTTCTCCAGCTTGCGCAGCGCTTTCGGCGCCAGCGCCGCCGCATCGACATCGCCGATCACGCCGGACAGGTCGCGCAACTTGCCTTCATCATCGATCAAGCCTGGTTTTTCTTTGCCTGGACGGCCGTAACGTACGAGTCGCATACTAATCCTTGGTTAAACAGTTGCGACGAATTGTAGACCATTCGGCGCCGTTTAACCGTAGCGCTCTTGCCTCAGCCATTTGTTGGCGATGATCTTGGTACCTTTGACCACCGGCGCGCCGCCGTGCAGCGTCTGCGCGTCCGGCTGGTGATTGCTGTCGGTGTTGAGGAACCACAGCGCGTTGCCCTTCTTCGGGAAGACCTCCAGCCCCAGCGAAGGGAACACCGTGCCGCCACCCTGCGCCACATCGGACAGGTACAGCACAAAGGTCGCCAGCCGCTGGCCGCCGCGCGCCAGGTGCGAGCGATGGCCGGCGCTGTCCGGATCGAGCCAGTCGTAATGCGGGCGGTACTCCTGCGTCTTGTCGTATTTTTGCAGCTGGAACGGCTCGCTGCATTCCGGCGTCCAGTGCGCGATGGCGGCCAGCCGGCGGTCGATGCGCTCGGCCACCTCGGCCTCGCCGCGCTGAATGAAGGCCATCTCGCTGGTGCGGCCTTCGTGCACCACGCTGGCGCCATCGGCTTCCGCCGTCACCGTCGAGCGGGTGTAGCGGCTGCCGCAATGGGCCACGATGGCGTCGCACTCCTCGTCGCTCAGCACATTCCCCAGCAGGATCACCTGCGGCTTTTTCAGCACAAACAGCACATCGATCTCGCGGTCCGGCGCGGCGATGCGGTTGCTGGTGAGGTCAATGAACGGCATCTCGCGCGGCGACGAAAACGCGCTGGCTACCTGCGCCGATGCTGCCGCTGCCGCGCTGGCGCCATCAATGCCGCTGCCACCGCTGCCGCCGCCGGCGCGAATGCGCACTGCATCGTCGATCGCCGCGCGCGCAGCGGTCATGCTGTACTGGCCGGAGCGTGCCATGCTGTTGGCCATGTCCAGCGGACTGCATGCGCGTTCCAGGTTTTCCATGATCCAAACGCGCCAGGTCTGCGGCAGGGAGGCAAAAACGGTTTGATCTTGAGTCATCGCGTATCAGGAGATAGTCGGACAGGAGTTCAATTTTACCGGATTGCGCCTGCGCCGCCGCATAAACCAGATCAATCCCGGCAGCTGCAACAGCACCAGCGCGCCGAACGCCACCTGATACGCCGGCGCCGGATAATGTCCCAGCAAATCCGGCCGCCAGCAGCCCACCACCAGCCCAAAGCCCGCCTGCACCGCAAACGCGCCGAGGAAAATCAGCAGGTTCAGACAGGTGGCCGCGCGCCCGGTCAACGCGCCCGGCAAGCGTTGCGCAACGATGGTGTACTCGATGCCGGTCACCGTGCCCACCAGCGTGAAGAGTACCGATAGCAATTGATAGCTGGGCCGCCAGTTGCACACAAACGCCAGCTGCACCGCGAGGAACAGCGCCACGCCGGCCGCCGCCACCGTGATCGGCGCAATCCCGCGCCGCCCGGCCCACTCGGTAATCATGCCGACCGCGATGGCGCCGAAGATCACCGCCGCCATGCCCAGATACAGCAGATACGTCACCGCGTCCTCCGGATAGCGCGCCACGTCGCTCAGCCAGCGGCTGATCCACAAGCCCTGGATGCCGAAGAACACCGTGTGCGGAATCAGCACCAGCGTCGCCACCTCGCGGAATGCCGGATGGCGGTACACCGCACGCATCGCCTCGCGCAGCCCGGCCTTGCCGGCGGCCGGTGGCTGCGGCGGCGACAGCGCGCGGATCAGCAGCCCGATGATGGCCGCCGCCGCCGCCAGCCACAGAAACAGGCCGCGCCAGTCCATATAGTGCAGCGCCAGCCGCACCGGCAGCGTGGCCGCCGCCGCACCGAGGCCGCCGACCGCGATCAGATAGCCCTGCACCGATGGCAGGCGCGCCGGCGCGATCCAGCTGGAGATGGCCTTCACCGCCGACATGAAGCAGCCGCCCAGCCCCAGCCCGATGACCGCGCGCGCCACCAGCAGCTGGCCGAAGGTCTGGCCGCCGGCAAACGCCAGCGCGCCGACGCCGGCCAGCAGCAGCATCGGCAGTTGCACCTTGGCCGGCCCCCAGCGGTCCAGCGCCATCCCGACCGGCAGCTGCGCCAGCGCGAAGGCCAGGAAGAAAGCGCTGGTCAGCAGGCCAAGCTGGCCGGGGGTCAGCGCCAGCGCCGCCACCAGCTGCGGCGCCAGCGTCGCATTCACCGTGCGCATCAAGCTGGATAAAAAGTGCCCCAGCGCGAACGGCAGAAACACCAGCACGAACACCGCGCGGCCCGACAGCGGCGGTGCGGCAGGCGGCGTGGCCAGCGGGAGCGGATCGCGCATCATCGCCGCCGGGTCGCCTACGCCGCGCTGTGCGAATCGCAACCGGCGGCAGGCGCGCTGCTGTCCGCACGCGCCGACAACAATGGAATCACCTTGCGCGATCCCGGCGGCTCGGCGCCATACTCGCTGCGGCTGCCGCCCTCCTCCTCAAAGAAGAACTTCTCCTTGCCGAACGCCGGTTTCAGCTCGTCCATCCAGGTCGCCTGCGGATCAAACTTCGCATAAAACGGCTTGCGCACCCAGTCCGCATTGCGCGCCTGCAGGAACTGCAAGGCGAACACCTTCTCGCCGCCGATGGTCGCAATCCCGTCGATCACCACCTTGCCGGGAAAAGCGCTCATCGACGGCCCGCGCACCGTGCGCGACAAGCCGGACACCATCTGGTACGCCGCCTGGAAGATCGCATGCGCGCGCGCAAGCGGCAGCTGGAAATACTCGCGCGGCCCGGTATCGCGCTCCACGAACATATAGTACGGAATCGCCCCCAGCCGCACGCCGGTCTGCCACAACTCCGCCCACGACGCCGGGTCCTCATTGATATGCCGGATCAACGGCCCCTGCATGCGCAGGGTGGCGCCGGTGCCGACAATACGCTTGACCGCCTGCTGCGCAACCTCCTGCCGCAGCTCCACTGCATGGTTGTAGTGCCCCATGATCGCCATATTCTTGCCGGCCTTGACCACCCGCTCAAACAAGCGCAAAAGATCATCCGCATCGCGGTCCGAAACAAAGCGCTGCGGCCAATACGCCACCGACTTGGTGCCGATGCGGATATTCTGGATATGCGCCAGCTCCGGCGCCAGCAGCGGCTCGATGTAGGCCTCCAGCGAGCGCGTATTCATGATCAGCGGATCGCCGCCGGTGATCAGCACATCGGTCACCTCCGGATGCATGCGCAGATAGGCCGCCAGCTCGTGCGACTCCTTCGCGTCGAACTTCATGTCCTCCATGCCGACGAACTGCGGCCAGCGGAAACAGAACGTGCAGTAGGCGTGACAGGTCTGCCCCGAACTGGGGAAAAACAGCACCGTCTCCTTGTACTTGTGCTGCAAGCCCTTGAGCGGCGCATCGTTCACGCGCGGCACGTTGTGCGTCATCTGCCCGGCCGGATGGGGATTCATGCGCAAGCGGATGCGCCGCACCAGTTCCACCAGCGCCGGCTGGTCGGCCTTGCCCAGCACCAGCTCCTTCAGCCGCGCATAGTCGTCCGGCGCCAGCATGTCCCGGTGCGGAAAGGTCAGGCGGTAGATCGGATCGTCGGGGATATTGTTCCAGTCGATCAGATGATCGAGCACATACTCGTTGGTGCGGAACGGCAGCACATGCGACACCACCTGCACCGCCTCCTGCAAATCGGGCGGTATCCATTCCCACTGCCGCGCGTGCGAAATGGTCTGGCGAATAAACGGTTTGAATTTGGGCGTATCCATCACGAAGTCCTGGGTTGAGGGTCGGAAGCACCATGCTAGGCCGCGCGCCGCCACTCAGTCTTGCGGCATCGCAACTCTTTAAATTTCCTGACGGTTACAGTTGATGGCGTCAACCACCCGACAGGAGATTGCTCATGAAAACCCTCGTTAGCATTGTGCTGGCTGGCCTGGCGCTGTCCGCGCAGGCTGCAGAACCGACCGAAAAAGACGCCATCGCCATGGCCGAAAAAGGCGCCGCCTTCATCAAGGCCAACGGCCAGGACGCCTTCCTCAAGAAGATCGCCGCCAAGGATCCCGACTACCTGCAAGGCTCGCTGTATGTGGACGTGCGTGACATCAAGACCGGCATCGTGCTGGCGCACCCGGTCAACCCGTCCATCGTCGGCAAGGACCTGACCGACATCCCCGACGCCAGCGGCAAAAAATACCGCCGCGAGATCATCGACCTGGCCGCCAAAAAAGGCCACGGCTGGGTGGACTACCAATACAAAAATCCCACCACCGGCAAGATCGAACCCAAGACCACCTACATCCTGCGCGTCAACGATGTCGTGCTGGAAGCGGGCATCTACAAGAAATGACGCGAGGCCCACCATGCTGAACAAACTGCGTATCGGACCCAAACTGCTGCTCGCACCGATGCTGGTGCTGGTACTGCTGATCGCCACCGCCGGCGCGGCCTATGTCGGCATGGTGCGCCAGAACGCCTCGCTGGAAAACCTGGTGCAAGTGCGCGCCGCCCGCCTCAAGACCGCCGCCGACGTCTCCGGCGAAGCGCGCTACGCCCACGCCCACATCTACCAGCTGCTGGCGTGGGTCAACGGCAGCTTCGCCCAGGCGCGGCTGGACGCCCTGTCGCGCGACATCAAGGCGCGCCACGCCACCACCGACACCCTGCTGCGCCAACTGAACGCCGACGCCACCGACGACGCCGAACGCAAGATCGCCGCCCAGTCGCTGCAGGCGCTGGCCGCCTACCGCAAGGCCGTCCTCGAAACCATGGACATGGCGCAGATGGACCAGAGCATCGCCACCAACGCCATGGCCATCGCAGAAAAACAATTCCTGCTGCTGAACGACCAGCTGGCGCAACTCTCGGCGCTGGAAAAACGGCTCAGCGAAGCCGCCCACGCCCAGGCCAAGGCCGACTTCCGCACGCTGAACGCCACCATGGCTATCATGGTGCTGCTGTCGATCGCGCTGTCGGTCGGCGTGACCATGATGGTGCGCGGCGCCATGCTGCGCGACATCCGCGCCATTGCCGACGTGGTGATCGCGCTGGCCGCCGGCCGTCTGGCCGCCGGCCGCAGCACCCAGGGCCGGGACGAGATCGCCGACACCGCGCGCATGCTGGACCAGACCATGGCCAACCTGACGCAAACCCTGACCACCATCCTCGGCGCGGTGCGCTCGATCGACACCGCCGCGCGCGAAATCGCCTCCGGCAACCTGGACCTGTCGACCCGCACCGAGATGCAAGCCAGCTCGCTGGAGCAAACCGCCAGCGCCATGAACAGCCTGACGCAAGCGGTGCAGGCCAACGCCGCCAACGCGCGCCAGGCCTGCCAGCTGGCGGCCGGCGCCAGCGACCTGGCGCAGCACGGCGGCGCCGCGATGGAGGACGCGGTACAGACCATGGCCTCGATCCGCGCCAGCTCGCGCCAGATCGTCGACATCATCGCCGTCATCGACGGCATCTCGTTCCAGACCAATATCCTGGCGCTCAACGCCGCCGTCGAGGCGGCACGCGCCGGCGAACAGGGACGCGGCTTTGCCGTCGTCGCCGCCGAAGTGCGCACGCTGGCGCAGCGCTCGGCCGCTGCCGCCAAAGAAATCAAGACGCTCATCGCCGCCTCCGTGGCCACCATCGACAGCGGCAGCGCCTCGGTGCAGCAGGCCGGCGAACGGATGGGCGGCATCGTCGCCGCCGTGCAGCAGGTCAACGACATCATCGCCCGCATCAGCGCCGCCAGCGCCGAACAGGCGCAGGGCATCGCCGAAGTCAATCAGGCGGTCGGTCAGATGGATGATGTGACGCAGCAGAACGCCGCGCTGGTGGAACAAGCCGCCGCTGCTGCCGCCAGCCTGCAGGACCAGGCCGGCCACCTGTCGCAGGCGGTGTCGGTGTTCAAATTAGAGCACAGCTCAAACTCGCCGCAGGGGCTTGCTCAGAAACCGCGAATCGGCTTCGACGAAACGCCACGGCAGGTCCACCGCTTTGGAAATGCCGATGCGCGGGCCGGCTAGCACCTCCACCTCGCGGTCGCGCGGCAGCAGCATAAACGGCGGCGCGTCCAGCGGCAGGTTGTTATGCGCGCGCGACACGCCCAGCGCCTGACACAAGCGTCCCGGGCCCGAGCACAGCAAGCGCACCTCGTCCAGCTTGCGCCGCGCGCGCATCAGCGCCAGCCCTTCCTCATCGTCCAGCGGTTCCAGCGCGCGCAGCAGCACCCCGGCGCCGTGACCGGGCTCGCGGCAGACGAAATTCAGACACCAGTGGATGCCGTGCGACTGGTACACATAGCTGCGCCCCGCCGGCCCGAACATGGCGAAATTGCGCGGCGTCTCGCCGCCGTAGCAATGCGAGGCCGGCTCCTCGCGGTCATACGCCTCGGTCTCCACGATACGGCCGCCGACGCCGTTGAACAGCAGCGTCACGCCGATCAGCTGGGGCGCCACCACATGCGACGGCGCATCGAAATCAATGCCTGCAAGATTGCTTATCATGCGTCTATTGTAAATGCCAATCTGGACCGTCTGCCCACACAATTGGTGACAAATCATTATCAAAATCCGGCAATCCACGACAAAATACCGTCCATAAGTCAGAATTTCATCGCAAATTCGCGCAATCCGCCGCCGCTTGCGGCGATAATCGAGGGTAAGATTGCCTTTTGCCTTGAAGACCCCAATGACGACAGTTGCTGCCCCAGCCTTGCCAACAGAAAACGCGGTGGAAGACGCGCTGATGCGCTCCATCCGGATTCCGCCCCGGCCCAGCCTGCTCGTCGACCTGCAGCGCGAACTGGCCGCGCCCGATCCGTCGCCGCGCCAGATCGCCCGCATCATCGCCAACGACGTCGGCATGTCCGGCGCGCTGCTGAAGCTGGCCAACTCGCCGTTCTTCGGCGCCGCCCGCAAGGCCAAGTCGGTCGAACAGGCGATCAACTTCCTCGGCATCAACCAGTGCGCGGCGCTGCTGACCGGGCTGCTGGCGCGCCAGGCCATCGACGGCAAGGACGCCGACCTCAGCGCTTTCTGGGAAATCTCGGCGCGCCGCGCCCAGGCGCTGGTGTTCACCTCGCGCAAATTGCGCGTGGCGCCGCCCGACATCGCCCACACCTTCGGCCTGTTCTGCGACATCGGCGTGCCGCTGCTGATGAACCGCTTCGCCGACTACACCGACACCTACGAACGCGCCTGCAACGACCCGCACGGCGTGTTCACCGCCATCGAAGATGAACGCTACAGCACCAACCATGCCGCCATCGGCTGCCTGCTGGCGCGCAACTGGGGCCTGTCGCCGGATGTCTCCTGGGCCATCCTGCACCACCACGATTACCGCGTACTGGAAGACGCCGCCACCGACGACGCCATCCGCTCGCTGGTGGCGCTGTCGCTGCTGGCCGAAAAAGGCATCCAGCGCCTGCACAACCACAGCACCTCGTACGAATGGGAAAAAGGCGGCGCAAGCGCCTGCCGCCACCTCGGCCTGACCGAGGATGAAACCGAAGATCTGCTCGACGAGCTGAACGAAACCTTCCACACCGAACGCTAACAGAAGTCCACACGCATGCCTAAGAATAAGCGCCCCGTACCGCGCAAATCCGCCAACTCGCCCGAAGTCAAGGACGAACAGCAAACCAACGAACTGTGCGCGCTGGCGCTCGACCTGGCCGATGAATCAGCCGGCGCCGACATCGTCGCCGCCGCCACCCGCGACGAGCTGGCGCAGAAGCACATCGAATTCCAGCGCCTGCTGCGCCGCCTGCTGGCGCAGGGCAAGAACGAAGTGCTGTACGGCGCCATCGAGCTGGCGCGCGAAGAATCCACCGACGCCTACCGCTACCTGCGCAACGCCGTCGAAGAAGGCGCCGCCAACCTGATCGTGCGGCGCGAGGGTGCGCCCGAACTGGAAATCGATGCCTTCGCCATTCCGGTGTTCGTGCACAGCCAGGGCGGCCTCGATCCGGCCGCCGACTTCCAGGACGCCGACGCCTACGAGGCGCTGCTCAACAGCTTCACCGACGCCGGCCTGGAAAGCCCGCAAGCCAAGGTGGTGCTGGTCAGCCACGCCTACGACCTGGACGAAATCGAACGCATCAACTACGGCCTGCTGCACGCCATGCTGCGCGAAGCAGCGCAGTCGCTGACCGACAAGAAAATCGCCGCCGCGCCGGCGCTGGAGCGCAGCATGGCGGCCGGCTGGTCGCCGACCAGCTTCAGCAGCGACGACACGGCGATCGAACTGCGCTTCCTGCTGGGCTTCTCGCTCAAGCGCGCCGACGACGCCTTCTACAAAGTACCGGCCAGCGAAAAAGCGGCCGACGCCTACTTCGCCAAGCGCGCCGAAACCTATCAGAAGTGGACCGAGCAATTTGCGCCGTTGGTGGCGCGCTGCCTGGGCCGCGCGCGCGGCGCCGATCCGGCGCTGACGCTGAACTTCCTGTACCAGGACCTGTTCTTCGGCGCCCGCGCCCAGGGCCAGTCGGAATACGACATGCTGAGCCTGCTGTCGACACTGAACCAGGCGCTGGAAGGCCATGATCCCGCCACACTGCAAGCCGTGATCGCGCCCACCGACGATGACGACGAGCCGGCGCTGCGGGTGCAGCTGTCGCACGGCGGCAGCGTGCTGGCCAGCGCCGACAAGCCGCTCGATCCGGCCGCCGAGCTGGAACTGGCGCTGGAAGACCTGGGCGACGCCCTGGCCAGCCTGGGCATCACCGATATTTCGGTATCGGAAGATCCACTGGCCTGAAAGCGATTTCCAGTTTGACAGTCCTGGTTTAGCCGAGGATACTTTCCTGCACGCGGAACGCAGATTCCGCTGCCTGGTGCGGCGCCGGCTTGTGCTCCGCAGCAAAGGGAGACACGTCATGACACCATGGGTCCGCATTCTGAGCCTGGTCCTTGCCACCGCCGCATTCCTCAGCGGCTGCGCCAGCCAAACGCCGCGCGTGGCGCCGGCCCAGCAGTTATTTCACGACCAGCTGTTCCAGCCCCCCGCCGCGCCGATCGACACCGCCAGCGTGTTCGCCCTGACCCCGGAAATGCGCGACTACGTCAAGCACGAGCTCGGCACGCCCGGCCCCGGCCGCGATGTGCGCCGCATGCTGTTCGACGCCCTGTACCGGCGCGACAAGCTGCAACTGGAATACGACGCCGCCCTGACCCGCACCGCCGCCGAAACCTTTGCCGCCCGCTCCGGCAACTGCCTGTCGCTGGCCATCATGACCGCCGCGCTGGCGCGCGAACTGAAGATGCCGGTGATCTTCCAGCAAGTGCAGATCGACGAGGTGTGGAGCCGCGCCGGCAACCTGTACTTCGCCAGCAACCATGTCAACCTGTCGCTGGGCCGGCCGCTGGCCGGACAGAACCCCTACCTGCTGACCGCCGTCGACGTCGCCAATTCGCTGACCGTGGACTTCATCCCCATCCCGCCCAAGGCGCGCGAGAACGCCCGGCCGCTGACCGAGAAAACCGTGCTGGCCATGTTCCTCAACAACCGCGCCGCCGAGCTGCTGTCGGCCGGCCAGGTCGACGACGCCTACTGGGCCGCGCGCCAGGCAGCCGAGGCCGACCCGCTGTTCATCAACGCCTACAACACGCTGGGCGTGATCTACCAGCACCACGGCGACCAGCCGCAGGCAGAAGCGGCGCTGCGCTACGCGCACAGCCAGCTGCCCGACAACACCATCTACCTGTCCAACCTGGCGCAGACGCTGGAAAGCGCCAACAAGCTCGACGAGGCCGCCGTGCTGCGCGCGCGGCTGGCGCAGCTGGAACCCTATCCGCCGTTCTATTTCTTCGTGCAGGGCCAGGAGGCCATGAAGCTGGGCGACTACGCGCGCGCCCGCACGCTGTTCGAGCGCGAGCTGGACCGGGTGCCGGACTACCACGAACTGCACTTCTGGCTGGCGCTCGCCAACTACCAGCTGGGCAACCTGCACGCGGCGGACCGCCACTTGGCGCTGGCGATGGAAAACAGCACCACCCGCAGCGACCACGACATCTATTCGGCCAAGCTCGACCATCTGCGCGCCTATGCCGCCCAGTTGCGGGCCAAATAGCCTGACACCTTTGCCGGAATGACATCCGGAACAGCATGACGGTGGTAGGCTGAGCAGACCTCATTGGCCATTTACTTGACACTAAGTTGCGGTCGCGCAACAATTGCAAGTAAATTAAGCGCTCTCAAGTTATTTGAAGCCGCTTTGCGCCGCATCTACCACAAGGATTTTGTCATGCTGAAATTCAGGCCCGCCCACGCCGCCCCCTTCCTGATTGCCGCGCTGCTGGCCGGCTGCGGCGGCGGAGGCGGCGGTGGCGGCACCGGCGGCGCCACCACGCCGGACACCAGTCCCGCCCTCACCTTCAGCCCGTCCACCGTCACCGGCAACGTCCCGGCCGGCCTGACGCTGACCGCCAGCGTCATCGCCAGCGTCACCCGCCCGAACGACTTCAGCAATACCACCAAGGTCACCGCTCTGGTGGTCGACAGCGCCGGCATCCTGCTGCCGAATGTCCAGCTGGTGCAGGACAGCAACACCCAATACCACGCCGTGCTGCAAACCGCGCCGACGCTGGCCGCCGGCAACTACAAAGGCAGCTTCAGCGTGCGCCTGTGCCGCGACAGCGGCTGCGCCAGCCAGTTCCCCGGGTCGCCGGTGGCGCTGCCGTATGACATTACCGTGCTGCCGGCCGGCAGCGGCAGCGGCAGCTTCAGCGCCGTGCCGGCCATGCCGCTGACCGCCAGCGTCAAGAGCGGCGACCCGGTGGCGGCCGGTGCGGCGGTCGCCATCGCCACCGGCGGCGACAGCTGGAGCGCCGACAGCGGCGCCAGCTGGCTCAAGCTGAGCGCCACCAGCGGCGCCGGCAACGGCAGCCTGACCGTCAGCTACGACGCCAGCGGACTGGCCGCCGGCACCTATACCACCAACCTCAGCGTCACCAGCGCCGGCAACACCATCACGCTGCCGGCCACGCTGACGGTGCTGCAGCCCGGCCTGGTCCTGGGCAGCAACAGCGTCACCTTCAACGCCATCAACGGCGCGCCGATCCCGAGCCAGATCGTCAGCCTGGACATCGACAACAAGCTCACCACCACCTGGAGCGCCGCCAGCAACACCGCCTGGCTGAGCGTGTCGCCAACCAGCGGCACCACGCCGGCCACCACCATCCTGGCGGTCGACGCCACGGTCGGCACGCTGGCCAGCGGCAGCTACCCCGGCTCGATCACCATCAAGCCCACCGGCCTGGCCGACCGCACGCTGCCGGTCACGCTTAACCTGACCCCGGCCACACTGCTGAGCTCGGTCAGCACGATGACGCTGGGCGGCACCTACGGCCGCGACTTCAGCACCACCCAGGCGGCGCAGCCGCTCAAGCTGACGCTCAACACCAGCACCAACAGCTGGCCGTGGACACTCAACAACGTGCCGCTGTGGGCCAGCGCCACCTCCACCGGCGGCACCGTCAACGCCGCCGGCGCCAGCACCAGCTTCAAGGGCATCGCCGCCAACGCGCCGACCGGCTCCAGCACTGGGATAGTCACCGCCGTGGCCCAGGTCAACGGCGACAGCGTCAAGAACTCGGTGCTGTTCGTGATTAACAAAGACCTGCACAAGCTGCTGCCGGCCGAAACCGCCGTGGCCCTGGTCAGCACGCCGACCTGGAGCCGCATGACCCGCACCATCACGGTCAACGACAACTTCAACAGCTTTGCCGGCATGAGCGCCACCAGCGACCAGTCATGGCTGGTGGCCGGCGTCAGCGGCAACCAGCTGACCCTGACGGCCGACGCCAGCCAGCAACTGACCGATACCGTGGCCACCGCCACCATCACGCTGAAGCCGTCGGATCCGGACGTGGTGGCGCCCGAGGTGATCCGCGTGGCGCTGTGGAAGGGCACGGCCGCGCCGAGCGCGTCCGCCAGCACCGCGCTGCCGTACACCACCGTCGCCACCGACCCGCTGCGGCCGTACGCCTATGTGCACAACGGCGGTGCCTACATCGACGTCTACAACATCTATACCGGCCTCAAGGAAGCCAGCATCACCGGCTTCTCGGCCCACCTGGGCGACATGGCGATCAGCCCCAACGGCGACGCGCTGTACGTGGTCGACATCGACAACAGCCGCATCACCACCGTCAGCCTGGCCACGCGCGCCATCAGCGGCCAGCTGCCGTTGGCGGCGGCCGGTAGCGCCGCCACCCGCATCAAGCTGATCCACCCGAACGGCGTCGGCATGCTGGTGCTGAGCGACGGCCAGCTGTACCTGACCGCCACCAACGCCCGCCTGACCAGCCTGCCGCTGAGCAGCGGCACCGTCGAAGCCAGCGCCGACGGCACCCGCGTGGTGCAGCAAACCGAGGGGGCCGCGACGATCCAGCACACCACCGCCAAGGTCGACTATGCGGCGCTGTCCGGCGGCACACTGTTTGCCGCCAAGCTGGCCAGCGCCAGCCACGGCAGTCCCGGCACGCTGGGCCAGGACCTGTGGGTCAGCGCCGACGGCAAGCGCGTGATCTACGCCGCCAGCACGCCGAAATCGTGCACGCTGATGGATGGCGACAGCCTCGGCATCCTCGGCTACATGCCGATTGGCGACGCCGCCCCCAACAACGTGACCGTGCTGCTGGACGGCAGCATCGTCTGCGCCGGCGCCGCGCGCGGCAACACCAACGATATCTACCTGTACGACAGCACCGGCGCCCGCCTGATCCAGCAATACAAGCTGAACACCGCCGGCAAGGCCCTGCTGCCGCGCCAACTGGCGGCCTCGGGCGACGGCTGGATCCTGGTCGGCATCACCGAAGACGGCACCGTCACCTTCCTGCCGGTCGGCCCGTAAGCCACCCGCGCGCCGCGCCCACGCCGCCGTCAGCCCCGCGCTGCGGCGGCGTTTTGTTTTTATGAGTTAGCGCAAAGCAAAGCTCGCTGGAAAGGCAATCCTGATATACGTGCCGCTTGCGGATATTCGCTTATAAGCTAACATGTATCAGATCATCCATTACCTGGATTCTCATGGCAGAGACCACTATCAAGAGTGGCTGGATACCTTACGAGACCGTCAGGCCAAAGTCGCTATCCTGCGCCGTGTCGCTCGTCTGGAAGCTGAACTCCCTGGCGACCACAAGCCATTGAGGGATGGTATTCAGGAACTGCGGATTGACGTCGGCAGCGGCTACCGCGTGTATTACGCTTTCATTGGTAGCAATGTCGTTCTGCTGGCTTGCGGCGGCAACAAACGATCACAAAATCGTAACATCACGGCCGCTATCAATATGCTTCAAGACTGGAAGATACGAAATGCAAAAAACAGACCGCTCTCATGAGGAAGCCACTATCGAGATGTTCCGCAACGACCCGGCGCTGGCGACAGAATATCTGAATGATGTTTTAGCCACCGGCGACGAAGTGGATCTGGTGCTCGCGCTGCGTTATCTGAGCAATGCATTCGGTGGCATCCAGGAAATAGCGCGTCAAGCCAACGCCAATCCCAACACGATGTACCTAACCTTGTCGGAAAATGGCAATCCATCGCTAAAGACGTTGCTGGCCATCCTCAACGCCATGGGCCTGCGCTTGGCCGTGCAGCCGATTAACCAAGCAGCAGTTTCCAATGCTCCAGCTTCTGTGCCAATGTGAGCGAGGCGTGGGCAGGGGAAGTCGAGGGTAGCACCAGGGTGCGGTAGCCTTCAGCGGCAAACTGCGGCGCAAACTTGCCGGAGGTCTGGCCGTTGAAGCCGACCGTATGCAGCAGCGGGCACAACTCGCGCAGGCGGGCGAAGTCGTTGGCGGCCGGTTTGCGGATGGCGGAATCGAGGCTGCCTTCGCGCTCGCACGCACCCAGTACATCCCACAGGCCGAAGCCATGCGCCAACAGGCGCGGCAAGCGCTCTGCATACGGCAAATCAGCCAGCGGCTCGCCGGTCAGCGCCGACAATATCGGCCACAGCAAGTTGATGTTTTGGTTAATTTGACACCCATCCGAACCAATAAGTAGAGGGTTACTTCGGCCAGGTTTTGTACTTGCTAGGAAATAGATCTACATGCTCACGCTGTAGGAGTTCCAGGACTGCCCTATGGCGGTCTTCCTTAGAGCCTCGATGCCGATTGCGGTACTGGCAGAGCCATACATACACGTCGGCGAGTTGTAGGAATCGACTAAGGTGAGATTGAGTGAAGTGAACAGAGTCCACCATATTCGTGATTTGTTTTCCAAACGCGAAATCTGTTCCTTCGATTCGGTAACGAGAAAGGCTCTGCCCAAACCTGTCAGCATGCCTGTCGCTTTCACGGTCCCCGATCAGCATGCCAAGGGCTGATTTACTCCGCATCAGAGAACTCGTGCGCTCAACCATAAACATAAAAGCGATATCCTCAGGGGATTGTTCTGCATGGAGGTTTGCGCAGTTGATCTGTATGTCGATTAGCTCTACTTCCCCTAAAGAAAGGATATCGATGAATTCCCCTATCAACGAGATACGGCGTCCCACGTCAGTCCATTCCTTGAAATTTTTTTTCCTGTGGTAAATCTCAGCAGCATGAAATTCTGTTGCGGCGCTTAACTGTGCCGTGCCAAATGCTTGCGATGAAAGTTCATTTACCCGCTGTTCGATAGACGCAAAATTTTCTTCTTTGATGCCGATCGCAGCGAGATGGTAGTGGGGATAGTCCGGGTCGTTCTTTGCTTCATCAAAGAAGATAAGATACATTGGCTAATCGTTTCATCAATATTTTTTAAAATACCGCAGAACACCGAACGCAAATCCACCGATGGAGTGCAAACCAGTTGCTTTACCCCCACATCAAATTCGTCGATTCGAGGAGAAGCATCACTTACCTGATGAGCCTGCCTTGGACAACCAGGCGACCAAAGCAAAAAAAGCTTCGTCCCCACTTTCCGCCGTAATAAGTGCTAAGGTAGGTACCATTCAACAATTTCTTGAATATGATTAGGTGCTTGCTTAATATTTGGAGAGAAAACTATCTCTCTCTCATTTATTCTTAAAATATACGGCGCTATTTCAGCCACGATTTCCGGAGCGAATCCGTATCGCATTAATAACATGTAGGTGTCATTATTCGTCCCAAACCTTAACAACTCCAACATTTTTAGCGATCTAACGTCCTTACTTTTCTCCCCGTATATTTTGAATGCAGCAGAAAAAACGTCCGAAAGAGAAAACGAGATCACTTGATCCATATAATCATAAGTATCGAATACAATCGCGTCATAGCTAACATCTTTTGCCAAAGTGTTCGTAAAAAATGGATATTTTTTCTTTATTGAACTATCGGGTAATTTTTCAGCTTTCTGCGAGAATTTAGCACCTCCCGTTCTATTTCCATCCCTATTTGAAATATAGCTAAACCTTTGACCAACTATCTCACGAAAAGTTTTACCACCAAGAGTCAACAACAATATTCTAATAGCCTGTTCAAATATCGCCCCCTCACCATCATAAAGTTCTCTGCCAAGTGATGCTTCAAATATCATTTTAAAATCAGAAATCAAAACTAAGCGATTCGGCTCGTTATCCTTTCCGACTACCGTATCTGATATATTTTCCGTTAGATAAACAACGTCTAAAATACGCAGACATGCAGAAAATATCGGGTCCTCCGATAAACGACCAATCTTCGATCTTGGCAGATTGTGCTCATCATCAAAAGTATCATCCCTTATTGAGTCTACTAACTCCTGGCTATCATCTTGCACCTCAGTCGGCAAGTTATCTACCACAGATATTTCCGACAACTCGAATGTCTCGTTAATTCTTTGTGAAAATAGGTCTGCGCTTTTAGTATAAACGTATCCGTAGTCAAATTTTTTCTTCTCGGATAGACGTCCAGCCCGGCCAATTAGATTCTTAAAAGCAAGTGCACGTTCGGCTTCAGTTTTACCAATGATACGCATGCTCTCCAGCCACACAATATCAAATGGCATGTTGATGCCTTGAGCCAAGGTACTCGTCGCAAAGCAAATTCTCGCATGCCCCTGTCGAATAAAATCCTCTATCAAAAATCTTACATCTAGGGGGACAGAGCCATGATGAATAACAACACCCTTTTTAAGCAGCATGACCATTGCCGACCGGTGTTCCTTTTCGTCGGCACCCAGCATTTGCTCGATTGTACTGATCATTTCGAGGGCGTCGGTATCTACAACTGCCGGAAATCCATCTATGTAATCCTGAAAAGGAGCAACGAATTTCCCATTGTAAATCGATGCCTTTGAGACATAAATTAATATTGAATGCTTATTCGTAAATGCAAACTTCTCGAATCCGCCGTCAAATTTTATACAATTATCCAGCAAGTACCCACCTTCGCCAAAGGGGGAGAAGTAGAAATCCTTTTTGTTTGCATGACGAAAAATACATATCTTTCCTACAGCTCCATGATTATAGGAACGGGCATATTTAGATTCTTCAATGCCATGTTTTTTGAATTGGGCTTCAGGGTTTTCGACAAAAGGATGTGCAAAAATTAATTTTGCTAAAGGAAATAATTTTCTTACCCTACGAACCAGAACGTCAAATACAACACCTCGCTGTGGCTCTTCGGACATTTGAGCCTCATCGAAGAAAAAAACGTCTACGTTTAGTTCTGCCTTTATCAAAAATAACTCACGGGCGCGCTCAGGCGTTAGCACAAATATATGACGTAACTTGCGTTTTTTGAATACGTCATCCACAAATGCAGACACCATGACGCCTTTATCTACGCCGAACACAGCTCTCATAGTATTGATATACTCAGCTATCAATGCACGAGATGGAACCACAACAACTGCATCACCAGTTTGTTGAGCAATGAAATCTCGTATGGAAAATGATTTCCCCGCACTTGTGGGTGCAGAAATTGAGATAAATTGGTTTTCTTCTAGGGCCCAGCGTACACTCGCCTGAACAGGGGTTAAGGTTTTACCAAAAGCTTCTTTATACTCATCCCCAATTCCTGATAGGATGAAAGAGTATAGATTTTTTGGCGTTGAGACCTTATAAAAAAGCCCCATAGAGGATATAATTTTCTCTTCTATTTTTGAAAATATTTCTCCATGAAACTCTTTATACAATGATACCAACTGTAAAATCTCTGAACTATTAGGCCCGTTCTTATGGATCAGAGCAAGTAGCCCCGAGATGTCTCGGTGAGGATCTGCCGAGTTCTTTACCTGCTCAACTGAGAACATCATATTAACGAACTCCTACCAAGTAGAAATTCTTAATCTTTTTTACCTTCATCATTTCTTGTGCGGCTAAGAAGGCATTCGCCAGTATTAGTTCTGGTTTTTGCGCATTAACAGAAAATGCAGCAATAACACCAAAGTCGTCTTTATCCAGGTAGGACATAGATTGTTTATCAACCAAATTTTCTAGGTCGGGAGCGTCCCTCAAATGCTTATCGTCATTGAGGAAGTCTTGAGCCTGACTTATAGCATCGGTATACGGGTTCGCCGAGCTGGAATATTTCGCTTCGCCGAAATTGATGAATTTCTCAAGGCATGTCGTATGAAAATCGAAGCCACCATTTTGGCTGATTTGTGGTTTCCATAATTCTGCGAGAGGAATTCTCAAGTGTGTGAAGAGCATTTCTAAAGCACGAGACGAACCCATTGACACCATAGTTTCACCGAAATCCGACTCTACATTTCCCCCACTGGCTGTTTTATTGAATGTATTGACTAGCTTTGCCGCCGTTTGACTGACAGTTTTACTATAGGCGCGCCGGTACCTATCGTCCAAATTAGTTATCCATGAGTTATCAAGAACCACCTCCACAAGTGCCGTGGCGAAGGCATGAAGATCCTTCACCTCTACGAAGCATAGTTTTATATTTTTGTCGGCAGCAGAGCTAGTGACATGCTGGTATGTGCAGCCCCATACAGCGTCATCTTGAGGTGGTGAGAAAGTGATTTTCATTGTACAGCCCGACAAAGTAACCAACATTTCCGATAAGCATGACCCAGAATCACTAAATTGTCTAGCTACCAACGAAGTGTTCTAAAAATAGTCATGTTTACAAATTGCATTTGTAAAACATTCCTAATGGATTCAATCACTTAGAGCATTCACAACGATCTGTGTACACCCAATGTGTTGCAATTTAAATTAGCAATACTTTTAACACATTGGAGATTGAATGACTTCCGAAAAGAAAGCTCCGGTCCTGTCAGTGCAGGAATTCCGCCAGGTAGTTGCCGCTAGTCGGACGCACGACAACGCCAACAGAAATGTTGCCCTGCTCTACTTTTCCGTCGCTTTAGGCTTGCGAGCTAAAGAACTCAGCCAGCTAAAGCTGCAAGACGTTCTGGCCCCGAACGGCACCATCAAGGACGAAGTGCTGCTGACTCGCAGCACGACCAAGGGGCGCAAACAGCGCCTCATCTACCTGACGAACAAGGACGTGCGCAAGGCATTGACCGCATACCTAAAAGAGCGGGGTCAAAACGGCACCAGCCTAAACCCAGGTGCTCCACTGTTCAAGTCGAGGAAAGGCAGCGGCTTCAGCCCCAACACCATGCAAATGCTGTTTAAGCGAATGTATATCTGGGCTGGTCTGGATCAGGCGTCGAGCCATTCGGGCAGGCGCACATTTGCGACCTCATTGATCGAGCATGGCGCTGACATCAAGGCCGTGTCAACGCTAATGGGTCATGCATCAGTTGCGATGACGGCACGCTACATTGAGGACAACCCTGTCCGACTGCGCCGGATGTGCGAAGACGTTCAGTTAGGAATTTAGGCTAAAGGCGCCAAGACAAAAGAATTTTACATGGTTTATACAACCATCTGCAAAATTATAGAACCATAAAAATAATTTTTTCAATCGTTTATTTTAAAAACACTACATTTAGTTCTGACTCTCAAAGGTCGACTAAGAAATCGAGTTTTTGTTGAGCGATCTTTCTGGCACGATGCTTCCCATCCCGTTTGTTTAACTTGAAAAGGAAGAATTCCTGATGGACACTGCTCGCTCCTACGAAACGCATATCGAATGTAACCAGTGCACCTTTGCTCAAGCAGCGCTGCTACCTCTCAACCCTATGCTGCATCCCGTTCTGACGATTCGGCATCAGAACCCATTCCGTGGACTCACGTTAACCGGAAAAATCGATGGCTTAGCACGATGGTACGAAGTGGAGGAAACGTTGAACCACGATGAGGCTTGGCCGGGCAATGGTATCAAAGTCGATCTCATGGAAATAATCTACTTGTACCTAACTCGTGTCTACCATGTTCGGCGCTCCGAGGAGAACTTCGAGCAGTTCCTTAATGAGGCAATCAACAACGACGTGGAGCCGATCATCAATTTCGACATCGAAAAAGTAGCCATAGTATTGAGTCCACGTGATTGCCAGCGTGTCCTTACGGCGATTGGCGCTTTGAACGGTGATTACGACTCGGGCCGAGCGGCAGAGCCGATCTTCCCTCTCAAATAAAAGCGCTAAAAAAAGGCGGCACAGTGCCGCCTTTTTTAGCGCAAGAAGTGAACATCATTATGCTCTTTGCTTGCCGCCTGTATTCATTACTCATCTCTCATCACTTCATCAACCTGTAATCACCGTTCTTACAGACACACATGCGCACCTTACCGGCCGACCACGACGACAGCGAAGCACCAGCACGCCTTCCACCTGATGACTACTGCGAGGGCGCAGCGGACTTCTTCGACCTTGACCATAAAATGGTCAGCAGCAGCGAACGTGCTAGCACTCTTAAACAGCTTGCCGGTGAGATCGACCAATGGAAGAAATCACGCACCTACTTCGGCAAGCCATCGCCGGATTCGCTCGTTCTTGTTATGCCAGAGGGCTATGGCAAAAGCCACCTGGTGATCGACCTCATCAAGCGGGGCTTCAAAGTCGTGTTCTGCGCTAAATCGCACGCCCAGCTTGACGAAAAAGAATTTGGCTTCCGACATCAATACGACTTGAACGTCAAACGCTTCAGGTCGAAGCGTCAGAATTTCCGCTCGCAGTTGGAGCTTTTAGGAATTCCACCAAACGATTTCAAATTCGCCGAAACAGCCACGATCAATCCTTACGCCATGCCTAAGGTTAAACAGCAAGAATCGATTCGTGCACTCGATGATCTTTTCGTGAAGCATTCTTGCGCACATAATGCTGAGGACTTTTTCCAGGAGCACTACGTCGAATTTGTCCCTGACATCATGAACCCGCTTCTGAACGATGCTGACGTAACCCTCATCACGTTTGCATCCTTTCAGGCTGTCACCGCAATTTACAAGACGAGCTGGTGGAAAGGGCTCGGTCTCATCGAGAAAATAATCCCCGCCAACGAAGATACAGGCAAACCAGAGAAGAAAATTCCCTTCAAAAAAATTGCCATCATCTACGATGATCCTGACAGGTCAGACGTTGATTGGTTGCGTCCAATCACTCAGGAAGAACTAGAGAAATTAAAAGAGATCAATGATCGTCTAGCAGCACGTGAAGACAAAACGGAGTCGCCTGAGTACTGGCAAGATGAAGCATTTGCACATGCCGACCTTTTAGCGGCACAGCATAAAGCGCTACAGGACATCCGCCGCAGTTTGCCGCATCACAAAATTATTGAACACAAAAACACCTGCTACTTGGAACGGCCAGTCGGACTACGTATCGGCAATCATTTGAAAGGTGGCTCCGTTACCCCTGCTGTCATCGTAACTACGACAGAATGGCTGACAGGCTACTACGCACTACAGACGTTGAAGCGTAGCGACCTGAACCCTCATGATCATCTCGACCTCTTCCATTCGGTCGAGTGCAAAGTCACGTCCATATCTACCACTATCACGCGCAAACAAAATCACGCCGTGCTGCTTCCCATCATTGAGCTATTGAAGGAAGAGTTTCCAGATGAGGACGTTACGCTCATCGCTAACGCCCTCGGCTGCGAACTCAACCTGTCCAACAACAAAGGGCGCAATGACCTGACCGGCAAAACCTCGATCATAAAGTTGTCATGGCCGCATCCGAGCGTCAACGCAACCATCGGCGCACACTTCTCCGATGTGGAAAAGCCGGACTATGATCTTATGATTGCTACCGAGTTGGCAGACCTGGGCAACCAAGCACTAGGCCGCAACCAAGGTTTTCGCTTCAAAGGGCGGCAGGCCATCATGCTGATTGATCCGAAGTACTACGGCAAGATCATCAGCAACAACCTGCTTCGATATCAGCTCACGCCGTGGAGTTCCAAACTGCCGAAGTACAACAAGAAGACATCCAAAAAATCGGCGCTAGCCGCTCTCAGCTTCTCCGCCGAACAGTCGCCGCTTGAGCGTCGCCTTCTCGAACTCATCAGCCAGTTTGAGAGTTTCGGTTTATCAGCAGACGCTCAGCGAGTCGCTGAGCGTCTGCCGGAACGGCAAAGACAACATTTTGATGCATGGCTCGCTGAACATGCCGACGCAGCGGCCAATGCGAGACGGGCGGCAAAAGATGATGCAAATAGGGCAAGAGTCGCAAAAAATGTGCGACACCATCGGACAAAGAAAAAAAATAGCCTCTGCCTTGGTGAATGATAGGGTTAGCGCTAGATGACAACGGAGCCGTCTTCGTCGTCTTCGTCTTCGTCGTCTTCGTCTTCGTCGTCGGCTTCGTTCGTGTTCTCGCCAGTATCGAGGCCCAAATTCTTCAAGCTTTGCATGGCACGGCCACACGCGCCCGAGCCATGACGGAGGCCGTCAGATACCGCAGGCGTCATGGCATTGATGCCTTCGACAAGCCCAATTGCACGCCCGGCCTCGAAGCCCTGCGCAAAGCCCGCATCAAAAGCAACTTTCAGGGAGGGCAGAATTGCTTGAAACATCTCATCACGTTGAGTAGTCATGTTGACTCCTTTTAAACTGTTGCAATTTGACAATTTCCTTTTTGAGCCTCGTGCTTTAAAATAGAGAAACACGATTGAACATTGGGAAACTCAAATGATCCACGAAAAAGGTACGTCTGTCCACACCATTTCAAGGATTCTGCTCCGTGAACTGCGCCAAGAACGCAACATTCAGCAAGCGCATATCAGCCATTTGTTAGGTAAGGCATCAACAAGCTCTTGGAGCAAAGTTGAATCTGGGGACACGCCGCTAACGCTCGAACATCTGTTGACTGCTTGTACTGCTTGCCAAGTCTGGCCCTCAGAATTTTTTAAAACGGTTCAGGATTACACGGCACTGCTTGAACAGCATGGTTGGTTCGTAGCAGCACATGGCAGCCCACTTCCTAAAGAAGAAGACCACTTAAGCATGGCGGCTGCAAACTATTATGCAGCTACGTCCAACAAGGCTCAGTCCACATGGCGGCATTTCAGTGTGCTCCAGACACCTTGGCCATTCTACGGGTCATGCGAGCCAATTGACGTGTTCAAGTGGGTGCTAGATCCAAATTGGAGAGAGGTGGCGACGTTCGAACTACCTAATCGGCCAAGGTATTAGATACGCTGGGCCTGTGTTGGGATTTTACAGACATCCCAACACGGGTTCCGCCAGCCGATAATTCAGGCGCCAGCGCCAGCTAAACCGAGTAGCTCTTTTTTTAGTCGGATTTCGTATCCGGTGGTGTCTAGTAAGTACGACTCAAGAGCGTGCGTGTCAACATCACGACGACTAATAAAACCGTCATGCATGAGGACGCCAGGGAACTGTTCTGTGCCGAACCAATCGTGAATGACATCCATCACTTTTCGCTCCAACGCAATGAAGATCGCTTGGCGATATTTTGACTTACTATCGGGAGGACTAGCGACGCCCACACCGGCAAATTGTCGCAGCCCCCTCTCACGTTGATCGCCCCCCATCGCATAGTGCCACATCTTCTTCAGATCAACGATGAGCTGTTTGACAAATGTGTCCTGCTTCAGGCGTTGCAGGCGTATCCGGTCGTCACCGAGCAAGCTGAAAATCGAGCATCGGTGGTGCGGCGTTAATGGCGCAAGGAACAGCAAGCTTTGGCTTAACTCCTTCGCTTTTTCTAAAGGGATGCCAGCGACGGTCGCAAGGCGCTGACGCACTGAGGCCTTCTCCTCTACGAAACGGGCAACCGCTGGGAATGGTTCCTCTGTAGTTTCTGGGTTGACCCACCGATAGTGCTGTCGTGCATATTGGTGGACCAGTGTGGCGGCGCACGAGTCGATGTCGTAATCCCACCATCCACTGAAGACGACTTTCTTGTCATCCCTCCGAATATTCTGGATGGGGTGGTAACGTCGCCCGCCCTTGTCCGTGTAAACAGGCGTCAGCTCGCCACGAATGATCGGACCATACAGCTCCATCGCAATTTCGGCAGACGTGACGGTGCTCAGGCCCACCATATTGCGTAACCGTTCGTACCCGCCCTCATTGAGCGCATAAGAGTATGAGTGATGACCTGCTGCGTAATCGCCCGTCTGCATCAGCAAATTCGAGTAAAGCCAACGGCCCAGCGGCTTGCTGGCGTTTCCGAACACCTTACGAATTTCGCTATGGTGGATAGAGCGTGGCTTCTTCTTCCGCAGCAGCAAATGGCCGCACCAGTCCAGTACGTCCTTGATACGATTTAAGACCCGTGCATTTTTGATGTTGGGAGCGTAGGTGTTCAGGCAAAGTGTAGTCGTCATAAAACCTTCCCAGATAAGGAATAAAAGTAACGGAGGGGTTTATGCCAACAAGGAAGGCGTGGGGAATCCAATTACCCACAACGGTTAGCGTGGCGGTAGCATGCCACAATTTTTTGGAAAAGAAAACTCGATGTACGGCCCTGTCTGGCCGACCGGATATCAGGAGGCCGTAGCACTCGCAGCGAGACGAGAAGTGAACACCATTATGCTCTCTGTCTGCGGCGCATATCATCACTCATCCTATCCTTCATCAACCTGTAATCACCGTTCTTACAGAGCCAGACAGCACAAGGCCTACCTCGTCAGCGCAAGACCCCGTATTTCCACGGAATACATATAAATACAGCACGTATTTAAAGGGGCCGCCCATGACATCATTCACCTTCGACCTTCCGCCGTATGACCCGCTTGACGATCTGCAACTCCCTTACGAGCCACCCGCAGCGACCAGTATTTCAGTTCCGCAGCCGCCCGTGGAAGACGACTACAGCACAACCAAAACGATCACCCTGCGCATGCCGAAGGATTTAGTCAGCCAAGTGGACAGCCTGGCACGACAGGAGGACATCAGCCGCAGTCACGCTATGCGACGTATTACATCGTACGTCCTTCAGGCAATCCGCAGCGAGCCCGATGCCATCAGCGAATATCGCCGCGTCTCGTCACTTCTCTACAGCGACGCCGTGGAACTCGTCGAGCGTGAGCGTGAGCTGTCAGTCTCCCTACTCCAGCGCCATTTCCGCCTCGACTTCCGCATGGCGACGCTGCTGAAAGATGAACTGGAGCGTACAGGAGTAGTTGTTCCTGCGGCCAACGCAGCTTATTGCAAGTCAGTGATTGATGATTGAAGTGCCGTCCGCGATTCTCTCATCATGGATTTAGCCCCGAGGTTAGTTCCCGTCCAACGGAGGCAGCGGCGCTAGCAGTGGAATCTGCCCTCCGATTTCTTTGCTTTCCGTGCGCCGTTCATCAGAGGCATCAGCGTTGGCTTCTGGCGCAGTCGCCAATAATCCGATGATAGCCCGGGAAAAGCTGGTGTCGAGTGAATTGCTCTTCACGAACAGCGCAAGAATGTCAGATGCCATCTTCGCTGAGAGATTAGAATCACTCCCACTCAAGTGGCGAGGTAAGGATCCTGCGCCCGCAGCAAAGTAATGTAGTGCCAAATCGGTAATCCGAATGGCATCGTTCAGGGCATAGCGCCTGATTAAAAGTCGGTTGACCTCCTCAAGAAGTAGCGGGAACCCTTTGTGATCTATGGCTTGTTCGGAATCTACTTCGCCGGTAAGGCGGTGAATGGCATCTGCAAAACGTACTTTTTGCGCTAGAGACTCAGCCCCTCCATGAAGCTCTTCACGAAGCCGGTCTTCGATTTTGAGCACGTCCAGAACGTTCAACTCACTTATCAGTAAGCCGAGACTTATTGCAAGCGAACGAGTCGCAAGAAGGATAAGCCCAACGTGTGCCCGATCGTCCGGCCTAAGCTTACTGTGCAAATGATTTTGCTGCCCGAGGTTCAGCAAGGTTAGGACCCTGTGCGCAGGACTTAGGGTCCAAAGAGTTGTTGTGAGAAACTGCGCCAAAGCGCGGTATTCGCTACCCTTTGGAAAGCTGAGCAGCGTGTCGATACTGTCGTACCCGACTCCATCAAAATAAGGTCCCTTCAAGCGACTTAATCCGAGTCGAGCGTCGAGTTCATACAATTCAGTATCGTCGATGCAGTTCACTTTTAGTTCACGCGCTAGCCACCGTGCACTTTCAGGAATTTTCTTTTTGAAGAGATAGAGCTCCTCAAGGTGAAGCACATCCTGTAAACCCCTGACCCACAGCACGCGATCAACTGCGCGACCGCTGGCAGTCTTACAATCGATCAGGAGCCGCGACACACCACCGCTGGCACTGAAGCGGAATCCAAACACGTCTGCATCCGTTAAGTCCGTACCGGCCCGCGAGTTGGTATCCGCTGGAAGAGTCACCGGGACATTAAGCAATGGTATGTAGCCCAATGCCCACGCCATGCGTTTGCCCAACAACTTATAGGAGTGGTCTTGATCACTTGATGACACGATGAATTCCTCGCAAGTCGTCGAGCAGCGCGCGACCAAGCCGGGAAGCGGTGCTGGTTTTAGGGTCCAACTTGCGCGTGGCAATTACACCACGGGCACGCGTTCTATTTGCTTCAGGTAGAAGCAGTCCGCCAGGCTCAGACCTGGAGAAATACCCTTTCACCTCAGCCGGAAGGAGCAGTGACGACGACACATCCTCGCTCTGGCCGGAACACATGGCAATCGCCAGATCTACCGCAGCTAAGTTATCCTCGGTGTCGTAGAGACGGAATCGGAAGCGCCCGTTTTCAGGCTCAATCCACCCTACTCCCATGTTTGCCGCAGCTGCATATTGCGATTGAATATTTGAATGGGGGGTGCGGCCGATCATCTTTCTATCTCTCAGCCCTTTAAGGATCGCGCTAGGGTCCGAAATCTTGGTGATGGACGAATAACCTTCACCATAGCGAACGCACGATAAGATGATCCGCGCCTTTTCCAAGATGGCACGAGGATGGGTCGTCTTGAATGGTGCGAATGCAAACGACTGCGCTCCACCCGATGAGACGATGGCAGGTGCGCGCAAGATGTTCTCGTTGACCAATTCGAGGACCAATGGATTGGTTTGTTCCAGTGTGCTGATCGGCGCACCAGGATGTGACTTTGCCGCACGAAAGACTGCCTCGATCTCTTGGTGCGCGCCTGGATTTTTGGCAATAAAATTTAGCAAAGTCTCCGGGTTCTCTTCGGTGAAGAGAGGCGCGTACAGAATCGGCACTCGGTCCTTGGGCGAGTCGTACTGGCGCAGGTAACCGCCGAGGTCGCCGATGTCCACGATCGTTTGGATTTCAGCCGCCTTCAGACCCAGTTCGGACGCCAATGTTTCGAGCGGCACCGGCGCTACGGTGAGGCGATCAATAATGGCCATCGTCGCTTGCTCTAATTCACCGGGTCTGCGCAATGACCACTGCTCGCCAAGCGCGCCGTAGACTTCTTGAAAATACGGGATGGTCTCTTCAATTCGGGTCGGCGCATAGATATTTGGAACGACGCGTATCCAACCAATCTGCTCCAGTGTGCCCAGCACGGTAGGCAGCGAATCAGACGAGATTCCGAGATTGCTGCAAAAGCCGTGGAATCCGACGATGTTCTCGATGGAGTCCAGACCACGGATGTGAACAGCGAGTTGAGCAGCCATGCCGATCTGTCGCGTGATCGGTATGGTGGCTGACACCCGCAAATCTGAAACGTCTCGAAGGCCAGACTGCACGTCTTGGGCCCTCCGTCCGATAGCTTCCTGATCCATTAAAATCCCTCTTTTAGTTTGCAACTACTGGCAGAACTCAGCCGATTGATGAGAGGATAGCATTCTTGTCAATGTGAAAGATACGCAAAATATCACACACAAATAATCGAGCATAAAATTGTAACCGCTGATCGTTACAATTTCACTGTGTACATCCCCGCCGGTCTGTATAAATTTGCCATATCGCTACTTCAGCAGCGAAAAAGACAAGGAGAATACATGACCGACGCTATCCAACAGATCGTAGACAACGCCCCTCAAACGCAGCAGCAGGAAAAAGTAAAGCAGACGCCGATTGGTCGTCTGGCTTTCGCCGAGGTGGACAAGAGCTTGAGCGAATGCGAGAAGACCATCAAGAACCATTCCGACACCGTCAAGAGCAAGCTTGCAGTAAACGCAGCTATCCCCGGCAACGTCCTGCGTGAGCTGTCTCGTGCCAACGCTCAGAAGGCAAAGCTCGTGATGCGCCGCATCGGTCTGCTGATGGAAAGCGGCGATCAGGCAGCACTCGAAATGATCGACAAGCTGGTGAAGCTGAAAATCGCTAAATAAACAACCTCCTACTCGGCTTCCTCCCCGAGAAAAAAAAGGGCCGCAGTCTTAGCTGCGGCCCTTTTTCATTCTCCGCCTCCGGTCAAACCGGTGAGGCCCAGAGACAGAAATTAGCTAAACTATATAAACCATATACCCAATTTAACAGATCATCTCTGGGCCTCATCTGGAGGCTCAAAGCTATTGGGTTACACTGAAGTGGCTGACAGTCGTTTTTCCGGTGCCTGAAATTATTTCCGTTCCCATCTCAATCGAGTTCATGTAGTTGTCCGGCTTCAGCCAGCCTTTGCTGATAAGGTAGTCGTTGATAGACTTCATCTTCATACTGCCATGCAAATGCTCTTCCTTAACGAGAAGCTCCACGTTGTAGCGAGGGATATTTTTTTGCTCATCCATTTCCACCTGCATGTAGACGTAGTAGGTGATGCCGTCAATCATGGCGGTCTCAATGAACTTGTGGGGATTGCCGCACTCTTCCATGCAGACCTTCGTGGGTCGAAGCATGACCGTCACCGACGATAGCCACTCGTTCGTATCGTGTGTAGCGATATAGGTGCCCTGGATGAAATTCTGATCGATGCCATCGGATTCAACAGTAGCATCATGGTTCACAATCAAGTTAACCTGCGAAACCAGCATAGGCAATACAGAACCAGTCGAGGTCGCCCCGTACAACTGACGTCCATAGATAATTTCAGGGAACGCCTTAACGTAGCCAGCGGTATTGGTGGCGCTCTCTGGGTAGCGCCAGTCTGCTTGAGGCAGAGACCAGTTCCATGCGGCGCTGATCGCATTGTCCGCAAGGTTCTTGCCGGTGGCGCACTCAGTGTAGACGAATGGCAGCGGCTTTAGGTTGCCAGCGGCGTCCACAATGTTCCATTCGTTGGTCGAAACGTTATACCCTGCGAAGACTAGAGGCTTATCTGCTGGCGTATGTTTGCAAATACTTTGGGACGGCGATGGATCGAACGGCACATAGTCAAATCCGTTAGCAACGGTCGCAATCAAATTAGTTTTGTTTTCGGCGCTGTCACTGAAGCCATACAAGACACCAGCCTGTGATGCCCCATTATTTAGGTTCCCAACCCACCAATCGACGCCAGCTTTTTCGCCATCTCGATGCAGGATATTGTTGTAAAGTAGGCTCACGAACGTAGGATTCGTTACGCCCGGCCCGTACATCTTTTGGAACTCGTCCGATGCGATAAAGTCAGCTGATATGTCCAGCATTCCCAATCCATTTTGGTTATGCCATATCCAGAATCCTAGACCCGGCAAATCAGGTTGCCGATTGAACGCAGCTTGGTACAGCCGATATATTTGCCCCGATGGACCATCCACATCGAACGACACGTACTTGTCAAAAAATTTGATTAGCTGAATCCCCGTGTACGTACTGACTTCGCCGGTCTGTTTTTTGGTCACAGTGACCACGCCATCATTTGAACGAGTCACAGCATAATCAGTCCGATATCCAAGGATCGAAATAACAGAGGACGAGGCGACGCTTTCTCTGGCTAGACTCCCCATTGCGATATTCTTTTTCTGTGGCGCGTCCTCTGTAGTGCCACCACACGCAGCAAGGACGGCTAACACCACAAGGCTCAACGTCAAATTTGCAATTTGTATTCTCTTCATTTTTATTTTCCCATGCGCTTCGCAAGCGCAAAAATTATCGACCACATCAGGCACATGCAGTACAGCCAGAACGCAAAAAATCCAAGAGTGAAAATGGTGCAGCGAGTCGTCACCAGTCTCAGAGCCACACGGAAAAGGTCAGCAGCAAAGATCACCGGAACCGCCCCCGCTTCCCATAGCTGAAAGCTGGGTCGCTCCGTGAAGGCACTCGACCAAAATTCCCCTATCTCAAATGTACGCATCCATTCCGGCCAAAACAGATACGTAAATCCGCCGCCGCAGACCATCTCCAAGACGAGCGTGAAGATCGTCAGAATGATGCCCACGTAAATCGCAAGGGTACGAGCGAAGCCGTAGACATACAACATTAGTCCCGTCAGGATAAGCGTATACATTTGCGCAGGTGTCAGGTATCAGGCGACGTGTTCTTAGTCGGCTTGTGCAAAGCGATGGCTGCGATCACGGCCACGAACCCGCCTATGGCAACGCCTGCGCCGACGCCGAAGACGAAGCTGCTGACGACACCTGTAGCTAGTCCTATCCATCCAGCCTTTTTGAGCCAAACGATATCTACCGGCTCCGTTGATCCTGAGCTGGGATCGTTCGCCACTGCCACAGGTGCTGCTTCCACATCGTACTTTTCCGGGACCAGTCGATAAAGGACACCGGCGATGTAATGTGATGGCACCTCAACGACGAACTGCACGCCTTCCCGTGGATTCGATACCTTAATCCGCATTGGCTTATCGATGTATTCTGCCAGCACCTTCGGCGTCAACCCAATTCCCAAATGCTCTGTGTAGGCTGTGATGGACTTATCGAACACATTGCTTTCACGTTCAAAATTTATGTGCTTTAAGTCCAGCGCAACACCGCCCGGCAATGTCGCCGTGTCGTATCGCACCAGTCGATGCTCACTACGGTTGCTCACGGTCATGTAGAGCTGCGGCACCCGAACAACATCATTTCCGAAAACTCGAATGTGATAGACCCACGACGACGGGCCGTTGAAGTCTCCGCCGAATAAGGGTTCGGAGTGGCTTAGTTGGGCAAAGCGTAACTCTCCCGTCGAATCGAACTCATCTTGGATATGCTTAGCAGCTTCCGCAACCTGTACCGCACTGAGCGGAATACGAAGCTTTGTGCTCGTACCATCGTCCATCATTTCCTCTCTATTTTGATCAAAAAATTGGCAACCAAAAATTTCTTATTTGCAATTTAATCTTATCTCAAAAGAGCAATTTTTTAAATCATTTAAGCAATTATTTCGCTTATTTGATTGATATGAGGTTGATACCCCTGTCACAAAATGCGATCATGCCTACAAATGAAGAAAAAGCCGCCTTTGCTCAACGCTTGGTGCTTGCATTACGTCGAAGTCCGGAGCCAGTGAGCGGGCCAACTGAACTTGCCTTGAGATTTAATCTTCGCTTCGGAGGTGATCCAGTATCAGCGCAAACGGCACATAACTGGCTTGCTGGCCGCACCATACCTACCGATGACAAGTTGCTAGTTTTGGCCAAGTGGCTCAAGGTCGATCAGCATTGGCTGCACTATGGCGACTCACCAACCAAGCGAGCTTCAACCAAGGGGCAATCGGATAAGAAGATCGCAGCGAAGCCATCACCTGAGACGATTAGGCTTGCTGTGAAAATTCAAAATATGCCAGCGAGATGGCGGTATCTTGTTGAGGAATTAGTTGACCGTGTAGACCAAGACCTGGCGTAGCCAAATGCTATTCCACCGTGATTTCGGTCGAAAGAAAGGGCTGCAATTCCTGCCAGCGATCCACCTTTTTATGGACCGCCAACGTATATGCGGGGCTGGAGGAAGGGAGCTCGATCGTCGTTATTGCCTCACGAGCAAAGACTAACTGCTTTTGGCCGAGTCGTGCCGCAGTCTTCCCATTAAATGCAACCGCTTTTAATTTTGGCAGTGTGGCGATGAGGCCAAGCAAATCGTTACTACGATGCTCCTTAATTCTGCTGTCTAAACTACCGTCTCTCATAGCATCGGCGACTACATCCCATAAGCCGACGCCGTTACCCAGTAGGGTGGCGAGACGGTCTTGATAATTCAAGTGAACTAGATCCGTTCGAAGCAATTGAGACATCAAGTACCAAAACGAATTTTGTTTGTTGGCGTAATACTCGCCCTGAGCGAGCGATCTGTCACCTGGAAGACTACCGAGGATCAACAGCGTTGTGTTCTCATTTACCACCGGAGGAAAACACTGCTTACTGTTCATTAGCGAACTCCCGACGAGTCTTCAGAAGTTCAAGCGCCTTGCTAGTCCATTCTGTATCTACCTCGATAACGTCTCCGGCTTTGACCATCCGAAACATACCATTACGCATGCTGGCGACAAAGTATCGTTCGTCCCGATTTGGCTTAGTCGGAAGTGAGGAAATGTAGTCCTCAATTCGTTCCTCATCGTATCCTGCTTCACGTAATCCTGCGGCCATGGCGTCTAGCTTGTCGATGCTGTGCCATAGACCGCCAGGGAAGAGATCCAGGCGCTTCACTATCCGCTGCACCTCCGTGAGCATTCGAAATCTCAATCTCAGTTTTTCATCCAAGCCTGTTGATTTGGATTCCAATTGTTCCATCAATGCATTCATGTTCTCGTAGGACGACGATTCAATTTGCTCAACGTTGATCAAAGATTCGAGTTCAGCCTTAAGGGCATGATTGCGCTTTCTAAGCTCGACCGTTGCGTACTCCATTTCTCGCATTCGCTGCACCAACATGCTTACATCGCCGCCAAGCTCCACGGCTTTGAGAAGATTATTAAATTTGGCTTCGGTTGCTTCCAACTCTCCAGCACAAGCAGCAAGCTCGCTCTTTTTTGCTTGCACTGATCCCTTGCCAGCACCATCCCCAAGCACCTGTTTCAAATCGAGCTCACGAGTGAAGTTTATGAACTCAGCCTCAAGTTGCCGCACATTGTAAGACACACCCACGCAGCTAGCACTCTGCAGAGACTTGGCGCAGTAAAGGAATCCGGTATTGATGCCAGGCTTGCGGCGAATATGCATTGGGCTACCGCAGTAACCACATTTTGCAGTCCCTTTGAAAATGTTGTGGCACTGTCCTGCACGACCACCGCCTGACGCAGGCAGCCGCCGGCGTTCCGCTTTGCCCGCCTGCACTTCATAGAACAACGTCTTGTCGATAATCGGAGGATAGTAGCCCTCAACAAAAGTGTTCGTTGTCGTTCTGCCGTTGTGATCCTGATCCATTTGGAGAATTCCAATGGTAGCGATATTACGCAAATTGAACTGAACAGTACTGTTTTGCCAGCGTTGTGAATGCTGCGGTGTGGGAATTTCCAAGGCATTCAGATAGCGACTGATTGACCAGCTCCCCATCCCGTCCTTCGACAGCGCATACATCAGCCTTACCGTCTCCGCATTCGCTTCGATGATTTCGTACTTCGTCTTGTCGTCTGAGGGTTTCAGCCACCAAGGACAGCGTGTAGACATAACTTCTTTGTTCTTTTTGACCCGCTCCTTTTTAGCATCCCAGGCGGCCTTGACACGTTGCGATTTCACTGCGGATTCTTCGTGGGCCCGTGACATGCTGACCAAGGCGATTAGCAATGGCGTCCAATCGGTCTTGAGTCGCTCTTGGCTATAGACGGCCATATCAGTCAGAGTGACAATTACTACACCACGGCCGATTATTGCTTGGAAAATAGCTAACGCATCAGGTACTGGCAAACGGGACAAACGGTCCAGTGACTCGACTAATAGATAGGAGCCGCGAGCGACTCGTCCCTCATCAATCGCCGTGATGAACTTGCCCAGCGCCCCACTCTCGAAATTTGCTCCGCTGAAAGCGGAGACACCTAAATCCTGCGCATTCAGGCTGCTATCCAGTTCTAAGCCGTTAGCGGCTGCATATTGCGCCGACGCCGTCGTCTGCCTGCGAAGCGAATCACCTTTGATTTGCTCAACCGTGGAAAAGCGGATGTATGAATAAGCTACAGGCATTCTTGAAGTTTCCTAGGAGAAAATTCAATTATACTCAGTCGGGTGTCAAATTAACCAAAAGATCTTGCGCGGATGGGCATAGTATTGCTGCGCCGCCAGCGACGCGGCGCCGGGAAAACTACCGAGTATCAAGATGCGGGTCTGCGCATCGATCACCGGCGCCAGGCCGGTCAGGGCCGAAGAGGATGGGGAAAGCATCACCCATTGTAGCGGATGCCCGACAGCGCCACGTTCGGGTGTAGAATTTGCAGGCGGCACAGACCGCACCCACACAACAGGAGACCAACCATGCCGCAACACCGCGCGATCGATACGCTGCTGGCCAAGTACAGCGAAAGCCATCTCAACCCCACCAACGAACTGATCCACTTCGTCTGCGTGCCCGTGATCGTCTTCACGCTGCTGGGATTGCTATGGTCGCTACACCCGCTGGTGGCGCTGGCGGTGACGGCGGCGGCGATGGGCTACTACTTCCGGCTGTCGAAACCGTTCGCGGTGGGCATGCTGCTGATGGCGGCATTGATGCTGGCCATCCTGGCGGCGCTGCCGCAGTCAACCATCCTGCCGCTGTCGATTGCGATTTTCGTGCTGGCGTGGATCGGCCAGTTCATCGGCCACAAGATCGAGGGCAAGAAGCCGTCCTTCTTCGACGACCTGCGCTTCCTGCTGATCGGCCCGCTGTTCGTGCTCAGCTTCCTGTACCGCCGCCTGCACGTCGCCTACTGACACTTAGCGCAGCAGGGCGTAGAACATGGCCGTGGCCGCGCCCTGCATCTCTTCGTCGGCCAGCATCAGCACCAATGCCGTGCTCAGGGCGACGTAGCCCAGCAGGGTAACGACCTTGATTTGCAGCGCGGTACTCATGGCGCCCTCCGGTTGGCAAACGAGTGAAGTGTTATTTCACTATACTTGGTCTTTTCACCAGCACCGTTGAATTTACACGCCCGATACAACTTCTTACACCATCTGTTGCGCCGCAACAAAATACTAGCCGCTAGGCAAGACCTGCCAGGGCCAGCTATACTCGTTCGATGTCCTCTCCACTGTTATTCCTCACCGCCTGTTTGATCTGGGGCTCCACCTTCTTCGCCATCACGCTGCAACTGGGCGCGGTGGCGCCGGCCGTCTCCGTGGTCTACCGCTTTGCGCTGGCTTCGGCCGTGCTGTTTGCCTGGTGCGCGGCGCGCGGCGACCGCCTGCTGCTGCCATGGCGCGCCCAGCGCTGGATGATGCTGCAAGGCGCCGCCACCTTTGCCCTCAGCTACATCTGCACTTATACCTCAGAGCAATATCTGGTGTCCGGCCTGGTGGCCGTACTGTTCGCGCTGATGGTGTTCTGGAATCCGATTCTCAACCGCCTGGTCTTCGGCAGCCCGCTCGCCTGGCGCACCTGGGCCGCCGGCGGCGTCGCCATCTGCGGCGTCACCCTGCTGTTCTTCCATTCCATCGGCGACGCCTGGGGCGAGATCCGCAACGGCGGCAGCGGCCACTTCCTGCTGGGACTGATCCTGGCCACCACCGCCACGCTGGCCAGCTCGGTCGGTAACGTGGTGGTGATCAAGGTGCGCCAGCAATCCGACAATGTGCTGCTGACCATGGCCTGGTCCATGCTGTGGGGCACCACGCTGGTGGCGCTGTGGGTGATCCTCAGCGGCCAGCACTTCAGCCTGCCGACGACGGCGAAATACTGGGGCGGCCTGCTGTGGCTGTCCCTGCTGGGCTCGGTGATCGCGTTTGCCGCCTATTTCACCCTGATCCACCGCATCGGCTCCGACAAGGCGGTCTACATCGGCGTTGTCACGCCGGTGATTTCCGTATTGTTGTCGATCCAGCTGGAACATTACCGGCCCGGAGCCATGGAGTGGATCGGCATGGTACTCTGCCTGTCCAGCGTGGTCTGGGCGCTGCAACCAACTTCTACTACTACTGCCAAAACCTGATGAGCACTTCCGAACTGAGCATCCGCCCGGCCACGCCGGCCGACGTCCCCGCCATCTTCAGCATGATTTTCGAGCTGGCCGTGTTTGAAAAGCTGGAGCACATGGTGGTCGCCAACGAAGCCATGCTGCACGACAGCCTGTTCTGCGACAAGCCGGTGTGCGAAGCGCTGGTCGGCGAAACCAATGGCGGCGAGGTGGTCACCTTCGCGCTGTTCTTCCACAACTTCTCCACCTTCCTGTGCAAGAAGGGCCTGTACCTGGAAGACTTGTACGTGCAGCAGTCGCAGCGCGGCAAGGGCTACGGCAAGCAGATGCTGGTGGCGCTGGCCCAACTGGCGGTGGAGCGCGACTGCGGCCGCTTCGAGTGGTCGGTGCTGGACTGGAACGCCAACGCCATCAAGTTTTACGAAGGGATGGGCGCGACCGTCATGCCGGACTGGCGCATCTGCCGCGTCACCGGCGAGGCGCTGGCCCAGCTGTCGGCCCAGGCATAAAAAAATCCCACCCAGCGCCTGGCGCTGGATGGGGCAACCCGTTGTCAGTGGGAGGGAGATTGAATCAACGGATTCACTATAGCCTTCGCCTCCCGCACCCGCCGCAGCCCTTACAAATCATTACGGCCGCTTAAAGACGCTTACACCGGCTTTACAGAAAAGCGATGCCTGTTCGTTACGGCCCGCTCCAGCAGCTCGAAAATGCCCTGTGTCAGCAGTGCCAACATTGCCGCAGGGATAGCTCCCGCCAGCAACATATCGTTGTCATTCAACGCCAGACCGATGGTGATGCGCTCACCATATCCGCCGGCGCCGATGAAGGCCGCGATGGTGGCCGTGCCCACGCTCAACACCGCAGCCGTCTTCACGCCGGCCAGGATCACCGGCAGCGCCAATGGCAAATCGATATGCACCAGCCGCTGCATCGGCCGCAGTCCCAGCGCCTGCGCCGCCAGCTTCAGGCCGGGCGACACTTGCAACAGGCCGGTACAGGTGTTGCGCACGATGGGCAGCAGCGCGTACACCACCAGCGCCACCAGTGCCGGCACGGTGCCGATCATGCCCAGCAACGGGATCAGCAAGGCCAGCAAGGCCAGCGACGGGATGGTCTGCAACACACCGGCCAGGCCCAGCACCACTTGCCGCAAACGCGGCAGCGACGCCGCCAGCACGCCCAGCGGAATGCCGATCACGCACGCCAGCGCCACCGACAGCAGCACCAGCGTCAGATGCTGCTGCGTCATGCGCGCCAGATTCTGGTCGAAGATTTTTTCCAGCAGGCTGGCGCGAGCGGACGGCGCGGACGTAGTCGTGCCGGGTGCAGTGGCGCCGGGCCGCGTACCCACCGCGCCAGCCGCAGTAGCGCCCAGCGGATGCGCCGCCAGCCAGTCATGCGCCACGCGGTCGAAGCTCTCGCCATCGATCTCCGCCGCCGCATTCATCGCAATCATGTCCTTCTCGCTGATGCGACCTTCCAGCTGACTGATGGCCTTCCACGCCGCCGGAAAACGCCTGGCCGCATCGAGCCGGTACAGCAGCACTGCATCGTAGCGCGGGAAGTAGGCGCGATCGTCCTCCAGCACCCGCAAGCCATACTGGCTGATACGCGCCTCGGTCGAATAAATATCGATCACATCGACCTGCTCACGCCGCAGCGCCTCATAGGCGATGCCGTGATCCAGCCCCTCCGGTCGCTGCGTCAGGCCGTAGCGCGCCGCCAGTCCCTGCCAGCCATCGGCGCGACCGATGAATTCATGCGACAGCCCAAAGCGCAAGCGGTCGCGTCCCGCCAGTTCGCTCAACTTGTGCGGCGCATCCGCATCGCCGCGCATCGCCAGCGCATAGGTATTGTTAAAGCCCAGCGGCACCGCCACGCCCAGGCCCATCACAGCCAGCTCCTTGCGTATCTGCTCCATCGATGCCGGCTTGGCGTGCTTGAGGATCTCCAGATCCAGCGTGCCCACATATTCGGGATACACATCGATCCGCCCCGCCTGCAACGCCGCCAGCACAATCGCCGTATTGCCCAGGCCTTGCAGATGCTCGACCTTCGCATGCGGCGCCGCCGTCTGCTTCAGCACCTCGCCCAAAATATAGGACTCGGTAAAGCGCTTGGAGCCGATATGCAGCGTATCGCCCGCCGCTACCGCCGCCGGCCCGGCGCACAGCAGCGCCAGACCGGCCAGCCATCGTCGCACCGCCATCATCAGGCGCCCGCGCGCAGCATGGACGCCTTCAATGCCTGCCCCAGCGTCTCATAGCTTTCCGACAAATGCGCCTTGGCCTCGATGCTCACCGGCCGCGCCATGGCGCTACGCAGATCACGCTGCAGGCGCAAGGCATTCTCGCGCTGCAGGCTGCGCACATCCGCCGGCATGCCGGCCGACACGCGCAACAGTGACGCCACCAGCCGCTTCAGATGCTCGCGTTGCAGATTGCGCCGCATGCCGTTGATATCCTTGCCGGACTTGAGCTCACTCCATACCGAATCCTGCACCGTCACATACAGCTCGGGCAGACCTAACGCCTGCTTGCGGTTCTCCACCTTCTCCTGCGAGTCGATCAGGCGGATCGCCACCGCATCGGACATCAGCTGATCCAGCGCCGACGCCTGCAAGGACAGCACGCGTCCACCCACCGACACATCCGGCCGGCCGCGCGTGTTGAAATGATCCGAGCCGAGACGGCTGATCATCTCCGGCGAAAACTTGAAGCTGTCCACCTTGAACAAGCTATTGGTCAGCATCAGCAACGCCTCGCGCTGGCGCGGCAGCGGCACCGGCGTAAAGGTCGCCCTTCCCGTGCCGGCGTGGTCGCGCAGATACGTCACGCCGCCCACATACTTCGCCACCACCGGCAGCGTGCGTGCAAACTGCTGGAAGCCGTAATCGAAACTGCGGCGCAGCACCTCGTAGCTCTCGCCCGGCTTCAGCGTGCGGTTCTGCACCCGGTCCCACAGTTCGCGCGAGATGGTCAAACGGCGCTGGAAGTACGCCAGCGGATCGCTACCGAGGTCGAACACGTTCACGTCCGGGTCCATATTGAAACCGTTCGCATCCTGGTCGGTGCCGAAGGCCAGCAGCGGTTCATTAGAGCGCGCGGCGATCTTCGCCAGTTCTTCCTTCTCCTGCGCCGGCTCGATCGGTTTATACGCGTACTCGATGGCCCAGTAATCGTAAGGACCGAGCGCGGACGTCACATACTCGCCCTGCTTCTCGTCTTTCAGCGACAGATTGAACGGCGTGTAATCCATCACCGAACCGGCCATGCCGTTCTTTTTGGTGAACTCCGGGTCCTGCAACTGCTTCAGCGTGTAGATGGTCGACGAGCGGAAGTTGTGCCGCAGTCCCAGCGTGTGTCCCACTTCATGCATGATCACCGACTTGACGTAAGCCTGCGCCACCGCATCGGACTGCGGGCTCCCCATATCCATGGTGCCGCGCGACTCCAGCACGTCCAGCGCAAAGCCCATTTCCGGCGCCGATTCGGCCATGTAGTCGCAGCGGTCCTCGCCGGTCGGCGGCGGCGACAGGTCGAAGCTGTCCTCGCCCACCATGCGCCGGGCGCCGCGCGCAAACACGTCGGACATGCCGATGTCCGCATCCAGAATCTCGCCACTGCGCGGATCGACCTGGCTCGGGCCGATGGCAAAGCCCACGTCGCTGCCGACGAACCAGCGGATCGACGCATGACGCGCATCCATGGTGTCAAATTTATCCTTGTCGGTCTGCTGCTTGACCAGGATGGCGTTCTTGAAGCCGATGCGCTCAAACGCCTCGTTCCAGGCCAGCACGCCCTGCCGCACCGATTCGCGGTACTTTTCCGGCACGTTGGCGTCGATCCAGTAGACGATCGGCTGCTTCGGCTCCGACAGCGCCGCCGCCGGGTCCTGCTTCTCCAGACGCCAGCGGTCCACCAGATGCACGGCGGTGGTTGGCGTCACGTCGTCCGAATAATCCTGGCTGGTACTGACGAAGTGGCCGATACGGTCATCCGCCGGACGCCCATGCATGGCCTGCGCCGGCAGCGGCATGAAGCTGTAGTAGAAACCGAGGAACATGCTGCGCGGGTCCGGCAGCGTGGACGGCGGCGTGGGCAAAGACAGCAGCGCCAATGGCACTGTCGGCACCACTGCCGGACGCGCAGCAATGCGCGGCACGAAGAAGTGGGCGTTGACCTGCAAGCCGGTCATCGCTTCGTCGGAACGCAGGGTGAGGAAGCTGCTGTTGCGCGGGTCCATCGCATAGGGCATGCGGAACGCCGTCTCCAGCCGCGTGGACATCGCGGGAATATCGCCGAACAGCAGCGCGTTGGCCTCCACCAGCACGGACTTGGTCAGCACATTCGGCCCGCTGGCCACCGGCGCCACCGCCAGCAGGCTATCCGAGAACGCCTGCTGCACCGTCAGCGCCTGCGGCGTGCCGGCCCTGGCGCTGTACTCGGTATTCTTGGCGATCATCTGCACCAGGTTGCCGATGCGGTGGAAGATCACCACCTGGCTCGTGCCCATCTGGCTGCCGTAGATGCCTCGCTCGCCGATCCCGTTCGGCATATTCACCGACATGAACAGCGGACGGTCAAACTGCTCCGGCCGCAGTTCGATCCAGACCTTTTCCTCTTTCTGGTACAGCCCCAGGAAGCCCGGCAAATGCTGCGCGCCGCGCACCACGTCGACGAATGGCCGTGGCGCGGCGCTTGGCAGCACAATCGCCGGCGTTGGCGCGGCCCCAGGTTGCAGCGGCGTGGTGGCCACCACCGGCACTTCCGGCGCGTGGGGAACAGGAGGAGTTGGCGGCACCGGCTCTTGCGCCAGCGCCTGGACACTCAGCGCCGCCAGCACAGCGGCGCGTACGGAATTCAAGACGAACATAGGGCTTCCTTGGATGACATTCGGATAATGTAACCGAAAGCATAAGGCAGCAAACAGATTTTTACACTGCCGGAGAGCGCAAAATGCCTGCGTTGGCGACACCGCGGCACGGATTGAGACCAATCGCATACGAAAGGTCGGCCGGACGCGCGATGCGCCACAGCGCAAAGTCGGCGCGCTTGCCCACTGCCAGGGTGCCGATCTCCTTCTGGAGACCGAGCGCGCGCGCCGCATGGCGCGTTACGCCGGCCAGCGCTTCTTGCGGCGTCAAACGCCACAAGGTGCAGGCCATGTTCATCGCCAGCAGCAGGGACGTCATTGGCGAGGTGCCGGGATTGCAGTCGGTGGCGACCGCCATCGATACGCCAGCTTCGCGCAGCGCGGCGACCGGCGGCGGCGTGGTATCGCGCAGGAAGTAGTAGGCGCCGGGCAGCAGCACCGCCACCGTGCCGGCAGCCGCCATGGCGGCCACGCCGGCCGCGCTCAGATGCTCCAGATGGTCGGCCGACAAGCCGTTATAGCGCGCCGTCAGTTCGGCGCCGCGCTGATCGGACAACTGCTCCGCATGCAGCTTGACCGGCAAGCCTTGCGCCTGCGCGGCCTGAAACACGCGCTCCGTCTGTTCATGCGAAAAGCCGATGCGCTCGCAGAACGCATCCACCGCATCGACCAGCCCCTCGGCTGCCAGCGGCGCAATCATCTTGATGACTTCATCGACGTAATCATCGGCGCGGCCGGCAAACTCCGGCGGCAGCGCATGCGCGCCGAGGAAGGTGGTGGCCACGCGCACCGGCAGTTCGCGGCCGATGCGGCGCACCGCGTGCAGCATCTTCGCTTCCGATTCCAGCGTCAGGCCGTAGCCGGATTTGATCTCGATGGTGGTCACGCCTTCCGCCAGCAGGCTGCGCACGCGCGGCAGGCTTTGACGCAGCAGTTCATCTTCCGACGCCGCACGCGTGGCGCGCACGGTGGACATGATGCCGCCGCCGGCGCGGGCGATGTCTTCATAGGTGGCGCCGTTCAGGCGCGCCTCGAATTCATCGCTGCGGTTGCCGGCGTGGACAATGTGGGTGTGGCAGTCGATCAGGCCCGGCGTCAGCCAGCTGCCGCCGCCATCGTGCACGGTGACCGCCTGCGCGGCCAGGCCTGGTGGCATATCGGCCTGTGGCCCCAGCCACGCAATGCGGCCATCCTTGACGGCGATGGCGGCATCGCGGATTTCCCCATAGCCCTCGTCACCGGCCATCGTGGCCAGATGCACGTTCGTAAACAACACGTCCCACATGCTTTTGCTTTCTTAATTGCGGATAATATCGACCACCAGCACGGTGGCCTGTTGCGCCTCCAGCGTCCAATCCTCTTCGCCTTCCGCCATCACCAGCGTGTCGTAGCGCACCATGGCGATGCGTTCGCGCGCGCTGCCCAGGCTCAGGCTCTCACCGTCGGCCAGGAACAGCAGCGTGGTGGCGCTGCGGCGCTTGAGCGTCTGCTTGCCGCGCACCGTCAGCAGTTCCAGCCGGTGGCGGCACTGGCCGCGCCGCGTCATCACATTGAAGTCGGTGGTCTGCAAACCGGTGACAGTGGCGTGCACCTCATCCTCCCCGGCGAATTCGATCAGCGGTTCGCTCGGGCTGAGCACAAAGCGCTCGTCGCCGAAATCCAGCAGCACGCCGTCGCCGTGGACCAGCGCCAGCGAACGGTCGATGCCGGGAAAAGAAGAGAATGGGCCATCCTGCGCAATCGTGGCCAGGCTCACGCGCCAGTCGAAATTATCGAGCGTGGCGCCGGCTGGCGAGACGGCGATTTCCGTGGTGCTGCCGCCGCCGTTTTTCCACGGCGCGGGGTGCAGGCTTGCATACTGGATCAGCTGGGTCATCGGAACTCCCTCAGTTCGGCCAAGGTCTGCTTAAAGCGCGCAGCAATCGCCTGCTGCGCCACGTGCTGCTGATTGCGCACTACCCACTGGCCGCCGACCATGACGTCCTTGACCAAATTGTCGTTGCCGCTGAAGACAAAGCTGCCGAGCACTTCGTCCAGCGCCAACCCAAACATATTCGGATGCGCATCATCCAGCACCACGATGTCCGCGCGATGGCCCGGCGCCAGTGCGCCGACCGGCCGCCCCGCCGCCTGCGCGCCGCCCTGCAAGGCGCGCTGCCAGAGGAAGTCGCCGACATTGCGTTCCGTCGCCGATACCGCGATATTGCGGCGCTGGTGCTGCAAGCGCTGACCATACTCCAGCCAGCGCAATTCTTCCACCGCGCTTTGCGACACATGGCTGTCGCTGCCGATACCAAAGCGGCCGCCCTGCGCCACAAAGCTCTCCAGCGGGAACAAGCCGTCGCCGAGATTCGCTTCCGTGGTCGGACACAAACCCGCCACCGCGCCGCTAGCGGCGATGCCGCTGACTTCATCATCGCTGAGGTGCGTCGCGTGAATCAGGCACCAGCGCTGGTCCACCGCCGCATTCTCCAGCAGCCACTGCACCGGACGGCGTCCGCTCCAGCTCAGCGACTGCTGCACTTCGCCCTGCTGCTCGGCGATATGGATATGCACCGGGCGGGTCGCCGGCAGCGCCGCCAGCACCTCGCCGATCTGCGTCACCGACGCCGCGCGCAGCGAATGCGGCGCCACGCCGACTTCCACCTGCGCGTCGCGCTGCGGTTCCAGCGCTTCCACAATGCGCAACACATCCTGCGCGTCGGTCTTGAAACGCTGCTGTTCCGGTTTCAGCGCCAATTCGCCAAAGCCGGAATAACTATACAACACCGGCAGCATGGTCACGCCGATTCCGGTCAACCGTGCGGCGGCGATGACGCGCTCCGCCGTTTCCGCCGGCCGCGCGTACATGGCGCCGTCCGGCGCCCGCTGCACGTAGTGAAATTCGCACAGCGAGGTATAGCCATGGCGCAGGCATTCGCTGAACAGCTGCGCGGCGATGGCTTCGATATGCTCAGGCATGATGTTGCGCGCAAAGCGGTACATCAGATCGCGCCAGGTCCAGAAACTGTCTTTGCTGTCACCCGCCTTTTCGGTGCGGCCGCCCAGCGCACGCTGGAAGCTGTGCGAATGCAGGTTGATCATGCCTGGCAGCGCGTATTCGATCGACTCCACACCCGCAGCCGCAGCGCCGGGCGTGACGGCGGTAACCGCGCCAGCTGCATCCCATTCGATCAGCACATCACTGGCCCAGCCATCCGGCAGCAATGCATGGCGCGCAAACAGCTTGCTCATGCGCGCACCCAGTCGACAGCGGCCTGCATCATCGCCCGCAACGGCGGCTGCACCTGTGCCGCCAGATCGGCGCGATAACCATACGGCGCCTCTTCATCCATATACGTGGACTGGCACATTTCCAGCTGGATCGCATGCACGCCACGCGCCGGCTCGCCATAAAAGCGGGTGATATGCCCGCCCTTGAAGCGGCCATTGACGGCAATGCTGTAACGGTCCTGCATCAGCGCGCGCGACACGATGGCGTTGCTCAGGTCCAGCGCACAGCTCTTGTCGTCCGCCGTCCCGAAATTCAGGTCAGGCAGCTTGCCTTCAAAGAAGCGCGGCACATGCGACGCAATCGAATGCGCATCCCACAGCACCACGCGACCGTGCAGCGCCAGCAGTCGATCCAGCTCCGCGCGCAGTTGATTGTGATACGGCTTCCAGTACGCCTGCAGGCGGCGCTGCACTTCCGCCTGATCCGGCACGCGGCCCTCCAGGTAGAGAGGCTCGCGGTGGAAGGTATCGACCGGGCACAGGCCCGTGGTGTCCTGGCCCGGATACAGATTGGTATTCTCCGGCGGACGATTCAGGTCGATCGCATAACGCGACCAGCGCGCCGACAGAGTCGAAGCGCCCATCTCATCCAAAAACTCATACAGGCGCACCAGATGCCAATCGGTGTCCTGCTTGTCGATGGCGGCCGGCGTCATCGCCGCCATCACCTCGTCGGGAATATCGGTGCCCACGTGCGGCATGGACACCAGCAAGGGAATGCTGCCTGCTTTGAACTGATAATCCATGCCGTTTCTCCTTACGGATGCAGCGTCGTGAACAACTCTTTGCACGACGCGCTCAACTCGCCGCGCATCACCATGCCCTTGGCCGCCTCGACGTCCGGTGCGAAGAAGCGGTCTTCCTCGTAGAACGACACCTTCTGGCGCAGCTGCGCATGCACATGCTCCAGATGCGGCGAGGTGGTCAGCGGACGATGGAAATCGATCCCCTGCGCCGCCGCCAGCAGCTCGATGCCGATGATGACCGCCGTATTCTGTGCCATATCGTCCAGACGGCGCGCCGCGTAAGTCGCCATGCTGACATGGTCTTCCTGGTTGGCCGAGGTTGGAATGGTGTCCACGCTGCCCGGATGCGCCAGCGACTTGTTCTCCGACGCCAGCGCGGCAGCGGTCACGTGGGCGATCATGAAGCCCGAGTTGACGCCCGGATCGCGCACCAGGAACGGCGGCAAGCCGGACAAGGTGGCGTCGATCAGCAGCGACACGCGGCGCTCCGAGATCGAGCCGATTTCCGCAATCGCCAGCGCCAGCGTGTCGGCGGCAAACGCCACCGGCTCGGCGTGGAAATTACCGCCCGAGACCACTACCGACAGCTCGCCGTCCTTGAACAGCAGCGGGTTGTCGGTCACCGCATTGGCTTCGATCAGCAGCGTGCGCGCAGCGTTGTTGATGATGTCCCAGCAGGCGCCCATGACTTGCGGCTGGCAGCGCAGGCAGTAAGGGTCTTGCACGCGCTCGTCGCCCACCAGGTGCGAGGCGCGGATCGCGCTGTCGGACACCAGTTGGCGATAAATCGATGCGGCAGCGATCTGGCCCGGCTGGCCGCGCACTTCGTGCACGCGCGCGTCGAACGGCGAATCGGAACCCTTGGCCGCATCCAGCGACAGCGCGCCGGACACCATGCCCGCTTCCAGCAGGCGCTCGGCCATGAACAGGCCATGCAGCGCCAGCGCGGTCGACACCTGGGTACCGTTGATCAGCGCCAGGCCTTCTTTTGCGGCCAGCACCACCGGCGCGATGCCGGCGGCCTTCAGCGCATCCAGCGCGTCGGTCAGCACGCCGTTGACGCGTACCTGGCCCACGCCCAGCATCGCCAGCGTCATATGCGACAGCGGCGCCAGGTCGCCTGAAGCGCCGACCGAGCCTTTGGCCGGAATGGCCGGCATGATGCCGGCGTTGTACAACTTGATCAGCGTATCGACGATCAGCGGACGCACGCCCGAGTAGCCGCGCGCCAGGCTGCCGATTTTCATCAGCAGGATCAGGCGGCAGACGGCGTCCGACATCAGCTCACCGGTGCCGACCGAATGCGACAGGATCAGGTTGCGCTGCAACTGCTCCAGCTTTTCGTCCGGGATGCGGGTCTTGGCCAGCAGGCCGAAACCGGTGTTGATGCCGTAGGCGGCGTCGCCCTTGGCGACAATCGCCTGCACGGCGGCGGCGGCGGCTTCGATCACCGGATAGGCTTCGGCGGCCAGCGACAGCGGCGCAGCAGCGCTCCACACGCCGCGCAGTTCGGACAGCGTCATCGCGCCGGGTTTGAGAATCAGGGTCATAGCGTTACTCATTTAATCATAGGTAAATTCAGGCCATTGCGCTTGGCGCAGGCAACAGCGGTTTCGTAGCCGGCATCGGCGTGACGCATCACGCCCGAGCCGCTGTCGTTGACCAACACCCGCGCCAGGCGCCTGGCGGCGGCGTCGGTGCCATCGGCCACGATCACCACGCCGGAATGCTGCGAGTATCCCATGCCGACACCACCGCCATGGTGCAGCGACACCCAGGTCGCGCCACCGGCGGTGTTGAGCAAGGCGTTCAGCAGCGGCCAGTCGGAGACGGCGTCGGTGCCGTCCTTCATCGCCTCGGTTTCGCGATTCGGGCTGGCGACCGAGCCGGTATCCAGGTGGTCGCGGCCAATCACCACCGGCGCTTTCAGTTCGCCGTTGCGCACCATCTCATTGAAGGCCAGGCCGGCGATGTGACGCTCGCCCAGTCCCAGCCAGCAGATGCGCGCCGGCAGGCCCTGGAAGGCGATGCGCTCGCGCGCCATGTCCAGCCAGCGGTGCACCTGCGCGTGGTGCGGGAACAGCTCCTTGATCTTGGCGTCGGTCTTGTAGATATCTTCCGGGTCGCCGGACAGCGCCACCCAGCGGAACGGGCCGCGACCTTCGCAGAACTGCGGGCGGATATAGGCCGGCACGAAGCCCGGGAAATCGAAGGCGTTCTGCACGCCGTGGTCAAACGCCACCTGGCGGATGTTGTTGCCGTAGTCGACCACCTTGGCGCCCAGCGCCTGGAAGTCCAGCATCGCCTGCACATGCACCGCGCACGATGCGGTGGCGGCGGCCTTCAGTTCCGCGTGGCGCGCCACATCCTGCTGCGCCGCCTTCCAGTCGGCCACGTTCCAGCCCTGCGGCAGGTAGCCGTTGATCAGGTCATGGGCCGAGGTCTGGTCGGTCACCATGTCCGGCACCAGACCGCCGGCCCTGGCGCGGCGCACCAGCTCCGGCAGCACATCGGCGGCGTTGCCCAGCAGGCCGATGGAAATCGCGTCGCCGGCCGCCTTGTGCTGCTTGATCATCTCCAGCGCCTCGTCGATCGACGCCGCCTGCTTGTCCAGATAGCGGGTGCGCAGGCGGAAGTCGATGCTGCTCTGCTGGCACTCGACGGTCAGCGACACCGCGCCGGCCATGGTCGCGGCCAGCGGCTGCGCGCCGCCCATGCCGCCCAGGCCTGCGGTCAGCACCCAGCGGCCTTTCAGGTCGCCGCCGAAATGCTGGCGCCCCGCTTCCGCAAAGGTCTCGAAGGTGCCCTGCACAATGCCTTGGGTGCCGATGTAGATCCACGAGCCGGCCGTCATCTGGCCGTACATGAACAGGCCCTTGCGGTCCAGTTCATTGAAGTGCTCCCAGTTGGCCCACTTCGGCACCAGGTTGGAATTGGCGATCAGCACGCGCGGCGCATCTTCGTGGGTCTGGAACACGCCAACCGGCTTGCCGGACTGGATCAGCAAGGTCTGGTTGTCTTCCAGCTCGCGCAGCGACGCCAGGATCTGGTCGTAGCATTCCCAGTTGCGGGCGGCGCGGCCGATGCCGCCATACACCACCAGATGCTTCGGATTCTCGGCCACTTCCTTGTCCAGATTATTCTGGATCATGCGGTAGGCCGCTTCCGCGCCCCAGTTCTTGCAGGTGCGCTCCGGGCCGCGCGGCGCGCGGATGTCGCGGCTGGCGTCGTAACGTGGGTCGGCGTCGAATTGGCTGGTCATGGGAAGTCTCCTGCGGCGGTCAATGGAATAACCGCAGCATAGGTTGTATAGACAACCAAGTCAACCCATAGCGTTGCCTATTTTTTATACACCCGCTTGCCGCCCATCCAGGTTTGCAGCACCTGCGTCTTGCCCAGTTGCTCAGGCGAAATTTTGAAGATGTCGCGATCGACCACAATGAAGTCGGCCCACTTGCCCTGCTCCAGCGAACCGATGACGTTTTCCTGGTGCGCGGCCCAGGCGGCGTCCAGCGTGAAGCAGCGAAATGCCTCGGTCAGCGTCATTGCCTGGTTCTTGTACCAGCCGCCGACCGGCACGTTGGCGTTGTTCTGGCGCGTCACCGCCGCGTGCAGGCCCTCGAACGGATTGGGCGACTCGATCGGGAAGTCCGAACCGCAGGCGATCTTCGAGCCCTGGTCGAGGAAGGTGCGCCACGCGTAGGCGCCCTTGATGCGCTCATGGCCGACGCGCTGCTCGGCCATGTTCTGGTCCGAGGTGGCGTGGGTCGGCTGCATCGACGGGATGATGCCCAGCTGCTTGAAGCGCGGGATATCCTCCGGCGCCACCACCTGCGCATGCTCGATGCGGTGGCGCAGCTCGACGTTTTTGTACTGCGGGATCAGCTGCGCGTAGGCATCCAGGATCTGGTGATTGCCGGCGTCGCCGATGGCGTGGATGTTGACCTGGTAGCCGGCCTTCATCGCCTTGTTCATCTTGGCGCGCATTTCGGCGTCCGGATAGAACAGCAGGCCCTTGGTGGACGGCATATCGGAGTAAGGCGCCAGCAGCGCCGCGCCGCGGCTGCCCAGCGCGCCGTCCGAGTACAGCTTGACCGCCGCCAGCGCATACACGTCGTTGGCGTAGGACTTCAGCGGGCCGTCCTTGGACAGCTCGTCGAAATCGGCCGTGGTGTCGCCGATCATGGCGTAGACGCGGGTGGTCAGCTTGCCGTGGTCGGCGTAGTCGCGGTAGATATCGTCCTGCACCACCTTGATGCCGGCGTCGTGCACGCTGGTCAGGCCCACTTTGGCCAGCGACGCCAGCGCCACATCCAGCGTGGCGCGCGCTTCGGCCGGCGTTGGCAGCGGCACTACCTTGTTGACCAGCTCCATGGCCGCATCGACCAGGACGCCGGTCGGCTTGCCGCTGACGTCACGCTCGATCTTGCCGCCGGCCGGATCGGGCGTTTCGCGCGTCACGCCGGCCATTTCCAGCGCCTTGGTGTTGACCCAGATGGCGTGGCCGTCGACCCGGTGCAGCAGCACCGGCCGGTCCCTGACCACCACATCCAGCTCGGCGGCGGTGGGGAAACGGCCCAGCTTCCAGATCTCCTGGTTCCAGCCAAAGCCGATGATCCAGGCGTTTTTCGGGTGCGCACGGGCGAAATCGGCCACCGCCCTGACCGCGCCGTTGAGCGAGGCAGGGCTATACAGCTCGACGCCGGAGGCGATCTCGCCCAGCTCGAACACGTGGCCGTGGGCGTCGATCAGTCCTGGCAGCAGGGTTTTGCCCTGGACGTCGATATGCTCCGCGCGCGGCAGCGCCGCCGCCGTCTCCTGCTCGCTGCCGACCGCGATGATGCGGCCCAGGTCATCGAACGCCAGCGACGTAAACCGCTGCAACTGGCCGGCCGCGTTCAGCGTATAGCCGTTGGCGCGGTCGATGATGGTGTCGGCGTGGGCCGGCACGGCGAAGGCTGCCAGCAAGGCGGCGGTCAAAAAGGTCGGGCGCATCGGGTTCTCCATTCAGCAGCAAGATTCAGAGTGTAGCGAAGTTTGCGTTTTGGTCAACCGAAGCGTGCAGAACTGGGCTGGCCGAGTGGCCGGACGGGTACAATGCGGGCTTCCCGTGTTTATTAGCGTGACTAGCCAGTGTCCAGCCGCCAACTCTATCTTCGTCTCATCAAGGAATTCCTGCCCTACGGCGGAATCATGCTCGTCACGCTGCTGGCGGTCGCGGTGGCGGCGGCCACCGACGTACTGCTGCTGGGCCAGCTGCAGAATGTGGTCGACGCGCTGACCCCGGCCAACGCGCTGGGCGTGATCAAGACCCCGTCCACCGGCATGATGGCGGCCATGAAGCAGGCGCTGGGCGATTTGCTGCCGCGCGATCCCTCCAAGGCCGCGCTGTGGACCATTCCGGCCCTGATCTTCGCGCTGGCCCTGCTGCGCATGGTGTCCAGCTTTGCCGGCGAATACGGTGCGGCCTGGCTCAACAGCCGGGTGCAGGCCAACCTGCGCGAAACCATGTTCGCCCGCATCATGCGGCTGCCGAACGACTATTTCGACCAGTCCTCGACCGGCACCACGCTGTCGCGGGTGGCGTTCGACGCCGCCCAGGTGGCGCAGGCCGGCCTGACCGTGGTCAACGTCGCGGTGCGCGACTCGGTGGCCACCACCGGCTACCTGATTACCCTGTTCGTGGTGGACTGGCAGCTGGCGCTGTTTTGCCTGGCCCTGCTGCCGCTGGTGGCGACGGTGGTGGTGTTCGCCGGCCGCCGCATGCGCGTGCTCAGCAACAGCGCCCAGGCCGCCATGGGCGACCTGACCAATGTGCTCGACGAGAGCATCAGCGGCCAGCGCGTGGTGAAGATTTTCGGCGGCCAGCAGTACGAGCAGGAGCGCTTTGCCAAGGTGGTCAAACGGAACCGCCAGCTGGCGGTCAAGCACGCCGCCACTTCGGCCTTCAACTCCGGCCTGATCATGCTGCTGATCGGCGTCACGCTGTCGTCGGTGATTTATTTCGCGCTGATCCGCGCCCAGGCCGGCGCGCTGTCGGCCGGCGGCTTCGTCGGCTTCCTGACCGCGCTGATGGCGATGCAGTCGCCGATCAAGAACCTGACCAAGATTAACGAGCCGATGCAGCGCGGCCTGGCGGCGGCCGAATCGGTGTTCGGCCTGATCGACCTGGAGGCGGAAGCCGATACCGGCAAGCAGACCATCGCCCGCGCCGAAGGTCGGCTGTCGGTGCAGGACGTCAGCTTCCACTATCGCGGCGCCGATGGCCGGCCGCTCGATCCGGACGCGCGTCCGGCGCTCGACCATGTGTCGCTGGAGATCGCCGCCGGCGAAACCGTGGCGCTGGTGGGCAGTTCGGGTAGCGGCAAGACCACGCTGGCGGCCCTGCTGCCGCGCTTCTACGATGTCAGCGGCGGCAGCATCCGGCTGGACGGATTTGACCTGCGCGACTACACCATCGCCTCGCTGCGCCAGCAGATCGCGCTGGTGTCGCAGGACGTGGTGCTGTTTAACGACACGCTGGCGGCCAACATCGCGTATGGCGATCCGGCGCCCTCGATGGAACGGGTGGAAGCGGCGGCGCGCGCCGCGCATGCGCATGAATTCATCGTGCGCCAGCCGGGCGGCTATCAAACGCCAGTGGGCGAGAACGGCCTGCGCCTGTCGGGCGGCCAGCGCCAGCGGCTGGCGATTGCGCGCGCGCTGTACAAGAACGCGCCGATCCTGATCCTGGACGAAGCCACCAGCGCGCTGGATACGGAATCCGAGCGGCTGGTGCAGCAGGCCCTGGAAGTGCTGATGGCGGGCCGCACCACGGTGGTGATCGCCCACCGCCTGTCGACGATTGAAAACGCCGACCGCATCGTGGTGCTGGATCGCGGCCGCATCGCCGAAGCGGGCACGCACGCGGCGCTGCTGGCGCAGAACGGCATCTACTCCCGTCTTTATCAAACCCAGAAAAGCGTGCAGGCCTGACCCAGGTCTAGCTGGCGTCGTGGAAGATGACGCCCAGCGTGTGGCGGGCGCCGGTCCGCAGCCGGCTCACGCCATGCCGCAGGTTGACGCGGTAGATGCCACGCGTGCCCTGCACGGGACGGTGGTTGACGGCGAAGATGACCATGTCGCCGCGTTTCAGCGGTACTACTTCCACCCGCGACTGCATGCGCGGGCGTTGTTCGGTCAGCACGAATTCGCCGCCGTCGAAGTCTTTCCCCGGTTCGCTGAGCAGCACGGCGGCTTGCAATGGAAAAACGTGCTCGCCGTACAGGTCCTGGTGCAGGCAGTTGTAGTCGCCGGCGGTGTACTGCAACAGCAGCGGCGTGGGACGCTGCTGGCCGGCGGCGTGGCAACGGGCCAGAAAGTCGGTATGCTCGGCCGGGAAGCGGTCCGGCAGCTCCATCAGCTCGTGCCAGCGGTTGGCGATCTGCGCCAGCGGGCCGTACAGCGCGTTGCGCAGCGCCGCGATCAGCGACGGCAGCGGATAGCGGAAGTACTGGTACTCGCCGCTGCCGAAACCGTGCTGCGACATCACCACGCGGCTGCGGAACAACTGCGGCTGCGCGTACTGCGCCGCCGTCGCCGCGCATTCGTCGGCGGTCAGCAGGCAGGGGAGGATGGCGTAGCCGCGTGCATTGAGCTCGTCGGCAATCGACTGCCAGTCGAGGCCCGCCACGTGCACCGCAATCCCCGCCGCCGCCCCGACCGCGCGCCGCGCCGCCTGCGCGGCCTGCGCGGCATCTGCAGCTGCGACATCCCCCGGCAGCGCGCCGCCCTGCTGCCCGGAGGGCATGGCAGCGGCGCGCGGCGCTCCCGCCAGCGGCGGCACGCTGCGCGGCTGGCGCTCTGCCGCCGCATCGCCGAAATCAAGTTCGCTGTTACTCACCGCCCGCCTCCCGGTTCAACAACGCCGCCTTGCGGTCCACGCCCCAGCGGTAGCCGGAGAGCGAGCCATCGTTGCGCACCACGCGGTGGCACGGTATCGCCACCGCAATCGCATTCGCCGCGCAGGCCGACGCCACCGCCCGCGCACCGCGCGGCACGCCGGCCAATTGCGCCAGTTCGGCATACGTCACCCGCCGCCCGGACGGGATCGCCCGCAGCACCTGCCACACGCGCTGCTGGAACGCCGTGCCGCGCACATCGAGCGGCAAGTCCAGCCCCGCCGACGGTTGCTCGACCATGCCCACCACGCGCGACACCACCTGCTCATATTCAGGCTCGGCGCCGATCAACTCCGCCCTGGGAAAGCGGTCCTGCAAATCCCGCACCAGAAAATCCGGATCGTCGTCGATCAGGATCGCACAAATGCCCTGCACCGTGCTGGCCACCAGAATCGGCCCCAGCGAACACTCGGCGATGGCAAAGCGAATCTGCTCGCCCGCGCCGCCGGCGCGGAAGGCGCTCGGCGTCATGCCCAGTACCGCCGGCGACTGCGCATAAAACCGCCCGCTGGAATTGAAGCCGGCCGCATACATCGCCGCCGTCACCGACGCCTGCCCGGCCAGCCCGGCCTGCACCCGCCGCGCCCGCGTCGCATTGGCATACGCCTTGGGCGTAATCCCGGTCACCGTCTTGAACATGCGGTGGAAGTAGAAACGGCTGACGCCCACCGCCACCGCCAGGCTGTCCAGATCCGGCGCCGCTTCCGCCTCGTCGATCAGGCGGCAGGCCTGCGCCACCAGCGCCGCCTGGCGCTCGGCCAGCGGCGGCTGGTCCGGCTTGCAGCGCAGGCACGGACGAAAGCCGGCCTGCTCGGCCGCCTCGCGGCTGTCGTGGAAAGCCACGTTCTTGCGCAGGGCCGGCCGCGCGCCGCACGACGGCCGGCAGTACACCCCGGTGCTGCGCACCGAGTACCAGAATGCGCCGTCGGCGCCGGCGTCGCGCTGCTGCACTGCGGCCCAGCGCCGCGTATCGTTCGCGTACTTGTTCATCTCAGACTCCGTCACAGGTGGAATGATGCCATGCTAGCCAGCGCCGCAGCGCCGCGCACTCCGCCTCTTGCTTTTGAATTGTACAAGCAGGCGATGCTAGAATGACACCTCACCAGGAGACAGCCGTTTGGACGACCAAGTTACGCACGACAGCACGCCCATTTTCCAGCGCATCAAGGACTACCTGCTGGCCGAAATCGCCGCCGGCACCTGGAAGGAAGGCGATGTGATCCCGTCCGAACAGGCGCTGGTCAAGCAGTTCGGCGTCTCGCGCATGACCGTCAACCGCGCCGTGCGCGAACTCACCGCCGAGCAGGTGCTGACGCGCCGCCAGGGCGCCGGCACCTACGTCGCCCAGCAAAAATACCAGGCCACGCTGCTGGAGATCAGATCCATCGCCGACGAAGTGCGCGCGCGCGGCCACGCCCACCGCAGCAGCCTGCAGCAGCTGGAGCGGGTGCGCGCCAGCGACCTGATGGCCAAGCAGTTCGAGCTGCCGCCCGGCCACCCGCTGTTCCATTCGGTAATCGTGCACTTTGAAAACGGCGTGCCGATCCAGGTCGAGGACCGCTGGGTCAACCCGCAGTGCGCGCCGGATTACATGGAGCAGGACTTTGCCCACCTCACGCCCAACGAATACCTGATGCAGGCCGCGCCGCTGCAAGGCGCCACCTACAGCATTGAGGCGCTGGCGGCGCCGCGCGACATCGCCGACATGCTGGCCATCGACACCCGCCAACCGTGCCTGGTGCTGCGCCGCCAGACCCGCTCCGGCGGCCTGACCGCCTCGCTGGTGACCATGTGGCACCCCGGCCACCGCTACCAGTTCGCCGGCAGCTTCAACCAGTAGAAGCCGTGGCTAGCAAGCCGCAATCCGCCGACCGCGCCGCTTTCTCACCGATTGTCACGAAAATTAGCTGAAATTGTTAAATTTGGCGCGATTTTGTGCGTGATGAGGAAGCAATCGTCCACTGGCCACGCCGATATCTACGACAAAGCCTTCAATGCTATAGTTTCCTCGGTACAGCATGCTCCAGTCCACCGAAGGGGATCACTTGTTTTTCAGCCGTCCGCGCTTGCGCCAGTCCCGCTGGCAACGTCTGTCGCACAGGGTGGCGACATGCGTGTTCGCCTCCCTGACGTTCGCCCTGATACTGCTGCCGGCGGCGGCGGCCGAAAAAGTCACCATCCAGCTCAAATGGCTGCACCAGTTCCAGTTCGCCGGCTATTACGCCGCCCAGGACCAGGGCTACTACCGCGACGCCGGCCTCGATGTCACGCTGCTGGAAGCCCGCCCCGGCGCCGATCCTTTGCAGACGGTGATGCAGGGCCAGGCCCAGTACGGCGTCGGCAACACCACACTGCTGCTGGCGCGCGGCCTCGGCCAGCCGGTGGTGGTGCTGGCGTCGGTGTTCCAGCATTCCGGCGCCACCCTGCTGCGGCGGATGGAAGCCGACGGCAAGCCGCGCGCCTGGCCCGGCACCCGCCTGATGCTGGCGCCGAACAATGAAGAGCTGACCGTCTTTCTGAAAAAATCCGGCGTGCGCATGGAGTCGCTGCTGCAGATCCCGCACAGCTACAACTTCGACGACCTGGCCGAGGGCCGGGTGGACGCCATGTCGGTCTACCAGACTGAAGCCCCGTATGTGCTGAACCGCCTCAACCTGCGCTACGAGCTGCTGTCGCCGCGCAGCGTGGGGCTGGATTTCTACGGCGACGTGCTGTACACCACCGAGAGCGAATTGCGCGAGCATCCGGCGCGCGCGCAGGCGCTGCGCGCGGCGACGCTGCGCGGCTGGGTCTACGCCATGCGCCATCCCGGCGAGATCGCCGACCTGATACGCGCCCGCTACCCGGAGCGCCACAGCCGCGAACACCTGATGGCTGAAGCGCAGGGCGTGGCCCAGTTGCTGGAGCAGCCGCTGATCGAACTCGGGTACAGCAACCCGGAACGCTGGCGCGCGCTGGCCCAGGCCTACGTCGCGCAAGGCATGTTGCCGGCCAATTTCAAGCTCGACGGCTTCCTGTACCAGCCGCCGGACGCCAATCCGTTGCTGCGCTATGGCGCCGCCTTGATCGGCGCGCTGCTGCTGCTCACCTCCTTCGGCTTCGCCTGGCGCCTGCGCGTGCAAGCCCGGGCGCTGCGCAGCGCGCGCGCGCAACTGGGCAACGCCGAACGCCTGGCCAGCCTGGCGCTGGAAGGGTCGGGCGAAGGCAGCTGGGAGTGGCGGCTCGACAGCGGCACGCTGGCGCTGTCGCCGCGCTACTGCCAGCTGCTGGGCTACAGTGCGGAGGAATTCCACCCGACGCTGGAAGAATGGCTGACGTATGTGCACCCGGACGACCGCCCGCGCATCGAGCGCGGCGTCCAGCTGCATCTGGCCAGCACCGGCGACGCCACCGGCCAGATCCGCAGCGAACACCGGCTGCGCACCAAAAGCGGCGACTGGAAGTGGGTGCTGGCGCGCGGCATGATCCTGCAGCGCGACGCCAGCGGCCTGCCGCTGCGCGCGGCCGGCACCATGGCCGATATCGGCGAGCGCGCGCTGGCCGAGGAACAGCGCATGTGGGCGGTGATCGACGCCACGCCCGGCGCGTTGCTGGTGGCCGACCGCAGCGGCAAGGTGCGCCACGCCAATCCGGCCTGCGCGCACAGCTTCGGCTACGAGGGCGACCTGGCCGGCCGCTCGCTCGAACAGCTGGCGCCGGAAGCCATGCGCAGCAATGGCCGCGTGCGCGAGCTGTTCGTGCGCGCCAACCTGCCGGGCCGCGTGCTGTGCGCCACGCGCGCCGACGGCAGCAGCTTCCCGGCCATGGTGCATCTGACGCCGGTGACGCTGGCCGGCCAGCCGCTGGTGATCGTGGCGCTGCGCGACATGACCCAGCGCCAGCGCGCCGAGGAAGCGCTGCAGGCCAGCTCCGAACGCTATCGCCAGATCGTGCAGACCGCCGCCGAAGGCATCTGGATGACCAACGCCGACGACCGCACCACCTTCGTCAATCCGACGCTGGCGCAGATGCTGGACTACGATATCGAGCAGATCATGGGCCGCGCCATGACCGACTTCATGGACGACAGCGGCCGCGCGCTGCTCAAGCAGCACCTGCAGCGGCGCCTGTCCGGCCAGGCCAGCCAGGGCGACGTCTGCTTCCAGCGGCGCGACGGCAGCATCGTCTGGTGCCTGCTGTCGACCACCGTGATGAACGCCGAGTCGGGACCCGGCGCCGGCCACTACGCCGGCATGCTGGCAATGCTGACCGACATCACCGCGCGCCGCCAGGCCGAAGACGCGCTGCACGATTCCAGCCAGCGGCTGGCGTCGATCTTCAACGCCGTCACCAATGGTCTGGCGATGATCGACGCCGGCGGCGCCATCATCGAACGCAACGCCGCTGCCGCGCGCCTGCTGGCGCACACGGCGGAACTGAGTCCGGGCGGCCTGTGGGCCGGCGTGCGCGAGGACGGCACGCCGTTCGACGCCAGCAGCCATCCGGTGCAACTGGCGCTGGCGCTCGGCATGCCGGTGCGCGACGTGGTGATGGGCCTGACGCAGCCGGACGGCAGCCGTTGCTGGCTGTCGGTCAACGTCGAGCCGATTCCGGACGACAGCGGCGCGGTACACCTGGTGGTGGCCAGCCTGACCGAGATCACCGACCGCAAACGCGGCGAGGACGCGCTGCGCGAGCTCAATGAACACCTGGAGGAACGGGTGGCGATGCGCACCCGCGAGCTGGATCAGGCGCGCATGGTGGCCGAGGAAGCCAGCCAGACCAAGGGCCAGTTCCTGGCCAATATGAGCCACGAGATCCGCACGCCGATGAACGGCGTGATCGGCATGGCCTACCTGGCGCTGAAGACCGAACTCGATCCGCGCCAGCGCGACTATCTGGAAAAGATCCGCTTCGCCGGCGAGCACCTGCTGGGCATCATCGACGACATCCTCGACATCTCCAAGATCGAAGCCGGCAAGCTGGAAATCGAGCAGGTCGACTTCGCGCTCGACCATGTCATACAAACGCTCAACACGGTGGTGGCGCCGAAGGCCGCCAGCCGCGAACTGGAACTGGTGTACGACCTCGATCCCACCTTGCCCCGGGTGCTGCGCGGCGACCCGCTGCGCCTGGGCCAGGTGCTGATCAACTACGCCAACAACGCCATCAAGTTCAGTGAAAAAGGCCGCATCGAGGTGCGCGTGCGGCAGGTGGTGGGCGACGTCCACGGCTGCCTGCTGCGCTTTGAAGTGAGCGACTGCGGCATCGGCCTGTCGGAAGCGGAAATCGGCAAGCTGTTCCAGTCGTTCCAGCAGGCCGACACCTCCACCACCCGCGAATACGGCGGCACCGGCCTCGGTCTGTCGATCTGCAAGCAGCTGGCGCAGCTGATGGGCGGCGAAGTGGGCGTGCACAGCCGCCCCGGCCAGGGCAGCACGTTCTGGTTCACCGCGCGCCTCGGCATCTCCAGCGCCGCGCTGCCGCAGCTGATCGACCGCGTCCAGGACGCCGCCGCCGAACTGCTGGCGTCGTCGCGCAGCGCGGCGGTGATGGCGGCGCTGAAGAACGCCCGCATCCTGCTGGTGGAGGACAACACCTTCAACCAGCAGATCGCGCTGGAGATGCTGGAGGAGGTCGGCTCCTCGGTATGCCTGGCCGCCAACGGCATGGAGGCGCTGGAACTGCTGCGCCAGGCCGCCTTCGACTGCGTGCTGATGGATGTGCAGATGCCGCTGATGGACGGCCTGGAAGCGACCCGCCGCATCCGCGCCGACCCGCGCCTGGCCGAGCTGCGGGTGCTGGCCATGACCGCCACCGCCACCAGCGAGGACCGGGTGCGCTGCATCGAGGCCGGCATGGACGATTTCATCTCCAAGCCGATCCAGCCGGCGCTGATGTACCAGACCATCGCCAACTGGCTGCCGGAGCGCGCCGGCGACACGCTGCGCGAGACGCCGCCGGCGCGGCCGCAACGGCCGGCCTTCACCACCACGCTGGGCGGCGACCCGGCGGTGATCGACCTGTCGATCCTGGCCAAGCTGCTGGGTTACCATCCGCACAAGGTGCGCAAGTTCGCCTTCAAGTTCCTGCACAACACCCAGGACGGCCTGACCCGGATGGAGGCGGCGCTGCGGCGCGGCGACCTGGGCGCGCTGCGCGACCTCGGCCACAAGCTGAAATCGCCGGCCCGCACCGTCGGCGCGCTCGGCATGGGCGAACTGCTGCTGCAGCTGGAACAGCTGCCGGCCGACCGCAGCGACGCCGACAACCAGCAGCAGGCCCAGGCGCTTCTGCAAAAACTGTGGCCGCTGCTGGAACAGATCACTGAACAGATCATGAACAACACCACCTTCGCCGACGATAATTGAACAGAATGTGGCGGGTTTTGACAAACCACCGCACATTTCTGAAAAATGGGTTATTATTTACGCCATCCCTGCCTGCCGACCTTGTTGCTATCCCCTCCGAGACATTGAAATCGCGCGAATGGCACCCATGTGCTGCCTATGGCAGCGTTTGAGGCCCGTCCCCAGGCGTTATTACTTACATCTACCTCGATTGAGGAAACTATGAGCGAAAATATCAAACACATTACCGATGCCTCCTTTGAAGCCGACGTGCTGAAGTCCGACCGTCCTGTGCTGGTCGACTTCTGGGCTGAATGGTGCGGTCCATGCAAGAGCATCGCCCCGATCCTGGAAGAAGTGGCCAAGGAATACGAAGGCAAGATCCAGATCACCAAGATGGACGTCGATTCGAACCAGCAGATCCCGAGCAAGTTCGGCGTGCGCGGCATCCCGACCCTGATCCTGTTCAAGAACGGCGTCGCCGCTGCGCAAAAAGTTGGCGCAATGGCAAAAGGTCAGCTGACCTCTTTCATCGACAGCAATATCTAAGTAATATAGTAAGATGTCGTTACGTTGTACCAGCGGCGCCGCGCCCGCGGCCGCCGCTGAATAATACGAGACACCCACGTAGTCCCCTCCCCTACCTTTACTTTCCCGTCACGGGATACTCAACAATATGCATCTATCTGAATTGAAGGCCTTACACGTTTCGGCGTTGTTGGAAATGGCCATCGGACTGGATATCGACAATGCGGCGCGTCTGCGCAAGCAAGAGTTGATGTTCGCCATCCTGAAAAAACGCGCCAAATCGGGCGAGCAGATCTTCGGCGACGGCGCCCTGGAAGTGCTGCCGGACGGCTTCGGCTTCCTGCGCTCGCCGGACGCCAGCTACATGGCGTCCACCGACGACATCTACATCTCGCCATCGCAGATCCGCCGCTTCAACCTGCACACCGGCGACTCGATCGAGGGCGAAGTGCGCACCCCGAAAGACGGCGAGCGCTATTTCGCGCTGGTCAAGGTCGACAAGGTCAACGGCGAATCGCCGGAAGCGTCGAAACACCGCATATTGTTTGAGAACCTGACGCCGCTGCACCCGAACGAACCGCTGCGCCTGGAACGGGACATCAACGGCACCGAAAACATCACCGGCCGCATCATCGACCTGATCGCGCCGATCGGCAAAGGCCAGCGCGGCCTGCTGGTGGCGTCGCCGAAGTCCGGTAAATCGGTCATGCTGCAGCACATCGCCCACGCGATCACCTCGAACCACCCGGACGTCACGCTGATCGTGCTGCTGATCGACGAACGCCCGGAGGAAGTGACCGAGATGCAGCGTTCGGTGCGCGGCGAAGTGGTCGCCTCGACCTTCGACGAACCGGCCACCCGCCACGTGCAGGTCGCCGAGATGGTGCTGGAAAAAGCCAAGCGCCTGGTCGAAATGAAAAAAGACGTGGTCATCCTGCTGGACTCGATCACCCGCCTGGCGCGCGCCTACAACACCGTGATCCCGGCCTCCGGCAAGGTGCTCACCGGTGGTGTCGACGCCAACGCGCTGCAACGTCCGAAACGCTTCTTCGGCGCCGCCCGCAACATCGAGGAAGGCGGTTCGCTGACCATCATCGCCACCGCGCTGATCGAAACCGGTTCGCGCATGGATGACGTGATCTACGAAGAATTCAAGGGTACCGGCAATATGGAGGTGCACCTGGAGCGCCGCCTGGCCGAGAAGCGCGTCTACCCGTCGATCAACCTGAACAAATCGGGCACCCGCCGCGAAGAGCTGCTGATCAAGCCGGACCAGCTGCAGAAGATCTGGATCCTGCGCAAGCTGCTGTACTCGATGGACGAGATCGAAGCGATGGAGTTCATCCTCGACAAGATGCGCGCCACGAAGAACAACACCGAGTTCTTCGACATGATGCGCCGCGGCGGCTAAACCCCGCCCGTCGTACCGGCGCAGGCCGGTACCCATACAGTCCTGGCCAAGCGGCGCAGCATGGATTCCGGCTTGCGCCGGAATGACGATAACAAACAGGCAACCTCGGTTGCCTGTTTGCGTTTACACCGGTATAATCGCCGATCGCATTATTTTTTAACCTGGCAAGTGAGCGGCAATCGGGTCACGAAGTGGTATCGACCGACGAAGTGCTGTTTGGCTACCTAACTATTGAGGCTCCCAATGAAAGCAGAAGGTCACCCAGAATACCGCGAAGTCGTTTTCCACGATCTGTCGTGCGACTTCAAATTCGTCACCCGTTCGACCATCAGCACCCGTGAAAAAACCGAATTCAACGGTAAAGAATACCCACTGGTGAAGATCGAGGTATCGGCCGAATCGCACCCGTTCTACACCGGTAAGCACAAAATCGTCGACACCGCTGGCCGCGTTGAGAAATTCCGCCAGAAGTTCGGTTCGGTCGGTTCGAAAACCGCTGTCGCAGCTGGTTAATCGCAGCCGGCATTCTTGCCGCTTCGATAAAAAAAGCAGCCTCGGGCTGCTTTTTTTGTTTATTGCCCTCATACTCCGGTTCTACTCTTAAAAACACACTGATCGATGAAGCCAGTTCGTCTTCCCGCTGCCGCTACTTTGGCCTTGCCGCGCTGGGCGCTGTTCGCCCTGGGCCTGTTGTACATCCTGCCTGGCCTGATCGGCCGCGACCCCTGGAAGAACGACGACGCCGCCAGTTTCGGCATCATGTGGACCATGGTGCACGGCAGCTGGCAGGACTGGCTGTGGCCGAATATCGCCGGCCTGTCGTGGCCGGATGAAGGCCCGCTGGCGTTCTGGCTCGGCGCGCTGGGCATGAAGCTGTTCGGCTGGCTGCTGGGCGACGTGCTGGCCGCGCGCGTGGGCACCATCGGCGCCTTCCTGGTCGGCGTGCTGTCGCTGTGGTACGCCACCTTCCACCTCGGCCGGCGCCAGGATGCGCAGCCGCTGCGGCTGGCCTTCGGCGGCCAGCCCGAGCCGGACGACTTCGGCCGCACGCTGGCCGACGCCGCCGTGCTGATCTACCTCGGCTGCCTCGGCCTGCTGCTGCACAGCCACGAAACCACGCCGGAAGCGCTGCAGGTGGCGCTGACCGCGCTGCTGCTGTACCGCACCGTGCGTTACGTGGAAAAACCGTCGCTGCGCAACGCCGCCCTCAGCGGCCTGGCGATCGGCCTGCTGACGCTGGCGCGCGGCTGGCTGACGCCGGTGTGCCTGATGCTGGCCCTGGTCGCCTGCACCCGTTTCCTGGCGCAGCCGGCGATCCGCGCCATGCGCGACCTTGGCGCCATGATCGCCGTCGGCGCCGCGGTGACCGCCATCTGGCTGCTGCCGGCGCAACTGCTGGCGCCGTATCACCAGCAGCCGCTGAACGCCTGGATGGCCTGGAACTGGCTGCAACTGGGCTGGCCCAGCTGGGCCTCGGTCAAATTCTTCTTCCGCGTCGGCGGCTGGTTCTTCTGGCCGGCCTGGCCGTTCGCCGCCTGGGCGGTGTGGGCCTGGCGGCGCCAGCGCGGCGTGCTGCACATCGTGGTGCCGCTGGCCTTCGTCGGCATGGGCGTGCTGCTGACGCTGTGCCATCCGCAACCGGAACAAGGCCAGCTGCTGGTGCTGCTGCCGCCGCTGGCCGTCATGGCCGCGTTCGGCCTGCTGACGGTCAAGCGCGGCGCCATCAACGCCATCGACTGGTTCTCGGTGATGGCGCTGACGCTGTGCGCGGCGGTGATCTGGATCTTCTGGTTCGCCAAGCTGACCGGCTGGCCGGAAAAGGCCGCCCGCAACGTGCTCAAGCTGGTGCCCGGCTTTACGCCCGAACTGGGCTGGGTCGCCTTCTTCGTCGCGCTGGCCGCCACGCTGGGCTGGTTTGTGCTGGTGTACTGGCGCATCTCGCGCCAGCCGGCGGTGCTGTGGCGCGCCGTGGTGCTGTCGTCGGGCGGCCTGATCCTGATCTGGATTCTGATGATGACGTTGTTCCTGCCGGATTTCAATTACGGCAAGAGCTACGCCGGCGTGGCCCGCCAGATCGCCGACAAGCTGCCGGCGGACACGCGCTGCATCGACACCAACGTCGGCGCCGCCCAGCGCGCGTCGTTCGCGTATTACGCCGAACTGCCGTTTGCCGGCGTCGAAGGCGGCCGCTGCAACCTGCTGCTGTTGCAAGATAGCATCAGAGTGCGCGACGACCGCGAGATCCAGGCGCAGTTCCGCGGCAAGCAGTGGGTGCTGCTATGGGAAGGCCGCCGGCCGGCCGACCGTGAAGAACGCTTCCGCCTGTATCGCCGCGCCGACTGATACAAACACGGTTGTCGCTGGCCGGGCATTGCTGGCGCGCATCGACCGCCAGTACGAGCACTGGAGCAAATAAACCGCAGCCAGCTTAGCGGCGCGCCATCATCAGGCCGTTGGCCGGGGCGTTGCGCGCCAGCGGCAGCTTCTGGAAGTCGCTGATCGACAGCGCTTCACCTTCCTCGTGGAAGTCGAAGCGGGCGCCGTTCTCGGTCACAAAGCTGGTTGGCGAGGTGGCGTAGATGCGCACCGGACGCCCTTTGTCGAGCGAGGCGTACAGCTTGGTCAGGCGGTTGTCGAAGGCGATACGTTGACCGTTTTGCAGCACATAGGTATTGCGGAATGTGCTGAATTCGTCAGGCTGCATCTGGTATTGCTGGGCACGCGCAGCGGACACGCTGACGGTGGTGTCGTCGGCATACGCGGCAGGCAGGGAAGACAGGGCAAGTGCGGCGACAACGCCAAGCAGGATGGTTTTCATGGTGAGCTCCGGTAAGTAAGATGAACTGCGGGAGTCACCGCTGGGGTTTGTTATTCAGCGGCGGACAGGAGCAGATTATCAAAGCCGTAAGCAAATATCCGACGAATGCGACGAGCGGTAAAAGCGCGGGCCCCAGATGTCAAAAGCCGGGGATAAACGGCACCCAGGCCGCCACTGTTGTGTGGTGCGGCTTTTTCTGCGGGCCATGTGATACAAACCGCGCCGGCCGGGCTATAGTGGCGCATTGAATCAGTTGCCCTACGGCAGCGAAATTTTCGATATCTTCCGGTTGCGCCCCCAGTCTGCGTACCGGTCACGGCGGCCCTGGCTGCTGCGCCCCATCCTCGCGCTCAGCCCCGGCATCATGCTCCCGATGGTGCATTATGTTCACTCTTTACAAACTTCAAACCGCGCTGCGCAAAACCACCGTCCGTGCCGCCTTGCTGGTCCTGACGCTCTCACTGGCCCTGCTGCTGGGCTTGCGGGCCGACGTGCCGCAGGATCCCAGCCCGATCCTGCGCACCCAGGACATTGCCCAGATCACGGCGCTGCCGGCCAAGCGCGCCCAGCTGGAATACCTGCTGATCGCCGCGCCGCAGTCGGACGCGCCGCGCTATGTGTTCAAGCTGAAAAACGACAACAAGCTGTACGTCGTCAAAGTGCCGGGCACCACCCACTTGAGCCTGGAGCGTGAGGTCCTGCTGCGCAACAACCTGCCCTACGCCATCGCCCGTGACGATTTCCTCGCCTCGCACAAGGCCGTAATGCAGGACGACGACGTCAGTCTGCTGGCGCGCGCCGGCGCCTTCGTGGTGCGCCACCTGGTGGACATCGTGCTGGTGGTGCTAGCGCTGTTCCTGCTGAAAAATGGCTTGCCGGGCATGGGCGTCAGCGCCACCGTGCTGACGCCGGACCAGTTGGGCGGCAGCATGGACGACCTGATCGGCATGGAAGACATCAAACAGGAAGTGCTGCACCTGGAAGACATGATACGCAACCGCGCCTTGTACAAAGAGCATGACATCGACAAGCCGTTCAACGTCATGCTGACCGGGCCGGCGGGCACCGGCAAGACCAAGCTGGCCGGCTACCTGGCCAAGAAGCTCGATATCCCGCTGATCCAGGCCTCGGCCTCGGCGCTGGAATCGGGCTACATCGGCGGCGGCTCCAAGGCGCTGCATGCGCTGCACCGCAAGGCCTGCGCGCGCGGCAAGTGCATCATCTTCCTCGACGAAGCGCAGGGCCTGTTCATGCCGCGCGGCCGCGGCGAAAAGAAATGGGAAGACGACACCGCCAACACCCTGCTGGGCCTGCTCGACGGCGTGCGCAGCGACAAGGGCGAAGGCGTGATCTGGGTGGTGGCCTCCAACTTCGACGACGCCTCGACCAGCATGGACGAAGCGATGCTGCGCCGCTTCTCGGTCAAGATCAACTTCCGCCTGCCGAACAAGACGGAACGGCGCGAACTGCTGCGCTCCTTCCTGGCGCGCAAGGCCAATGGCTGCGTCGACTGGGAAGACTTGAACCTGGACCACGTGGCCGAGATCACCGCCAACCTCAGTCCGGCGGTGCTGCAAACCGTGGTCGAGCGCGCCAGCATGCTGGCCATACAAGAGAAGTGCATCATCAACACCGACCTGATGTTCCGCGCCTTCGAACGCGCCACCATCGGCCTGACCGACCGCGCCACCACCGCCGAGAAAACCCGCCAGCGCGAACGGGTCGCCCTGCACGAGCTGGGCCACTTCTTCATGCAGATCGACCCGTGGCTGCGCCAGGGGCTGTCGCTGGCGGAAGTAAAAGAGCGCTCGCCGCTGCTGAAGATTTCCACCGAATCGGTGTCCAAGCTGGGGGCGCTGGGTTACGTGCTGTCGGCGTCGGACGACGTGGCGCTGCGCACGCTGGAAGAACTGGAACGCGACGTGATCCAGCTGTATGGCGGCGTGGCGGCGGAAGAACTGTTCTACGGCGCGCGCGGCATCTCGGTCGGCAGCCAGAACGACATCCAAAAAGCCACCTCGATGCTGGACCTGATGGTCAACAAACTGTCGATGTACTCGCGCTCGAAGATCGACCACAGCCACTTCAAAGACCACGAGACCGACCTCGGCCAGGTGGAAGCCAAAGCCGACGAGCTCTACAGCTACACGCTGACCGCGATCGCCGATTACCGCGACCAGATCACTGAACTGAAAGGCGTCCTGATGGACCAATACGTGCTGTCGAAAGACGCCATCTTCGCGCTGCTGGAGCAGCAGCAACATGCAACGACTCACAAGGAGGCACTATGCTGACCGGTCACCACATCCTGCAGCGCACTCAGCAGCAAGGCGCGCGTCGTCTGCAAACCTATCTGCTGCTGAAATTAACGCAGCGCCAGCAACCAGCGTCACGGAGTGAGCAGACGGAAATAAAACGATAGCGCTTGCGGCGCGAGCAGGGCCAGGATCACCCACTGCAGAACCTCGACACGCCGCAGCCGCACATCCATTTTCTCGACCTTGTTCTCCAGCGCTTCAATGCGCCGCTCAAGTGCCTCCACCCGTTTTTCAAGCGCTTCAACGCGTCTCTCCAGCGCCTCCACCCGCTTCTCCAGAGCCTCCACCCTGGCAGTGAGCGCATTCACACGCTCCTCCAGCACAGCGACCTTGACGATCAGCATCGCCACGTCCTTGCGCAGATCCCGCAGCTGCTCGCTATGACTGTCGATCAAGCCGTCATGCTTATCCTTGACGAGTCTCTTCAGCTCATCAACCTCTTCCTCCAGCGCCTCCACCCGTGCGACCAGTTCCATGGCAGCCTCCATGCGTGAGGCTTCCATTATCCGCCCCTGCCAGCCACGTCCCGCTTGATCTACCTCACACCTTCATCGGCAAAATCACCATCTGCAAACCCTCCAGATGCAGGCGGCGCTGGGCGGCCAATGCCGCCTGATTGTGCAGCAGCCGCGTGAACCAGTTATCGGAAGCGAAGATCAGCTTGCTGGTGAAGAAAATCGAATGCGGAAACTCGTGGCTGATCTCCTCGCACATGCGGGTCACCTCATCCACCGCATCGGTGCCAAAGCCCAGATACGACGACGCCGCCATGCCATGGCTGTGACAAAAGTCGACAAAGAACTCCAGCGTCTTCTCCGCCTCCACGCGCATCTGCTCCAGCGCGCCCTCGCCGCCGTAAGCCTGGTAATCCACCGTGCGCGCATTGACGAACAAAAAATTCTTGAAATGATTCGGGAACATCCGCAGCACCCACAGCAACGCATGCAAACCGCCGCCCCGTGAATTCCCTACAATGAACACGGCCGTCTGCTCCTCCGGATTCGGCTCCACCGGCTCGGTATTCGGCCCGAACGGCTGCGACGCAAACACCTCGTCCACCGAATGAATCGCCTGCTTGGTCTGACGATAATGGTTGCGGATATAAATGCACAACGCCGCAATCGCCGCGATGATCAGCGCCGTCACCCAGCCCCCTTCGGCAAAGCGCTCCACCAGCAGCACCGCCAGAATCCCCGCGCAAATCACAAAGCCCAGCGCCGACAGCAACCAGCGCCGCTTCCAGTGCGTGCCCTTGTTGCGATTGCGCGACCAGTACAGCACCAGCCCGAACAGCGAAATGGCAAACGTCAAAAACACCGAAATCGAATACAGCACCACCAGCAAAGTCACGCTACCGCCGGTGCCCCATACAATCGCCAGCGCCGCCACGCCCATCACCAGGATACCGTTCTGCGTAACCAGCCGCGTCGACAGGTAGCGGAACTTGTGCGGCACCCACGAGTCGGCCGCCATATTCGACAGCACCGACGGCCCGCCGAGGAAACCGGTATTGGCCGCCACAAACAGCAGGCCGGCCTCGAACGCCAGCACGATCACCAGCAGGATTTGATTGACCACCTCGCCGCCCAAACCCATGCTGGCGATGATGGTCTTGAAGGTTGACGCATTCAGCGTCTCGCCCGGCACCGGTTGCGCGCCCCACAGCAGATATAGCAGGATGATCCCGCCCGCCGTGAACGCCAGCGACAAGGCCATGTAAATCATCGTGACCTTGCCGGTGCGCACGCGCGGCTCGGCCAGCAGATTGACGTTGTTGGACACCGCCTCCAGCCCCGTGTAGGTACCGCCGCCCTGCGAATACGCCAGCAACAGCATGCCCGCCACGCCGGCCCAGCCGATATGACTGGCCAGGTCGGTGGTCTCCGCCATCGTGCTGGGAATCAGCTCCGGCAAATGCGAGGCGTGCGCACAAATCCCGTACACGATCAGCACCAGGTGCGTGACCACAAAGCCGAGGAAGATCGGCAGCAGAATCTGGATCGCCTCCTTCAGCCCGCGCAGATTCATCACAATCAGCAGTCCGATGAAAAACACCTCGGCCCACAGCTTGTACGGCTGAAAGCCCAGCGGCAGAAACGACGCCAGCGCATCCACGCCGGAGGCGATGGAAATCGCAATCGTCAGCACATAATCGAGGATCAGCGCGCAGCCGGAGATCAGGCCCATGTAGGGCCCCACCAGCTTGGTGGAAACGCGGTAGCCGCCGCCGCCAGTCGGGAACAGTTCGATCACCTGGTTGTAGGCCAGCGCGATGACGAACACCGTCACCGCCGTGGCGATCGCCATGTACAGGCCGAGATGCGTATGCCCGCCGAGCGCGCGGAAGGTTTCCTCGGGACCATAGGCCGAGGACGACAAGCCATCCGCCCCGAGGCCGACCCAGGCCAAAAAAGCCACCAGTGCCATGGAGTGGCGGGTCTCGCTCTTCAGCGGATCGAGCGGCTTGCCCAGGATCATTTCGCGAATCTTATTATTTTTCATGCGTCTCGGCGCCGGCGGGACCGGCAAAGTCTGGCGGTAGGCGCGATGATACCCGCTTCGGACGGCAGGAAACTTATTGAAATATAAAAATTACGGAGCAGGGTTGCGGTGGGGTTGCAAATCGGTGATAATGCGGGTCGCATTGCTACACACCTGCCTCGGTGGTGGAATTGGTAGACGCAGCGGACTCAAAATCCGCCGCCGCAAGGCGTGCCGGTTCGATTCCGGCCCGGGGCACCAGAACATTGAAAGCCGCATGTCTTTTCGGACTATGCGGCTTTTTTGTTTCCGGCTTTACTTGCATTGAATCTTTATTGCATGCTGCCCCGCCTTAGCGCCTTTTCGGTAAGTGAACCTGCACTCTTGGACTTCATCCGGCAGGCGGCGAGACAGGGTGATCTGATTGCGCTCGCCATATGCGCATTGCAACCACTTCCCTTCGGGGAATGCGCCGTCCAGCGCATAGGTGTATGACCACTCGTTCTTCGTGCGCGCCTCCTTGAAGTCCGCTAGATCCCCCTTCAGTTCAGGTGGTCCATACATCGGTGCAGCCGCATGCAAATACAGCGGTGACGCAACATACGGCACCCAGTCGTCCGGTACCTCGGTAACCTCCACAGAGGCGCTGGGAATCAGTTCGGGACACTCCAGCGATTGCAGTGGCGCAGCTTTGAGCATGATTGGTAAGGCGAGTAATACAAGCGGTACTGGATACACCCATGTTTTGGTAAGCATACTCACTCCCATCACTCGATAACGTAAAACGCATCGGCGTTATCGCTTGCACGAATGTAAACTCCGCTTTTCGTTTTGCCTCGGCACGGAATGAACCTGGATGATACCTCGGTCTTTTTCTCATGCTTCCATTGATCCATAATCCAGATGCCATTCGGGCCATACCGGAGGAAGAAGGCAGCGTGATTGCCGTGATTCCTACTGGGATATCGCCCATTCACAAAGGTCGCAATAGCGGTTCCTTTTTTAAGCGTGGTAGCGTCAACGGCATGCTCTCCTTGTCGCCAAGCGGACGATGCAGGCACTTTCGCGTAGTGCTGGATGAGCGCCACGCATTGATGCGTTCCAACGAGCTCTGTCCCCTCCAGTTCCTCGACTTTCGTATAGATATACGGCACTTTGAGCCTCCTTGCTAAGGTAGTGAAAGATCTTTCACTCTAACCAAGGCTCTTTGGCCGCATATTGAAGCGCGACAAGCATCCGCACCATCCACCTATGCAATTCCTGCACAGCCGTTGACGAGCTTGAACGGATTATCAGCAGCCGAGGTTTGACTTACCCTGCTCCCATTGATCACTCGGGAAGCACAGAGGCAACCATGCAAGCCATTATCTTTGACAAATTCGGCGCCGCCGACGTCCTGCAAATCGGCGAAGCGCCGGAGCCGGTGCTGCGTCCCAACGACCTGCTGGTGCGCACCCGCGCCGCCGGCGTCAATCGCGCCGACCTGACGCACCGGCGCGGCGGCTACGGCTGGCCGGACTTCGGCGACTCCACCATCATGGGGCTGGAAATCGCCGGCGAAGTCATCGCCGTGGGCGAGAATGTGGAAGGCTATGCGGTGGGCGACCGCGTGATGGGCATTGTCGGCGGCGGCGCCTATGCCGAGGTGGCGCGCATCGATTACCGCATGGCGATGCCGATTCCCGATGGCCTGGACTATGTGCACGCTGCCGCCATTACCGAGGTATTCGTCACCGCGCATGAGGCGCTGATCCATCTCGGTAAGCTGCAACCCGGCGAGACGGTGTTGATTCATGCCGGCGCTGGCGGCGTGGGCGGCGCGGCGGTGCAGCTGGCGCATGCCACCGGCGCGACGGTGTTCGCCACTGCGCAGGCCAGCGCGCATGAACTTGTGCGCCGCCTCGGCGCCGATCATCCTATCGATTATGTGAACGAAGATTTCGCCGAGGTGGTGGATCGGCTGACCGAGCAGCGTGGCGTTGACCTGATCCTCGACTTTATCGGCGCGCCTTATTTTGAGCGCAATGTGAATTCGTTGGCGTTCGGCGGCCGGCTGATACAGATCGGCATCATGGGCGGTATCGAGAACGCCAGCATACCACTGGACCGCCTGCTGTACCGCCATCTGCAAATCATCGGCACGGTGATGAAGTCGCGCACACAAGAGGTTAAACATGCCATGTCGCGCCGCTTCAAGGAGCGTTGGCTGGCGCACTTCGTCAAAGATGGTTTGACGCCTGTGATCGACAGTGTCTATCCGCTGGCGCAGGCCGGGGCCGCGCAGCAGCGCATGGAGGATGGCCTCAATGTCGGCAAGATTGTGTTGACTATGTAGCCACGGGCAGTAACATCTGCTTACGCAGGATACACTTTCCAGGTCAGCCATCGTCGCCGGCTCTCCGTTATATGAACAAGCGCCACTCATGGCGATCTTCAGGAGAGAAAAAATGGAACATACCGCACGCACCCGCATTCATCCGATGATGGCTTTCGCCGCCGGCTCGGTGGCCTTGGTTAGCCTGGTAGGCGCAGCGTCCATCGCCGGTCTGCTGCCAACTTCGCACGCGACGAATGCGCCGAACGATGCGCCGATTCCCATCGCGGCAGTAGCGCCTGCACCGGTTGCGGCGCCAGTGCAAACCGTCGCTCCCGCACCTGAGCCACGCCGCGTGGTAGAACATAAAACCATTGTTCATCATACCTATGCGCCGCAACAGGTTGCACAAGCTCCCGCCCCTGCCCCAGTGGCGCAGAACAGTGTGGTCGGCATGGGTCTCGGCGCGGTCGTCGGTGGCTTGCTGGGTAACCAGGTAGGCAGCGGCAATGGCCGCAAGCTGGCGACCATCGCTGGCGCGATCGGCGGCGGTTACGCCGGTAACGAAATCGCCAAGCGCAATCAGCAGCAGTAAAAAAAATGGCCCGGTGCTCACCGGGCCATTGCATCATTTGGCTGGATGCTTAGGATTCCACAGCTTGATGCTGGACTTCTTCTCGTAGCCTTTGCCGTTGGGGTAGCCCACCAGCTCCATCTCCGAGCCCCACGGCGACAGGAAGTGCACCCAGGTTTCGCCTTCGGTGTCGCCGCTGGTCATGGTCATCGGTTCGCCCAGCACCGTGATGCCTTGCGATTTCAGGTAAGCCACGCCGGCTTTCACGTCGTTGGTATAAAAGGCGATGTGCGAGGCGCCGATGTCTTCGCTCTTCGGCATGACGCTGGCGCCGGCCGGGTTCTTGTACTCAAACAGCTCGATGTTGGCGCCGGCGCCACAGCGGACCATCGCCAGCGTCAGGCTCTCGGCGCGCGGCGTCATCGGGAACGGGCCGATATGCGTCACCGCTTCACAGCCGAAGGTGGTGGCCAAAAAAGCCTCGGCCTGTTTCAGGTCCGGCACGTTGATACCGACATGGTCGATACCCGCCGTCTTGATGCCGGCTGCCTGCGCGGCGCCGCCCAGGTTCAATACGATGGCGGCAAATACCGCAGCTACAAGTTTCATGATGCGCTTTCTTTATTGTTTGTCGATGAAGACGCGCAGACTCGCAAGCTTGCCGTCCTTGATGGTGAAGATGTCTTCACCGTGGACCTGGTTGGGATTATCCTTCGGCCCATAGCCCCAGGTAACCCGCCCTAAGCCATGGTTCCAGGCGACCGGCGCCGGCGTGAAGACGAAGCCGGGATGATCCGCCTGCACCCGTTCCAGCAGCCGGCGGATGTCGGCATAGCCGGTGGCCAGGCCGCCGTAGTCCGCCACCAGCACGTCGGCCGTGTAGACCTGCGGCAGCTTGGCATCCCAATGCGCGGCGTTGCGATCGTTCCAGATGTCGAAGTGGCGGTTGATAGCCTGCTGCGCAACCGCCACCTCGTCCGTCGCCTGCGCCTGGGCCAGCGATGCGATCAGCATGGCCCCGATAGCGATGAACTTTTTCATGCTTATACCTGTACCATGCCGCCGTCGACAAACAGCTCGATGCCGTTGACGTAGCTGGCCGCGTCGGAGGCCAGGAAGGCGACGGCCTTGCCAATTTCTTCCGGCTCGCCCAGACGTGCCAGTGGCACTTGCGACGCCAGGAAGTCAAACAGGCCTTGACGCGCTTCGTCCGGCACCAGGCCACCCAGGCCAGGCGTGCGGATCGGACCAGGGCTGACGACGTTGACGCGGATGCGGCGTTCTTTCAAATCCATCACCCAAGAACGGGCCAGGTTGCGCACGGCGGCCTTGCTGGCGCTGTAGACGCTGAAAGCGGCCGTGCCCTGGATCGAGGTGGTGGAACCGGTCAGGATCACCGAGCCGCCATCCACCAGCAGCGGCAGCGCTTTCTGCACGGTGAACAGCACGCCGCGCACATTGGTGCCGAAGATGCGGTCGAAGTGTTCTTCGGTGATGGCGCCGAGCGGCATCATGTCGCCGCCGCCGGCGTTGGCGAACAGGATGTCCAGTTTGCCGGCGCTCTTGGCGATCTGGGCGTACACGCCATCCAGGTCGGTCAGCGACGAGGCGTCGGCGCGGATGCCGGTGGCGGCGGCGCCGATGACGGCGACGGCGGCATCCAGCTCCGCCTGGCGACGGCCGGTGATGAAGACGCGCGCGCCTTGTGCCGCCAGTTCCTGCGCGGTGGCCAGGCCGATACCGGTAGTGCCGCCGGTGACCAGTGCGATTTTGCCGTTGAGTTGCTTGTTCATGATTTGCTCCGTTAAGTAAGTTGCGATGGGTGAACTTTAACGCCGCCCGATTTATAGATAAACCGTGTAAAATTAAAATCACTATCCATGGACGGGAATAATCAATGAACCAGCTACTGGCGATACGCGCGTTTGCGCGGGTGGTGGAGGCAGGCAGTTTTACCAAGGCGGCGGATTCGCTGGACATGCCCAACGCCACGCTGAGCAAGCTGGTGCAGGAGCTGGAGGCGCATCTGGCCGTGCGCCTGCTGCAGCGGACCACGCGCCGGGTAACGGTTACGCCGGAGGGCCAGCTGTACTACGAAAAGACCAGTCTTATCCTGCGCAACCTGGAAGATGTCGACACCTCGTTCAATGTCGCCCGCAGCAAGCCGCGCGGGCATTTGCGGGTGGACGTCGGCGGTTCGACCGCGTCCGACGTGCTGATCCCGGCGCTGCCGGATTTCATGGCGCGCTATCCGGATATCCGCATCGACCTGGGCGTGTCGGACCGCGCGGTGGACATGGTCAGCGATAACGTCGACTGCGTGATCCGCGGCGGCGCGCTCGATAATTCAACGCTGGTGGCGCGGCCGCTGGGACAGGCGCAGATGGTCACCTGCGCCACGCCGGAATACCTGAAGCAGTACGGCGTGCCGGCCTATCCCGATGAGCTGAAGAACGGCCACCGGCTGGTGGCCTACGTGCTGGCGCAGAGCGGCCGCGCGATGCCGTTCCGGTTTTTGCGCGATGGCGAAAAGAGCGAAATCAAGATCGAACACCGCGTCGGCGTCAACGAGAGCAATGGCCACATGGCGGCCGGGCTGGCGGGGCTGGGCATCATCCAGACCTTCGCCTATGCGGCGCGGCCGGCGCTAACGGATGGCACGCTGGTGGAGATCCTCCAGCCGTGGCGGCCGGCGCCCTACCCGTTCCACGTGGTCTATCCGCAGAACCGCCACGTGCCGCACCGCCTGCGCGTATTCATCGACTGGCTGGTCGAGACGCTGCCCAACCACCTGTGACGCAGACGCCTCAGACCATGCTCGGACGATTGGGCGAGTAGATAAAGCCAGGCACCAGGTAGCGCATCGCCATGGCGTCGTCGCGGGCGGTGGTGGCGACTTTTTTGTACAGCTCATGCGCGGCCTGGATGCGGTCCAGGTCCGGCTCGATGCCCAGGCCCGGCTTCTGCGGCACCTGCACTGCGCCGCCAACGATTTGCAGCGGCTCACGCGTCAGCCGCTCCTGACCTTCCTGCCAGATCCAGTGCGTGTCGATCGCCGTGATGTTGCCCGGCGCGGCGGCGGCTGCGTGGGTAAACATTGCCAGCGACACGTCGAAGTGGTTGTTGGAGTGCGAGCCCCACGTCAGCCCCCACTGTTCGCACAGCTGCGCCAGGCGCACCGATCCCTGCATGGTCCAGAAGTGCGGATCGGCCAGCGGAATATCCACGGCGCCCAGCAGGTGCGAGTGCGCCATCTGGCGCCAGTCGGTGGCGACCATGTTGGTGGCGGTCGGGATGCCGGTGGCGCGGCGGAATTCGGCCATGATCTCGCGGCCAGAATAACCGTTCTCCGGCCCGCATGGGTCTTCCGCATAGGCCAGGATGTGGCCCTGCCCCTTGCACAGGTCAATCGCCTCCTTCAATGACCAGGCGCCGTTCGGGTCCAGCGTCACGCGCGCATCCGGATAGCGCTTCTTGATCGCGGTGACGGCTTCCATTTCTTCCGCGCCGCGCATCACGCCGCCCTTCAGCTTGAAATCCTTGAAGCCGTATTTGTCCACCGTGGCCTCGGCCAGTTCGACGATCTGAGCCGGCGTCATCGCTTCCTGATGGCGGCGCGCATACCAGCCGCTGGCGCCGTCGCCGCTCAGGTAAGGCAGGTCGGTGCGGGCACGGTCGCCGATGTAGAACAGGTAGGCCAGCATCGGCACGCTGTCGCGCTGCTGGCCGGAGCCGAGCAGCTCGCATACCGGCACGCCCAAGTGCTGACCCAGCAAATCGAGCAGCGCCGCTTCCACCGCCGTCACCACGTTATCCAGACGCAGATTGATTTCGTGCGGCTGCTTCAGCACCGCCGCCTCGGCGTCCGACGTCACCTGATGATGGCCGCCGATGGCGGTGCGGATCGCGTTCAGCGTGCGGTTGTAGCGGCCGATCTGCGTGCCCACCACCAGCGGCACCGAACGCTCCAGCGCCGCCAGGATGCCGGCGCCGCCCGGCACCTCGCCAATGCCGGTATGGCCGGCGCTATCGGTCAGCAGCACCAGGTTGCGCGTGAAGTAAGGCGCGTGCGCGCCGCACAGGTTCAGCAGCATGCTGTCGTAGCCCGCCACGGGAATGACCTGCATGGCGGTGATGACTGGGCTGGTGGATTTATCCATATTCTCTACTCCAAATAAGTTCGGTTCAGCGATAGCGGTACAGCTTTACGCGCTGTATCGTAAACGCATCGCCCGGTAAGCCAATGTGGCGGCCCTGGTGCGTCTCGTCGCCGTTCAGCCAGCGGCCTTTGCTGTCCAGGCCCGCGATGGCTTGTTCGATGCCGACCTGCGCGCCGTCCGCGCTGCCGAAAACAATCGTCAGGCCTTTGCCTGCCACGATAAATTCATCCTCGCCGGTCTGGATCACCAGCCCGCCGCGCGTCTGCACCTCGGTTGGCGTCAGTTTTTCCCACGGCGCGTTAAAGCTGACCTGCAAGGTGTAGCCGCCCATGCGCACCTGCTGCGGCGCGATGTCCACCTCGCCTTCGTACGACAACGGCGCCTTGAAGCCGCGCACCTTGCCGCTGCCCTGATAGCGATTGATCGTCGGCGCCAGCTGCTTCAGCACGCGATATGCTTGCGGCAGCGACGACTTGCCGTCCTTGATATCGTCGATGGCAAACGGCGAGAAGCCGAAGGCGTCATGCTCGCCGATGGCGTAGAAGGCGTCGGCGCCGGCATCGGGCCGCTCGGCGTGATTGGCTTCGGGGATGAACAGCGGATTGTCCGGGCGCTTGAACTGCCTGGCCCAGTGGATAAAATTGGGGAAGTAGGTGTCGATGGCGATGACGTCCACCGACGGAGCACCCGGCTTCCACACATCAAACAGATGCGGCAACGGACCGGCGCTCGGATATTCGCCGGGACGCTTGCCCGGCCGGTTCAGCGCCACGTTCACATACATCGGCAGCGGATAGACCGCCTTGCCGGCCGCCGTCAGCGCTTCGACAAACTGCGCGTAGTGCCAGGCCTGGAAAATCTCTTCGGTCTCGATGGTGTCACCGAATACCTCGGCCCAGGTGCCGCTGGCGCGGGCGCCGCGCGTTTCCCATGCGGCTTTCAACGCCGGCTGCAAGCTGTCCTTGTGCGCGGCCATATACGCGGTGAGCGCGGCTGGCACCGGCGCGCGCCATGCGGCATTGGCGGCGGCGCTGTAGTCGCGCACTTCCGGCAGCATGCCGATTTCATTCTCGACCTGGATCATCAGCACGGTGTGCTGGGTGTCGGCCTGCTTCAGGTGCGCCAGCAGCGCGCGGAAGGCGGCCGTATCGGCGGCCAGCGTGGCCGGCGCAAACGGCGTCAGGATCTCCTGCGCCACGCCGGCGCGGGTGCGCGCACGCGGGAAGCGCTGCGTGTCGGTCTTCACCCACGCCGGCGCATAGGTCGACATGGAATTCTTCCATGCGCCAAACCACAGCAGCACCAGCCGCGTGTCGTGCGCGCGCGCCTGTTTTAGCAGGCCGTCCAACACCGTGAAATCAAAGCGTCCTTCGACCGGCTCGATCTGGTCCCACTCGACCGGCGCCAGCACGGTATTCAGTTCGGCCGCCTTCAGTGTCGGCCACAGGGTATTCAGGTATTCCAGGCTGGAGGCGGACGAATTATGCAGCTCGCCGCCCAGCAGCAAAAACGGTTGGTCGTTGACCATCAGCTGCGTGGCGCTGCCCTGCTTGCGCAGATGCGGCGGCGTGGCGGCGTGCGCCGCAGTCAGCGCGCAGCCCAGCAGCGCGGCCAGCACCAGACAGGTAGCACGCAATCGGCGTGTCGAGACAATCATGACATTCCTTAAAAAAAACCGCCCCCGAAGGGGCGGGCAAAAAGGGCCCCGCTGGAGAACCAAGGGCCCAGACGATTAAAACTTGGCGCGCAAACCCAGCGAGTAGGTGCGGCCTGGCGAGTACTGCGTAAAGTTGGCGTTACTGAACTGGAAGTAGCCACGGCGCGAATCGTTGTTCAGGTTGACGATGTCGAAGCTCAGCGTCGGCCAGTTTTCCTTGTCGAACACTTCGCCCAGGTCGATGCTCGACGAGAAGTCCAGCTGCTTGTAGTTATCCGAGAACAGCGCGGCATTGGTGATGCCGTTCTGGTTCGCGGTGGCGGTCTGGCTGCCTTTCGAGAAAGTATGCGACAGGCGCGCCGTGTAACCGTGGTTGTCGTAGTAGACCGAGAAGTTGTTGGTGCGGTTAGGGACGCCCAGCGCCACGAAACCGGCGCCGCCTTCGCCATCACCGCGCTGGGTGATGAAGGTGGCCGTCTCGTTGATGCCGAAGCCGCGGATTGGCAGGATCTTGTCGAGCGGTTGCACCCAGCCCAGTTCCAGGCCGCGGATTTTCAGTTCACCCGACGCGTTGCGGGCCTGTGTCATCACCACGGTGGCCACGTTAGGACCGCCGCGCGAATCGATCGCCTGCTGCTGGTTCGGGATCAGCGTGTTGTAGTTGATGCCGTAGGCCGCCAGCGCGCTGAATGGCAGCGTGATGTTCTGGTTGATGGTGAAGCCGTCCACCTTCTTCTGGAACACGGTCAGGCTGACGTAGCCTTCGCGGCCGGTGTACCAGTCGATGCCCAGGTCGATGTTATCCGACAGGTAGGGTTTCAGCGCCGGGTTGCCGATGGTGCCGGTGTCGGCCGACACGCCGGAGAAGTTTACACCCGGACGCAGGGCGTTCGGATCGGCGCGCGTCATGCTGCGCGACAGCGCGGCGCGGGCGATCACGTCGCTGCGCAGGTTGACCGCCAGCGTCCCCGATGGCAGCGTGTTGTTGTAGGTGGTGTCCTGATACACCCACTGGTCGACGTTCGGATACTTGCTGCCATTGAGCGTCAGGTCGGCGTTGCGCGGATCGGTGGCGGAGTTGAGCGAACCGACCGACTGGCGGGTGCGCACATAACGCACGCCGGCGTTGTAGCGGGTCGGGAAGCCGGCCAGCTCGAACTTGCCGTTGGCTTCCATATACAGGCCGGTGGTCTTCTCGCCGATGTAGCCGGCGCTGGCGCCGGTCGAGGAGGCGCCGCTGGATGGTGCAGTGTTGTAGTACTGCTGGTAGTTGGAATCCTTGGCGAAGCGGGTCCAGTCGACGACCGGACGGCCATACGGGCCGGGGACGATGTAGCTGGCCAGCGCGGTCTGCGGAATCAGCGAGCCGCCGTAGGTCAGCGGCGTGGTGGCGCCGGCGGTGTAACCGGTGCCGTAGCCTGGATACAGCGCGGCGGCGCTGGCGCCCGGGGTCGAGGCGCCGTTGCAGGTCGGCGCGCCGTTCGGGCCTTGCAGGAACACGCTAGGATTGTTGCCGCACACCGCCGCTTGCCAAGCCGCCGAGTTGTCGGAGGCGCTGATGCGGCGGGTGATATCGTCGTAGGCGATGCCGCCCTTCAGGTTGAACTTGTCGTCGCCCCAGGTCAGGTCGCTGTGGAAGCCCTTGGTTTCGGTCTTGCGGAACTCGTTCTGGATATTGACGCGGCCGGTGTTCCACACATAGCTGTTCGGGTTGTTCAGGTCGGTGCTGGCGACCACCGACGGGATGCCGCCGTTGTTATTGTTGTAGGTCACCGTGTTGCCGCTGTTGGGCGCGGTGATCAGGTAGACCGTCGGCGCTTCGTGGCTGAAGTTACTGCGGGTGTAGTTGACCTGCGCGTCCAGTTTCAGGCGCGGCGTGAGCTTCCATTCCATGCCCGGATTCAGGCCCAGCAGGCTGACCTGGTCGCGGCGGTAGCCATGCTCGAAGAAGTTCTGGGTGTTGGCGAAGGTGCCGCCAGTGACGGTGCAGCCGTCGCTGCAATCGCTTTTATCGACCGTCATGTTCAGCGGGATCATGCTGCCGTTGCGGACCGACCAGTCGTAGTCCATGCGCGTCATCTTGTCGTCGCGCTTGCTATACATGGTGTCCAGGTAGAAGTGCAGGTTTTCGGTCGGACGGTATTCGGCGGCGAAGATCGCCGAGCCTTTGTCCTTGGTGCCGAAATAGTCCATGGTTCGGCCCAGGCGCGGCAGGATGGCGTTGTCGATCTGCTGGATGGTCAGGCCCGGATTGTGCGCGAGCAGCCAGGCCTGGTCGATCACCTGGCCGGTCACCAGGCCGTTGCCGGCGCCAACCGGCACCGTGGCGGGAATGGTGAAGTTGCCGCCGCCGGTGTTGTTGCGGTTGGCGGCCGGATTCTGCGCGGCCGACAGATTGGCGTTGGTATAGCCGACGGTTTCCCAGCCGGTGGTGTGGATCTGCTGGCGCGACAGCGTCACGCCGCCCAGGATACCCCAGTCGCCGAAGGTCTGGCTGGCCAGGAAGGCGCCGCGGCCGCCGGTCTTGTCGGCGATCTGCTGCTTGGTGGCGGTGATGCTGGCGGAAATGGTGCGGCCTTCCTTGTCGAACGGCCGCGCGCTGCGCAGGTTGACCACGCCGGCGGCGCCGCCTTCGATCATCTCGGCGGTCGGACTCTTGCTGACGGTCAGCTTAGTGAACAGGTCGGTCGGCAACAGGTCGAGGTCGACCTCGCGGTTGGTGTTGGCGCCGTCGATTGGGCCGGACGAGGCCACCGCGATCGGCGCGCCGTTCAGCAGGATCTTGGTGAAGCTGGAACCGAGGCCGCGAATCTGGATGGTGGAACCTTCGCCGGTGATGTCGCGCGAGACGCCGACGCCGGGAATACGGCTCAGCGATTCGGCGATGTTCTTGTCAGGGAATTTACCGAAGTCTTCGGCGTTGATCGAGTCCTGGAAGCCGACGGCTTCCTTCTTGTCTTTGGCGGACGACAGCAGCGAATTGCGGTAGCCGTTGACCTGCACCACGGTCATCGGCGCGTCGTCCTTGGGGGCCGGCGGGGCGGCTGGCGTGACTTCCTGGGCATATGATTGCGCAATCAAACCTGCCATGACGGTGAGGCCGAACGCCATCTGCCGGCCGGAATGGCGAACTTTTTGTTGTTTCAATAGCATTTTACAGTCTCCTTCGGTAATTTACCGTGGTTATTGTTATAAACGTCACAACCTATAGTGAAAATGGTTGCGCGATCATTTGAGTGTAAAAGCTAAGAAAAGTCGCTGTCAACAAAAATAATAACTGAAATGTTATACGCTACCATTTCGTAACAAAAAGCAATCTTCGGCATGGCGCGCACAGAGGGGCGGGGCATAAAACCGGATTAAAATACGAGTGTGGCGAGATAGACACGCCCGCCGGCGGCGCTCATCAGCCGCATACTTTTGCGATATATCAAACGCTGCTCAGGCCGCGTTTTTAAGATAGATGCTCACCTTGCGGAGGGAGCCATGGCCATTCTTTTCGATAATCACCAATACGCAAAGCGCTTGCAGGATGCTGGGATGCCGCCGGCGCTGGCCGACATTCACGCCGAAAGCACCGGCGAAATCATGAACGAGCTGAGTGCGCTCAATACGAAAATCGATCACTACGCAGCAGAAACCAACGCCAAGATCGATATGGTTCAATTTAAACTCGATGCAAAAATCGATCACGTCGATACAAGAATCAACGGCAAGATCGATCAGGTCGATATCAAGATCAACGGCAGGATCGATCAGGTCGAAGCCCGGCTGGAGGCAAAAATCGCCGATAGCCGGGCTGAGTTAATCCGCTGGGTGGTTGGCGTCGGAATCCTGCAATCCTCGCTGTTGTCTGCCCTGCTGCTCAAGATGATTTCTGGGTGAGCCAGCATCAAGGCGCCGGCGTCCAGTCCAGCACTTGCACTGGCTGCGGCGGCACGTTGACCTGGCCTTCGCCATCAACCTGCTGGACGTTTTGCACGAACAGGCTGAGGGTGCCGTTGCGGCGCCACAGTTCGGTGTCGTAACTCGGCTCCCAGGCGCCGACTGAAAATGTGGTCAGATCCTGCACCTGCCACGGCCCGCGCAACACATCGGCGCTGCTGGCCACGGAGACCCTGCTGCCCCGCTCCTCATCGCGAAACACCAGCAGCGCACCGGTCTTGCCGACCATGATTTGCGGCCGCGCGATGGGAATCCGCTTGGTGCCCTGCCCGCCCAGTGAGAACGGCGTCTTGCGGAAATCCAGCGACCGCGCCTGCCAGGCCGTGCCGGTGTTGAAGATCACGTGATACTGCGGCACGCTGGAACCGGCGTCACGCCAATAGCTGGCGATGTAGGGATGGCCATCCTGATCGGCCGCCATCGACGTCTGGTTAATCAATTCGCTGTTCTGCGGAATGTGCAGCGCGTATTCGGCGCTGGCGGCGCTGATCGGCAGCTGGTACGGCGTGCCATCGGAGCGCTCCCACGTCACACCGCCATCGCGCGAACGCGCATACGCCATGTCATGGTTGCTGGCCACGTCCGGCGACTCGCGCCACACCCACGACAGATGCAGCGTGCCGCGATGATCGAGGAACGCCTGCCAATAGGCGTTGCGCTTGCCCTCGCCGGTAATCAGGTTGGTGTGCAGCCGCGTCCAGCGCTGCGTGGCGACGTCGTAGCGATTGATGATCAAGTCGCCGCGTCCCGAGCCGCCCAGCCGGTAGAAGAACAGCAGGTTGCCATTGGGCAGGCGATAGAACTCGGGATACGACACCTCGGCCTCATCGACGCCGACCATGGCCTGCTTCGGCCCCAGCGCCAGCGATCCGGGCGCCACGCCGCGCGCGTAACGCAGCGCATTATTGTGATGGTCCCACGACACATGCAGATAGCCGGCGCCGTCCACCATGATGCTGATGGCGTTATGCGCATCGGCCGCATTGCCTTGCCAGAAGCTGCGCCGCACGGTCCACTGCGTGGCGCCCAGCGCGCGCTTGCCCAGCACCAGATAGCGCTGCGCATCGTAATAGGCCACATACTGCGTGTCGCCCTGGGTCACCAATGAATTCTTGCGAAACACCACCGCGTTGACCGAGTTGTTAGCCCAACCATCGCCAACAACAGCTAGCACCGGCGCGGCAGGAGCAGCAACAGCGGCGCCGATGGACAGCACCAGCAAAACCGTGGAGATTAAACGTTTCATCATGCGCCCATGCTACGCAAACACAAGCGCCACGTCCACCTAGAACGCGACCTCGGCGCGCAGCTGCAAGGTCAGCGCGTTGCCGACGCCGGTCACCGTGTTGGGATGCATCACATACTGCAAGCTGGGCTGCAAAGACAAGCGCGGACTGACCTGGCTCAGATACGTCAGCTCGACCGTCGATTCGGCGCGCTGGTTGACCACGCCGGCGATCTGCTGGCTGCGCAGATAAGCGCTGCCATTGCGCGCAATCGCCACCGCCAGCCCCAGTTCATCGCTGACGCGGCCGGGTACCAGGCCGGTCGCGGTGAGACCCGCGCCGAAGTAACCGTTGAAGCGATTGACGCGACTATCCGCCGCCCCAAGCTGCACGAAGCCGGACACCACCTTCTGCGGCTGCGTGCTCGATTGGTACAAGCTGCGCTCCGCCACCAGATAGGCGCCGCTGGAACCACGTTGCTGGCGCGGCTGTCCGGATGCTTCGAACGCATTCAGCTCGGCAAACCGCGCGGTGTAATACCAGCCGCCGACAGCCAGCTTGCCCTGGTCCGGCGCCAGGCCGGCATTGCGGCCAATGCGCAGGTGGTGATCTTGTGCCGATGCGGCGGGTTCCGGTCGGCTCAGCCACGCCATCTCATAAACCAGCAACAAACCATCGCCGCCACGGAAGGCCGCACTGCCGCCGCCGCTGCGATCCACCGGCACGCCGTCCAGTATGGCGGCGCGCAGGACGACGTTCGGCGCCGGCTTGACCGCGATGCGGGTGCCGACGGCGGTGGCAGGAAAAATCGACGGCCCGCCCTGCCCGCTCTGGGCAAACTCGGCGCCGATGCCAAACGAACTGTTGAAGAACAGCGATGAAGTATTGAGGTGGTAAAACTCGCTGTTCAAATCATAGCGCCCGGCCAGTACCGACAGCCGGCCGTCGAAGAAGTTTTTCTGGATCCAGGCCTCCTCCAGCCGCACGCCCGGCGGTGCCGCCATATTGCTGACGCCTTGCGCGTCCCCGGTCAGGATGGCAGGCCCGGCCTGGTGGGTCGCCATCACATTGAAAAAGGCACTGCTATCCTGCCAGCCCAGAACCCGTTCGCCATCGACGCTGGTCTGCCAGCGCAGCATGCCCTGGTAAGCGCTGCCCCGGCGCGCACCGCCACTCAGGTTGGACACGCCATTGGCATCGTAGATCACGCTACTGGTCGCGGGCGGCGGGCTGTCCTGCGCCGCCGCCCCGGCAACCATCATGCTCAAGCAAACTCCCGCAACGCTACCGCGCATGGCTCCGCCTCCATCAATATTGGGCCCAGTATGCGGTGCAATGCGCATTGCAAACACTCTCTTTGGAAAGGCGGGATGCCGGAACTAGACTTGAATCAATACCACTACAGTTTCCGCATGGAAAATATGAGATAATCGCCACCGCAAATACTGGCGCCCTAAAAAATTGTCGCTATGACTACGCAACACGACCATACTCCCTACCTCGACCAACTGACCGACGATCCGCAATCCTTCTGGGAGTCTCGGATCAAGGCCAGCCGCTGGATGATCATCAAGACGACCTGTCTCGGTGTGCTGGCGGCCGGGCTGGGCATTCTCGGCCAGGGCTGGCTGGAAAAAGCCGCGCCGATCTTCCCCTTCATCAGCCAGAATTATGGTCTGTGGCAATCGGCCTACCTGCTGTCGCTGGTGCTGGTGTTCCTGTTGTGGGCTGCGGCCATGCGGCAGAAATTCGGCCTGCTCCACAATAGCAAACAAGGCCAGAAAACCCAGCGCCGCATCGACGAGCACAATGCCCGCATCGAAGAGCGCCGCCGCGCCAATCGCGAACGCCGCGAGGCGGTCCGCAAGGAACGCGCGGAGCACTCCATCTACTTCAAGGCCACCGGCAAAAACACCGGCACCAGTAAAAAGTTCGACTACTGATCACTCGTAGCGCAGGCAGTCCACCGGCAGCAGCTTGGATGCGCGACGCGCCGGGTAGAAGCCGAAGAACACGCCCACCAGGCTGGAAAAGCCGCACGCCACCACCACCGCCTGCAGGGTGATGAACACATCGAACTTGCCGGTGGCGGTAATCCCGCGCGCCGCCAGCGTGGCCAGCATGATGCCGAAGATGCCGCCCACCAGGCAGATTACCACCGCCTCCGTCAGGAACTGCAGCAGCACGTCGCGCGGCTTGGCGCCGATCGCCATGCGGATGCCGATCTCGCGGGTGCGCTCGGTCACCGACACCAGCATGATGTTCATGATGCCGATGCCGCCGACGATCAGCGAGATGGCGCCGATCAGCCCGAGCAAGGCCGCCAAGCCGGCGCTGATCTTCTGCGCCGTCTCGGCGAACGAGGCCAGGTTATCGATGCGGAAGTCGTCCGGCTGGTCGATCTTGATGTGGTGACGGTCGCGCAGCGTTTCGCCGATGTCCATGATCGCATCCTGCAAATTGCCGCCGGATTTACCCTGCGCCACCACGTAGTGCACATTCCCGGGGAAGGCGGTCTTGATCAGGTTGGCCGACGCCGCGGTGATCGGCACGATCACGTATTCGCTCAAGTCGCCGCCGTCCACCTGCTTGCCTTCGCCGTACAGCACCCCCACCACCTGGAACGAGACGTTCTCGATGCGGATGTATTTGCCCAGCGGATCCTGCTTGTAGAAGAACTGGTCGGCGATCTTGCGGCCGATGACCACCATGCGCGAGGCGGCGCGCACGTCGGCATCGCTGAAGGCGCTGCCCTTGTCGACCTTCCAGCCACGGATCTTGAACATGGCCGGCGTGACGCCGTGCACCGTCTTCGACGCGTTCTCGTTGCCCACCGAGAGATTGAAGCCGCTTTGCAGCACCGGCGCGGCGCCGGACAGCGACGGCAGCTCATTGAGCGCCGCCGCATCGGCGATGGTCATCGCCGGCTGCGCGCCGCTGCGCATGCGCTGCTGTTGCGCGCGGTCGCCGCCGGGGGAGATGAACAGCATATTGGTGCCCAGCTGCTCCAGCTCCTTGGCGATAAAGCGCTTCATGCTGTCGCCCACCGCCAGCAGCAGCACCACCGAGGTGATGCCGATGATGATGCCCAGCATGGTCAACAGCGTGCGCAGACGGTTCGCCAGCATCGAGCGAAACGCCTCTACCACGATCTGTAAAAGGTTCATATGGTTTATACGGTTAGGTTTTCGTGACTCTGCAGCATCTGGCGCAGGCCTTCGGCGGACGGGCCGTCGTACAGCACGCGGCCGTCCTTGAGGCGCATCAGGCGCTTGCTGTAGGCGGCGATGTCCGGTTCGTGCGTCACCAGCAGGATGGTGATGCCGCGTTCATCGTTCAGCTGCTGGAACGAGCGCATGATCTCGACGCTGGTTTGCGTATCGAGATTGCCGGTCGGTTCGTCGGCCAGGATCAGCGGCGGATCGCCCACCAGCGCGCGCGCAATCGCCACCCGCTGCTGCTGGCCGCCGGACAGCTGGTTCGGCGTGCGCCTGGCCATGCCGGCCAGTCCCACGCGCTCCAGTTCCACCAGCGCCTTGGCGTGCGCTTTGGAGCGCGAGACGCCGGCGTAGATCAGCGGCAGCGCCACGTTCTCCACCACGCTCATGCGCTTGATCAGGTTAAAGCTCTGGAACACGAAGCCGATGGTGCGGTTGCGGATGGTGGCCAGCTGGTTGCGCGACAGCGTCAGCGTATCGACGCCGTCGAGGAAGTAGCTGCCGCCGGTGGCCTGGTCCAGGCAACCGAAGATATTCATCAGCGTCGACTTGCCGGAGCCGGACTGCCCCATCACCGCCAGGAAGTCACCACGCGGCACGGCCAGGTCGATGCCGTGCAAGACCTGGGTTTCCACGCTGCCGGAAAAGTAGCTCTTGGTGACCTGGCGGATGTCGATCAGCAGTTCATTGGCCGGCCCACTCACATGCCACCTTCCTTGTCGTTGCCGATGGCGCGGGTGATGACCTTGTCGCCCTTCTTCAAATCGCCGCTCACCACTTCGGTGTAGCGGAAGTTGGACAGGCCGATATTCACGTCCAGCGCCTTCGGCTGGTTTTTCGCGTCCAGCGTGTAGATGCGGAAGGTGCGCGCCAGGTCGGCCTTGGTGCGGAACGAGGCGTCGTCTTCCTGCGGCGCCTCGGTGGCGGTGGCGGCGCTGGCGGCGGCGGAGGCCGAGGCGGACTTGCCGGCGGCGGCTTCGGCCAGCTTTTTCTGCTTCTCGATTTCCTCGTCGCTGAGGCGGAAGCGCAGCGCGGCGGTCGGCACGCGCAGCACGTTCTGGCGGTTGCCCACCAGCAGACGCACCTGCGCCGTCATGCCCGGCTTGAGCAGCTCGTCCTTGTTGTCGACGTCCAGCACCACGTTATACGTCACCACGTTGTTGAGCACATTGGCGGCCAGGCGGAACTGGCGCATGCGGGCGTTGAATTCCTTGTCCGGATAGGCGTCCACCACGAAGCGCGCCTGCTGCCCTTCCTTCAGCGAGCCGACGTCCGCTTCCGATACGCTGGTGTCGATCTGCATCTTGGTCAGATCGCGGGCGATCTGGAACAGCTGCGGCGTGGTGAACGACGCCGCCACGGTCTGCCCCAGGTCGATGGTGCGCTTGATGATCACGCCGTCGATCGGCGACCGGATCACCGAGTTGTCCAGGTCCGCCTGCACCCGTGCCAGCTGCGCCTGCGCCAGCTGGATATTCGCCTGCGCCACGTCGACTTCGCGCTTGGACTGGTCCAGCGCCAGCGGCGAGATGTAGTTCTGCGTCAGCAAGGACTGGTTGCGCTGGTGCGTGGCCTGCGCCAGCTTGAGCGAGGCGCGCGCCGACGCCAGTTGCGCGTCGGCCTGGCGGATCTGCGCGTTGAAGATGGTCGGGTCGAGCTTGAGCAGCACCTGGCCCTTGGTCACGTGGTCGTTGAAGTCGGCCTTCAACTCGCTGACCGTGCCGGAGACCTGCGAACCGATATTGATCAGCGCCACCGGGTTGATGGTGCCGGTGGCGGTCACCGTCTGCGTGATGTTGCCGGTGTCGGCCGCCGCCGTGCGGAAGCGTGGCGGTTCCACCACCGGCGCTTTGTTCCTGGAAAAATACGCGGCCGCGCCGCCGCCGATTACCAGCAGGCCCACGGCCAGCACGATCTTCTTCTTGGTCAGGAAAGCCATTTCTTCAGTGTGTCCCAGGTTGGGATCCGGCGATATGCGGATCAGCTCGACAAGTATTAAACATATTTATCTTTAAAGCAACAACTGCATTTCGGCGGTTTTTTCTGTGCTATGGTTTGCCTCATCATGCTGGAATTCTTCACACCGCCGGACAATCCGTCCCTGCTCCACTTCGGCACCTATTCGCCGCTGCTGGTGGTTCTCTCGATCGTGGTTGCCATCTTCTCATCGTGGATGGGATTGCAAGTCGCCGCGCAAGCCCGCCTGGCCAGCACGCGCGGCCTGCGCGCCGCCATGCTGGCCACCGGCAGCCTGGCCTTGGGCTGCGGCGTCTGGTCGATGCACTTCATCGGCATGCTGGCCTTTAACCTGTGCACCGACGTCGATTACAACCACGCGCTGACCCTGCTGTCGGTGCTGCCCAGCCTGGCCGCCTCGTGGGTGGCGCTCTCCATCATCAGCATGCGCCGCCTGAACGCCGTCTCGCTGATGACGGGCGGGGTGCTGGTCGGCGCCGGCATCGGCGCCATGCACTACACCGGCATGGCGGCGATGGAGATGGCGCTGCAGCTGCGCTACGATCCCGTCATGTTCGCCCTGTCGATCGTGGTGGCGGTGGTGCTGGCCACGCTGGCGCTGTGGATCCGCTTTGGCCTGCGCACGCTGCGCCTGCCGCGCGCGGTGCTCGGCGCCTTGAGCGCCGCCGTGATGGGTTGCGCCATCGCCGGCATGCACTACACCGGCATGGCGGCGGCGCGCTTCGTCGGCCAGTTGCCGGTCGACGCCACGCCGCAGCAGAACTCCACCTTCGTGGCGCTGGCGCTGGCGCTGATCACGGTGGCGGTCACCGTGTTCGCCCTGGCCGCCAACGGCATGCTGCGCTATCGCGAGATGTACCACCGCCAGGCCGAGAGCGAAGCGTGGATGCGGGCGCTGCTGACCACCACCGTGGACGGCGTGATCACCGTCGACCGCGCCGGCGTTATCCAGGAATTCAACGCCTCGGCCGAACGCATTTTCGGCTGGAGCCGTGACGAAATCACCGGCCGCAATATCCGCCTGCTGATGGCCGATGTGGAACGCTCGGAACGCGACGGCCTGCTCAACTACCTGCGCACTGAAGATGCCGCCGTTCCCGGCAAAGGCAGCGAAGTGGTGGCGCTGCGCAAGGATGGCAGCAGGGTGCCGATCCGGCGCGCGCTGGGCCATGCCAGGCTGGCCAGGCGCGACCTGTTTGTGCTGTTCATTACCGACATCAGCGAACGGCGCGCCATCATGCAGGCCCTGCGCGACAGCGAGCAGCAATTCCGTTCGCTGATCGGCAATATTCCCGGCATCTCGTTCCGCAGCAGCATGGCGTTCGACGCCCCGCCGGTCTTCGTCAGCGACGGCATCGAGCGGCTGGCCGGTTATCCCGCCAGCGATTTCGTCGGCGCCCAGCGCATCCGCACCCTCGGCTCGCTGATCTGCGAGGAAGACCGCGAACGCGTGGCGGCCGAGATTTCGCGCAGCGTCGCCGAGCTGGCGGCCTACCAGGTCGAGTGGTGTCTGATTCACGCCGACGGCAGCCGGCGCTTCATGTGGGAGCACGGCGCGGTGACGGCCGACGAAACCAATCCCGGGGTCCGCTGGATCGACGGCGTGATCCTCGACATCAGCGAACGCCGCGAGATGGAGCAGGTGCTGCGCCAGGCCAAGGAGACGGCGGAAAAGGCCGCCGCCGCGCGCGCCAGCTTTGTCGCCAACATGAGCCACGAAATCCGCACGCCGATGAACGCCATCCTCGGCTTCACCGACGTGCTGCTGGATACGGCGCTGGACTCCGATCAGCGCCGCCACCTGGACACGGTGCGCAAGGAAGGCCGCTCGCTGCTACGCCTGTTGAACGAAATCCTGGATACCGCCAAGCTGGATAAAGGCGCGGTGGAACTGGAGCCGGACGATTACAGCCTGCTTGGCCTGATCGACGAACTGGCCTCCACCTTCGGCAGCAACGCCCGCAGCAAGGGGCTGGTGATCGACATCGCCTACGACGCGGCGCTGCCGGCGTGGCTGCACGGCGACGAGCTGCGCATGCGCCAGATCCTCGGCAACCTGCTGGACAACGCCATCAAGTTCACCTCGGTCGGCAAGGTATGCCTGCGCGCCACCGAACAGCAAGGCCAGTTGCATATCGCCGTGGAAGATACCGGCATCGGCATCGCGCCGGAACGCATCCACGCCATCTTCGATCCGTTCACGCAGGCGGATGCCTCGATGACGCGCCGCTTCGGCGGCACGGGCCTGGGCACCACCATCAGCCGCCAGCTGGTCGGCCTCATGGGCGGCAAGATCTGGGCCGAGAGCACCCCAGGCGTGGGCACCACCTTCCATGTGCTGCTGCCGCTGGAACCGGCGCGCAACGGCCAGGCGCAGAGCAGTGAGCGGTTCGACTATCCGCTGCCGCCGCTGCACATCCTGGCGGCGGACGACGTGCCGCAAAATCTGGAGCTGCTGTCGCTGCTGCTGGCCAAGCGCGGCCACACACTGGAGCGCGCGCAGGACGGCACGCAGGCGGTGCGCATGTCGGCCGAATATCATTACGATGTGGTGCTGATGGATATGCAGATGCCGCTGATGGACGGCCTGGCGGCCACCCGCACCATCCGCGCGCGCGAACAGCGCACCGGCGACCCGCGCCTGCCGATCGTGGCGATGACGGCCAGCGTGCTGACGGCGCACCGCGAAGCGGCCGCGCTGGCGGGCATGGACGGTTTTGCGTCCAAGCCGGTGGACTGGCACGCGCTGTCGCACGAAATTGCGAAGGTGCTCAATCTGCCGGCCCTGGCGTCGGCGCCGCCGCCGGCCGAGGCGCCGCGCCAGCGCGTGCTCAATCAGAAAGCCGGCCTGCAACGCTGGGGCGACGAGGAAGCGGCCTATCATCAGGCGCTGCACCGCTTTGTGGCCGATTACAGCAGCGCCGCCGCCACGCTGGCCAAGTTGCTGGCCGACGGCAGCGAGGCGCGTCTGGCCGAAGCGCAGGCGTGGAGCCACAAGGTGCGCGGCGTGGCCGCCAACATCGGGTTGGAGCAATTGGCCGCCACGCTGGCGCAAATCGAGAAGCTGTGCGGATCGCCGTTGCGCGACGGCAGCGGCGATGGCGCGGGTGATGGCGTGGTTGCCAGTACCGGGGCCGACGCAATGCCGCGCAGGCGCGCCACAGACTTGCAGGACCAGGCGGTACGCTGTATCTCGGTCGCGCTGAAGACCGAACTGGCGCAGGCGCAGCGTACGCTGGCCGGCCAGCTGGACGCCGCGCTCAGCGCCATCCACGCACTGGCGCCGCCGCGTGGCGCGCGCCTGGCAGCGCCGCCGGCTGCCGTCTTCGACCTGTCCATCGCGCGCCAGAAGTCTGCCGCGCTGCTGCCTTCGCTGCAACGCGGCGCGCTGAACGACGCCGCCCTGACCGCATTGCAAGCCGCCCTCACCGGCGCGCCGCCGCACCTCGTCCAGCCACTGAACGCCGTGCTGGACGCCTTGAACGATTTCGACTTCCCGCAGGCCTACGCCGCACTGCAAGCATTACAGGCCAGCCTGGCCACGGAGACCCCATGATCACTACCCACCAAGCCAACCAGCCGCAGATCCTCGTGGTCGACGACGAGGCCAGCAATCTGCAACTGCTGCGCCACATCCTGCAGGACCACTACCGCCTGCTGTTCGCCAAGGACGGCCCGCGCGCGCTGGAACTGGCGCGTGCCGAACAGCCGCAACTCATCCTGCTGGACGTGATGATGCCGGGGATGACCGGCTATGAAACCTGCCGGCATTTGAAAGCCAATCCGCTCACCGCCAACATCCCGGTGATCTTCGTCACCGCCCTGAGCGACACCGACGATGAAGTGATCGGCTTTGAAGCCGGCGCGGTCGACTACATCACCAAGCCGGTCAGCCCGCCGATTGTGCGGGCGCGCGTGCGCAACCATTTGTCGCTGGTGGGTGTGGATGAACTGAAGAAGACCCGCCTGGAAATCGTCCAGCGCCTTGGTCTGGCGGCGGAATTCAAGGACAATGAAACCGGCCTGCACGTGATCCGCATGAGCCACTATGCCAGGATCCTGGGCCTGGCCATCGGCATGACCGAAGCGGAAGCGGAAGACCTGCTGCACGCGGCGCCGATGCACGACGTCGGCAAGATCGGCATCCCGGACAATATCCTGCGCAAGCCCGGACCGCTCGATGCGGAAGAATGGAAAGTGATGCAGTCGCACGCCAGCATCGGCGGCGACATCATCGGCCGTCATCCGCACGGCATGCTGGCCATGGCCTACGACGTCGCCGTCACCCACCATGAAAAGTGGGACGGCAGCGGCTATCCGAATGGCCTGCAAGGTGAAGAGATTCCGCTGGTCGGCCGCATCGTGGCGATCGCCGACGTGTTCGACGCATTGACCTCGGCGCGGCCGTACAAGGCAGCGTGGCCGGTGGAGAAAGCCATCGACCATATGCTGGCGCAGCGCGACAAGCATTTTGAAGGACGCCTGGTCGACATCTTCATTAAACAGATGCCCGCGCTGCTTGAGGTCAAGCAGCGCTGGGCAGAGCATTAACTAGGCCACCAGGCGTTCGCTGCGTCCCGCCAGGCGCGCCATCACGCTCACCGCGTGATCGATCTGCGCCCGGGTGTGGCCGGCGTTCATCATGAAGCGCAGGCGCGCCTGGCCGACCGGCGCTGCCGGGAACTGGATCGAATCCACGTGCACGCCTTCGGCGCGCAGCTCCATCGCATAGCGCTGGCAGGTCTCCGCATCGCCGATCAGCACCGGCAGGATCGGCGTGGCGGTCGAGATAATCGTGTAGCCCAGCGGCGCCATCTGCGCGATGAAGTAGCGCTGGTTGTCCCACAGGCGCTGGCGGCGCTGCGGTTCTTCTTCCAGGATATCCAGCGCGGCCAGCAGCGCCGCGGCCTGGTCCGGCGGCGGCGGGCAGGTGAAGCCGTAGGCGGAACTGGTCAGGCGGATCACGTCGCCCACTTCCTTTTCCACCGCGACGAAACCGCCGATCGAGCCGAGCGCCTTGCTCAGTGTCCCCATCTGCATGATGTTGGTGCTGTAGCAGTTGAAGTGCTCCGAGGTGCCGCCGCCGTTGGCGCCGAGGATGCCGGTGGCGTGGGCGTCATCGACATACAACAGCGCGCCGAAACGTTCGGCCAGCGCCACCAGCTCCGGCAGCGGCGCGATCGTGCCTTCCATGCTGAACACGCCGTCGCTGACGATGATCGGCGTGGTGCCTTCGGTGGCGCCGGCCTGCAGCAGCGACTCCAGGTGGTTCATGTCGCAATGGCGGTAGTTGTAGCGCAGCGCGCCGGACATCTGGATGCCTTCGCGGATCGAGATGTGATTGAACTCGTCCGAGTAGTAGGCGTACTTGTGGCGCTTCCTGGCGCGGAAGCCATGCAGGCGCGCCAGCGTGGCCGCCTTGACGATCGACGACAGCACGCCGATGTTGGTCATGTAGCCGGTGACGAACAGCACCGCGTCGCTCTTGTGCTTCAAAGCGCCGAGGCGGCGCTCCAGCTCACGGTAGACTTCCAGGTCGCCGCCCAGCAGGCGCGACTCGCAATTGCCGACGCCATAGCGGTCCAGGCCATCCTTGGCGGCCTGCACCAGGCGCGGGTGGTTGGCCAGCGCCAGGTAGTTGTTGGTGCTGAAGGACACCACGGTTTCCCCTTCGGTCACGAAGGTTGGATCGGGCAGCGTGCTATGCACCGCCGAGTCGTGGTAGATGGGGTGGTGCTGGAGCCAGGCGGCGATATCGCTTAAGTCGTGCATGATGTGGAAGACCGAAAAAGAACAGCTCATCATAGGGCTGGGCAGCTTTCCACAAGCTTGCGGTGACATTACGAATCGGTCACATTACGGATTGGATAGGCGGTTAGTTCACCGCCAGCGGCAGCACGATGCGCGCCACCAGTCCCGGCGCGCCATCCTCCAGCACCAGCGTGCCGGCGTGCGCCTTGGCGGTGGCGCTGACGATCGACAGCCCCAGGCCATTGCCCGGCAGGTGGCGGCTCTTGTCGACGCGGTAGAAGCGCTGGGTGACCTTGTCGCGTTCCGTATCCGGAATGCCGGGGCCATTGTCGTGCACCGACATCGACGCTTCGCCCTGATACAGGCCGGCGCGCACGTGGATCACCGCGCCACGGCCGGCGTACTTGATGGCGTTGTCCAGCAGGCTGGCGACGGCGCTGGCCAGCAGATTGCGGTCGCCGTCGACATACAGCGAGGCCGGCGCATCGACGGTCAGCGTGATGCCGCTGTCTTCGGCGGTGGCTTCGTACATCTCGCCAATGTCGGCCACCACCCGGCCCAGGTCGAGCCGCTCGAACAGGCGCGCGCGCATGCCGGATTCCGCTTCGGCGATCTGCAGCAGGCGCTCGAATAACCGTATCAGGTCGTCGATGTCGTCGATCGCGTCATGCGCGGCGGTGGACAGGCGCGGCACGGTCGGCTCGTGGCGCAGCGCGTCATCCAGCCGGCCGCGGATGCGGCTCAGCGGCGTGCGCAGGTCGTGGGCGATGGCGTTGGAGACGTTGCGAATGCCTTCCATCAGCAGTTCGATGCGGTCCAGCATGCGGTTGATGTCGTGGTTGAGCAGCGCGAATTCGTCATTGCCGGTGACCGGGATGCGCTGACTCAGATCGCCCGCCTCGATCTGCGCGGCGGTGCGGCGAATCTCGCCCAGCCGCGCCTCGATCGTGCGGCGGAACAGCATGGCGCCGGCGATGGTCAGCATCAGCGACACGCAGGCGCCGGCCAGCAGCGCGCGCCAGATCACTGCGCGCACCGCTTCTTCTTCACTCAGATCGCGGCCGACGATCAGCACCCCGCCCTGCACCAAAGGCCGCAGGTACAGGCGCGCCGGCGCGCTGCGACCGTAGCGCAGCACGGTGGCCGTCACCAGATCGGGCGCCTCGGCCACGCTGGGCCAGGAGTCGAGGTTGCCGGCAATTGCCACGCCGTCTTCGTCCAGCAGTTCGAAAATTTCACGGTCGTTGTCGACGCCGTCGGTCAGCAGGCGGTGCACTTCCGCTTTCAGCGCCGCGCGATTGCCGTCGCCGAGTTTGTCCAGCAGGCGCTCGGTCTGCGACTTGATCTTGCCGTCGATGTTCTGGTCGATGACGCCGATGGTGCCGCTGTAGAATACCGCCGACACGGCGACGATCGAGGCGATGCCCAGCAGGCCGTAGCCCAGCACCAGCTTGGCGACGATCGAGGTCCTTAGCGGGTTGGACAGCCTAGGCAACCGGCAGCTCCGGCACTTCCGGCGGCATCACGCCCATGCGGTAGCCGACGCCGCGCAAGGTATGGATCAGCATCACCGGGAAGTCCTTGTCGACCTTGGCGCGCAGGCGCGAGATCTGCACGTCGATCACATTGGTCTGCGGGTCGAAGTGGTAGTCCCACACCGATTCCAGCAGCATGGTGCGGGTGACCACCTGGTTCTCGTTGCGCATCAGGTATTCCAGCAGGCGGTATTCGCGCGGCTGCAGGGTGATCACTTTGGCGCCGCGCGTGACGCGCAGCGTGCGCAGGTCCAGCCGCAGGTCGGCCACCTGCAGCTGCGTGCTGTCGGCGCCGGGGGCGCTGCGGCGCAGCAGCGCTTCCACCCGCGCCAGCAGCTCGGAAAAGGCGAAAGGTTTGGACAGGTAGTCGTCAGCGCCGCCACGCAAGCCGGTCACGCGGGCGTCGATGGTGGTCAGCGCGCTGACGATGATGACCGGGGTCTGCTTGCCCAGCGCGCGCAGCTTGTCGACGATGGACAGGCCATCGATGCGGCCCGGCAGCATGCGGTCGAGGATGATGATGTCCCATTCCTCGCTGGTGGCGTAGTCCAGTCCATCCGGGCCATTGCCGGCGGCGGTCACCACATAGCCGGCCTCGCGTAGGCCCTTGCAGATATAGTTGGAGGTTTCGGCTTCGTCTTCAATTACCAGGCAGCGCACGCGAGTCTCCGAAAATCATGGGTAGACGCGTATTTTACCTTGGCCGCGCCACCAGCTCACGGTAAAGCGCGTGGTAACTCTGCGCCATCTTCTCGGCGGTGAACAGTTCCCAGTAGCGGGCTTCGGCGCGGCGGCCCATCTCGGCGGCGCGTTCCGGGTGGTCCCACAGCGTGCGCATGGCCACGCCCAGCGCCGCCGGATCGTCCGGCGGCACCACCAGGCCGGTGTCGTTGTCGATGTTGATGTAGGTGGTGCCGGTGCCGATCTCGCTGGAGATCATCGGCTTGCCGAACATCGCCCCTTCCAGCAGCGAGATGCCGAACGCTTCCGAACGCAGGTGCGACGGGAACACCATGGCGTAGCTCAGTTCCAGCAGCGCCACCTTGTCTTCCTCACTCACCGCGCCGATGAACTGCACGTGGGTCAGGCCGAGGCGCTGCGCGTGCGCCTTCAGCTCCTGCTCGATCGGGCCGGCGCCGACGATCACCACCGGGTAATCGACATTGACCAGCGCATCCAGCAGGATATGCAGGCCCTTGTAGTAGCGCAGCACGCCGACGAACAGGAAGAAGCGCTCGCCGCATTGTTCGCGCCAGCGGGCCTTGCGCTCTTCCGACGCCGGCGGATAGGTCGATTTATCCAGGCCGAACGGAATGGTGGTGGTTTTGTGGGCGAAGCGCTTGAGCACCGGCGACGAGGCCAGGTAGTTGGGCGACGTCGCCACCACCGCGCTGACGTTGTGCAGGAAGCGCCGCTTCAGCGGGCCATACACGCGCAGCAGCTGCTTCTGGCGCACGATGTCCGAGTGGTAGGTCACCACGCTCGGCTTGTCGATGCGCGCCAGGAAGTGCGCCAGGTCCATGAACGGCCACGGGAAGTGATAGTGGATCACGTCCGCCTTGCGCGCCAGGCGCGCCAGCTTGCGGACGGCGGCAAACGAAAAACCGGTCGAGGCGATTTCAAAATCCAGCGGCACGCGGTGCACGGTGTGGCCTTCGAACTCGATTTCGGACGGACCGCCGCGGCTCAGCGTCAGCACTTCGTTGGTGATGCCGAGGTGGCCTGTGCCCACGCACAGCTGGCGTATCACTTGCTCGACACCGCCCCAGCTGTCGGGATAATAGGTCTTGTAAAAATGGAGGACGCGCATAGTGTTCAGCGGGATAAGACGTGATGATAAACGGCGGCCGTGCGGCGGGCCGTTTCTGCCCAGGTGAGCTCCAGCGCGCGGCGCTCGCCGGCGGCAATGTAACGGGCACGCGCAACGTCGTCACGCGCCAGGGTGGTCATGGCGGCGGCGATCTCTCCCACCGACATGGGATCGAATTCGAGTGCGGCGCCAGACGCCACCTCCGGCAGCGAGGAGGTGCCGGAACAGGCCACCGCAACGCCGCTGGCAAACGCCTCCAGCAAGGGCAGGCCGAAGCCCTCGTGCAGCGACGGGAAGATGAAGGCGCCGGCGCCGGCATAGACGTGGCGCAGCTGGCGGTTGTCGGTCAGCTGGTCGAGCCAGACCACATTCTCGCCATGCTGCTGCGCGGCCTTGATCTGCGCGACCAGCGCTTCGCTGCGCCAGCCCGGGCTGCCGACGATCACCAGCTGGCGCGCGGCGCGCAGCACCGGCGGCAGCGTCAGGTACGCGGCCAGCAGGCGCTCGACGTTCTTGCGCGGTTGCAGCGTGCCGACGAACAGGAAGTAGCCGGCGCGCAGCTGGTACTGCGCCAGCGTGGCGTCGCACTCGGCAGCGTCCGGCCGGTCGAGCCACTCGGCCGGCACGCCGAGATTCACCACGCTGATGCGGTTTTCATTGACGCCGAAATAGTCGACCAGTTCCCGGATCGAGAAATGCGAGTTGGCGATCACATGCTGCGCCTTTTGCGCGGCATTGATCTGCAACCAGTTCTTCAGCTTGCGCAGCTTGGGGCTGGCCCACTCGGGATGCGAGACCGGCACCGCGTCATGCAGCGTGGCCACCACCGGGCAGTCCATGCGCACGATGCGGTAGTCGGTGGCGTGGAACAGGTCCAGCGGCGCCGCGCCTTTGCCGAGCGCCGTCTGGGTACTCAGATGCACCGACGACGGCAGGATGAAATCGCCCAGCACCGCCAGCGGAAACGACAGCGGCATGGCCCGGCTGGCGGTCATGCGGCGCGCATCGCCGGTTGGCGCAAAGGACAGGGGCTGCACCTCGACGCCGGCCTGCGGCAGATGCGCGATCAACGCTTGCGAGTAGACGCCGATGCCGTCCATGCGGCCGCCCGTCAGAGCCGGCTCGGTGGTAGTTGCAGATAGTCCGACACGCAAGCTTGAAACACCTGTCATGCAGAATACATCCAGCGCAGCGTGTCGGCCAGCGGCACCATGTCCAGCGCACCGGTGGCGGCGACCAGGCGGCGGTTGTCGCCGACCAGGCGCACCACTTCATTGGCGCGCACGAAGGCCGGATTGACATGCACATTGATCTTGTAGCCGGCGATCTCGCTCATCATGTCCAGCGCTTCGCCCAGCGAGTAGCCGTGGCCGGAACAGATGTTGAAGGTCTGGCCGATCGCCGACGGCGCGGCCAGCAGCTTGCGGTAGCTTTGCGCCACCATGCGCACATCGGAAAAATCGCGCCATACGTGCAGGTTGCCCAGCTCGATGTCGGTCGCCTTGCGGCGGAAGTGCGAGACGATTTTCGGCAGCAGGAAGTTCTCATGCTGGCCGACACCGGTGTAGTTAAACGGCCGCACCACGATCAGCGGCAGCTTGTCCTGCCACAGCCGCGCCACGTACTCCATCGACAGCTTGCTGACGGCGTAGTCGTTGGCCGGCGCCGCCGGCACATCTTCGCCGATCACGCCAACGTCGGTATTGCCGTAGATATTGGCGCTGGACGCCAGCAGCACGGCCGACGGCTTTTTCTCCGCCGCCGCCAGCGCATCCAGCAGATTGCGGGTACCCACCACGTTGACGCGGTAAATCTGGTCCACGTCGCCGTGACCGACGAAGGCGATGGCCGCCAGGTGCGCCACCACGTCCGGCTGTACTTCGCGGATGACGGCCGCCAGGCCGGCGCGGTCCAGCAGATCAACCGCAAACTCCCCCTCGCCCGCCGTGTGGCCGGGCGTGATGGTGCCAAACACCTGATAACCGGCCGCGCGCAACTCGCGCGCGACATACTGGCCGGTGAAGCCGGACAAACCGGTGATCAGAGCACGCTTGCCCGCGTCTTCAACAGCCATGGATACTCCTTATGTGAAACTTAGAACGAGAAGCCTGCTTTGTTGCGGCGCAGGTCGGCTTCCACCATCATCTGGCACAGCTGCTCCAGCGTGGTCGACGGTTTCCAGCCCAGCTCCTTGGTGGCTTTGGCCGGATCGCCGATCAGCAGTTCCACTTCCGCAGGACGGTAGAACTTCGGATTGACGCGCACCATGACCTTGCCGGATTTCTTGCACGTAGCGATTTCGTTATCAGCCGAACCGCTCCATTCCAGCGCCACGTCGACCGCCTTGAACGCCATGGTGACGAAGTCGCGCACGGTTTCGGTACGGTTGGTCGCCAGCACATAGGTGTCCGGCTGGTCGGCTTGCAGGATGCGCCACATGCCTTCCACGTATTCCTTGGCGAAGCCCCAGTCGCGCTTGGCGTCCATATTGCCCAGTTCCAGCACGTCCAGCAGGCCCAGATGGATCTTGGCGACCGAATCGGTGATCTTGCGGGTGACGAACTCACGGCCGCGCAGTGGCGATTCGTGGTTGAACAGGATGCCCGACGAACCGAAGATGCCGTACGACTCGCGGTAGTTAACGGTCATCCAGTGCGCATACAGCTTGGCCACGCCGTACGGGCTGCGTGGATAGAATGGCGTATCTTCCTTCTGCGGCACGGCTTGCACCTTGCCGAACATTTCCGAAGTCGACGCCTGGTAGAAGCGGATCTTCGGGTTGACGATGCGGATGGCTTCCAGCAGGTTGACCGGGCCAACGCCGGTGATTTCTGCGGTGGTCAGCGGCTGGTCGAACGATACGCCGACAAAGCTTTGCGCCGCCAGATTGTAGACCTCGTCCGGCTGCACGGTTTGCATCAGGCGGATACTGGAGCTGAGGTCGGTCAGATCGTATTCCACCAGTTTCAGGTTCGGGTGCGATTGGATACCCAGTTCCTCGATGCGCCAGAAGTTCACCGAGCTGGTACGGCGATAAGTGCCAGTCACTTCATAACCCTTTTCCAGCAGCAGTTCGGCCAGGTATGCGCCGTCTTGGCCGGTAATGCCGGTGATCAGGGCTTTTTTAGTTTTCTGCATGATAAATGCCAATCCATCGTGAGTAATATTAAATAGCCCAATATTGTAACAGAGCGTCTGCGCGCACTTTCTATCGAAAATGCACGTTTTACATCACTTACATCTGGTTACGTCAGCAAAAAAAACCGGTCGCACCGCGCTGGCGGAGGACCGGTCGGGCGCAGCGGCAGCTTAGGCCTTGCGTTGCGCCACCGCATCGACCACGCACAGCGCGGTCATGTTGACGATGCGGCGCACCGTGGCCGATGGCGTCAGGATGTGCACCGGCCTGGCGCAACCGAGCAGGATCGGACCGACCGCGATGCCGTTGCCGGACGAGGTTTTCACCAGGTTGTAGGCGATGTTGGCCGATTCGATGTTCGGCATCACCAGCAGGTTGGCGTCGCCGGTCAGGGTCGAGCCCGGCATGATGGCGTTGCGCAGTTTCGAGTCCAGCGCGGTGTCGCCGTGCATTTCGCCGTCCACTTCCAGCGACGGATCGCGCTGCTTGATCAGTTCCAGCGCGGCGCGCATCTTCACCGCCGACGGGCTGTCCGACGAGCCGAAATTGGAGTGCGACAGCAGCGCGGCGCGCGGCGACAGGCCGAAGCGGCGCATTTCTTCCGCCGCCAGCACGGTGATCGCCGCCAGCTCGTTGGCGTCCGGATTCTCGTTGACGTGGGTGTCGACCATCACCAGCTGGCGCTGCGGCAGCACCAGCACGTTCATGGCGGCGTACACGCAGGCGCCTTCGCGGCGGCCCAGCACCTGGTCGATGTAATGCAGGTGCAGTTGGGTGGTGCCGAAGGTGCCGCAGATCATGCCGTCGGCATCGCCCTTCTTGATCATCATGGCGCCGATCAGGCTGTGGCGGCGGCGCATTTCCAGCTTGGCGTACTCCTGCGTCACGCCTTTGCGGGCGGTCAGCTCGTAATACGACTGCCAGTAGTCGCGATAGCGCTCGTCGTGGTCCGGGTTGATGACGTCGAAGTCGACGCCCTGCTTCAGGCGCAGGCCGAACTTGGCGATGCGCGCATCCAGCACGGCCGGACGGCCGACCAGGATCGGCCGCGCCAGTTTCTCGTCGACCACCACCTGCACCGCGCGCAGCACGCGTTCTTCTTCGCCTTCGGCGTAGACGATGCGCTTGATGTCCATGCCGGCCTTCTTGGCGACCTGGAACAGCGGTTTCATGAAGGTGCCCGAACGGTAGACGAACTGTTGCAGGCTTTCTTCGTAGGCCTGCAAATCCTTGATCGGACGGGTGGCGACGCCGGAGTCTTCCGCCGCCTTGGCCACGGCCGGCGCGATCTTGGTCAGCAGGCGCGGATCGAACGGCATCGGGATCAGGTATTCCGGGCCGAACGACAGGTTGGTGAAGCCGTAGGTGGTGGCGACGATGTCCGACTGCTCGGCGTGCGCCAGCTCGGCGATCGCGTGCACCACGGCGATTTCCATTTCGCGGGTGATGGTGGTGGCGCCGCAATCGAGCGCGCCGCGGAAGATGTACGGGAAGCACAACACGTTGTTGACCTGGTTCGGATAGTCCGACCGGCCGGTGCAGATGATGGCGTCGCCACGCACCGCCTTGACGTCTTCCGGCAGGATTTCCGGATTCGGGTTGGCCAGCGCCAGGATCAGCGGATTCGGCGCCATGGCCTTGACCATGTCCTGCTTGAGCACGCCGCCGGCGGAGACGCCGAGGAAGATATCCGCATCCGGAATAACGTCGGCCAGGGTGCGGGCATCGGTTTCGCGGGCGAAGCGTTCCTTGTCCGGGTCCATCAGCTCGGCACGGCCCTTGTACACCACGCCGGCCAGGTCGGTCACGTAGATGTTTTCCAGCGGGAAGCCGAGGTCGACGATCAGGTCCAGGCAGGCCAGCGCGGCCGCGCCGGCGCCGGACACCACCAGCTTGCAGTTCTTGATGTCTTTGCCGACCAGCGAAATGCCGTTCAGGATGGCGGCGCCGACGATGATCGCGGTGCCGTGCTGGTCGTCATGGAACACCGGGATCTTCATGCGTTCGCGCAGCTTGCGCTCGATGGTGAAGCATTCTGGCGCCTTGATGTCTTCCAGGTTGACGCCGCCGAAGGTCGGTTCCAGCGAGGCGATGATATCGACCAGCTTATCCGGGTCTTGCTCGTTGATTTCAATGTCGAAGACGTCGATGCCGGCAAATTTCTTGAACAGCACGCCCTTGCCTTCCATCACCGGCTTGGCGGCCAGCGGGCCGATATTGCCCAGGCCCAGCACAGCGGTGCCGTTGGTGATGACCGCCACCAGGTTGCCGCGCGCCGTGTATTTATAGGCATTGGCCGGATCGATGACGATCTCTTCGCACGGCGCCGCCACGCCCGGTGAGTAGGCCAGCGCCAGGTCGCGCTGGTTGGTCAGTTGCTTGGTCGGCGTAACGCTGATCTTGCCTGCGGTGGGAAATTCGTGGTACTCCAGCGCGGCAACCCGCAGCTGTTGACGAATTGCTTCTTTTTTCTCAGGTGACGAATCCATGTGCTTTACTGCCTTCCCAAATTGTGCGATCGAAGGCCTACGATTTTAGCAGAGCGCCTCTGGCGTTTAACTAGGTATTTTCACCAACAGCAATAAACGTTATCAGCATTTTTTATGACCAGGCCGGGGGTTAGCCGAATTTTTGGGCAGATTCCGCCGGGATAGGCGCAACATAATCAATTTTCCGAACTAATTGGCTGTGACTATCAATTGAAGAAACATGATTGAAATTATCAATATTTCACCATGCGAAGCGGCGCGCTGCGCAAGCCGGGCCGTTTCGGCTAAGCTGGAGGCATCAGCCGTCCATCAGGAGAATGCCATGTCCGCCTTGATCGTGTCCGAACATCTTCCCGAACCAGCCGGCGCTTCGCCGCAAGGGGCCGCCTGGCAACAGCTGTTGCACTGGCAGGACAGCAGCCAGCAACTGGCGTTCGTCTACAGTCGCTCGCAGGGCGGCTTGATCCACACCGGCCAGGGCACGCTGGACCAGCTGAGCCTGGACGCCACCACCATCGAGGCCGGCGCCAGCAAGCTGTACATCGTGCTGACCGGCGCCTCGTACGAGGCCGGGCCGCAGCTGTTCTTCACGCCCAATCTGCTGAGCCGTTTCCACGTCAACGGCGTGGCGGTGCGGCTGGCCAACCGCGACTGGCTGTTCCTGTCGGACGAATCGCTGCCGCCGCTGGGCATGGAAACCCTGATCAGGCGGCTGGAATCCTGACGGCAAGCGATACAATATCGCATGCTCTCCGAATTCGACCTCATTCAAGAATACTTCCAGCGTCCCCACCATGCCGCACGCGCCGTGCTGGGCATCGGCGACGATTGCGCGCTGCTGGCGCCCACGCCCGGCATGCAGACCGCCATTTCGTCCGACATGCTGGTCGAAGGCCGCCACTTCTTCGCCGGCGAAGATGCGCTGCGGCTGGGCCACAAGGCGCTGGCGGTCAACCTGTCCGACCTGGCGGCGATGGGCGCGCGGCCGGTGGGCTTTACGCTGGCGCTGGCGCTGCCGGCGGCTGACCGCGCCTGGCTGCAAGGCTTTTCGCAAGGCCTGTTCGCGCTGGCCGACGCCTTCAACATCGAACTGATCGGCGGCGACACCACCAAGGGGCCGCTGACGATCTGCATCACCGTATTGGGCGAACTGGCGCCGGGCCAGGCGCTGCGCCGCAGCGCGGCCCGGCCGGGCGACGACATCTGGATTTCCGGCACGCTGGGCGACGCCCGCCTGGCGCTGGCCGGCTACCGGCTGGAACTGAAACAGCCGCTGGACGCCGCCAGCCAGCGCGCCGCCGCCGTGCGCATGCACACGCCGGTGCCGCGCGTGGAACTGGGCATGCTGCTGGCCGCGCAGGGCCTGGCGCATGCCGCCATCGATATTTCGGACGGCCTGATTGGCGACCTCGGCCACATCCTCAAGCTGTCGCAAGTGGGCGCCACGCTGAATGTGGATGCGCTGCCGGCCGGCGCCATCCTCGCCACGCAGGAGGTCGCGCTACGCCGCGCCTACACTGCCGCCGGCGGCGACGATTACGAGCTGTGCTTTACCGCGCCGGCGGCCGCCCGCGCCGCCATTCTTGCGGCGGCCGGCAGCGTGGCGACGGCGGTCACGCGGGTCGGCAGCATCGAGGCGCACCGCGGCCTGCGGCTGGTGGACGCCGACGGCGCGCCGCTGGATTTACAGCTGGCCAGCTTCGATCACTTCACGTCCTGAAGCGCCTGCAGGGCGGTGACATCGTCGCCCGGCTGGCCGGCCAGCTTGCCGCTGCCATGCATCAGCCAGTAATGGTGGAACGCCAGGCGGATGTTGTCGCGCAGCTGGGTGTCGTCCCACGGCTTGGTATAGAAGCGGTAGATGGCACCGCGGTTGATCGCATCCAGCACCGCCTCCAGCCCGGTGTAGCCGGACAGGATGATGCGTATGGTTTCCGGATACATTTCCTTGACCTTGCTGAGGAACTCGGTGCCGCTCATGGCCGGCATGCGCTGGTCGCAGACGATCACCTGCACCGCGTGCAGCGCCAGCAATTCAAACGCCTCGGTCGGCGAGACCGCCGTCAGGATCTGGTAGCCGTCGCGGCGGAACAGCCGGTGCAGCGAGGCCAGCACGTTCACATCATCGTCGACGATCAAGAGGGTCTGTGCCGGCTGGCTGGTGTCGCCCGGCGCAGGCGGCAGACTGTGGCCTGAGCGCACCAGCGCGCTCAGCTCGTCCGGCGGCAGCGCCTTGCTGTAGAAGTAGCCCTGGATCTCGTCGCAGCGGCTGCGCCGCAGGTATTCCAGCTGGGCCCGCGTCTCGACGCCCTCCGCCACCACCTGCAGCTTGAGGCTGTGCGCCATGCTGATGATGGCCAGCGCAATCGCCGCGTCGTTGGGATTGGTGGTGATGTCGCGCACGAAGGCGATGTCGATTTTCAGCTTGTCGATCGGGAAGCGCTGCAGGTACGCCAGCGACGAATAGCCGGTGCCGAAGTCGTCGATCGCCACCTTGATGCCCAGCGCCTTCAGGCTCTTCAGCACGGTGATGGTGCGCTCGGCGTTGGACATCAGCGAGGTTTCGGTCAGCTCCAGCTCCAGCAGTTCCGGCGGCGTCTGGTGGCGCAGCAGCGCGTCGCGCACCAGCTGGGCCAGGTCGCCTTCGACGAACTGGCGGCTGGCGACGTTGACCGCCACCCGCACCGGTCCGGTGCCGTCGGCCAGCCAGGTGGCGATCTGGCGGCAGGCGGCGTCGATGATCCAGGCGCCGACCCGCACCACCAGGCCGGTATCTTCCAGCACCGGCACGAACTCGGCCGGGTAGACCAGGCCAAAGCCGGGCCGCTGCCAGCGCAGCAGCGATTCGACGCCGGCAAAGCCGCCGGTGTGCAGGTTGACCTTGGGCTGGAAATGCAGCCGCAGCTCGTGGTTGTCGAGTGCGCGGCGCAGCGCCAGTTCCATGTCCAGCCGCGCCAGCACCTGCACGTTCATGCCGGCGGTGAAGAAGCGGTAGCCGTCGCGGCCGGCCTGCTTGGCGCGTTCCATCGCCGTGTCGGCGTACTTGACCAAGGTTTCCGGATCGGTGGCGTCTTCCGGATAGACCGAGATGCCGATGCTGGCGCTCAGAATCGCCTGGTGGCCGTCCAGCTCGAACGGCTGGCGCAGCGCTTCGCGCACTTCGTTGGCGGCGTGCACCGCGTCCTGCTGGTCGCGGGTCATGGTCAGGATCAGCGCGAACTCGTCGCCGCCGACGCGGCCGACGGTGTCGCGGATGCGTGCGGTCTGCACCAGCCGGTTGCTGAACTGGCGCAGCAAATCGTCGCCGCCGGCCGTGCCGAGCGAATCGTTGATGTTCTTGAAGCGGTCCAGCCCGATCATCAGCACGATGATGCGGCGCGACTTGTCCTGCGCCACGCTGATGGCGTCGGCCACGATCTTGAAGAACAGCGTGCGGTTGGGCAGGCCGGTCAGGCTGTCGTAGTGGGCCATGTGCTGCAGCAGCTCTTCCGCCTGCCGGCGTTCGCTGATGTCGCGCGCCACGCCCAGCATCACGGCCGGCTGGCCGGGCCGCTGCAGCAGTTGCCAGTACAACTCGACCGGCACGGCGATCAGGTCGCGCCGCATCAGTTCCAGTTCGTGCAGTTCCGGCGAACGGGCCGGACCGATGGCGGCGGCGTAGTCGGCCAGCCGTTCGGCCTGCGCGCGCAAGGCCGCCGGCGCACCGAGGCCGAGCCGGCTGGCGGTCGCCCCCAGCATTTCGCCGCGCGGATAGCCGAGCATGCGGCAGGCGCCCTCGTTGACGTCCAGCAGGTCGGCGTTGGCGGCGTCGAGCAGGAAGATGGCGTCGGCGGTGGCGTCCATGGCGCTGCGGAAGCGCTGCAATTCGGCGGTCCGCTCGCGCACCGTCTGCTCCAGCCGGGCCGCATAGTTGCGCTCGCGGTTGTGCAGCAGGCGCATCTCCAGCATGTTGCGGATGCGCGTCAAGGTCTCTATCGGATCGAAAGGCTTGCTGATGAAATCGCGCGCGCCGGTCTCGAAGGCGCGCAGCTTGTGGTCGGGCTGGGCGGTGACCACCAGCACCGGCAGCCAGCCGTCCGGCTCCAGCGGCTTGAGCGCCTCCATCACGTCGAAGCCGCTCATGGCGGGCATTTGCAAATCGAGGATGATCAGGTCGAAGCGGTGTTCGGCATGCCAGCCGGCCACCACGCGCGGATCGGTGGTGGAGCGGACGTCCTGGTAGCCGGTGGACGTGAGCAGGTATGCCAGCAGTTCGATATTGACCGGCTGATCGTCCACGATCAGGATGCGTGCATGGTGGATGTCGGTCTGGCTGATCATTGAGCCTCCGCTCGGTACTTACTCTTCAGTAAGCTTACCAGTCTCAGCAGGGAATGGCGCACAACTGCGCGATTTTTTGCACGATTGCGACGATGGCAAGCTGCATGGTACAGTGGCAGCAAGCCCCGTAGCCCCGTATCCCGAGAAGGACAAGCCATGAGCAATAGCGACACCATCCTCGATCTTGCCGCCCAGGTCGGCAAAGCACTGCAAGACAAAGGGCTGATCCTGGCCACCGCCGAGTCGTGCACCGGCGGCGGCGTGGCCCAGGCCGTCACCGAAATCGCCGGCTCCACCGGCTGGTTCGACTGCGGCTTCATCACCTATTCCAACGCCTCCAAGACTGAAATGCTGGACGTCTCGGCCGCGCTGATCGCGCAGATGGGCAGCGTGTCGGAAGAAGTCGCGGCCGCCATGGCCAGCGGCGCGCTCGGCGCCAGCAACGCGCATGTCGCGGTCTCGACCACCGGCATCGCCGGCCCCACCGGCGCCGTGCCGGGCAAGCCGGTCGGCACCGTGTGCTTCGGCTGGGCCAATGCCGACACGGTCCACACCGAACGGCTGGTGTTTGCCGGCGACCGCCGCGCGGTGCGCGAGCAGACCGTGATCCATGCCTTGCAGGGATTGCTGCGTTTCATTAATTAAGCTAGCCGGTTGCCTTCAGGGCACAAAACAATTACTCTCGACGCATTCAAAAAGCGTTTCGGGAGTAGTAATGCAAAACACGGTACATTTCATTCTCCAGGGTAAAGGCGGCATCGGCAAGACGCTGGTGTCGACCATCCTCGCCCAGTGGGTCGCCAGCAAGGACGTGGCCGAAGGTCAGCAGCCGCTGCGCTGCTACGACACCGACCAGGAGAATCCGACCTTCTCGCGCTACAAGGCGATGAACGTCAGGCATGTGCCGGTGATGACCGACAGCCGCACCATCGACCCCAAGCGCTTCGATGCGCTGATGATCGACCTGCTGGAACAGGACGGCAACTGCGTCATCGACAACGGCGCCAACACCTTCTCGCCGCTGATGGGCTACCTGATCGAGAACGACTGCTTCGCGCTGCTGCAGGAATCCGGCCGCAAGGTCTACATCCACACCATCGTCGGCGGCGGCGACACGCTGCATGACACCGCCACCGGTTTCGTCTCCACCGCCAAGGCCACCAACGTGCCGCTGGTGCTGTGGGAAAATGAACACTTCGGCCTGCTGCAATCGGCGTCCGGCAAGCAGTTCGTCGACTCGCAGACCTACGCCGACAACGCGTCGCGCGTGGTGGGCCGCGTGGTGCTGACGGCGCGCAACGCCGACACCTTCGGCGCCGACCTCAAGAAAATGAACACGGCGCGCATGACCATGGCCGAAGTGCGCGAGAGCGACAAATTCAACGTCATGGAAAAGCAGCGCATCAAGGTGGTGTTCCGCGACCTGTTCGAGCAACTCGACAAAGTGCAGTGGTAAGCATGGACCAGCAAAAGCTGCGCAGCCTGGTATTTGAAAAGACCGGCGTCAAGATCGACCTCGACGACCCGGTGTTCGCGCTGGTGGCGCTGAATGAAGCGGTGCTGGAAGAGACCGTGGAGCGCCATGTGGCGCGCATCGACGCCGCCTCGCAGGAACTGGCGCAGCAGGCGCGGCTGGCCGGTGGCGCAAACGCCGTCGCGCACTGCAGCCAGCGCGCAGCGCACGAGGCCGCGCACGACGCGCCGGCCCATGGATCGTACGGCGCAGGCCAAGCGCCCGGCTATGTGCCGACGCCTGCTGCTGGCCCGGTGCGGCCGATCGCCACCCACTCGCCGGCGATCACGCCGCGCGAACTGCGACTGCTGGCGGCCGCAGCCGGCATCGCCCTGATCAGCGCGCTGGTGGTGCTGGGCGGCCAGGCCGCCTTCCGCAAACCAGCGCCAGCACTCAGCGCGGAACAGGCGCAAGCCCTGCAGCGCGCCGACAAAATGGAAAAAGCCCTGCAAAACCTCGATCCCAAACTGCGCGCGCAACTTCCCGCCGATCTACAGAAGTAAATTGCGTGTGGCGGACCACGCTTGCATCGTCCGCTGAACCAGCGTCAGACTGGACCGCTAGACTGCAACAGCGCCGCGAGAGAGTCGCCGAGTCGCCGTACTTCGCTGGCCAGCAGGCGGTATTCCTCGGTTATCTGCTCCTGGCTTTTGTTTGCCAGAAAGAAAAGTTTATCGGCCGAGGCGTAAATAGTTGCGGTCAGCGCGCTGCGCGGGTCGAGACCATTGGCGTGTGCCCAGCGATCAATAGCCGCGCCGGACAAACCGTACAACTCCTCACGCCATGGCCGGCTATTGACCAGGCTGAGTATGCGGCGCTGAGCGTCAATTCTATTGTTAAACTCGTTCATGCAGGCTCCGTAAAGTGTTCATCCATGGTGGCACCACTGCAGCCGCCTTCAGCACGGCGCGAATATCCTCAAACGTCAGCCGATCGCCATGGCCACGCGTCGATAGCAATCTGGCGCGCGTCAGCCTTGAAAAATCTTCCACGCTCATCGGCAACGGCGGCGCCACCAGCAATGGCGAACGGCGCGAGAAAATCGGCTGACCTTGCGCCAGCGAATGACAGGTCGCAAAGTTTCTCAACGCTAGAAACATGCAGGACAAATTAAACGTTGCGCTATTCGCGCCCCGCTCCAGCTCGTTCCACGACTGCATAAACAGGTCTTGAAACTTGGCGTAGTCACTTTCCACCGCAACATATGGCTGGGGCGGCCCCATTTCGCGCAGGAAGTCACTGCCATCTCCGCTGAAAATCAAACGTGCCTCCAGATGAAGATGCCACGCAAACGGATTGCCTTCTGCCCACAGCGCGCGCAATCGCGGATAGCGGTAAATCGAATACTTGCAGTGATCCAGCTCAGGCGCCGCCTCGTCGACACAAGCTAGCAAATCGACATCCGAGCCATTGTCCACTTCGCCCCGGCAGACGGAACCAAACGCGTAGATGTGCATCATGCTTAACGCCGTCCAAATCGTTTTACCAGAATCGCGGTCAGAAACGCAAAGCCGATCAACCTCAGCGCAGCGATGGCCGAACACACCCACACCGGAAAATATCCCGGCGTGGTAATGCCAAAAAATATACCCGGCGAGCTGACCAAACTATCCAGGTAAGCTCTCAAGCTCCAGGGATCGCGAAATTGCGCTGTGTCGTAGATGGCAATCAGCACATGCACCACCATCAGCGTACGCAGCAACTTAAGGGTACTTTCGCCATTGCCCCAGATAGCATCGAGCATCCTGAATTCTGCCCACCGAATGAATTGCCGAAGCTTCTTCCAGCCCGCATATTTTTCACGATAGTAGCTCTCACTTGAAAGCCACGACTTTCTTAGATAGTTTGCGGTCGCATCCAGTTCCAGCAAAATGGCTTTGTTGACGGCCTTGGCATCACCAATCTGCTGGAAATTCATTCGGAGCGTGCGGGCAAACCGCAATTTCAAGTTGTCCTGGCTGGGCGCCTCGTTATCCAGAATGTCATCGTCAATCTGGCAACGCTCAAAGGTCGCATAGTCGAAGACGCATCCCGAGAATGCCGACTGATGGAAATTACAGCTGACAAAGCGGCAACCGGTAAAGTCGCAAGAGTTGAAAAAGCAGCGGTTGAAATAGGCCGATTCAAAAATACTATGCCGGAACGAGACGTTCTGAAAACGGGTCTGCTTCATGGCATTCAGGCGGACATACACTTTGAATGCATACAACTGCGGTTCGTTCATCAGGCTGCCGCTGGCAAACAAATCGGTCAACACTTCCCTGTTGCCGGGCGACAGCGCGGCATATGGCTTTTTGGTGTTGGCGTCGTTGTTCATGTCAGCCCAGGCAGAAAGCTGGATTTGGTCCGCTTTCTAACTGTCTCATCCGATCCACATCAATCGATCAGCAAGTTTTGTGCTAACATGTGAACACCTATTCACATGTTAGCAATCATGAGCTGTCAACACGACTATTCCACGTGCGATCCGCAGATCGCGCAACTGGCCGATCTGTTCCATCTGCTGGGCGATCCGACCCGGCTGCGCATCGTGCTGGCCTGCATGCCGGCGCCGATTGCGGTCTCCGAGATCGCGTCTACACTGGAATTGAGCAGCTCGCTCGTGAGCCACCATCTGCGCTTGCTGCGCGCCGCCCGCATCGTCAAATCCGAGCGCCAGGGCAAGCAAGTTTTCTACTCCGCCGCCGATGCCCATATCAGCGGCGTACTCAACGATATGCTGGAACATATCGCCGAACCTGCCACCGGAACCGAAGCATGAGCAAGCACCACGACCATCACGATCACGACCATGATCACCACGATCATGACCAGCACGCGCACAGCGGCCACGATCACAGCCACGGCATCGGCCATCACCACCATCACGGCGATCCGAATACCATGGGCCGCGCCTTCGCCATTGCCATCGGTCTCAATACGGTGTTTGTCGGCGTCGAGTTCTTCTACGGTTTCCTGGCCAACTCCACCGCGCTGATGGCCGACGCCGGCCACAACCTGTCGGACGTGCTGGGCCTGATGCTGGCCTGGGGCGCCGCCATCCTGGCCAAGCGCCTGCCGAACCACCGCTACACCTACGGCCTGCGCAGCAGCTCGATGCTGGCCGCGCTGTTCAACGCCATGCTGCTGATGGCGGCCTGCGGCGGCATTGCGTGGGAAGCAGTGCAGCAACTGGCGCATCCGGACCCGGTGGCCGGCCTGACGGTATCGGTGGTGGCCGGCATCGGCATCCTGATCAATGGCTTCTCGGCCTGGCTGTTCATGGCCGGCAGCAAGGACGACATCAACGTGCGCGGCGCCTACCTGCACATGGCGGCCGACGCCGCCATCTCGCTGGGCGTGCTGATTGCCGGCGTGGTGGTGCGCTACAGCGGCTGGAACTGGCTCGACCCGCTGGTCAGCATGGTGATCGTGGTGTTCATCGTGATCAGCACCTGGTCGCTGCTGAAGCAGTCGCTGCGCATGGTGATGGCGGCGGTGCCGGACAATGTCGACCGCGCCAGGATCGAACAGTTCCTGCGCCAGCAGCCGGGCGTGAGCAAGGTGAGCGACCTGCACATCTGGGCCATGAGCACCACCGAGAACGCGCTGACGGCGCAGCTGGTCACGCCGACCGGCTATCCGGGCGACAACGCCATCGACGCCATCAGCAAGGCGCTGCGCGAGGAATTCTCCATCCAGCACAGCACGCTACAAGTGCGCACCGGCGAAGCCGAACTGGAATGCTGTCTGCAAGCGCCGGCCCCGGCGCCCGCCGCGCACGCCCACGCGCACTAATCCGCCAGATTGGCGTACAGGGCGGTACTCAGGTAGCGCTCGCCAAACGACGGGATGATCGTGACGATGATCTTGTCGGCACTCTCCGGCCGCCGCGCCACCTGCAGCGCCGCCCACAGCGCGGCGCCGGAGGAAATCCCCACCAGCAGTCCTTCCTGCCGCGCCGCCTGGCGCGCGGTCTCGAACGCATCGTCGTTGTTCACGCACACCACTTCGTCATAGATGGCGGTATTCAGCACGGCCGGCGCGAAGCCGGCGCCGATGCCCTGAATCGGATGCGGTCCCTTGGTTCCCTGCGACAAAAACGGCGACGCCGCCGGCTCCACCGCCACGCAGCGGAAGCCGGGCTTGCGCGCCTTGAGCACCTCGCCCACGCCGGTGATAGTGCCGCCGGTGCCGATGCCGGCCACCAGGATGTCGGCGCGGCCATCGGTGTCGGCCCAGATTTCTTCGGCGGTGGTGCGGCGGTGCACTTCGGGATTGGCGGGATTGTTGAATTGCTGCGGGATCAGGTAGCGCGCATCGCTGGCGGCCAGTTCATCGGCGGTGCGGATCGCGCCCAGCATGCCTTCGCTGCCGGGTGTAAGGATCAGTTCGGCGCCATAGGCGCGCAGCAGCATGCGCCGTTCGCGGCTCATGGTGTCCGGCATCACCAGCGTGCAGCGGTAGCCGCGCGCCGCGCACACCATGGCCAGCGCGATGCCGGTGTTGCCGCTGGTCGGTTCGAGGATGATGGTGTCGGCGCGGATGTGGCCGGCTGCTTCGGCCGCTTCGATCATGGCCAGGCCGATGCGGTCCTTGACACTGTGCGCCGGGTTGCAGTATTCCAGCTTGGCCAGCACCTCGGCGGTGCTGCCCTGGGCCAGCCGGTTGATCCGTACGAGCGGGGTACGGCCGATCAGTTCAGTAACGTTGCGAGCGACCTGCATGACAACCTCCGGCGACGAGGGGGAGAGTTGTTAGTCTACCCCTGTTCGCGCGGTGCTTGCCACTTACTTCACGTTGACCAGTTCCACATCGAAGATCAGCGCCGAGTTCGGCGGGATGCCGCTGCCTGGCGTCGGACGGGCGCCGTAGGCCAGTTCCGATGGAATGATCAGGGTGCGCTTGCCGCCCACTTTCATGCCGATGATGCCCTGGTCCCAGCCCTTGATGACGCGGCCGGCGCCCAGCACGAAGTCGAGCGGTTCGCCGCGCGCGATCGACGAGTCGAACATCTTGCCGTGCATATTCTTGGCCAGCGGGCGGTACAGCCAGCCCGAGTAATGCATGTAGACGGTGGCGCCGACGGTGGCTTCGGCGCCGGTGCCGACCTTGGTGTCGGTGATGATCAGCTGTTCGGCAGCCGGGCCTGGCGTGGCGGAGCCGACCACCAGCGGGGCGGCCGGGGCGGCCGGGGCAGCCTCGGGCTGGGCCTGTGGCGCCTGCGCGAAGGCGGCGGCCGAAACAGTCAACAACATCGCAACAACTACGGAACTACGCTTCATGTGGATTCTTTCAATGAGGTCGGCAGACAGCTCGTCATGATAGCAAACTAGACGGCGTCCGGGGTGCTAGTTGGCAAGGCGTCATCGGCCAGCCGGCGCAGCGCGTGGCCGGCCGCCACCATGCCGAAGGTGGCGGTGACCACCATCGCCGAGCCGAAGCCGGCGCAGTTGAGGCCGGTCACGCCGCCGCTGCGGTCGTCGCCGTCGACCGCGCACACTTCGCCGGTTTCCGGGAACTTCAGCGGCTCCATCGAGAACACGGCGTCGATGTGGAACTTGGTCTTTTCGCCGCGCGGAAAGCCGTACTGAGCGCGCATGATCTTGCGCACCTTCTTCAGCAGTGGTTCCTGCTCGGTCTTGGCCAGGTCGCGCACCGAAATCTGCGCCGCATCGGTCTTGCCGCCGGCGCTGCCGATGGTGATCACCGGCAGGTTGTGCTGACGCGCCCACGCCAGCATGGCGGCCTTGGCCTTCACGGAATCGGTAGCATCGATCAGGTAATCGAACTTGCCGCCGCCGAGCATGGCTTCAAGGTTGTCCGGCTCGACAAAATCTTCCACCTGGTTGACCTGGCAGAACGGATTGATCTGCGCGATGCGTTCGGCCAGCGCGGTGATCTTGGCCATGCCGACGGTGCTGCTGAGGGCCTGAATCTGGCGGTTGATATTGGACTCGGCCACGTTGTCGAGGTCGATCAAGGTCAGTTGGCCGACGGCGCTGCGCGCCAGCGCCTCGACGATCCACGAGCCGACGCCGCCGACGCCGACCACGCACACGTGGGCGCTGCGGAAGCGCTCGAGCGCATGGGCGCCATACAGGCGCGCGATGCCGCCGAAGCGGCGTTCAAAGTCGACGTCGTCGAAATCTGGGGGTGTGATGCTGTTCATGCCGCCATTTTAACGGAGCGGCGGCAAACCAACCGAACATTGAAAAAGTTGACAAGCTGATATGCTGGCCGAATCGATACCATTCCGTCCAGTCATGTTCAAGAAAATCCTTTCCGCCTTACGCGGCAGTAACCGCGACAGCAAAACCGACGCCCCTGCCGCCGGCGACCCGATCACGGCTTACGATGCCCAAGGCCGCGAATTGCAGATCAGCCGCAACGAGTGGCGCGAGAAAATGTTCCTGCCGACGCTGCAGCAGGCATGGGATGACGCGGATGAACTCTACCGACAAATCCTGACCGGCATCAACGACGGCTTTGCGGCCGATCTGCCGGCGGCCGGCCAACGCCTGGTCGAGATCGACGCCAACGTCGACCGCAGCCACACCACGCTGGGCATCGTGCACCTGAGCAACGGCCAGCTGGACGCCGCCGAAGCCACGCTGCGCGCCGGCATGGCGAAGGCGGGCGCAACCGGCGCCCTGCTGACCAACCTGGCCAAAGTGCAATTCGAGCGCGGCGATGAAGCGCTGTCCGAGCAGACGCTGTGGCAGGCGGTGCAGGCCGCGCCCAATCTGGAAGCCGGCTTGATGTGGTGGGCCACGACCCAGCGCGAGAAACATGGCGAAACCGCCTATCTGGCAGCGCTGCGCACTGCCGCCGCCCTGCCCGGCGCCTGGTGTCCGCAATTGTGGCTGGCGCGCCACCATCTGGAACAGCAGGAAGTCGGGCAGGCGCGGGCCCTGTACGCCGGCGTGCTAGCGGCCGGCAATTTCGACCGCCACGCCCTGATGATGATCGCCAACGATCTCGGTTCGACCGGCCACCTTCAGCTGATCCTCGACCTGATCGACCCGGTCTACGACGAACACCTGCATGGCCCCACTACCGGCCTCAACCTGATGCGCGCCTGCCTGGAGCTGGGCCAGATCGAACGCGGCCGCGCCCTGCTGGTGCGCATGACCGCACTCAATTTCCCGCCCATCCAGCAACACCTCGACCAGTTCGCGCAGGCGTTTGAAGCCTACGACTAAATCCGCGCCTGCTTGAATTATTCTAGAATGGGCGCTCAATCCAGAGAGAGCGCCTTCCATGAGCAACGCACTGTACGACACCGCCCCCGATTTCAGCCAGCCGATTGCTGTGCTGAAACACTGCCACGACCGCATCCGCAAGCAGCTGCAAACGCTACAGAACCTGCTGGCCCATCTGCCCCTGCACGGCGCCGATGTTGACGCACAGAAAGCCGCGCAAGCGGTGCTGAAATACTTCGACCATGCCGCCCATTTGCACCACGACGACGAGGAGCAAAACCTGCTGCCGATGCTGCAAGCGACCGCGCGCGACGCCGACGCCTCTCTTCTGGCAGAGCTGGTTCCCGCCATCTTGGCCGGTCACGAGCAAATGGATAGAGACTGGACTATAATCAAATCGCAACTTGAGCAAATCGCCAACGGGACCAGCACCACGCTGTCGGCCAGCGATGTCGCGCGCTTCTGCGACACCTACGCGGCCCACATGGTGCAAGAGGAAACCCACATCGCGACGATGGCCAAGCGGCTGTTCACCCCAGAACAAATGGCGCAGCTGGGCAGTGCGATGCAGGTACGGCGCGGGATTACCCCCGACCTGCCCCACAGCCAGGTGCCGGAGCAACAGGCGCTCCCGGTCAACCACACGGTGGCCGATGGCGTCGTGCTGGCGGACTTGCGGCTCGACTACGGCCGCGCCAGCCTGACGGAGCAGGACGTGCTGGACGACCCGATCGCCCAGTTCGGCAAATGGTTTGAGGAGGCCATGCATGCGAAGGTCAATGAACCCAACGCGATGAGCGTGGCCACGGTGGACGCGGACGGCAAGCCCAGTTCGCGCATCGTCCTCATCAAGCAATACGACCAGCGTGGCTTCACCTGGTACACCAATTATGAGAGCCAGAAAGGCCAGCAGCTGCGCGCCAACCCGCGCGCGGCCTTGCTGTTCTTCTGGAGTGAACTCGAACGCCAGGTGCGGATCGAAGGTAGTGTGGTGCAAACTGCCGCCGAAGAAAGCGACAAGTATTTTTACAGCCGGCCGGTGAAAAGCCAGATCGCTGCGATCGCCTCGCAGCAGAGCGCGCCTATCGCAAGCCGCGAGCAGATGGAAGCCAATTACGAAGCCGCCGCGGCAGTCAGTGGCGAGCAGCCGGTGCGGCCGGCGCATTGGGGCGGTTATCGCCTTGATCCGGTCCGCATCGAATTCTGGCAGGGACGCCGTTCGCGTTTCCATGACCGGATCGTGTACGAGAAACAAGCTGATGGCAGCTGGGTCAAGGAGCGCCTGCAACCGTAAGCAGGGCCGCCTCCGCACGGAGACCAGACCATTGCTTGCGATGGTCTTTTTATCCTGAACTCGGAGGTTATCTTGTTCGTACAGAATCAACTCAGCAATTGGATCGCGGGCATCCGCGAACAGCTCACGCTGCCGCTGCGCATCGAGCTATGGAACGGCCAGCAGGTCGACCTGTCCAGCGAAACACCGCGCGTGACGATACGGCTGCCGACCATCGGCGCCGCCCGCTACCTGCTGACGCCGTCGCTGTCCAATCTCGGCACCGCCTATGTCGAAGGGGCGATCGAGGTCAAGGGCAAAGCCATGGACATGATCGCCGTGGTCAACGCGCTGGCGCGCAGTTCGCTCAAGGCCGAGGGCAAGTTCGCCCGCCTGGTGCGCAGCATCAGCCACAACAAGCAGAAGGACGCGGAAGCGATCCGCTACCACTACGACGTCTCCAACGACTTCTACCGGGCATTCCTCGACCCGAACATGGTGTATTCGTGCGCCTACTTTGAAAACGGCGACGAGGACCTGGCCACCGCCCAGTTGAAGAAGATCGACCACATCCTGCGCAAGATCGAGTTGCAGCCGCACCAGACGCTGCTCGACATCGGCTGCGGCTGGGGCGCGCTGGTGATCCGCGCGGCCCAGCAGTACCACGCCCGCTGCGTCGGCGTCACCTTGTCGGAAAACCAGTATGCGCTGGCCAAGGAACGGGTGCGCGCCGCCGGGCTGGAACACCTGGTCGAGATCCGCCTGCAGGACTACCGCGACGTGCGCGGCCAGTTCGACCGCATCACCAGCGTCGGCATGTTCGAGCACGTGGGTATCCGCCATTTGCCGGAATACTTCGCCGCCATCAACCAGCTGCTGGCGCCGGAAGGCATCGTGATGAACCACGGCATTACCTCCACCGATCCGGACAACGGCGAGACGCCTTACGGCGGCGGCGAGTTCATCGAAAAATACGTGTTTCCGCACGGCGAACTGGCCCACATCGGCCATGTGCTGAAGGCCATGCAGCAGGGTTCGCTGGAAGTGACCGACGTTGAAAGCCTGCGCCGCCACTACGCCCGCACCTGCGCCATCTGGACCGACAACTTTGAAGCCAACGGCGACAAGGTGCGCGCACTGGGCGGCGACAAGCGCTACCGCATCTGGCACGTCTACCTGGCCGGCTGCGCATATGCCTTCGAGCAGGATTTGATCAGCCTGTACCAGATCGTGGGCCGCAAGGCGGGCCAGCGGGCGTCGGCGCTGCCGTGGTCGCGCAAGCATATGTATCCGTCGGCCGCGCGCGCGCCGGTGCAGCCCTCCTATGCGCTGGACGAGGGCGGCATACCGGCGTTTGCGGTGCTGGGCGAGGATGGCGGCGCCGGATTATCCGCCCCGGCCCTTACCTCAATCGGCCAGCATACGTCTTCCTGAACTTGTCGACCTTGGGCGCCACCACGAACGCGCAATAGCCCTGCAGCGGGTGGTGGCGGAAGTAATCCTGGTGGTAGTCCTCGGCCTTGTAGAACGGCGGGGCCGGCGCCAGTTCGGTGACGATGGGTGCATCCCACACGTGCGCCATTTCGGCCATGACCTGGCGCGCCGTGGCTTCCTGCTGCGGCGACTGGTAATAGATGACCGACCGGTATTGGGTGCCGACGTCGTTGCCCTGGCGGTTGAGCGTGGTCGGATCGTGGATGGTGAAGAAGATTTCCAGCAGGTCGCGGTAGCTGATGACCGTGGGATCGAAGCTCAGCCTGACCACTTCCGCATGGCCGGTGGCGCCGGTGCACACCTGTTCGTAGGTCGGCTGCGCCATCTCGCCGCCCGCGTAGCCGGACTCGACCGAGGTGACGCCCTTGACCTCCAGATACACCGCCTCCGTGCACCAAAAACAGCCGCCGCCCAGTAGCGCGGTTTCCGCATTGCCAGCCATGACTCCTCCTGCGTAGAAGACTTGCCCACCTGCTCACTGTAACGCAAACCGGGGTAATCCGCTATGACGCTACAAATCTTTGGCATAATGGCCGCATGAACACCAATTCTCCCCGCGCCGAAGAGCGCACGTTCGATACCGCGCATTTCCGCCAGGCGCTGGGCCAGTTCGCGACCGGCGTGACCATCATCACCACCCGGCTGGCGGACGGCACGTTTCGCGGCCTGACCGCCAGTTCCTTCAATTCGGTGTCGCTCGATCCGCCGCTGGTGCTGTGGAGCCTGTCCAATGGCGCCAACAGCATGCCCATCTTTACCGGCAACTCGCATTACGTCATCAATGTGCTGAACGCTGAGCAAGCCCATCTGGCCAAGCGCTTCGCCACCCGCGGCATCGACCCGTGGGAAGGCGTGGAGTACGAGCTGTCGCGCACCGGCCAGCCGATCCTGAAGGATGCCTCGGCCTGGTTCGAGTGCCATAACCGCAGCCGCTACCCGGAAGGCGATCACGTGATTTTTGTCGGCGAAGTGGAATTCTGCGCGTTTTCGCCGCGCCCTCCCCTGATCTTCCACAGCGGCCAGTTCGCCGGCCTGGGGTAAAAAACGGAAATTGGTGTCGCCATTAGAAAAGCGCACACCAGGTCGCAGGCATAGAATGCTGGCAGCATTCATCCATAATGAGAGACTATCTATGAGCCAAGCCCGCGCCCAATTCCACTGGGATGACCCGCTGCTGCTGGACCAGCAGCTGACCGACGATGAGCGCATGGTGCGCGACGCCGCTGCCGCCTATTGCCAGGACAAGCTGCAACCGCGCATCCTCGAAGCCTTCCGCCATGAAACCATGGACACGTCCATCTTCCGCGAAATGGGCGAGATCGGCCTGCTGGGCCCGACCATTCCCGAACAGTACGGCGGCCCCGGCCTGAATTACGTGGCCTACGGCCTGATCGCGCGCGAAGTCGAGCGCATCGATTCCGGCTACCGCTCGATGATGAGCGTGCAGTCGTCGCTGGTGATGGTGCCGATCTACGAGTTCGGCACCGAAGCGCAAAAACAGAAATACCTGCCCAAGCTGGCCAGCGGCGAGTGGATCGGCTGCTTCGGCCTGACCGAGCCGAACCACGGCTCCGACCCCGGCTCGATGATCACCCGCGCCAAGAAAGTGCCCGGCGGCTATTCGGTGAGCGGCGCCAAGATGTGGATCACCAATTCGCCGGTGGCCGATGTGTTCGTCGTGTGGGCCAAGGACGATGAAGGGGCGATTCGCGGCTTCGTGCTGGAAAAAGGCATGGCGGGCCTGAGCGCGCCGGCCATTCACGGCAAGTTCGGCCTGCGCGCCTCGATCACCGGCGAAATCGTCATGGACAATGTGTTCGTGCCGGAAGAGAACGCTTTCCCGGACGTGCGCGGCCTGAAGGGACCGTTCACCTGTTTGAACTCGGCCCGCTACGGCATCGCCTGGGGCGCGCTGGGCGCGGCCGAATCGTGCTGGCACACCGCGCGCCAGTACGTCATGGACCGTACCCAGTTCGGCCGGCCATTGGCCGCCAACCAGCTGATCCAGAAGAAGCTGGCCGACATGCAGACCGAAATCACCATGGGCCTGCAAGGCTGCCTGCGCCTGGGCCGCATGAAGGATGAAGGCACGGCGGCGGTCGAGATCACCTCGATGATGAAGCGTAACTCGTGCGGCAAGTCGCTGGACATCGCCCGCCTGGCGCGCGATATGCTGGGTGGTAATGGCATCTCGGACGAGTTCGGCATCATCCGCCACATGGTCAACCTGGAAGTGGTGAATACCTACGAAGGTACGCACGATATCCATGCGCTGATCCTCGGCCGGGCGCAGACCGGCATCCAGGCCTTCCAGTAAGGACGAAAAAAAACCGCCGGCCTGAACGCGCTCCAGAGCGCATTCAGTGCCGGCGGTTTTTTTACGCCTAGAAGCCTTTGAACGCGTAGCCGATGCTGAAGTTGACGGCCAGCGGATCGAGGCGCACTTCCTGGGTCTGGCCGGTCGAGTAGTGGGCCGTGGTTTTCAGCTTGGTCTTGATGACCGACGCATCCAGGAACCATTTCTCGTTGATCTTGTAGGTGCCGCCGATCTGGAAGCTGGCCGCAGCCTTGTCATCCAGCTTGAAGGTGGCGCCCGGACCGCCGGTGTTCAGGATCGCCGTCAGCTGGCCCGAACCGCGTTCCTTCTGGAACATGGCGTAGGTAAAGCCGACACCGACGTACGGACGGAACGCCGAGTCCGCATTGAGGAAGCGGTACTGGACGAACAGCGTCGGCGGCAGCACTTCGGCCGTCGCCAGCTTGCCGGTGCCCTGGATCGACCCGGCGCCGGACAGTTCATGCTTGTACGGCAGGCCCAGGTCCAGCTCGGCCGAAATGTTATCGGTCAGCATGTAGCCGATGGTGAAGCGCGGCTTGGTGTCCGAACCGACGTCGGTCTTGGTGCCCGGCAGCGCCGGCGCCGAAACATCGCCCGAGTCCACTTTCGGCGTAATCTTGTTCACGCCCACCGTGCCCAGCCAGGTGCCGGTGCTTTGTTGTGCCGATGCAGCCGAAGCCACCGTCATTGCGGCGGCCAGCGCCAGCAGTTTTACCGTTTTATTCATATCGTCTCCAGGTATTTTCTATGTGACTGAATTACAGCCAGCCCTTGGTCACCATCGCTTTGGACACGTAACGTGCCAGCAGCAGGTTGTTGTAAGGGGTTGGGTGTACGTCATCGGCAAACGACCAGTGGCTGACGTCGCCCGTTTTCAGGTTGCTGGCGTTGCACACCAGCGAGCTGCCCAGCGGGTTCTTGGTGGTGCTCAGGTCGCACGCGGTTTCGGAGACGTTGGTCAGGCCGTATGGGCCAGGATTGGTGGCCTGGTCATGGCTGACGGCAAACACGTCCACCACCAGCACTTTCGGCTCACTGGCCAGACCGGTGCTCAGCGCGCTGTTGAAGGCGTTGACCATGGCGTTGATCAGGGCCTGGGTCGAGGCATCCTTGGTGCGGCCCGACGGCGTGGTGGCCACGTCCGGCAGATTGTTCACCACCACGTAGTTGGCGCCGTTAGCGATCAGCTGGTTTTTCACCAGTGCCACCAGTTCGGTGCCGGCCTGTCCCATGGCGGCGACCAGTTCCGGACCGTGGGCGGTAGCGTAGTCGGCGCCGGCTTTTTGACCTGCGGCGGTACCGGCGGCGGTGGCCTTGGTCACCATCGGACCATACACGGCAGGGGAAGCGACCGCCGAGTTACCTGGCTGCACAGCAGCAGCGCCCACGGCGGCCTGGGTAATGGTGGTCTGCGTCGCGCCGCTCTGCGCCGCAGCGGTTTGCGCGGCCGCGCCGATGGCACCGGCGGCAGTAACAGGATTGGTGGCGCCGGCAGCCAGCTGGCCGATCAGGCTGGTGAGGTAGGCGGTGTTGCCGGCAGTGGTACCCGCTGTGGTGGCTGCGCTGCTCAGTGCGCCCAGCTGGAACAGTGCATCGTTACCGCCAGCCATCACCAGCACCAGCTCGTCGCCCTTGAATTTGCCGCCCACCGCTTTCAGGTGGTTGGCGATCTGGGTCACGACCGGATAGGTCAACGCGCCCAGCGCGCTACCGGTCGCCTTGTGGCTCGGTCCAATAGGATTGGTCACGCGCGAACCGCCCATGGCGTAGCCGTAGCAGCCGGCGTGCGGGGTGGCCGGCACCGAGAAGCCCTGGGCGGCGTTACCGTCCAGGCCAGTCACGGCGGCGCATGGTGCGGCCAGGCCGATCTGGGCGGCGGTCAGCTCGGTCCAGTTTTTGCCGGTCAGGGTTTCGTTGACCGAGGTGTTGTTGCCGTTAATGGTGAATTTGCCGCCCTTCAGTGCGGCAACGGTCCCGACTGCGTAAGAGCCGACGTCGGACAGGCTGTCGCCGAACGATACCTGTGCGCTGTATTTGACTTTGGTGGTTTGATCGCCTGCTGCCGGATCGGTGCCGCCGCAACCCGCAAGGACGGCCAGGGTCATTGCAGCAAGTGCAAGTTTGGTATGACGCATGTTGTCTCCTAAAAATATTTTTTTGTCTTGTGATACGAACGGCCGTGCTATTCGCAACCCAACTAATATGCCAGCACAGGAAACTCTTGTATAGAGGAACACCCCTAAAAACAGGGGTTTGTGAGCAAAAAAGAACGCTTGCTCGGCATTTATTACGCTATATCAAGGGGTGATTCACCGGGTTGGTGCAGAATCGAGGAAGGCGCGCGCCTCCCGCAGGCAGAACGGCGCCACCAGTCCGGCGTGGTAGGCATCCTTGACCGCCTGGTCGGCGGCGCTGGCGCTGCCGGTCTGCTGCTTCGTCAGGGCGCGCAACGCCTCCTTGGCGGCGGCGAACTCGGTGCGCGTGGTCAGCGACGGCCCTGCCGCCAGCGTGTCTACGTTCAACACCGTCAGTGGCAGGCTGGTCGCATTTTGCGCGCGGAAGTACGCCGCCGTGCTGGTGGTGTTGGCGTAGGGGACCAACGGGTCTTCATCGCCGCCGCACAGGAACAGCGGTACGTTCGGCGTGTAGGTGCGCAGATCGTTCTTCAGCAACCACTTGCGCAGCGCCTGCTGCGGCGTGCAGGCCAGCGGGGCGGCGCTGCTGGCGTTGCACGGATTGGCCTTGAGGTCGGCCAGGTAGGCGTCGCGGTAGGCGGTTCTGATCAGGTGATCGGCGCCGAACGCGCTGGCGTAGCCGGCTGTCTGCGGCAGCGAGTCGGCGGCAAACAGGACATCATTCGGCAGCTTGCCGGCGGCCACCAGTTCGCCCAGGCTTTGCGTGCCGGGCAGCAGCGTGTCGATGCCGCTGGCGTATTTCGGTTCGTAGATATCGCTGGTGCTGCTGTACAGGTTGGCGCCGGCGCGCTGGCCGGCGGTGATCAGCATGGGCAGGAAGCCGGCCGAACCGGTGGTCGGCGCGCCGTTGAAGATGGTGTCGCCGAACTGCATCAGCGCGTACGGGCCGGACAAGGGCGCGGCGGCCGTCACCGTAAATTCGGACGCGTATTGCGTCTGCATGGCGCGCTGCGTGGCCAGCGCCACATAACCGCCCTGCGAGTAGCCGGTGACCATCAGGCGGCTGGAGGCGGCGGCGTTGATGCTGCTGAAGGCACTACGGGCGGCGCGCAAGGCGTCGATCATGTCGGCCGACTGCTGCTGCGCATCCAGATACGGATGGTAGCCGGCGGTCGAGCCTGCATAACCGACGTAATTCGGCGCCACCACGATGTAGCCCTGCGCCGCGAACATGGCGGCGATCAGGCGCGGCTCGGTCGCGGCCAGGTTGGCCATGTCGGTGCTTGTTTGTACCGACGTGCCGTGCGCGTACAACAGCACCGGACGGCCGCCCTGGCAGGCGGCATTGCTGCCCGACGGAACAAAGACGGCGGTGTTGGCGGGCGTGTCGGCGCCGGTGGAATCGATGGTGTGGTACTTCAGCGTGTAGGTGGTGATGGCGCAGGTGGGCGTGCCGGTGACCGCGCTGCCCAAGGTGGTGCCGGCGTCGACCAGCGTTTTCAGTGCTGCCGGGTCGAGCGTGTTGACGCTGCTGCCTGCGCCGACGGTGACCGGCACCAGTGTGGCGCTGCCGATCATCTGGCCGCGCAGCTGCGGCGCCGGCGGCGTCGGTTGGGTGACGACCGTACCGCCGCTGTGGTCGGCACTACCGCCGCCACCGCCGCAGGAAGCCAGGGTCCATACCAAAGGAATCAGTGCCAGCCGGGCAGTGCGCATATCGCTTCCTTGCAAGATGGCCGGGCGAGTTTTTCGGCCGGCAACGAATTCATCTTAGCAGGTGAAGCTGCCGCGCAACAGCCGATGGCTTATTTTTGCAACAGCGCGGCAATTACGCCCGCCGAGCCGAACACCGAGCGGCGCAGGCGGTCGTTGACGCCGAGCCATGCGGCGTCTTGCGGCGGCGTTTCGACCAGGATCAGGCTGGCGCCGGTCTGGTCCATATCCCGCAGCGCGGCATACAAGCCGTAGGCGTAGCCGGCCGGATCGGCAGGCAGCACGCGTTGAGCATGCGCCGAGGCGGTCAGCGCGGCCGGCAAGCCGTGGCCGATCAGCGCCACCTTGACGCCCCTGGCGTGCAATTGGGACAAGGTGGCGGCAAAGCCGTCGGCCGCCAGCATGGTGACCGGCGTGCGCGGCGCGTAATGCGATTCCAGCGTGCCGGAGGCGCGCGGCGCGGCCTGGTCCGGCGCCGCCGGCAGCATGCCGATCACGTCGGCAATCTGCTGCGCGCTGATGTGGCCGGGACGCAGCAGCACCGGGCCGTGCGTCGCCAGGCGCGACATATCGACGATGGTGGATTCGATCCCCACTTCGCTCGAACCGCCTTCCAGCACGCGGCTCAGTTCGGCTGCGGAACAGGCGTCGTCGCCGTTCAGCGCGCCGTCGTCATGCGCGTCCATGCCGAACTCGTCGCGCACGTGCTGCGCGGTGGTCGGGCTGACGTTGCCGAACTTGTTGGCCGACGGCGCCGCCAGGCCGCCCTTGCCGCCTTTGAATGCCCGCAACAGCGCAATGGCGACCGGGTGCGACGGGCAACGCATGCCGACGCTGTCCTGACCGGCCGAGACGGCGTCCGGGATGCGCGGATGGCGCTTGAGAATCAACGTCAGCGGGCCAGGCCAGAAGGCTTGCACCAGCTGGCGCGCTTCGTAGGGCACGTCGGTGGTCCAGTAGTCGAGGTCGGCGCCGGGGGCGACGTGCACGATCACCGGATGGTCATGCGGCCGGCCCTTGGCTTCGTAGATGCGCGCCACGGCGGCCGGATTTTCAGCGTCCGCGCCGAGGCCGTAGACCGTCTCGGTGGGAAAAGCCACCAGCCCGCCCTGCTCCAGAATGGCCGCCGCTTCGGCAATGGCGGCCGAGTCGGCGACGGTTGCGGATGGCTGCTTCAAGGTGCGATCCCGAGCACGGCGCAGGCGGCGTTGAGCTGCTGCTGCGCTTGCGCCAAGGTCGGCGCGATGAAGGTCAGGTGGCCCATCTTGCGCGCGCGTCGCGGCTCGTCCTTGCCGTACAGGTGCAGATTGGCGCCCGGCAGCGCCAGGATTTCATTCCAGGCCGGCTCGCGGGTGGCGTCGCTGTCGTCGGTGAACCAGACGTCGCCCAGAATATTCAGCATCACGGCCGCCGAATGCTGGCGCACATCGCCCAGCGGCAGTTGCGCCATGGCGCGTACCTGCTGCGCAAACTGGCTGGTGACGCAGGCGTCGATGGTGTAGTGGCCGCTGTTGTGCGGACGCGGCGCCATTTCGTTGACCACCAGCGAACCGTCGGTCAGCACGAAGAATTCGATGCACAGCACGCCGACATAGCCGAGCTCGGCCACGATGGCTTGCGCCGCCTTCTGCGCCTTCAAGGCGCTCTGTTCCGATACGTTCGGGCCCGGCACGGTGGTGGTGAACAGGATGCCGTCGCGATGCACGTTCTCCGCGATCGGATAGACCACCGATTCGCCGTCGTGGCCGCGCGCGGTCAGCACCGAGACTTCGTAGGCCAGCGGCAGCATCTTCTCCAGCAGGCAAGTCACCTTGTCCATGGATTCAAACGCCGCCTGCACCTCGGCGCGCGATGTCACGCGTACCTGGCCTTTGCCGTCGTAGCCCATGCGCACGGTTTTCAGGATTCCCGGCAGCAGGTCATCGCTGATGGCGTCGATATCTTCTTGCGAGGCGATCACCTTGTGCGGCGCCGGCAGCACGCCCGACTTGTCGGCGCAGCTGACGAAGAAACTCTTCTCGGCCACGCGGTCCTGGGCCACCGACACGCCATGCGCGTTGGGCGCCACGAACACCGATTGCGCCAGGCGCGACAGGCTGTCCGCAGGGACGTTTTCAAATTCGGTGGTAACGGCGGCGCATTGGGCGGCCAGCGCATCGAGGCCGGCTTCGTCGCTGTAGCCGGCGTTGACCAGCCGTTGGGCGACCTGGCCGGCCGGGCAATCTTCCGACGGCTCCAGCACGGCAACCTGATAACCCATGGCCTGCGCGGCCTGGGCAAACATGCGGCCCAGCTGGCCGCCGCCCATCACGCCCAGCCAGGCTGGCGGATTGGCTTGCGGCAGGATGGGTTTCAACTTCATATCACTCATTTATTCAACCGGCAGTGTCATGGCCTTGGCGACCTCGGTTTGCGAAACGCGGAACGCTTCCAGCTTGTCGGCCAGCGCGTCGTCGGTGGCGGCCAGCATGGCCACGGCGGTCAGCGCTGCATTGGCGGCGCCCGCTTCGCCGATGGCGAAGGTGGAGACCGGCACGCCTTTCGGCATTTGCAGGATCGACAGCATGGAGTCTTCGCCACGCAGATATTTCGATGGCACCGGCACGCCCAGCACCGGCACGATGGTCATGGCCGCCACCATGCCCGGCAGGTGCGCCGCACCGCCGGCGCCGGCGATGATGGCGCGCAGGCCGCGCGCACGGGCGCTCTTGGCGTAGGCATACATCTCGTCCGGCATGCGGTGCGCGGAAATCACCTGCGCTTCAAACGGCACGCCGAACTGCTTGAGGATGGCAACTGCGTTCGACATCACGTCCCAGTCCGAAGACGAGCCCATGATGACGCCGACCAGTGGTTTTTGATCAGCCATTTTTATACCTTCAGCTTTTCGCCGGTCAGGCGTTCGATGGCTTCGAAATACTTGGCCTGGGTTTTGTCGATGACGTCGGCCGGCAGCGCTGGCGCCGGGGCCGTCTTGCCCCAGTCGGTCAGGGTTTCCAGGTAGTCGCGCACGAACTGCTTGTCGAACGACGGCGGCGAGATGCCGACCGCGTACGAATCGGCTGGCCAGAAGCGCGACGAATCGGCGGTCAGCACTTCATCCATCAGGTGCATGACGCCGTTGTCGTCCAGGCCGAATTCAAACTTGGTGTCAGCGATGATGATGCCGCGCGAGGCGGCATATTCCGACGCTTCGGTGTACAACTTGATGGCGACATCGCGCATTTTGGCGGCCAGTTCGGCGCCGATGCGGGATTCCATGTCTTCAAAGCTGATGTTCTCGTCGTGCTCGCCCAGATCGGCCTTGGCCGCTGGCGTGAAGATCGGCTGCGGCAGCTTTTCAGCCTGTTGCAGGCCTTCCGGCAGCTTGATGCCGCAGATCGAACCGGTGGCCTGGTAGTCTTTCCAGCCCGAACCGATGATGTAGCCGCGCACCACCGCTTCCACCATGATCGGCTTCAGACGCTTGGCGACCACGGCGCGGCCCTTGACCTGCTCGACTTCGTCGGCGGCCACCACGGACTCTGGCGCCACGCCGGTCAGGTGGTTCGGCACGATGTGGCCCAGCTTCTCGAACCAGAAGTCGGTCATCTGGTTCAGTACCTTGCCCTTGCCGGGAATCGGTTCATTCATGACAACGTCGAAGGCCGACAGGCGATCGGAGGTAACGATGAGGATTTTGTCATCGCCGACAGCGTAGTTGTCGCGGACTTTGCCATGACCGAGGAGTGGCAGGGACTTGATGGAAGACTGGTAGAGGCTGTTCATAGCAGGGGAATGTAATGAAAAAGCAAAAACCGGCGACAGAGGAATGCTCGATCGCCGGTCGAAAGAGTCGGCCCAAAACCGTACCGCCACCCCGTCATTCCCGCGCAGGCGGGAATCCATGGACACTACGTGCATAGTCAGCATGGATCCCCGCTTTCGCGGGGAAGACGGCTTCAGCGGCGCAAGCCTTAAGCCGTTCCAAAACAGAATTTTACTTCACAATCTGGGACAGCTCGCCGGCTTTGTAGCGTTCCGCCATTTTATCCAGTGGAATTGGCTTGATTTTCGACGCCTGGCCTTCGCAGCCGAAGGCCTGGAAACGGGCACGCACAACTTGTTCCGCAGCCGCGCGGGCTGGCTTGAGGAAGTCGCGCGGGTCGAATTTCGACGGGTTCTGGAACATGTACTGGCGCACGGCGGCAGTCATCGCCAGACGGATGTCGGTGTCGATGTTGATCTTGCGCACGCCGTGACGGATGCCTTCCTGGATCTCTTCCACCGGCACGCCGTAGGTTTCCTTCATGTCGCCGCCGAATTCGCGGATGATGGCCAGCAGTTCCTGCGGTACCGACGACGAGCCGTGCATCACCAGATGGGTGTTCGGGATGCGGGCGTGGATTTCCTTGATGCGGTCGATGGCCAGGATGTCGCCGGTTGGCTTGCGGGTGAACTTGTAGGCGCCGTGCGAGGTGCCGATGGCGATCGCCAGGGCGTCGCACTGGGTGCGCTGCACGAAGTCGGCGGCTTGCGCCACGTCGGTCAGCAGCTGTTCGCGGGTCATGGTGCCGTCGGCGCCGTGGCCGTCTTCCTTGTCGCCCTTCATGGTTTCCAGCGAACCGAGCACGCCCAGTTCGGCCTCCACGGTCACGCCGATGGCGTGCGAGAACTTGACCACTTCTTTCGAGACGTCGACGTTGTACTCGTACGACGCCACCGACTTGCCGTCGGCTTCCAGCGAACCGTCCATCATCACCGAGCTGAAGCCCGAGCGGATGGCGGCCATGCAGACCGCCGGCGACTGGCCGTGGTCCTGGTGCATGACGACCGGGATATGCGGATAGGCTTCGATGGCGGCGTCGATCAGGTGACGCAGGAACGCTTCGCCGGCGTATTTACGGGCGCCGGCCGACGCCTGCATGATCACCGGCGAATTCAGCGCATCGGCGGCAGCCATGATGGCCTGCACTTGTTCCAGATTGTTGACGTTGAACGCAGGGATGCCATAGCCGTTTTCGGCGGCATGGTCCAGCAGTTGACGCATGGATACGAGGGACATGGTAACTCTCCAAAAACAATAAAAAAACCTGTCACCGCCCGTCGCCCCCGCGCAGGCGGGGGCCCATACATCGGCTGCCAGTGAGGCGCCGCATGGGTTCCCGCTTGCGCGGGAACGACGGCGGGGTTAACTAAATTCGCCGACCTTGACGATCTTCAGCGCGTTGGTGCCGCCGACCTGGCCCATCGGGGAACCCGAGGTCACCACGATCAGATCACCTTTCTTGACTACGCCCTGCGCGACCAGCAACTCTTCCGCTTTTTTCAGCACGGCGGCGCTGCCGCCTTCCTGCAGCAAATTGTATGCCTTCACGTTACGGTACAGCGACACTTTACGCAGCGTGGTGACCGACGGCGTCAGCGCGAAGATCGGCGTATCGATGTTGTGACGGCTCATCCACAGCGCGGTCGAGCCGGACTCGGTCAGCGCCACAATCGCCTTCACCGCCAGGTGATGCGCGGTGAACAGCGCGCCATAGGCGATCGACTGGTCGATGCGGGTGAAGGTCGCGTTAAGGAAATCGGCGTCCAGCTTGTTGTACTCGGACTGCTCGGCTTCCACGCAAATGGCGGCCATCATTTCAACGGTTTCGATCGGATAGCGGCCCGATGCGGTTTCGGCCGACGTCATCACGGCGTCGGTGCCGTCCAGCACGGCGTTGGCCACGTCCGATACTTCGGCGCGGGTCGGCACGGCGTTAAAGATCATCGACTCCATCATCTGGGTCGCGGTGATCGCCAGCTTGTTCGACTCGCGCGCCATGCGAATCATGCGCTTCTGCAGCGCCGGCACGGCGGCATTGCCCACTTCCACCGCCAGGTCGCCGCGGGCCACCATGATGCCGTCGGACGCGTCGAGGATCTCCTGCAGCAGCGGGATCGCTTCGGCGCGTTCGATCTTGGCGATCATCATCGGCTTGTGACCGTAGGCGTCACCGGCGATATTGGCCAGCTGGCGCGCCATTTCCATATCGGTTGCGCTTTTCGGGAACGAAATCGCCAGGTAATCGGCCTGGAAACTCATGGCCGTCTTGATGTCTTCCATGTCCTTGGCGGTCAGCGCCGGCGCGGTCAGGCCGCCACCCAGACGGTTGATGCCCTTGTTGTTGGACAGCTCGCCACCGATCTTGCAGACGGTGTAAATCTCGCTGCCCACCACTTTTTCCACCACCAGCACGATCAGGCCGTCGTTCAGCAGCAACTGGTCTTCCGGACGCACGTCCTGCGGCAGCGCCTTGTAGTCCAGGCCCACGCGTTCCTGGTTGCCCAGTTCGCCGTTCTCGCCCCACTTGGCGTCCAGGATGAACTTGTCGCCCTTGGCCAGCTCGATCTTGCCTTGCTCAAACTTGCCGACGCGGATTTTCGGACCCTGCATGTCCGCCATGATCGCCACTTCGCGGCCGCACTCGGCAGCCGCCTCGCGCACCAGACGGGCGCGGTCGATGTGGTCCTGCGCCTTGCCGTGCGAGAAGTTCAAGCGCACGACATCGACGCCCGCACGGATCATCTTGACCAGTACGTTGAAGTCGGTAGAAGCTGGGCCAATCGTGGCGACAATTTTGGTGCTACGAGACATAGTATTCCTTAGCAGTAGGTCATGCGAACAGTTCCCGCGCGGCGCGGAAACCAGGGTTTGTTGCGGTTAAGACATCAAATCTGTAGGTTTTGCTACAGATTTGACGCCCTTCCCAGGCATTACCTGGATTCTACTGTTAATTTGCTACAAAGCACGACCGTGCTATTTCCCTTACTTGGCAGCGCGCTGGGTCAGGATCTCGACCGCCGGCAGGGTCTTACCTTCCAGGAACTCCAGGAAGGCGCCGCCACCGGTGGAGATGTAGCCGATCTGCTCGCCGATGTTGTACTTGGCAATCGCGGCCAGCGTGTCGCCGCCGCCGGCGATCGAGAACGCCTTCGATTGCGCGATGGCCAGCGCCAGCGTCTTGGTGCCTTCGCCGAACTGGTCGAACTCGAACACGCCGACCGGGCCGTTCCACACCACGGTGCCGGCGGCAGCGATCTGCGCGGCCAGCTGGGCGGCGGTCTTGGGACCGATATCCAGGATCATGTCGTCGTCGGCCACGTCGGCCACGTCTTTGACGGTGGCGACGGCGGTTGGCGAGAATTCCTTGGCGCACACCACGTCGACCGGAATCGGCACCTGCGCGCCGCGCTTGGCCATGATGTCGATAATGGCCTTGGCTTCGTCGACCAGATCGTTTTCCACCAGCGACTTGCCGATGTTGAGGCCGACAGCCTTCATGAACGTGTTGGCAATGCCGCCGCCGACGATCAGATTATCGACCTTGTCGGCCAGCGCCTTTAGGATCGACAGTTTGGAGGAAACTTTCGAGCCGGCGACAATCGCCAGCAACGGACGGGCCGGGGCGCCCAGCGCCTTGCCCAGCGCGTCCAGCTCGGCCGCCAGCAGCGGGCCGGCGGCGGCGATAGGGGCAAACTTGGCGATGCCGTGCGTCGAAGCTTCCGCGCGGTGCGCGGTGCCGAAGGCGTCATTGACGTAGATGTCGCACAGAGCGGCCATTTTCTGCGCCAGTTCATCGCTGTTCTTCTTTTCGCCCTTGTTGACGCGGACGTTTTCCAGCAGCACTACCTGACCGGCTTGCAGGCCTTCCAGGCCGGCGCCGTCTACCCAGTTCTGCTTCAGTTCAACCGGCTGGCCCAGCAGCTCGGACAGGCGCTTGGCGACCGGCGCCAGGCTGTCTTCCGGCTTGAACTCGCCTTCGGTCGGGCGGCCCAGGTGGGACGTGACCATGACCTTGGCGCCGGCGGCAACTGCCGCCTTAATGGCTGGAACCGAAGCGCGGATGCGCGTATCTTCGGTGATATTGCCCGCATCGTCCTGTGGCACGTTCAAGTCGGCGCGAATGAAAACGCGTTTGCCTTGCAGCGCATTTTGATCGATGAGGTCTTGCAGACGGATGAAGTTCAGAACAGCGGACATGGCTACCCAAAGTCGAGTTGGAGGAAGAGCGCTATTCTACCGCAAGCCGGAGTTGATTTTTCTGTTATTAAATTACAGAAATCAGCCTTAATGCTGTGAAGAAAGCCATGCCGAATATGATGGTCTCCAGCATATTGCGTCGCAGCAAATAATAGATGGTGGCCACAATCCCGGACACCAGTTTGAGATTGCTGGCGTCCAGCACCGGCTGGCCGTCGGCCGCCAGGATCAGGTCCGGCGCGATAATGGCCGCCAAGGCGCAGGCCGGCGCGTAGCGCAGCATCTCCTGCACCCGCTTGGGGATGGTGACGCGATGGCCGACCAGCCAGAAGCCGCTGCGCGTGGCGGCGGTGGCCAGCGCCAGCACCAGGATCACCAGCCAGATTTCCCAGTCAGCCATGTTTAGCCCTCAATTTCTCGGCGGCTTCGCCGACCAGCATGGCGCTCAGCATGCCGGCCAGCACCGCCGCCAGCAGGCCCAATTTATACGGCAGAGCGTGCGCCAGCACCGACACCGCGCCGGCCACCAGCACGCCGCACAGCGCGGGACGGCCCGCCGTCAGGGGCACCATGACGCAAATAATCGCCAGGGTGCCGGCAAAACTCAGGTTCCACTCCGGCGGCACCACGCTGCCAAGCAGCACACCGGCGATCGAGCCGATCTGCCACGAGGCCCAGTTGGGATACAGCAGACCCTTCAGATACGACAGTTTGCCGACCTCCGGCGCCGGCGACGGGTATTTTTGCAGGAACAGCGCCACGGAAATATCGCCCGACACATAGCCCAGCGTCAGGCGCTGCCGCCAAGGCAGGTGGGAAAAGTGCGGCGCCAGCAATGCCGAAAAGATCACGAAGCGCAGATTGACCACCAGCGCGGTCACAAAGATGACCCAGATCGGCGCATCCGCCGCGATCAGCGGCAAGGCCGCCAGCTGGGCCGAGCCGGCAAACACCACCAGCGTCATGCCCAGCGCCTGCGGGATCGTCAGGCCGGACTTGACCATGGCGATGCCCACCACCAGGCCCCAGGCGCCGATGCCGAACAGCGACGGCAGGCCGGTCTTGACGCCGGCGCGCCAGGACGGTTCGTGGTGGGTGGCGACGCAGGGTGCGGCGGCCGCAGGGCTGGATTCAATCATGGGACAGTTGTGGCATTCCCGCCACAGGGTGGGCCGGACCGGGGTTGTAGAGGCGCTATTTTACCGACGATTTTTGTCAACTGCGCGAATCCGTTAAAATCGTGGTTTTCTCTTAGCCATCCGGAGCCACAAGAAATGACCAATCCACACACCGCCGCCGCCGCAGTTGAACTCGATGGCAAGGACCTGCCGGCCCACTGCCCCAACCCGGCCATGCCGCTGTGGTCGTCGCACCCGCGCGTGTTCCTGGAGTTCGACGCCCACGGCGTCGCCAAATGCCCGTACTGCGGCACCGCCTACCGCCTGAAGCCAGGCACCGTGGTCGGCCACCACTAATCTCCTCCCCGCCCACACCATGCCAGCCAAGAAAACGCACAACGGCAGCGCCGCTGAAACCGAAACGGCCTTCTACGACGCTCTCAACCGCGCCGACCTGGAAGCGCTGATGGCCTTGTGGGCGGATGACGACGAGATCGTCTGCGTGCATCCGGGCGGCGTGCGGCTGATCGGCCATGCGGCCATCCGCGCCTCCTGGGCCGCCATTCTCGAACACGGCGGCCTGCACATCATGCCGTCGCAGCTGCACGAAACCCATACGCTAATGAGCTCGGTCCACGTGGTAATCGAAGGCGCCACCGCCGCCAGCGGCGAGCCGGCGCACCTGGTCGCCACCAATGTGTACGCAAAAACGCCGAAAGGCTGGCGCATCGTCCTGCATCATGTATCGATCGCACCGGGACCGGCGCCGCAGGATACGCACAGCCAGATCCTGCATTAATTGCCGTCGTGAAGTACACCGCACCGTTCTGGCTGCCTAGCGGCCACCTGCAAACCATTTATCCGGCGATTGCCATCAGCAAGCCGGCGGTACGCTTCCGGCGCGAACGCTGGGACACGCCGGACGGCGACTTCATCGACATCGACTTTGTCGACGGCCAGCCGGACCAGCCGCTGGTGGTGCTGTTCCACGGACTGGAAGGCTCGTCCGACAGTCACTATGCTCGCGCGCTGATGGCAGACGTGCAGGCACGCGGCTGGTCCGGCGCGGTGCCGCACTTTCGCGGCTGCTCCGGCGAAGCCAACCGCGCACCGCGCTTTTACCACTCCGGCGACGCCGCCGAAATCGACTGGATCGTGCGCCGCCTGCACGCCCGGCGCCAGGCGGCCGGCGCCAGTGGCAAGTTCTACGCCACCGGCGTCTCGCTGGGCGGCAACGCGCTGCTGCGCTGGCTGGGCGAATCGCAGCACCAGGCCGAGTTTGTCGATGCGGCCTGCGCCGTGTCCGCGCCGCTGGACCTGGCGCAAGGCGGCGTCTCGCTGTCGAGCGGCTTCAACATGATTTACACGCGCATGTTCCTGCAAACGCTGAAGCCGAAATGCGTAGCCAAACTACAGCAGTTCCCCGGCCTGTTCGACCTCGACGCCCTGCATGCCGCGCGCGACCTGTACGCCTTCGACAACATCGTCACCGCACCGCTGCACGGCTACCGCGACACCGACGATTACTGGAACCGCGCCAGCGCCAAGCACGTGCTGGGTGACATCACGGTGCCGACGCTGGTGCTGAATGCGAAGAATGATCCCTTCCTGCCGGGACGCCACCTGCCGCAGCGTGCGTCATCGCGCGTGGTATTGGATTATCCTGAGCAGGGCGGCCATGTTGGCTTTGCCGTCGGCGGGCCACCGGGACGCATCAACTGGCTGCCGAGCAAACTGATTCACTTCCTCGAACAACATGGATGACATCGTCAAACAGGCGCTGGCCAAATGGCCCAACGTCCCCCACTGCTACGGCTGGCTGGCGCTCGACGCGCGCGGCAACTGGCGCATGCGCGACGAGCGCGCGCAACACCTGAACCTGCCGGGCGACAAGCTGACGAATGTGGCGCTGGTCGGCTTCATCACGCGCAACTACGCGGCCGATGAGCGCGGCTGCTGGTATTTCCAGAACGGACCGCAGCGCGTGTATGTGGATCTGGAAGCGACGCCATACATCGTCCGCACCGATCCTGCGGATGGCTGGCGGCTGCACACCGGCGCGCCGCTGGGCACGCCCGAAGCCGCCTTCATGACCGAGGCCGGCGCACTGGTGCTGCGGCATGGCGACATCGTCGCGCAACTGGATGACCGCGATTTCGCCGACGTGCTGCCGCAGTTGCGCATGGACGGCGCGCCGGTCGCGGACGAGGTCTTGCTGGCATGGCTGGACGGCCGCGCGGCGGGCACGCTGAGCCTGAATGGGGTGGCGGTGGAACGCGTCGCCGCCGGTCAGCTGGCGACGCGCTTCGGCTACATCAGCGTACCGACCCCGACGGCTGCATAGGATCGGTGGCCTTGCGCAGGCGGTCGAACGGACTGGTGTAGGAATTGTTGAACGGATCGTCCTTGTTATCCTTGTTGTCCTTGTCCGACTTCAGCTCCAGCTTGAAGGCCGAGCCTGACAGCGCCATCTCCTTCTTGCCGCGGTCGGCCAGGTCTTCACGGCGACGCGCCTGCCACTCGCGCTCGCGCGCATCGATCAGCGACTGATCGTAGAACGACGCGTCCGGCGCCTTGCGCGCATAACCCAGCTGATCCAGCGCCGCCATCACGCCGCCTTGCAGGTTGTACGACTCGGCCAGCGCAATGTGCTGCAACGCCAGCTTGCCCTGCTTGGAATACACCTGCGCCAGCAGATCGTAGGCTTCGATATCTTCGCGGTACAGCTGCACCTGGTCGCGCAGATAGGCGCCCGCCTCGTCCAGTTTGCCGGCCGCAATCAGCGCTTCGCCATACTGATGCGCGATGCCGCGTGACAGCGGGAACTTCTGGTGCGCCGCTTCCGCCTCGGTGGCGGCCTTGGCCAGCATGTCTTTGTTCTCGGTCTGCGCCAGCTTGATCTCGATCGAGGTCGCGGCAAAAATCGACTCCGCCTTGCTGCGCGGCGACGCGCCGAACACGCCGGCCGGCGGCGGCTTGTTGACCGTCTCGCGCGCCTGGTCCAGCCACTTCTGCGCCGCGTCAGTGTCGCCCTGCTTCATGGTCAGGAACGCCATGCCGTACTGGCCGGCGGCCTTCTGCTGCCAGCTGTCCTGCAAAATCTGGCCCTGGAAGAACTGTTTGGTTTCGCTGTAGCCGTTGGCGGATTGGTCTTGCAGCACCCGCGCGCGCGAACGCACCAGGAAGAAGTCCAGGCTGTCTTGGCGCTGCTTGTACGGCTGCGCGCGGATACGCGCCTGGATATCGGCGATACGTTCGCTGGTCAGCGGGTGCGTCAGCAGCCAGGCCGGTACCAGATCGCTGTAATTGCGGGTAGAAGCCTGCATCTGCTGGAAGAACGCCACCATGCCGGACGGATCGAAACCGGCCTCGCCCATAATCTGGAAACCGATGCGGTCGGCTTCACGCTCGGCGTCGCGGCCGAAGTTCAGTTGCCGCTGGATCGCCAGGCCCTGGCCGCCGAGAAACACGCCCATGGCCGCATCGCCGCCGCCCTGGCGCGCCGTCAGCGCCGCCAGGATCATCGCCGCCAGCGGAATCAGCGCATCCTGCTTCTGCTGGCCGATGGAGCGGGCGATATGGCGCTGCACCACGTGGCCGATCTCGTGGCCCAGCACCGAGGCCAGCTCGGACTCGCTCTGCGCCTGCAACAGCAGCGCCGAGTGCACCGCGATGAAACCGCCGGGCAACGCGAACGCATTCAGCTGCGGATCGCGCACCACGAAGAAGAAATAATCGTACTTGGCCTCGCCGCGCGCGCCGGGACGGGCGTCCACCAGCACGTTGCCGAAGTTGTTAATGTATTCGAGGATGGGGCCATCGTCGAGGTAATCGCGGTCGCGGCGGATATCGCGCATGATCTCCTCGCCCAGCTTGCGTTCCATCAGCGGCGACAAATCCTGGCTCTCCGTGCCGCCGAGCGCGGGCAGGTTGGGAATCTTCGCAGGCGCGAGACCGGTCTGCGCCATGGCCATCGGCATGGCGATCAGCAGTGCCGCAGCAACGGCGCGCATGCGGCCAGAGTAAGAGGAGCGTTTAGCATTCACGGTGATATGATACCCGCAACTCGGGTATGAAAACTGAGGGACACATTATGAATCATTTTAAGCTGCAACCATGACCACCGATCACCTGACCCATTTCGACGCCACTGGACAAGCCCACATGGTGGACGTCGGCGCCAAAGCCGAGACCCATCGCATCGCGCTGGCCAGCGGCTCGATCCGCATGAAACCGGAGACGCTGGCCATCATTCTGAGCGGCACCGCCAAGAAAGGCGACGTGCTGGGGATTGCCCGCATCGCCGCCATCATGGCCTCCAAGCGCACCAGCGACCTGATCCCGCTGTGCCACCCGCTGGCCCTGACCCGCGTGGCGGTGGACTTTGAAACCGACGTCGAGAATTCTTCGGTGCACTGCAAAGCGCAAGTGGAAACCTACGGTAAGACCGGAGTGGAGATGGAAGCACTCACTGCGGTGCAAGTCGGCTTGCTGACTGTGTACGACATGTGCAAGGCCGTGGATCGCGGCATGGTCATGAGCAACATCCGCGTGATGGAAAAGCACGGCGGCAAGTCGGGCGACTGGAGCGCGACCAGCTAAGGGTTTGATTCGGCTAAGGGATTTCCGAAGACCAGATTACTCCCTTGGCTCGGCTACTTGCTGGACAGTCGTCCCCTTTGTTCCAACTCAAGGCATCTAGCACCAGCGAAGCCAACAATAAGGCCTACCCATCCAACATGGAGGACGTATGCCGTACATCTTCAAGGAAGTTGATACACTGGATACTGACCCACCGCCGCCTGCCGTAGGAGACGGTAGCTGCGTAGCCCTCGTCAAGTACTACGTGCCGGGGTTGAAAGGCGCCCCTACTTCGTCATGGCGGGCTGGAAGCAGTGTGCTTGAATTGGGTACGAAAGTTGCAAAGGGAACAGCAATCGCAACTTTCGTTGATGGTCACTATCCTAACAATCCGCACGGGAACCACGCTGCAATTGTCTTAAAGGTTATGAAGGGTGGAATCTGGGTGCTTGACCAATGGAAGGCCAAGGGTGTCATCTCAGCCCGGCTGATACGGATTCCACCACCACGCCAGCAGCGCAACAAAGATGGCTCGTTCAAGAATCCCTCCGATAACGCACTTGCCTTCTCAGTGATCGAGTGATGAAGCCCTCCATTCTTACAATCTCTGCTTGCGGTATTTTCACCACCGGCATTGCTTTCGCCGGTGAACAGCACCTTACCTGCCCTGCACGACTAGAGCCAGATGCTATTCAGCCCAATCACCTGCCTGCTGGTTGGGAGTTGCACATGCTACGTCCGGTGTATCTCACTGAAGGGGGAATGCTGCACGGCCCACCAGAGGAGTCGGCCTTTCTCGTACCTGACAACAGTACAAGTCGTAAGGCAGGCAAGCAAACCCGAGAAATGCAGCACTGGAGCTTTGACGTGCCTCACGGGTACACGATGTGGGTGTACTGCGGCTACGGCGGTGGTGGTGCCACGTTAAAACTCTTCCAGCAAGTGACAGAAAGCGCGACTGAATGCACCTTGTCCAGCCAGTCCACGAACGGACGGACGAAGGAGGTTCTGGAATTTTCTTGCAAGTAGATGCCGCACAAAAAAAGCCCGATTTCTCGGGCCTTAGAGGTTAGATTGAGCAGCTAGTCTGGGCCAACAAGTTGTCGATGCGACCGACAGAGACATCGCTGCCTGCGAAAAGACGTTCAATTTCATGAGCGATATCCGCGTGATGGAAAAACACGGCGGCAAGTCGGGCGACTGGAGCGCGGCCAGCTAATTGACGATCGGAAGCGAAAAGCCTGACGACGGAAGAGCATGGTTTTCATGATAACCTCTGCTCCATCGGTAAAGCGGGCGCCGCCGGCGTCCCCGTCCATCAGGAGGCGTCATGTCACGCATCGAAAGTTCGAATTCGTTCAGGCTCCAAGGAGAAACCACCTCGATCGGCCAACTGGTCGAGCAAAAGAAGATGGTGGCGTTCAAGCTGCCCGAGCACCTGCAGGCTGAACTGGCCCTGCACGACCAGCAGGTGGAGGCGCGCCTGGCAGCCAACCAGGCAGCCGCCGCCGCCAATCCCGACAAGGTGTTTGCGCAGATCGTTCAGAATGGTCAGGTTGTGGCCATGGTGTACGACAGCGGCACCGCTGTCACCCAGCAAAACATCCCTGGCCTGAAGCTGACCGAAGACTTTGCCGGCCGCAGCCTGGCCGACCGGCGCCTGGCGGAACTGACGCGCGCGGTGCCCGGCACGGTGATTTACGATAATTTTCTGCCGCTGCCCGGCCAGACCAGCGCCAGCGACATCAAATCGTCATCCAGCGTGGACCAGTCGCTGCTGCCGAAAGTGACTGCGCGCGGCCTGGGCGACATGACGGCAGAGATTGCGGCCGCCCGCGACGCGGCGATGCTGGCCGCCGGCATCCCCCTGAAGAAGGCCGGCTAAGCCTGTTCCGCAGAGCAACGCTGATCGACACGCTGGCAATCAGATTTGGGCGATGCCGCCGTCCACAAACAACTCAATGCCGTTGACGAAACTGGCGTCATCCGACGCCAGGAATACCGCCGCCTTAGCGATCTCGTCCGGGTCGCCCACGCGCCCCATCGGAATCAGCGACGCCAGATGATCGAGGAAGCCTTGCTGCTGGGCCGGATCGGTGCCTACCAGTTCCACCAGCCCCGGCGTCTTGACCGGACCCGGGCTCAGCGTGTTGATGCGGATGCCCCGCCCTTTGACGTCCAGTATCCAGTTACGGGCAAACGCGCGCACCGCCGCCTTGGAGGCGGCATACACGCTGAACGCTTCGGTGCCGCTGCTCGCTGCGGTCGAGCCGGTCAGGATGACCGACGCGCCCGCGCTCAGCAACGGCAGCGCCGCCTGCACCGTGAACAGCGTGCCTTTGACATTGCGCGAGAAGGTATCGTCGAAATGCGCTTCGGTAATCTGGCCCAGCGGCAGCAGCGAACCGCCCCCGGCGTTCGCCACCAGCACGTCCAGCTTGCCGTGCTGGGCGCGGATATGGTCGAACAGCGACTGCAACTGCGCCAGATCCGCCGAATCGACACGCACGCCTTCGGCCATGCCGCCGATACCGCCGACCGCGGCGTCGAGCTCCGCCTGCCGGCGGCCAGTGATGTAGACCTTGGCGCCTTCGTCGACGAAGCGTTTGGCCATAGCCAGTCCGATGCCGGTGCTGCCACCGGTGATGACCGCCACTTTGTTTGCGAGTTTGAGTGCCATGCTGAATTCCTTTACGGTTGGGAAGTGGATTCAGTATGCGCAGCCAGCACGCTGGCGATAAGACAAGCCAGGCTCATAAGATTTATGCTTTAATCGCATGGATGGTGACGACACTGACCTCAAAATGAATAAATTATTATGGATGCACTGCCTGGTCAGGGCAATAGAAACCGGCAGCTTTTCCGCTGTCGCGCGCGAACTGGGCATCGGGCAGCCGAATGTCAGCCGCCACATCGCCTCGCTCGAGCGGATGCTGGGCACACGCCTGCTCAACCGCTCCACGCGCCAGCTGGTGGCCACAGCTGACGGTCTGCGCTACTACGCCTTGGCGCGCCAGGCGCTGGACGTGATCCACCAGGCGGAGTCCGAGGCCCGAGGGCAGCAAAATCCGCATGGATTGCTGCGGGTGGCCTGCCCTTCCGCCCTCGCCACCGAAAAGATCATGGACGCGCTGCCGGCGTTCATGGCGCGCTATCCCGATGTGGACGTGGAACTCAAAATCAGCGACGGCTACGTCGACCTGGTCGCGGAAGGCGTGGATCTGGCGATCCGCGGCGGCGTGCTGAAGGACAGCGCGCTCAGGGCCCGCCGTGTCGGCACCTCCGAGCGGCTCTGCGTTGCCAGCGCCGCGTACCTGGAACAGCACGGCGTGCCGCAGCGGCCCGCCGACTTGCTGCGCCACGAATGTGTCATCTACACGCTGCTGGCGGGCGACACCCATGGCTGGCCCCTGCTGGATGGCGAGATTCAGGTGAGCGGCCGCCTGCGGCTCAACAGTCTCGAGGCGATACGCCGCGCCGTGCTGGCCGGCGTCGGCATCGGCTATCTGCCAGCCTGGATGGTGGCCGAGCATCTGGGCAGCGGCCAGTTGCAGGCAGTGCTGACCGATTACACAGCCAGGCCTTCGCCGCTGAATGCCGTCTATGCGGCCGAGCGCCTGTTGCCGCAACGCGCCACCGTGTTCATCGACTTCATCGCCGCGATGTTTGCCAGCACGCCGGGTCTCGACGGGCGTTCGCTGGTGCGGCCGGCGGATGAGACGGCGCGGCAGACATGACCGATGCGCAATGTGTTGTATTGCCTGATTGTCACATTTCATTAGCGCGCATATAATTAATGTCGCAGGAACAATTTTCTGACGCTATTGTCACCGTAGTCGTTTGCGCCACATAGAAAGAGTTTGCATGAGCAGCAACCCTCCGCCGAGCGAAGCCAAGACTCAGGAATACGAGTTTGAGCAAATGAACCTGCAAGTAGGCGGCAGGATCCAGTTCATCACCCATCGCACCATCAAACCCATCCAGCACTTCTCGACCCTGATCGGCTGGGTCAAGGATGAGTATATGATCGTCAAGGTGCCGTTTGAAAACAACGCGCCGATCGCGCTCAATGAGGGCGACAAGCTGACGATCCGGGTGTTTTCCGGCGTGAACGTGTGTTCGTTCTCCAGCGTGGTGCAGCGGGTGTTCCCGCGGCCGCTGTTTTATGCGCACCTGAGTTTTCCGGTGTCGATCCAGGGCACCAGCCTGCGGGCGGCGATGCGGGTGAAGGTGGATATTCCGGCGCAGATCACCAACACGTCGGGCAGCCACACGTCGGTGTTCCTGGTCAATTTGAGCGTGTCCGGGGCGCTGATCGAGTCGCCCAAGCAGTTGTCGGACGGCGATGGGCAGGTCGCGCTGTCGTTCTATTTGATCGCGCAGCCCGGCAACCGCCAGGTGCGCATCAATCCAAATGCGACCATCCGCAATATCAATGTGGTCAAGCCGGCGACCGGCGACAAGCCGGAGGTGTTCACTTACGGTGTGCAGTTTGTCGACCTTGATCCGGTCCATTACACCATGCTGCAAAACCTGACCTACGAAGCGCTGATCGCCGACCGCCAGAAGATCGTTTAAGCGGACGAAAAAAAACCGGCAAGCTGCCGGTTTTTTGGAGTGCTCAGAAATTAAGGGGTGCTGGCGGAGGCGGACGCAGCGGCATTGTTTTTCGTCAGAGCCGCAATCGCAACGGTGTTGGTTGCGGTAGTAGTAACATCCCATTTCACGTTCGACGCACCTGTGGCAATCGTCGGGGTGAAGATCACGGTAGTGTTGTCGATGTCCTTGCCTACGCCAGTGTTAAAGGTGCCGGTGATGGTCCCTGCGGCGACCGTAACGGTTTTCAATTCTTTGGTAGGCGTGAAGACTGGTACTCCATTTGCGCCGCTGTTGCAATTGGTGAAATCACCGCCGGCTTCCTGTGCGCACAGCGCCACGCCGGTTTTGATCGAATCAACTGACGACATCGCGGTCGCCATCTTGGTTTTTACGGTGTAGTCGCTGTACTGTGGAATCGCGACGGCAGCCAGGATGCCGATAATGGCAACCACGATCATCAGCTCGATCAGGGTGAAGCCGGCTTGTGCTTGTTTCTTCATCATTTTCATGGATTTCATTTTGCGACTCCTAGGGGTGTGATTACATTGTTGGGTGACACATCCCTACTAATGCAATTGGTATGCCAGCCTGTTTCTGCCTATATTTTCAGCAAAACCCATCCAAAACTGCCATTTTTTGTCAGCCCGACGCGCCGCAATTTGTCAGCCAGGCCACGACTGACAAAATTTGTCAGGCCACGCGGAAGGTCATTTGCGTGCCGCTGAGATCGATCACGTCGCCGTCGCTGAGGCGTTCGGCGGCCTGTGGATCCAGCGCCGTGCCGTTGAGCAGCGGCGCCAGTTCGCCTTCGGTGTGGGTGATCGTATAGAACTGCGGGTGGCGACGGATCACCACCACCTGCACGCCGGCCCGGCCCAGCGTGGTCTGCGGCTTGGTCAGCGCCACATGCTTGCCAGCGTTGGCGCCGTTCAGCACCGACAACTCGGCCAGCACCGGCTGCGCCGCCGCCAGCGGACGCACGCCGTCCGCCACAAACGCCAGCTGAAACTTGGCCATCTTGATGGCGTCCTGGTGTTGCAGAAAATGCTTGCCGATGCGGTGGCCGTTGACGAAGGTGCCATTGGTGCTGTGCAGGTCTTCCAGAAAGGAATCGTCGAGGATGGTGACGATGACCGCATGTTCGGCGCTGATGGCTGGATGGTTCAGCACGATGTCGTTGCGCGGATGTCGGCCCAGGCTCATGCGCTCCTTGCTCAGCTGTACCTGCTGCTCTGGTTGTCCGTCACGCGAAATGAGGAGCTTGGCCAATCGGATCTCCGGCAAAAAAATAAAGGGGAGCACATGGCTCCCCTTTATTATTCCACAACTAGGCGGATGGAAATTACAGCATTGCTTTCAGCAGACGCGCCATTTCCGATGGGTTTTTGGTCACGGTGATGCCGCAAGCTTCCATGATTTCCAGTTTGGCTTGTGCGGTATCCGCGCCGCCCGAGATCAGCGCGCCGGCGTGGCCCATGCGCTTGCCTGGAGGAGCGGTAACGCCGGCGATGAAGCCAACCACCGGTTTTTTCATGTTGTCTTTGATCCAACGGGCTGCATTGGCTTCGTCCGGACCGCCGATTTCGCCGATCATGATGACCGCATCGGTATCAGGATCGTCGTTGAACATCTTCATCACGTCGATGTGCTTCAGACCGTTGATCGGGTCGCCGCCGATACCAACTGCCGACGATTGGCCCAGGCCCAGTGCGGTCAGCTGACCCACGGCTTCATAGGTCAGGGTGCCCGAACGCGACACCACGCCGATACGGCCCTTCTTGTGGATGTGACCTGGCATGATGCCGATCTTGATTTCGTCAGGGGTGATCAGGCCTGGGCAGTTAGGGCCCAGCAGCAGGGTTTTCGAACCCGCTTTAGCCATACGGTCCTTGATTTCCATCATGTCGCGGACTGGAATGCCTTCGGTGATGCAAATTGCCAGGTCCAGGTTGGCTTCAACAGCTTCCCAGATCGCAGCAGCGGCGCCAGCTGGCGGCACGTAGATGACCGACACGGTGGCGCCGGTTTCCGAGGCGGCTTCTTTCACCGAACCGAAAATTGGAATGCCTTCGAAATCTTCGCCGGCTTTCTTCGGGTTCACGCCTGCTACGAAGGCATTTTTGCCGTTCGCGTAGTCGCGGCACATGCGGGTGTGGAACTGGCCGGTTTTACCGGTGATACCCTGGGTGATGACTTTGGTGTCTTTGTTGATCAGAATAGACATATCGGTTCCTTAATTATTTACCAGCAGCTGCGGCAACAACGCTCTTGGCTGCGTCTTCCATCGTGTCGGCGGCGATGATCGGCAGACCGGAGTCAGCCAGCATCTTCTTGCCCAGATCTTCGTTGGTGCCCTTCATGCGGACCACCAGCGGTACTTGCAGCGAAACCGCTTTCGATGCGGTGATCACGCCTTCGGCGATCACGTCGCAACGCATGATGCCGCCGAAGATGTTGACCAGGATGGCTTTCAGGCCTGGGTTTTTCAACATGATCTTGAAGGCTTCGGTGACTTTCTCAGCCGTAGCGCCACCGCCGACGTCCAGGAAGTTGGCCGGCTCGCCGCCGAACAGCTTGATGGTGTCCATGGTGGCCATGGCCAGACCGGCGCCGTTCACCAGGCAGCCGATGTTGCCGTCCAGCGAGATGTAGGCCAGGTCGAACTTCGATGCTTCCACTTCCGCTGGATCTTCTTCATCCAGATCGCGGTAGGCGACGATTTCTGGTTGACGGAACAGGGCATTGGCGTCGAAGTTGAATTTCGCGTCCAGCGCGATGATCTTGCCCGAACCGGTGACGATCAGCGGGTTGATTTCGGCCAGCGACGAGTCGGTTTCCCAGTAGGCTTTGTACAGGCCTTTGAGGTTGGTGACGGCGTCAGCGATCGAACCTTCCGGCACGCCGATTTTCGCAGCGATGGCGGCAGCGTCCGCGTCGGTCAGGCCGACGGCTGGATCGATGGCGATCGAGTGGATCTTTTCTGGGTGGGACTCGGCAACTTCTTCGATGTCCATGCCGCCTTCCGACGAGGCCATCAGCACAACGCGCTGGGTCACGCGGTCGGTCACCAGCGATACGTACAGTTCTTGTTTGATGTCGGCGCCTTCTTCGATCAGCAGGCGACGTACTTTTTGGCCTTCTGGGCCGGTCTGATGGGTGATCAGCTGCATGCCCAGGATCTGGTCAGCGTATTCTTTAACTTGTTCCAGCGACTTGGCAACTTTCACGCCGCCGCCTTTACCACGGCCACCGGCGTGGATTTGAGCTTTCACAACCCAGACTGGGCCGCCCAAGGTTTCAGCAGCTTTGACTGCTTCTTCAACGGACAGGCACGGAATGCCGCGCGGTACCGTCACTCCGTATTTTCGGAGGATTTCTTTGCCTTGATACTCATGGATTTTCATGCTGGCTTCCCTTCTGATGCTGATGTGTATAAATCGGTTGAATGATTAAGCAGATAATGTTGCTACGCGCTACCCGGTGCTGCTTTGTCCACCCAGCGCGGGTAAAACTTCGCCGCTGCGCCGGCCATGCCGCGCAGGGTGAGGAATCTTGTAGTGCAAATCGGTGTTTGATGCAGAGGGGGTGCCGCCAATAGTCCGCACACCATCCCGGCGGGGGATAGCGGTTGCGCGCGAAGACCGCAGCGCACGTCGGATAACTGGAGTTAACAGGGACATAAGATCGATACCGCTCTCGCGGCGTAATTAGTTAGCAGCCTGGCGCATTTTCTCTTACTAAAAATGCACGTTGCCGCAGCTTCTACGGACAACCACCGCACCCGCGGTGCTGCAAAAACCCGCAAAGTTTAGCACACCCCGCACCGGCTGGATACTCAGTCGTCGAGATCGGCGCCTTTGATGACCTTTTGCACAGTGCGTTGCGAGAAGCCTCGCTGCAACAGAAAGCGAATTTGCTTATGACGATCCTGTGGATCATTTGCCACGATGCCGAACTTGCGCTGCCAGATTTCGCGGGCGCGTTCGATCTCGGTGTCGGCCAGATTGGATTTGAGTTCTTGCAGGGCTTCGCCATTGACGCCGTGGCTTTGCAGCTCGGCGACAATGCGGCTATTGCCGTACCGGGCGGCACGGCGGTGGATCAGCGCTTCGGAAAAGCGCTCTTGCGACAGCCAGTTGTTTTTTTCCAGCAGGTCGAGCAGGGCGTCGACGTCGTCGCCCTCCTCGGCATACTTGGACAGCTTGCGCGCCAGTTCCAGCCGGCTATGCTCGCGCATCGAGAGATAGCGCAGCGCACGGGCTTTCAAGCTTAGTTGGGGTGGCGGCATCATCGTCACTCCCGCGCAGGCGGGAGTCCATGGAACTCTTGCTCAGCATGGGTTCCCGCCTGCGCGGGAACGACATGCTTAGGCTGCGTCAGCTTCCGGCTTGGCCGGCTTGAGCTTGACCACGGTGTTGTCGGCGCCGCCCAGTGGCGGCAGCGCGCGCACGCCCAGCGATTCACGCACCTTGTTTTCGATTTCCCACGCCAGCGCCGGACGCTCTTGCAGGAAGATGCGGGCGTTGTCCTTGCCCTGGCCGACGCGTTCGCCGTTGTAGCTGTACCACGAGCCCGACTTCTCGACGATCTTGGCTTCCACACCCAGATCGAGGATTTCGCCTTCGCGCGAGGTGCCGGCGCCGTACAGGATGTCGAAGTGCGCTTCCTTGAACGGTGGCGCGATCTTGTTCTTGACGACCTTGACCTTGGTTTCGTTACCGATCACCTCATCGCCCGATTTGATCGAGCCGGTGCGGCGGATGTCCAGGCGCACGGAGGCGTAGAACTTCAGCGCGTTACCGCCGGTGGTGGTTTCCGGCGAACCGAACATCACACCGATTTTCATGCGGATCTGGTTGATGAAGATAACCAGGGTGTTGGTGCGGTTGATCGAGCCGGTCAGCTTGCGCAGCGCTTGCGACATCAGGCGGGCTTGCAGGCCTGGCAGCGAGTCGCCCATGTCGCCTTCGATCTCGGCGCGCGGCGTCAGGGCGGCGACCGAGTCGACCACCACCATGTCTACCGAACCGGAGCGCACCAGCGCGTCGCAGATTTCCAGCGCTTGTTCGCCGGTGTCCGGCTGCGAAATCAGCAGCTCGTGCAGGTTGACGCCCAGTTTCTGCGCGTAGCCGACGTCCAGTGCGTGCTCGGCGTCGATGAAGGCGCAGGTGCCGCCCAGTTTTTGCATCTCGGCGATGGTTTGCAGGGTCAGCGTGGTTTTACCCGACGATTCCGGACCGTAGATCTCTACGACGCGGCCGCGCGGCAGGCCGCCGACGCCCAGCGCCACGTCCAGGCCCAGCGAGCCGGTCGAGACCACTTGCACTTCTTCGATAGGGGCACTGGCGTCCATGCGCATGACGGAACCCTTGCCGAATTGCTTTTCGATCTGGGCCAGCGCAGCTGCCAGCGCCTTGGCTTTTTCAGATGCAGGTACTACGCCTTTTTTGTCGTCCATAATGTGCTTTCAGCCAGTTGGGTTGTTCAATACAGGTAGCACTGTATAAAAAAACAGTGCTTAATGCAAGCGGGATTTGCGCTAATTCTTTGAGAAAGCACAAAAACTCGCCAAAATAGGGGCTTGTACAGCCGGAGTAGATTCACATGCGTATTTTACTTGCCGAAGACGATAGCGTCCTGGCCGACGGGCTCACCCGTTCACTGCGCCAGTCCGGCTACGCCATCGATTGCGTCCGCAACGGGCAAGAGGCGGATACCGCCCTGTCGACCCAGGAATTCGATTTGCTGATCCTGGACCTGGGCCTGCCCAAGCTGTCCGGCCTGGAAGTGCTGCGCCGCCTGCGCGCGCGCTCCTCGCTGCTGCCGGTGCTGATCCTGACCGCCGCCGATTCGATCGAACAGCGCGTCAACGGCCTCGACTTGGGCGCCGACGATTATATGGCCAAACCGTTTGCCCTGTCGGAACTGGAGGCAAGGGTGCGCGCGCTGGTGCGGCGCGGCGCCGGCGGCGGCGCCACCGTCATCAAGCACGGCCCGCTGAGCTACGACCAGGTCGGCCGCAGCGCGTATATCAACGACCAGATGCTGGACCTGTCGGCGCGCGAACTGGGCCTGCTGGAAATCCTGCTGGCCCGCACCGGCCGCCTGGTATCGAAAGAACAACTGGTCGACCACCTGTGCGAATGGGGCGAGGAAGTCAGCAACAACGCCATCGAAGTCTATGTGCACCGGCTGCGCAAGAAGATCGAAGTGGGCGGCGTGCGCATCGCCACCGTGCGCGGCCTCGGCTACTGCCTGGAGAAATTCAACGAGGCCGCGCGCGCCAGCGCCGAGGCCGAGGCCAAGGCCGACAGCGGAAACGCCAGCAAGTGAGCGCCGCCCCGGAAGCCGCCGAACCGGAGTATCAACCGCCCGCCCCCGATGCGGACGAGGACATACAGCATTCCCTGTTCGGCGAAATCCTGGACTGGATGCTGGCCCCGCTGCTGCTGCTGTGGCCGATGAGCATCGCCATCACCTACCTGGTGGCCAAGTCGATCGCCAACCAGCCCTTCGACCATGCGCTGGAAGACAGCGTGACCGTGCTGGCGCAGCAGGTGCGCTCGGTCGATGGCAAGCTGATCAAAAGCCTGTCCGGCTCGGCGCGCGACATCCTGCGTGCCGACGACATCGACAACGTCTACTTCCAGATCCAGGGGCCGAAAGGCGAACACATCGACGGCGACCGCGACATGCCGCAGCCGGTGCTGGACGACGAGGACAAGACCAGCGCCGGCGGCGTGCGCTTCCGCAACGACGCCATGCACGGCACGCCGGTGCGGGTCGCCTTCGCCTACGTGCAGATCGAGCGCAATGACGGCAGCACGCCGCAGCTGGCGCTGGTGCAGGTGGCCGAGACGCTGGAGAAGCGCGCACAGTTGGCCAACGCCATCATCAAGGGCGTGATCCTGCCGCAATTCATCGTGCTGCCGGTGGTGCTGGCCCTGGTATGGTTTGCGCTGTCGCGCGGCCTTTCGCCGCTGGCGCAGTTGCAGGAACGCATACGCGCGCGCAGTTCGGAAGACTTGAGTCCGATCGCCTCCAACCAGGTGCCGGAGGAAATCTCGCCGCTGGTGCGCTCGTTGAACGAGATGCTGTCGCGGCTGTCGCTGACGATCGATATGCAGAAGCGCTTCATCGCCGACGCCGCCCACCAGATGCGCACGCCGCTGGCCGGCATGCGCATGCAGTCCGAACTGGCGCTGCGCCAGACCGACAGCGGCGAAATCCACCGTTCGCTGGAACAGCTGGCCAAGAGCTCGGAAGCGGCCACGCGGCTGGTGAATCAGTTGCTGGCCCTGGCGCGCGCCGAGAACCATCCGCAGACCGGCAGCGTGATGCAGCTGCTGGACCTGTCCGAGCTGGCGCGCATGGTGGTGCAGGACTGGGTGCAGGCCTCGTTCGCGCACCGCATCGACCTGGGCTTTGAAGCGCCAGCGCAGCCGCTGCTTATCACCGGCAATCCGACCATGCTGCGCGAACTGCTGTCCAACCTGATCGACAACGCGCTGCGCTACACGCCGGCCGGTGGCAGCGTCACCGTGCGGGTGCGCAGCGATGAGCTGGAGCACGGCTACCTGGAAGTGGAAGATACCGGCCCCGGCATCGCGCAAGGCGAACGCGAGCGCGTGTTCGAGCGCTTCTACCGCATCCTGGGCAACACCGCCGAGGGCAGCGGCCTGGGACTGGCGATCGTGCGCGAGATTGCGCAGCAACACGGCGCCGAGGTCGACATCTTCAGCAATCCGCGCGCGACGCAACCCAAGCTGCCGGGCGCGCTGTTCCGCCTGACCTTCCCGCTGCCGCCGGCGCAGCACGATGACGAAAACGAACCGCCGTACTATGGATAAACCGCCACCGCCCGCCGCGCCGCCGCTCACGCGCCTGCAACATTGGCACAAGACCCGCCGCATGACCGCGCTGCTGCTGACGCTGTGGATGCTGACCGGCTTCTGCGCCGCCTTCTTCGCCCGCGAGCTGGCCGGCCTGAGCGTGTTCGGCTGGCCGCTGTCGTTCTATCTGGCGGCGCAGGGCGCGTCGCTGGTCTATCTCGGCATCATCGCCTTTTACGCCTGGCGCATGCGCCGGCTCGACCGCGCCGCAGCTACGCCACAGGAGCCGTCCGCTTGAAGCCACGCACCTTCTTCCAGCGCCTGCGCAGCTACTACGCCATGTTCACCGCCGGCTTCGGCGGCTTCCTGATCGCGCTGGCCGCGCTGGAGCAGGAAGGCATGCCGCGCGTATGGATCGGCTACCTGTTCATGTTCGCCACCATCGTGCTGTACGCGCTGATCGGCGTTATCAGCCGCACCTCCAACGTACTGGAATACTACGTGGCCGGCCGCCGCGTGCCGGCCATGTTCAACGGCATGGCCACCGCCGCCGACTGGATCTCGGCCGCCAGCTTCATCAGTCTGGCGGGCGGCCTCTACCTGCATGGCTTCGACGGCCTGGCCTACATCATGGGCTGGACTGGCGGCTACTGCCTGGTGGCGCTGCTGATTGCCCCCTACCTGCGCAAGTTCGCCCAGTACACCATCCCCGACTTCCTGGCCGAACGCTACGGCGGCGCCGACGATGCCGAGCGTGGCGGTCGCGCGGTGCGCATCCTGGCCGTGATCGCCACCATCATCGTCTCCTTCACCTACGTGGTGGCGCAGATCTACGCGGTGGGCCTGATCGCCTCGCGCTTCACCGGCGTCGACTTCTCGGTCGGCATCTTTCTCGGCCTGGCCAGCATCCTGGTGTGTTCCTTCCTCGGCGGCATGCGCGCCATCACCTGGACCCAGGTGGCGCAGTACATCATTATCCTGGTGGCGTTTTTGATCCCGGCCATCTGGCTGTCGGCCAAGCACACCGACAATCCTATCCCGCAAGTGGCCTACGGCAAACTGCTGCCCAAGCTGAGCGCACGCGAGCACGTGCTGCAGGAAGATCCGAAAGAAGCCCAGGTGCGCGCCATCTTCCGCCAGCGCGCCGCCGACTACGACCAGCGCCTCAGGACGCTGCCGTCGTCGTGGGAGATCGGCCGCGCCGAAGCCCAGCGCAAGGTGGATCACGTCAAGACACGCAACGCCTCGCTGCTGGAAATCCGCAGCGCCGAACGCGAACTGGTCGCCTATCCGAAAAACGCCGACGAGGCCGAACGCGTATGGACCGAAGCACGCGAACAGAACCTGCAACGGGCCGAGCCGATCACGCCGCACGCCACGCCCTACCCCGGCGATCCGGCCACCTCCGACATCAAGCGCAACAACTTCCTGGCGCTGGTGTTCTGCCTGATGCTGGGCACGGCCGCGCTGCCGCACATTTTGATGCGCTCCTACACCACGCCGTCGGTACACGACACCCGCGTCTCGGTGCTGTGGACGCTATTCTTCATCCTGCTGATCTACCTGACCATTCCGGCGCTGGCGGTGCTGGTGAAGTACGACATCTACAACGCGCTGGTCGGCACCAGCTACGACCACCTGCCCAACTGGGTGTCGTACTGGGCCAATGTGGACAAGCTCAATCCCCTGTTCAGCATCAACGACGTCAACCACGACGGCGTGGTGCAACTGGCCGAAATCACCATCGATGCCGACGTGCTGGTGCTGGCCACGCCGGAAATCGCCGGCCTGCCGTATGTGATCTCGGGACTGGTGGCGGCCGGCGGCCTGGCGGCGGCGCTGTCCACCGCCGACGGCCTGCTGCTGGCCATCTCCAATGCGCTGTCGCACGACGTGTATTACAAGCTGGTGGACCGCAGCGCCTCCACCCAAAAGCGCGTGACGATTTCCAAATTGCTGTTGCTGGCGGTGGCCTTCATCGCCGCCTATGCCGCCTCGACCAAGCCGGGCGATATTTTGTCGCTGGTAGGCGCGGCCTTCTCGCTGGCCGGCTCGACGCTGTTCCCGGCGCTGGTGCTGGGCGTGTTCTGGAAACGCGCCAACCACCACGGCGCGGTGGCCGGCATGACGGTCGGCTTCCTGGTGTGCGTCTACTACATGCTGCACACTAATCCGATCCTCGGCGGCGGCGCGGCCAATCAGTGGTTCCACATCGCGCCGATTTCGGCCGGCATCTTCGGCGTGCCGTCCGGTTTGCTGACCGTGGTCGTGGTTAGCCTGCTGACGCCGGCGCCGGGAGCGCGCGCGGCGGCGCTGGTCGACTACATCCGCGCGCCGGAGCAACATTAATATACATTTATGCTGTGGCGCATTTGGCAAGCTAGTGCTATCGTGACTTGGTTACTTATTTTATAACAAGGTATATGCGCTTCCATCCCTTTTTGCGCGCCCTGGCTGTGGCCGGCGCGTTCCTGTGCGGCCACTCCCAGGCAGCCGACACGGCCAAGGCCCTGCCGCCGATCGCCGATTTCTTCAGCAATCCGGAATTCACCGGCGCCGTGCTGTCACCGAGCGGCAAATACCTGGCGGTCAAGGTCAGCAACAAGAGCAGCAAGCGAGACATGCTCGGCGTGGTCGACCTGACCACCAACGCGGTCAAGGTGGTCGGCAACTTCAGCGATGCCGACATCGGCGCCTACCAATGGGTCAACGACGAGCGGCTGGTATTCACCGCCACCGACCGCGATCTGGCGCAAGGCGACATGCGCTATGCTCCCGGCCTGTACGCCATCAACCGCGATGGCAGCAAGTTCCGCCAGCTGGCGATGCGCAACGGCCAGCCTTTCATCACCAATGGTTCCAGCCTGACCTCGCGCGAGCTGCTGCCATGGCACACCTATCTGATGCCGCAGACCGGCGCCCAGGATTCGGAATACATCTACGTCCAGGACCGCATCTTCAGCAGCAGCGGCGAATACCTGTACACCAATCTGCTCAAGCTGAATACGCTCAATGGCCGCGTCAACGGTTCGGTCAAGCGGCCGGGCGACAGCTACTTCTGGCTGCTGGACAACAAGGGCGAACCGCGCCTGACCATGACCAACGACAAGGGCGGCACCAACAGCGTGTACTACCGCGATCCCGCCAACGACGAGTGGCGCAAGCTGACCGACTTCGAACGCTACACCGGCCACGGCGGCGCCTTCCGCCCGGTGTCGTTCGGCCCGGATGGCACCTTCTACGTGGTCAGTCACGCGCCCGGCAAGGACACCACGGCGGTATTCACCTACGACATCGCCGCCGGCAAGATGTCCGACAAGCCGCTAGTGGCACTGGACGGCTATGACTTCAGCGGCAACATGATTGTGCGCGACAACAAACTGCTGGGCGTCAACCACCTGACCGACGCCTGGGGTACCAGCTGGACCGATCCCGCCATGAAAGCCTTGCAGGAAAAGATCGACAAGATGCTGCCCAACACCGTCAACCAGTTGACGCTGCCGGCACGGCGGGAAACGCCGTGGGTGCTGGTGACCGCGTTCGCCGACATCTGGCCCAAGCGCACCATGTTGTACAACACCGAAACCGACAAGCTGACGCTGGTTGGCGCGGCGTTCTCCAACATCGATCCCAACCAAATGGCGCGCAAGGACCTGGTGCACTATAAAGCGCGCGATGGCTTGAGCATCCCGGCCTGGCTGACATTGCCGAAAGGCGAAGGCAAAAACCTGCCGCTGATCGTGCTGGTGCACGGCGGCCCATGGGTGCGTGGCGGCAAGTGGGAGTGGGATCCGGAAGCCCAGTTCCTGGCCTCGCGCGGCTATGCCGTGCTGGAACCGGAATACCGCGGCAGCACCGGCTATGGTGGCCGTCTGTACCGCGCCGGCTTCAAGCAATGGGGCCTGAAAATGCAGGACGACATCACCGACGGCACCCGCTGGGCGATCGACAAAGGCTATGCCGACGCCAGGCGTATCTGTATCGCCGGCGCGAGCTACGGCGGCTACGCTACGCTGATGGGATTGATCAAGGAGCCCAACCTGTACAAATGCGGCGTCGAGTGGGTGGGCGTCAGCGACATCAACCTGATGTACACCGGCAGCTGGTTCTACGCCTCCGACTTCACCGACGACTACAAACGTTACGGCATGCCGGTGCTGATCGGAGATCGGGAGAAAGATGCGGAACAACTGAAAGCCACCTCACCGCTGTTGCGCGCCAGTGAAGTCAAGCAGCCGCTGCTGATGGCCTACGGCGGCGCCGACACCCGCGTGCCGCTGCCGCATGGCACCAAGTTCTACAACGCGGTCAAGGAAACCAACCCGAATGTCGAATGGATCGAGTACGAGGAGGAAGGCCACGGCTGGAAACTGCCGAAGAACCGCATCGACTTCTGGGGCAAGGTGGAGAAATTCCTCGACAAGAATATCGGCGCGCAGTAAAGATCGCGTTATAGTCTCGGTGCAGCAAGCCTTTCTACAATTACGGAGGAGCGAGCATGGCATCGGGAAAAATTCTGGTCGCACAGGGAGGCGGGCCGACCGCCGTCATCAACCAGTCGCTGGCGGGGGTGGTGCTGGAAGCGCGCCGCTTCCGCGACTGTCGCCGCGTCTACGGCGCGATGCACGGCGTGCGCGGCATCGTCAACGAAGACCTGGTCGACCTGACGCGCGAAACCAGCCACAACCTGGAGCTGGTGGCGGCCACGCCCTCCTCCGCGCTGGGCTCCACCCGCGACAAGCCGGACCTGGCCTACTGCGCCGAGATCTTCAAAGTGCTGCGCGCGCACGACATCGAGCAGTTCTACTACATCGGCGGCAACGATTCATCGGACACCGTGCGCATCGTCAGCGAACAGGCGCAGGCGGCCAACTACGCGCTGCGCTGCATCCACATCCCCAAGACTATCGACAACGACCTGGTCGGCAGTGACCACACCCCGGGCTTCCCGTCGGCCGCGCGCTTTGTGGCGCAGGCGTTTGCCGGCGCCAACCTGGACAACGCCGCCCTGCCGGGCGTATATGTGGGCGTGGTGATGGGCCGGCATGCCGGCTTCCTCACCGCCGCCTCCGCGCTGGGAAAAAAGTTCCATGACGATGGCCCGCACCTGATCTATCTGCCGGAGCGGGTGTTTTCGCTGGCGCAGTTTTTGGCGGATGTGAAAGCCACCTATGAACGCTACGGCCGCTGCGTGATCGCGGTATCGGAAGGCATTCATGATGCGAGTGGTGAGGCGATCGCCTCCCTGCTGGCCAAGGAAGTGGAGCGCGACGCGCATGGCAATGTGCAGCTGTCCGGCACCGGCGCGCTGGCCGATTTGCTGTGCGATGAAATCAAGGCCAAACTCGGCATTAAGCGCGTGCGCGGCGACACTTTCGGCTATTTGCAGCGCTCCTTCATCGGCTGCGTGTCGGACGTCGACCAGCGCGAGGCGCGCGAAGTCGGCGAGAAGGCCGTGCAGTTCGCCATGTGGGGCGACCGCGACGGCTCGGTAGCGATCAAGCGCACCGGCTTCTACTCGGTCGACTACGAACTGCTGCCGCTGAGTGCGGTGGCGGGCAAGACGCGCGTGATGGAGGACGAGTTCATCAGCGCCAGCGGCACCGACGTCACCGACGCCTTCCGCATGTACCTGCGTCCCCTGCTCGGCGCCGGCATGCCCGACGCCTTCCGCCTGCGCCCCGCGCCGGTGGAGAAAATTCTCAAGCGCTAATCCTGTCAGGCCGCGTCCTTACGCGGTGGGAATAGGAAAGGTCGAACCGTAGCGGGATCGACCTTTTTTCTTGCCTGCATCAGGCTGTGATCAGTCTGCATCCCCAGCCATGATTCGGCAGAACGGCCCAGCGCCAGTTCAAACCGGACAGCCATCTCCGCCGTCAACTCTATCTCTTGCATCAGCAAACCATCGATAGTCTGTACCGGCAGCCCCAGTCGCTCCGACAACTCGACCGAACTAATTTTGTACGGTTCGACATAGGACAGAGACAGATATTCCCCAGGATGCATAGTGATCATAGTTCCTCCGACGCCGATTAGAACTCACTCTTTATCGTAGAAGCAAACACTAAGCCCGTCAACCATTCAGGACAATGTCATGATTCTTCATAGCAGAGATATCGTGCATAAAGGCATGCGGCGCCTCTGGCAGTCCGGCGGTAGCGACAAACGCGCCATTTCTGTTTCCTGGGCCAGATCCTTGGGTGACATCTTGCTGCATTTGCACTCAGCAAGATGTCTGGATGATATCCGCGATGGTTTGGGCGTGCTCAAAAACGTCAAACAACTAAGCGGACATGCTTGCCGTTACAGCATAGAAGTAAATGCCAACTGGCGCGTCACCTTCAACTGTATTGATGCAGATACCGGCATCGTCACAGACATCGATCTGGAAGACCTGCATCGCCATGGCGGTGCTCGGCGCCACTAGATTTACGGGGCTTTACAGTGCATTGACGCCGTCTAACAGCGCGCGCGCCGACAATGCCTGCTCATATCGCTACGGGAGTTTTTATGAAGTTGATGAAGCATTGGATGTTGTGGTCGGCGCTGGCCGGTTGCATGCTGAGCGCGTCCGCGCAGAATAATCCGCCGCCGGACGGTCCGCCGCCAGGTCCACCGCCGGAAGCGGTGGCCGCCTGCAAAGGCAAGGTCGAGGGCGACAAGGTGCAGTTCGCCGGCCATCACGGCGACACCGTCAGCGGCGTGTGCCACAAGCACGGCGACGTCATCGCCGCCATGCCGGAAGGCGGACCGCCACCGCCGCCGCAGCGCTGATCGTCTGCTGTCGCCTGCCGCCGGTGCTACTGCCCCAGCGCCGGCAGCAGCGGCGTGATGTCGCCGTCGGACGGCAGCGGCGCCACGTCCAGCAAACGCATCAGCAATGGATAGACGTCGACGTTGTCAAATTCCGGCAGCACCACCCCCGGCTTGAAGGCCGGACCGGCGGCGATGAAGGTCGCCGCCATGTCCGGCGACTGATTGTCGTAGCCGTGCTTGCCGCCCTTGACCTTGGCCGCGCTCTTGTCGCTGAACACAATGCTCCAGCCCGGATCGGCCAGGCACAGGAAGGCCGGCACGCGCGCATTGTGGCCATACGCCAGCCGCGCCGGAATCGTTTCCTTGCGCCAGCACTGGAAATGCGCGTGCGGCTGCAGCAGCGCCGCCGCCAGCTGGTCGGCCTGCGCCGGCGACGATGGATTGATGCCCGCGTAGGGGCCACTGGTCACATCTTCATAACTGTCCTTCGGCAGCATCTGGTACAACGGCAGCACGCGCTCGTGGTTGACCGCCGCCATGCCATGGTCGGAGACGATCACCAGGTTGGCGTCGATGTGACGGCTGGCCAGCCCGTCCAGCAGGCGGCCGATGGCCTGGTCGACCAGCGCCACCGCCTCGGTGGTCTGCGGCGCAGCCGGACCGAACTCGTGGCCGGCGTGGTCGACATTATCAAAATACAAGGTCATGAAACCGAAGCGCTGGTCGGCCGGACGGTCCAGCCACGACAGCAACGTATCGACCCGCTCGCTGGCCGGCAGCTTGCCGTCGAACTTGGGCGCCAGGGTCGGCCGCACGCCATGAATCGCCGCTTCCGAACCGGGCCAGAACATGGTGCCGCTACGGATGCCGTTGCGCTCGGCCGTCACCCACACCGGCTCGCCCTGATCCCACCAGCGATGGTCAGCCACCGCTTCGGCGTTGCTGAGGGTGAAACGCTGGTCGGAAATCGCCTTGTCGATCATGGTGTTGTCGACGATGCCGTGATGGTCGGGCCGCAGGCCGGTGACCAGCGTGTAATGGTTAGGGAACGTAATCGACGGGAACGACGGCCGCATCGCCACCGCCCGCACGCCGGCGGCCACCATCCGGTTGAGGTGGGGCGTGACGCCACGCTCCAGGTAATCCGGACGGAAGCCGTCCAGCGATACCAGAATGACAGGATGGGCCGGCTGCGCGGCCGCGACGCCGGCGGCCAGCGCCAGCAACAGGGTCAGGAGTTTTTTCATGGCCGGCAGTATGCCAGCCGTGCGTGACGCGACCATGAAAAAAGCGGGCACGCGGCCTAATACCGTTAAGTTAAGCGCCGTCGTTCCCGCGCAAGCGGGAACCCATGCCGCGTTTGCCAGGCAAACGTCCTATGGATTCCCGCTTGCGCGGGAATGACGATGTGAAATTTCAGCTTAACTTAACGGCATTAGGCACGCGGCCCGCTTTTTTGTATCGCAAAGTATCGCTTACACGACGATGGTCTGGTGCTCGTCACCGACGCGGGCGCGGATCTTGCCGATGGTGTAGACGGTTTCGCCGGCCGCTTCCAGCTGGGCGATGGCGGCTGCCGCGTTCTCTTGCGAGACGATCACGGTCATGCCGATGCCGCAGTTGAACACGCGGTGCATTTCCGAATCGGCCACACCGCCGTGCTGTTGCAGCCACTGGAACAGCGGCGGCAGCGTCCACCCTTTCGAATCCAGCTCGGCCACCAGGCCAGGCTGCAGCACGCGTGGAATATTTTCCACCAGGCCGCCGCCGGTGATGTGCACCATGCCTTTGACGTCGATCGATTCCATCAGCGCCAGCAGCGGCTTGACGTAGATGCGGGTCGGCTGCATCAGCACGTCCGACAGCTTGCGGCCGTGGAAGTCGCCTTCCAGGTCCGGCTTCGACACTTCAATGATCTTGCGCACCAGCGAGTAGCCGTTCGAGTGCACGCCCGACGAGGCCAGGCCCAGCACCACGTCGCCCGGCGCAATCCTGGTGCCGTCGATGATCTTCGATTTTTCCACCGCGCCGACCGCGAAACCGGCCAGGTCGTATTCGCCGTCCGGGTACATGGTTGGCATTTCAGCGGTTTCGCCGCCGATCAGCGCGCAGCCGGCCTGTTCGCAACCCTGGGCGATGCCCTTGATGACGTTGGTCGCGGTGGCCACGTCCAGCTTGCCGCAAGCGAAGTAGTCGAGGAAGAACAGCGGCTCGGCGCCCTGCACCAGGATGTCGTTGACGCTCATCGCCACCAGGTCGATGCCGACGGTGTCGTGACGGTTCAGCTCAAACGCCAGTTTCAGCTTGGTGCCCACGCCGTCGGTGCCGGATACCAGCACTGGCTCTTTGTACTTCTTGCTGATCTCGAACATGGCGCCGAAACCGCCCAAACCAGCCAGCACGCCCTCGCGCATGGTGCGCTTGGCGTATGGCTTGATTGCTTCGACTAAAGCATCACCCGCGTCGATATCGACGCCGGCGTCACGGTAGGACAGGGAAACATTTGAAGTTTGGCTCATGGTGTATTTCGCAGCGGAGGCGGTAAAATAGAAGGCGGAGACCCTTTTTCATGACAAAATCGCATGAAAAGCGCAGAAATCAGCGCAAAGTTTAGTACGTAAACCCGGTCAATCCGCTATTTTATCAAAATTGCCCCGTCCAACCGCCTTTTTAACCATCGAATTCACCTCCATGCCATTTCCCCTCTCGGTCGAGCAAAAGCAGACGGCATTCTGGTTGGCGGTGTGGGCGGCGTTCCTGTTCCTGTTAATTACTCTCGGCCCGGTGCTGACGCCCTTCCTGGCGGCCGCCATCTTCGCCTACGCGCTCAATCCCGGCGTGGACTGGCTGGACCGGGTGCGCTTCGGCCGCCGCCTCAGCATGCCGCGCGCGCTGTCGGTGACCATCGTCGTGGTGCTGTTCTTCGCCGCCATCATCGCGCTGGTGCTGATCGTGGTGCCGGTGCTGCAAAAGGAAATCCCGCTGCTGCAGGCGCAGATCCCGGCCTTCCTGGCCAAGGCCAACGACATGCTGGCGCCGCGCCTGCTTAACCTGGGCGTCAAGGTGCGCGTCGACAGCGCCGGCATCAAGCAGCTGGCGTCCGAACAGCTGGCCGCCAGCGGGGACGCCATCTGGGCCGCCGTACTGAACTCCGCCCGCGTCGGCGGCACCGCCATTCTCGGCTGGCTGGCCACGCTGACCTTGATCCCGGTGGTGCTGTTCTACCTGCTGCTGGACTGGCCGGCGATGCTGGGCCGCGTGGCCAGCTGCGTGCCGCGCCGCTATATCGAGCCGACCATGGGCATGGCGCGCGAAGTCGACACCCTGCTGGCCCAGTACCTGCGCGGCCAGCTGCTGGTGATGCTGGTGCTGGCGATTTATTATTCCGTGACGCTGGCCATCGCCGGTTTCGACGTCGCCCTGCCGGTCGGCATCATCACCGGCCTGCTGGTGTTCATCCCGTACCTGGGCTTCGGCCTCGGCCTGGTGCTGGCGCTGATTTCGGCGGTGCTGCAGTTTTCCGACTGGAGCGGCCTGATCGCGGTGGCCATCATCTACGGCGTCGGCCAGGTGCTGGAAGGTTTTGTGCTGACGCCACGGCTGGTGGGCGAACGCATCGGCCTCAATCCGCTGGCCGTCATTTTTGCCTTATTGGCCTTCGGCCAGCTGTTCGGCTTTGTCGGCGTGCTGCTGGCGTTGCCGGCGTCGGCGGTGCTGATGGTGGCTTTCCGCCACTTGCGTCGCCACTATCTGAGCAGCAGCTTCTATAATGCATGATGTGAAACAGATAAACGTTATGCAAAAGATCACAAGGCGAACGCCATGAAACAGCTGGTGCTCGATTTAGGTGCGGAACCAGCGCACAGCCTCGCATCGTTCGAGGTGGGACAGAATGCCGAATCGGCAGCGCTGATGAAGCAGTTCGCCGATCGCAGCTCGCGCGAGCACTTCGCCTACCTGTGGGGCGCGGTCGGCGTCGGCAAGTCGCACCTGCTCAAGGCCCTGGCCAGCAGCGGCAGCGAGGCCGAACAGGCGCGCGCGCGCTACATCTCGCCGTTTTCGATCGAGTCCGAATTCGTCTACTCGCCGGAAGTAGACCTGTACCTGCTGGACGATTGCGAGAAGCTGTCGCCGGTGGCGCAGATCGACGCCTTCGCGCTGTTTAACGAAATCCGCGCCAACAACGCCTTCATGGTCTGCAGCGGCAATGTCGCGCCGGCCGTGCTGCCGGTGCGCGAAGACCTGCGCACGCGCATGGGCTGGGGCCTGATCTACCAGATCCACGGCCTGACCGACGATGAAAAGAGCGCCGCGCTGGCCGCCGCCGCCGCCGCCCGCGGCTTGACGCTGTCGGCCGGCGTGATACCCTACCTGCTGTCGCACTTCCAGCGCGACATGCGGTCGCTGTCGACCATCCTGGACTCGCTGGACCAGTATTCCCTTGAAACCCAACGCCCGATCACTCTGCCGCTGCTGCGCGAGTGGCTGCAGGCGGAAGCGAAAGAATGATGAACCTCGCCCTTTTTGACCTCGACCACACCCTGCTGCCGATCGACTCCGACTTTGAATGGGGCCAGTTCCTGGTGCGCACCGGCGCCGTCGACGCCGTCGAATACGACCGCCGCAACCGGGAGTTCTTCGCCCAATACCAGGCCGGCACGCTCGATCCGGTAGAATATCTGGAGTTCACGCTTGGCACGCTGGCGCGCTTCCCGCGCACGCAGCTGGATGAAATGCACGCGCAGTACATGGCCGAAGTGGTGACGCCGGCGCTGCACCCGGCGGCGCGCGCGCTGCTGCAAAAACACGCCGACGCCGGTGACCTGGTGGCCATCGTCACCGCCACCAATCACTTCGTCACCGCGCCGATCGCCAGGGCGCTGGGCGTGGAACACCTGATCGCCGCCATGCCGGAACTGGACGCCGACGGCAACCTGACCGGCAAGCTGCTTGGCACGCCGACCCAGGGACCGGGCAAGATCGTCCACACCAAGGCGTGGCTGGAAAAAATGGGGAAAACGCTGGAGGACTTCGACACCGTCTACTTCTACAGCGACTCGCACAACGACCTGCCGCTGATGTCCATCGTCAGCCATCCGGTGGCGACCAATCCCAACGAAAAACTGAAAACGCACGCCGCCGCGAATGGCTGGCCATTAATTGACCTATTCAATGATTAAGAAACTGATCCGCAAAATCCTCGGCACCAAGAGTAAAGCGGTCCGCGACACGAACACCCCGGTGGTGCTGGGGCCTGAGGCCCACGGCATCGATCCGCGCCTGCTGTCCAACAACGCCGTGCGCGTCACCAGCAGCCTGCAGGAAGCCGGCTACGAAGCCTTTGTGGTCGGCGGCGCCGTGCGCGACCTGCTGCTGGGCGTGAAGCCGAAAGACTTCGACATCGCCACCAACGCCACACCGGAACAGGTCAAGCGCCTGTTCCGCCGCGCCTTCATCATCGGCAAGCGCTTCCAGATCGTGCACGTGATGTTCGGCCAGGACCTGCTGGAGGTGACCACCTTCCGCGGCACCACCTCGGACAGCGCGCCGAAGGATGAACATGGCCGCGTCCTGCGCGACAACACCTTCGGCTCACAGGCGGAAGACGCGGAACGCCGCGACTTCACCATCAACGCCATGTACTACAACCCGGCCAACCAACAGGTGCTGGACTACCACGGCGGCATTGAAGACATCCGCGCCAAGACGCTGCGCATCATCGGCGTGCCGGAAGCGCGCTACCGCGAAGACCCGGTGCGCATGCTGCGCGTGGTGCGCTTTGCCGCCAAACTGAAATTCGCCATCGAGCCGGAAACCGGCGCGCCGATCAAGGTCATGGCGCCGCTGATCAACAACGTGCCGGCTGCGCGCGTGTTCGACGAAATGCTCAAGCTGCTGATGAGCGGCCACGCGCTGGCCTGCCTGCAGCAGCTGCGCAAGGAAGGCCTGCATCACGGCCTGCTGCCGCTGCTGGACGTGGTGCTGGAACAGCCGCTGGGCGTCAAGTTCGTGACGCTGGCGCTGGATTCGACCGACTCGCGCATCCATGCCGGCAAGACCGTGTCGCCGGGCTTTCTGTTTGCGTCGCTGCTGTGGCACCAGGTGCTGGAGAAGTGGACCGCCTACCGCGCGGCCGGCGAGCAGACCATCCCGGCGCTGCACCTGGCGGCCGATGACGTGCTCGACTCGCAGACCGAAAAGCTGGCCTTGCAGCGCAAGATCGGCACCGACATGCGCGACATCTGGTCGATGCAGCCGCGCTTCGAGCGCCGCACCGGCAAGGCGCCGCACAAGCTGCTGGAACACCTGCGCTTCCGCGCCGGCTACGACTTCCTGCTGCTGCGTTGCGCCTCCGGCGAAATCGACGCCGAAATCGGCGACTGGTGGACTGCGTTTTACGAAGGCGACGAGATCACCCGCGAAGAACTGATCGCCTCCGCCCGCGCACCGCGCGATGGTGAAAGCAGCGGTGGTGGCTCGGGCGGCGCAGGTGGCGGCAGCACCGGCGGCCCTGCCAAACGCAAACGCGGCCCGCGCCGTGGTGGCCGCAACCGCAGCGGCCGTGGTGAAGGCGGCGACAGCGGCGAAGGTGGTAGCGACGCTCCTGCGCGCGACGGCGGCGCCGAGTAACCTCCGCTGCATCATGAACACCGATATTTCCGCCGGCCTGGCGCCCGCCTCCGCACCGGACGACAAGGCGCCGTTCGCATTCACGCTGGCCTACATCGGCATCGGCGCCAACCTCGGTGACGCCCAGGCCAACGTGCTCGATGCGCTGGAACGCCTGCAACGCCAGCCCGGCTGCACGCTGATGGCGGCATCGGGCCTGTACCGCACCGCGCCGATCGACTCCAGCGGCGACGACTACATCAACGCCGTCGCCCGCATCGCCACCACGCTGGACGCCGAAACGCTGCTGCAAGCGCTGCACGGCATCGAACAGGCGCACGGTCGCGAACGTCCTTACCGCAACGCTCCGCGCACGCTGGACCTCGACCTGCTGCTGTACGGCGACGCCGTGATTAACAGCGCCACGCTGACGGTGCCGCATCCGCGCATGACAGAACGCGCCTTCGTGCTGGTGCCGCTGCTGGAGATCGCGCCGTCCATCCATATTCCCGGCCACGGAGCGGCGTCGCAGTACGCCGCCGGCGTGGCCGACCAGGGCATCCGCCCGATTTAAAGTAAAGGATTTACCATGTCTGGATACCTGCAAGGAACCGAACTGGCCGCCGGCCAAAAGCCCGCCGAAGCCACCGCACCTGCACCGGCCAAAGCGGTCGTCAACAAGGCTGTCACCGTCAACACGCTGCAAGCGCTGCACGCCGCGCGTGAAAAAATCACCATGCTGACCTGCTACGACGCCAGCTTCGCCTCGCTGATGGACCGCTGCGGCGTAGAGATCCTGCTGATCGGCGACTCGCTGGGCATGGTCTGCGCCGGCTACACTTCCACGCTGCCGGTCACCGTCAACGACATCGCCTACCACACCGCCTCCGTGGCGCGCGGCGCCAAGTCGGCGATGATCGTGGCCGACCTGCCGTTCGGCGCCTACGGCACGCCGGAATCCGCTTACGCCAACGCCGTGCAGGTGATGCAGGCCGGCGCCCACATGATCAAGATCGAAGGCGGCGCCTGGCTGGCCGACACCGTCAAATTCCTGACCGACCGCGCCATTCCGGTCTGCGCGCACCTGGGCCTGACGCCGCAATCGGTGCACCAGCTGGGCGGCTACAAGGTCCAGGGCAAAACCACCGAAAGCGCCGACCTGCTGAAGGCCGACTGCCTGAAGATGCAAGCCGCCGGCGCCTCGCTGGTGGTGCTGGAGGCGATTCCTTCGGCGCTGGGCAAGGAAGTCACCGAGCTGCTGTCGATTCCCACCATCGGCATCGGCGCCGGTCCGGACTGCTCCGGCCAGGTGCTGGTGATGCATGACCTGCTGGGCGTTTTCCCAGGCCGCAAAGCGCGCTTCGTGAAAAACTTCATGGACGGCCAGACCAGCATCGACGCCGCCATCACCGCCTACGTTACCGCCGTCAAGGACGGCAGCTTCCCGGCGCAGGAACACTGCTTCTAGGAAGCTGACCAACTAAGTGGCGTGCCGCACAGAGCGGCGCGGCCACCGGCGCTAATGTGGTGAGAGACTTCCCTTGAAGGACTCACGCATGAACTCCAGCGATCAACTGAATATCGACACCCTGCGCTTCCTCAGTGTCGACATGGTACAAAAAGCCAACAGCGGCCATCCCGGCCTGCCGCTCGGCGCCGCGCCCATGGCCTACGTGCTGTGGACGCGCTTCCTCAAACACCATCCCGCCAATCCGCACTGGTTCGACCGCGACCGCTTCGTGCTGTCGGCCGGCCACGGCTCGGCGCTGCTTTACAGCCTGCTGCATTTGAGCGGCTACGACCTGCCGCTGGAGCAGCTGCAGCAATTCCGCCAGTGGGACAGCATCACGCCCGGCCATCCGGAGCGCGGCGTCACGCCTGGCGTGGAAGTGACCACCGGTCCGCTGGGCCAAGGGTTTGCCAACGGCGTCGGCATGGCCATCGCCGAAGCCAGCCTGGCGGCGCGCTACAACCGTCCCGGCCACAACGTGATTGACCACCACACCTACGGCATCGTCAGCGACGGCGATCTGATGGAAGGCATCGCGTCGGAAGCGGCGTCGCTGGCCGGCCACCTGAAGCTGGGCAAACTGATTTACCTGTACGACGACAATCAGGTCACGCTGTCGGCCGGCGCCGACATGACTTTCAGCGAAGACCGCGCCGCGCGTTTCGCCGCCTACGGCTGGCACACGCAGACGGTGGACGACGCCAACAACGTCGAAGCTATCGAGCAGGCGCTGGCTACCGCGCGCGCCGAAGTACACAAGCCGTCGCTGATCCTGGTGCGCAGTCACCTGGGGTTTGGCTCGCCGAACAAGCAGGACAAGATCGACGCCCACGGTTCACCATTGGGTGCGGACGAAGTGGCGCTGACCAAGCGCGCGCTGGGCTGGCCCGAACAGCCGGCCTTCCTGATTCCCGAGGAAGCGCGCATGGCGTATGCAACCGCCGGCGCGCGCGGCGGCCATAACGAAGCTGAATGGCGCGACCGCCTCAACGCCTATGCGCAAGCCTTTCCCGACCTGGCGCGCGAGCTGCATCAGCTGATGGAAGGCGGCACCAGCGGCCTGCCGGAAGGCTGGGACGCCGACATTCCTGTGTTCCCGGTCGACGCCAAGGGCGTGGCAACGCGCACGGCGGCAGGCAAGGTGGCCAACGCCATCGCCGCCAAACTGCCGGCGCTGATCGGCGGCTCGGCCGACCTGGACCCGTCCACCTTCACCGCGTTGAAAGACTTCGGCGACTTCCAGCCGGACAGTCCGCCCGGCGCTGAAGAAGCCGGCGACCGTCAAGGCTCCAACGGTGGTGGCTGGAGCCGCGCCGGCCGCAACATCCACTTCGGCGTGCGCGAACACGCCATGGCGGCGATCAGCAACGGCCTCGCCGCGCACGGCGGCACGCTGCCGTTCAACGCTACTTTCCTGGTGTTTGCCGACTATATGCGACCGGCGATGCGCTTGTCCGCCATGATGGGATTGCAGGTGGTGTACGTCTTCACCCATGACAGCATCGCCCTGGGCGAGGACGGCGCGACGCACCAGCCAATCGAGCACCTGGCCAGCATGCGCGCCGTGCCCGGGCTGGTGGTGATCCGGCCGGCCGACGCCAACGAAACGGCGGCGGCGTGGCGCGTGGCGGTGCAATCGGCCGGCCAGCCGGTGGCGCTGGTGCTGACGCGCCAGCATCTGCCGACACTGGACCGCACCAAGCTTGCGCCGGCCGACAGCCTGCAACGCGGCGCTTATGTATTGAGCGAAGCAGAAGGCGGCGAAGCGCAGATCGTACTGATCGCCACCGGCTCGGAAGTGCATCTGGCGCTGGAGGCGCAAGCCAAACTACACGCGGACAACGTGCGTGCGCGGGTGGTGTCGATGCCGAGCTGGGAGCTGTTCGACCAGCAGCCGCAGGAATACCGCGACCAGGTGCTGCCGCCGGCGCTGACTGCGCGCCTGTCGATTGAAGCCGGCGCCACGCAGGGCTGGCATCGTTATGTGGGCACGCGCGGCGACGTACTGGGCATCGACCGCTTCGGCGCCTCGGCGCCGGGCGAACGCGTGTTGCGCGAGTATGGCTTCAGCGTGGAGAACGTGTGCCTGCTGGCCCACGCCGTCCTCGCCCGCAACGCATAGCGCACCGTCATTCCCGCGAACGCGGGAATCCATGCTTCGCCGCTCAAGACGCGAAGCATGGATTGCCGCTTGCGCGGCAACGACGGAGTGCTACTAGCCTTTACCCTTCTCCGCAATCACGTCCATCAACTTCTTCCAGGACTTGCTGAACGACTCCGCGCCTTCGGTCTGCAACTGCGCGGCCAACGCATCAACATCAACCCCGGCATCGGCAAACTGCTTCAACACCTTCTCCGCATCGCCCCCTTCCGGCGGCATGCTGCCATTCACCACGCCGTGATCGACAAACGCCAGCAGCGTCTTCTCCGGCACCGTGTTGATGGTGTTAGGCGCCGTCAGCGACTCCACATACAGAATGTCCGACGCCGCCGGGTCCTTGGTCCCGGTACTGGCCCACAGCAAGCGCTGCGCCAAAGCCCCCGCCTCCGCCAGCTTGCGCCAGCGCTGCGACGCCAGTAACTCGCGATACGCAGCATACGTCTGCCGCGCCACCGCGATCCCCAGCTTGTTCTTCAGCTCATCCGGGACCTTATCCTTGACGCCCGCATCCCAGCGACTGACAAACAGCGACGCCACCGACGCCACCTTCGGATCAAGCCCCGCATCAATGCGCCGCTCTATGCCGCGCAGATACGCTTCGGCCGCCGCCAGATACTGGTCACGCGAAAACAGCAACGTCACGTTGACCGGAATGCCGGCAAAAATCGCTTCCTCGATCGCCTTCACACCTTCTGCGGTGCCAGGAATCTTGATGAAGGCATTCGGCCGCTGCAAGCGTTCGTGCAAAGTACGGGCCTCGCGCAACGTGCCTTCGGCGTCATGCACCAGCAGCGGCGACACCTCCATCGACACCCAACCGTCGACGCCATGCGAGGCCTCGTGCATCGGCAGGAACAGATCGGCGGCCTGCTGCAAATCATCCAGCGCCAGTTCCAGGAACAGCGCTTCGCCTTTGCCGCCGGCTGCGCTTTTGGTGCGGATCGCTTCATCGTAGAAATCGGCGCCCTGGATGGCCGCCTCGAAGATGCTCGGATTCGACGTCAAACCGCTGATCTCATACTCGTCGATATACTTTTTCAGCGTGCCGCTGGTTAGCAGGCCACGGGTGATATTGTCCAGCCACAGGCCTTGGCCCAGCTGGCGTAAATGTAGTGCAGGATTCATGACACAGTCTCCTTTTCAACGCCGGTAAAAGCCGGCAAGTCATAGCCCAGCAAATCGCCGATACGGTCGACCGCCAGATCCGGCGTCGTATAACCGGCGACATCATCGGCAAACGCGTAATGGCCCTGGCGGGGAAACACGGTGGTAAGCCGGTCGCCCCAGCCCTTCTTCATGGCGGCCAGAATACGTACCTTATCGTCGATCATCACGTAGTGGCGCGCGGGATACGCCACTTCGATCTGCTCCAGCATGGTCTCCTTGTGGATGTAGATCAGCACATTGCCGTCCACCGCATCCCACAGGCCCGAATACTCTACTTTACGCGGCTGGAACACCACGTCGCCATCCGACACGATCACCACCTTGCCCCACTGACGCAGATGCTTGATGACATCCAGCGCGCCGGGATACAGGCGATCGGCAAAGCGATAATTCATCAGCCAGCCCGCCATCAGCAGCAGCTTGGGATCGTTCATGGCGTCGAGGCGATAGCGCTGCAGCGCACCGAGGTAATCGGCATAGCCGAGTTGCGCAAACAGCTCGGTATATATGCTCCAGTAACGGTCGCGCGCCTCGGCGCCGAATTCCTTTTCCATGTGCTCGCGCAAATCGCTCTGGACACGGTCGTTGTCCATCAGCGTGTTGTCGCAGTCAATTAGAAAAACGATATCGTCAGCCATCACGCGGTTCCAGTCTTGTGCGGCTTCTCGGCGTGGCCGCCGAAGCCCGCGCGCATCGCCGACAACACCTTGCCGGCGAATTCCGCATTGCCGCGTGAACTGAATCGCTCAAACAGCGCGTTGCTCAACACCGGCACCGGCACGCCCTCGTCGATGGCGGCGGCGATGGTCCAGCGGCCTTCGCCCGAATCGGAAACCCGACCGGCATAGGCTTCCAGATGCGGATCCTGGAGCAGCGCGTCGGCCGTCAGGTCCAGCAGCCACGAGCTGATCACGCTGCCACGCCGCCATAGCTCGCTGATCTCACCCAGATCCAGATCGTACTGATAGTGCTCCGGGTGGCGCAGCGGCGTTGTTTCGGCATCGACTTCCTGCTCCTGCTTGCCGATATTCGCGTGGCGCAGGATGTTCAGCCCTTCCGCATACGCGGCCATAATGCCGTACTCAATACCGTTGTGGACCATCTTGACGAAGTGGCCGGCGCCATTCGGGCCGCAATGCAGGAAGCCCTGTTCGGCGCTGCTGCCAGGCTTGTCGCGGCCGGGCGTCGGCGTGGCCGCATCGTGGCCCGGCGCCAGCGTGGAGAAAATCGGCTCCAGATGCTTGACCACTTCCGGCTCGCCGCCGATCATCAGGCAGTAGCCGCGCGTCAGACCGTGCGTGCCGCCGCTGGTGCCGACATCGACGTAGTGCAGCTGCTGTTCCTTCAGCTGCGCGCTACGGCGGATATCGTCGTGGTAATGCGAATTGCCGCCATCGATAATGATATCGCCGGGCGACAGCAACGGCTTCAGGATATCCAGCGTGGAGTCGACCGCGCCGGCGGGCACCATCAGCCACAGCACGCGCGGCGTTTCCAGCTTGGACACCAAATCTTCCAGCGACGAAGCGCCGGTCACGCCGTCGCGCAGCACCGCGTTGACGGTCTCCGCGTGGCGCGCGTAGGCGACACTGTGATGCCCCGCTGCCGCCAGGCGCCACACCATATTGGCGCCCATGCGCCCCAGTCCTATCATTCCGATCTGCATAAAGATCCTTTGTGTTGTACAGGTTCAATGGGCGTGCAGGACTCAAGCCGGCACGCGCTGACGCCAGCTTAGGCTTCGGTAAAAATGAATTCGGTTAGATCGAGCACATAGCGGCTCGACAAGGCTAGCAGATTTGTTTCTGGATTGTGTCAGCGAGGAAGCCATCGAAGGCAGACAGCAGGCGCGCGACATCGTCTCCGGTCGTATCAGGACAAACCAGCAGCATATTGTGGAAGGGCGTGATCAACAGCCCGCGATTGAGCAGGTAGAGGTGAATTGCCTGCTCCAGTTCCGCATCCATCACGTCGTGCGCTTCGGCGCCGTTGCGCGGCGGCTGGACAGTGAACTGGAATTCGGTACGGGCGCCGATTTGCGTGACGCACCATGGCAGGCCGTGGCGCGCGATCACATCGCGCAGTCCTTGCGCCAGCTGCGCCGCCAGCGCGAACATCTGCCGGTAGGCCTGCTCCGTCATTACCTGTTCCAGATTGGCGCGCATCGCCGCCATGGCGAACATATTGGCGCTCAGCGTGGTGCCGATGCCGGAATGACCGGGCGGCGCACTGCGCTTGGCATGCTCCACGCGGCGCGCCAGTTCCTCCGTAAAGCCATACGCGGCGCATGGGATGCCGCCGCCGATTGGCTTGCCGATCACCAGCGCGTCCGGCATCATGCCGTGAGCGCGGGCGTAGCCTCCGGGGCCGCTGCTGATGGTATGGGTCTCATCGATCACCAGCAGCGCGCCATAGTGCTTAATCAGCTGCTGCGAGGCTTCCCAATAGCCAGGCTGCGGCAGCACCATGCCGATGTTGGTCATCACTGGTTCCGCCAGTACACAGGCGATGTCGCCCTGCTGCAAAGCCGCCTCCAGCGCCGGCAGATCGTTGAACTCCACCACCACCGTGTGATCCGTCAGCGTATGCACCTGGCCGAGCAGGCTGTCGCGCTGCGTCGGCACGCAGTCGACCAGATCGACAAAGACATCATCCACCGTGCCGTGATAGCAGCCGTTAAAGACCAGCACCTTGCTGCGTCCCGTCGCCGCGCGCAGCCAGCGCAGCACGAAACGGTTGGCGTCCGATGCGGACAAGGCGAACTGCCAGCACGGCAGGCCAAAGCGCCGCGCCAGTTCGGCCGCCACCGGGCCGGCATCTTCGGACGGCAGCATGGCGGTGTAGCCGCGCGTGGCCTGGCGCGCAATGGCCTGCGCCACCGGCTGCGGCGCGTGGCCGAACATGGCGCCGGTGTCGCCCAGGCAGAAGTCCACATACTCATGGCCATCCGCATCGCGGAAGCGCGCGCCGCTGGCTTCGCGCACCGTCAACGGGAATGGCGTGGACCAGTCGTTCATCCAGTGCATCGGCACGCCGAACAGCAAATGCTGCCCGGCCTCCGCCGCCAGCCGCGCCGACTCGGGATGGCGCGCGATATAGCTTTCGCGCTCCGCCGCAACCAGCGCCTGTATGCGCTGCCGGTTCACGCCCGCGCTCATACCAGCAGCATCAGATGCTCGCGTTCCCACGAGCTGATAACGCGGCTATAGGTGGCGAACTCCAGTTCCTTCACCTCGCAGAACGCCTGCACAAACAGCTCGCCCAGCATTTCGCCAAGCGGCTTGCATTCGCGCAGCCGCACGATGGCGTCTTCCAGATTGCGCGGCAGCTGGTCGTGCACCTGCTCGGCGCTGCCGGCCGTCGGCGCTGATGGCTTGAGCCCTTGCGTCATGCCGAGATAACCACAGGCCAGCGTGGCCGCCATCGCCAGATACGGATTCACGTCCACACCCGGCACACGGTTCTCCACGCGCCGGTTGAGCGGCGAGGAATTCGGCACGCGAATGCCGCAGGTGCGGTTGTCATAGCCCCAGTGCACATTGGTCGGCGCCGACATGAAGCGCGACAGGCGGCGATAAGAATTGACATGCGGCGCAAACAGCAGGGTGGCCGGCGCGATGTACTTTTCCAGGCCCGCGATATAGTGGAAGAACAAATCGCTCGCATCGCCATCCTTGCGCGAGAAGATATTCTCGCCAGTGGTCGTATCCAGCACGCTCTGATGAATGTGCATCGCGCTGCCCGGCTCCGTCTCCATCGGCTTGGCCATGAAGGTGGCAAAGATCCCATGCCGCAGCGCAGTCTCGCGCACCGCGCGCTTGAACAGGAAAACGCGGTCGGCCAGCTCCAGCGCTTCGCCGTGCGTGAAGTTGATTTCCATCTGCCCCGCACCGGCTTCGTGAATCAAGGTCTCCATGCCCAGGTCGTGCTGCTTGCAGAAGGTGGATAGCTCCAGGAAGAAGGGATCGAAGTCGTTCACCGCATCGATGGAATACGACTGCCTTCCCGATTCGATCTTGCCGCTGCGTCCCAGCGGTGGCGCCAGCGGCTCATGCGGATTGCTGCTGCGAGCGACCAAATAGAACTCCATCTCCGGCGCCACCACTGGCTGCCAGCCCTGATCCTCATACATCCGCAGCACCTTGCGCAGCACCGCGCGCGGCGACAGGCCGACCGGCGTGCCGTCGAAGTTCTGGCAATCGTGAATCACCAGCGCGACATTCTCCGCCGCCCACGGCACCTGCCGCAGCGTGGCCAGATCGGGCACGCAAATCATATCCGGATCGGTCGCGCCGACATACGGCAGGTTGTTGGGCTGCTCGCCGTTGACGGTGTTCAGCAGGACGCTCTTCGGCAGGCGCATCTCGCCTTCGTTGAGGAACAAGTCCTTGGGCAGGATTTTGCCCCGCGCGATGCCGGTCATATCCGCGATCACGCATTCCACTTCGTGGATGTTGCGCTCGCGGAGGAAGTCTTTCATGGCCTGGCTCATCGTCGCTCTCCTTCAGAGGCGTTGCCGCCCGCTGACGTTTATATCTGTATCCACGTGGTTTTCAGTTCCGTGTACTTGTCGAAGGCGTGCAGCGACTTGTCGCGGCCATTGCCGGACTGCTTGTAGCCGCCGAACGGCACGGTGATGTCGTCGCCGTCGTACTGGTTGACGTGCACGGTGCCGGCACGCAGCGCGCGCGAAGTCTGGATTGCCTTGCTCAGGTCCGACGTCCACACGGCGGCATGCAGGCCGTAGGGCGTGGCGTTAGCCTGCCGCACCGCGTCCTGCACGTCGGTAAAGCTCAGCACCGACAGCACCGGTCCGAAGATTTCCTCGCGCGCGATGACCATGCTGCTGTCCACCTGATCGAACAGGGTCGGCTCGATGTAATAGCCACCACTATCAGTCCTGGATTGCTTGCCGCCCGCGAGCAGCCGCGCACCGCCTGCGTGGCCGGCTTCGATGTAGCCCATCACGGTCTTCAGCTGCGTAGCATCGACAATCGCGCCCATGACCGTGTTCTCGTCCAGAGGATCGCCCGGCTGGTAAGCCGGCACCTTGGCCAACGCCTTCTCCAGGAAGCGATCCTTGATCGACTCTTCGACGAACAAACGCGAAGGCGCATTGCAGCTCTCGCCCTGGTTGAAGAAGATCGATCCGATCGCCGCTTCGACCGCCGCATCCAGATCCGGACAATCAGCGCAGACGATATTGGCCGACTTGCCGCCCAACTCCGTCCACGCCCGCTTCAGGTTGGACTGTCCCGCCATCTGCATGATCTGCTTGCCCACCCGCGTGGAACCGGTGAAGCCGATGCAGTCCACGTCCATATGCAGCGCCAGCGCGGCGCCGGCTTCCGCGCCAAAGCCCGGCAGCACATTGAACACGCCTGGCGGCACGCCCGCCTCCAGCGCCAGTTCCGCCAGCCGCAGCGCCGTCAGCGGCGATTTTTCGGACGGCTTGAGCACCACGCTGTTCCCCGCCGCCAGCGCCGGCGCGATCTTCCACGACGCCATCAGCATCGGATAATTCCACGGCACGATGGCCGCCACCACGCCGACCGGCTCACGCGTGATCAGCGCCAGGCTGCTGGCCGCCGTCGGCGCGATCTCGTCGTAGATCTTGTCGATCGCCTCGCCGTACCAGCGGATGCAGTTGGCCGCGCCGCCCACGTCCACCGTCTGGCTGTACTTGATCGGCTTGCCCATATCCAGCGTCTCCAGCAGCGCCAGTTCTTCGACGTTCTGCTGCATCAGGTCCGCAAAGCGAATCAGCACCCGCTTGCGCTGCGCCGGTGACTTGCCGGCCCAGCGCCGATCTTCAAACGCCGCGCGCGCCGCTGCCACGGCGATGTCCACATCCACGCCATCGCAACGCGCCACCATGCCCAACGTGCGGCCATCGATCGGCGACAGATTCTCGAACTGCTGTCCTGATTTCGCCCACACCCGCTCACCGCCGATGAAGGCGCGGCCGTCCGCCTGCAACGCGGCCGACTTGTCGTGCCATTTACCCATTATCGTCTCCTTGGAGCCAGCCGCGTTCCTTCACATCGGCATACGTCAGATCGAGGCAGTGACGGATCAGCGCCAGCATCTCATCGATCTGCGCCTTGGTCAGCACCAGCGGCGGCGCGATGATCATGCGGTCGCCGACTGCGCGCATGATCATCCCGTTGTTGAACATATAGCCGCGGCATACCATGCCGACAGCCAGCGACTCATCGAATGCCACGTTGTCATGCACCGTGGCGCCTTTGCTGCGCACCAGATTCAAGCCGGCGACAAAGCCGCAGCTGTCGGCATAACCCACCAGCGGGTGGTCCGCCAGCGCGGCAAAGCCTTGCTTCAGATACGGCCCGGTATCATTGGCCAGGCGCTCGATCAGTTTTTCATCTTCGATGATGCGAATGTTTTCCAGCGCCGCCGCGCAAGCCACCGGATGGCCGGAATACGTGAAACCGTGATTGAACTCGCCACCCTGCTCGATCAGCACCTTGGCTACGCGGTCGCCCACCAGCACGCCGCCCAGCGGCACATAGCCCGACGTCACGCCCTTGGCAAAGGTGATCAGGTCCGGCTTGATGCCGAACAGCTCGGACGCAAACCAGCGGCCCAGCCGTCCGAAGCCGCAGATCACTTCATCGGCGATCAGTAGAATGCCGTACTTGTCGCAGATGCGCTGAATCTCAGGCCAGTAGGTGGCGGGCGGAATGATCACGCCACCGGCGCCTTGTATCGGCTCGCCGATAAACGCGGCCACCTTGTCCGGCCCCACTTCCAGTATCTTCTTCTCCAGCCAGGAGGCCGCCTCGATGCCGAATTCGTCCTCTGTCATGCCCTTGCCGGATTCCAGATAACTCGGCTGGCCGATATGCACAATGCCAGGTATCGGCAAGCCGCCCTGCTCGTGCATGCCCGACATGCCGCCCAGCGACGCACCGGCCATGGTGCTGCCGTGGTAGGCGTTATGGCGGCTGATGATGGTATGGCGATCCTTGTATCCCAGTACATCCCAATAGCGCCGCACCATGCGCACATTGGTGTCGTTGCCTTCCGAGCCGGAGCCGGTAAAGTACACGTGGTTGAACTGCGGCGGCGAAATCTGCGCCAGCTTGGTCGCCAGCCGCACTGCCGGCACATTGGTGGTGTTGAAGAAGCTGTTATAAAAAGGCAGCGTTTCCATCTGGTCGTAGACGGCTTTCGAAATGCTGGTGCGGCCATAGCCCACGTTCACGCACCACAGGCCCGACATGCCGTCGATAATCTTGTTGCCCTCCGAATCCCACAGATAGATGCCTTCGCCGCGCACCATCACACGCGCGCCTTTTTCGCCGAGCGCCTTGTGGTCGGTGAACGGATGCATATAGTGCGCCGCGTCCAGCTTCTGGATTTCAGCGGTATCGTAGTCGCTCATAAGGCCTCCGGTTAAACGTGCAGCAGCAGGTGCTCGCGCTCCCACGGGCTGATGACGGTCATGAATTCCTGATGTTCCAGATCCTTGATGGCGGCGTAGACGTCGATGAAGCGCTCACCCAGAATGCTGCGCAGCCGGTCTTCGCCACGCAGCAGTTGCAGCGCTTCCGGCAGGCCTTGCGGCAGTTCGACCTTCAGGTCGTAGGCGCTGTCGGTGGTCATCGGCGTCGGGTCCAGCTGGTCGACCATGCCAAGATAGCCGCACGCCAGCGTGACCGCGAGCGCCAGATACGGATTGGCGTCGGCGCCGATGATGCGGTTCTCCACGCGGCGATCCTGCACGCCGGATTCCGGCACGCGGAAGCCCACGGTACGGTTGTCCATGCCCCACTGGATGTTGATCGGCGCAGCCGTGTGGCGCACGATACGGCGGTACGAATTCACATACGGCGCCACAATCGCCATCGCCGACGGCATATAGCGTTGCAGGCCGCCGATGTAGTGCTTGAACAGCGGCGAGGCCGAACCGTCTTCGGAACTGAAGATATTCTTGCCGGTGCTGGCGTCCACCACGCTCTGGTGCACATGCATCGCCGATCCAGGCTCGCCGGCCATCGGCTTGGCCATGAAGGTGGCGTACATATCGTGCTTGAGCGCCGCCTCGCGCAAGGTGCGCTTGAAGAAGAACACCTTGTCGGCAAGGCCGAGCGGCTCGCCGTGCAGGAAGTTGATCTCCATCTGGCCGGCGCCGATTTCGTGAATCAACGTGTCTACATCAAGGCCCATCAGGTCGCAATAATCGTAGATGTCTTCAAACAGCGGGTCGAACTCGTTGACGGCGTCGATGCTGTAGACCTGGCGGCTGGTCTCGGCGCGGCCGCTGCGGCCCACCGGTGCTTTCAACGGCAGGTCCGGATCGATGTTCTTGGCGGTCAGGTAAAACTCCAGCTCCGGCGCCACCACAGGCTTCCAGCCTTTGTCCGCATATAGCTTGAGCACGCGGCGCAGCACGGAGCGCGGCGCGAAATCGACCAGGCGGCCATCGGCGAAATAGCAATCGTGGATCACCTGGGCGGTGGGATCGGTAGCCCACGGCACCATGGTGATGGTGGTAGGATCGGCCTTGAGGATCATGTCGCGGTCGGTGCTGGAGATGGCGCGGTCGTAACCCGCATCTTCGGTTGGATAATTGCCGGTGACGGTCATGCCCAGCACCGCTTCCGGAATGCGCATGCCGCGCTCCTGGGTGAATTTTCCGCGAGGGAGAATCTTCCCGCGCGCCACGCCGGTCAGGTCGGGCACCAGGCATTCAATTTCCGTGACGCGCTTCTCGTTGAGCCACAGGTCCATATCGGTATAGCTAAAGTTCTCTCGAATTGCCATTTGCTTCTCTCGTTATAGTTATCGGATGGCCTTGTAGGCGCGGCAGGCGTCGCCAAAGGCTCTGAATAATTTGACGGAGTCCGGATTATCGGAAAAGCGCCACTCTGGGTGCCACTGTACCGCGAGCGTGAATCCTTTGGCGTCCGCCACGCGGTAGGCTTCCACCAGACCGTCGTCGGCAAGCGCTTCCACCGCCAGGCCCGGCGCCAGCTGGTTGATGCCCTGGCCGTGCAGCGAATTGACCATGATCTCGCCAGCGCCGCCGAGAATCTGCGTCATGCGCCCGCCGGGGTCCAGCAGCACGCGGTGCGACGGCGCGTATTGCTGGTCCAGCGCATCGTCCTTGCGTTCGCGGTGGTCTGCCATGCCGGGCACCACATGCACGGCCTGATGCAGCGATCCGCCCAAGGCCACGTTCACTTCCTGGAAGCCGCGGCAGATCGCCAGCAGCGGTATGCCGCGCTTGATGGCGGCGCGGATCAGCGGTAGCGTGGTGGCGTCGCGCGCCGCGTCCAGTGGCAGCGATGGGTCGAGCACCGCTTCGCCATACAGGGCGGCGTCGATGTTGGAGGGGGAGCCGGTCAGCATCACGCCGTCGGCCAGCGCCAGCAGCGCTTCGAAGTCGGTGGCCGCGCCGAGCGCCGGCACGATCAGCGGCGTGCAACGCGCACCGTCCGCCACGGCGGCCACATACTTGAGCTGCGCGGTGTGATACGGATGTGCGCCAATCCGGTTGACGCACGCTGGAACCAGAACGATTGGGCTGCGCATAGAAGCTTTCATCTATTTGGATTTGATTAAATGATAATCCGATTTTGATATGATTGCGAACTCAAATCGGGAGTTAGCGCATGAAGAACATGCCATGGCGAGATTTCGTCGCTTTGGTCGCCAGTATCGGCGTGGTAGGCCTTGGGCTGGGCGCGACAATTCCGCTCACCGCGCTGACATTGGATCAGCGCGGCGCCGGCACGGATGTCATCGGCATCATCACCGCCGTCAGCGCGGTGGGCATCCTGGCGGCCGCGCCGTTTGTCTCGCGCTGGGTGGCCGGACATGGGCCGCGCGGCTGCATGATCGGCGCCATCCTCGCCGCCGCGCTATCCACCGCCCTGATGGAAACCACCGACAACCTACTGGCCTGGGGCCTGCTGCGCTTTGTATTCGGCGCCTGCATGGGCGTGCTGTTCACGATAGGCGAAGCGTGGGTCAACAACCTGGCGCCGGCGAATTCGCGCGGCAAGGTGGTGGCCATCTACACCACTGCCTTTACGCTGTTCCAGCTGATCGGCCCTGCGCTGGTGGCGGCACTGGCGGGCAAGGTGGCGCTGCCGTTTGCTTCCTGCGGCGCGCTGTTCCTGCTTGCGCTGCCCGGCATGCTGCTGATCGGTGGCGGCGCGCAAGGCCACGAGGACGAAGCGCCGGTGGCCTGGCAGCGCATCCTGCCGCGCATGTGGATGATCGCTATCGGTGCGGCCTTCTTCGCCATGTTCGATACGGTGGCACTCAGCCTGCTGCCTGTGTACGCCATGCGCCACGGCATAGCCACCGAACTGGCGGTACTGTCGGCTACAGTGGTGCTGGTGGGCGACACCGCGCTGCAATTCGCCTTTGGCTGGCTGGCGGACCATGTGGGGCGACGCAAGGTGCATGTCGGCTGCGGCATCGCGGTCTGCGTGCTGCTGCCGGTACTGCCGTTTGCAGCGGGGACGCCGTGGCTGTGGTGGACCGTGCTGCTGGTGCTGGGCGCGGTGGCCGGCGCGATCTACATGCTGTCGCTGGTGGCGTGCGGTGAGCGGTTTGAAGGCCAGTCGCTGGTCGCGGCCAGCGCGGTGGTCAACGCCAGCTGGGGCATCACCAGCGCCGGCGGACCTTTGGTGACGGGCGTATTAATGCAAACGGCCGGCGTGAATGCGCTGCCGGCCGTTCTTTGGGTGGGCGCGGCGATCTTCATCGCCAGCGCATTTCTGGACAGGACCGGGAACAGGAACTAACCCTTGGCCGCAGCCGCCAGTTGCTTCGAGCGCAGACGCTCAGCGCGGGCGATGTACAGGCTTGAGGCAATCACCCCGATCGACACCACCAGGATGGTCAGCGCCGCCACCGCATTCACGCGCGGATCGAGACCCAGGCGCGCGCGCGAGAAGATCACGATCGGCATGGTCGACGAACCAGGGCCGGACAGGAAAGCCGACAGCACCACGTCGTCCAGCGACAGCGTAAACGTCAGCAGCCACGCCGAACCCAAAGCCTGCTTGATGTTCGGCAGCGTCACCAGGAAGAACACCTGGAACGGGCGGCAGCCCAGATCCATCGCTGCTTCTTCCAGCGACTTGTTCATCTCCTGCAAACGCGATTGCACCACCACAGTCGCATAGGCCATGCCCAGCAAGGTGTGGCCCAGCCAGATCGTCACCAGCCCGCGCTCCGGGAAGCCGAACATCTTCTGCACCGACACCAGCATCAGCAGCAGCGACAGGCCGATGATCACCTCCGGCATCACCAGCGGCGCGCTCACCATACCGGTAAAGAGTGTACGCCCCTTGAAGCGCTGGTAGCGGTCCAAGACAAACGCCGCAAAGGTGCCAAGGATGACAGAACCGCAGGCCGTCAGCAGCGCAATGCGCAGCGACAGCCCGAAACCGCTGATGATCTCCGTGTCGCTGGCCAGCGCCGCATACCATTGCAGCGAAAAACCGCTCCACACCATGTCCTGGCGCGAGCTGTTAAACGAAAATACCACCAGCACCACGATGGGAATGTACAGGAACAGGTAGCCCAGCGACAACCAGCCACGCCCGAACCAACGATGCAGGAACTGGGTCATTTGCGCGCCTCCTGGTCCGCCTTGTATTTATTGAAGATCGCCATCGGCACCAGAATGAACAGGATCACCACCACCGTCACGGCGGACGCCAGCGGCCAATCGTTATTGGTAAAGAACTCGTCCCACAGCTGGCGGCCGATCATCAGCGTCTCCGGGCCGCCCAGCAACTCCGGGATCACGTACTCGCCCACCGCCGGAATAAACACCAGCATGGTGCCGGCGATGATGCCGGACTTCGACAGTGGCACGGTGATGCGCCAGAAGGTCTGCCACGGCGTCGCCCCCAGGTCGGCCGCCGCTTCCAGGTAGCGCACGTCCATCTTCACCAGATTGGCGTACAGCGGCAGGATCATGAACGGCAGGTAGGCGTACACCATGCCGATGATCAGCGAGAACTGGGTGTTCATCAGGTGCAGCGGCTCCGAGATCACGCCGAGGTTGAGCAGGAAGCTGTTGAGTATCCCGTTGTTGGCCAGGATGCCCTTCCACGCATAGATGCGCAGCAGGAAAGAGGTCCAGAACGGCATCATCACCAGCATCAGTAGCACCGGACGCGCGGCCGGCTTGGCGCGCGCCATGAAGTAGGCGAACGGGTAGCCGATGAAGAGGCACAGCGCCGCCGTGATCGCGGCGAACTTGAGCGAGTTCAGATAGGTCAGCGCATACAGCTCGTCCTGCGCGATGAACAGGTAGTTGGCGATCTTGATCTTCAGCGTCAGCACGCCGTCGGCCATTGTCATCAGGGTGCCGAACGGGCTGCCGTCGCCGCTGTCCAGATCCACGAAGCTGATGCGCAGCACGATCAGGAACGGGATCAGGAAGGCAAACGTCAGCCAGAAAAACGGCACGCCGATCACCAGGCTGCGGCCCGGACGGCGGAACAGGTTCTTGAGGAAGTTCATGCCACCACCTTAGCTGGTCAGCACGACGACGTCGGCGCCATCCCACCACGCGTAGACGCGCTGGTCGCGCTTGAGCGCCGCATCGTCATGCCGCGCTGCGTTGGTGCGCGAGACCTTCACCACCATGCCACCGTCCAGCGTGATGTGGTAGCTGGTCTCGTTACCGAAGTAGGAAACGCCGGTGATCACGCCTTGCACGCAGTTGTAGCCGTGTTCGGCCGCCGTGGCGCGCTGCTCCAGCGTCGGCGCCTCGGCCTGCACGGCGATCTTCTCCGGCCGTACGGCCACCGACACCGGCATGCCCATGGTGCCAGTAATGCCGTGGGTGATGTAATGCCGGCCTTCCGGCGTATCGATAATCACGTGGTCCGGCTCATCTTTCGTGACGCTGCCGTTGAACAGATTGACGCTGCCGATAAAGTCGGCAACGAAGCGGCAGTTCGGCGTTTCGTAAATATCGGCAGGTGCGCCGACCTGCAGGATGCGGCCCGCGCTCATGACGGCGATGCGGGTGGCCATGCTCATGGCTTCGTCCTGGTCGTGGGTGACCATTACACAGGTCACGCCCACTTCCTCGATAATGCTGACCAGTTCCATCTGCGTGCGCTCACGCAGCTTCTTATCCAACGCGCCGAGCGGCTCATCCAGCAGCAGCAACTGCGGTCGCTTGGCCAGCGACCGCGCCAGCGCCACGCGCTGCTGCTGGCCGCCGGACAGCTGGTGCGGCTTGCGCTTGGCGTAATCAGTTAATTGGACCAGCGCCAGCATCTTCTCCACGCGCGCGGCGATTTCGTCCTTCGGCAGACCGTCGCGGCGCAGGCCGAAGGCGATGTTGTCCCATACCGACAGGTGCGGGAACAGCGCGTACGACTGGAACATCATGTTGATCGGACGCTGGTAAGGCGGCACACTGACAATGTCCTGCCCAGCCAGCGTAATGCTGCCGGACGTCGGCGTTTCAAAGCCGGCCAGCATGCGCAACAGGGTGGACTTGCCGCAGCCCGAGCTGCCCAGCAGTGCGAAGATTTCTCCCTTGTTGATCGCCACCGATACGTCATTGACGGCACGGACGCCATCGAATTCCTTAACCAGGTTGCGGATCAGGAGGAAAGGTTCAGCAGCTCGCTCTATGGTCATGTTATTAAAAGGGTAAAATAATATTTGCCAAACCGGTGATTATAAAGCCAGCAGCGGTCGAGGTGATTCAAACGTGGAGCAACAAGTGTTCCCGCTCCCACGGCGAGATCACCGTCATGAACTCCTGGTGCTCCAGTTCCTTGATGGCGGCGTAGACGTCGATAAAGCGTTCGCCCAGCACCTCGCGCAGCCGGTCTTCACGCTGCAGCAGCTGCAGCGCCTCCGGCAGGCCTTGCGGCAGTTCGTAGAAGTGGTCATAGGCGCTGCCGGTGACCATGGGCGTCGGCTCCAGCTGGTCGACCAGGCCAAGGTAACCGCAGGCCAGCGTGACGGCCATCGCCAGGTAGGGATTGGCGTCGGCGCCGATGATGCGGTTCTCGACCCGCCGCTGCGCGACGCCGGAGATTGGAATGCGGAAGCCCACGGTGCGGTTATCCATGCCCCACTGGACGTTGATCGGCGCCGCCGTATGGCGCACGATGCGCCGGTACGAATTGACATACGGCGCCAGGATCGCCATCGCCGACGGCGTATAGCGCTGCAAACCGCCGATGTAATGGCGGAACTGCGGCGACGGCGAGCCATCCGCAAGGGTGAAGATATTGCTGCCGGTAGCGGCGTCGCTCACGCTCTGGTGCACATGCATGGCCGATCCGGGCTCGCCGGCCATCGGCTTGGCCATGAAGGTGGCGTACATATGGTGCTTCAGCGCCGCCTCGCGCAAGGTGCGCTTGAAGTAGAACACATTATCAGCCAGCGCCATCGCGTCGCCGTGCTGGAAGTTGAGGCCCATCTGGCCGGCGCCGGTCTCGTGGATCAGCGTATCGACGTCGAGATTCATCAGCGCGCAGTAGTCGTATATGTCCTCGAACAGCGGATCGAATTCGTTGACGGCGTCGATGCTGTAGACCTGGCGCGTGGTCTCGGCGCGGCCGCTGCGGCCCACCGGCGCGCGCAGCGGCAGGTCGGGATCGATGTTCTTCTCGGTGAGGTAGAACTCCAGCTCCGGCCCCACCACCGGCTTCCAGCCCTTGTCCGCATACAGTTTGAGCACCCGGCGCAGCACGGAGCGCGGCGCAAAGTCCACCAGCGTGCCGTCGGCGAAGTAGCAGTCGTGGATCACCTGCGCGGTCGGGTCGATGGCCCAGGGGACGGTGGTGATGCTGCCGGGGTCCGCGCGCAGGATCATGTCGCGGTCGGTGTTGGAGATGGCGCGGTCATAGGCCGCGTTCTCGGTCGGGTAGTTGCCGGTGACGGTCATGCCCAGCACGGCCTCTGGAATCCGCATGCCCCGGTCCTGCGTGAATTTGGCGCGCGGCAGGATCTTACCGCGCGCCACCCCCGTCAAGTCGGGCACCAGGCATTCAATTTCGGTGACTCGGTTATCGTTGAGCCACTGGTCCATGTCAGCATCGGAGAAGTTTTCACGGATAGACATGTGGGCACTCCATTTTGCTGTCGACAGACCTAGCTTACCATAATCACAACCTTGCTTCCTCTGCCTCCACGCGTGTCTGCACCAGAATCTTCTTGATCTCGGGTACGCAGGAGCCGCAGTTGCCGCCGGCTTTCAGGCAGACCGTCACTTCCGGCACCGTCTTCAGGTCTTTCTCGATGATGGCGTTGCAGATGGTGTTGCGGCCGACGCCGAAGCACGAGCATACGGTTGGCCCGGTATCGGCGCCCTTCTCCACCGGCATGCCGACCAGCAGGCCGACGCGGTCGATCTCGCTCAGCTGCTCCCTGGCGAACAGGCTGGCCAGCCACGCGCGCGACGGCATGTCCTGGCGCGGCGACAGGAAAATGCACTGCGCGATGCGGTCGTCCACCACGTGCACGGCGCGATACACGCCGGCGGTCTTGTCTTCATACTCCAGCCAGTCGGCATCCAGATCCTCCACGCCCAGCAGCGCCCGTGCCCATGCGGCATGGTCCTTGATGGTGTTGCGGCCGGCCAGTTCATAGCGCGCGAACTCGCGGCCCTGGATGCGGGTCCAGTGGGCGATGCTGTCGAGGTTCACCTCATCGCGGCTCAGGATGAAGCCATGCCAGTTGACGCGGAACTGCTCAACGCGCACCGGCGTATGCTTGAACTCAGGCTCGCCGGACACCGGATCGACCACCGGATTAACCACCGCGCCCACCCGCGCATCGGACGCGGTCTGGCCGCTCCAGTGGATCGGGATGAAAACGCTGCCGCGCGGGATGCCGCCGCCGTGCTGCACCCGCGCCACCATCGCGCCCCATTCGGAGGTGACGCGCGCCAGTTCCCCCTCTTTCACGCCACTCAGTAACGCATCCTGCGGATGCATATCGACGAACGATTCGGCGATGTGATCGGCCAGCGTGGCGGACTTGCCGGTGCGGGTCATGGTATGCCACTGATCGCGCACGCGGCCGGTGTTGAGCGACAGCGGATAGTCCTCGCTGACGGCGTGACGCGGCAGGCGCGGCGCAGTGGCGATGAAGCGCGCCTTGCCGTCCGCATGGGCAAACACGCCGTCCTTGAACAGGCGCACTTCCGTCTGCAACTTGCCGGCGGCGTTGCGGCGCACCGGCCATTGCGCCGGTTCCAGGTCATCGTATTCACGTTGATTGAGACCGGCCAGGCCCGACATATCGAACGCGCGCGGCACGTCGCTGACAGCATTGCGGAAGCCGCTCAGGCGCGCATGTTCATCGAACACGCCGTGCTGGCCGCAGAAATCGAAACCGCTGTAGCCCATGCGCTGCGCGAACAGCGACAGGATCTGCCAGTCCGGCAGCGCCTCGCCCGGCGCCTGCAAAAAGGCGCGCTGGCGCGAGATGCGGCGCTCGGAGTTGGTGACCGTGCCGTCCTTCTCGCCCCAGCCCAGCGCCGGCAGCAGCACGTCGGCGTAGGCGGTGGTGTCGGTATCCTGCATGATGTCGGACGAGATTACCAGTTCGCACTTGTCCAGCGCGCGGCGCACCTGGTCGGCATCTGGCATGCTGACCACCGGATTGGTGGCGATCACCCACACCGATTTGACCTTGCCCTCTTCGATGGCCTTGAACAGGTCCACCGCCTTCAGGCCGCCCTTGTCGGCGATGGCCGGCGATTCCCAGAAGGTCTGTACCACGTCGCGGTGCTCGGCGCGTTCCAGGTCCATGTGCGCGGCCAGCATGTTGGCCAGGCCGCCCACTTCGCGGCCGCCCATGGCGTTCGGCTGACCGGTGATCGAGAACGGGCCCATGCCCGGCTTGCCGATCCGGCCGCCGATCAGGTGGCAGTTGATGATGGCGTTGGCCTTGTCGGTACCGGCCGACGACTGGTTGACGCCCATCGAATAGGCGGTGATGGTCCTGGCGGTGGCGGCAAACAGTTCGTAGAACTCAAGCAGCAGCGGCAGTTCGATGCGGCAGATCTTCGCCACCGCGGCGGGATCGGCGCAATCGGCGTTGGCCACGTTCAGCGCGGCGTCGAAGCCATTGGTATGCTCGCCGATGAAGCGCGGATCGATTGCGCCGATGCGCGACAGATAACTCAGCAGGCCATTGAACAGCCACACATCGGTACCCGCCTTGACCGGCAGGTGTAGGTCGGCCAGCTCGCAGGTGGCGGTGCGGCGCGGATCGATCACCACCAGCTTCATCTCGGGCCGCGCTTCCTTGGCCTTCAGGATGCGCTGGAACAGGATCGGATGGCACCACGCGGTGTTGGAGCCGACCAGCACCACCATGTCGGCCAGTTCCAGGTCGTCGTAGCAGACCGGCACCAGGTCTTCGCCGAACGCGCGCTTGTAGCCCGCCACGGCGGACGACATGCACAGGCGCGAGTTGGTATCGATGTTGGCGCTGCCGATGTAACCCTTCATCAGCTTATTGGCGACGTAGTAGTCTTCCGTCAGCAGCTGGCCGGAGACGTACAGCGCCACCGCGTCAGGACCATGTTCGGCGATGATGTCCTTCCACGCGTCGGCGACCTTGCCCAGCGCGTCGTCCCACGAGACGCGGTGCAGGCCATCGGCATCGCGCACCTGTGGATACAGCAGGCGGCCTTCCAGCCCAACGGTCTCGCCCAGCGTGGAGCCTTTCACGCACAGGCGGCCCTTGTTCGCCGGGTGCAGCTTGTCGCCGGCGATAGCGAACGTGCCATCGTCCCGGGGTGTGGCCTGCACGCCGCAGCCTACGCCGCAGTATGCGCAAGTGGTACGGATGGCCAGATGGTCGGTGGACAGGTTCAAAGCGATTCCTTCAGGCGGCCCGGCTGGACAAGGCTTCGCCAAATAACAGGGTTTGACGGATAGGCGTGATATCGCTGCGGTTCTGGATCAGATTGAAATACCAAGGACCGTCCTTGACGTCACCATACAGCACGGCGCCGGTAACGCGGCCATCCTTAATGACCAGCCGCTTGTAGACGCCGCGGCGCGCGTCGCGCAGCACCAGGTCCTCACTGCCCTCGCCACCGATGAAGTCACCCACCGAATACAGATCGACGCCGGTCACCTTCAGCCGCGTCGGCGAGGTTTGTTGCACATAGCGGCGCACGCCGGCGCCGGCCAGATGCGCGCCGCACACGCGCGCCTGGTCCCAGATCGGCGCCACCAGGCCGAAAGTGGCGCTGCGGTGCTGCACGCATTCGCCCACGGCGTAGATGCGCGGGTCGTAGGTTTGTAGCGTATCGTCCACCACAATGGCGCGTTCGCAATGCAGGCCGGCCGCCTTGGCCAGTTCGATATTCGGACGCACACCGGCAGTCATCACCACCAGATCGGCCGGGATCTCGGCGCCGTCCTTGAAGCGTACACCGGTCACGCGTTCCTCGCCGAGAATCGAGTCGGTCTGCGCACCCATCATAAACTTGAGGCCCTTCGCTTCCAGCGCTTTTTGCAGCAGCGACGCGGCGGGCTTGTCGAGCTGCTGGTTCATCAGCGCGTCGGTCACGTGGACCACGGTCACGTTCATGCCCTGGCGTTGCAGGCCATTGGCCGCTTCCAGCCCAAGCAGGCCGCCGCCGATCACCACTGCGTTGCGATGATTGCGCGCCATGGCCAGCATATTCTCCACGTCCTGGATATCGCGGAAGGCCAGCACGCCGTTCAACTGGTGCCCCGGCACCGGTATGATGAAAGGCTTGGATCCGGTGGCGATCAGCAGGCGGTCGTAGCGTACTTCCAGCCCGGACTTCGCACGCACGATGCGCTGGCGGCGGTCGATACGCTCGACCGGATCGCCGGCATGCAGCGTGATCCCATGCTGCACATACCACTCGCGGGTGTTGAGCATGATGTCCTCCATGCTCTTCTCACCCGCCAGCACCGGCGACAGCAGGATGCGGTTGTAGTTACCATGCGGCTCGGCGCCGAACACGGTGATGTCGTACATATCCGGCGCCAGCTTGTGCAATTCCTCGACCGTGCGCATGCCGGCCATACCGTTGCCGATGACGACCAGTGAGGGCTTCATATCGCCTCCTTATGCACGCCGTCATTCCCGCGCAGGCGGAAATCCATGCCCGGCAAGCATTCCATGGGTTCCCGCCTGCGCGGGAACGACGTCAGGGCTATCACAGGCCGACCCAGACTTTGCCATCGGCGATACGGGCCGGGTAGGTGCCCACCGAATGCTCCGGCGCTTCCACGCATTCGCCGGTTTGCAGGTCGAAGTGCTGCTTGTAGATCGGCGACGCGACCACGATGCGCTCGCCCAGCGAACCGACCAGGCCACGCGACAGCACCGACGCTTCCGAATTCGGATCGTAGTTATCGATGGCGAACACGCGCGAGCCGCCGTCGTCGACGTGGAATACGGCCACCTGCGCGTCATTCAGCAGCGCGCACACGCCGGTGTTGGGGACGATGTCGTCCAGGTTACAGACGGCGATCCAGTTATCGGTTTGAATATCACGATGCATTATCTTCTCCTCAAACGGCGGCTACGATAGGAATCACGCGCTTGCGCTCTTCAATGGTGGCCGGACGAATCTGGCCGCGCTCCTGCATGAACAACACGTTCTCGTCGCCCTTGTCGCTGTTGACGAAGTGGCGGAAGCGCTTGCGGGTTTCAGGATTTTCGACAGCTTCCTTCCACTCGCACGAATAGGTATTGACCACGTGCTGCATGTCGGCCTCCAGTTCGGCGCCGATGCCCAGCTTATCCTGCACCACCACCTGCTTCAGGTAATCCAGGCCGCCTTCCAGATTCTCGCGCCAGGTGCTGGTGCGTTGCAGGCGGTCGCCGGTACGGCTGTAGAACATCAGGAAGCGGTCGATGTACTTGATCAGCGTTTCCTTGTCCAGTTCCGTCGCCAGCAGCTCGGCATGGCGCGGCTTCATGCCGCCGTTGCCGGCCACGTACAGGTTCCAGCCTTTTTCGGTAGCGATGATGCCGACGTCCTTGCCCTGCGCTTCGGCGCATTCGCGCGTGCAGCCGGACACGCCGAACTTGATCTTGTGCGGCGTACGCAAACCCTTGTAACGGTTTTCCAGTTCGATCGCCAGGCCGATTGAATCATCAACACCGTAACGGCACCAGGTGGAGCCGACGCAGGACTTCACCGTGCGCAGCGACTTGCCGTAGGCGTGGCCGGACTCGAAGCCGGCAGCGATCAGTTCTTCCCAGATCAGCGGCAACTGCTCGACGCGCGCGCCAAACAGGTCGACGCGCGCGCCGCCGGTGATCTTGGTGTACAGGCCATACTTCTTGGCCACCATGCCGACCGCGATAAGTCCATCGGCGGTGACTTCGCCGGCCGGCATACGCGGCACCACCGAGTAGGTGCCGTCCTTCTGGATATTTCCGAGGAAGTAGTCGTTGGTGTCCTGCAGGCTGGCGTGTTCCTTCTTCAGCACAAACTCGTTGTTGATGGTGGCCAGGATGCTGGCGGCCAGTGGTTTGCAAACGTCGCAGCCCAGGCCCTTGCCATGCTTGTGCAGCAGGTCGTTGAAGGTCTTGACCTGGCCGACTTTAATCAGGTGGAACAGCTCCTGGCGCGAGTAGGCAAAGTGTTCGCACACATGGTTGTTCACCTCCATGCCCTGCTTCTTCATCTCGGCCTTCATCACCTGCGTCACCAGCGGCACGCAGCCGCCACACGCGGTGCCAGCGGTGGTGCAGGATTTCAGCGCGCCGATGGTGGTGGCGCCGTTGGCCACGGCGGCGCACAGCTGGCCCTTGGAGATGTTATTGCAGGAGCAGATCTGCGCGCTGTCCGGCAGCGCATCCACGCCCAGCGCCGGCCTGGCCGCGCCGTCCGACTGCGGCAGGATCAGGAATTCCGGCGACTCCGGCAGCTCGATCTTGTTCAGCATCATTTGCAGCAGCGTGCCGTATTCGGCGGCGTCACCCACCATCACGCCGCCCAGCAGGTACTTGCCGCAGCTGGACACCACGATCTTCTTGTAGATCTGCTTGCGCTCATCAATGAACTGGTACGAGTGGCTGCCCTCTTCCTTGCCATGCGGGTCGCCGATCGAGGCCACGTCCACGCCCATCAGCTTCAACTTGGTGCTCATGTCGGCGCCGGCGAATTCCGCCGCTTCGCCCAGCATATGCTTGGCGGCGACGCGCGCCATTTCGTAGCCCGGCGCCACCAGGCCGAAGATCAAGCCGCCCCACAGTGCGCACTCGCCAATCGCGTAGACGTCCGGATCGGAGGTGACGCAGTTGTTATTGATTTCGATGCCGCCGCGCGGACCGATCGCCAGGCCGGCTTCCTTGGCCAGCATGTCGCGTGGACGGATACCTGCCGAGAACACGATCATATCCACATCCAGATGGCCGCCATCTGCGAACTCCATGCGGTGGGTGCCGTCGACGCCATCGACGATGGCGGTGGTGTTCTTGCCCGTGTGGACAGTCACACCCAGCTCTTCGATTTTACGGCGCAGCACCCGGCCGCCATGATCGTCTACCTGCACCGCCATCAGGCGCGGCGAGAATTCTACGACGTGCGTCTCCAGCTTCATATCGCGCAGGGCTTTCGCGCATTCGAGGCCCAGCAGACCGCCGCCGATCACCACGCCGGTCCTGGCGCGCTGGCCGCATTCCAGCATCGCTTCCAGATCTTCGATGGTGCGGTAGACGAAGCAGTCCTTGCGTTCCTTGCCCGGCAATGGCGGCACGAACGGGAACGAGCCGGTGGCGATTACCAGTTTGTCATACGCCAGAACCTCGCCCTGGGCGGTGGTGACGGTTTTGCCTTCGGTGTCGATGGCGGTGGCGCGGGTGTTCAGGCGCAGCACCATGTCGTCGCGCTCGAAGAAGCCTGGCTTCACCAGCGACAAATCGTCCGCCGACTTACCGGAGAAGAATTCCGACAGGTGCACGCGGTCGTAGGCGGCGCGCGGTTCTTCGCACAGTACCGTCACCTGCAGGTTGGCGGCGCCGCTGGTGGCCAGGCTTTCCAGGAATTTGTGGCCAACCATACCATGGCCGATAACGATAATTTTCATGATGCGATTCCTTTAAGCGGTAGCGACGGCGGTTTCTTGTACGGTGGCGCTGCTGAAGCGCGCAGCCAGTGCACACAAGGCGGAGATGGCGACCAGCACGCCCAGGATGCTCAGGGTACGCTGCACGTCGCCGGTGCCTTTCATCAGGAAGCCGGCAGCGACCGCGCCGACATTCCCGCCGGCGCCGATGATGCCTGCCACGCCGCCGAGTGCGCGCTTGTCGATGAACGGCACCACGGCGTAGGTCGCGCCGCAGGCCATGTGGGTGAACAGGCCAAAGAACAGCATCGCGGCCACTGCCAGCATGGCGTTGCCGGCGTGAGCGAACATCAGCAGGCCGGCGCCTTCGCCCAGCATCAGCACGAACAACAGCGTGACGCGGTTATTCAGGTTGCCGCCGGCGGCGAATTTGTCCGATACCCAGCCGCCCAACGCGCGAGCAAACAACGCCAGCAAGCCAAAGCTGCCGGCCGCCATGCCGGCTTGCGCCAGCGTCAATTGGAAGTGATCGACGTAGTAGATGGCGGCGATGTTGTGGATGAAGATCTCGATGCCGAAGCAGGCGCCGTAGGTGATGAACAGCAGCCATACGCGGTAGTTCGATGCGGCCAGCTTGAACGAATCCCAGCCGCCCTTCTTGCCGCCCTCAATCGTGATGCCGGCGGCGCGCAGTTCGCTGAAGTTGCCTTGCGGGCAGTCCTGCGTGTAGCGGTAGTAGACAAAGGCCATGACGATCATCAGCACGCCGGGCACGATCAGCGCGGCGCGCCAGCCGAAGCCTTCGCTCACGCCCAGCATGACCATGGCGGTCATCAGCAGCGGCATGGCGGCTTGCGCGACGCCGCCGCCTGCATTGCCCCAGCCTGCGGCCGCCGCGTTGGCGGTGCCCACCACCTTGGGCGCGAACATCACCGAGGTGTGGTACTGCGTGATGACGAAGCTGGCGCCGGCTGCACCGATGGCGAGGCGGAAGAACAGAAAGCTCTCGTAGCTCTGCGCGAAGGCGACGCCGATCACCGGGATGGAACCCAGCAGCAGCAAGCCGGTATAGGCTTTGCGCGGGCCGAAGTGGTCGCACAGCGGGCCGACGATCAGCCGCACGAGGATGGTGACGGCAACGGCGGCGATATTGATATTGGCGATCTGCCCTGGCGTCAGGCCGAATTCCCCTTTAATCACCGGCATCAGCGGCGCGCAGGCAAACCAGGCGAAGAAGCAGACGAAGAACGCCATCCAGGTCAAGTGGAACGCCCGCATCTGAGGCGTTGAAAACGAAAAGAGCTTGATGCTGGTAGCTTTGCTGGCCATGTTTTATCCCGTTCAGAAAACAAAAAGGCGTCCGCGCAACCGGGCCTCAAAGACCGGGTTGGGCGGACGCCGTTGTCCTGCCAGTCCGTCCTTGGACCAGCTATGTATTCGTGTACTTCGGGGAGATCGCCGTTGATCCCTTGCGCTTACAGTCGCAAGAGTCATGCCAGCGGCTGGAGGCCGCATCTACAGAGGGAAAGCGTGTAAAGCGGAAGAACGCCGCCATGGGGCAGCGCTATGTTGCGGTGCACAGCGCACACTATCGGTGCGCATTCACGGTGCGTGCTTCAGATGTCGGGGACGGGGTTGGCGCCGCTGACGAGGTCATATTCCTTGCCATTGAAGTGGTAGCGGGCGCTGGCCTTGGTATTGCTCTTGACGTGTTCAACGAAATCGCCGTTTTTCTCTTCCGTCACCGTGTAGCGCTTGTCGGCGAAGTTGACCACGATGTCGTTATATCCGCTCTGCTGCGTTTCGGCAGCGAAGCTGATGTCCCCGTCCACCTTCCAGCATTCGTCCACGGCCGGACCGCACGCGCCTTCATTGGTGGAAGCTTCGTTGAAGCCGCCGAGACTACGCACATTGGCGCCCAATTCGAAAATGTCGGCATGGGTGATGGCATAGCCTTGCCACACGCCGCCATTGGACACAATGAATCCCGGCTTGCCCGGCGCCAGCATCACCCATTTCACGCTGCCGATAAAGCCTTCCGAGCCCAGCGCCGCAACATTCTGTTGGCGCTGCAGTACCGTCCAATGGTCACCTGCGCGCTGCAACAGGTAGACATTCAATACACCGGAGTCGGCGTGGCTCGCCATGTTCGAGCCATCGTCGGCAGCGACTGCGCCGTTGACGATCAGGACGACGCGGCCATCCGGCAGCTGCGTGTTGGCGACAGCCGTCATCACATGAGGCATTTCGCCACCGTCAATAGCCAGGGTGGCGATGGCTTTCTTGTCCGCCGTCTTGTAGGCAGCGCCAAACACGGCCTGCATCAGCTCTGCGCTGTCGATTTTGGCGGCAGTAGCCAGCTGCGGCGCGACCGGTGCTGCGGGCTTGGGCGGTTCAACAGGCTTTTCTTCACGGTTGCAGGCGGCCAGGCCTGCGGCCAGGAACAAGGTCAATACAATATTTTTCATCGGCGAGGTGATTTTGCAAATAGACTAACATTGTTACATAAACCGACGAAGCAGATGGTCAACTGTGTGGCGGCCCACCAGGGACCAGCCGGCTTGCTATGCTCCAACGACGATTGCGCGCTATACTTAGTTGCCAAATACTTAAATGGATGTTGGATGGATCAGCCGGACTACAGCAAATACTCGGAACCAGAACTCCGCCAGATAAGCAAGCATATCGACGCCGGCCGCTATCCGGAACGCGTCGCAGAAATCGAAGCCCGCCTCGCCTCGCTGGCCGCCGCGCCGCGCGAGATTCCCACCGTTGAAGAAGGACCGGCATTGCCGGCGACTGTCGCCGGCGTGTGGCGCCGCATCGGCGCTTTCCTCATCGATTCGCTGATACTCGCCCTGATCGGCGTGATTATCGGCGCCTGCCTGCGCGACCAGTTGATGGCGCTCGGACCGTGGGGCCGCGTGGTGGGGTTTGTCATCGCCACCTACTACTTTGGCGTGCCGCAAAGCCGTATCGGCGGCGGCCAGTCGCTGGGCATGAGAATCCTGGGGCTGCGGGTGATCCGGCCCGACGGTGCACCGCTGGGCTTGGGGGCGGCGGCGCTGCGCGCTGCCATTTTCTGCCTGGCCTATTTCCTGAGTGGCTTGCCTGCCGCTTTCACCTCACTCAATGGATCGGTCGCTTCCGGCTTATCGATGCTGCTATTCGGCGTGAGCTTCTGCGTGTTCTATCTTCTGCTCTTCAATCGCAGGACGCGGCAGTCGCTGCACGACCTGGCCGTAGGCGCGTTCGTCGTCAGGGCGACGCGCGGGCCGCTGGCGCTGCCGGCAGCGCATATCTGGCGTGGCCATGCCGCCGTCGTCGCGGCATCGCTGGTGGCCTTCTGCGTGGCGGGCGTGTGGATAGCGCGGCCGGGGGCAACCGACACTGCACTCGGCGGCATGCTGCGTGTCCAGCACGTGGTGATAGAACTCCCCGGCGTGACCGGCGCCACCGTCATGGTCAGCGCCAACCTGGGTGACGGCGGCGGCTTCAATCTCCTCAACATCAATGCCATCGTCGACGCCTCAACGCCGGACCGCGAAGCACTGGCGCGGCGCATCGCCAAACTCGCGCTGGAAAACTACGCAAATGCCAAGCAAATGAAAACTGTTACCGTAACAATCACTTCCGGCTTCGACATCGGCATTGCGCAGTTCTGGCAAAGCCAAAACTACACCCATACGCCGCAGGAGTGGCGCGTGGCGGGACTGCCATGATGCGCCGCCTGTTCCTGGCAGCCGGCGCCGCGCTGCTGGCCACCTCCGCATTCGCCGCGCGCGTACTGGATGAAGCGCCGATCACCATCGATGGCCAACCGCGCCGCTACTATCATCTGCACGATACAGAGGCCACCGGCAAGGCCACGCCGATATTGCTGATCAGCGGTTCGGGATGCAAGGACTTCGGTAGCCGCGTGCCGTTCTTCTTCGAGCGCTATCCGGCGCCGGTGGATGTCTACTTCCTGGAGAAGACCGGCATCAATAAAGGCGACAACAGCGAGACCTGCTCCGCCGCCTACAACGCTGTAGATTATCTGGAACGCCGCGTCAGCGACAACCTGGCCTTCATCGACAGCCTTCCGGCGCTGAAAGCACTGCCCGCGCGCAGCCTGGCGGTGCTGGGCTTTTCGGAAGGTGGCACAGTAGCGCCGCTGGTGGCCTTGCGCAGTCCGAAAATCGGCTGGCTCGCCACTGGAGGCAGCGGCGGCCTGCCGCAAAGCGAAGGCTTTCTGATCTTTGCCAATCGCGGCGTCGAGCCGTATGCCAAGCCGTTTTCACGCGCTTACCTCCTGCAAACCTACGCCGACATCAAGGCCAATCCGGATAGCGTCGACAAGGAATTCTTCGGCCACAGCTACCGCTACTGGAGCTCGCACCTGTTTTACGATCCACTGCTTACCTATCACCAGCTGGACATGCCGATCATCGCGGCGATGGGCGAGAAGGACGAGAGTGAAGCGATCGAATCCGGCCGCGCCTTGCGCGACGACTTTGCCAAACATCCGGACAAGGACTTCACCTTCATCGAATACCCCAACGCCAGCCACGCGCTGCAAGCGCCCGACAAGCCGCATCTGCAAGACTATGTCGCCAGCCTGGCCGATTGGTTCAAGCGGCAGCGGCCCGCGCCGCGTTGATTACGCCGCTTCCTTCGCAGGATGCGCCTGTTTGCGGTACAGGAATTCCAGCACCGCAGTGCGGTATTCCATGTACTTCGCATCCGCCGCCAGGGCCACGCGATCGCGCGGGCGGTCCAGCTGCACGTTGACGATTTCGCCGATGGTGGCGGCCGGGCCGTTGGTCATCATGACGATGCGGTCCGACAGCAGTACCGCTTCGTCTACGTCGTGCGTCACCATCACCACGGTGGACTTGGTGGCGGCGACGATCTTCAGCAGTTCGTCCTGCAAGTGCGCGCGGGTCAGCGCATCCAGCGCGCCGAATGGCTCGTCCATCAGCAGCACTTTCGGCTCCATCGCCAGCGCGCGGGCGATGCCGACGCGCTGCTTCATGCCACCCGAAATTTCATGCGGCCGCTTGGTCTCGGCATGCGTCAGGCCCACCAGCGCCAGCGCAGCCATGGTGCGCTCACGCAGCTGCGCTTTCGATTCCGCCTTGCCGAACACCCGCTCCACGCCGAGATACACATTCTCATAGCACGTCAGCCATGGCAGCAGCGAGTGGTTCTGGAACACCACCGAACGCTCCGGCGACGGTCCGGCGATTTCGCGGTTGGCGCACAGCAGTACGCCGTCACTCGGTTGCAGCAGGCCGGCGATCAGGTTGAGCAAGGTCGACTTGCCGCAGCCCGAGTGGCCGATCAGGGTAATGAATTCGCCCTTGGCCACTTTGAGGTCAATCTCGCGCAGCGCATGGAACACGCCCTTTTTGGTGTGGAAAACCATCTCCACGCCTTCGATGTCGATGAATCGTGATTCGTCCATGATCGCGCTCCTTAGTTGGATACTTGTTCGTAGGTGAAGGCACGGGCCAGCGCCATCAGCGCCTGCTCAAGCAGCAGCCCCACCAGGCCAATCGAGACAATGGCGATAATGATGTGCGGGACATTCAGGTTGTTCCACTCGTCCCACAGCCAGAAGCCGATGCCCACGCCACCGGTCAGCATTTCGGCCGCGACGATCACCAGCCACGCGGTGCCGATCGACAGCCGCACGCCGGTCAGGATGTACGGCAGCGCCGATGGCAGCAGGATCTTGGTCAGCACCTTCCACTCCGACAGATTAAGCACCCGCGCCACGTTCATGTAATCCTGCGGCACGCGCTGCACGCCGACGGCGGTGTTGATGATCATCGGCCAGATCGAGCAGATGAAGATCGACCAGATCGCCGCCGGGTTGGCGGACTTGAACACCAGCAGGCCAATCGGCAGCCACGCCAGCGGCGACACCGGTTTGAGCAAGCTGATAATCGGCCCGAACATGCTGCCGACGAACTGCACGCGGCCGATCAGGAAGCCGAGCGGAATGCCGACCAGCGCCGCCAGGCCGAAGCCCACGCCCACCCGCTGCAAGGACGCCAGCAGGTTCCAGCCGATACCCTGGTCATTCGGGCTAGTGCGGTAGAACGGATCGGAGAACAGCTTGACCGCTTCCGCCAGCGTGGCGGCCGGCGTCGGGAAGGTGGCGTTGTTCACGGTGATCAGCTGCCACACGGCGACCAGCAAGGCCGCCCCCACCAGCGGCGCGACGATTTTCATGACGACGGCGGAGACCTGCCGGCGCGCGCGCGCCGTGCCGTTGGCGGCCAGCGGACGACGCGGACGGCGGACTGGCGCAGCGCCATCCGTCGCCGCAGCCACCGGTTCGGGGCTATCGGGTTTGAGCAAGGCGTTCATCAGATTCTCCTGTTATCAGGCTTTGATCTTGAACGAGGCGGCGAACGCTTTCGGGTTCTTGCCGTCCCACACGGAACCGTCCATCAGTTTCGATGTACGCAGAGGGCTTTTAGGTACGGGCGTTTTGGTCATGGTGGCCGCATCCTTGTACAAGTCGATCTGGTTGACCGAGGTCGCTACGGCCAGATAATCCGGATCGTCCTTCAGCAGGCCCCAGCGGCGATGCTGCGTCATGAACCACATGCCGTCCGACAGGTACGGGAAGTTGACCGCGCCGTCGTTGTAGAACTTCATGTGATTCGGATCGTCCCAGGTCTTGCCCAGGCCATTCTGGTAGCGGCCCATGATGCGCTGATCGATCGCGTCCTTGCTGGTGTTGACGTAGGATTTGTCGGCGATCACCTCGGCCATCTTGTTCTTGTTGGCCAGCGACGCGTCGATCCATTTGCTGGCATCCAGAATCGCCGCCATCATCGCGCGGCAGGTGTTCGGATACTTCTTGGCGAATTCCAGCGTGGAGCCCAGCACCTTCTCCGGGTGGTCCTTCCAGATATCCTGCGTGGTGGTGGCGGTGATGCCGACGCCGTCCATGATGGCGCGATGACCCCACGGTTCGCCGACGCAGAAGCCGTCCATATTCCCGACCCGCATATTGGCCACCATCTGCGGCGGCGGCACGGTGATCACCTTGGCGTCCTTCATCGGATTGATGCCGTTGGCAGCCAGCCAGTAGTACAGCCACATGGCGTGGGTGCCGGTCGGGAAGGTCTGCGCGAAGGTGTACTCGCGCTTGTCGGTCTGCATCAGCTTTGCCAGCGATGGACCATCGACGCCGCCCTTGTCGGCGATTTTCTTCGACAGCGTGATCGCCTGGCCGTTGTTATTAAGGCCCATCAGCACCGCCATGTCCTTCTTCTGGCCGCCGATCCCCATCTGCACGCCGTAAAGGAGACCATACAGCACATGGGCCGCATCCAGATCGCCATTCGACAGCTTGTCGCGCACGCCGGCCCACGAGGCCTCTTTACTCAGCACGAATTTGACGCCGTATTTTTTATCGAAGCCCAGCACCGACGCCATCACCACGGAGGCGCAGTCGGTCAGCGGAATGAAGCCGATCTTGACTTCCTCTTTCTCCGGCTTGTCCGACCCTGCGGCCCATACGCCCCCTGTTGCCAATCCCAACATGCTTCCTCCCGCTACCAGACCTGCACCATGAATAATTTTCCTGCGTGTGACGTCGACCTCGACGTCGTTTGCTGCGAGCTCAGTATGCTTCATGGCTATCCCTTCTGGTAGTCGTCTATAACTATTGGGCCAAAAAAAACGCCTACCCTCACGAACGAATTCATGATCTGGTAGACGTCATTGTCTGGTGGGCCCTACCGCCGTTGGCAAGGCACATCGTGCGCAGCATTGCGCTTGATTACATCAATGCAATGTCCGTGCCAGCAGGGCTACAGAGGGAAAGGAGGAATAGACGGACAAAAAAAATGCACCGCAAATGCGCGCTGCATCATTTTGGGGGGCGTTTTTAGCCCAGCAGGTCTTCGACGTCCAGGATGCGCTGGGCGACTTCGGACAGCTTGAGGTTTTTGCTCATGGCCATTGAGCGCAGCTTCTGGTAGGCCTGCTCCTCGGTGAAGCGCTGGCGCTCCATCAGCAGGCCCTTGGCCTTTTCGATGACCTTGCGCTCGGCCAGCTTGCTCTTGGTGTCGGACAGTTCGTCCAGCAGCTTCTGCTCGCGCTTGAACTGCGCCAGCGCCACTTGCAGCACCGGCTTGATGCGCTCACCCTGCAGGCCGGCGACGATGTAGGCCGAGACCCCCGCTTCCACGGCGGCCTCCATGCTTTCCGGGTCCTGGTCTTCGGTGAACATGACGATCGGGCGGCGCTCGTCGCGGGTGGCGATGACGATATGTTCCAGCACATCGCGCGCGTCGGATTCGGCGTCGACAATGATCATGTCCGGCTGCAGCTGGGCGATGCGCTCGGGCAAGTACATATCCGGCGGCAGCGAGGCGACGATGTCGTAGCCCGCCTCCAGCAGCCCGATGCGCAGCACGCGCGCGCGCTCGGCCTGCGCATGCAGCGCTTGGTCGTCTTCGTCATGGATAACGGTATTGACGACAACGATGCGCAATTTCGGCATGGCTGGCGGGGTTTTGGAGGTCATGCGCAGATTCTAAGTCAGAACCGACTGATTCTGCCAGCCTTGCTTTCAGCGTTGACCGGCGCGGCGGATCGCGGCATTGGCAGGCCCGGATACATAACGGGCAACGATGCCCGCCACCAGCGCGGTTAGCAAGACAAACAGCAGGAACCACGGCAGCGTGGCCGCGTAGCCCAGCTGTGTCTTGTCTACCACATTGCGCAGCGCCGCCAGCACGATGATGTGGAACAGGTAAATCTCATAGCTGTGGCGGCCCAGCCACTGCAACGCGCCCGGCTTGCCGCGCGCCTCGCCGGCGCCAAGCACGCAGCCGGCGGTGGCCAGCGCCACCAGCGTGAAGCCAAACACTTCATGGCCATGGATGCCGCGCACGTAGAGTGCCGCCAGCGCCAGCCCGGACAGCCACCGCAACACCAGCGCCTGCCGCGCCGTGGCCTGCCAGCGCTGCATCAGCAAGGCGGTGACACAGCCGATGGCGATGGCGTCGAAGCAGGCCAGATAGCCGTACATGAAATAGATTTCGTTGTCGGCATGCTGGCTGCGGTAAACCGGCCCGGCCACGATGGCCACGGCGCACAGCAGCAGAATCGGCAAGCGCTTGCGCAGCAGCAGGCAGGACACCGGCAGCAGCAGATAAAACATTTCCTCTACCGACAAGGACCAGTACACGTTCAGGCAATAGTTGAAATAGCCGGCGCTCTGCATCAGCTGGTTGTGCCAGAAGGTCAGGATCGAGCCGACCGCAATCACGAAATAGCTGTGCGGCAGCGCGTCGTTGTCGAAGAACGGGATATCCAGCAGGCCCAGCGCGACGATGATCGCCAGCGCCAACAACAGGCAAGGAAGAATGCGGGCGGCACGATACAGATAGAACTCGCGCAGCTTGATGTGCGCCAGATCGCCCCAGCGCCGCAGCGACATCGACACGATCAGGTAACCGGACAGGGTGAAAAAGATTGTCACGCCAAAATTGCCCTGATAGGCGGCGCGGCGCAGCCACACCGGCAGCAAGCCGACCGGGCTGTTCTTCAGATCGTAGGCCAGCGCAAAATGCAGCACCAGCACGCATAAAATCGCCACGCCGCGCAAGGCGTCAATGTGCCGATTCCTGCTGTTTGAACGTGTTTCCAGAACGTCTCCCGATTATGCGACACAAGCCACGATTATGTGACAAGTGTCGCATAACGGTCAAGCATCAGCTCGCGGGAGCGGTGTCGTACTTGGCCAGGCGCTGCTGCACGGCCGGGGCCAGCTGGTCGAGCGCGCTGATGGCGATGCCCATGTCCTGCAGTTTGCCGTCGTTGATGCCGTAGACCCAGCCATGCACCGTCAGGTCTTGGCCGCGGTCCCAGGCGTCCTGCACGATGGTGGTGGCGCAGACGTTGGAGACCTGCTCCACCACATTCAGCTCCACCAGGCGCTCCGAGCGCTTTTGCTCGTTGACCACGGTGCCCATATAGCGCTCATGCTTCTGGTGCACGTCGTGCACGTGGCGCAGCCAGTTGTCGACCAGGCCGACGCGGGTGCCCATCATGGCCGCATGCACGCCCTTGCAGCCGTAGTGGCCGACGATGATCACGTGCTTGACCTTCAGCACGTCAATCGCGAACTGCAGCACCGACAGCGCGTTCAGGTCCGAATGCACCACCACGTTGGCGATATTGCGGTGCACGAAGACGTCGCCCGGCAACAGGCCCAGCAGTTCGTTCGCCGGTACGCGGCTGTCGGAACAACCGATCCACAGGTATTCCGGGGCGGCCTGGTTGGCCAGCCGGCTGAAGAATTCGGGGTCGCGCGCGACTTCCGATTCCGCCCAGCGACGGTTGTTCTCAAGCAGGCCGCGCAAAGGGGACGTACTGTTTTTCAGACTTTCCATGATTTCCTCTCGTACATAAGAAGACCGCCGGTCTGCCCAAAATGGGCAGCGCGGCGGTCCGATATTACCAAGCCGGTGTGACCGTCAAGTTACTCAACTGCATTACTCAAAGAAGTCCTTGACCTTGTCACGCCAGGTTTTCGTCTGTGGGCTGTGCTTGTTGCCGCCCTCGGTGGTCGACTTTTCAAAGTCACGCAGCAGGTCTTTCTGCTTGTCGGTCAGCTTGACCGGCGTTTCCACCGCCACGTGACAGAACAGATCGCCCGCGAAGCCGGAACGCACGCCCTTGATGCCCTTGCCTTTGAGGCGGAAGGTCTTGCCCGACTGGGTGCCTTCCGGGATCGTAAACGATACTTTACCAGACAATGTCGGCACTTCGATTTCGCCGCCCAGCGCTGCCTTGGCGAACGAGATCGGCATTTCGCAATGCAGGTCGTCGCCTTCGCGCTGGAACACCTGGTGCGGCTTGATGTGGATTTCCACGTACAGGTCGCCCGATGGTCCGCCGTTGGTGCCCGGTTCGCCGTTGCCGGACGAGCGGATGCGCATGCCGTTGTCGATGCCGACCGGGATCTTCACTTCCAGCGTCTTGTTGCGCTTGATGCGGCCCTGGCCCGCGCAGGCGGCGCACGGTTCAGGAATGATCTTGCCGGTGCCGTGGCATTTCGGGCAGGTCTGCTGGATGCTGAAGAAGCCCTGCTGCATGCGCACCTGGCCGTGGCCGGCGCAAGTCGAGCAGGTCACCGGCGAGGTGCCTGGCTTGGCACCGGAACCGTTACAGGTGTCGCACTTGTCCCACGACGGCACGCGAATGGTGGTGTCGAAGCCGTGCGCCGCCTGTTCCAGCGTAATTTCCAGGTTGTAGCGCAGATCGGCGCCGCGGTACACCTGCGGACCCTGGCTGCGGCCGCGGCCGCCACCACCGAAGATGTCGCCGAAGATGTCGCCGAAGGCGTCGCCGAAACCGCCGGCGCCGCCGCCAAAGCCACCGCCGCCCGCATTCGGATCGACGCCGGCGTGACCGTAACGGTCATACGCCTCGCGCTTGTCCGGATTGGTCAGCATTTCGTAGGCTTCTTTGACTTCCTTGAATTTCTCTTCCGCGTCTTTGCTGTCCGGATTACGGTCCGGATGGTATTTCATCGCCAGCTTGCGGTAGGCCTTCTTGATCTCGTCTTCGGTAGCGCTTTTTGCCACACCGAGTATTTCGTAGAAATCACGCTTTGCCATAGTGTCGGAATCCTGCTTATATTCTGTACTGATTTATGCGAAAAAGCCGAGCCGGCGGCATGACCACGCGGCTCGGCGGCGTCGTTCCCGCGCCTGCGGGAACCCATGCTGAGTAGCGATCACCAGCTCAGCATGGATCCCCGCCTGCGCGGGGATGACGGCATTACTTGTTGTCTTTAACTTCCTTGAAGTCGGCGTCCACCACGTCGTCCTGTGGCTTGGCCTGTTCAGCACCGGCGCCTGCGCCGGGTGCCGCACCTTCGCCGCCCGCGGCTTGCTGCGCTTGCATGTCGGCGTACATCTTCTCGCCCAGTTTCTGCGAGGCGGTCGACAGCGAGGCTACCTTGGCGTCGATCTCGGCCTTGTCGCCCGACTTGATCGAGGCTTCCAGGTCGGTGATTGCCGCTTCGATCTTCTCTTTCTCGCCGGCTTCCAGCTTGTCGCCGTATTCGGTCAGCGACTTGCGGGTCGAGTGCACCAGCGCGTCGGCCTGATTGCGCGACTCAGCCAGTTCCTTCACTTTCTTGTCTTCTTCAGCGTTGACTTCAGCGTCCTTCACCATTTTCTGGATTTCCGCTTCGGTCAGACCGGAGTTGGCCTTGATCGTGATCTTGTTCTCTTTGCCGGTGGCCTTGTCTTTGGCGCCGACGTGCAGAATGCCGTTGGCGTCGATGTCGAAGGTCACTTCGATCTGTGGCGTGCCGCGTGCTGCCGGCGGGATGCCTTCCAGATTGAACTCGCCCAGGCCCTTGTTGCCGGCCGCGATTTCGCGCTCGCCCTGGTAGACCTTGATGGTCACCGCAGGCTGGTTGTCATCAGCGGTCGAGAACACTTGCGAGAACTTGGTCGGAATCGTGGTGTTCTTGTGAATCATCTTGGTCATCACGCCGCCCAGGGTTTCGATACCCAGCGACAGTGGGGTCACGTCCAGCAGCAGCAAGTCCTTGCGTTCGCCCGACAGCACCGAACCTTGAATGGCGGCGCCGACTGCAACGGCTTCGTCCGGGTTCACGTCTTTACGTGGCTCCTTGCCGAAGAACTCCTTGACCTTTTCCTGCACCTTTGGCATACGGGTCATGCCGCCGACCAGAATGATGTCGTCGATGTCGGTGACTTTAACGCCGGCGTCCTTGATCGCGGTTTTGCATGGCTCGATGGTGGCGATGATCAGCTCTTCGACCAGCGATTCCAGCTTGGCGCGGGTCATTTTCAGCGTCAGGTGGACCGGCGCGCCGTTCGCCATGGCGATGTACGGCTCGTTGATTTCGGTCTGCTGCGACGACGACAGTTCGATCTTTGCGCGCTCGGCCGAAGCCTTGATGCGTTGCAGGGCAATCGGATCTTTTTTCAGGTCCAGGCCGTTGATCTTCTTGAACTCTTCGATGATGTAATCGATGATGCGCTGGTCGAAGTCTTCGCCGCCCAGGAAGGTATCGCCGTTGGTCGACAGCACTTCGAACTGCTTTTCGCCATCGACGTCCGCGATTTCAATGATCGATACGTCGAAAGTACCGCCGCCCAGGTCGTACACGGCGATCTTGCGGTCGCCCTTTTCGGTCTTGTCCAGGCCGAAAGCCAGCGCGGCTGCGGTAGGTTCGTTGATGATGCGCTTGACGTCCAGGCCAGCGATGCGGCCGGCGTCCTTGGTGGCCTGACGCTGCGAGTCGTTGAAGTACGCCGGCACGGTGATGACGGCCTCGGTGACTTCTTCACCCAGGTAGTCTTCCGCGGTTTTCTTCATTTTGCGCAGCACTTCCGCCGAGATTTGTGGCGGCGCCAGTTTTTTGTCGCGCACGCCGATCCAGGCGTCGCCGTTGTCGGCTTTGGTGATGCTGTAAGGCATCAGACCGATGTCCTTCTGCACTTCCTTCTCGTCGAATTTACGACCGATCAGGCGTTTCACAGCGAACAGCGTGTTTTTTGGATTGGTGACCGCCTGGCGTTTCGCCGGCGCGCCAACCAGAATTTCACCATCTTCTTGGTAAGCAATGATAGATGGCGTGGTACGCGCGCCTTCAGCGTTTTCGATGACCTTAGGCTGACCATTTTCCATAACGGAAACGCAGGAGTTGGTAGTTCCCAAATCGATACCGATAATTCGACCCATGATTTTATTCCTTATTTGCTAGAGTTCAGATGGTTCTTATATGTGGAAAAGCTCTATGGTTTCAAGAGCTTGCAAATTATTTCGCTTGCGCGGCAGTGACAATGGCCGGACGCAGCAGGCGGTCGGCGATCATATAACCCTTTTGCAACACGGTCACCACGGTATTGGCTTCCTGGTCGGCAGGCACCACGGCCACGGCCTGGTGCTTGTTCGGGTCCAGCTTGTCGCCCTGCGCCGGTTCGATGGCGATCAGGCGGTTGCGTTCGAAGGCGGCCGACAGTTGCTTCAGCGTCATTTCCACGCCTTCCTTCAACGATTCCAGCGTCGGCGCTTCGACTTTCAGTGCCATTTCCAGGCTGTCCTTGACCGGCACCAGTGCTTCGGCAAAACTTTCGACGGCAAATTTATGCGCCTTGGACACGTCTTCCTGCGCGCGGCGGCGGATGTTTTCGCCGTCGGCTTTGGCGCGCATGAAGGCGTCATGCATTTCGGCCAGCTTGGCTTCGGTCTCGGCCAGCTGCTGTTCCAGCGATGGCAGACCGCCTTCCGGGGTCGATGGCGGGGCCGACGCAGCGGCTGCTGCCGCCTCTGGATTAGGGGGTACGGCTTGGTTTTCCTGATCTTGCATCTAGAGACTCCTACGATCGTATTTGTTTGATATGACTTGTATTACCGCTGTGGCATCAAATGGGGCGATAACCTACGATTTCAAGGGTTATTTGAACCTGCCATTTCGACAACGTTAAGTTTGCATCAGGCGGCTATTTTAACAGGCTGGCACTCGTCACCCGCAAGTGCTGATTATCGGGTGACGGTGGGAAGGCGGGGGGAATGTTGCTTTTCAGTCGGCGGCGCCGCGCTGCAGGGCGGCGCTGCGGGCCACTTCTGCATCTTTTTTCAGCAGTTCGCGTTCGGCCGGCGCCAGCTTGGTCGGCCAGCCGATGATGTGCTGCTCGGCGACTTCGGTCAGCGCGGCGATCCAGGAAGGCGCGTCGTTCAGGCATGGGATGTAGTGGAACTCTTTGCCGCCATTGGACTCGAAGTCGTGCCGCACTTCCATCGAGATTTCCTCCAGCGTTTCCAGGCAGTCGCTGATGAAGCCGGGGCAGATCACGTCCAGCCGCTTGACGCCGTCGCGCGCCAGCTGCGCCACGGTCGGCGCGGTGTATGGCTGCAGCCACTCGGCCTTGCCGAAGCGCGACTGGAAGGTGACCACGTACTGGTCCGGCGTCAGCCGGAGGGCAGCGGCCAGCAGCCGCGCCGTCTTCAGGCACTCGCAGTGGTAGGGATCGCCCAGCATCAGCGTGCGCTTGGGCACGCCGTGGAAGCTCATCACCAGCTTGTCCGGCCGGCCGTGTTGGTCCCAGTGGTTCAGCACCGACTGCTGCAGGGCACGGATATAGCCTTCGTGGTCGTGGTAGTTGCGGATGAAGCGCAGTTCCGGAATATTGCGCACGCTGCCGTAGTGCTGGAACACGGCGTCGTAGATCGAACCGGTGGTGGTGCCGGAGTATTGCGGATAGGCCGGCAGCACCAGGATACGATCGGCGCCGTCGGCCTTCAGCTTGGTCAGCACTTCGGGCAACGACGGCGAACCGTAGCGCATGGCCATGGCCACGGTCAGGTCTTCGTGGCCGCGCTCGCCGAGGGCGGCGCGCAGGCCGAGCGCCTGGGCGGCGGTGTTGGTGCGCAACGGCGAGCCTTCGCGGGTCCAGATGGTGGCGTACTTCCTGGCCGACTGGCCGGAGCGGAACGGCAGGATGATCAGGTTGAGGATAAACCACCAGACCGCCCTGGGAATCTCGACCACGCGCGGGTCGGACAGGAATTCTTTCAGGTAGCGGCGCACGGCGGAGCGGGTCGGCTCATCCGGCGTGCCCAGGTTGACCAGGACAATGGCGCTGCGGCCGGTGGTGCCATGCTTGTGGGGAGGTTCTGTTTGGAAGGTCATGAATGGCTTAGGTTGTACCGTAAGCCCGTATCTTAATGTATAAGCCTGATCGTCGCGACCGCAATGCCACCCATCGCGGTGGTCATCCCAAAAGCGGTGAAAATAAACCACTTCACCATTCTGACTTCAAGCTTGTAAATATCCGTACGAAGATGGGCAATGTCCTCTTTGTTGGCCACACGCGCATCCATCTCCTTTAACTGCACTTCCATTCGCACCAACCGCTCCCTCGTCTCATCGGAGGAAGCTCCCAGCTTATCAATCCGTTGCTCGGTATCCATCATCGCCTCCTGTTGTAAAGGGCAATGATCAATCTTAGCGCGTTTAGCCGGCGCTGGACTGAGCCATATCAAGAGGCCAGCAGCTCGCGGGCGTGCTTGCGGGTGGTGGCGGTGATTTCCAGCCCGCCCAGCATGCGGGCGATTTCCTCCACCCGCGATTTGGCATCCAGCACGTCGATGCGTGAGGCGGTCTTGCCGTTGTCCAGCGTGCCCTTGGCCACCTGGAAGTGCTGGCCGGCCTGGCTGGCCACCTGCGGCAAGTGCGTCACGCACAGCACCTGGCGCTCCTGCCCCAGGCGCCGCAGCAAGCGCCCCACCACTTCCGCCACGCCGCCGCCGATGCCGCTGTCCACCTCATCGAAGATCAGGGTCGGCACCGTGGTCGCATTGGAAGTAATCACCGAAATGGCCAGCGAAATGCGCGCCAGTTCGCCGCCCGACGCCACCTTGGCCAGCGAACGCGCCGCCACGCCGGCATGGCCGGCCACCAGGAATTCCACCTGCTCGAGCCCATACACCGCCGGCTCGGCCGCATGCAGGGCCACCTCGAAACGGCCGCCCGTCATATTCAATTCCTGCATCGCCCGCGTGACCGCCTCGCCCAGCGTCGCTGCGGCTTTGGCGCGCGTGGCCGACAGCTTGTGCGCCTCGGCCATGTAAGCCGCCTTCAGCTTTTCCTCCTGCTTGCGCAGGCCTTCCAGATCGCTGGCGTCGGCCAGCTGCAGCAGCCGCGCGGCCAGCTTGGTATGCTCCTCCGGCAGTTGCTCTTCCGGCACGCGGAACTTGCGGGCCGCCGAATGGATCGCATCCATGCGCGCCTCCACCGAGCGCAGGCGCGACGGGTCCAGATCCACCCGGTCCAGGTAATCGTTGAGCGCATACACCGCTTCCTGCAACTGGATGCGCGCCGGCTCGATCAGGTCGACGATCGGCTGCAGGCCGCTGTCGATATCGGCCAGCTTGCCCAGCTTCTGGTTCAGCGACGACAGCTGCGACAGGATCGGATGCTCCTCGGCTTCCGAAATCACTTCCAGCGCCTCCTGCGCGCCTTCCAGCAAACTGGCCGCGTGCGACAAACGGCTCTGCTCATTGCTGACCTCCAGCCACTCGCCCGGCTTGACCGCCAGCTTTTCCAGCTCGTTGACCTGCCACTCCAGCCGCTCGCGCTCATACAGCACATTGGCGGCATTGGTCTCGAACTCCTCCAGCTGCCTGGCCAGCGCGCGCCAGGCCCGATACGCCGCCGCCACCGCGCGCGCTTCGCCCTCGGCGCCGGCCTGGCCGTCCAGCAGCACGCGCTGCGCCTCGGTCTTCATCAGCGACTGGTGGGCGTGCTGGCCGTGGATATCGACCAGCATGTCGCCCAGCTCGCGCAACTGCGCCGCCGTCGCCGCGATGCCGTTGATATAGGCCTTGCTGCGGCCGGCGTTGTCGATTACGCGGCGCAGCAGCGCGCCACCCTCCTCCACCGCGAATTCATTGGCCGCCAGCCAGTCGCGCGCCTGCGCGCTGACGGCGAAATCGGCCGTGATGTCGGCCTTGGCCGCGCCTTCGCGCACCACGCTGGCGTCGCCGCGGCCGCCCAGCGCCAGCGTCAACGCATCGATCAGGATCGATTTGCCGGCCCCGGTCTCGCCGGTGAACACCGTAAAGCCGGCGGAGAATTCCAGTTCGATCGACTCAACGATCACGAAATCACGGATGGACAGGGTACGCAGCATGGAGACCGTTAGTGTGGCGTTAGTGTGGTTAAGCGAGTTTGCCCTCACCGGACGGATACTCATTCCAGTGCAGCTTTTCGCGCAAGGTGTTGAAGTAGCTCCAGCCTTCCGGATGCAGGAAGGTGATCGCATGCGGCGAGCGCCGGATCACGATCTGGTCCTGCGCTTGCAGGCTGGCGAAGGTTTGCATGTCGAAGTTGACGCTGATGTCGCGTCCGCGCACGATTTCCACCACGATCTGGCTCGACTCCGGCAGCACGATCGGCCGGTTGGACAGCGCATGCGGCGCGATCGGCACCAGCACGATGCCGCCCAGCGACGGATGCAGCAGCGGCCCGCCGGCCGACAGGGCGTAGGCGGTGGAGCCGGTCGGGGTGGAGATGATCAGGCCATCGGAGCGCTGGTTGTACATGAACTGGCCGTCGACATCGACGCGCAGTTCGGCCATGCCGGCGCCGGTGCCGCGCATCACCACCACGTCGTTGACCGCCATGCCGACATGGATCGACTCGCCGGCGCGCAGCACATGGCCTTCCAGCAGCGTACGGCGCTCGGCCTGGTAGCTGCCGCTGAGGATGCGCGCCAGTACGTCCAGCATGCCGTCGAGGGGAATATCGGTCATGAAGCCGAGCCGGCCCTGGTTGATGCCGATCAGCGGCACATTGAACGGCGCCAGCTGGCGCGCGATGCCCAGCATGGTGCCGTCGCCGCCCATGACGATGGCGGCGTCGCAGCCGGCGCCGATGCCGGCCGCGTCCATCACCGGCACATCGTTAAATTGCGGCCCGAGGTGGGCGGCGGTCTGTTCTTCAAACACCACCTGGTAGCCGCCCCGGCGCAGGAAATCGACCACGCTGGACACCGACTCGGCGATGCCGTCGGTATTCGGGCGCACGGCCAGTGCGATAGTGTGAAAAACGGCGTGCGTGGCGGTCATAAAAATCTCGGCTTTAGGCTAGGGCAGGAACACGCAGGAGGGTAACCCATATCGCCTGCTTCGGCTATCACCGCTAGCGTCGCCACTGTACATTTAAACAGTATTTAATGCAAGCATCACCCTTAGTGGGCCCTTAGTGGGCCGTCAACGCGCCCAGCGCCCCGGCCGCGCCGAGTGCCAGGCCCACCGCAATCGAGTAGAAAAACATCAGCACCGACCAGCGCAGCAGCGTGCCGGCGCGGCTGCTGTGATACACGCGCCGCATCGCCCACGGCAAATAGCCCAGCAGCCAGCACCACAGCGCAAAGTCGACCACGCCGACCCTGATCACCAGCATCAGGCTGAAGATCAGGAAGGCAAAGGCGTTGGTGTGCAGGGCGAACAGCACGTGTTCGCCAAAGCGGCGGCCGGAACCCATGTAGAGGATTTTCAGGAACAGCGCAAACACCGGCATCAGGCAGAAGATCGCGTACGGAGCGTAGTGGTAGAAGCCGGCCTGCAACGCAGCCTTCTGCTGCTCGCGCGACATCCCCTGCAGTCCTTGCCACTTGTGGCGCAGCGTCTGCCAGCCCTTCTCGTCCAGCCATTGGTCGACCTCGTCGTTGGCCTTCGACTGCGCCGAGGAGGCATGGTCGCCCGGTTCGCTGACGCTGGCCGGGGTGGCCGGCGCCGGTTTGGCGGCTTCCTTAGCCGCCTCTCTGGCCGCAATGCGCGCCGCGATCCCGGCAGCCTTGTCACGCGCGCGGGACTCGGCGCCCTGGTCCTTCTCCATCGCGGCAATGGCGGCCTCGGCGGCTGCGGCGCCTTCGGCTTCGGCCGGATCGTGCGGCGTCAGCGCGCCCAGCTTGCCCACCTGTTTGACCGTCTGCTCGACCATGGCGGTTTGCGCGGTGGTCGCCTCGTCATGCTCGTCCTCGCCGTTGTCGAGGCCATGGCCGCCGAACTTCAGCAGCGCGAAGAACAGCAGGCTGAACGACAGATACAGGCGCAGCGGCTGCACAAAGCGCACCCGGCGGCCGCGGATGTATTCATTGGTGAGCATGCCGGGCCGGAACAGCAGCCGCACCAGCGATCCCCACAGCTTGCCTTCCAGCGCGACGTAGTGACCGACGAATTCATGCAGGAACTCGCGCGTGCTGGCGTGGTGCAGCACTGCTTCCTGGCCGCAGTTGGAACAGTAATGGCCGCTCAGCGGGGTGTCGCAGTTGGCGCAGTTTTCCGGCGTGACAGCAGTACTCATCCAGGTATCCGATCAAGAAATATGGTCTAAATGATAAACGACTTCCAGCTTTAGTTGTCGAAATTCAAGGTGGCGACTGATGCAAAACCAACTCGTTAAGATGACTTACAACAATGTCACGGAGGCCGCCATGAAAGATCAACACGTCAATACCGACGCCAAAACACAAAACGACGGCGTCAAGCGCATGCCGCACGAGCGCGATGAATCACCGGACGGCCAAGGCAACAAGCAGCACACCATTATTGAGCAGGCCGCCAAGGACATCGACAGCGGCATGGTCGACACCGACCTGCACAACCAGCCAGGCGTGCAAAAACCGCGCCCGGACGCCAAAGCCCAGCCGCAAGCCAATACCAAACAAGATTAACCAGGAGTTGCCACCCATGCGTCCGTCCTTCACCGCCCTACCTTTGTTGGTGCCACTCCTGGCGCTTGCACCATTGTGGGCCGCCGCCCAGAGTTACCAGGTCGGCTTCGGCCCCAATCCGCAGTTGCCGGAACCGGCCCGCAAGCTGGTCCCCACCGTCAACATCGCCACCGCGTCGTCGTGGGCGGCACAGGAACAGCCGACCGCGCCGGCCGGCTTCAGCGTGACCGCCTATGCGCGCGGGCTGGAGCATCCGCGCTGGGTCTACGTGCTGCCGAACGGCGACGTGCTGGTGGCCGAGACCAACGCGCCGCCCAAGCCGGACGACGCCAAGGGCGTCAAGGGCATGGTGATGAAGCAGGTGCAGAAGAAAGCCGGCGCGGTCACCGAATCGGCCAACCGCATCACGCTGCTGCGCGGGCTGGACGCCAAGGGCGTGGCGCAAACCCGCACCGTATTTATTAAAGGACTGAACTCGCCATTCGGCATGGCGCTGGTGGGCAAGGATCTGTACGTAGCCGACACCGACGCCGTGCTGCGCTTCCCCTACCAGGACGGCGCCACCAGCATCACCACCGCCGGCACCAAGGTGATGGACCTGCCGGCCGGCACCATCAACCACCACTGGACCAAGAACCTGATCGCCAGCCCGGACGGCAAATTCCTGTACGTCACGGTCGGCTCCAACAGCAACGTGGCCGAAAACGGCATCGATGCGGAAACCGGCCGCGCCGCCATCTGGCAGCTGGAGATCGCCACCAGCAAATCGAAGCTGTTCGCCACCGGCCTGCGCAACGCCAACGGCATGGGCTGGGAACCGCAGACCAAGACCCTGTGGACCACGGTCAATGAGCGCGACGAACTGGGCAACGACCTCGTGCCCGACTACATGACCTCGGTGAAAGAAGGCGGCTTCTACGGCTGGCCGTACAGCTACTTCGGCCAGCATGTGGACACGCGGGTATCGCCGCAAAAGCCGGAACTGGTGGCCAAGGCCATCGTGCCGGACTACGCGCTGGGCGGCCACACCGCCTCGCTGGGGCTGACGTTCTATGAAGGCACGGCCTTCCCGCCTGCGTATCGCGGCGGCGTCTTCATCGGCCAGCACGGTTCGTGGAACCGCAAGCCGCTGAGCGGCTACAAGGTGGTGTACATCCCATTCAGCAACGGCAAGCCGTCCGGCCCGCCGCAGGATTTCCTGACCGGCTTCCTCGACAAGGATGAGAAGGCGCGCGGCCGGCCGGTCGGCGTGGCGGTCGACAGGCAAGGCGCGCTGCTGGTGGCAGATGACGTCGGCAACGTGATCTGGCGCGTGGCGCCGGGTGCGGCCCCGACAGCGCAAACCGCCAGCCGCTGATAAAATCCGTCTTCGGATTTTATCTACAAGGATTTACCATGCGCATTTTGCACACCATGCTGCGGGTCGGCGACCTGCAGCGTTCCATTGACTTCTACACCAACGTCCTCGGCATGAAGCTGCTGCGCACCAGCGACAACCCGGAATACCAGTACACGCTGGCCTTCCTCGGCTACGGCGCCAACCCGGACCACGCCGAGCTGGAACTGACCTACAACTACGGCACCACCAGCTACGATCTGGGCACCGCTTACGGTCATATCGCCATTTCGGCCGATGACATTTACAGCACCGCCGCCGCAGTCAAAGCCAACGGCGGCAACGTCACCCGCGAGCCGGGCCCGGTCAAGGGCGGCAACACCGTAATCGCCTTCGTCACCGACCCGGACGGCTACAAAATCGAACTGATCGAACGCAGCTTCGACGGCCAGGGCGCCGGCCTGTAATTACACCAGGCTGGGCTTGAGCAAGTCGGCGATGCCGATGCGCTCGGCAAACTCGGCGCGCACCCGCTCGGCCACGTCGGTCACCGCCGCGGCGCCGTCGTCGACAAAGTCGGTGATCGAGCGGAACGGCCGGGTGCCGTGCGGCAGGCCGACGATGCGGGCGATGTCGGCCGCCACCGCCGCCGGATCGGCTTCCGGCGGCATCAGCGCGCTCAGCCGCGCGCCGACCTGATCCATCAGCCCCTGATAGCGGGCGTCGTAGGCGGCGCTGGTCGCGGCGTCGGCCGGGTGGCCGGCGTTGGCGAAGTGGTCGGTGCCGGCGGTGAACGCGCCCGGCACCACGATCGCCGTTTCGATGTTGAAGCGCGCCAGTTCATACGCCATCGTCACCGCCATCGAATCCATGGCCGCCTTGGCCGCCGCGTACGGGCCGAGGAACGGCGGGAAGCCGCCGCGCGTGGTGGTGCTGCTGACCCACAGCACCAGCCCCTGCTGCTGCCCACGCAGCACCGGCAACACCGCCTTGTTGACCCGTTGCGCGCCGAGGAAGTTGGTGTCGAACACCTGGCTGATTTCCTCCGGCGTAAACGCCTCGGTCGGGCCGATCACCAGGTGGCCGGCATTGTGCACCACCACGTCCAGCCGGCCGCGCTCGGCGACGATGGTCTGCACCGCGGCGTCGGCCGACGCCTGCGACAGCACATCCAGTTCCACCGCCCGCACATCGGCGCCGTGGGCGAAGGCCCAGTCGCGCAGTTCGCGTACCTTGGCGGCGTTGCGGCCGCCGATGTCGCGCATCGAGGCGTACACCGTGTGGCCGGCCAGCGCCAGCGCCTTGACCGACAGGTGGCCGATACCGGTGCCCGCACCGGTGACCAGAACAATCGATTTGCTCATGACCGTTCTCCTTACACCATGCCGCCGTTGGCGCGCAGCGTCTGGCCGTTGATCCAGCCGCCGTCCGGACCGGCCAGGAAGGACACGCTGCTGGCGATATCCTCGGGCAGGCCGAGGCGTTCCAGCGGCGCCATCTTGGCCAGGCGCTCGACCAGCTCCGGCGATTTACCGTCGAGGAACAGCGCAGTGGCGGTCGGCCCCGGCGCGACGGCGTTGACGGTGATGTTCTTGCCACGCAGTTCCTTGGCCAAGATGGTGGTCATGCCTTCGATGCCGGCTTTGGTGGCCACATACGCCGCGTAGCCGGGCATCAGCGTGCCGACCAGACTGGACGAAAAATTGATGATGCGGCCGCCGTGCTCCAGGCGGGTAGCAGCCTCGCGCATGGTGTTGAAGCTGCCTTTCAGGTTGACGGCCACCAGGCGGTCGAAAGTGTCGTCGTCGGTGGCGGCCAGGTGCGGCAGTTGCGAGGGCATGATGCCGGCGTTGTTGACCAGCACGTCCACCCGGCCCAGCTGGGCGATGGTCTGGTCGAACAGGCCGCGCACGGCGGCGGCGTCGGCCACGTCGGCTTGCAGCGCGATGGCGGTGCCGCCGCCGGCCGTGATGGCGGTCACCACTTTCTCGGCCTCCACCACATTGCCGGCGTAGTTGACGACCACGGCAAAGCCGTCCTTGGCCAGGCGTTGCGCGACGGCGGCGCCGATGCCACGGGATGCGCCAGTGATGATAGCAACTTGTTTCATGGTCTTGCTCCTTCGTTGTCTGGTTGGGATGTGTCTAGTATCCGCCTACCTACGAATGGAATAAAGCCAGGCTATTTGCTTTGACTATGCAATTTAAACCAATAATCAGGGCAAAAAAATGCCGGCTCTCGGCCATCACGCCGCTCAGTCAAGCTGAAATCACATCGTCATTCCCGCAAAAGCGGGAATCCATGGCACGTCTGCGGGGCAAACACGGCATGGGTTCCCGCTTTCGCGGGAACGACGCAGCTTAACTGAACCGCGCCAGGCTCCTGACCGGCATTTCCTTAATGCTGCAGCAGCGCGTTGATCGGCTGCAGGTCTTCTTCCCGCAGCGACCCGGCTGCCGACTTCAGGCGCAGGCCGTTCATGATGGTGTCGTAGCGCGCCTTCGACAAATCCTTCTGGGTCGAATACAGCAGTTTCTGCGCATTCAGCACGTCGATGTTGATCCGCACGCCGACCTGGTAGCCCAGCTTGTTCGAATCGAGCGACGATTTGCTCGACACTTCGGCCGCTTCCAGCGCCTTGACCTGGGCCAGGCCGCTGGTCATGCCGAGGAAGGCCTGGCGCGCGGTCTGCGTGGCCTGGCGTTTGGTGGCTTCCAGGTCGTTGCGGGCCTTGTCTTCCAGCGCGATGTTTTCGCGCACCTTGCTGGTCACGGCAAAGCCGCTGAACAGTGGCACGCTCCAGGTGACGCCGATCGCATTGTTGTTGGCGGTGGTGCCGGGCGCGTTGACGCCAGTGTTGTACTGGTGGGTACGGTTGGCCACCAGATTGACGGTCGGCATATGGCCGGCGCGGCTGCGCGAGATCTCGCGCTTGGCGATTTCCAGGTTCAGGCCGGCGGCAACCACCGAGAAGTTCTGGCTCTCAGCCGAGCTGATCCATGGATCGACGGCGGCAGGCGATGGCGGCTCGATGGTCACACCGGTGCGCAGCGGCGCCAGTTCGCCGGAGGCTTTGCCGATCACCACCGCCAGCGCGGTGCGCTTGTTGTCCAGATCGTTGATGGCGGCAAATTCCTGCGCCACCACCAGATCGTAAGCGGCCTGGGCTTCATGGGTGTCGGTGATGGTCTGGGTGCCGACCTCGAAGTTGCGCTTGGCCGAGGCCAACTGTTCGGTGGTGGCGACTTTCTGCGCCTGGGTCGAGGTCAGGTTGTCCTGCGCCGTCAGCACGTCGAAATACGCTTGCGCCACACGCAGGATTAGATCCTGCTGGGCCTGGGCAAAGGTGGCTTCCGAGGTGGCCTGCACCAGCTTGCTCTGCTGGTAGGTCTGCCAGGCATTCCAGTCGAACAGCGGCTGGGCCAGCGAGACCGTGTAGGAGTTCGAGTGGTATTTGGTGCGCGAGTCGGCCAGGAACAGGCCGAAGGTCGAGTCCGGGCCCGAATTGTAGCTGTTGTTGCGCAGATTGCTGCCGCTGGCCGAGAGGTTCGGCAGCAGGCCGGAGCGCCCCTGGATAATGCGTTCCTCCCCGGCGGCCAGCGAAGAGCGGGCGCTGGCGTAGGTAGCATCATTGGCCAGTGCTTGCTGGTACACCTGGATCAGGTCGGCCGCCTGTGCGTTGAGCGTCAGGAAAGCGCTGGCGATCAGCACGGCGATAAGGGGTCTCTGCATTGCAATCTCCGTTGGAGTCATCAAAAAGTTGAACAAATCAAAAACACTGCTATCGCGGCGCCCTGCTGGCGGCGCTGCCATCGACAGCGCCGGCCACGTTAGTACTTGGCCATCGTGCTATCGACTTGCAGCGCCCAGGCGTGGATGCCGCCGGTCAGGTTGACCATCTTGCCGAAGCCGTTACGCTCCAGGAAGGCGGCCACCTGCATACTGCGCGCACCGTGGTGGCAGATGCAGACAATCGCCGCATCCTCATCCAGGTCGTCGATGCGCGCCGGTATGGTATTCATGGGAATCTGCACCGAGCCGTCGATGCGGCAGGTTTCAAATTCCCAGTTCTCGCGCACGTCCAGCAACATCGGGCTGGGCCGTGCTTCGTCCGCCAGCCAGTCGGCCAGCTCCAGCGCAGTAATCTGCTGCATGGTCCGGCCGCCTCAGAACTGGAACTTCGACGGCGCCACTGCCAGTTCCAACGGCTTGACGTTGGTCTCGAACAGGGTGCGGGTGTCGTAGCCAGCTTCGCCGGTACGGGTGATCAGCTGCGCCTTCATCGCCGGCGCCTGACCGATGATGACGGCCAGACGGCCACCGATTTTCAATTGCTGCAACAACGCTTCCGGCAGCACCGGCAGCGAACCGCCGACCACGATCACGTCGAACGGCGCGCCGCCGGTCCAGCCCTGGGCGCCATTGCCCAGTTCGACGGTGGCGTTGGTGACGCCGTTGTCGGCCAGGTTTTTGTCGGCCAGCGCCTTCAGTTCCGGCGCAATCTCCACCGACGTCACATGGCGCGCCTTGTGCGCCAGCAGCGCGGTCAGGTAACCGGCGCCGGTGCCGATTTCCAGTACCGACTCATGCTTCTTCAGGCCCAGGTCTTGCAGCAGACGGGCTTCGATCTTCGGCGCCAGCATCGCCTCGCCGCCCGGCAGCGGGATTTCGATGTCGGCAAACGCCAGCGCCTTGTGCGCGACCGGCACGAAATTCTCGCGTTTGACTACGTGCAGCAACTCCAGGACTTCCGGGTCCAGGACGTCCCAGGGACGGATTTGCTGTTCGATCATGTTGAAGCGGGCTTGTTCGATATTCATCTGTTGACTCATGTCGGGATTAAATAATCCGTCATTTTATCGTTGAACTGGCATGGAGGCACATATTAACGATTAGACGGCGGGATCGCGGGAAATTGCGACAGTCTGCACTTTCCGGGGGATGAACCTGCGAAAACGGCAACTTGGACGCAAACGGAGCGCGGCGCGGTCACGGTGCGGGCGCCTGCAGGCCGGCCACCGTGGTGGCGATGAAGGTGTCCATGAAGGCTTGCGGCGTGATCGGCGGCATGTCGCAGGTGGGCATATACGAGTGGGTCCACATCATCAGCATCAGCACCGGGGCGATCAGCACCTGGGTCATGACCACCGGATCGACCGGACGGAACTCGCCGCGCTCGATGCCGCGGATCAGCACCTGGGTGATCAGCCGGCTGCCGCGCGCCACCACTTCATCGTTGTAAAACTGCGCCAGTTCCGGGAAGTTATTGCCTTCTGCCAGCATCAGCTTGGTGATGCCGCCCAGCGGCGTGGCCCAGATTTCGGTCCACCAGCGCATCAGCAAGGTGCCCAGCAGCTCGCCGCTGGGACCGTCAAAGGCGGCCGCATCCTGCTCGGCGGCGCCGATGGTCACCACGATATTGTCGCGCACCACCGCCTTGAACAGTTCTTCCTTGTTGGCGAAATACAGGTACAACGTGCCCTTGGACACGCCGGCATGGCGGGCGACATCCTCCAGCCGGGTGGCGGCATAGCCGCGTTCGACAAACTGGTCCAGCGCAGCCGCCAGCAACTCCTGCGGCCGCGCATCCTTGCGGCGCTCCCAGCGTGGCTTGGTGTCTTGAGGGGCTTGCATGGGTGGTGTGAGCGTAACTTACTTATAAGTCATTAATATAAGCGCAAGGGGATGTCTAGTCAAGCAAGCCGGTCAGTCTGAGCGGCGGCGGCGCTGCCTGCTCTTTATAAAAGATGCAACGCATCTTGCACAATTATTAATCAGCCTCATATACTGAGAGTACACCCATGCTGATGCGGTAGCCACTTTGGTTTATGCCAGGCGATATGCAAAACCATGAGGCCAACATGCAAACCTACAATCCCGAAGGCATCGAGGCGTTTCGCGCCTACGCAGTAGCTGCGGCCGAAGAGCACGCGATGGCGCACGAACTGGCCCAGTGCGCCAAGATTGAAAAGTACGGACTGCTCGCAGTGGAGCTTTTCACCCGCGTCAACGCGGCGCGCGCCAACACCCTCGCAGCTTTCAAGGCAGTCGAGCGCTTCAAAAGCTGACTCCCCCAACCAATCTCACCTGAGCAATCATGTACACACGAACTGATGCGGAGATGGCTATGGCGGTCAATCGCGGTATTGCGATTGACTTCAAAAAAGGCGCAGCGAACGCTTGGGCCTACATGAAGTACGTCAACGTTCCGCAGCGGGTCATCCTGCGGGTACTCGCCGAGCCCAGCCTCCGGCGCCCGATGGCGCTTGCTGTGCCGCTCGAAAACAACACTGACGATAGTCATCGAGACGTTTATAGGAATGTGATTCACCTTTGGCGGGCTCCAAGCGCATAACACGCGGCGGCAAGCGGCGCTATCTCTGGTCCCGTGCACGATTATGGCGACCTGTGCCAACCGATAAAAAATTCTCCGCGTGTCGATTTCTTGCGTCATCATTCGTCGTCAGAGGAAGGGACCATTGTCCCGCAACTTTCTACGAGGAGACGTCATGAAACAAGAGATCATCTTCAACCTGCCGGTCAAGAACCTGGACAAGTCCAAGGCCTTCTTTACCGCGCTCGGCTTCAGCACCAATCCCCAATACAGCAATGAGCAGGCGGCTTTCATGGACATCGTCGGCGGCGTGCACATCATGCTGATGACCGAGGGCTTTTTCCAGTCCCTGATCAACAAGCCGGTGATCAATGCCACCGAGGCCAATGAAGTCATCATCTGCCTGATGTGCGACAGCCGCGAGGAAGTCGACAGCCTGATCGCCAAGGCTGCCGCCGGCGGCGCCCGCATCCCGCATCCGCCCGAAGACCACGGCTTCATGTACGACCAGGGCTTTGAAGACCTCGACGGCCACCTGTGGAACCTGGTCTGGACGGCGCCGCAGCACTGATTACGCGTGGGCCAGCCGAGGACGGCTAACCGGGCGTGAGGCGCCGCTGCGGGGTGCGGCGCTGCGTTGAACACCACCGCCGTCCAGCTTGAACGCGGCTACCGACTCGGACAGGCGCGCAGCCTGCTCCGACAGCGACGCCGACGCGGCGGCCGCCTCTTCCACCAGGGCGGCATTCTGCTGCGTGGTCGCGTCCAGCGTGGCGACCGCCTGGTTGATCTGGCTGATGCCCAGCTCCTGCTCGTGGCCGGCGGCGCTGATTTCCACCATGATGCCGGTGACGCGCTCGATGCTGGCAACGATCTCGCCCATGGTGGCGCCGGCTTCACGCACTTGCGCCACGCCGCCGTCCACCTGCGTGACCGATGCGCTGATCAGCGCCTTGATGTCCTTGGCGGCGTCGGCGCTGCGATGCGCCAGGCTGCGCACTTCGGACGCCACCACCGCAAAGCCGCGGCCCTGTTCGCCGGCACGGGCGGCTTCCACCGCCGCGTTCAGCGCCAGGATGTTGGTCTGGAAGGCGATGCCGTCGATCACGCCGATGATGTCGGCAATCCGGGTCGAGGCGGCGCGGATCGATTCCATGGTGTCGATGACATTACCCACCACTTCACCGCCACGCGCCGCCACCCGCGACGCTTCCTGCGCCAGTTCGTTGGACTGGCGGGCGTTCTCGGAATTCTGGCGCACGGTGGAAGTCAGTTCTTCCAATGAGGAAGCGGTTTCTTCCAGGCTGGCCGCCTGTTCTTCGGTGCGGCCCGACAGGTCGAGGTTGCCGGTGGCGATTTCAGCGGTGGCGGTGGCGATGCTGGCCGCGCCGTTGCGCACCGACAGCACGGTGGCGGCCAGCTTGCTCTGCATCCCTTCCAGCGCGCGCATCAGTTCGGTCATCTCGTCGTTGCCGCGCACGTCGATGCGGTTGGACAGGTCGCCGTCTGCCATGCGCGCAAAGTGCGTCACCGATTCACGGATCGGCACCAGGATCGAGCGCAGCAGCGATACGCCCGCCACCAGCATCAGCACCAGGCCGCTGGCAATCGCGCCGCCGGTCAGCCAGCGCTGGCTGGCATACAGCGCCTGGCTGGCATCGTATTGCCTGGTGTTGGATTTGCTCTGGAATTCGTTCAGCGCCTGTGCGCTGTCGGACAGTTTGGCAAACAGCGGCTGCATCACCGTCATGGTGATCTTGTCGGCCAGCACTGCATCCTTGGCGTTGAGCGCGCGCACCAGCGGCAGGAAGCCCTGGTCGGCGAAGGCCTTGCGGTCCTTGTCCATCTGGTCGGACAGGCGCTTCTCTTCATCATTCTGCGGCAGCGCCAGGTAGCGTGCCCAGGCCTTGTCGGACGCCGTCATAAAACTTTCGGCGCGCGCCAGCGTTTTGCCCGAATCCGGCAGTTCCGGGTGCATGGTCACGCGGTCCAGCGCCAGGCGCGAACGGGCCAGCGCCAGTTGCGATTCGCCGATGGCGATGGCCGACGGCATGGTGTTGTCGTTGGCGTCCTGCAGGCTGAGGTTGACTTTCTGCATGCCGTACAGGCCGCTAAGACCGGTGATCACAATCAACAGCCCCAACAGAGCCATGGTTGCGATGAGTCGGAATTTGATGGTGACTTTCATGATAACGCTCCAATACCTATGCCAACTGTAACCGCGTTATGGGGAGTGCGCGTGGCGAACTCGGGCGGACAGGACGGCAGCGTAGTGGCTGCGTTAGAGGAGAAGAAACGAGGATCTGGTTTCGACAGCGGCGGATGAATTTCCGTATGGAACTAATTCTACGCCGATCACGTGACAATTGGAAAGAATTTCTTAACTTGCAATCTGCATGGCGCCGGCGGCGTCACGCGGACGCCACACCGGCCACGGCACTAAGCGCCCGGCGCCTTGCGGTAACGCATTGGATTAAACCCCGCATACGCGGCTTCGGTCAGCGCGCTGGCCAGCAGGCCCAGCTTGCGGTGGTCGTAGCTGCTGTTGTTGAACACCACCACGTTGACGTCGTCGGCCAGCACACGGCGCGCCACCAGGCGGAAGCCGCCGTTGGAGCCGTCTTCCCACGCGCACTCGCGCGGCTGGCCGGCGATGCCCGACAACTGGGTGCGTCCGCCCAGCGCGTAGTGCTGCTCCTGCCGGTTGACCCGCAGCAGCGTGGCGCGCGAGGCCGGCGTCAGGATGCTGCCGCCCAGCACGCCGTTCATCAGGAACAGCATGTCGGTGGCGCTGCTGTAGAAGCCGCCGGCCATGGCCATGTAATCCGGCACCGGACTGACATTGCGGGTCCACGGCGGCGTCTGCGCGGACGGCGTGTAGCCCAGCGCCATGCCGGCCACCTTGTCGGAATCGCCGCTGAAGATGCCGCTGTTGTGCAGCTGGAGCGGCGCCAGCAGCCAGGCCGACACGCACTCGCGGTACGCCTGGCCGCTGACGTGCTCGACGATCGCCTTGACGATCAGCCAGTTGGAATGCGAATAGTCCCACTCGCTGCCGGGCTTGAAGCGCAGTTCGCCACTGGCGTAGCGGCGCACCGCCTCCATCTGTTCCAGCGGCTGGTCGCGCATTTCCGGGTGCGCCTTGCGCGCTTCCAGGATCTCGTTCGGCACGCCGCTGGTATGGCTCATCAGATGACGCAGCGTGAGACGGGCACCGGTGTCGGCGCGGTAGTCTGGCAGGTAGCGCGTGATCGGCTCGTCCAGCGCCAGCTTGCCCATGTCGACCAGCTTCATCACCACCATGGCGGCGATCCATTTCGACACCGAGCCGGTTTCAAAGCGCGTGTTCAGCGCCATCGGCGTGTTGGCCTGCGGATTGGCGCTGCCGACCGCGTTGGTGTACCACACTTCCGGCCCCAGGCTGACCGCCACCGTGCCGTTGAAGTCGTAGTAATCGGCCAGCACCGCGTCGTAGCGCGCTCCCTGGTCCGAGGCAAAAGCAGGCACCACACGGCCCAGGGCCACCGCCCCGGCCAATGCAAGACATTGACGACGATCCACAGCAAGCTTCTCCTTAAAATCGATCGCAGCAGCGTACCACAGGTCGTCGCCAGTCCCGGCCAAAAGATAGGGCCGCCTTAGCATGCTATCAACTTAGAATACACCTTTTGCCAGCAGGGATATGCCGATGCGCAGCAACCGATGGAAACTGACGGCTGGCCTGGCCGCGCTCTTGCTGTGCCATGCGGCGCACGCGCTGAATCCCGCCATCCGCCTGGAGGACCTCAACCGTGCCAGCTGGAGCGAGAAGGATGGCGTGCCGTCCGATATCCGCTGCATGGCGCAGACCCGCGACGGCTGGCTGTGGCTCGGCACCTCGGACGGCCTGTACCGCTTTGACGGCGTCAGCTTCGAGCGCTATCCGCTCAAGCGCAGCCGCATCTTCAGCCTGCGCGCAAGCGACAACGGCGACCTGCTGATCAGCTATGAGCTGGAAGGCGTGCAGGTGCTGCATCCGGATGGCCGGCTGACCGACCTGGTCGCCGCCGGCGCGCCGAAGCCGGGACCGGTCGCCTCGATGGCCACCGACCGCGAAGGCACGCTGTGGACGGCCTCGGTGCGCGGCCTGCACCGCTATGTCAACGGCCAATGGCAAACCATGGCCAGCGGCATCGACTGGGCCACTCAGGAACTGAGCCTCCTGGTCGACCAGTATGACCGGGTCTGGGCCGCGAACCGCGAGGCCGTGTATCTGTACGACCGCAGCCAGGACAAGGTGGTGCGGGTGGGCGGCGACGCGCTGCACGGCAATCTGATCCAGTCGCCGGACGGGCGCATCTGGGTCAACAGCGGCGCGCGGGTGATGCCGGTGCCGGCGCCGCCGCTGGGCGTGCACTTGCCGCGCCAGCCGGAGTTCAACAGCGCCGAGTCGCGCACCCACGGCCAGTTCGACCGCGACGGCAACCTGTGGGCTTTGCACTGTCCCCATGGCCTGTGCCGGCTGGCGCGCGCCGGCGACCTGGCCACCGCCCCCATCGACGTCGCGCACCAGGCCGACGACCGTCTCGACCAGCCCTGGCAACTGACCGCGCTGACCACCAACAGCTTGCTGGAAGACCGCGAGGGCAATCTGTGGGTGGCCACCCAGAATGGTCTGGACCGTTTTCGCGAGAACAAGCTGGTGCCGGTGCGCATTCCCGGTCCGGCCGGCTCCTTGAGCACCGCCAGCGATACCGAAGGCCGGCTGTGGGCGGCCGAGTGGCTCACCCGCACCGTCTGGCGGATCGCGCCCGGCGCGGCGCCCGTGCGCGACCCGCACCGCAGCGCGCTGGTGGTGGCCAATGACCGCGACGGCGCGCTGCTGCTGGCCGGACCGCGCGCCATCGAACGTCTCTATCACGGCCAGTCGAGCCGCATCCCGCTGCCCGCGCCCGAGGGCAAGCCGGTCGACCTCACCGTGCTGGGCCTGCTCGACGACGGCAAGCGGCTGTGGATGGCGTCGATCCAGACCGGCCTGATGGCGTGGGACGGCGCCGCCTGGCTGCCGCGTGCGCGCTTCACGCTGCCGCCGCGCATCGCCATGTCGGCGCCGGGCGGCGTCGGCCAGCTGTGGCTGAGCCACAACGACGGCGGCCTGAGTTTCTACGACAACGACCAGCTGACCCGCTACGACATCAGCATGGTCGGCCAGGAATCCGGCATCTTTCCCGGACCGCAGCTGGTGGTGGCCGGCGAGCGCGGCATCGCCGTCCAGCGCGGCAAGCAGTTCGTGCTGCTGGCGCCGGCCGATGCGGCGCCGCTGCGCAATGTCACCGGCATGACGGTGACGCCGGACGGCGACCGCTGGCTGAACGGCGCCAAAGGCGTGGTGCGCATCCGCAGCGCCGACTGGGAGGCCTCGCTGCGGCAGCCGCAGCTGCCACTGGTCTACACCGTGATCGACGCGCAGGAAGGCTACCCTGGCCGCGCCGCGATGGAAAACCGCCTGCCAACCATCTACAACGCCGGCAACGGCCGGCTGTGGTTCCGCGCCACCGGCGGCCTGGTCACGCTGGACACCGCCCAGCTGCGCCCCAACCCGGTCAAGCCGGTGGTGCAACTGCTGCGCGTGGCCACCGACGACCGCAGCTATCCGGCCGCCGCCCGCGTGCCGCTGCCGGCCGGCACGCGCAACTTCAACATCCAGTTCACCGCACCGGGACTGCGCAAGCCGGAAGGCATGCGCTTCCAGTATTTCCTCAAAGGCGTGGACCAGCACTGGCAGGACTCCGGCAGCCGCCGCGCCGCCTTCTACACCAACATCGGCCCCGGCCGCTACACCTTCAGCGTGCGCGCGGTCAACGAGGACGACATGGCCAGCGAGACGGTGGCTGCGCTGCAGCTGGAGATCGCGCCGTCCGTGATGCAGACCTGGTGGTTCCAGCTGTTGTGCGTGCTGCTGGCCGCGCTGCTGCTGGCCGGCTGGTACCAGTACCGCCTGAAGAAAGCCACGGCCGCCATCGCCGGCCGGCTGCAGGCGCGGATGGAAGAGCGCACGCGCATCGCCCGCACCCTGCACGACACCTTCCTGCAAAGCGTGCAGACGCTGGTGCTGCGGGTGTACGCGGTGCTGACCCGGCTGCCGGAAGGGAGCGAACCGCGCGCCCGCCTGGAAGCCATCCTGGACGACGCCGACCGCGCCATCGAGGAAGGCCGCGACCAGGTGCTGCTGTTGCGCAGCGGCCTGGATATCGCGCAGCAGCTGAACCAGACCGGCGTGGCGCTGGCGGCGCTGCACAGCACTACCCAGTTCGAACTGGCCACCCAGGGCGCGGCGCGGCCGCTGTCGCCGCCGGTGCAGGATGAACTGGCGGCGATCGCCCAGGAAGCGCTGCGCAACGCCTTCCAGCATGCGCGCGCCAGCAAGGTCAGGGTGCGCATCGAATACCACGATGACGCGCTGGTGCTCCGGGTGGCCGACAACGGCCGCGGCCTGGACCAGGACGAAGTGCGCAAGCGCCTCAAGGAGCGCCATTTCGGCATGGTCGGCATGCGCGAGCGGGCCCGCTACGCCGGCGCCGTGATCGACATCAGCAGCGCGCCCGGCCAGGGCACCGTGATCTCGCTGAAGGCGGCGGCCGGGTTATGTTACGCGATGGATGAATAAACAGTCGGACGATTGGTGAATTTCGTAATTGCATCACAACCGCGCTGATTGCAGAATGGGGTAAAACGACAAGGAGACATCCCCATGACAGATTCCATCCGCGCCGCCGGCCTGCTGGCGCTGGCCGCTACCTTCGCCGCGCCCGCCTGGGCCGACACCGTGACGGTCAAGTCGCCCAACGGCCGCAACGCGGTCAGCATCGACAGCGACCAGCTGACCTACAGCGTCAGCCGCGACGGCAAGCGCATCATCGAGCCGTCGCCGCTCGGCCTCAACCTCGACATCGGCGCCATCGGCCCCGGCGCCAAACTGAGCGGCCACGCGGAAACCACCGTCAACGACACCTACGAGATAGTGCTGGGCAAGGCGCGCAGCGCGCCAGACCACTACCAGCAGTCGACGCTCAGCTTCGCCGGCAAGCCGCAATTCCAGCTGGTGGTGCGCGCCTATGACAACGGCGTCGCCCTGCGCTACGTGGTGCCGGCGCAGGCCGGTGTGTCGGCTTTCAACGTGATGAACGAAGCCACCCAGTTCAACTTCGCCAAGGACTACGACTGCTGGGGCGCCAACATGGGCCGCTTCGACACCAGCTTCGAGGCCGAATACGACCGCACCAAGGCCTCCGGCATCCGCAACTTCCACAACTACATGGCGCCGCTGGTGTGCAAGACCGGCGCCGGCGCCACCACCTTCGCCATCGCCGAAGCGGACGTCAAGGATTATCCCGGCTTCTACCTCTCTGGTCGTGGCGACGCCGGCCTGGGCGTGATGGTGACGCTGCCGCCGCGCTTCGACAACAACCGCGATTACCGCTTCCGCAAGACCGTCGTCGCCAGCGTGCAGCTGAAAGGCCAGGGCTTCCGCACGCCATGGCGGGTGGTGATGCTGGGCGATACGCCGGGCGACCTCACCGCTTCGTCACTGATTCCGACGCTGGCGGCGCCGTCGCAGATCAAGGACACCAGCTGGATCAAGCCGGGCAAGACTTCGTGGGACTGGTGGAACGACTGGGCCGTCAACGTGCCCAATGCCGGCGTCAACACCGACACTTACAAAGCCTTCGTCGACTTTTCCAAGTCGATGAAGCTGGACGATATCCTGATCGACGAAGGCTGGTCGGTGGGCAGCGACGTCGAGCCGAATCCGCAGGCCGACGTCACCCGCGCCAAGCCGGCGCTGGACATGCCGGCGCTGCTGCACTACGCGCAGTCGCAAGGCGTGGGCGTGTGGCTGTGGGTGCAGTGGCAGCAGCTGGACAACCAGATGGACGCCGCGTTTCGGCAATACGCCGCCTGGGGCATCAAGGGCATCAAGGTCGACTTCATGAACCGCAACGACCAGGAGATGGTGGACTGGTATCACAAGGTGCTGAGCAAGGCGGCCGAGCACAGGCTGATGGTCGACCTGCACGGCGCCTATCCACCGAATGGCCTCAACCGCACCTGGCCCAACTACATTACGCAGGAAGGCGTGCTGGGGGCGGAAAACAACAAGTGGAGCGCGCGCATCACCGCCGCCCACAACGTCACGCTGCCGTTCACGCGCATGATTCTGGGGCCGATGGACTACACGCCGGGCGGCTTCCACAACGCCACGCCGTCCAGTTTCGTCTCGCGCAACCACGAGCCGCTGGTGATGACCACGCGCGGCCAGGCCATCGCCATGTACGTGGTGTACGACAGCCCGTTCCAGATGGTGTCCGACAGTCCGGCCGCCTACCGCAATGCCGACGGCAGCTGGGCCGATGGCGCCGAGTTCATCCAGCGCGTGCCGACCACCTGGGACGAGACGCGCATCATCGCCGGCGACATCGGCGAGTACATCGTCTCGGCCCGCCGCAAGGGCGATGTCTGGTATATCGGCGCCATGACCAACGAATCCGAACGCACGCTGAAGGTGCCACTGTCCTTCCTCGGCAAGGGCACGTATAAAGCACAGCTGCTGCAGGACGGCGCCGACGCCAGCCACCTGACGGCCAGCGACAGCACGGTAACGGCCACGCAAACCATCACGCTCAAGCTGGCGCCATCCGGCGGCGCGGTGGCGGTGATCAGCCCCTAGGCGGCGCCAGGAACATCTGCTCGAAGGTGCGGGCATCCACCGCCCGGCTATAGTAATAACCCTGGCCCTGCACACACCCCGCCTCGGTCAGGAAATCGGCCTCGCGGCCGGTTTCCACTCCTTCCGCCACGGCCGCAATGGCCAGGTTGTCGGCCAGCGCCAGCACCGCGCGCAGCAGGGTCTGGCGGCGCGGCGCGGCGTGATCGATGCCGTGCACAAAGCTGCGGTCGACCTTGAGCAGGTCGATCGGCAAATCGGCCAGGTAGCTCAGGCTGGAATAGCCGGTGCCGAAATCGTCGATCGCCAGCGACACGCCGATGCTCTTCAGGCGCTGCAATAAAGCGCTGGCGCCGTTCACATCGCGCACCAGCGCCGACTCGGTCAGCTCCAGTTGCAAACAGGCCGGATCAAGTCCGGACTCGGCCAGATGGTCGCCGATGTAGCCGGCAAAATCGCCCTGCCGCATTTCCAGTGCCGACACATTGACCGCCATCGCCCCTGGCATGCGGCCCTCCCGTTCCCAGCGTTTGGCCTGGCTGAGCGCCTGGCTCAGCACCCAGCGCCCCAGCGGCACGATCAGCCCCGACTCTTCTGCGCTGCGGATGAAACGCGCCGGATCGACCCAGCCCCATACCGGATGCTGCCAGCGCAGCAGCGCTTCGCAGCCGCACAGGGCGCCGTCGCTGAGCTGGACCTTGGGCTGGTAGAACAGCTCGAACTGGGCGGTGCCCAGCGCCTGCCGCAGACCGTTTTCCATCTGCCGCCGCTCGATCGCGGTGCTCAGCAGATCCTGATTGAAGAAGCGCCAGACATTGCGGCCGGCCGCCTTGGCCGCGTGCAGCGCGGTGTCGGCATGCCGCAGCAGCACGTCGCTGCCGTCGCCGTCGCCGGGATACAGGGCGATGCCGATGCTGCAACCGATGTGGATCGGTTCACCGTCCAGCTGGTGCGGCAGCGCCACGGCGGCGCTGATGCGTTGCGCCGCCTGGGTGGCGTCGGCGCGGTCGCTGCCGGGCGCCATCAGCACCACGAATTCGTCGCCGCCCTGACGGCTGATCACGTCCACCACGCGGAAACAGCCGCGCAGGCGGGCCGCCACCGATACCAGCAGCGCATCGCCGGCGGCGTGGCCCAGCGTATCGTTGACCAGTTTGAACTTGTCCAGGTCCAGATACATGACCGCCAGCGGAAGACGGTCCGCCTCGGCTTCCTTGAGGATGCGGTTCAGATGGCGCTGGGCGGCAAAGCGGTTCGGCAGCCCGGTCAGGAAATCGTGCCAGGCCAGGTGATCGACCTGGGCTTGCAGCTCGCGCGCATTGGTCATGTCGTGAAACACCATCACCACGCCGCACACGCGGCCGCCGCGGTCGTGGATCGGCGCGGTGGCGTCCTCGATCATCAACTCGCTGCCGTCCGGACGGATCAGGATGCTGCCGGGCGCGATCCGCACCACCGCACCGCTGGCCAGCGTCTGTAACGCCGGGTGCTCCATCTCGGTGCGGGATTTGGGATCTTGCAGCCGCATCAGTTCGTTGATCGGCTGTCCCAGCAGCTGCGCCATCTCCAGCCCCAGCAGACGGCGTCCGGCCAGGTTGCAATAGCTGACCCGGCCCCATTCATCTGTGCTGATGACGGCGTCGGCAATCGATTCCAGCACCAGCCCGTCCCGGCGGTAGTCGGTCGCCGGCGCCTGGCTGAAGCGCGTGGCCACCACCACCGACTGCAATATCCTGCGCAACAGTTCGCGCGAGGTGGAGGCGGTGACGATGTAGGTCACCGCACCGAGCCGTACCGCCTGCTGCGCCTGAGGCAGGCCGGTGTCGGGCGCCAGGATCACTACCGGGGTGCGGTCGCAAGCGACCGACAGCGCATGCCAGACGTCGCTCACCGGGGTGTCTTGCAACAGGGGATTGACCAGGATGAGGTCGGGCGCCAGCGCGGCGGCGCGGCAGATATCGGCCAGGTCGCCGGCAAACCGCAGTGTCATGACGGCATCATCGGTTGGCGAGCTGCCCCGCATGCGTTCCAGTTGCTGGCGCTCAGCTGGATCAGACGTCACCGCCAGTATATGCATATCCATCGTGTACCTCGCGTGCTGCCTACTACCAAAAGACAGTACCATAAGCGGAGGTCAAAGCCGCTATACGGTAATGAATCGAACCGGCGGTAAGCGCCTACTCACAGAGCCGCCAACCGTCGGCGACAGCGTGCAAACGGTGCGTCAGGTTCAGCGCCTGCATGAACACTTCATCATGCGACACCACCAGCAGCGCGCCCTGGTAGTGGCGCAGCATGGCTTCCAGCGCCGCCAGCGAGTCGAGGTCCAGATGGTTGCTGGGCTCATCCAGCAGCAACAGCTGCGCCGGCGGATGCGCGTACAGCGCGCAGGCCAGCGCCACCTTCAGGCGTTCACCGCCGCTGAGCACGCCGACCGGCGCCGCCGCCAGTTGCGCATCCAGCCCCATTTGCGCGAGATGGGTGCGCAGCGCCGACTCGCCGGCCTCGCGGTTGGCGTCCAGCAGATGATCAATCGCCGAGCGTTGCTGCGCCAGCTGCGTTAATTGCTGATCGAGATAGGCTGCACGCGCCCGCACCTCGCAGCGGCCGGACAGCGGTTGTAACTGGCCGGCCAACAGTTTGAGCAAGGTCGATTTGCCGCAGCCGTTCGGCCCCACCACGCCGATGCGCTGCCGGCCGCTGATGGTCAGGCTGATGTGGCGCGTGGCCGGCGGCGCGTATGGCAGCACCACGTCCGCCAGTTCCGCCAGCCGCAAACGCGCGGCCTGCGGTGCGGCCAGTGCATGCATGGCGATGGCGGCGCCGGGAGCGACCTGCTGCGCAGCCTCCTGCACCCGCTGCGACAAAGCCTCCTGCTGCGCCGCGTGCTGCTGCCGCAGCTTGCCGGCCGTGCCTTGCGCGCGATTCTTCTGTCCGCCCAGCAGGATCTTGGCCTGGTTGGCGTCGCGTCCATCGCTGGCGCCTTTCGCCAGCCGGCGGTCCTGCTTCTCCTGCTGATCGCGCATGGCCTGCGTGTCGCGCTTGCGTTCCAGTTTGCGCTGATCCAGCTGGCGTTGCGCGGCCTCGCGTTCCGCTTCCTTGCATTCAGCGTAGAAGGCATAACCGCCGCCGTAGCTGCGCAAGCCCAGGGGCGACAGTTCGACGATGCGCGTCATCTGCTCCAGCAGTTCGCGGTCGTGGCTGACCACAAGCAGACCGTTGGGCCAGCGCTGCAACTGCGCCATCAGCGCCAGGCGATTCGCGCGATCGAGGTGATTGCTGGGTTCATCGAGGATCAGGAAAGCGGCGTCGGACAGCCAGGCTGCGATCAGCGATACGCGCATCGCTTCGCCGCCACTCAGGGAGGCAGCCGGCGTCTCCGGCCGCAGGTGCGGCAGGCCGCTGCGGTCAAGCTCGGACTGCAAGCGCTCACGCAGATCCCAGCGTTCGCCGACGGCGTCGAAATCGGCCGGATCGGCGCTGCCGTTCTCGATGCGCTGCAATGCCGCCAGCGTGGCGTCGACGCCGGCCAGCGTCGCCACCGTGCCATGCTGCGCGATCTGCTGCGACAGATAATGCACCGCGCCGCCGTACGCGATGCGGCCCGCCGACGGCGTCAACTCGCCGGCCAGCAGGCGCGCCAGCACGCTCTTGCCGGCGCCATTGCGGCCCACCAGGCCAGTGCGGCGCTGGTCGAATACGTCGTTCAGGTTCTGGAACAGGATGCGGCCGTCGGCCAGCATATAGGAGACGCTTTCCAGCGTCAGACAGGTATTCGTCATGATGATCTTTAATGATGCGTGAAAACCGTCCCGTTGCGGGACACATGGTTAATCAGATAGCTGCATCATTTATTCATCGTACGAATACCTCATCGGTGAAGAGCGTCCACTATAGCATGCTCAGTCCCAGGCTGGCGCCAGACCATCAGGGCTGGTCAGGCGCTCGTTGCGCTCCAGCGTCGCGATCTGCGCCATGTCGTCGTCGCTCAACGTCAGGTCCAGCGCTTTCAGGTTGCTGTCCAAATTGGCGCGCTTGGTCGACGATGGAATCACCGCGTAACCCAGCTGCATCGCCCACGCCAGCACCACCTGCGCCGGCGTGGCGTTGTGACGCACAGCGATCTGCTGGATCACCGCATCGCCCAGCACTTTGCCATAGGCCAGCGTCATGTACGACGTGATGTGAATCCCATGCTCGCGCGCAAACGCCGCCACCTTGCGGTTTTGCAGATACGGATGCAGCTCGATCTGGTTGGTGGCAATCGCCGGCGCGCCGACAGCGTCAATCGCCTGCTGCATCAGCTCCACCGTAAAGTTGGAGACGCCGATCTGGCGCGTCAAGCCTTGCGCCTTGGCCTCCGCCAGCGCCGCCATGAACTCCGCCACCGGCACCTCGCTGCCCGGCGACGGCCAGTGAATCAAGGTCAGGTCAACGTAATCTGTGCGCAGCTTGGCCAGGCTCTCTTTCAGGCTTGGAATCAGCTTCTCCTGCGACAAGTTGGCGATCCAGATCTTGGTGGTGATGAAAAGCTCAGAACGCGGCACGCCGCTGGCCGCAATCGCCGCGCCGACTTCCGCTTCGTTACCGTAGATTTGCGCGGTATCGATCACGCGGTAGCCGGCTTCCAGGCCATTGCGCACCGAATCGATCACCACCTCGCCTTGCAGGCGGAAAGTACCAATACCTAATTGTGGAATGCTCATGCGTTACTCCTTCTCAGTCGGCAGCGGCGCGTCGGCGGCCACCAGGTTTTGTGCGCGCATCTCCTGCCAGAACGCCGAAGGAATGACTTCGTTCAGCGCCGCGTGATCCTCGGTGATGCGTTCCGGACGGCTGGCGCCAGGAATCACCGCTGCCACCGCAGGATGGGCCAGCGAGAACTGCAACGCCGCCGCCTTGACGCTGACGCCATGCTTCTGCGCGATGGCCTTGATGCGTTCCACCTTGGCGATGATGTCGGCCGGCGCCTTCTGGTATTCAAAGTGCGCGCCGCCGGCCAGAATGCCCGAGCTGTATGGACCGCCGACCACGATATCAACACCGCGCTTGAGCGCCGCCGGCAAGGCGCGTTGCAGCGCGCGTTCGTGATCCAGCAGCGTGTAGCGGCCGGCCAGCAGCGTGGCGTTAGGCTGCGGCTCGTTCAGATCCAGCAGCAGTTCCAGCGCCTCCACGCGGTTGACGCCCAGGCCCCAGGCCTTGATCACACCTTCGTTGCGCAGGCGGTCCAGCACGCGGAAGGCGCCGGTGCGGGCGATCTCAAATTGGCCGATCCATTCATCGCCGTAGAAGTCCTGCGCCACATCGTGGACGTAAACGATGTCCAGGTGATCGGTCTTCAGGCGTTTCAGACTGTCTTCAATCGAACGCAGCGTGGCGTCGGCGCTGTAGTCGTTGACGATTTTGTTCGGACGGCCAAACTCGAACACACCACCCTTCTCGCCCATGTCGCGCTGCGACGGATCTTCGATTTCATCGAGGATCAGGCGGCCCACTTTGGTGGCCAATACATAGTCGTCGCGATTGCGCTTGGCCAGCGCTTCGCCCAGGCGCAGCTCGGCCAGGCCGGCGCCGTACAGCGGCGCGGTATCGAAGTGGCGTATGCCCTGTTCCCAGGCCGCATCCACCGTGGCCAGCGCCTCGGCGTCCGGAATGTTGCGGAACATATTACCCAGCGGCGCGGTGCCAAAGCCCAGTTTGCCATTCAGTTTTTGACGGATACTCATCTTGATTCCTATAAGTGATGAAGAAAGTGAAGCGAGTTTAGATTGACTACATCAGACTGTCCAAGACATAATTTGCACTACTTGAGTCCCTTAAGGTCTGATATGTTAGACATTCGCCAACTCCAATACTTCGTCACTGTGGCCGAGGAAGAGCATGTGGGGCGCGCTGCTGAAAAGCTGCACATCTCGCAATCGCCGCTGAGCCGGCAGATCGCCCAGCTGGAAGAAAAGCTGGGGCTGACGCTGTTCGAGCGCAGCCAGCAGCGCATCCGCCTGACGCGCGACGGCCGCACCTTCCTGGCCGAGACCCAGGCCTTCCTGACCCATGCCTCGCGGCTGGAGGGACTGGCCAGGCGCCTCGGGCGCGGCGACGAAGGTGGCCTGTGCATCGGCTACATCGAAAACGCCATGCACGCCGGCGTGCTGCCGGCCGGCCTGCGCGACCTGCGCGCCTCGCGCCCGCACGTACACGTGGCGCTGTACAGCCTTCACTCGTCCGAGCAGCTGGAAGGACTGCGCCAGCGCAGCCTGGACATCGCGCTGATCTGCGATCCGCCGGCCATCGACGATCCCGACCTGGAAAGCGTGAAGGTGCTGAGCGACCCGATGATGCTGGCCCTGCCCGAAGGCCATCCGCTGTGCGCCATCGCGGCGTTGCAGCCATCCGATCTGGCCGGCCAGGAATTCATCGTGGTGCGCCACCAGGAAACCGGCGACCATCACCACCAGTTCGTGGCGGCCTGCGTGCGCTCAGGCTTTACGCCCAACATCAAGATGGAAGCCAGCGAACCGACCACCGCGCTCGGACTGGTGGCGGCGGGACTGGGCATCGCGCTGGTGCAGCAAGGCTTGCGCCACCAGGCGCCGCCCGGCGTGGTCCTGCGCGAACTGCCGTGGTTCACCTACCACGCGGCGGTGTGGGCGGCGTGGCACCGCATCAACCTGCGGCCGCTGGTCGCCACCTTCCGCGAAACACTGCTGGCACTGGCGACGAAAGGCTAGCAATATCGGCTACACTGGCGGTCATATCTTTTTGCGCCGCCCCGTATGCCTGAGAAGAACCTGCCCGAACTGATCACCCTGAAACGTCTGATCGACGAAGGCGGGAAGCATCTGGAAGTCGCCACCTCGTGCACCGTGGCGATGGACGGCCGCCAGTTCCCGGTCTACACCATCGCGCTCGGCAATCCCAGCCCGGACGTGCCGGCGCTGGGCTTCTTCGGCGGCATCCACGGGCTGGAACGGATCGGCACCCAGGTGGTACTGTCGTTCCTCGAAAGCCTGCTGGCGCGGCTGCGCTGGGACAGTACGCTGCATCAGCAGCTGGAGTCGATGCGGCTGGTGTTCATGCCGCTGGTGAATCCGGGCGGCATGTGGCAGGCCACGCGCTGCAATCCGCAAGGCGTGGACCTGATGCGCAACGCGCCCTTGAGCGCGGTCGAGAAAGTGCCGTTCATGCTAGGCGGGCAGCGCTACAGCCATCACCTGCCGTGGTATCGCGGCGCAGAAGGCGCGCCGATGGAGCCGGAAAGCCAGGCCGTGTGCGACCTGGTGGAACGCGAACTGCTGACGCGCCAATTCAGCATGGCGCTCGACTGCCACTCCGGCTTCGGCCTGCGCGACCGCGTGTGGTTCCCGCATGCGCACACCGCCACGCCGATTCCGCACCTGGCCGACATCGGCGCGCTGGAACAGCTGTTCAGCCAGAGCTATCCGAATCACAACTACGTGTTCGAACCGCAGAGCCGCCAGTACCGCACCCACGGCGACCTGTGGGACTACCTGTACCTGAACGGCACCAGCTACAGCGACCGCGTGTTCCTGCCGTTTACGCTGGAGATGGGCTCGTGGCTGTGGGTGAAGAAAAATCCGCGCCAAATCTTCGACCGCATCGCCATGTTCAACCCGACTGCGCGGCACCGCCTGCAGCGCGTGCTGCGGCGTCACCTGATCCTGTTCGACTTCCTGATGCGCGCCGCGAACAGCCACGGCCGCTGGCTGCCCGAAGGCATGGCGCGCACTATCCAGCACCGCCGCGCGCTGACGCAGTGGTATCACACATGAGCCACTGGGTTCTGCTGCGTGGCCTGATGCGCGAACAGCGCCACTGGGGACGCTTCCCCGGCCAGCTGGCGCGGGTGCTGCCGGACGCCGGCATCACCACGCCCGACCTGCCGGGCAACGGCAGGCACCACGCGCTGCGCAGCGCCACCACCGTGGCCGAGATGGTGGAGTTCTGTCGCGCCGACCTGCGCGCGCGCGGCGTGCCGGCGCCCTGGTCGCTGCTCGCGCTGTCGCTGGGCGGCATGGTGGCGGTGGAATGGGCCAGCCGCTATCCGCAGGAGATCGCGCGCTGTGTGCTGATCAACACCAGCATGCGTCCGTACAGCCGCTTCCACCAGCGGCTGCGCTGGCAGAACTATCCATCGATTTTAAAACTGATGCTGAAAGGCGGCGTGGAAAACCAGGAACGCCTGATCCTGCGCCTGACCAGCCGCGAAGGCGACAGCGAGCAGCGCGACGGCTTGCTGAAACGCTGGCTGGAATACCAGCGCGAATACCCGGTCACGCGCGCCAACGCGCTGCGCCAGCTATGGTCCGCCGCCCGCTTCCGCGCCCCGGCCGTGCGGCCAACGGCGCCGCTGCTGGTGTTAAGCAGCGGCGGCGATCAACTGGTCGATCCGCGCTGCTCGGCCAACCTGGCCAACGCCTGGCAAGTGCCCCATGCGATCCACCCTACCGCCGGCCACGACCTGCCGCTGGACGCCGGCGAATGGGTAGCGCACGAAGTAGGGAAATGGCTGGCCGACAGCGAAGCGCGGTAAAATACCGCCCCTATGAATCCAACCACCGCCAAGCTGGAGTGCCGGCCCCACTGCGGCGCCTGCTGCACCGCCCCCTCCATCACCAGCCCCCTGCCCGGTATGCCGAACGGTAAGCCGGTTGTCAACTAAAGGGATGCCATGAACTGCCGTGACCACTGCGGTGCGTGCTGCATCGCCCCTTCGATTACAAGTCCGATACCTGGGATGCCTAGCGGAAAACCTGCGGGTGTCAGGTGTGTTCAGTTGGCAGATGACAACCGTTGTCGCATCTTTGGTAAGCCGGAGCGACCGGCGTTTTGTGGCGGGTTGCAGCCATCAGAAGAAATGTGCGGGTCCAGTCGGGAACAGGCTATCCGATGGCTGGATGAACTGGAGAGCGCGACGGCGCCCACCTGAATCATTTGATGTCCGACAGGGCGGACCTGTTCGTAACGACCGCTAATTGGAAACGCCCCACACAGCACGCTTGAACGCTATTCTGGAGAAGGCCACGTTTCCTAGTGCAGCCGTGCGTCAGATTATTAGTCCCGGTAAGGTGGAGAAGCATACTGTTAAAATGCCCTGTTTCCATTTGGTGACTCTAAAGCAGGTACCTGATGGCTACACGATACATCCATTAAAGCGCAATCGAACATGACCACGACGCTCGACTCTCTCCGCCTGCTCTCCCGAGCCTACACGAGGCCAATGCTCACGCAACTGGCCAGAACGGGAGACGCGCGAGCGGTGACGGACCTACTGCTCGCGCACGGTCAGGTGGGCGATGATATCGCCGGGCTCCGGCTGGATGAATTGTTTGAACGCGGCTGGAGCCTCTTGGCCTCCAGATACCGTAACGAGTACGTCTACAAAAATGAACTCGCCACAAGACTGGTTTTCAAGCGTCACAGCCCCCGTACCGCTAGTTTCCAGGTTGAGTTGCGAGTCGGCGCTTCAATCGCCGATGTCGTTATCGCGAATGGTACGACGACAGCCTACGAAATCAAGACTGAGTTCGATACCTCCCGACGCCTCTCATCGCAGACCAGCGACTACCTCAAAGCCTTCGACAAGGTGTACGTTGTCACACACCCTGCTCACATTGGACGTTACGAACGCGAGCTCGACCCGCGCGTTGGGCTAATCGTCCTTTCGGAAAAACATGCATTGACGCCTTATCGTAAGGCGAGCGCCAATGCCGAAAACGTGGACCCCAGAACCATCTTCCGGTGTATGCGCCGGGACGAATACATTGACGCTATTGAAGCAAATATAGGCGCGGTTCCTGCCATGCCCAATGGGTTAATCAGTGCATATTGTGAAACGTTGTTCAAACAGTTAACGGCAGAGCAAGCCCACACCGCCTTTGTCAAAGCCCTTAAAGCTCGTACAACCGATAAATCTCATGTAGACTTTGTTTCCAGATTACCATCGTCTCTACGCGCTTTAGGGTATGCGACGCCCCTATCGGGACGTCAACGCACTTCGCTATTGGATTCACTGGCGAGGCCCGTTCAGCTCCCCCATTAACGGACGAGAAGCTGGTGGTGAGTTGCTAACCCACCCGGAGTCCGTCAATGTACTTTCCATACGTTTTTGGCCGTTCGTCAGAGTTGCTTGCCATTCGCAGCAGTAGTAAAAGTTACCTGTCCTCCGGTGTAGTGACGCCCATCATCGAGCCAATCGTGGCAAAACCAGCAGCGCTCATTAAATCCATCAAAGAGATGGGCGAACGAGCGCAAAGAGCCATCATCATTACGAATCCTTTGCAAGGCGAACTGAAAGGCGGGGCTGTGGCAGCTTGGGCAGGCCCCGTAGATGCAGCGCTTGCCGCGCACCCTACCATCATGCCAGGTTTTTTATGCCGTCCTGGCGTGACGTCAGCAATGATTTCAACGTTCTTAACCAAGTACGCCAATCGCGAAGTTGCACTCCTCTATCTCAATTCAGGCCTCCCTGATACAGTTTTTCAGTCAATTGCCTCGGTACCAAACGTTTCGTACCACATTGCCCTTCAGGGGAAAGTCCCGAGTTCCCAGCTTGCGTTGATTCCTCATTCGAAAAGGGTTTACATCTACGACCACTTCAACAAGCAACCGCGCAATGCCGACTATGCCGGTGAGGAGCACTTTACCGATAAGCACATCTCGTTCGCTGAGCATGGAGCCGGCTTCGGCGACTACACCATCACAGGTTCAGAAGTGCAGTTGGGCGGCGGGCCGCCCGCTGCCGTGGCGGTCCACATTACCTACAGGAGCGGGGCCGACGGCAATTTGTGGGTCCAGCATTTCGTTTCTGACGACACGGACATGGGAGTCGGCACCACGGGCGAAAAATTTTTACAAGCCATAGCAAAATTCGCTGCAGAGTATCATGGTCGGTCAGCTGAGTTCGGTGCAAACGCAGCTCTTAGCGATTATCTTCAGAACCATAATAATTCGCACTTCCCAGGTTTGCCGAAAAACAAAGAGCGCCAGATTCAACATCACATCGCGCGCGTTCACGACTACCTCATGACGGGTCATTGAAGGCGCACTGGAGGCAATGACCATCTCGTTTCGTCAACGGACATCGCGCACCTTGCTGAGAAGCGCTACCACCTACTTGCTCCGATAGTGCCCTCGGACGTAGGTCCCATCGCTTCTTGTGTAGCCGCTGACGTGGGTGGTTTTGGCTCGTCCCGTCGCCGCACTGATATCACCATAGCAGGAGCCGTTTTCAGCGCAGCCCGTAAACATTGGAGCGACGACCGGCGGAGAAGGAGTGGCTGCGGTTTCCGTTGCACTTTCGTAAGCAGCAAGGCTGTTAGCTGACGGTTTTTCAAGAGTGCTGCTCGGCGACGTGGCTGTCAGCGCGCGTTGTCCAACTGCTGGTTTAGGCCGCGTATTGGCCTGCGGCGCAATGGTGGAGACCGTACTCGGCGCGCAGCCACTAAACCCGTGTGCGCAATTATAAGCATTGTGACGAATTGCAGATTGCTCGACGGCTGCACGTTGCTCCGAAGTCAGAAGGCCAGTGTTACAACCCGAGTAGCCCCCATCGCAGTTCCTGAAGTTTCGCGCCAATGCCGAGGCAGCCACTTGGGCTTTCTGTGATTGAGTAAGCAGGGCTCGGTTGCAGCCCGAGTAACCGCCATCGCAACTAGCAAGGTTTCTGTGTAGCGCGGACTTCTGGACCTTAGCCTGCTGTGCCTCCGTCAGCAAGGATTGATTGCAGCCCGAATAGCCACCATCACAACTGGCCAGGTTTCTCCGCAAAGCCGATGTGTAGGCTTGCGCCCTTTGGACGTCCGTTAGCAAAGCTTGGTCACAGCCTGCGTACCCACCATCGCAGCTAGCGAAGTTTCTCCGCAGCGCGGATTTTCGTACTTGTTCCTTCTGGTCCTCCGTCAGCAGAGAATCAACGCAGCCAGAGTAGCCACCATCACAAGCGACGAAATTTCTTCGGAGTGTCGACCGGTGTACCTGCTCCTGTTGGGCCGCAGTCAATAACGACTGGTTGCAGCCCATATAGCCACCATCGCAGCTCCTGAAATTTTCTTGGAGCTGCGGATTTTGCGCCGACGCTCCCATGGAAACCAGGAGCAGAAGTCCCATTAGAATCGGAACGATTTTCATGTACATTCTTTGTAAAAGAACTGCGATGGGCATTGCGCGAGAGGAAAAATCAAAACTGCAATTAGTTCAAGCGCACGAAGCTGCTCATCGCTGAAGGCGATCAATGAACAATCCCCAAAAGTACTCTGAAGCGCCCTGCTCGGACAGGCCCGAGTTTTGCTGCCCACCGTGAAACTGCATACCCATCGGTTTGAAGTACATGGACTGCGTATCGGACTCGACGGATATGAACTCATTCGACGTGCTGGCAGATGCGTTCGCATCGTAAGAAAAGGATAGGGAGGGGGACCTACCGCCAAAGCCACCAACCCGAACTGAGCACTCGGCAACCGACTTACCTTCCCGGTAGGCTACAGCGGAAAAGCGTTGTGCATCCAGGCGTTGGAATCGCACTTGGATGCCCTGGTTCCTAGCTGCTAGCTCGTCCAGGGATGCATCGAAAAACTTTGCCATATAGTCGAACGAGTCGTGCAGGAACTTGTCGCGGTCATAGTCCGTGAACTCCTTCTTCAGTCGAAGATTGCTTGATCTCGGGCGCTCGTGGCCTGGCTGCACGCTACCGACACCGACACCGGCAAAGGCTGGCTGGGCCGGACTGGCAGCTGGTTGCGGCATGTCCCACCCCTGCGGCGCGCCGCCGCTCGCAGGCTGCGCTTCTGCACGCCCACGACCCAAGTCCTCGATAGCCTTACGAATCTGTCGCGCGACGTCGGTCCAAGCTTCCGCTTGGTTCGCCCACGTGGTGACAGCCTTGCCGTCTTTTGGAACGGCGAGCAGCTTGCCGAACGGCGCGGTATGCCAATCACATGGCTCAAGAATCACCGGAATAACACATGCGGTGCCGTCAGCATGTCGCTCAATGGCTCGCTTCATTTCGATGGAATAACAATACCGTGATGCGATAAAGTCTGCGCTCACGAGTAAGAGAATTACGTCAGCACTTTCCAAGTTTTCGTCAATGGCCGTATCCACATTAGAGCCAGCAACAATACCTCGGTCATGCCAAGTCGAAATCTGCCCTTGGTTCTTCAGTAGGGAAAGGTGTACTTCGAGGCGGTCTCGCAATGCCTCGTCGGCATGGCAGTAAGAGAAGAACAGTTTTGCCATGGGGGAATTTCCCTTATCGAGTTGAGGTGTTGTCAATTATCGCAGGCAATTGTGCGGTTTGGGCAGCCACTACTCCGGCTGTGAAGTGTGTATCTCGTTAAATTCTTACAGCTGCGTATTGGTCATGTTATGCGGCTCCTAGAGCAAGGTAGGCAGTGCACAAATAAGAGTATCGGGCCATATTATCAGTACGGCTATTGTTATCCCTTTAGGTGCCACACACCCCGACCACCAAACCGGCAGGCGTGCGCTGCGTGCAACTCACGGACGACAACCGGTGCCTGGTGTTCGGCCGCCCCGAACGCCCCGCCTTCTGCGCCGGCCTGCAACCCGCCGCCGACATGTGCGGCGCCAGCCGCGAACACGCCATCCACTGGCTGGACGAACTGGAGCGCGCTACCGCGCCAGCGCTGGCGGATTAACCATCAACCGGCTGCGCCGGCGTGTCGAGGATCAGCTGGTAAAAGGCCAGGTCCAGCCAGTTGCCGAATTTGAAGCCGACTTGCGGCAGCGTGCCGACGTGCTTGAAGCCGAGGCCTTCGTGCAGCTTGATGCTGCCGGCGTTGGCGGCGTCGATGCCGCCCATCATGGCGTGCAGGTTGTTGGCGCGGGCGGCGGCGATCAATTCCTGCATCAACTGCTTGCCCAGCCCCTTGCCGCGGTGGTCTTTGTGGATGTACACCGAATGCTCCACCGTGTACTTGAACGCCGGAAAGGCGCGGAAGGTGCCATAGCTGCCGAAACCGGCCAGCACGCCGTGTTCATCCTCGATGCCGATCACCGGGAACCCGCCGTTGCGCTTGGTGTCGAACCAGGTGGTCATCACCGCCGGCGTGCGCGGCTTGTATTCGTACAGCGCGGTGGAGTTCAGGATGGCGTCGTTGAAGATGTCCAGGATGGCGTCTGCGTGCCGCTCGAAACTGCACTGCACGACGGTATGCTTGCTCATGGAATAGCTCTCGGTGGTGGAAGGATGAATTTCCACTATACTGGAAATCCCATCCACTATACAAGAGAAACGTCACTGGCGCAGCGCCATTTGCGACAGCAGGCTGACCAGCTCGCGCTTGAAGCGCATCAGGAATTCAGGTTGTGTCATGGCTATCTCCTGCAAGAAAAACTTGTTCATGGAATTTTGTCTGCGCATGCGTTATATTCTGCGGTGGCTTTAGACCGTTATCAAACGAGTTATTCTCGTCACTCACATAAGAAAAACTTAGCCATGCCCAAACCACTGCGCTCCCTGTCCGGATTGCTTGATTTCGATTGCGCCGCGCGTTGGGGCAGCTTCAAGCTGGCCGCGCAGGAGCTGCACAAGACGCCGGCCGCCATCAGCCTGCAAGTCAAGCAGCTGGAGGAAACGCTGGGGTTCGAACTGTTCACGCGCCATCCGCGCCATATCGCGCTGACCGAAAAAGGCCAGGAGCTGGCCGCCACCGTGCGCCGCATGCTGGGCGAGTTGAATACCAAGGTGGCCGCGCTACAGGGCGGCGACGAGGAAAAGGTGCTGCGCATCTCGACCACCCACTCGCTGGCGATCAAATGGCTGGTGCCGCGCATCCCGCGCTTCACCATGCGCCATCCGGAGCTCGACATCCGCATCGATTCCAGCGACCTGCTGGCCGATATGAACGACGGCGGCACCGACATCGCGGTGCGCACCTACGACGCCATCCCCGGCGATCCCGACCTGCTGTTCCAGGACGAGCTGGTGGCGGTCTATAGCCCGTCGCTGCTGGCGCCCGGCGAGACCGAGATCACGCTGGAGACGCTAAACCGCTATCCGCTGCTGCACGAGCAGACCACCGACACCTGGATCAAGCTGCTGCGGCATAACAATGCCCTTAACGGCAATTACAACTTCTCGCGCAGCTACACCAATTTCGCGGTGATGGTACAGTCGGCGTTGGCCGGGCAAGGCGTGGCGCTGGTGTCGCACGCCATCGCCAACGAAGACCTGTGCAACGGTTCACTGAAGATGGTGCGCTGCGCGCATGCCGAATACAAGCGCGGCTACCGCATCATCGTCGGCCGCGGCAAGGACGGCATGGGCAAGATCACGCATTTTTGCGACTGGCTGCGCGAAGAAGTCGCCGTGATGCAGAAAGGGTTTTATCAATGTTAACGCGACTGATATTGGTCACGCTGCTGGCGGCAGCGCCGCTGCACGCCGCCGAAAGACCACCGCTGCGCTATCTGCAAAAAGTCGATGGCATGCTGACGCCGAGCCAGCAGCAGACCACCGTGTTCCAGGACCGGCTGGGCGCCGCACTGGCGCATCAGCTGGGACGACAGGTGAAATACATCGCGCTGCCGCGCCGGCGGCTGATGGCGGCGCTGGAAAACGGCGAGGGCGATATCCTGTGCAGCTATCTGCCCGAATGGCTGCAGGGTGAAGTCGACTGGACGCGCGCCTTTATCCCGACCAGCGAAGTGGTGGTGTCGTCGCCGCACGTCAAGCCGCCGGCCATGGTGGCGGACCTGCGCGGGCTGCGTCTCGGCACGGTGCTCGGCTACCAGTATCCGGAGCTGGAGAAAATCATCGGCAATGACTATATCCGCGACGATGCGCCGACCAGCGTGATGTCGATCCGCAAATGGCAGGCCGGCCGCGTCGACTACCTGGTCACGCAACGCACCGTGGTCAATCAGCAGATCGCCGAGGGCAAGCTGCCGCCCGGCTCTCACGTCCTCACTGTCCACGAAGTGAAAGCCCGCTGCGCCGTCTCCCGCAAGGGCCAGATCACCGTCGATGAAGTCAACGCGGCGATCAATGCCATGGAGAAGAGCGGCGAACTGGCCGGCATCCTGAAGCTGCGCTAGCGCAGGGTCAGCGTGCTTTCGAGGCGGATGTCGTCCGAAGCACTACCCACCATCAGCTTGAAGTCGCCCGCCTCCGCGCCCCATGCCAGCTGGTTGTTGAAGAAGGACAGCGTGTCACGGTTGATGGTGAAGCTGATGCGGCGCGTCTCGCCCGGTTTCAGGTGCACTTTCTGGAAGCCCTTCAATTCCTTCAGCGGCCGCACCACCGACGACACCATATCGCGCAGGTAGAGCTGCACAATCTCCGTGCCTTCCACCTTGCCGCTGTTGGCCAGGTCGAACGACAGCGTCACCTTGTCCTTGCCGCCCATGGCCGGGCTGCTCAACGTAATGCCGGAGTATTTGAAGTCGGTGTAGCTCAGGCCATGGCCGAACGCATAGCGCGGCGTGTTGACGGAATCGATGTAGGCCGATTTGTAGACCACGTTCTTTTCATCGGTGACCGGACGCCCCGTGCTGTACTGCGCATACGACAGCGGAATCTGCCCCACGCTGCGCGGGAAGGTGATCGGCAGTTTGGCGGATGGATTGTAGTCGCCGAACAGCACATTGGCCACCGCGTTGCCGCCTTCGCTGCCGGGGAACCAGGCGTAGACGATGGCGTCGGCCTTGTCGGCGATGGTGTTGAACACCAGCGGACGGCCCGCCAGCATCACCACCACCACCGGCTTGCCGGTGGCCTTCAACGCGTTGAACAGCGCTTCCTGCTGGCCGGGCAGCGAGATGTCGGTACGCGACTTGGCTTCTCCGCTCATATCCCAGGTTTCACCGACCGCCAGCACGATGACGTCCGATTGCGACGCGGTGGCGACAGCGGCGGCAAAGCCTTCGGCCGATGCGCAACCGGGTGCGCAAGCTTGTGCATAGCTGATCTCCGCCTTGCCGGCGTGGCCGCGCATGCCTTCCAGGATGCTGACTACCTTGGCGCGTTCGCCCTGCACCACCCAGCCGCCTTCCAGATCGCGCTGCGCGTCGGCCAGCGGGCCAATCACCGCAATGCGTTTGGCATCACGCGACAGCGGCAGCAGCTTGCCGTCGTTCTTCAGCAGCACGATGGACTTCTGCGCCACATCCAGCGCGGCGGCGCGGTGCGAAGCATCTCCCAGCACGGCCTTCTCGCGCGCAGCGTCGGAGTAGCGGTATGGATCGTCGAACAGGCCAAGTTCAAATTTCTTGACCAGCACGCGGCGCACGGCATCGTCCAGCGTCGCCATCTTCACCTTGCCGGCTTTGACGGCGGCTTCCAGATGCTGGCTGTAGGCGTAGCCTTCCATGTCCATATCACTGCCGGCATTGATGGCCTTGACGGCGGCGTCGGACAAATCGGCCGCATACCCGTGCGGCACCATCTCGCGCACCGAACCCCAGTCACTGACCACGAAGCCCTTGTACTTCCAGGCGCCCTTCAGGATATCGCGCTGAAGCATGCTGTTGCCGGTGGCCGGCACGCCGTTCAGCGTATTGAAGGAGTTCATGAAGGTCGCCGCGCCGGCATCGGCGGCAGCCTTGAACGGCGGCAGATACACTTCATACAGCTGCTGCGGACTCATATCGACCGCGTTGTAGTCGCGGCCCGCAATCGCCGCGCCATAGGCGGCAAAGTGCTTGGCGGTGGCCATGACGGAATCGGTGGCGCCCAGCTTCTTGCCCTGGAAGCCATGCACGCGCGCGGCGGCGATCTGCGAACCAAGATAGGTGTCTTCGCCGGCGCCTTCCATCACACGGCCCCAGCGCGGGTCGCGGGCGATATCCACCATCGGCGCGAAGGTCCAGTGGATGCCGGCGGCGGCGGCTTCCCTGGCGGCGATGTGGGCGGACAGCTCGATCGCATCCAGATCCCACGAAGCCGCTTCGCCCAGCGGCACCGGGAACACGGTCTTGTAGCCGTGGATGACGTCAAGGCTGAACAGCAGCGGGATCTTCAGCCGGGATTGCAGCGCCAGCGCCTGGATCTCGCGCGTGTCGGCCACACCGATCACATTCAGCATCGAGCCGACCTTGCCGGCGCGGATATCGGCCAGCTTGGCAGCGTATTCGCTGCTGGCGGGGCCGGTGAACTGGCGGCCGGACAGTTGATGCAGCTGCCCGACCTTCTCGGCCACCGTCATCTGCTTCATCAGGTCCGCGACCTTGCGGTCGATTTGCGCATCTTGCGCATGGGCGGAAAAAGCCAAAGCCGCGCTGATGGCGGCAGCAATGTATTTTGTCTTCATTTGTATTGTTGTTGCTTCTGGTCGTAGTAGGACTTCAGCGTGTAGAAGGCTTGCTTCTTCTTGCCGGTCTCGGAGATCAGGCCCTTGCGGTTCCAGTAGTCCTGATAGTAAGGATGCGGACGACGCGGCGAACGGAAGTCCGCCAGCACCCATGGCGTCATGCCGCGCAGGCCGGGAATCGCATCCAGCAGCTTGAAGGTGTTCTTGTACAACTGGTCCTGATATTCCTCGCTCCACTTGGTATCGCTGTCGGCGTGGTAGCCGCCCAGCGCATCGGCGCCAAACTCGGTCACAATCACCGGCTTGTTGTAATTAACCTTGAAGGAGAACTTCAACATCTCCTTGTTGTTGGACCAGTACCAGCCGGCGTACTGGTTAAAGCTGGCCAGGTCAATCTTCTCTGCCAGCGGATCTTCCACCGTCACCACGTCGCCGCTGCGATGCACTTCCAGCGCCGCGCCAACCAGACGGGTACGGTCCAGGGTCCGCACGGTATCGGCCAGCTTGCTCATGAATTGCGTGCGCACCGGGCTCACAGGCGTCTCGTTACCGATCGACCAGATAATGACGCTGGCGCGATTCTTGTCGCGCACCACCAGGTCGGTCAGCTGCTGCTGCGCGTTGGCGTAGACTTCCGGCTTCTCCCACGAGATGGTCCAGTACACCGGCACCTCGGCCCACACCAGGATGCCCATTTCGTCGGCCAGCTTGATCATCTCTTCGCTGTGCGGATAGTGCGCCAGACGGACGTAGTTGCAGTTCATGTCCTTGGCCCATTGCAGCATCATGCGCATATCGCCTTCGCCGCGCAGGCGGCCGGGGATCAGCGGGTTCTCGTCATGCAGCGAAATCCCGCGCAGGAAGATGGATTTCCCGTTCAGCAGAATATCGTGGCCGCGCGTTTCGATGGTGCGCAGGCCGATGCGGTCGTTCAGCGCATCGGTGGCGCCGGCGATGGTTACCGTGTACAGCTTCGGATCTTCCGGCGACCAGTAGCGCACCTTGTTCTTCGGCAGGGCGATGCTGACTGCGGCGCGGCCATTGGCGTCGGTGCGCACCACGGTCTTGAGTCCTAGTTCCGCAATGGAGATGGTGACGTCCTGCGCGCGCTGTACGCCGGCCAGCTGCACATGGCCTTCGATGCGGCCCATGTCGCCCTTGGCCAGCTGGATCTGATAGTCCTCGATGTAGGTGTCCGGCGTTTCGGCCAGGATCACGTCGCGCGTGATGCCGCCGTAGTTCCACCAATCAGTATTCACGGTCGGGATATCGTCCTGATGGCGCGTGTTGTCGGCCTTGACGACGAGGTTGTTCTCGCCGTTCAGCAAACGGCCCGTCACCTCGAACTGGAACGGCGTGAAGCCGCCCTTGTGGCTACCGATCTTTTTGCCGTTCAGGTAGACGTGCGCTTCGTAATTGACGGCGCCGAAGTAGAGGAAGTAGCGCTTGCCGACCTTCGGCGCGGCGACGAACTTCTGCCGCATCCACAGCGTGCCTTCGTAGAATTCCAGCTTGGCGTTCTGCGAATTCCAGTCGCCCGGCACCGCCAGCGTCGGCGAGCTGTCGAAGTTGTATTCGACCGCGTCATCCTTGTCCTTCGGCTTGCGGTCATCGTAGAAGCCACCGGCGCCGCTTGGCGACTGGTCGAACGGCTGGCGGCGATAGTTGTAGTAACCCGTTTCGTACGGATCGATGATGTAGCTCCAGCGGCCGTCCAGCAGCACATGCTGGCGGCCGTAGATGTTTTGCAGCGTGGGCGGCTGCCTGGCCAGTTCGGCGCGCGCGCCATTGCCCTTGTTGGCCTGCGCCTGTCCCGGCGCCTGATCGTCCTGCGCGCTTGCCGTCAGCGTTACGGCAAGGCAGCTTGATAACAGCAGCTTCCACACTTTATGCATTCATGTCTCCTGAAGTTTTTTTATCGCTGGCATGCCACACCGTCACTCCCGCGCAGGCGGGAGTCCATAGAGCGCCAGCTCCGCATGGGTTCCCGCTTTCGCGGGAACGACGGTTACTGGTACTTGATGCTCCACTTGATCGTCAGCGGTTCTTTCAACGTCAGCTTGCCGGTGCTGCACGTGACCAGCGTCTTCATCGCACCATACGGCGCCATGAAGTCCTTGCTGCCACTGGTCGGCGCGGACTGGCATTGCTGTAAGCCGCTGACACTGTATTCCGTCACATCGCCCTGCGCGAAGGTGACGGTATTACCCTTAATGGTAGCCTGATCCGAGAAAGAGGCGAATTCCAGTGACACCTTCTCCACTTCCTGCGCGCCAACCGGGGTGTAGACATCGGTACGGGTCATCAGACCGTGTTCCAGCTGGTAGGTGGTTTGCAGCTTGATGCGGCCATCCTTGACCGGCGAACGCTTGCCCAGTTTGTCCAGTTCATCCTGACGATAGGTGATGGTATAGCGCTGGCCGTCCTTGACGGTCTTGATGTCCTTGATCCACGCGGCGCCGATCAACTGCGAGCCGTCGGCCATGGTGAACTTCGGCAGCAGCTGCGGATGCGCGCTGCCGCTGTCGGCCACGCCGGAGACGATGCCCTGCGCGAACGGCAGCGGGTAGTAAGGGCTGTTGTCATGCTGGCTGATGCCGCCGTTGATCATGTTCAGGCTGACCACGTGCTTACCGTCGCGGAAAATCGCCAGCGCGCGGTCGTAGTCGCCGTGCGCAAAGGTAGTCATGCTGAACTGCGGACGGTTCTTGTCCAGCCATGCCTGCAAATCGGCCTTCGGCTGCACGTCCTTGAAGCCGGCCTCGTTCCACATCTCGTTGGTGGACAGCAGCTGATGCAGCAGCGAGAAGTTCTCGCCGAGGATGCGGTGCTTGCCGCGATAGGTGTCGGTGCGGCGGCCCTTGCCCCACATATCCAGCGAATGCATGGACGGGTCATACCAGAAGTCCATGTAGCGCGCCGCCACGCGCGACGAGAAGGCGTAGGCGTACTGCTTCTCTTCCGGCGTCAGTACGTTCAGGTAGGCCGACACGGACAGGATCTCCACCAGCGCCGTTTCGCCATACGGGCCAAGGCTGCGGCCAAAGCTGAAACCATCGCCGGCAGTGTTGGACACGTTCAGCGCGATATCGGCCGCCTTGCGCAGCAGGCCTTTCAGCTCGTCGGTCGGTTGCAAACCGGTTTCCAGGAAGCGCTCGCAGATCTCGGCGATCAGCAGGATGCTGTAACGGTCGAAACGCCCCTCGCCGTCTGTCTCATCGGAGAAACCGTACTGGCCGGAGTACTTCTTGTAATGCGTGAGCATTTTCTCCAGCAGCACCTTGCCGGCACTATCGTCCTCCCAGCCCATCAGCATGCGCAGGCGCGCGATGCTGAAGGCGACGCCGTAATAGTTGGTCGGCAGCGAAATCAGATCCCACTGCGGCGTGACAAAGGTGCGCCAGTCCAGCTGCTTGCGCAGCTTCTCCAGCGTGGCCGGGCTGACGGCGCGCTCCAGCAGGCCGGCCTGCTTCAGCTTCACCAGCGTGCCGATGTAGTAGTAGATGCCCCATGTATGGTTATCCATGCCGACCGTCATATCGGCGATCGCGCGGTAGTCCTTCAGCTTCTGTTCCAGCGATGGATCATCCTTGGGCGTATTGAGCAGCACATGGCCCAGGCCCGCCGCCACTTTCCCCGGCAGGAATTTGTCGCCGCTTTTGAACGGCGAGGTGCCGTCCATGACGATGCCCTCCTTCTCCGTCGCCAGCTTCTTGAAGAAGAAGTCCAGTTGCGTGTACGCGTTGTCCTGCACGATGCGGTTCATCGACGTGGTGGCCAGCGGCGGCACGTAGTTGGCGGGAGTGACTTGAGCGGGAATTTGGGCGACAGCAGCGGAGGCGGGAGCGACGGCCAGCAGCACCGCCAGCGCGGTGGAATTCAAGGATGTCATGTGGTGTCTCAATTGTTATGGAAAACGTTTTACGGATGGTATGTGATTTTTCTGTGCAGGTAAAGCCACGTCACCAACTATTCCATTGACCCAGAGAGCAAAATGGTTATACTTGCGATTAAACGTTTAACCAAACACACCTAAAAATGACCAACACCACCACTCAGAAACCCTTTAAACGCATCCTCCTGACCGGCGCCGGCGGCGGCCTGGGAACCGTGCTGCGCGAACGCGCCAAAGCGTGGGCGGATATCGTCCGCCTGAACGACGTCAAGGATCTCGGCCCCGCGCGCGATGGCGAGGAAATCGTTATCGGCGACCTGGCCGACCGCGACAAGGTCATGGCCATGATGGAAGGCGTGGACGCCGTACTGCACTTCGGCGGCATTTCGGTCGAAGACAAGTTTGAGCCGATCATGAACGCCAATATCCTCGGCCTGCACCATCTGTACGAGGCGGTGCACAAGTGCGGCGTCAAGCGCGTGATCTACGCCAGCTCCAGCCACGTAGTGGGCTTCTACAAGACCACCGACCTGGTGGACGCCAGCATGCCGCTGCGTCCCGATGGTTTCTACGGCGTCTCCAAGGCCTTCGGCGAAGCGCTGTCGCGCTACTACTACGACCGCTTCGGCACCGAGACCGTGTGCCTGCGCATCGGCTCCTCGTTCCCGGAACCGAAGAATCCGCGCATGATGGTCACCTTCCTGGCCTACGACGACCTGGTGGAGCTGATCCGCTGCTCGCTGTTCACGCCGCGCGTCGGCCACACCATCACCTTCGGCACCTCGGACAATCCGGTCAAGTGGTGGGACAACAAGCACGCCTCGCACCTGGGCTATGTGCCGCAGCACAGCGCCAAGGACTATGCCGGCAATTTCCCCGATAGCGCCGACTATCCAGAGGCGGGCGATGCGCCGACCATCTACCAGGGCGGCCCGTTCGTCGTAGCAGGACCGATGTACAAATAACCACCGTCATTCCCGCGCACGCGGGAATCCATGCCGAGCGTCTCGACACGCGTTCCATGGACTCCCGCCTGCGCGGGAGCGACGGCGATAAACATAAGAGGAGACACATGACATCACCGCATCTTCGCATAGCTGTATTGGCCGCTGTTGCGGCCATGTGCTATACCGTTCCCGCCATCGCCGCCGATATGCCCGCCGTGCAGGCGGCAGCGCCATCGGCCGCCATCAATCCGAAAGCCGTGCTGTCCACCATGGAGCGCGTGGCCGACTGGCAGCTGGCCAATCCCAGCAAGCACCGTCCGGACGACTGGACGCAGGCGGTCGGCTACAACGGCATCATGGCGCTGGCGAATATCTCCGGCAGCAGCAAGTACCGCGATGCGATGATCGCCATGGGCGAGAAGAACAACTGGAATCTCGGCCCCAATCACTACCACGCGGATGACCACATCGTCGGCCAGACCTACGCCGAGCTGTATCTGCAAACGCACGATCCGAAAATGATCGCGCCGATGCGCGCCAGCTTCGACGACATCCTCGCCAACCGCCGCAGCGGCACGCTGGAATTCACCGTCAAGGGCAACCAGGACCGCTGGTCGTGGTGCGACGCGCTGTACATGGCGCCGCCGGCCTGGCTGCGCCTGTGGGCCATCACCGGCGACCAGCGTTATCTGGACTTCGCCATCAGCGAATGGTGGGTGACCTCCGACTACCTGTACGACAAGGAAGAACACCTGTACTTCCGCGACTCCAATTACTTCGACAAACGCGAAGCCAACGGCAAGAAGGTCTACTGGGGACGCGGCAACGGCTGGGTGATGGGTGGCCTGGTGCGCGTACTGCAATACCTGCCGGAGAATCATCCCGAGCGCCCACGCTTCGTCCAGCAGTACAAGGAGATGGCGGCAAAACTGCTGACGTTGCAGCAGCCGGATGGCCTGTGGCGCGCCAGCCTGCTCGATCCGGCGACCTATCCGATGAAGGAGTCGAGCGGCTCGGCGCTGTATGCATATGCGTTTGCCTGGGGCGTCAATCAGGGCCTGCTGGATGCGAAAGCGTACAAGCCCGCGGTGCAGAAGGCGTGGACCGCGCTGGTGGCCAACGTGCAGGCGGACGGCAAGCTGACGCACGTGCAGCCGATAGGCCTGGCGCCGAAAGTCTTCGATGACAATCTGACCGAGGTGTACGGCGTCGGCGGTTTCCTGCTGGCCGGCAGCGAGGTGTATCGCATGGCAGTGCTGGAGCACACGAAGCCGCAGACGGTCAGCGTCGCCAATCCCACCAGCGGCGTGCGCGGCGACGAACTGGCCGAAGCGACCATCGGCAAAGGCATCAGCAAGCCGGTGGTGATGGACGCCGCCACCTCGGCCATCGTCAGTTCACAAGTGATTGGCAAACAGATCGTCTTCCCGGTCAACCTGGCGGCGGGCGAAACGCGCCGCTACCTGGTGCTGCCGGCCGATCATCTGGCCGCCGTGCCGCCGGCCGACGTCAAGACGCACGCGCGCTTCGTGCCGGAACGGCTGGACGATTTCGCCTGGGAGAGCGACCGCACCGCGCACCGCGTGTACGGTCCGGCCATCGTCAACGATCCGAAAGAACACCTGATCAGCAGCGGCGTGGACGTGTGGGTCAAGAAGGTGCGCACGCCGGTGGTCGATAAATGGTACAAGCGCGGCGAGTATCACCACGACGTCGGCGAAGGCCTCGACTTCTACGATGTGGGCCAGAGCCGCGGCTGCGGCGGCACCACCATCCTCGCCAACGGCAAGCTGCATAACTCGTCCAACTTCAAGACGTGGAAGGTGCTGGCCGATGGCCCATTGCGCGCCATCTTCGAGCTGGCCTACGGCGACTGGGATGCCGGCAACGGCCGCATGGTCTCCGAAGTGAAGCGCTACTCGATCGACGCCGGCTCCAACATGACGCGCGTTGAAACCCGCTTCAAGGCCAGCGGCAAAGGGCCGCTGACGGTCGGCGTGGGCATGGTCCAGCGCGACGGCGACGGCCACTACGTCAACGGCGCGGGTTCGGCCGAAGGCTGGGCCGCCTACTGGCAACCGCCGCACGGCGACGACGGCAGCATCGGCTGCGGCGTGGTGCTGCCGGTCGGCGCCAGCGGCTACGAATTGATCGACAAGCAGCAGTTCACGCTGGGCACGGCGCAACCGGGCCAGCCCTTCGTCTACTACTTCGGTGCCGGCTGGAGCAAAAGCGGCGACTTTGCCGACGCCGCCGCCTGGGACGCCTATGTCCGCAACTACGCCCAAAAGCTGAAAGCACCGCTCAAAGTCAGTACGCAGTAAACGCCCCGCCGGCCGTTCGAAAGACGCCGGCGGATTTTTTTAAACCCGAAGTGGAAACGGTACCACAATCTAGTTTCAGCACCAAAATCAAAAATACAGGAGATACCACATGCAACCGAAGCAACCCAAACTGCGGCTCATCACGGCCGCTGTGTCCCTCGCGCTGCTGGCCGGCGGCGCGGCGGCACAACAAGCGACCGATAACGGCAAGCTGGAATCGGTGATCGTCACCGCCAACAAGCGCGCCCAGAACCTGCAGGACGTCCCCGCCTCGATCACCGTGCTGAACGACGCCGTGCTGCAACGCGCCAACGTGCGCGACCTGGAAGACATCCCGTCGCTGTCGCCGGCGCTGACGTTGTCCTACGGCACCCAGCCGGGCAACTTCAGCATCAATATGCGCGGCATCGGCACCTTCTCGCTGGGCATCGGCGTGGAGGCGGACGTGGCCGTCATCGTCGACGACGTGCCGCTCGGCATGCAGGCCGGCGCCTTCAAGGATCTGGCCGACGTCGGCCGCATCGAAGTGCTGAAAGGCCCGCAGAGCACGCTGTTCGGCAAGAGCTCGATTGCCGGCGCGATCAACATCACCACCAAGCCGCTGGGCGGCCCGTGGAAAACCACCGCCACCACCTACGTCACCAACGACGACGAATGGCGGGTCGGCGTCAGCACCGGCGGCGCCGTGTCCGACACCTTGCGCCTGCGCCTCGCCGCCAGCAAGACCAACTTTGACGGCACGCTCAACAACCTCACCACCGGCAAAAAGCTCAACGGCAGCAAGGGCGACAACCTCAGCGGCAAACTGGAATGGCAACCGCTCGACCAGCTGACCCTGACGCTGACGCCGCACTACAACCGCACCGAAAAATTCTGCTGCTCGACCGCCTTCACCTCGATGTCGCCGGGCGCGCTGTACCGCAATGCGCCGCAGCTGCCGCCGTCGGTGGTGCTGTCAGGCATCACCATCAGTCCGGACAACCGCGACGTGCGCAACGATTACCCGACCGGCGGCAAGTTCCACGACGCCGGCACCGGCGTCAAGCTGGACTGGGCGTTCGACGACAACGGGCCGCTGGCCGGCCACACACTGAGCTCGATCTCGTCCTACGGCAAATACCATATGGACGACTACCAGGACAACGACAACACCGACGTCGACATCCTGCCGTTCCTGCTGCTGCCGAACGGCCAGCCGACCGGCATGCATGGCGGCCTGTACCAGTACGGCAGCTTCGACGTCGCCTCGACCACGCAGGAATTCCGCCTGACCTCGCCGGACAAGGGCGCGCTGCGCTACGTCGCCGGCCTGTGGTACGGCAAGAACGACCTTACGCGCGAACTGACCAAGGCGCCGCTGATCCAGGCCTACGGCACCGCCTACGGCGCCGATGCGTGGAACATCAGCAAAGCCATTTACGGCCAGGGCTCGTGGGACTTCCGCCCGGACACCAGCCTGATCGTCGGCGCCCGCTACAACGACGAGGACACCGGCTACAACTTCCGCCGCTACACGGTGCCGCCGCAAGTGCACGCCATGACCGAGTTCTACACCAAGTCCGACAACGACAAGAGCAGCACCTGGAAGCTGGGCCTGGAGCACCGCCTGAACAAGGACACCATGCTGTACGCCATGGCCTCCACCGGCCACAAGGGCAAGGCCTACGACCTGACCTCCGGCTTCACCGCCGCCACCGCCGCCTTGCCTGCGGTCGCGCCGGAAACCGCCAAGAGCTACGAGCTGGGCTGGAAGCAAAGCCTGTGGGACAACCGCGCGATGTTCAGCGTGGCGCTGTTCCGCACCAATTTCAGGCACTTCCAGCAATCGTCCAGCTTCTTTGACGACGACGGCACCTTCCGCACCGGCCTGAACAGCATCGGCGGCCTGCGCACGCAAGGGCTGGAAGTGGAAGGCAACGTCCGCGTCACGCGCGAACTGCAGCTGAACGGCAGCTTCGCTTATACGGAAGCCACGATCCAGTCGTTTGAAAACGGCCCGTGCTACAACGTCATCAACGCTGCCGGCACCGCCGGCGTGCCGGGACCGGGCTGCGCGCAGAATCCCAGGTTCAACAACACCTTCGTGCAGAACCTGGCCGGCAAGACCCTGCCGAACGCGCCCAAGGTCAAAGTCAACCTCGGCGGCCAGTACGACCTGATGCTGCCGTCGTACAGTTTCAACGGCTTTGTGTCCGGCTCCACGCGCTACCAGAGCCGCACGCAGTTCTCGCTGAACCAGGACCCAGGCACCATCCAGGACGCCTACAGCATCACCAACCTGAGCTTTGGCGTCAAGGACAAGCAGGACCGCTACAAGGTCACCTTGCTGGTCAACAACCTGTTCGACAAGCGCTACGCGACCGGCCTGAATAACGCCATCGCCAACGGCACCTGGAGCCCGAAAGCGCCGAACACGCCGGTGGCGGTCAACACCACCGAATGGATGCCGCCGCGCGACTTCCAGCGCTACTTCGGCGCCCGCCTCGACGTGACCTTCTAAGCAACTCCGGGGTCAGGTCTCACATTTCTACACGAGCTCATGTTCGAATGTGAGACCTGACCCCGGATTATTAATGGCATCTCCCTCGCGACTCCGCTGTTGCGGTCGCTATTTTGCCCTCGCAGCCTGCTGCGGGGGCTTTTTTTCATTCAGCCTTAACAGAGGCTCGATTACGCTTGAGTCACATTGGCAAAATTGCGTGTCCGGCATGGTAAGCTTCGACCCCGGCGCCCTGCTTGCCGTTCCTTTTTCTCAATCCTCCACGTGTAAATACTTAATTCATGGACATCGTACTCGCGCTGAAAGCCCTCATCATGGGCCTGGTTGAAGGTTTTACGGAATTCTTGCCGATTTCCTCTACTGGTCACCTGATCCTGACTGAGCACCTGCTGGGTTTCCACGGCATGGAAGAGAAAATGAAAGTGTTCGAGATCGTCATCCAGGCCGGCGCCATGCTGGCCGTGATCTGGGAATTCCGCGCCCGCATCATCGCCGTGCTGACCGGTCTCGGCGATCCCAAACAACAACGCTTCGCCACCAATGTGCTGATCGCCTTCATCCCGGCCGCCGTGCTGGGCGTGCTGTTCGACAAGGCCATCAAGCAGGTGCTGTTCGCGCCGGTGCCGGTGGCGCTGGCCTTCATCATCGGCGGCTTCGTCATCCTGTGGGTGGAAAAACGCGCCAAGGACCAGCCCACTTCGGCCCGCATCACCTCGGTCGACGACCTCAAGCCGCTGGACGCGCTGAAAATCGGCATCGCCCAGGCCTTCGCCCTGATTCCCGGCACCAGCCGCTCCGGCGCCACCATCATGGGCAGCATGATCTTCGGCCTGTCGCGCCAGGTCGCCACCGAATTTTCGTTCTTCCTGGCAATTCCGACGCTGATGGGCGCCACCGTCTACTCGCTGTACAAGGAACGCGCGCTGCTGTCGGCCGCCGACCTGCCGCTGTTTACCATCGGTACCGTGTCGGCGTTTATCTCGGCGTTCCTGTGCGTGCGCTGGCTGCTGCGCTATATCAGCTCGCATACCTTTACGGTTTTTGCATGGTATCGCATCGCTTTTGGCCTGCTGGTGCTCGTGACCGCGTATACTGGCGCCATCGTCTGGGCCGAATAACACTTTTCCGTAAAGCAGTCGCAGTAACATGATTCATCAGGACAACAACGAACGCGCACTCCATTTGCTGCAAACTGTGTTTGGCTATCCGGCCTTCCGCGGACAGCAGGGGGAGATTGTCGGCCATGTGGCCGGCGGCGGCGACGCGCTGGTCCTGATGCCCACCGGCGGCGGCAAGTCGCTGTGCTATCAGATTCCTGCGCTGCTGCGCGACGGCGTCGGCGTGGTGGTGTCGCCGCTGATCGCGCTGATGCAGGACCAGGTCGACGCGCTGGAGGAAGTCGGCGTGCGCGCCGCCTTCCTCAATTCCACGCAAACCTACGAAGAGGCCAGCCGCATCGAACGCCTGGTGCGCACCGGCGAGATCGATCTGGTCTACGTGGCGCCCGAGCGGCTGATGACGGAACGCTGCCTGAACCTGTTCCAGAACTCGAACATCGCGCTGTTTGCGATCGACGAGGCGCACTGCGTGTCGCAATGGGGCCACGACTTCCGCCCCGAGTACATCAAGCTGTCGATCCTGCACGAGCAGTTCCCCAACGTGCCGCGCATCGCGCTGACCGCCACCGCCGATCCGCAGACCCGCGCCGAAATCGTCCACCGCCTGCAACTGGAGGACGCGGCGCAATTCGTCTCCTCGTTCGACCGCCCCAACATCCGCTACTCGATCGTGGAAAAGGGCAATGGCCGCAAGCAGCTGCTGGACTTCATCACCGCCGAACATGGCGGCGATTGCGGCATCGTCTACTGCCTGTCGCGCAAGAAGGTCGAGGAGACCGCCGAATTCCTCAACGAGAACGGCGTGCGCGCGCTGGCCTATCATGCCGGCATGGACCACGCCAAGCGGGCCGCCAACCAGGCCAAGTTCCTGCGCGAAGAGAACATCGTCATGTGCGCCACCATCGCCTTCGGCATGGGCATCGACAAACCGGACGTGCGCTTCGTCTGCCACCTGGATCTGCCTAAAAGTATCGAAGGCTACTACCAGGAGACCGGCCGCGCCGGCCGTGACGGCGGCCCGGCCGATGCGTGGATGGCCTACGGCCTGCAGGACGTGGTACTGCAACGCCGGATGATCGACGAATCCGAAGCCGACGAAACCTTCAAGCGCGTGTTGGGCAACAAGCTCGATGCGATGCTCGGCCTGTGCGAAACCCTGAGCTGCCGGCGCGTGCGCCTGCTGGACTACTTCGGCGAACAGGCCGGCCCGTGCGGCAATTGCGATACCTGCTTGATTCCGCCGGTATCGTTCGACGGCACGGTGCCGGTGCAGAAAATCCTGTCGACGGTGTACCGGGTCGACCAGCGCTTCGCCGCCGGTCACGTGATCGACGTGCTGCGCGGCCAGGAGACGGAGCGGATCAAGACCTGGCACCACGATTCGCTGTCGGTGTTCGGCATCGGCGCCGACCGCAGCGAACAGGAATGGCGCGCCATCCTGCGCCAGGTAATCGCGCTCGGCCTGCTGACGGTCGACCATGAACAATACAGCTCGCTGAAGCTGACCGACGCCGCGCGTCCGGTGCTCAAGGGCGGCCAGAAGGTGCAGCTGCGCCAGTACCAGAAACCGGTCAAGGCCAAGCCGAGCCGCGCCGCCAAGGGCTACGTCGAGAGCGACCTGTCGGAACACGAACAGCGGCTGTTCGACCGCCTGCGCTCGTGGCGCATGGGAACCGCGCGCGAACACAACGTCGCCGCCTACATCATCTTCAACGACGCCACGCTGCGCGAAATCGCCAAGGCCCGCCCGACCGCGCTGGACGACCTGCGCGGCATCTCCGGCGTCGGCGAGAAAAAACTGGCCTCCTACGGCGACGAAATCGTCAACCTGATCAGCGAGATGGATTAAGCCGCGCGGCCAGGCCATCCAGCATCAAATCCAGCCCAAACTGGAAGCGGCTGTCGAAATCAGGATTGAAAATGTCCTGCCGCGCTGCGTGCAGATGGGGGAACATGGTCAGCGCATGGACCAGGAACGACGTCGTGCGCTGCTCCAGTTCCGCAGCCGGGATGGCGTCCGGCGCCAGGCCACTTTCCTCCATCACAAAACCCAGCACGAAATACAGTACGCTGAAGGCGCCCCATGACGCCAGCCGTGTATCGGCGCCGGCTTCGCGCAGCGGCGCCATCATCATTTCGCCGACTCGCATCACATTAGGCATGGTCACGTAAGTACCGGCGAACACGCGCGCGCCGTCGCGACGCGACTGCAAGGCGCCACGCATCTCGACCGCCACTGCCATCAGCCGTTCGCGCCATGATTGCGCTGCGGTAGTTGGCTGTACCGCCACCTCCGCCACCAGGGCATCAGCCATTGCATCGAGCAGTACCTGCTTGCTGGCGAAATGCCAGTACAACGAGGCCGCCTTGACCTCCAGCGCATCGGCCAGACGGCGCATGGTCAGCCCGTCAAGCCCGGTCTCATCCAGTAGCTCCAGCGCCTTGGCAACCACTTGCTCTTTTTGTATGCCCATTAAAAAACCCTTTGCACTCAAGACTAACGGTGTTAGTTTACACAAACTAACAACGTTAGTCTTGGAGATAAAATGAAATGGAATACTGATGTGACCGTAGTTGGCGGGGGGCCGGTGGGGCTGATGCTGGCGTGCGAATTACGCCTGGCAGGCTGCGAGGTGCTACTGCTGGAACGACGCGCCGAGCGTGGCAGCCACTCACGTGCCCTCAGCATGCATGCCCGCACCGTCGAAACTCTGGGCCTGCGCGGGCTGGCGCCGCGCTTCATCGAACGCGGCCGCCCTTTCGCGGTCGGCCATTACGGCGCGCTGGAAACCATGCTGGATTTTTCAGCACTGGACAGCAGCTATCCGTTCCAGCTGGTGATTCCGCAATCGATGACCGAACAGCTACTGGAAGAACATGCGCTGGCCCTCGGGGTGCGCATCCAGCGCGGCGCGCTGGTGGAGACGGTACGGCAAGATGCGGCGGGCGTCGTTGCCACCGGCCAGCTCGGGCAGCAACGCTTCAGCGCCAGCGCTGCCTGGCTGGTCGGATGCGACGGTGCGCGCAGCCTGGTGCGTCAACAGGCCGGCATCGACTTTGAAGGCTACGCTGCCAGCACTACCGCGATTCTCGGCGACGTTCAATTGCGGGCACCGTTGCCTGCGCCTGCCATCATGAAGGTTAGCGAAGAGGGAGTGTTGATGATCGTGCCGCTGGGCGACGGCCTGCATCACCGCCTGATCGTAATCGATGCACGCCGCTGTCGCCTGCCTGTGACGGAACCGGTCACGCTGGCAGAACTGGCCGACGGCGCGCAGCGCATCGCCGGTATAGACTACCTGCCCACCGCGCCCCGCTGGCTGTCACGCTTTTCCGACGAAACGCGCCACGCCGGCCGTTACCGCGAGGGTCGCATCCTGCTGGCAGGTGACGCTGCCCATATCCATATGCCGGCGGGAGGGCAAGGCATGAACGTGGGCATGCAGGACGCCTTCAATCTCGGTTGGAAGCTAGCGGCGGTAGTGCAAGGCCAGGCGCCTCAAGCGCTGCTGGACAGCTACCATGACGAACGCCATCCACTGGGTGCACAGCTATTCCGCAACACCATGGCGCAAACCGTACTGATGACCGCTTTCGATGTGCGCGGCTTGGCGTTGCGTAGTCAGCTCAGCGCCTTGCTCATGCAACCGCAGGCCAATCTGCAACTGGCGCAGGAAATCTCGGGGCTCGGCATCGGCTACCCGGCCTCGCTGAACACGCCGCCGGCAGCTGTCCTGCCGGAATGGAGCGGCCGCCGTCTGCGCGATCACGGCATCGCGCCGGCCGGCAGTGTGCACGGCTTGCTGCACCGCGGCGAGTGGCTGTATTTACGTCTGAGCGACAAGGCGCCGCTCAGCGTTGCCTGCACCGGCCGCGTACACACCGTGCGTGGCGACAGTGATGCGGTACCCGGTGCGCGCGCACTGCTGGTTCGGCCGGATGGATATGTGGACTACGCGCTGGCTTAGGCCTGAATGATGCTGCGGTAACGGCTAGGCGGAGCGCCGATGGCGGCACGGAAGCGGTGGCTGAAGTGGCTCAGGTCTGCATAGCCGCAGGCGTCGGCGATCTGCTGCAATGGCTGATCGCTGCCCTTTAGCAGTGCGCGCGCATGATCGATGCGGCGCGCGGCGATCCATGCCGATGGCGGCATGCCGAACGATACCTTGAACATCCGCACCAGATGGTATTCCGACAGCGATGCCAAAGCCGCCAGCATGCCAAGCGTGATGTTCTGCGACAGGTGCGCTTCGATGAACTCCGCCAGCCGCCGGCGCACCGCTGGCGCCAGACCACCCCGCACGCGCTGCTGATGCTGCGGCACCGATTGCGCCAGCAGCAGATGGCTCAAGGTTTCATGCGCCACCTCGTTGGCGCGCAGCTGCGCGTCCGGACCTTCCCATGGCATGGCTGCCAACGTTGCGCACAGCTGGGCGATGCGCTGATGTTCGAAATAAGTGCGGTCGCTCAAAGTCAGCTCACGCGGTTCGCGGTCCAGCTCCACCACCGCGCGCCGCGTGAAATGCTCGGGCAGGAAGTACAGATGGACGAAGTGCATATGGCCACGCACCGTCCAGCTGGACTCGTGCCAATCCGGCAAGGTGCATAGCCGCTGGGGCGCGCCGTAAATGCCCGGCAGTTCCGAACGCTCGGTGCGGTGGCCGCCCTCAAGATACAGCGACAGCGTGTGGTGCCCCGGCTTGTCGTAACTGGTTTCGGCCACCAGCGTATCGCGCCGCCAGATGGCGACCGCCAGCTCATCCCCCAGCCAGGCAAAGCGCTCCAGCTTGGCATCGGTCTCCGACATGGTCTTGAAAACGGAACGCGACAGCGCGCCTTCCGGCATGGACTGCGACTCAAGAGCATTGGCGATGGCGGGACGTGGCGACATGCAGAAAGTCTAGCATGCCGCCAGCGGCGCTGCCGGCCGCAGGGCCGGCCACAGCGGGATATGCGCAATTTCAGACAAGCCGGCGGCACGCGGGGACGTCATGCTGGCGGCATGAATACACTACTCTACGCACTCACTGTCCTGATCTGGGGTACCACCTGGATCGCCATTTCCTTTCAACTCGGCGTGGTGCCGGCGCCGGTGTCGATCGCCTACCGCTTCTGGATCGCCGCCGCCGTGCTGATGGCGTTCCTGCTCATCAGCCGCAAGCCATGGTGGCCGCCGCGCCAGGCGTGGCCCTACCTGTTCGCGCAAGGGATCGCGCTGTTCTGCGTGAACTTCCTGTGCTTTTACTACGCCAGCCAGTGGATCACCAGCGGGCTGGAAGCGGTGGTGTTCTCCACCGCGCCGCTGTGGAACGCCATCAACGGCCGCCTCTTCCTCGGCAAACCGATCAAGCCGCAGGTGATGGTCGGCGCCCTGCTCGGCCTGTGCGGCATCGTGCTGCTGTTCGCGCCGCAGATGGCCGGCCACTGGCACGACAGCCATACGCTGTGGGGCCTGGCGCTGACCTTGGGCGGTACGCTGTGTTTCTCGTGCGGGAATCTGCTGTCGAGCCGCATGCAGTCGATGGGACTGGGGCTGACGCCGTGGCTGACCAACACCTGGGCCATGCTGATCGGCTCCACCACGCTGGGCGTAGCGGCGCTGGCATTGGGCATGCCGTTTGCGCTTGATCCATCACCGCGTTATCTCGGCGCGCTGCTGTATCTGGCGATTCCCGGCTCGGTGATCGGCTTCACCGCCTACCTGATGCTGGTGGGCCGCATCGGACCTGACCGCGCGGCCTATTCCACGGTATTATTCCCCATCGTAGCGCTGACCATTTCGACCATTTTCGAAGGCTACCATTGGACGCCGCTGGCCCTGTGCGGGCTGGCGCTGGTACTGGCGGGGAATCTGCTGGCGTTTCTGCCGCCGTCCCTGCGCGCCAGACTGATGGGAGCCACATAGGAGACTGCATGATCCGCACCGGCCTTCCCGCTGCACTGATACTGACACTGAGCCTGATCACCACGGCATACGCCGCCGACAAACCGGCCGACACGGTCTACCGCAACGGCTACGTCTACACGGTGGACGCCAAGGACAGCGTGCAGCAGGCGCTGGCGGTGCGCGGCGGGCGCATTGTCTACGTCGGCGATAACGACGGCGTTAAAGCCCTCACCGGCAAGAAGACCGAAGTAATCGACCTGCAAGGCCGCATGCTGATGCCCGGCCTGATCGACGGCCATATGCATCCGCAATCGGGCGGCAGCCGCCTGCTCAATTGCAGCCTGAATTACGAGCCGCTGACGGTTGCGCAGTTCCAGTCGCGCATTCAGACCTGCCTGGACCGCGACAAGAAGTCAGGGCCGGAACGCTGGATGATCGTGGTGAACTGGTTCCAGCAAGGGATGCTGCCGGACGGCGTGGACACCACCGCCGCCACGCTCGACGCGCTGAAGACCGACCGTCCGATCATCGTGCGCTCATCCTTCGGCCACTCGGCGCTGCTGAACACCAAAGGCGTCCAGACTGCGAAGATCACACGCGACACGCCCGATCCGGCCGGCGGCAAGATCACCCGCGACGCCAAGGGCAACGCCACCGGCCTGCTGGAAGATGCTGCGCAGGATCTGGCCATGAATCTGCTGCCGCCGCTGACGGTGGCCGAGAACCTGGCCGCGTCCAAGGCCGCACTGGCGGCGATGCGCCAGCAAGGCATCACCACCTTTCTCGACGCTTACACCGATCCCGAAACCATGACCGCCTTCACCGACCTGCAAAAACAGGGCAAGCTGACGGCGCGCGCGCACTTCGCGGTGCTGATCGACCTCGATAAAGGCGCGACGCCGCAAAGCGCGGTGGCCGAGCTGCTCAAGCAGCAAAAGCAGTTCGACCAGGGACCGACCAGGGTTGCGCCATCGATGCAGGTGCGCCACGCCAAGCTGTTCATGGACGGCGTGATCTCGGCGCCCGCCTTCACCGGCGCCATGATCGAGCCGTACCTCACCAACAAAGGCACGCCGGAGAAACCGGACTGGCAGCCCGGGCCGCACAACGGCCCGCCGAGCTACTTCACGCCGGAAGCGCTGCGCACCACGCTGAAAGAACTGGCGCGCGCGCACATCGATCCGCACATCCACGTCGACGGCGACCGCGCCGTGCGCGAATCGCTGGACGCCATCGAAGACCTGCGCGCCACGCCGGAAGGCAAGCGCGTTCGTCCCGCATTGGCGCACGACGAAATCGTCGACCCGGCCGACTATCCGCGCTTTGCGCAGCTGGACGTGACGCCGGTGCTGTCGTTCCAGTGGGCCAAGCCGGCGCCGGACACCGTGGGCGCGCTCAAGGACTACATGGGCCCGCGCCGCTACGCCGTGGTCGAACCGCAGGCGCTGCTGCTCAACGCCGGCGCGCGCATCGCCTATGGCAGCGATTGGCCGGTCGATCCGCTGGACGAGTGGTTCGCGCTGAAGGTCGGCGTAACCCGCACCGCCGCGCCGGATGCCGGCAAGGAGTACGCCGGCCGGCTGACCGCGCAACCGGGCATGCCGCGCGCCGAGGTGCTGCGGGCAATTACGCTGAACGCGGCCTACACGCTGCGCCAGGAAAAGGACAGCGGTTCGCTAGAGGTGGGCAAGCTGGCCGACATGATTGTCCTTGACCGTAACTTCTTCACGATACCTGCCGAGGACATCGCCAACATCAAGGTGCTGCTGACGGTGGTGGGCGGCAAAATCGTCTACCAGTCCAAATTCATGCGTTAAGATGGCGGCCTTTGTTTAAGTAAGCACGCCATGACATCCATAATCTCCCTGTTGATCATCCTCGCCACGGGGCTGGTGGTCTACGCCATCATCAAGAGCAATCCGGTCAAGCCGCAGCCGTTGCCGCTGCCGTCCGGCGTGCCGTATGAGCCCGCGCTGCCGGATAGCGCGCCGGCGCTGCACTGGTCCGACGGCGGCCGCTTCATGGTGGAGCTGATGAACGAGTCGCGCTATCAGCCAACGCTGCAAGCGCTGGCCGGCGCGCATGGCGACAGCGCTGCCGCCGCACCGTATGTAGCGACGCTGATGCCGGACGATCGCAACGCCTACGAGAACGAAGCGGTGGCAGTGTTTATCGAAGGCCGCATGGTCGGCTATCTGTCGCAGAAGGCGTCGATCAGGTTCCGCGAACTGCTGCGCAAGAAGGAAGCCGCCGGCCAGTTGAGCACCGTCGATGCGCAGGTGCGCGGCGGCGCGCTGTGGCAGGGCAAGCGCCTGCAGTACATCGTGGTGCTGGACGTGGAGCCGCTGGAGAAATGAACAGGCTTGCGGCCGCGTTGATGGTGTTCGCTGCGCCGGCGCTGGCCGCCGAGCCGCTGGCGATCCACTACAACGAACGGCCGCCGTATCACTACACCATGGGCGGCATGGCGCAAGGCGAAGGCATCGACAAGCTGCTGGTTGCGCTGCGGGCCGCGAACATCCCCTACCAGCTGCGCAGCACCCCGGCCAAGCAGCAGCTGATCCTGTTGAAAGCGAATTTGCAGCCAGCCTGCATGCTGGCCTGGGTCGGCCTGCCGGGCCGCGAACGCGCCGGCAAACTCTCCGAGATAGTCTATGACGACCGCCGCCTGTGGTGCACGCAGGCGACGCCGGATGACGTGATGCAGCGCCTGAACAAAGCGCTGCGAAAGTAACTTACTTCTTGGTGAAGACCAGATCCCATACGCCATGGCCCAGCTTCAGGCCGCGGTTTTCAAACTTGGTCAGCGGACGATACGCCGGCTGCGGGGCATAGCCTTCAGCGGTATTCTGCAAGCCTTCTTCCGCACTCAGTACTTCCAGCATCTGCACCGCGTAGTCTTCCCAGTCGGTGGCCAGATGGAGATAGCCGCCCACTTCCAGCTTCTGCACCAGATGCTTGACGAACGGCGACTGGATCAGGCGGCGCTTGTTGTGGCGCGCCTTGTGCCACGGGTCCGGGAAGTAGATATGCACGCCGTGCAGCGAACCATCCGGAATCATGAAGTTCAACACTTCCACCGCATCGTGCTGGATGGCTTTCAGGTTGGTCAGATTCTGCTCGCCGATCAGCTTCAGCAAACTGCCCACGCCCGGCGTGTGCACTTCCACGCCGATGAAGTCCTTCTCCGGCATTACGCCGGCGATGTGCGCCGTGGTGCCGCCCATGCCAAAGCCGATCTCCAGCACCACCGGCGCCTTGCGGCCAAAGGCCTGCTCGTAATCCAGCGGCGCTTTCTCGTACGGGATCAGGAACTGCGGCCCAAGTTCTTCCAGCGAGCGCGCCTGCGCGGTCGACAGGCGGCCGGCACGCGTGACGAAACTGCGGATGCGGTGTTCGGTCGGGTCGTACAGCATGGCGCGCGCTGGGGCGTCTTTAGGCGTATCGGAAGACATGGTCGGATTCAGCAAAAATTTAGTGAGGCGGCATTATATCAGGCTTGCCTGCGCGCTTTTTCAAATCGATTGACACTCACATGCAGTTGAGGTCTAATCATCATCTGAGGCGTGAAATCGTTTTCAAACGTAGTTATGTCCTCCCCTCCGCACCCGTTAATCCTATTAAAACGATAAAGACACATGACCGATTTCACGCAATTCCCACCTTCGTTTACCTGGGGCGTTGCCACCAGTGCTTTCCAGATTGAAGGCGGCGCGACCGCCGACGGCAAAGGCCCGTCGATCTGGGATACCTTCAGCCACACGCCGGGCAAAGTCATCGACGGCACCAACGGCGACGTCGCCTGCGACCACTACAACCGCTACCCGGAAGACGTGGCCATCATGGCCAGCCTGGGCGTGGACGCCTACCGCTTCTCGATGGCCTGGGCGCGCGTGCAGCCGCAGGGCAAAGGCGCGTGGAACGAAGCCGGCTGGGATTTCTACGACCGCCTGCTGAAGGAACTGGAAAGCAAAAATATCGCCGCCCACATCACGCTGTACCACTGGGATTTGCCGCAAGGCCTGCAGGACGAAGGGGGCTGGCTCAATCGCGACACCGCGTACCACTTCGCCGAATACGCGGCGGAAGTGGCGCGCCGCTTCGGCAATCGGGTGAAAACGATTGCAACGCACAATGAGCCATGGTGCACGGCCAACCTGGGCTACGGCAACGCGCAATTCGCGCCGGGCGTGGCGGACCTGAAGCAATCGATCCAGGTCTCGCACCATCTGGTGCTGTCGCACGGCCTGGCGATGACCGCCATGCGCAAGGTCGGCAGCTCGGCCCAGCTGGGTATTGTGCTGAACCAGTGGACCGCCGATCCGGCCACTGACAGCGACGCCGACAAGGCCGCCGCCGAATTTGAATATTCGCGCTCGGTCGAATGGTTCATGGACCCGATCTTCAAGGGCAAGTACCCGGAACTGGCGCTCAAGGTCCACGGCGACAACGCGCCGGAAGTGCAGGACGGCGACCTGGAAGCCGCACACCAGAAGATCGACTTCCTCGGCGTGAACTACTACTTCCGCGCCTTCTGCTCGACCGAAACGCCGCCGCGCCAGCCGGAGTGCAAACTGGGCAAGACCGACATGGGCTGGGAAATCTACCCGGACGGCCTGACCGAACTGCTGCTCAAGCTGAACGCCGATTACGACCTGCCGCCGATCTACATCACCGAAAACGGCATGGCAAATCCGGACACCATCGTCAACGGCGAAGTGCCGGACGAAGCGCGCATCGATTTCGTCCAGCGCCACCTGAAGGCCCTGAACGACGCCCGCCTGCAAGGCGTGAACATCCAGGGCTACTTCCTGTGGTCGCTGCTGGACAACTTTGAATGGAACTCCGGCTACGCCAAGCGTTTCGGCATCGTCCACGTCGACTACGAAACCCAGAAGCGCACGCCGAAGCACAGCGCGCTGTGGTATCGCGATTACCTGGTCCAACAGCGCGCAGAGAAACAGCACGCTGCCTGAGCAACGCAACCGTAGTACCGCCGCCGGCCTCTGGCCGGCGGTTCCCGTTTTAATGTTTTACGAAAAATGGCCGCAGAGCCAGTGCTACACTCCACCGAGAACAACGAGGACGACACTATGAGCACCGCCCCTTCCGCCCTGCCGCAAGAACCGCCGGCCGCCGCCGCGCCATCGACTCCGACGCCGCCACCATCGCTGCTGCGCGCCATGTTCGCGCGCAATACGCCGATGCTGTGGGTGCCGAGCGGCTACTTCGCCATGGCGCTGACGTATGTGATGCTGACCAGCGTCACCTCCATCATGTTCAAGAACCTGGGCATGGACAACGGCCAGGCCGCGCAATACGCCAGCTACCTGATCCTGGCCTACACCATCAAGCCGCTGTTCGCGCCGTTCGTGGAAATGTACCGCACCAAGAAGTTCTTCGTGCTGTGCGCGCAGCTGATCGTCGGCGTCGGCTTTGCCGGCGTGGCGCTGGCGATGTCGCTGCCGGATTACATGGTCATCATGGTGTTCCTGTTCGGCATACTGTCGCTGGTTGGCGCCACCCAGGACATCGCCTCGGACGGCGTCTACGTCACCGCGCTCGATGGCAAGACCCAGTCGCTGTTCTGCGGCATCCAGAGTCTGAGCTGGAACATCGGCCCCATCGTCGCCTCGGGCGGCATGGTGTACCTGAGCGGCTGGCTGCACACGCATTACTTCCACCACCAGGCCGGCGTGTTCGGACCGGAGTGGATCGAATCGTGGCGCGTGATCTTCTTCATCGTCGCCGGCATCACCATCCTCACCGCGCTGTGGCATATGCGCGTGATGCCGGACGGCGCCAAGGCAGAAAATGCACCACGCTCGGCGGCCGAAGCGGCCTTCATCCTCAAGGATTCCTTCGTCACCTTCTTCCAGAAGCGCGACGTCTGGCTGATGGTGGGCTTTGCGTTTGTGTTCCGCCTCAGTATCGGCCTGCTGGAAAAGATCGGCCCCTTCTTCATGGTCGATCCGGTGGCGCAGGGCGGCCTTGGCCTGTCGAACGAGATGCTGGGCCTGATCTACGGCACCTATGGCCTGATCGCGGTGCTGGTTGGTTCGCTGCTGGGCGGGATCTTCGTGGCCCGTCGCGGTTTGCAGAACACCTTGTTCATCCTGTGCTGCGCGGTCAACATCCCCAACGTCACCTTCCTGTTGATGAGCATCTACCAGCCGGATAACCTGATGATCATCAGCGCCGGCGTGGCGGTCGAGAAGTTCTTCTACGGCTTCGGCTCGGTGGGCTTCATGATCTACCTGATGCAGCAACTGGCGCCAGGCAAATACACCACCACCCACTACGCCTTCGGCACCGGCCTGATGGGCCTCTGCATGATGGTGACCGGTGTGGTCAGCGGCCACCTGCAGCAGATGCTGGGCTATGTGCACTACTTCTGGCTGGTGATGGCGGCCACTATTCCGTCCTTCCTGGTTACGTGGTTCGCGCCGTTCCACAATAAGGAGTAAGCGGGAACCAGGCCGCGCGCAGGCGCATGAAGGGCTGCTCGACCAGTTGGTACAGCAGCCACCCGCCGCCTACGCCGGCCAGCATCACCAACGCAATACCGGGCGCCGCATGACGGTCCAGCGGCAATGCCTCCCCCACCACTTTGAACAGCGGCTTGTGCGCCAGGTAGATCGCGTACGACCACAAGGCCAGGCTCTCCGCGCCCGGCACGCGCACCCGCGCCAGCAGCGATGAAGGGCTGAGCGCCGCCAACAGCAGCAGGCTGAAACTCAACGCCAGCAGCGTAAAGCCGAACGCCGTCATGAAGAACGATTCGTCATCGAAGCGCGCCAGCAGCACGCCACCCAACACCAGTCCCGCCGCCAGCAGCAGATTGCCATGGCGTAGAATGCGTTCATACAACGGGGCGTGGTGGTTCTTCAGCAGGGCAATCGCCACGCCGGGCAGCAGTTCGTCGAAGCGCGCGAAGGTGGAATAGTACAGCTCCTGCGAAAACGGCTGCATGCCGTGCGACCAGCCGTTGATGCGGAAGGCAATGGCGCCCGCCACGGCCAGCGCCATGCCGCCCCAGATCCAGCGCGGACGGCGCAACAGCAGAAGCGCCAGCGGCAGGATCAGGTAGAACTGCTCCTCGATACACAGCGACCATGAATGGGTGAAGGTCTGGCCATATTGCAGGCCGAGGTTCTGCGTGAAGCTCAGGAAGCGCCATAGCGGCGCGGTGGCGCTGCCGCCCAGCGTCGCCGGCAGCAGGAAATACGCGGCCAGCACCACGTAGTAGTTCGGCACGGTGCGCAGCAGGCGGCGGCCGAAGAAGGTCGACAGCGGCATGCGCTGCGCCAGCAGCTGATTGCCGATCAGGTAGCCGCTCAAGACAAAGAACAGGTCCACGCCGGCCCAGCCGATGCGTCCCGCCTCGCCAAAGTCGCGGCCACCGGCCACCACGCCGTAGTGGTACATCAGCACCAGCACAATCGCTGCGGCGCGCAAGGTATCCAGCCCGTGTATCCTGCCCTTCATTGTGTTCCTTTGAGATGTGCAAAAAGGCGATTCTGCCGCCGCCGCGCGGCCTTGCGCAAGGCGTGGGACGAAAGGCCGGTTCCATGTGACGCAGCCACCCGGCAGCGCAAAACGCCCTGCTATACTCGCGCCGATGACCTCCCCGCCTAACGCCAAACTCGCAACCGCGCTTGCCACGCCAAGCATCGCGCCGCCGACCGCCGCCGCGCATGGGGCGCAGCATCCGCGCTGGGCCGCCGTGCTGCAAGCGGTGGTGCTCAACGCGCTGGCGTGGGCCGCGATCAGCGCGGCCGGTGCTTATGGCGCGGCCAACGCCACCAGCTTCCTGCGGCTCTGGCAGCAATGGTGCATCGACTACCTGCCGATGCTGCTGCTCAGCGCCACGCTGTGTCTCGCGCTGCTGCGCTGGCCCACGCTGTTTGAACCATGGCGCAACATCGTCGGCTTCTTCATCGTGGTGATGGTCGTATTCCAGCCGCTGCAATGGCTGTATGTCGACTGGATACGCCATGGCGGCGACGTCGCCGGCATCAACCTGGAAAACATCTACCAGGCGCGCCTGCGCATGCGCCGTTTCAGCTGGTTCGTCACCGGCGCCACGTTCGCCATCATCGTCGGCATCGGCAACTGGCGGCTGGCGCGCGCGCGTGAACACGCCTTGCAGCGCACCCACACGCACAACCTCGAACTGTCGCTGGCACTGGAGCAGCAGCGCATGCTGTCGCTGCGCGCGCAACTGGAGCCGCACTTCATCTTCAACGCATTGAACGCCATCAGTGCTCTGGTACGGGATGGCGACAAGGCCGTGTCACTGCAAGGCATCAGCCGCCTGAGCGACCTGCTGCGCTACGCATTGTCGGCCAGCCTGCGCGACACCGTGCGCCTCGGCGAAGAACTGCAATTCATCCACGACTACACCGACCTGCAACGCCTGCGCTACGGCGAACGCCTGCACATCGATATCCACTGCGACGACGCCGCGCTGCACGAAGCCCAATGCCCGCCGCTGCTGCTGCAACCGCTGATCGAAAACGCGCTGCGCCACGACCTCGATGGCCACGACGGCCGCAGCGACATCCGCGTCCACATCACCCGCCACGAGTCCGAACTGCTGATGACCGTCTCCAACCCACTGAGCGCGCAGGCGCCGGCCAACCCCGGCACCGGCCTCGGATTGAAGAACACGCGCGAGCGGCTGGGGATGTTCAACCCAGCCGCCTCGCTGCACACCGAAACGCGCGGCGACCGCTTCTACGCCGAAATCCGCCTGCCGCTGGGAGACTGGGATTGATCCGCTATATCATCGTTGACGACGAAGCGCCCGGCCGCGCCAACCTGCGGCTGGCCATGCAGGCGCAAGCCGGCTGGCGGCTGCTGGCCGAATGCGACAGCGCCGCCGCCGCCCGCGAGGCCATGGCGCGCACGCCGGCCGACGTCATCTTCCTCGATATCCAGATGCCGCGCGAAAGCGGGCTGGAACTGGCGCGTGAGCTGAGCCGCCTGCCGGCGCCGCCATTGATCGTCTTCGTCACCGCCTACAACACCCACGCGGTGGACGCGTTTGAGGTCCACGCGCTGGACTACCTGCTCAAGCCCATCGACGACCGCCGGCTGGCGCAAGCCATCGAGCGCGCCAACGCCATGCTCGGGCTGCGCCAGCACGACGCCTACCGCGCCGCGCTGCAAGGCTACACCGCCGCCACCCACACTCAGCAGATGGACAGCTTCAGCGTGCGGTCGGTGGGCAGCATTGAACAGATCCCCGTGCGCGACGTGCTGTGGCTACAGGCGGCGGGAAATTATGTGGAGTTGCATCTGGCGGCGCGCACGGTGCTGCACCGGGTGCCGCTAAGCCGCGTCGAGCAGCTGCTGCGGCCGGAGGACTTCCTGCGCGTGCACCGCACCGCCATCGTGCGGCGCGATCAGGTGCGGCGCCTGTCGGTGGTGGGTGACGGCCGCTATCAGCTGACGCTGGCCTGCGGCGCGCAACTGGCGGTCAGCGCGCGCCATCTCGCGGAACTGAAAACCTGTCTAGGCTTCGCCGCTCAGTGAACGCAAATCTTCCTCGCGGACGCGGCGCTCGGGGGACAGCACGCGGGCGATGACTTGCGGATTGAGTCCCATATTCTGCAGCATCTCCACCGCGCCGGGCGTGCCGATGTCGCGCTGGACCTGCAATGCCTGCCGCACGATGAAATCAAACGAATGCCAACCCGCGGTATCGGACGTCTGCGGCCGTTGGCGCCTGTCGTGTTCCGGTGTCATGATGGCGTCCTCCCCTTTGCATCCAGATAGATTAACGCAAGATGGGGCCGCGTGCGCGTCCGGTAGCCTTATTCTCTGGCCGGGTCGTAGGACAACTGTGGCCGGTAGCCTTCCGGCGCGATCGAGGTATCAAACGGATAGTTAGCCAGGTTCTGCTGGTCCAGCATGCCCAGCTTGACCAGGATGGTGTGCGGCTGTTCCCTGGCGCGGCCTTCCAGCAGATTGACGGCGGCGTTGATCGCCACCCGCGCCTGGCTGACGCCCTTGGTATCGGCCGCCGCCGAGATTTCCTTGCTGCGAATCAACTGCGCGATCTCGCCGGTGAGGTCGTACGCCACCACGCGGATTTTGTCGTTCAGCCTGGCCGCCTTGATCGGCGCCAGCGCCGCCGGTGCACAGCCGGTGCAGCCCAGAATATAGTCGAGCCGCGCGCCGTGCTTGTTGAGAATGCGGCCGGTCAGTTGCGCCTGCAACCCGCGCTCGCTGTCGCCGTAGCGGATATCCAGGATGTTGACCTCGATCGGCGCCTCCTGCGCGGCGATGCGCGTGCCATCCACCTCGCCCTTGACCCAGCCGGCGCCCATCGGTCCCGGCAGCAAGGCGATGTTGATGGTCTTCAGGCCGCGCTGCTGGGCGTCGCGGATGGCCCAGCGCGTCGCTTCCATGCCCATGCTGCGCAGCGACGTGGTGACTTTCACCGCCAGCTCTTCGCTGCGGCTGTCGTTGGCCAGCTCCAGCACCGGAATGCCGACCGCGCGCGCCTTGGCGATCGACAGGTTGTTGGCCGTCATGCTGATCGGCGACACCACGATGGCGTCATATCTGGCGGCGATGGCCTCGTCCATTTTCTGCAACTGGCCGTGCAGGTCGTCGTAGCCGCTGGCGGGCAGGATATCGACCGCCACGCCCAGCCGCCTGGCCTCGCTGATGACGCCGTACGCCACGCCGGCCCAGTACGGGTCCTTCATGTGCGGGAACAGGAAGGCGATGCGCCAGTGCTTGCCGGCGCGCGCGGCTGGCGGATACACACCCGCCACCACGCGGCCGCTGGCCAGCGCATCGTCGGCGGTGCCGTTGGCCTGCACCGGGCGAAAGATGGAATTGACCGGGATCGGGGCGAACGGCTGCCCGGATTTCGGCGACGCCTGCTGCGTCGGCCCGGCCGCGTAGCACAAGCCGGCTGTCGCCAACAGCGCGAGGGGGAGCAAGCCCAGGGGGAACAAACCTATCTTCATGATCGTTATCCGCGTTGATCCGCACAGCTGGCGGCGGGACGGGCGGTGTCGGCGGCCGGTACCAGCACGCCGTTGCGCGCACCCAGCCGCGCCAGTTCACCGGAGCGTACCATTTCCGTAAACAGCACGTTATAACGCGCGCGCACGGCAGAGAATTTGGGATCACGCGGGAAGGCCAGGTAGCCATCCAGTTGCGTGATGTCGGGACACAGCAGCGTCAGCGCACCATCCAGATGGAGGTTGTTGATCAGTGCCGTGCTGTTGCGTTGATTGGTGGCCAGCAGTTCGACGCGGCCATGGGCCAGCATCTGCAGGCCGTTTTCCAGCTGCGACACCTCGCTGACATCGAGCAGCTTGCGGGCCCGGTCGAACTGGGCGCCGTAGTGCCAGCCGCGCACGGCGGCCAGACGGTGGGGTTTCAGCGCGGTCAGGTCGCCCTGCCACGGCGGCGCGCTGTCGCGGCGCGCGTAAAACACCAGGCGGTCGCGGTAAAACGGTTGGTCGAGAAAGGCAAACCGCAGCAGCCGCTCGGGCGACTGGTAGGGGCCGACCAGGATATCGGCCTGGGCCCGCTCCACCATGGCCTGCGCGCGTGGCCACGGATACAGCTGGAAGCGGATGGTGTCGCCGGCGCGCGCGGCCAGCAGGCGCAGTACGTCCACGCCCAGTCCGCGCCACTGGCCGTCCCGGCCCTCCTCAAAAATATTGCTGAAGGTGGCGCCGACCGCCAGACGCTCGACCGCATATGCCGGCTGCGGCGCAAACGCGCCGATCGCCAGGGCCAGCAGAAGAGAGGTCGTCTTTCGCATCGTGTCTGAATACTAGCATGAGCTATCGCAAGTATTGCTGCAAGAATGTGACTGTCTTGTCTACCGTTGGCTGGAGCCAGGGATCGAACAGCCAGAACGAATGCGGCGTGCCGGACAGGATTAGCTCATCGCTGGCGACGCCGAGCGCCGTCATCTGTTCCCGCATCGCTTCGCGGCCGGCGGAAAAACGCGGCTGCGCGCTGCCGATGAACAGAATCGGCGGCATGCCGGCGTGGACGTACTGGATGGGCGAGGCCTCGCGCCACCGCGCGGGCTGCTCTTCGTAGCGGCCGCCGAACCAGGCCCCGGCCGCAGACGGATTTTTCTTCGGATCGTTCTCGTACTTCAGCGCCAGTTCGGTGGTGAAGTCGGAAAGGCCGTCGATGTTGACGATGGCCTTGACGTCGCCGCCGGCCGTGACGCCGGCCAGGCTGGCGATCTGGCCGCCGGCCGAACCGCCGGCCAGGGCGATGCGCTGCGGATCGAGGCCGAACTGCGCCGCATGGGCACGCACCCAGCGCACCGCATCCTGCACGTCCTGCACGGCGGCCGGATAGCGCGCTTCGCCCGACAGGCGATAGCTGAGCGTGACCGCCGCATAGCCGTGCTCGGTCAGGCGCAGCGCCATCGGCACGAACTCGGCACGGTAGCCGGACTTCCAGCCGCCACCGTGGACGAATACCACCACCGGCAGTTTGTCGCCGGGCGGGCGATACAGGTCCAGCATCAGGCAGCGGGCGCCGTATTGGGCGTAGACCTGGTCGGCGGTCTTGCGCACGCCGGGCGGCAGCGCGTCGGTGGCGATGTGGATATCCGGATAGTCGCGCACCAGCTTGTCGTAGGTGTGCGGCGCATCGTAGGTATTGGCCGGATCGGGCGGCGGCGCCACGCACGGCGGCGCGGCCAGCAGGGCGGCGGCAACAACGGCACTCAGGACAGGCATCAAGACCTCGGCGAAAGACACAAGCCCCCAGTATAGCGTGCGGCGCCAGCCAAACCCGCAAACCACTGCGGCCAGGGTCCGACCCCGTACGGGGTCGGACCCTTTCGTTTGGGGTAAAAAAAAACCCCTCGGCCGGTGAAGGCGCGAGGGGATTAAAACCACAGACAACACTGGACTACATGAAAAACGCTTTGCTTAGAACGAGCGGCCCACGTTGATGCCGAAGGTGCGTGGCGGCAGGTACTGCGCCTGCCACGGGCCGTTGGCGTTCATGGCGCTGGTCTTGATCTTGCCGTCTTCGACGTTGCGGACGAAGGCGTCGAAGTACCACTTCGCCTGGGCGTCGTAACGCAGGCCGATGTCGGTACGGTTGTAGGCCTTCTGACGGTCCGGCTCACCCAGGTTGAACACGCTTAGCCAGCTGGCGGTTTCGTAGTGGGTGCTGATGCGCGGGATCAGCGTGCCGTCGGCCAGCTCGAAGCTGTGCTGGTACTGCAGCTGCATGGCGAACTTCGGCGCGTGCGGCATGTCGTTGCCGGTCACGTCCAGGCAGGTGCTGATGTCAGGGATCGAGCACTTCGGCAGCACGTAGTCGTTACTGCCGCCGATCAGCTTCTTCAGCTTGGCGTGGGTGTAGGCGGCGGTGAACTGCACGCGGTCCACCGGCGTGATCTTGGCGGCGATCTCGGTCTCCAGACCCCAGACATTGGCGCCTTCGGCGTTGTTGGTGGCCAGGCCGCGGGTGCCGTCAGGATTGGTCACCGGCGCGCTGAACTGGAAGCCCTTGAACTTCTCGTAGTACGCCGAGTTGTTCATCCGCACCTTGCCGCCCAGGAAGGTCGACTTGGAGCCGACTTCGTAGTTGGTCAGCGTTTCCGAACCGTAAGGACGGCCGCCGTCCTGCAAACCGCCCGACTTGTAGCCGGTCGAAACCGACGCGAACACCATGTTGTTCTTGTCGATGTCGTAGCTGATGCGGCCCAGGCCGGTCAGCTTGTGGTCCTTGTATTCGCCGTCGTTGCGCTGGTAGGTGGTGAAGCCGGACGATGGCGACAGCGGATCGGACGACGGGCTCACCGGTACCAGCGGCGAATTGGCGTAGTCCGAGAAGTTGTTGTTGGTGCCGCCGATGTTCTTGCGCTTGTCCGAGGTGTAGCGGAAGCCGCCGGTCAGGTGCCAGGCGTCGGCGATGTTCCAGGTGGCCTGGCCGAAGGCGGCGGTCGAATCGACGGTTTCCTTCGGCTGGATGAAGGAACCCTGCCAGTTGATGGTGCCCTGCTGGGTACCGTTCATGATCGGGATGTCGAAGCGGATGCTGTTGTCTTCGTTGGCGTAGTACAGGCCCAGCAGCCAGTCGACTTCGCGCTTGCCGGTCGACATGAACTCCAGCTCATGGCTGTAGTTCTTGTACTTGGAGCCGACGGTGTTGTTGGCCTGGTAGCCGGCGCTGGCGCTGCTGCTGGCGGTGGTGAAGCTGGTGGCCGGATTGGCGCCGCCGTCCTGGTCAAAGGTGGACGAACCGTTGAAACGCGAGTAGCCGGCGATGTAGGCCATCGCGATGTCCGGGTTGATCTGCCAGTCGACGCGGCTGCGCACCGAGTTCGATTCGCGGTCCACGCTCGGCGCGGTGTCCACCAGCGCCGACCAGAAGTCCTGGCCCGGACGCTGCTGTTGCAGCAGGTTGATGCTTGGGGTGCCGCGGTCGATGTAGTGCTCGTACGAGATGTTCCACTTCAGGTCGGCCGACGGCTGCCACAGGAAGCTCAGGCGCGCCGCGCTCTGGTCCTGGGCGCTGTACTTCTTGCCCATGCGCACGTAGTTGTTCGGATTGATCGGCTGGAAGGCGATCGGATTGGTCGGGTGCGCGGTATTCCAGGCGGCGATCACCGGTGCGGCGGCAGCCTGCTGCGACGCCAGCGACGGGATGTTCGGCGCCTGGTAGTCGACGTAGCCGTCATGCTGCTCATGGACCACCGAAACGCGCATCGCCATGGTGCTGTTGATCGGGATGTTCAGCGCGCCGCGCGCGCCGAGGCGGGCGTAGTTGCCGTAGCCCAGCTCGAAGTTGCCGGCGTTGCTGCCGATTTCCGGTTTGACGGTCTGCATGTTGACCGCGCCGACGGTGGAGTTGCGGCCCCACAGCGTGCCCTGCGGGCCGCGCAGCACTTCGATCGCGTCCAGGTCGAACAGCAGCGCGGTGGCGCCTTCCGGACGCGGCGAGTAGACGCCATCGACGAACGAGGCGACTTCCGGATCGGCATATTCGGTCTTGGCGGAGTCGTTGCCGATGCCGCGCATGGTCATGGTGATCACGCCGTGGTCGCCCTGGCCGGTGGCCGAGAAGCCCGGCACCAGGTTGACGACGTCCTGGATGGTCTGGACGTGGTTGTCGTCCAGCGCGGCCGCGTTCAGCGCGGTCACGGCTACCGGGGTTTTTTGCAGCGAGGTCGTGCGTTTGGTAGCGGTAACGTAGACTTCCGTAATTTTGCCGCTATCGGCTGGTGCGGCTGGTGCTGCCTGAGGTGCGGATTGTTCAGCGGCGGGTGCGGCCGAGCCTGCCTGCGCATCGGCGGCGGCTGGAGCGGTATCGGCAGCATAAACAGTGGCGTTGGTCATCAGGGCAAAGATGGCGAGCGAGATAGGGGTGAGCAGACGCTTCCCGGATTGCGGTACGTGCAGGTTCATAAGTCTCCTTTTGCGGTGCGATCGCCGGGCGGCGGTGCTACCATTTATCTTGGAAAACGATTTCAAGCGGCTTGAAAACGTTTTCTGTTTTGCTGAAATCGTTTTCTTAATTTCTGAAATCGATTTCATGGTACATAATCATGTTTGGAGATGTCAATTTAAAAATTGTAGCAACGTTGTATCCCCTTGCTTTCGATAGGGTTACTTTGCTGCACTAGGGAGACAAAAGTGCTATGAAAACGTTACCAAAAGATGGCGTCAAACAAGTGCTGATCGTCGGCGGCGGCACCGCCGGCTGGCTGACAGCCTGCTTTTTAGCGAAGCAACTGGGCACCGGCGCGGACCCCGGCAGCGTGCGCATCACGCTGGTGGAGTCCAGGGAAATCGGCATCATCGGCGTTGGCGAAGGCACGTTCCCGTCGATACGGGGCACGCTGGCCACCATCGGCATCGACGAAGCGCGCTTTATCCGCGAGTGCAACGGCACCTTCAAACAGGGCATCCGCTTCAACCACTGGGTGCGCGAACCCGGTGCGGCCGGCGCCGACCACTACTTCCACCCTTTCAGCCTGCCTAGCCAGCGCCCTGGCGGTCCGGAACTGCTGCCGTACTGGCTGCAAGGCGCGGCCGGCCCCGGCGTGGCGTTCGCCGCCGCCGCCACAATGCAAAAGCGCGTGGCCGATGCGTCGCGCGCGCCCAAGCGCCCGAGCGATGCCGACTTCATGGGCCCGCTGAACTACGCCTATCACTTCGACGCCGGCAAGTTCGCCGCCCTGCTCTGCACCCACGCACAATCGCTGGGCGTGCAGCATGTGCAGGCCACGATGGAACGGGTGGCGCTGGATGACGATGGCGCGATTGGCGCCATCCACACCAGGGAAGCCGGCGTGCTGACGGCCGACCTGTACATCGACTGCACCGGCTTCCGCGCGGCGCTGATCGGCGAAGCGCTGGGCGCCAGCTTCCGCAACATCAATGACGTGCTGTTTGTCGACCGCGCGCTGGCGATGCAGGTGCCGTACGAACGTCCGGATGCGCCGATTCCGTCCTATACCATCTCCACCGCGCACGAAGCGGGATGGACCTGGGACATCGGCCTGCACCAGCGGCGCGGCATCGGCTATGTGTATTCCAGCCGCCATACCGACGACACCCGCGCCGAAGAAGTCCTGCGCGGCTACATCGGCAAGGCGTCCGACGGCCTGAATCCCCGCCAGCTCAAGCTGAACGTCGGCTACCGCGAGCAGCACTGGGTGAAGAACTGCGTGGCGGTCGGTTTGTCGGGCGGCTTCCTGGAGCCGCTGGAATCTTCCGGCATCGGCCTGATTGAAACGGCGGCTTATCTGGTCAGCTACCTGTTCCCGCATGACGGCGACTTTGAACCGGTGGCCAAGGTGTACAACGAGATGATGAAGGCGCGCTACGAGCGCGTCGTCGATTTCGTCAAGCTGCACTATTGCCTGACGCAGCGCAAGGACCACGCCTTCTGGACCGACAACGCCGATGCGGCCAGCATTCCGGATTCATTGCAGGACAAGCTGGCCATGTGGCGCAGGCGCGCGCCGCACCGCATGGACTTCGTGGTGGACTACGAGATGTATCCGCCATCGAGCTGGCAGTATGTGCTGTACGGGATGGAGTATCCGACCGACTTGTACGCCAACGCCAGGACGCTGCCGCGCATGGAGGAAGCCCGCAAGGAGTTCGCCACCATCGAGCAGGTGTCGCACCGCGCGCTGGCCGACCTGCCGGACCACCGCGCCATGGTCGAACACTTGCTGCAGCGCGGCGAACGAAAAATTGCCTGAGAACGGTCATTCCCGCGCAGGCGGGAATCCATGCTGACTATGGGTTCCCGCCTGCGCGGGAATGACGACGGCGGTCAGGCTTTGCGGGCAGCGCCCAGTCGGGCGCTGGCGGCGATCAGCAGCATGAAGCAACCCAGGCCGCCAAAGGCCAGGTTCAAACTGGAGACATGCGCGACGAAGCCGATCATCGCCGGCCCGGCCAGAATGCCGGCATAACCCAGCGTGGTGACGGCGGCAATCGCCAGGCTGGCCGGCATTGAGGTCTGGTTGCCGGCCGCCGTGAACAGGATCGGCACCACGTTCGACGCCCCCAGTCCAATCAGCACAAAGCCAACCAGCGCCAGCGGCGCGGACGACGCCAGCACCGACAGGAAGAAACCGGCCGCGCCGCACAAGCCGCCCAACAGCAGCACGCGCTTGCCGCCCAGCGCGCGCACCACACGGTCGCCGGTCAGGCGGCCGATCGTCATGGCGATCGCAAACGCCGCGTAACCGAGGCCGCCACGGCTGGCGTCCAGCCCCTGCTCCACCGTCAGCAGCAGCGCGCTCCAGTCGAGGATCGCGCCTTCCGCCAGAAAGGACAGGAAGCACAGCGCGCCGATGAAAATCACCGCGCCATGCGGCACCACGAACAGCGGGCCATCGCGCTCCGCCGCATCCGGTTCGCGCAGCAGATGCGGCGCGCACAGGATCAATGACAAGGCCACCAGCGCCGCAACCACGGCCGCCGAGGCGGTCGGCGTCATGCCGGCCCACAGCATCAGCGCCATCAAGCCGGCGCCGATAAAGCCGCCGACGCTGAACAGGCCATGGAAGCCGGACATCAGCGAGCCGCCGCTTTCGCGCTCGACGATCACCGCCTGCACATTCATCGCCACATCCAGCGTGCCGATCGAGGCGCCGACCGCAAACAGCGTGGCACCCAACAGCAGCGGCGTGGGCGCGTACGCCAGGCCGGGCACGAACAAACAGGTAAAGGCGCCGGAGATCAGCACCACCAGCCGGCAGCCGTAGCGCGACGTCAGGATGCCGGTCACCGGCATCGCCACCAGCGAACCGGCGCCGAGGCACAGCAGCAGCAGGCCCAGTTCCGCCTCGCCCAGCGCCAGCCGCGTTTTGGCGAACGGCACCAGCGGCGCCCAGGCCGACATGGCCAGGCCGGCGGCCAGAAATGCGAGACGGGTAGATAAACGCTGCTGCGGTCCGACGTGGTTCATGCGCGATGGCCTCCATAGATGAGGCCACAAGTATAGTCAATCTGCACCAAGGTGGCGCATATGTTGGAGCACGAACATACCAACGGCCCGCCGCAGCGCATGATCACTTCACCAACAATAAGGAGTAATCATGCAAACACAACCTCTCAATGCAGGGCCAGGCCTGGCGGTGGGCGCCGTGCCGGCCGTCGACGGCAACGCTTCCGGCGTTTCCTGGGGCGCCATTCTGGCCGGCGCAGCCGCTGCCGCCGCGCTGTCCTTCATCCTGCTGATTCTCGGCATGGGCCTCGGCCTGTCGTCGGTTTCGCCGTACCAGTACAACGACAAACCGCTGGGCACCGCCAGCGTGATCTGGATCGCCTTCATGCAGCTGGCTGCCTCCGGCATCGGCGGCTACATGGCCGGCCGTCTGCGCGTGAAATGGGCCAGCATCCATAACGATGAAGTCTACTTCCGCGACACCGCCCACGGCCTGCTGGCTTGGGCGGTTGCCACCCTGGTGACCGTGGCCGTGCTGGCTGGCGGCGCGCGCGCTGCCCTGAGCGGCACCATCGACACCGGCGCCGCTGTCGCCACCGCTGCCGCTCCGGTAGCTGCCGCAGCGGGTGCCACTGCCGGCGCCAACGCGGGTGCTGGCCGTAGCAACACCTACTTCGCCGACATGATCCTGCGTTCGCCAAACGGCGACGTAGCGACCGACGCGCAGCGTTCGGAAATCAACCGCATCCTGCTGACCGACCTGGCAGCGGGCAAGATCAGCGGTGAAGACCGCGTCTACCTCGCCCAACTGGTTGCCAAACGCACCGGCATGACGCAGGCCGAAGCCGAACAGCGCATCGACCTGATCTACGCTCAGGCCACCCAGGCCGCTGCCGACGCCAAAGCCAAAGCCATGGCCGCCGCCGAAGAAGCCCGTAAAGCTGCCGCTCACTCGGCACTGTGGATGTTCGTCGCCCTGCTGCTGGGCGCCTTCATCGCCGCCGTCTCCGCCATTGCCGGCGGCCGTAACCGCGACCACGCTCGCGTGCTGATCACCCAGCGCACCATCTAAAACAAGGAGAACACCATGCGTTCGATCTTACTGCTGTTACTTGGCATCCCCCTGCCGATCGTCATCCTGATTGCACTGTTCGTGCGTTAAAGACGGCCCACCTCGATCACCGCGTTGGCAAATGCTTCGGGCGCTTCCTGTGGCAGGTTGTGCCCGATGCCACCGGTGATCAGTTCATGTTTGTACTTGCCGGTGAAGCGCTTCGCGTAGCTCGCCGGCTCCGGATGCGGCGCGCCATTGGCGTCGCCTTCCAGCGTGATGGTCGGCACCGAGATGCCCGGCGACGCCGCCAGTTTCGCTTCCAGCCCCGCATACTTCACTTCACCCGGCTCCAGGCCGAGGCGCCAGCGGTAGTTATAGACCGTCACCGCTGCGTGGTCCGGATTGTCCAGCGCCACGGCGCTGCGCTCGTAGGTCGCATCATCAAACTTCCATTCCGGCGACGCCAGCTTCCAGATCAACTTGGCGAAGTCGTGGTGGTTCTTCTCGTAGCCCACGCTGCCACGTTCAGTGGCGAAGTAGAACTGATACCACCATTGCAGTTCCGCCGCTGGCGGCAGTGGCTGCTTGCCGGCCTCCTGGCTGCCGATCAGATAACCGCTCACCGACACCAGACCCTTGACCCGCTCCGGCCACAGCGCCGCGACGATGTCCGCCGTGCGCGCGCCCCAGTCATAGCCAGCCAACGTGGCCTGGTCGATCTTCAGCGCATCCATCAGCGCGATAACGTCGGTCGCCAGCGCGGCCGGTTCGCCGTTACGGATCGCCTTGGCGTCGAGGAAGCGCGTGGTGCCGTAGCCGCGCAGGTGCGGCACGATCACACGGTAGCCTTGCGCGGTCAGCTTCGGCACTACATCGACGTAGCTGTTGATGTCGTATGGCCAGCCGTGCAGCAGGATCACCACCGGACCGTTGGCCGGACCGGCGTCGACATAACCGACATTCAACTCGCCGGCGTTGATCTGCTTGATGTTGGTGAAGCCGGCCGGGCTGGCCGCGTGGGCGCCGGCGGCGCCGAACAAGGTAGTGATGGCCAGCGCGGTGGCGGCGAAGATCTGACGGTTCATGTTCATGCCTCCCCGGCCAGATTGATCTCAACATCAATATTGCCGCGTGAGAGCTTGGAATACGGGCAGGCCTGATGGGCGCCGTCGACCACGGCACGCGCGGTGGCTTGGTCCAGGCCAGGCAGGCTGACGTTCAGGCGAGCGGCCAGGAAGAAGCCGCTGTCGTCCTTGTTCAGGTCCACTTCCGTATCGACCGCCAGATCGGCCGGCAGTTTCACGCCCAGCTTGCCGGCCACCAGGCCCATGGCGCCGATGAAGCACGCCGACCAGCCGGCGGCAAACAGCTGCTCGGGATTGGTACCCTGGCCGCTGCTGCCGGGCCGCGACAGTTGAATATCCAGACGACCATCATCGCTGCGGGCGACGCCGTCGCGGCCGCCGGTGGTGCGGGTTTTGCCGGTGTACAGAACTTGCTTGGTCATGATGAAACTCCTTGGTTGGTTTGATTTATATCGCATCCGATAGAAGCGCATGCGTTGAATATTACAGGAAAATTTTGGCGTGTCAAGCAATTCCGATTAAATCGGATGCGATGTATAATCTAGTCATTGAACAAGGAGGTGCACCATGAGCAAACCGACCACCCCGCAGCTGGCCGACTTTCTATGCTTTGCGGTTTATTCCGCCAACCTGGCCTACGGCAAGGCGTACAAGCCGATCCTGGACAAGCTGGGGCTGACGTACACGCAGTACATCGCCATCATCGCGTTGTGGGAAGAAGACAACCAGACCGTGAGCGGCCTGGGTGAAAAGCTGTATCTGGAATCCAATACGCTGACGCCGATCCTGAAAAAGCTGGAAGCGATGGGCTACGTCCACCGCGCGCGCGATCCCGCCGACGAGCGCGTCGTCCGCGTCGGCCTGACCGCCGAAGGCCGCGCCCTGCGCGAAAGCGCGCTGCACATGAACCTGCGCGAGGCCACCGGCCTGACCGCCGAAGAATTCCCGGCCCTGCAAAAAGCCGTCGCCAAACTGCGCAACAACCTGGTAAAGGCCGCGCCGGGCAAGGGATGATCGAGAGCCAGTGCTACTATAAGGCCTGTTAAAAGATCTTTAGAGGCTTGATCATGGACGCGATATTGGCCCGGTTAGTCGGCTATCTTCTAACTGCCGAATCGCGGGCGAAAATCCAAGAGACGCTGGCGGATAAGGAATTGCTGAAAATCGCCGAGGCCAGAATGTCAGACGGTAAAAAACCTATAAGGGTAACGCTGGACGACCTCTAACCTTGCTCCCAACGCATGCATCAGCGGCAGTACGGAGCTTTACAAAATCAAGCTAGCGGCTCAGGGATATCGTCTGGTCTACCGCGTCATCGATGACACAGTCACCGTCTACGTCCTATCGGCAGGAAAGCGACAAGGGAATATCGCTTACAAAAAAGCGCTGGATCGAATTGCCTGAAAGCGGCTGGAGCGGGTGAAGGGAATCGAACCCTCGTATGAAGCTTGGGAAGCTGCCGTTCTACCATTGAACTACACCCGCGTGCCACGCATTTTACGCGGCTTTGCCCAGTGTTGACAACGTTGCTGCATGGCCGCTGTGATCGAAAGTTTGATGGCCAATGTCACCAAGGTGTGATGGTCGCAATTCCAACTTCACTTCGGATCGTCCAGATCGAGCCCTTTCTGACCATCTAAGCGAAACGCATTGGCATCAAACCCGTCAGCCAGTTTAATGGCCCGGACCTTCACGCTCCCGGCGCTTCGCAACCGTTCGCAATATTTGAAGAGAGTCGAAGCGTCTTCAGTAATGATAAAGGGAATCGATTCGTGGTCAGCTTGAGCGATCAGTTTCACGTCATCGCGAATCGCTCCGCGTGCATCGCCGCTATCGCGAGATCCCAGCGCATTCCAGACGCGTCCAGCCTCTACTGCATGGAGGATGTTAAACGGGACTGTTCGAAAATTCTTCAGCGGAAAATCGGTGATCGGCTGTTTGATAGAAATTTCCGCTGCCACAATAGCGGAAAAGTACATCGCCAAATTTTGGTCAAGCATCAATCGATAGTATTTAGCCGCGACAGTATGATTAGGGCGACTGCTGCCAACCAACGAAATCAAGAAACTCGTATCCAGCAATACTGAGGGCGTCATGCTTGACCGCCGCGCAGCGCATCAGTCCATTCCGTTGCGTTGACTACGTCTTCCCAGGCCTTTGTTCCTCGTTCAACCATTAACCTAAATTCCTCATCATCATAACTGGACTGATGGGGCTCGAATGCCAATAAGCGCAGATTACGCAACTCACCCGTAAGCAAATTTTCCTCCGCTGTTACATGCAACAATGCTGGTCGGTAAAGACGATTTCGTTCGTCTTGCGCCAAAAGATCATGACTGGAGCTAACTGTCAGAGTCTGGCCATTTTCAAGTTCAAGGTGTACGTTGGCCTTTGTCTTCCCACCAATATCGACAATTTTTCCGTGCAGATACTTTTCAACTTGCACCCATACATCATCAATCTTAGTCAAGTTGGTCCGCGCGTCCACCACAAAAAATGCCCGGCCTGTCTTGTCCGCAACGGTATAGCTTCGGTTCGGGTTTTCGCGTGCGACAGCTTGCCAGCGCTCCAATACGCTGGCGCGTTTAGGATCAATTAAGGTCAATGCGTCTGGAGACGTAATGTGGGCTAGGTCTGTCCATAATGTTGTTGCGGCAAGCAATCCTGATGCAGCAAATGCGAGTGAACCTGATTCAATCGAAACTTGAACTTGCGTAGGGTCCACATCGCGGCTTGCCCCTCTCAGGAAATCAGTAACATCCTTCTGGAACTCTCCGAGCAGCGCTAACGGGACGTGCGCAGGCCCAACCTCAACATTATTGATGAGATCGCGCACTGAGAAACGGAGCTGGTCAATTGGGCTCACAAGTTAACAACAAGCAATTAAATATTTGTTTAATAATGAGGTAACAAGCATCTATCTTATGCTAAATCCCCTCTTACGTCAGCAAGGCGTAGATTTCCTCCATCGCTGTCGCGTGGTCTTGCTTCTAGCGTGTCCGGAGCAACTGCTCGATTTTCTTCTTCAGCTCAGGGGGCTCTTCACTGGACAGATGTTTCCCTTGCAGCTTTTTGTTCGTCATGTTGAGCTTCCGTTCGTTGATGGTCGCTAGACCGTCAATGCGAATGCCGACAACCTCAACGCTGGCGCGTCTACTACTTCGGTAATCACCCCAAAACATAAAGCTTGCCTTGGCCGCTTAACCTCTACTTTTAGCGCGCTCCAAAAATGGGAGGAGTTACCTTTTTGCCTACTACGTGACCAATAATTGTTGTACGAAAATATGACAATCAACTATTATAAATAGAACAATTCACGCGGCTCACCTTGAAGGAAGTTCCATGCAGTTCATTTTCGAACCGACAGCCTCGTTCTGCTATAAATTCTCGCGGTATCAGGCTCTTCCGGAAATACTTGAAATGTCTGAAGTCAAAGGCGGGGAGCCATTTCGCCTGATTGACTTCGTTAAACAGATTGTAGACAAATACCTGACGTCTGAACAACAGGGAATCAAAATCAAACGGGCGAAGTCAGATCGGACAGAATCCGTCGTAAGCGATATCAAATTCTATGTCCCGTTCATCGCGAAAAATACCGGCCAGTTGGTTCGTGTCGGCGGCGGCTTGTACAGACTACCCGCTCCGGAGGACATTGATGAGGATGAAGTTAGAGAATCCGCATTGGAGGACGGAGACACCGAAGCTGCGGAATATGACGGTTGGATTTATGCATTTAGTTTTCCTATCCTTCTGAGAAGCAACCAGCCTTTTCCGATCAAGGTCGGTATGACGCTAGACAATGTGGACGCGCGTGTTAGTCAACAATGCAAAGGATCCGCAATGTTCGACAATCCCGTCATATTAGGGCGCTGGCCAGTTAAGCGTGTGGGCTTCGTGGAAGCCGCCATCCACAACGTCCTGCGTTCACGTGGAAAGTGGCGAGAAAACATTCCAAGCAAGGAGTGGTTCAATACCACCATAGGAGAAATCGAAGCTATCGCTGCATTCATTTCCGAATAGCTGATTGCATCGATTTACATCAAAGCCGCGAAAAAGGGACGACGCAAATAATGGCTAGCCATCACACCGTATCGGCAGCTTTTCCAGCTAGATGTGGGATCGAAAATGTGCTGGCAGATAACTTGTTGATTAACTTGGGATTTTGGTGTGATCGCATAATAATGCGTCTGAAACCCGCATGAACAGTGGGTTTTAACAAGGCGGCGGGGCTTGGGAAGCTGCCGTTCTACCATTGAATTACACCCGCGTGCCACGCATTTTACGCGGCTTTGCGCGGGATTGACAACTTGTCCCCGCCGCTAGTGGTCCGACTCCGGGTCCGACCACAGCGCCATATACTGATCCGAGTGGTTCATCAGGCTTTTGTCCATCTCGGCAAAACGCCCCGGGGGCGGCTGTAGCGCGTGCTGGTTGAAGCCGCTGTAGCCCAGTCCCATGCGCCCGTCCGCCAGCGAGAAGCCGGTGAATTCCAGGATGGTCGGCATCAGATCGAAGTGCAGCAGTTGCGCGCGGTTCGGCAGCGGCGCGTCCTTGGCGATGAAGCTGTTGAAGATGGTGCGGTCGGGCCGCTGCGTCAGCTGGTCGGTCAGCGGATTCTTGCGCGACAGGTGGTCGCCGAGGATGACGATGTTGGTGTCCTCCAGGTAACCGTTGTCCCTGGCGTAGCGCACAAAGTCCGCCACCTCCACCGCCGTGCAGGCAATCACGCCGTCAAAGCCGTTGAAGCCGCGCTGCGCGCAGCCGGTCGACAAATACCCTTCCGGTTCATGCGTATCCACCGTCAGCAGCGTCAGGTTGAATTTCTGCCCGCCGGCCGACAGTTCGCGCAGCTTGGTCTTGGCGCGGCTGAACAGATCCCCATCGTACAAGCCCCAGCCATTCATCGCGCTTTCCGGCACGCCGCTCTTGAGCCACTCTTCGCGGCCGTACGCTTCGTGGTAGTGATGCTGGCTGAGGAATTTGTCCTTGCCGGCGAAGCTGGTCGAGGCGCCGCCCATGAAGACATTGCGGTAGCCCTGTTCCGCCAGCAGGTCCGGCAGGCACACGGCATTCTTCAGGAAGGAGTTGATCACCTGGCCCTGTGTGTTGGGGTCGAACACCGTCACCCGCTCCAGTGGCACGCCGCATTGCGTGGCGACGATGGCGGCGATGGTCCAGCCGGTGCCCGGCACCTGTTCGTAACTGGGGAAATTCGTGCCATGCAGTTCGGTCAGGGGCGCCAGCAGATCATGGCCGAATACTTTGCGGTCGGTGTAGCCCTGCTCCAGGCTTTCAACGTAGATCAGGATCAGGTTCTTCGGCTTGTTGGCCACCAGCGGCACTGATTTCGGCGGCACGTAGTTGGCGCCGAAATAGTCCGGGCCAAAGTCCGAGGTGATGTACTTGAAGGCGGAGACGTCACACATCCAGAACATGGCAGCGCTGAACACCACCGCCAGCGGCCCCCATTTGTTCAGGCGCGAGCAGATCGCGCGGCAGCGCTGCGAACGGCGCGCCAGCACGCGGCGCCCGCGCCGCTCCGTGTAGCAGAGCAGCGCGAAGAAGATCAGCGGCGCCACCACGCACCAGCGGATAAAGCGACGCGTCACCGCCGGGTCCACCGTGTTCATTAGCTTCACGCCAAAATTCATGTGATAGGTGATCTGCTCGATATCCGGCTTGCCGAACGAGCGATGCAGCCAGTAGCTGAAGCAGAACAGGAAGATACCCAGCAGGTACATACTGCTGCGCATCAGGCGTGGCGCGGTCGATTTGAAGGTGTGTGAAGATAGGCTCATGGTGCGCACGGGGTTTGGGTGGTGACCGATAATCCCAAGCGCGTTTGTCTGAAAAATTGCTGGATTTCGGCGATTTGTATCGCAGTGTGGTGTTGTGCTTACACGGATTTACTTCACACGGCGCGCGCCTCTCATGCACAATGGCCGGGCACTTTTAACCATAAAGGATGACCCATGAAAGCAGTTGCAGGTTTGAGCGCAGTCCTGGCCATGGCGCTGGCCGCCCCACTGGCGCTGGCGCAGGAGGCTGCGCCAGCCGATCCCGTCTCGGTGCTGGTCAAGCAGCTGGAGCTGGACAAATACAAGGCCACCATCAAGAGCCTGGCCCAGTTCGGCGACCGCCGCCAGGGCACGCAGCGCAACCGCGATGCTCTGGACTGGATCGAGGCGCAACTCAAATCCTACGGCTGCACCAATACGGAACGCCTGCAATACCAGTTCACCCAGCCGGCGCCTGGCGCGCCATCAGCCCGGCGCGCGGCCGGTATTCCGAGTGGCGGCGCGGGCGGTCCGGCCGGGCAAGGCGGTAGCACGCTGTTCGGCAACCGCATTCCGACCGGCGTCAATGCCGATCCGATGCGCCAGCCCAACGAGCGCCTGCGCGCGCTGAACGCCGAGCAGACGCCGGTCGGCACCTCGCTGCGCGAGAATGTCTACTGCACCAAGGTCGGCAAGACGCATCCGGAAGAGATGTACATCGTCAGCGCCCATATGGACGGCATCGGCTTCGGCGAAGCGGCCAACGACGACGGCTCCGGCACCGCGCTGGTGATGGAGCTGGCGCGCATCTTCAGCATGCCGGGCGTGGAGACCGATCGCTCGATCCGCTTCATCCTGTGGAACAACGAGGAAACCGGCTTGAATGGCGCCGCTGCCTACGTCGAGCAGCGCAAGGATTTGCAGGGCATCGAATCGCCGAAAGGTTCGGGCAAGTATCCGGAGCCGAAGTGGCTGGGCATGATCCAGCACGACATGATGATGTACGACCATGGCATGCCGATACCAAAGCAGGACGCCAGCGGCAAGACCATCTATGTGTCGCCGCCGGAGCAGCGGCTGGAGGCGGATGTCAACATCGAGTACCAGGCGGTGTCGAAGCAGGCCGAGGGTTCGGCCAGGCTGGCATGGGCCTTCCGCGCCGCCAACGACAAGTATGCGACCAACTATCCGGCCGCCGTCGGCTTCCACATGACGAATACCGATTCGACGCCGTTCATGGATCTGGTGCCGTCGATTTCGCTGCGCGAGAATGAGCGCGGCCAGCAGATCGGCGCCGGCTGGAACCCGAACTGGCACCAGCCGACCGACAACTACGACACCTATTCCGACAAGGACTTCCTGCTTGGTCTGAATGCGGCGCAGACCACGCTGTCCGGCGTGGCGCAGCTGGCCGGCACCCGCATCAGCAAGTAGTTACTGCGTCGCGTATTGCGCCGAACGCGGGCCGTACAGCAGGCCGTTGTTGTTCATGCCCGCCGACAGCAGGCGCACGCTGGCCACGCCGGCCACCGGGTGCGACTGGTCGGTGGTGCTGTTGATGACCTGCTTGACGGCCGCCGCCACCAGCGCGCCGATCAAACCGCCGCCGCCGTTGTTGCCGCCTTCGTTGTTGGAGGCGCTGGCGGCGCCGGTCCACAGTACGGTGCCGGTTTTCAGGTCGACCAGCTTGGCCTGCACCGAGACCACCACCACGCTATCGAGCACGGTATAGGTCGCGCCGTACTTGGAGATGGTGATGTACAGGCCGGCGTCGGCGCCAAAGATCTCCTGCAGCTTGGCCGGCGGCAGCGTGTGGATATCCTGCGCCACCGTCATGCCGTTCTGCTTGAAGGTCTCGCCCACCAGGCCCACCGGCAGCACGTAGTAGCCGGCTTCCGCCAGCGGATACGTCACTTGCGCATAGACGCTGTTGCCGGCGTTGACTTCCGGCGAATTGTTCAGCGGCGGCAGCACCAGGATCGAGCGCGGCTTGGCGGCCTTGAAGGCGGTGTAGTCGTACGCCGCCGGCTTGTTGCTGGCGCAGCCGACGGCCAGCAGCATCGGCGCCACGCAGGCCGCCAGTTTCAGGAATCGCTTGATCATATCTTGTCACCCTTCTTTACCTTGGCCAGCAGGAAGTCCATATACGTGGCCGACTCCGGGAACAGTTTTTTCTCGTCCTCGAATTGCGCCACCATCTGGTCCGACTTGCCGGCGATCGAGTACAGCATGCCGAGGTGGGCGTGGAAGCCCGGCGGCACCGACGCGCCCTTGGCGCTGATGGTTTGCAGCGCCTTTTCCATTTCAGCGATCTGCTGGTCCGGGCTCTCGCCCTTCAGGTGCTGATACACCTGCGGCTGATAGCCGTCCCAGCCGTACAAGGTTTTCGGCGGCGACGCGCAGCCGGTCAGGAAGGCCGTGCCGGCCAGCGCCAGCACCAGGCCGGCGCGCTTGATGTTCGTCATGTGCATGAAGGTCCGCCTTATCGACGCAGGTTGAGCGCGCCGGCGTCGACGCCAGCCACCAGTTTGTCCACTGCTTCGCGCATGGCCAGGTCCAGCACCTTGCCGTTCAGCGTGGCGTCATAGCTGGCGGTGCCGCCAAAGCCCAGCACTTCGCGGTTCGACAGGCTGTATTCGCCGGCGCCGGCCGCCGAGTACACCACTTCCGAGGTCGCGATGTTGACCACGTTGAGCGTGACCTTGGCGTAGGCCACCTGGGTCTTGCCGCGGCCGACGATGCCGAACAGCTGGTGGTCGCCCACTTCCTTGCGGCCGAATTCGGTCACGTCGCCGGTGACGATGTAATCGGCGCCCTTGATCGATTGCGCCTGCTGCTTGAAGCCGGCTTCCTGTTTCATTTCGCTCAGGTTGTCGCGGTCCAGCACGTTGAAGCGGTTGCTCTGTTGCAGGTGCGAGATCAGCACCGTCTTGGCCTGGCTGCCCAGCCGGTCGACGCCGTCCGAGAAGACGCCGCGCATGAAGCTGGAGCGGTTGTCGAACTTGCCGACCGCGATCGGCGAACGTGGACCCGCGTATGGCTTGGTGGCGCTGGCCGTGGTGGCCACGGCGACCGCTTGCGAACTTTCGGTGGCGCAGCCGGCCAGCGCCGATACGGCCATGACTGCCGCCAGCAACTGGATGGTTTTCATCTTTTTCATTATTTTCCCTGTAGTGAACTGGATTCTTGCTTAACAACAAAGAATTCCAAGGGGAAATTTTATAGAGTTTTGCTGCTGGGAATCTATCCAATAGTCACTCAGAGCAACGCTTGCAGGACGATGTCATGCACGTGCTGGGCCGGTGGGCTCAGATGCGGCGCGGCGCGGTACAGGCGCAGGCCGATCTCGGGCAGCGGCGGCAGCGATGGCGCGTCCAGCAGGCGCAATGATGGCGGCAGCCCACACGCCCGACAGGCCGGGACTGGTGAAAACGATGCGCCACGGGATGCCTGCCTGGTCCAGCGCGCGCGTGGCGGCGGCGCGTTTGCTGGCGTGGCGCGGACCTTCGGCTGGCCGTCGGTGAAGACGTGGACGCCGTGGCATGCGACGGTAAAGAGGCCTATGCGCAGCAGGCGTTGGCGCACGGCGCGCTGGCGGTGGTAGGCGGCGCGGGAGGCGGCGGAGGCCTTAGCGCAGCAGTTGCAGCACTTGTTTCGGCAGCGCGTTGGCTTGCGCGACGATCGCCGCGCCGGCCTGGCTGAGCACATCGCTGCGCGTCAGCTGCGTCGCTTCAGTCGCATAGTCGGTGTCCATGATGCGCGAGCGCGCTGTCGACAGATTGTCGGCCGTGTTGCTGGCATTGCTCGCGGCGGCAGTCAGCCGGTTGTTGAACGCACCCAGCGCCGCGCGGACATCGTCCACCTGCGCCAGCTTGGCGTCGAGATAATCCAGCGCGTCGCTGGCGCCGCTGTGGGTCGATAAGTCCATCGGCGGCTCGCCCGGGGTCGAGATATTCTGCAAAACCAGTTCCGGCGGCCCGACCACCACCGAAGGCTGCGTGCCTGCGACCAGTCCCGCCTTGGCGGGATTGGCACCGCCGATCCGCATGCTATGGCTGCCAGGGCCCGCCGCACCGGTAATCGTCAGCGCCCCTTTACCCGCGCCCGGCGTCAGCCCCAACGAGGCCAGCGCGCCAGCCGACGATTCGGTCAGCACAATATCGCGGCCATCGGCGGCAGTGACGGTCAGGATGCCGCCATTGGCGCTGGCGCTCACGCCAACGCCCGCCGCGCTGATGGCTGCTGCAGCATCAGCCGCGCGCGCCGCAGCCGTGGCGCCGGCAATCGCGCCGATCGCCACGCCGTTTACCGAGAACGCGCCGCTGCCCAGCGAACCGCTGGCGCCGACCGCGCCGGTCAGCGTGGTGACGGCCGATGCCGAGACATCAAGGATATTGGCGGCATTTACCGCCGCCGCCAGTGCATAAGCGCTATCCGCCCCCTGCCCCGGCAGCGCGCCGGCCACCGACGCGCCCACCACCGCATTGTTGATCGCCAGGTCGCCGTATTGCAGCGCGCCGATCACGGCGGTGCCGGTGGCGGTGGACTGCTGCGGCGCGATGTTCACCATGGCGCGCGTAATGCTTGGCAGGATCACCGCCTGCGGAATGCGCAGCGCCACTGTCTGCCCGGATTGCGACCCCACCTGCAACTGGTCGGAAAACGACCCATCCAGCAGCCGCCGGTCATTGAAACGGGTGTCGTCGACGATATCGACATTGGCCGCCACCAGCGCATCGACCTCCTGCTGGATCGACTGCCGGTCGAGTTTGTTGTTGGTGTCATTGGCCGCCTGCACCGCCAGTTCGCGCATGCGCTGATAATTTTCCGTCAACTGGCCGGCAGCGCCGTCGGCGACCTGCACTAGCGAAATGCCATCATTGATATTTTGCGTCGCCCGGTGCAGGCCATTGATCTGCGCCGTCATGCGATCGCCGATCGCCTGTCCGGCCGCGTCATCGCTGGCCGAATTGATGCGCAACCCACTCGACAGCCGCTGCACATGCACGGCCAGATCCGCGCTCGAACGCGTGTAGCTGCGTTGGGCGTTGAGCGACTCGAGGTTGGTGTTGATCTGCATGGGGGCGCGCGGTTCCAAGCGCCGAATTGCGCTGGTCGTCTAATTAACGGCAAAGCAGGGCAAGACTTGAACCGCGCGCTTAGCCCGGCGAGCCGTCCATGCGCTCACGCAGCAGCGCGAGCTGGGCCGGCTCCATGCGGCTGGCGGCGTTGGGCAGGTAGCGGGCGGCGGCGTTGAAGCCGGCGCGGGCCGCCATGGTCAGCCACATCCAGGCCTGGCCGGCGTCCGTCTGCACGCCCTGCCCGGCCAGATACATCAGGCCCAGATTGAACTGCGCCCGCACGTGGCCCTGGCTGGCCGCCTGCAGATACCAGTGGTGCGCCTGCGCGTAATCGCGCGGCACGCCGAGGCCATTGTCATAGCGCAGACCCAGTGCAAACTGCGCCTGCGTGTGATTCTGCTCGGCCGCTTTGCGATACCATTGCGTGGCCTGCACGCTGTCGGGCTGCGGGCCGTCGTCGTTATCGAACAGCAGGCCAAGGCTGTACTGGGCCGCCGCATAATCCTGCTCGGCGGCGCGCCGGTACCAGCCCATCGCCTTGCGATAATCCTGCGGCACGCCGCGTCCCGTCTCGTAGCGCAGGCCGAGGTCGAACTGCGCCCGCAAATGCCCCTGGTCGGCGGCCTTGCGGTACCAGAAGATCGCCTCCTGGTGATCCATCATGACGCCATGGCCGGCGTCGTACAGCATGCCGAGGTGGTACTGCGCGCCGGGGAAGCCCTGCTCCGCCGCCTTGCGATACCAGAGCTGCGCCTGTTCGTAATCCTGCTCCACGCCCTGGCCATGGTCATAGCGCAGGCCGAGGTTATTCTGCGCCGCCGCGTGCCCCTGCTCGGCCGCCTTGCGATACCAGTCCAGCGCCTTCTGCTCGTCGCGCGGCACTCCCTGGCCGTTATCGTAGATCAGGCCCAGGTTGAACTGCGAGCTCGCATGGTCCTGCTCCGCCGCGCGGCGATACCACAGGATGGCCTTCTGCGAATCCTGCGCGATGCCGTCGCCTTTGTCGAAGCGCAGCGCCAGGTTGAACTGCGCCGCTGCATAGCCCTGATCGGCGGCCTTGCGATACCACGACAGCGCCTGCCCCACATCCTGCTGCACGCCCTGGCCATTGTCATAGCGCAGGCCCAGGTTGAACTGCGCGCGCGCATAGCCCTGCTCCGCCGCCTTGCGGTACCAGAAGATGGCCTGCTTGAAGTCCTGCGGCACGCCCTTGCCGGTGTCGTACATCATGCCGAGGTTATTCTGCGCGCCGGCGTCGCCCTGCTCGGCCGCCTTGCTGAACCACAGCATGGCCTGCTGCGTATCATTCGGCACGCCCTGACCCTTGGCGTACAGCCAGCCCAGGTTGTACTGCGCGGCCGCATAGCCCTGCTCCGCCGCCTTGCGGTACCACGCCGCCGCCTCCTCGAAATTCTGCTCGACGCCCTGGCCCTTCTGATACATCACGCCCAGGTTGTACTGCGCGTGTTCCAGTCCCGATTGCGCGGCCTGGCGATACCACACCACCGCCAGCTCGAAGCTCTGGGCAACGCCCTGGCCGTTGAAGTACATAAAGCCCAGGCTATGCTGGGCGTTGGCGACGCCGCGCTCGGCCAGTCCCTTCACGCGCAGGAATTCTGCGGTGTACGTGCTGCCGTTACTGGCGTCGGCGTCGTTGGGACCGTACTTCGTCATCAGGCCTGAATCGCGATCATTGAGGGTTCATACTCGGCCACCGTCACCGGCGACGCATAACGGCGGTTCTGTTCGTGCAGCACATCGATAAAGCTCTCCAGCGAAATCGGGCGGTGGTACAGATAGCCCTGCATCGTGGTGCAGCCATTGGCTTCGAGGTAACGCGACTGCACGTCGGTCTCCACGCCTTCCGCCACCAGGTGCAGACCCAGTCCGCGCGCGATCGAGATGATCGCTAAAATCACCGGATAGTGGCCGTTCTCGTCGTGGATCTCCTTGACGAAGGACTGGTCGATCTTGATGGTGTGGATCGGGAAGCGGTGCAGATACGCCAGCGACGAATAGCCGGTGCCGAAATCGTCGATCGCCACCGACACCCCCAGCTGGCACAATTTGTTGAGCTGATCGATCGCATACTGCGGATTGCGGATGCAGATATTCTCGGTGATCTCGACCTCGATCTGCGCCGGCGAAATGCCGTAGCGCGTCAGCGCGCCGCGCATCTTCTCGAAGAAGTCGCCGCGGTCCAGATACTGCGGCGACAGATTCAGCGACAGGCGGATCGCCTCGCCGCCGGCCGCGTTCCATTGCAGCAGGTCGCGGCACAGGGCGCCCAGCATCCAGTCGGAGATCGGCAGCATCAGGCCATTCTCTTCGGCGAACGGCAAAAACTCGCCGGCCGACAGCAAACCGCGCTGCGGATGGTTCCAGCGCATCAGCCCTTCGGCGCCGATGATGCGGCCGGTGGCCACGTCCAGCTGCGGCTGGTAATACATTTCCAGCTCGTTGTGCTCCAGCGCCTTGCGCAGCGCCTGTTCCAGCGCGATCTTCTGGTGCGACACATCCAGCATCGAGTTGTGATAGAAGCTGTGGCCATTCTTGCCCAGCGCTTTCACCTGATACATGGCGATGTCCGCATGGCGCAGCAGTTCGTCGATGGTTTCGCCGTCGGTCGGATACACCGCGATGCCGATCGAGGCCGAGATGTGCACCTCGTGCCCATCCAGGTCGAACGGCCGTTGCAGGCTTTCCAGGAACTTGTCGGCGATGGCCTTGGCGTCCTGGCGGTCGCGCAGCTCCGGCAGCACGATGGTGAATTCGTCGCCGCCCTGGCGCGCCAGCGTATCGCCGCGGCGCAGGCAATCCTTCAGGCGCGCCGCCACCTGCTGCAGCAGTTCGTCGCCTTTGACGTGGCCCAGCGTATCGTTGACCAGCTTGAAGCGGTCCAGATCGACGAACATCACCGCCAGCTCGGTCAGTTTGCGCTTGGCCTGGATCACGGCCAGGCCCAGACGGTCCTTGAACAGCATGCGGTTCGGCAGGTCGGTCAGGATGTCGTGATAGGCCTGGTACGAAATCACTTCCTCGGCGCGCTTGCGGTCCGTGATGTCGCGCGCCACGCCGTAGGTGCCGAAGAACTCGCGCGTCTTCACGTCGTGGTCGGGAACGTGCATGCCGATCGCGTTGAGCGAAATCGTCATCAGCGTATTGTTGAAGGTGCGCTCGACGCCACCGCCGGCGCCGCTGCCGGGATGGCACTTGAGGCGCAGCTCGACGTTGCGCGAAGCCCGTTCATCGACGCGGCGCTCGTTGAACGCATAGCGCGCGCGCTCCTGGTCTTCATCGTGCACCAGCACCGAGTAATGGCGGCCGATCAGCTCTTCGCGCGTAAAGCCTAGCAGCTGCTGCACGCGGTCGTTCACGAACGTGAATTTGCCTTCGTGGTTCAGCGTGTAGATGATGTCCGGCGACGAGTCCACCAGGTAGCGGTACATTTTCTCCGAGTTTTCCAGCTGGCCGGCGATGCGCTCGTTCTCCACCGCCAGCTGACGCTTCTGCAGCGCGTTCTTGACGGTCTTGAGCAACTCCTCGCGGCTGTACGGCTTGCGCAGGTAGTCGTAGGCGCCGCGCTTCAGCGCGCCGATGGCCGCTTCGATGCCGACATCACCGCTCATCATGATCACATCGCAGTCGATGTCGCGGGCGTTGATGTAATCCATGATCTCATGGCCGCTCATATCGGGCAGGCGCAGGTCGAGCAGGATCAGATCGAATTTCATCTTGGTCAGCTGCGCCAGCGCCTCGCTGCCGCAGGTGGCGGTCACCAGATGGTAATCGCGGTCTCGCAGCAACTCATACAACGACGACAGCAGGCGCGGTTCGTCATCGACAAGCAGCAGACGGGGACGATTATCAGAAGACAGAGGTTCGACGGGGGCTAGGTCGAAAGAGTTCAGGTTCATCATGGCCTTAAGCGGAATCCATCACCCGCGTTGTCACGCCGGTGAGTTGGCTGGTACTGCCTTTGGCTGGCAGCAGGATTTCAAAGGTAGTACCCGTTTTGCCGGAACGGCAGGTAATCAGGCCTTGCAGTTTCTTGACCAGGCTATGGACGATGGACAGTCCCAGGCCATGGTGAGCGCCCTCCTTGCTGCTTTGCACAGGAGAGAACAGGTTGGCCAGCACGTCTGCCGACAAACCCGGACCGGTGTCGCTCACCACCAGTTCCAGATACAGCTTGCGGTCACGGTTGACGTGGCCGCGATTCGAAATCTCGATCTTGCCGCCATCGGCCAGCGCTTCGATGGCGTTCTTGATCAGGTTAACCAGCACTTGCTTGAGCATGTCGGCGTCGCCGTCGATCTCCGCCGGCTCCTCCTGCATGCGCACCACGATCTGCACCGAGGCCGGCACGAAGTCGGTGGCGCGGAACAGGCGCAGCACGTCGTCCACCACCTTGGCGACGTCGGTGACGCGCGAGGTTTCGGTCGGCTGCAAATCGGCCAGCCCGTTAATCAGCTGGCCGACGCGGTCGATCTCCTCGTTCAGGATCGACATCTCGCCGACCACCGGCTCGCGGCGCGCCAGTTTGCTGTCCAGCACCGACAGGTAGTTCTTGATGATGGACAGCGGGTTGTTCACCTCATGCACCACGCGGCGCGAGGCTTCGCGGTATTCTTCCGCCACGTGGGCGATCTGGCGCCTGGCGTGACCGCGCTCGCTCAGCGCCGTTTCCAGCGAGGTGGCGGCCTGGGTGCCGAACGACTGCAGGAAGCGCTCGCGCTTTTGCAGCGTTTGCAGCTGCCACGCCGGCGCGCCGCCAATCAGCACACCGAGGCAGCGCTGGTTGGCCACCAGCGGCAGGCACACCATGCTGTCGCTGCCGAGAATGCGGAACAGCTGTTCTTCCGAGACGTTGAGCGCCGGGCTTTCGCGGCCGGGGTCACGGCTGATATAGGCCAGCTTGCGCTCCAGCGCCGCCTGCGCCACCACGCCGCCCTTGTTCAGCGGGATCACGAATTCGGCCAGCCGTTGCTGGCCCTCGCCGGTCGATACGCCGTGCAGCGCGTGGCCGGTGGGATTCTCCAGCAGCAGCACGGCGTTTTCCAGGTCGAACAGGATGCGCGCCGAGCGCGTGATGGCTTCCAGCAGGCCCGCTTCGCCATGCTGGCGCGCGAAGGTCTGGCCCATCTCGGACACCAGCATGATGTTGCGGACCTCTTCCGACAGCCGCTGCTGCACCGGATCGACCAGCGGCGGCGCATACGCCGCCGGGGCGACGATATCGTCGGCGCCGGCCAGGTCGATGCCCAGGTAATTGGCCGACTTCTCCACCTGGCGCGCGGCGTTGCTGACGATCTGCTCCAGCTTCTCGCCATCCAGGTTGCACAGGCGCGCCGCCTGCTCGATGGCCTGCTCCTGGTCTTCGTGGCAGCACAGCAGGTGCGCCAGGCGCACGATGCGGATCAGCGGGTGCGCCGCTTCCAGGCGGCTAATCGGTTCATGGTGATACAGCACGCTGTCGGCCAAGAAGGAATCGAGGTTCCAGCGTTCGATCAGCCAGGCGCCGGCTTCCGAGTGGGTGATTTGCAGCGTGCGTTGTTCGACCGCGCACAGGTCTTCGTCATCGCGCGCGGTAAAGTTGAAGGCGTATTCTTTGGGCGCCGTGGCCAGCAGCGCGAGGCGGCCGACGTTGTGCAGCAGACCGGCCAGGTAGGCCTCTTCCACGTGCGGGTATTCCATCTGGCGGGCGACGTCGCGGGCGATGACGGCGGTGGTCAGCGAGCCTTTCCAGAAGCCGCGCAAGTCGGTGCTGGCGGAATGCGGGAAGCTGTTAAAGGTCTGGAACACCGATTCGCTGATCACCAGCGTCTTGATCATGTCGGTGCCGAGCGATACCAGCGACTGCTCCAGGCCCACCGTGCGCTGGTTGCGATGGTAGGCCGAGCTGTTGGCGACAGTGAGGATCTTGCTGGTCATCGCCGCGTCCTTGGCGATGAGGGCGGCCAGCTCCGGCATGCCGGCGTCGTCGGCTTGCAAGTGCTCAATCAACTTGATGAGTATCTGCGGCATGGCCGGCAGACGGGCAATCAGCAGTCGATTGCGAATATCATGATCAGATTGTTGATGCATCGTATCAAACATTGCCGCCAGTAGACATCGATCAAAGAGCGGAACTCAACGGCCAAATTCCACCAACGTTAGGTTTCATGCGGGTTCCAAGCGCGTTTCGGACCTAAAATAATCGCGCTAAAAAATTATCTTAGCATAAAGTCTGATAATAACTTAACACGTGGAAAAATTTCTTTCTCAACTAAGCCACTTTCCTGTCGTTAACGTTTATCAGGCCGGATAGCGCGCTAGCATGCGCCGGTAATGACGCGACGTCAACCACAAAGCGAGAGCAGAGGCACTAAAGGCCATCTGTCCGGCGGCTAACCACAAAGCCGAATGTGAGAGAAACGGGGCAATCACCCCCGCCACGATGGCGCCCAGCAGGGTGACCGCGAACGACTGCACCGAGGCGACCGTACCCCGGATGTGAGGGAACAGGTCCAGCGCCAGCAGCGTCGCCCCCGGCGCCACCATCGACATCCCGAACGTATAAAACAACATCGGCAGCACGGTCCACGGCAGCGCCGGCGGCAACAAGCTGTGATACAACAGATTGACACTGGATGCCGCCAGCAGGAAGCAGAAACCGATGCCGATCTGGCGCGCGAAGGGCATCTTGCCGGCGATGCGGTTGGCGGCCAGCGCGCCGAGGAAGATGCCGCTCACCGAGGGGATGAACAGCCAGGCGAATTGCGACGGCCCGAGGTGCAGTTCCTCGGGCAGGAACACCGGCGCGGCGGCGATGTAGATAAACAGGCCGGCGAAATTCAGCGCCACCACGCCGGTCTTCAGGTGGAACAGCGGCGAGCGCAGGATTTCGCTGTAATTGCGGACCAGGAAGCGCGGATTGAACGGGTGGCGCTTCTCCGGCGGCAGCGTCTCCGGCAGGCGGCGATAGCAGAAAATAAACAGCAGCGTGCTGTAGGCCAGCAGCGACAGGAAGATGGCGCGCCAGTCGAACAGCGTGACGATCCAGCCGCCCAGAATCGGCGCGATAGCCGGGGCGATCGAAAAGATCATGGTCACCAGCGACAGCAGACGGGCGGCGGCGGCATCCGCATACAGGTCGCGGATAATGGCGCGGCCGACCACCACGCCGGCGCCGGCCGAAATGCCTTGCATGATGCGGAAAACCCACAGGTAGTGGACGGTGTGGGCGGAAGCGCAGCCCAGCGTGCCGATGGCGAACATCGCCAGCGACACCAGGATGACGTTGCGGCGGCCGAAGGCGTCCGACAATGCGCCGTGCCACAACACCATGCCGGCGAAGGCCAGCATATAGAAGGTGAGGCTTTGCTGCACTTCCAGCGGCGTGGCGTGCAGCGTGGACTGGATGTTGGGGAAAGCCGGCAGGTAGGCGTCGATGGAGAACGGGCCGATCATCGACAGCCCGGCCAGCATCACGGCCAGCGCGGCGGCGGTGAGGGGTTTGCGGTGCGATGGTTCGGGGGGCGGGACGTCGTGATCGAGGTCCTGGTCGGGCAGGTCGGCGGGAGGAGTAGGCAGCATAACGGTTTCCGGTCAGGTTTGCCCTGCCCCGTCATTCCCGCGCCAGCGGGAATCCATACGCAGCATGAGGGCTGGCGGCGCATGGGTTCCCGCCTGCGCGAGAACGCCGCGCGCTTACTCTTTTGGCTTGGCGGCCTCGCGGCGGTTAAAGCCGGCCACCATATCGAAGCGGAACAAACGGCATTCCAGCGCGCCGTTGAAGAATGGCGTCTTGCGCGACTCCTTCAAGCGCAGCAGCTTGGGCACGCCCAGATCCGCCGTAAACAGATACACCGTCCAACCGGCAAAGCGCTGCTTCAGCGTGCTGCTGAAATCCGCATAGAAGCTGTTGGCCAGTTCATCCTGCGGCAAGGTGCTGTCGCCACGCACGCCGATACGCTCGCCGTACGGAGGATTGGTCAGCAAAATGCCCGGCACCGAGGTCGGCGCCTGCACCTGCTGCGCCTCGATCTGCTTCATCGGCACATCAAACAGAATGCCCGCGCTGCGCAGGTTGTGACGCGCCATCTCCACCATATCGCCCGAAATATCGGAACCGAAAATGGTCGGCTCGGACGGCAGCGGATTCGGCTTGATGGCCGCCTTCATGTCCTGCCACACCTTGGCGTCGAAGTCATGGAACTTCTCGAACGCGAAACGGCGGCGCGCGCCCGGCGGCACGCCCTGCACCATCTGCGCCGCTTCGCACAGGATGGTGCCGGAACCGCACATCGGGTCGAACAGCGGTATGCCCGGCTTCCAGCCGGCCACGCGCAGCAGGCCGGCGGCCAGGTTTTCGCGCAGCGGCGCGTCGCCGGTCTCGGTACGCCAGCCGCGCTTGAACAGCGCCTCGCCCGAGGTATCCAGGTAGACGATGAACTGGTGCGCGTCGACGAAGCCGAAGATACGCATGTCCGGTTCCTTGGTATCGACCGAAGGACGCTTCTTATATTGATCGAGGAAGCGGTCGCAGATCGCGTCCTTGATCTTCAGCGTGGTGAATTCCAGGCTTTTCAGCGGGGACTTCACCGCCGTGAGATCCACGCGGATGGTGTGGTCGTAGCCGAACCATTCTTCCCATGGCTGCTCCAGGGTCAGGTCGTAGATGTCGTTTTCGTTCTTGTAGCCGCCGGCAGCCATGCGCATCAGCACGCGCGACGCAATGCGCGAGTGCAGATTCATGAGATAAGCGTCGGTCAATTCGCCCGATGCATGCACGCCGCCCGGTACTTCGTTGTGCACCTTGAGGGTGGTGCTGTGTTGTGCGATTTCGCGCAGTTCTTCGGCTAACGCCGCTTCCATGCCGCGCGGGCATGGGCAAAAGAAGGATGCCATAGGTGTACCTTTTGTCCGTTAATAAACCGTGCCGTCGTCGCTTCCGCAACAGCGGGAGCCCATACCCGGCACGCTCAGCATGGATTCCCGCCTGCGCGGGAACGACGGTTATTTCTGCATTGCGCGCTCCAGGAAGTCCAGACGATCCTGGCCCCAGAAGCTTTCGCCTTCCAACACATACCACGGCGATCCGAACACGCTGGCGGCGTTCGCATCGTCCGTATTGCGGTCATACTCGGCCTGCGCACTGGCCGTTTCCGCCGACTTGACCAGCGCCTTGCCATCCAGCTCGCAACCGCCGGCAATCTGCACCAGCGTGGCTTCATCGCCGATATTCCGGTCTTCCGCCCACAGCGCGCGCATGATGGCGCCGGCCAGCGTCAAGGCGACGTCGGTGCCATGCGAAATGCGCGCGGCGACGATCATCTTGTTGGCCAGCTCCGGCGACACCGGGAAAAACTGCGGCTGCGTCTTGAGCGGAATACCGAGATACTCCGACCAGCGCGCGAGCTCCAGCAGGCGGTAAGCCTGCCGCTGCGGCGCGCGTTTGGCCAGCGGCAGGCCACCCGACACGCCAAACACCTTGCTCAAGTCGCAAGGCTTCAACTCCACCTGCACGCCATGTTTCTGCGCCAGCGCGACGAAGCGCTCGTGGCCCAGATACGCCCACGGCGAATGCGCTGCAAAGAAGTACTGACACACTTTGCTCATGATGCTTCCTTTAGAAAGGCTTGACCACCACCAGCAGCACGATGCCCAGCATCAGGAACACCGGCAGCTCATTAAACACCCGGAACCACTTGTGACTACGTTTATTCTCGCCGCGCTCGAAGCGCTTCAGGATGCCGCCGCACATATGGTGATAGCCGATCACCACCACCACCAGCGCCAGCTTGGCGTGCAGCCAGCCCGGCATGTGCGCGCCGTACGCCAGATAGATCAGGTACGCCCCGAACACCACCGCAAACACCGACAGCCACATTGAAAAACGATACAGCTTGCGCGCCATCAGCAGCAGGCGCTCGGTGGTGTTGCGATCGGTCTCCATCGCCAGGTTGACGAAGATGCGCGGCAGGTAGAACACGCCGGCCATCCAGGCGATGACGAAGAAGATGTGCAGTGCTTTGATCCAGAGGTACAGCATGAGCGATCCTTATTGTCTAACTTCTCCGTGGCCGAATACCACGTATTTCAGCGAGGTCAGACCTTCCAGGCCGACCGGGCCGCGTGCGTGCAGCTTGTCGTTGGAGATGCCGATCTCCGCGCCCAGGCCATACTCAAAACCGTCCGCAAAGCGCGTCGAGGCGTTGATCATCACCGACGCCGAATCCACTTCGCGCAGGAAGCGCATCGCCGCCGAATGGTCTTCGGTGATGATCGCTTCCGTGTGCCTGGACGAGTAAGCGCTGATGTGATCCATCGCCTCGTCCATATCCTCTACCACTTTGACCGCCAGAATCGGCGCCAGATATTCGGTCGACCAATCCTCTTCCGTCGCGTCCACCAGGTGCGGGTAGCCGGCCAGGATGGCTTTCGCTTCCGGATCGGCGCGCAGTTCGACTTCTTTGGTCGCGTACAGCGCGGCCAGTTGCGGCAGCACCGCCGGCGCGATCGCACGCGCCACCAGCAGCGTTTCCATCGTGTTGCAGGTGCCGTAGCGGTGGCACTTGGCGTTGAAGCCGATGTCCACCGCTTTCTTCATATCGGCCTTGGCGTCGATGTAGACGTGGCAGATGCCGTCCAGGTGCTTAATCATCGGCACCGTGGCTTCGGCCATCAGGCGCGCGATCAGGCTCTTGCCGCCGCGCGGCACGATCACGTCCACATATTGCGGCATGGTGATCAGGGCGCCGACGGCGGCGCGGTCGGTGGTGTCCACCACCTGCACGCCATCGGCCGGCAGGCCCGCGCCTTCCAGGCCTTCCTTGACCAGCCTGGCCAGCGCGCGGTTGCAGTGGATCGCTTCCGAGCCGCCGCGCAGGATGGTGGCGTTGCCGCTCTTGATGCACAGCCCTGCCGCATCCACCGTCACGTTCGGGCGCGATTCGTAGATGATGCCGATCACGCCCAGCGGCACCCGCATCTGGCCGACCTGGATGCCGGTCGGGCGGAATTTGAGGCCCGAGATTTCGCCGATCGGGTCCGGCAGCGCGACGATCTGGCGCAGGCCTTCGACCATGGTGGCGATGGCCTTGTCCGACAGCGCCAGGCGGTCCAGCATCGCCGGTTCCAGGCCGTTGGCAGCGGCGGCGTCCATATCCAGCTGGTTGGCGGCGCGCAGCGCGTCGGCGTCGCGTTCAATTGCATCGGCGATCAGCGTCAGCGCGCGGTTGCGCGCGGCGCTGTCGGCACGGGCCATGGCGCGCGATGCCTTGCGCGCCCGCTGGCCCAGTTGTTCCATGTACTGCTTGATGTCCATCGTTATCCCCTGCGCCGTCGTCCTCGCGAACGCGGGGACCCATACTGTGCTAGCGTTCTATGGGTCCCCGCTTGCGCGAGGACGACGGCGGTTATCAGCCGCGGGCGACTTTCAGGGCCAATTGCAGCATGGCGTCCCAGGCATCGCCGGCATACGCTTTCGCGCGCAGCCCTTTAATCATCTTGTCCACTTGCGCTGCATCCTTCATTGCCGCCTCCAGCGTCGGCAGCGACAGGCGGCGCAGCGCCGGGTCCATCATGCGTTCCTTCGGTCCCCAGATGCGATGCTCCTTCAGCAGCGCACCCAAAGGCCGGCCTTGCGCCATGCCCGCCTTCAGCTTGAGCAGCGTGCGGATTTCCTCCGACACCGCCCACAGCACCAGCGGCAGCGCTTCGCCCTCGCCTTTCAGGCCGTCCAGCATGCGGATCAACCGCGCCGGATCGCCCGCCAGCATCGCTTCACTGAGCTTGAACACATCGTAGCGCGCCACATTCAGCACCGCCTCGTGCACCTGCTCGAAGGTCAGCTTGCCCGGCTCGTGCAGCAAGGCCAGTTTTTGAATCTCCTGATGGGCCGCAAGCAGATTGCCTTCCACGCGATCGGCGATGAAATCAATGCTCTGCCGATCCGCGCTTTGCCCTTGTTGGGCAAGGCGCTGGCCTATCCAATTGGGCAACTGCGCCCGTTCCACCTGCGGGATGTCGATATACACCGCCGCCTGTTGCAGACTGGCGACCCAGGCCGCCTTCTGCGTCTGCCAGTCCAGCTTTGGCAGTGTGATCAAAGTCAGGTTGTCCGGACTCAGATCTTTTACATAGTTTTGCAGCGCCGCGCCGCCATCCTTGCCCGGCTTGCCGGTCGGGATGCGCAGCTCGATCAGCTTCTTGTCACCGAACAGCGACAGCGCCTGATTGGCCGCCAGCAGTTCGCCCCACTTGAAGCTACGCTCCACGGTCAGCACGTCACGCTCGGAATAGCCTTGCGCGCGCGCGGTCTTGCGGATCTTGTCCGCAGCCTCCAGCGCCAGCAGATGCTCGTCGCTGGTGATGACGTACAGCTGCGACAGCGATTTGCTCAAATGGCCGTCCAGCGCCTCCAACCGTAATTGCATGCGGCGCCTTTACTGAATCGGCACGGCCGGCGGAATCGTCGACGGCTGGCCCGATGGCTGCACGCCCCCCGGCAGCGGCGTCGGCGCCAGCGGCGGCAACGACATGCCGGACGTCTTGACGGCGGCGATGCGGCGCATCATCTGCTGTACCAGGTCGGTCTGCATGTCCTTGTACAGCAAGGCTTCTTCCTGTTCCTTGGCCAGCAGCTGGGTTTCGTTAAAGTCGATCGGCCGGGTCAGCGTGATCTGCGTCGGCGCCAGCAGCTCCTTGCCCTGCTTGTCGAGGACGCGGAACAGAATGCTGTAGGTCAGCAGGTACTGTCGCACGCGGCCATTGTTGTTCAGCGACAGAATGGTCTTGGTCTTGGTCTTTTCCGGATTGCTCAGGACATCGACCACGCCATCGGCATCCTTGGCGCTGGCGACCACCGTGGTGCCGCCGTTGGCGCGGATATTGCGCTTCAGATCAATCGCCAATGGCGACGACTCCGGCAGTCCCACATAAATCGTCGGGAACGGCAGCGTGTAATGGCCGCTGTCGCCGCGCAGGTGGAAACCGCAGGCCGTCACCGTCAACGATGCGGCCAGCACGGCGGCATACAGCGCGCCGCGACGGAAAAACTTCAGAGTAGTCGCCATAGTTCTCTTTACACTACGATGTTAACCAGCTTGCCCGGCACCACGATGATCTTCTTCGGCGTGCCCTCGATGAACTTCTGTACCGCTTCGTTGGCCAGTGCGGCGGCTTCGATGGATGCCTTGTCGGCGCCCTTGGCCACCACCACGCTGCCACGCAGCTTGCCGTTCACCTGGATCATCATCTCGATTTCCGATTGTTCCAGCGCGGCCGGATCAACCTGCGGCCAGGCCGCGTCGAGGATATCACCAGCGTAGCCCAGCTCTTTCCACAGCACGTGGGTGATGTGCGGCGCCACGGGGTTCAGCAGGCGCAGGAAGATCGCATAGCCTTCCGACAGCACGGCCGCTTCCACGTCCTTGGCCGATTCCAGCGTGTTGAGCATCTTCATGCAGGCCGATACCACGGTGTTGTACTGGATGCGCTTGACGTCGTAGTCGGCCTGCTGCAGCACCTTGTGCACTTCGCGGCGCAGCGCTTTGCTGGCGTCGGAAGTAGCAACAGCGGCCAGCGGCGCGCCGGCGGCGGCGATGGCTTCACGCTGCGCGTAGCCAAAGGCCCACACGCGGCGCAGGAAGCGGTTGGCGCCTTCCACGCCGCTGCCCGACCATTCCAGCGTCTGCTCCGGCGGCGAGGCGAACATGGTGAACAGGCGCGCGGTGTCGGCGCCGTATTGTTCGATCTGCGCTTGCGGGTCGATGCCGTTGTTCTTCGACTTCGACATCTTCTCGGTGCCGCCGATCTGCACCGGCTGGCCGTCGTCTTTCAGGGTCGCACCTTGCGGACGGCCCTTGTCGTCCAGCGTCAGGTCGACGTCGGCCGGGTTGAACCAGATCTTCTTGCCGGAGTCTTCTTCGCGGTAGTAGGTCTCGTTCAGCACCATGCCCTGGGTCAGCAGGTTGGTGAACGGCTCGTCGAATTTCACCAGGCCGAAATCGCGCATCACCTTGGTCCAGAAGCGCGCGTACAGCAGGTGCAGCACCGCGTGTTCGATGCCGCCGATGTACTGGTCCATCGGCATCCAGTAATCGTTGCGCGCATCGACCATGGCGTCGTTCGAGCCTGGCGAGGTATAGCGCATGTAGTACCACGACGAATCGACGAAGGTATCCATGGTGTCGGTTTCGCGGCGCGCAGGCTTGCCGCACTGCGGGCAGTCGCACTTGAGGAACGCTTCGTACTTGTTCAGCGGGTTGCCGCTGCCATCAGGGACGCAGTCTTCCGGCAGCACCACCGGCAGGTCTTTTTCCGGCACCGGCACCGAGCCGCAATCGGCGCAGTTGATCATCGGGATCGGCGTGCCCCAGTAGCGCTGGCGCGAGATACCCCAGTCGCGCAGGCGGAAGGTGATCTTCTTCTCGCCCAGGCCGAGGGCGGCCATGTCGGCGGCCACTGCATCGACAGCTTCGGCGTAGCGCAGGCCGTCGTACTTACCGGAGTTGGTGACGATCGAAATCTCTTTGTCGCCGTACCATTCCTGCCAGGCTTCGGTGGAGAATTCCTGACCTTCGGCGCGGATGACCTGCTTGATCGGCAGATTGTATTTTTTGGCGAAGGCGAAATCGCGTTCGTCGTGCGCAGGCACGCCCATCACGGCGCCGTCGCCGTAGGTCATCAGCACGTAGTTGCCGACCCAGACTTCCACCTGGTCGCCGGTGATCGGATGGGTGACGAACAGGCCGGTCGGCATGCCCTTCTTCTCCATCGTCGCCATGTCGGCTTCGATGACGGAGCCCAGTTTGCACTCGGCGTTGAAGGCGGCCAGTTCCGGATTGGTCTGCGCAGCCAGCACGGCCAGCGGATGCTCGGCAGCGACGGCGCAGAAGGTCACGCCCATCACGGTGTCCGGACGGGTGGTGAACACGTACATCTTGCCGTCGCCGATCAGCGCGCCGTCGGCATCCTTGATCTGGTGCGGGAAGGCGAAGCGCACGCCGGTCGATTTGCCGATCCAGTTGGACTGCATGATGCGCACGCGCTCAGGCCAGCCTGGCAGCTTGTCGTCGACATAGCCCAGCAGCTCATCGGCGTAATCGGTGATGCGCGCGTAGTACATCGGAATCTCGCGCTTCTCGATCACCGCGCCCGAGCGCCAGCCCTTGCCGTCGATAACCTGTTCGTTGGCCAGCACGGTCTGGTCGACCGGGTCCCAGTTCACGGTGCCGGTCTTTTTGTAGATGATGCCTTTTTCCAGCATCTTGAGGAACATCCACTGGTTCCATTTGTAGTATTCCGGCTTGCACGCGGTCATTTCGCGCGACCAGTCGATGGCCAGGCCCATCAGCTCCATCTGCGAGCGCATGTGGGCGATGTTCGAGTAGGTCCATTGCGCCGGCGGCACGTTGTTGGCCATCGCCGCATTCTCGGCCGGCATGCCGAAGGCGTCCCAGCCCATCGGCATCAGCACGTTGTAGCCGTTCATGCGCAGGTAGCGGTACATCACGTCATTGATCGTATAGTTGCGGACGTGGCCCATGTGCAGCTTGCCCGATGGGTAAGGCAGCATCGAGCAGGCATAGTATTTACCTTTCGGGAAGCGCGGGTCGTGTTCGACGGCTTTATAGGCGTCGATCGCCTTCCAGTGGGATTGCGCGGCTTTTTCTACGTCGGCGGGACTATATTTATCTTGCATGATCGGTACGCGGCCAAATAGTGAATATGAACCGGACATTATACCGGTTCATTCACCCGCTGAGCGCGTAACCCTGCGGCGACCTCAATCTGGCTGATAGCGGTCACTGGAAGATGACCATTCAGGTCTTTTTTCAGTCGGCACCGTGGCTTGGTCGAAGCTCTCCAGTAGCTTCAGCGTGGCGCTGTCGTAGAGGTTTTCACGGCCTGCGAAGTGGCTGCCGCCGCAGTCGATGGCAATCCGGCTGCCGCCTTTCCAGAACCAGAAATCACGGATGAAGGGTTCGCACTTGATTGCGCGGGCCTTGCCATCGCGGTACAGACGCACCTCATTGGCACCGGCTTCGCCCTTGGCGTCAGCGCGCGCCATCACCAGCCAGGCGGCACTGTTGCCATCCGGGGCCAGTTGCGGATTGATGGCGGCGCTCTTGCTAACGATGCGCAGGTCCTTGCCGGCCGCTGTCACCAGATGTACCTGACCACCATCGTCGACATACACGTCCTTGAACGCCGCCGCTTCGACATGCAGGCTCAGCGCCAGCGCGCTGGCCGCCAGCGCAATACGAATCCAGACCATCTTTATTCTCCCAAATACTTGACGCGCCGCTGTGTGCCGTTGACTTCACCCTTGGTCCAGGCCGTGACCACCGCCTTGCCTGCGCCGAGAAAATTATCGATATGATAATTCTGGATGGCGCTACCGCGGTCGTCCGCCCAGCGCTCTCCCACGCTTTCGATATGGACCTTGCCTTTTTTCGGAATCACGTGCGGATCGACCGCAATCGAATGGTTGGCGCTGACCGGATTGAATGAGCCTATCACACCATCGGCATAGGCGAATGTCACGCTCGACTGCGTATTGACGTGGTCCCGATTGCCGCGCGCATTCCGGTGCCAGCCGCCTTCAAAGGACTGCAGGCGAATGTAGCGGCCGTCCGTACCCTTGCCCGTGCCCTGCATCGGCACGCCAGCCGCGCCGAAGAGAAAATCTTCCTTATGCTTTTCATCCAGCCCGGTGCCGTCGACCAGGGTACCGGTGAAATCGGCCTCGTCGCACACGTTATAGCCGGTGATCTTGAATTTTTCCTCGTACCAGGCTTCTTTGAAAGTGACCTTGAACTCGGCCAGCGTGACGCCTTGGGTAGTGGTAGTGATCACCGCCTCGCCTTTTTCACGGGTCTCGATGGTAAACACCAGCTCGCCATTGTCGTCGGTCTTCGGCGGCACGGTCAGCTTGTCGCCAGGACGGCTCGATTTCAGTGCCAGCACATGTCCTGGCGCCGGCTTGCCGCCGGCACGCTGAACCAGCCGGGCTTTTAACTTGAGGTGATACAGAACTTTGTTATTCAGGGTACGCGACGCCTTTTGAATGGTCGGCAGGCTGTCGCCCAGTTCATTGGGCACAATGGTGATCGTGCACAACAGGTCATCGACCTGCACCTGGACCAGCGAGCTGGTAACGGAATTGGTGACGGCAGTGCCCACCAGCAGGAATTCGGCCATAGTCAGCTCTTCAGATAAATCTGTAATTGTTCGGCGGCCGCCGTCTTGATGCGTTGGGTCTTGCCACTGGCGTCGGTGACCCCCTCCACCTCCTGACCGCTGGCAGCCACGATTTTATAGGCGGCGTTGGCCAGCGGCTTGCCCTGCCTGTCGACCAGCTGGAATTGCTCATCGAAGGCACTGGCTGCCAGCGCGGCGGCAGCTGCAACGGCGGCCGCGCTGGCAGCTGCAGCCGCTGCGGCGCTCCCTGCAGCTGCCTCGGCTGGCGCAGCGCCACCTCCGGCCTCCACGGTATCGGTCTGCTGACTGGCGATCAGCACCGCGCCGCAGGATGTTTTCATGCCGTCAACGGCGATATTCCGCCCCATCACAAAAAAACTCATCACCCCTTCGACAATGGTGTGTGAGCCTGAGCACTTGGGACAGCTGACTTTATGACCAATACCCGCGACGGGCTTGCCCATACAGATAGTGTCCTGGTAGCCCTCCAGCACCGTACCATTGTGCGATGTTTTGTCGCCTAACCGGATGATCGCTTTCTCGCCCACGTTCGCCCTAACCAATATCAGTAAAAAATAAACATTATTTCCAGCTTACATCATCGGAGAAAAGGGCTGTGCACTATTCGTGCGTGGCATACTATCTGGATGGACTACCGAGAATATCCACCGCACCCTGCCTTAGCCGCGTATGTAGACTGCGTGTGGACGGCGCTGGCGCCGGCGGCGGCGCATACGCATCGGGTGTTGCCGGATAATTGTGTGGATATTCTTTGGCAGGATGGCGGCCAGCAGGGGTTTGCGGTCGGGATGATGTCCTCGTCCATTCTGGTTCCCAGCGCGCGGCCGGTGCGGACGTTGGCGGTGCGCTTCAAGCCGGGGATGGCGGGATTGTTTCTGGCGGCGCCGCTGCACGCGCTGACCGATCAGCGGGCGGATATCGATTTGCTGTGGGGACGCAGCGATGCCCACCGGCTGGCCGATGCGCTATGGACCAGTGACGCGCCTGAACGGGCGCGGCTGGCCATCATCGAGCGCGAGCTGTTGCGGCGGCTGCGCGCCGCCGACGTGAATGCGTCAGGCGCGGCGACGGGCGGCCTGGCGCTGGTGCAGCGGGCGCTGGCAACGCTGGAGGGCAGTGGCGATGTGCGCGTTGAGCAGGCGGCAGCCGGGCTGGGCGTGTCGCGCCAGCATCTGGCGGCACAGTTCCGTCAGCATGTCGGCCTGTCGCCCAAGCTGTTTGCGCGGATTTGCCGCTTTCGCCAGGCCACGGCTGCGATCAAGACTGCACGCGGCGCGGCGCCGGACTGGGCGCAACTGGCGCTGGACTGCGGTTACTTCGACCAGTCGCACCTGATTCACGATTTCCAGGAATTCGCCGGGAGCGCGCCCGAGCGTTTCCATTTTTCCAATCAAACCGCTGCCTGATGTGCCAAGATGGTGTTTTCACCAACTTTGCAGGAGACACTCATGATCAATGGATTGCGTACAGTAGCTTATCCGGTTAAAGACCTGGCCGCCGCCAAGGAGTGGTACACCAAGGTGTTCGGCGCCGCGCCGTATTTCGACCAGCCGTTCTACGTCGGCTTCAGCATCGGCGGCTTTGAACTGGGCCTGATCCCGGACGGTACACCCGGCACCACCGGCAGCACGGTCTACTGGGGCGTCGATGACATCGAGGCGGAAGTCGCCCGCATCACCGCGCTGGGCGCCAACATCCACGGCGCCATCCAGGATGTCGGCGAGAGCATCAAAACGGTGGAACTGGCCGACCCGTTCGGCAATGTGCTGGGGTTGATCTACAACCCCCACTTCGATTTGAAAGCGGTGCGCTAGCGATTGTGGGAAAATACTGCCTCTGCAAATAAAGAGGCCATCCCATGTCCCGCCGTAACGCCAATCTCATCAAAACGCCTGAGCAAATGGTCCAGGCCCGCGTCGCCGCCCAACTGGCGGCCGACGTGCTGACCATGATCGCCCCCCACGTCAAGCCAGGCGTGACCACGGCCTACCTCGACCAGCTGTGCAACGACTACATCGTCAACGTGCAGCAGGCGATTCCGGCCAACGTCGGCTACGGCGGCTTCCCGGCCACCGTGTGCAGTTCGGTCAACCACGTGGTGTGCCACGGCATTCCGTCGGCCGAACAGGTGCTGAAGGATGGCGACATCATCAACATCGACGTCGCCGTCATCAAGGATGGCTGGCACGGCGACACCAGTCGCATGTACTACGTCGGCGAACCGTCCAAGCCAACCCGCAAGCTGGTGGAGACCACCTACGCCGCCATGTGGGCCGGCATCCGCGCCGTCAAGCCGAAGGCGACGCTGGGCGATGTCGGCTTTGCGATCCAGACCGTGGCCGAAAAGGCCGGCTACAGCGTGGTGCTGGATTACTGCGGCCACGGCATCGGCATGGTCTACCACGAAGACCCGCAGGTGACGCACTACGGCCGTCCCGGCCAGGGCATGGTGCTCAAGCCAGGCATGCTGTTCACCATCGAGCCGATGATCAATGCCGGCAGGGCGGCGACGAAGGAATTGAGCGACGGCTGGACCGTCGAGACGCGCGACAAATCGCTGTCGGCGCAATGGGAACACATGGTGCACGTGACCGAAACCGGCTTCGAGGTGCTGACGCTGGCGCCGGGCGAAACCGGCGCCAGGTCGCAGATCCCGAACGCCGTGCCGGCCGGCGCGGCGCCTGCTAGCGCAGCGTAAGTTTCATGGCCGGCTTCTCGCCGTAGTCTTCATAGCGCTCGTTGAGGCCGGCCACGCAGTACGTCAATTCTTCCAGAATATCGGGCACGGCGGCCTGCATGGCCGGCGCGTCCTTGATGACGATTTCCAGCACTTCATTCGGCTTCAGGCGGAACTTGCTCATGCCGTCTTCATCGCGCAGATAGCTCAGGCAATCGACCCACGCATCCATGGTGTTGCCATAGGTGTCGGGAAAGCCCATCGCGGCCTTGCAGGCGGCGTGGAAGCTGGGGAAATCGGTGATGGCTGCGCCATTCAGTTCTGCGGTTGCCATTATTTTTTCTCCTTGGGATCGGTAACGAAGCCCAATTTCGTTAGTCCATTGCTCTGCGCGGCGGCCATCACCTGCGCCACGATTTCGTAGCGGGTGTCCTTGTCGGCGCGCAGTTGCAGTTCCGGTTGCGGGTCCAGCCTGGCCGCAGCGACAAAGCGCGCGTCCAGCGCGGCCTGGTCGACCGGATCGTTATTCCAGAATATCTTGCCCTTGCCGTCGATCGACAGCGTGACCGTGGCGGCCGGCGCCGACGGCGTGGCCGGCGCTTGCGCCTTCGGCAGTTCCAGCTGCACCGATCCGGTGAACATCGGCGCGGCCAGAATGAAAATCACCAGCAGGACCAGCATCACGTCCACCATCGGCGTGACGTTGATGTCAGCCATCGGGCCCGGATTGCGATGATGGTTGAAGGAGCCGAAGGCCATGAGCTTATTGGGTGACTTACTTCGTTAAGTAGGCGTGCAGGTCGTGCGCAAACGCGTCCAGCTCGGCCAGCGTCAAACGGTTGACGCGGTTGAAGCCGTTGTACGCCAGCACGGCGGGAATCGCCACCGTCAGGCCGATCGCGGTCATCACCAGCGCCTCGCCCACCGGGCCGGCCACTTTATCGATCTGCACCGAACCATGCGACGACACATTGGCCAGCGCATGGTAAATCCCCCACACCGTGCCCAGCAGGCCGACAAACGGCGCCGTGGCGCCAATCGACGCCAGCAGCGTCAAACCGCCTTCCAGCCGGTTGGTCGAGCGCTGGATGGCGCCGCGCAGCACCCGCGTGACTTGCGCCGCACGGTCCATCTCGCCGCCCAGCGACGGCCGGTCCGGTGCGCGCAGTTGCGTCGCGCCCTGCTCGGCCAGCGGCAGGAAAATCTTTTCGGGATCGGCCAGCGTCAATGCGGACACGCCATCCTGCATGGTCGGCGCATCCCAGAAGCGCTGCACCGCCGGCGCGCTGCGGCGGATGCGGTAGGCGGCGTAGGCCTTGGCCAGAATGAAGAACCAGCTGACCAGCGACATCGCCAGCAGCACAAACGCCACCGCGTGGCTGATGGCGTCGCCCTGCTCCCAGAAGCGGGACAGGGTGAATTGGCTGGCGGCCGGATTCATTGGTCTTTCAGGCCCAGCACATCGTACATATCGAACAGGCCGGTCGGCTTGTCGGCCAGGTAGCGGCAGGCGCGCAGCGCGCCGTGCGCGTAGGTCACGCGGCTGCTGGACTTGTGGCTGATTTCGATGCGTTCGCCGATGCCGGCGAACAGCACGGTATGGTCGCCGACGATGTCGCCGCCGCGAATGGTGGCGAAGCCGATCGACGAGGGATCGCGCTCGCCGGTCACGCCTTCGCGCGCGTAGACGGCGCATTCGTTCAGGTCGCGGCCCAGCGCATCGGCGATCACCTCGCCCATTTTCAGCGCGGTGCCGGATGGCGCATCGACTTTAAAGCGGTGGTGGGCTTCGACGATTTCGATGTCGTAGCCGGTCGACAGCGCCTTGGCGGCCTGCTCCAGCAGCTTCATGGTGACGTTGACGCCGACCGAGAAGTTAGGCGCGAACACGATGGCGGTTTTTTTGGCCGCTGCGGCAATCGCCGCCTTGCCGGCGTCGTCGAAACCGGTGGTGCCGATCACAAGCTTGATGCCGTGCTCGGCGCAGTAGTTCAGATGCGCCAGCGTGGCTTCCGGCCGGGTGAAGTCGATCAGGAATTGCGCGCCAGCCAGGCCCTTGTCGAACGCCGATTCCACCGCCACGCCGGCCGGCGTGCCAAGGAAGGCGGCGGCGTCGGCCTGTTCGTTGCCGGCCCGGTCCAGCGCGCCGGACAGGCGGGCGTCGTCGGCGTTCTGCACGGCTTCGATCAAAATACGGCCCATGCGGCCGCCGGCGCCGGCAATGGCGATGTTCATCTGGGTCATGCTCAAATCCTTGTTATTTCTTGTCGTTGCCAATCGTCACGCCCACTGGCGCCGCAGCGGCCGGATTGTCGGTGCCGGACGGCAGCGGTGCGGCCGGCGCCGGCTTGGCCAGCGCGGCTTCGTCAGCCGCTTCCTTCTTGGCGCTGCGCACCGGACCGGCGATGCGGGCGATGTATTCTTTTTCGGTCGGCAGGTTGCCGCCTTCCCAGCGCGCGACCTTGTTGTCCTTGTCGAAGAACACGATCACGCGGCTGGTGGTCACTTCGCCATTGCCGCGCGCCAGGCGGAAAGCGTAGTCCCAGCGGTTGCCGTGGAACGGGTCGGTCAGCAGCGCGGTGCCGAAGATGAAGCGGACCTGGTCCTGCGTCATGCCGACTTTCAACTGCGACAACATTTCTTCCGACACAAAGTTACCCTGCTGGATATCCGGGCGGTACGGGGAGAAGAACCACATGAAGCGTTGCAGCTTGGTGGTAGTGGTGGTTTGCGCGCCTTTGCTGGCGTCCAGCGTCGGGGCGGCGTCTTGAACCTCGGTGGATTTCTCGCCCAGGGTGGTTTTGGTCGCGCAGCCGCCCAGCGCCAGCGCCACGCATGCCGCGCTGGCGATAGGAGTGAAACGGTGCAACAAAGACTGCGAAAAAGCCTGGGTGACGCGCATAAATGTCCTCAATCTGGTCGAGCGTAAGTGCCGAAAAACGCTATATCATAAAGCACTCGCTGCGGGATGGGGCATTATCCGCCAAAACAAGTGCAAATCTTTGTAAATGCAAAATTCCGGACAGCCCCGGAGTGCGTTAAACTAGCGCCTAGCTATCGCCAACCACATTAAGAGTCTCGACCATGGGTAACAATCCGACCGATCTGAAGGCCAGCGGCCTCAAAGCCACGCTGCCCCGCATCAAAATCCTGGATATTTTCCAGAATAGCGAAGTGCGCCACCTGACCGCCGAGGATGTCTACAAGATCCTGCTGGCCGACAATATGGATGTGGGCCTGGCCACCGTGTACCGCGTGCTGACCCAATTCGAGCAGGCAGGCTTGCTCAACCGCAACCACTTTGAAAGCGGCAAGGCGATTTTTGAGCTGAACGCCGGTTCGCACCACGATCACCTGGTGTGCCTGGACTGCGGCCACGTGGAAGAGTTTTACGACGAGGCGATTGAAGAGCGCCAGCACGCCATCGCCGATGAGCGCGGCTTCAAGATCGCCGAGCACGCGCTGGCGATCTACGGCAACTGCACCAAGACCGCCTGCCCGCACCGCCCAGCCTGATAACGTCATTCCGGCGCACGCCGGAATCTATGCTGAGCGTGCGTTCCATGGATTCCCGCCCGCGCGGGAATGACGCGCTAGTGGTTGCTCAGCGCATTCGACAGCAACTTAGCCGTAATATCCACAATCGGTATCACCCGCTCGTAGGCCATGCGGGTTGGGCCGATCACCCCCAGCGTGCCGACGATCTTGCCGTTGGCGGTGTACGGCGCGGTGACCACGCTCATATCATCCATCGGCACCAGGCTCGATTCGCCGCCGATATAAATCTGCACGCCGCTGGCCTTGGCCGACACGTCCAGCAACTGCATCAAGCCGGTCTTCTGCTCGAACATATCGAACATCTGCCGCAGCGACGTCATGTTCGACGACAAATCGCTGACCGACAGCAGGTTGCGCTCGCCCGAGATGACCATGTCGTCCGAATCATCCTTCATCGCCTCGCTGCCGGCCTCCACCGCCACCTGCATCAGGCGGCCCATGTCGTCGCGCAGCTGCCGCACTTCATTCTGCAGGCGCGCGTGCACCTCGTCGAATGCCAGCCCGCCGTAATTCTGGTTGATGTAATTGGCCGACTGCACCAGCTGCGCCGGGCTGTAGTCGACGTCGGTCAGCAGCAGCCGGTTCTGCACGTCGCCGTTCGGCGCCACGATCACCAGCAAAATGCGTTTCTCGCCCAGCCGCAGGAATTCGATCTGCTGAAACACCGACTCGCGGCGCGGACTGAGCACCACGCCGGCAAACTGCGACAGCGACGACAGCATCTGCGCCGCATTGGTGATCATTTTCTGCGGCTGCGGCGACTGCAGGCGCAGCGGCGCCCCCATGCTTTGCTCGTCGAGCTGCTGCACGGTCAGCAAGGTGTCGACAAAGATGCGGTAGCCGCGCGGCGTCGGCACCCGGCCGGCCGAGGTGTGCGGGCTGGCCACATAGCCCAGCTCCTCCAGGTCCGCCATGATGTTGCGGATGGTGGCCGGCGACAGGTCCAGTCCGGAGATCTTGGACAGCGCGCGCGACCCCACCGGCTGGCCGTCCGCGATATAGCGTTCTACCAGGGCCTTGAGCAGGGTTTGGGCGCGAGTGTCGAGTTGCATGCTAGGTTTCAGTGCTTTTCAATGATTACAGGTAAGAGTTGTGCCTATTATGCACGGCTAAGCTGCATCTGCCCATGAATCCAGGCCAGCAGCTCGTCAAACGTGGCGCAAATGGCGTCCGGCGTGACGCCCGCCGCCAGGTGCGCCTGGCTGCCGTGGCGGTTCATCCACACCGCCCGCAGGCCGGCCGCTTGCGCGCCCTGCACGTCCAGCCGCAGGTCGTCGCCGACATAGACCGCATCCTGCGGCGCCACCCCCATCGCCGCGCAGGCGGCATGGAAGATGCCGGGATCGGGCTTGGCGCGGCCGAACTGCGAGGACGACAGCGTGTACTCGAAATGGTGGTCCATGCCGATCACTTCAAGATCGGCGTTGCCGTTGGTGATCACGCCCAGCCGCAGCATGCCCTGCAACAGCGGCAGCACCGGCAGCACGTCGGCGTACGGCGCCACGATGTTGCGCTGGGCGGCGAAATGCTGCATCGAGCCTTCGATATGGGCCGGGTCCTCGCCGGTTTCGGCAAACACCTCGGCCAGCGCCTCGCGGCGCAGCTGGTACAGGTCGGCCACCAGTTCGGGCCGGCGTTCCAGCAGCGCCATGCGGCGCACCCGCAGCTCGGCCACGCTGAAGGCCTGGGCCACGCGCGGCGCGTGCTCGGCCAGCCAGGCGTGCCAGCTCACTTCGGCGGCCAGGATGACCGGGCCGATCGGCCACAGGGTATCGTCCAGATCGAACAGCAGGGCAAGCGGGCGGCGTGGCGTCATGATGGCGAGGGAAAGTGGCAAACACGCATATTGTACGGCCAGCCGCCGGGGACACACGCTGTTACATCCATTTGCATGGGCTGTATTACCAAATGCACTAAAATACGCCGCACAAGTGTAATATGCTGCCTCCCGTGCGTGCTGCCGGTCCCTATTCGTTTTGGAGAGAGAGTTTTATGAAAAGTTCGTTTCTGCGTGCGGGTTTCGCCCTGCTGTGTGCCGTTATCCTGAGCTCGTGCGGCGGCAATAATGGCAGCCTGGCACTGTCCGGCACCATCAGCTATGTGCCGGCCACCGCCACCATCACCGGCCTGTCGCTGATTAACAATGGCAATGGCGAAAAAATCGCCATCGACGCCGGCGCCACCAGCTTCATCTTCACCAAACTGCTGGCCGTCGACGAAAAATTTGACGTGGAAGTGGCGGCCCCCGCCCCGACCAATGCCAAGTGCGTTGCCGCCTCCAACAGCGGCAACGCCAGCGTCTACACCGTCTATTACGTCACCATCACCTGTACCGCCAATCAGCGGGTGCTGGGCGGCACCGTCAAGGGCCTGACCACCACCGGCCTGGTGCTGGCCAACGGTGCCGACACCACCGCCGTGCTGCCAGCCGGCGGCGCCGACGTCAAGTTCACCTTCCCGACCAAGGTCGGCAACTCCTCCCAGTATGGCGTGACCGTGCTGACCCAGCCGACCGGCCAGACCTGCACCGTCGACCCGACGCTGAATCCTGGCACCATGCCGGACGCCGACCAGCTGGGCCTGGGCGTTACCTGCAAATAAGCTGCCGCCGTTCTAATCTTTGGAGAAATACATGAAATTTTCGTTAGTACGCGCCGTCGCGGCGCTGGCCGTGGTGGCCACCATCGCCGCTTGCGGCGGCAAGCAGCAGTTCGTGGTACAGGGCTCGGTCAGCAGCCTGAATAACAGCGGCCTGATCCTGGGCAACGGCGGCGAGCAGCTGAGCGTGCCGTCGGGCGCCACCAGCTTCGCCTTCACCAAGCAGATCAGCTACGGCACCGACTACAACATCACCATCATCAAGCAGCCTGACCACATGACCTGCGCCGTCTCGGGCGCCACCGGCTCGGCCGGATACAACGTCGCCATCCAGGCGCTGGTGTCCTGCACCCAGAACAGCTACTCGCTGGGCGGCCAGTACAGCGGCATCACCCCGGCCGCCGACGGCACCGCGCGCACCGTCACGCTGCTGAACGGCTCGACCGGCGGCACCGCCGTACTGAGCAGCGGCGTCGCCGCCACCTCGACCACCGCCAGCACGCTGACCCCGAGCGGCGACTTCAGCTTCGGCACCTTTGTGGCCGACGGCCAGGCCTACGGTGTGACGGTCGTGCCGCCAACCAACGGCCTGACCTGCACGCTGACCAACGGCACCGGCGTCATGCACGACGCCGCCGTGACCAACCTGGTGCTGACCTGCCAGTAAGAAGGAAACTGCGCCGCCGGACAGCGGCGCAGGATGTGGATGAGATATTCGATATAGAAATAATTGATATTCGGAAAATAAAGTGGCGTGATATGGCGCGACGCACCATACTGCACTTGTCTCCTCCACTTCTTGCAAAGGAAATGGATTTAAGCCCGCTAGCTTTAGCGGGCTTTTTTTTTTACTTCAGCAGATTCGCCAGTGCGACGTACTGGGCCAGGCCCACCGCTTCCGGGCGGTCGGTCGGCTTGATGCCGGCTTCGATGATCTGCTCTTCGGTAAACATTCCCGCCAGGCAGTTGCGGATCACCTTGCGGCGCTGCGAGAAGGCTTTCTGCACCACCGCTTCCAGCGTCGGGCCGTCGCAGGCCAGCGGATTGGCGACCGGAATCATGCGCACAATGGCCGAATCCACGCGCGGCGGCGGATCGAACGCCTCCGGCGGCACCACGAACAGCAGCGACATGTCATAACGCCATTGCAGCATCACCGACAGCCGGCCGTAGACCTTGCTGCCCGGCGGCGCCACCATCCGCTCCACCACCTCTTTTTGCAGCATGAAATGCTGGTCCTGCACCAGCGGCGCAAAGGTCGCCAGGTGGAACAGCAGCGGGCTGGAAATGTTGTACGGCAGGTTGCCGACGATGCGCAGTTTCTGTCCCGCCGGCACCGGAATGGCGCTGAAGTCGAACTTCAGCGCGTCGCCCGAATGCACCGTCAGCTTGTTGCGCGGATAGGCTTTTTCCAGCCGCGTCACCAGGTCGCGGTCCAGTTCGACCACATGCATGTGCTTGAGCGTGCGCAGCAGCTGGTCGGTCATGGCGGCCAGGCCGGGGCCGATTTCCACCATGGTGTCGTCGACCTGCGGATCGATGCTGTCGGTAATGCTGCCCAGGACGTGCTGGTCATGCAGGAAATTCTGGCCGAAGCGTTTGCGGGCTACGTGTTTCATATTTTATTGTCCAAAGAATGAGTTGCCATGGCGAGCGCGGTGTCGATCGCTTGTTGCATGCTGCCGCAGTCGGCTTGGCCGAAGCCCTGCGCGGCCAGGTCCAGCGCCGTGCCGTGGTCGACCGAGGTGCGGATCAGCGGCAGCCCCAGCGTGATGTTGACGCCGTGGCCGAAGGTGGCGTACTTCAGCACCGGCAAGCCCTGGTCGTGGTACATGGCCAGCACGCAGTCGGCGTCTTTCAGGTATTTCGGCTGGAACAGCGTGTCGGCCGGATACGGACCGCGCGCATCAATGCCGCGCGCCTGCGCAGCCGCGATGGCCGGGGTGATGACCTCGATTTCCTCGCGTCCCAGGTAGCCGCCCTCGCCCGCATGCGGGTTCAGGCCGCAGACCAGGATGCGCGGCGCGGCGATGCCGAACTTGGCGCGCAGGTCGGCGTCGATGATGTCCAGGATGCGCGCCAGGCCGTCCTGGCTGAGCGCCGCCGCCACGTCCTTCAGCGGCAGGTGGGTGGTGGCCAGCGCCACCCGCAGTGGCGCGCCGTGCTGCTCGCCTTCAATCGCCTGCGGCCCCGCCAGCATCATCACCACCTGCGGCGTGGCGGTCTGGTCGGCGAAGTATTCGGTATGGCCGGAGAATTTGACGCCGGCGTCGTTGATGGTGCTCTTTTGCAGCGGCGCGGTGACCACCGCCTCGAACCAGCCGGCCTGCACGCCTTCGATGGCGGCGTCCAGCGTGGCCAGCACGGCGCGGCCGTTGTTCTTGTCCAGCTTGCCGGGCACGACATGCGCGTCGAGCGGCACGTCGATCACGGTGAGGCGGTCGGCGCCGAAGTGCGGCAGGCCGCCGTTGCGCACCGCCATCAGCGACAGCGACGACACGCGGATGGCCGGATCGAGATCGGCGGCCGTCATGGCCAGGAAGGCGGCGTCGCCCAGCAACACGCAGTTGACGTCGTGCCGCCGGGCCCATGCCGCGCGCAGCGAGATTTCCGGCCCGATGCCGGCCGGCTCGCCGACCGTCACGGCAATGGCGGGGCGCACTCCCGGGCGCCGTCTGGATGAAGTGGCGCTCATGCGTGCTCCCCTTTCTGCTTACTGTTTCACTTACTTGTTGGCGTTGGCGTTGGCGGCTTTGTCGTCGTCGTTGCGGTACTCGACATAGGCACGGTCGCGCACTTCGCGCTGCCAGCTGTCGGTGGCGTCTTCCAGCTTGCGCTCGCGCAGCGCCTGGCGCGCATTATTGCGCTCGCGCTCCTTGGACTGGTCGTCGGTCTTGCGCTCCAGCACCTCGATCAGGTGGATACCGAAGCTGGTTTCCACCGGCTGGCTCACTTCGCCGATCTTCAGCGCGTTCATCGCGGTTTCAAATTCCGGCATGACGTCGCCCGGCTGCAGCCAGCCCAGGTCGCCGCCCTTGGCGGCCGACCCGTCCTGCGACACCAGACGCGCCAGGTCTTCAAACTTGGCGGCGCCATTGTCCAGGCGCTCCTTCAGTTCCAGCGCCTTGCGCTTGGCGTCGGCCGCGCTCATGGTCGGGGTCACCTTGATCAGGATGTGGCGGGCATGGGTCTGCTGCACCGTGGCCACCGCTTGCGCGTCGGCCAGGCTGCGGCGGTCGACCGCCTTCAGGATGTGGAACGCGCCCACGCTCTTGATGATCGGCGTCACCTGGCCCGGTTGCAGCTTGACCAGCGCTTCGGCAAACACCGGCGGCAGGCGCTCCGGCTGGCGCCAGCCGACCACGCCGCCCTGCAGCGCATCGCTGGCGTCCGAGTAGGTGGCGGCCATCTTGGCGAAATCGGCGCCGGTGCGCAGCTGGCGCATCACTTCTTCGGCGCGCGCGCGGCGCTGGGCGATCACTTCGGCCGAGGCGTTGTCCGGGATGCGCACCATGATCTGCGAGATGTTGATCTCGAACTGCTCGGCGGCGGCGGCTTTCTCGGCGGCGATGAAGCTGTCCACCTCGGCGTCGGAGATCTGGATCTTGGCGTCGACTTCGTGCTCACGCAGGCGCTGCATGATGATTTCTTCGCGAATCTCTTCGCGGAAAGAAGCGAACGGCGTGCCGTCCTTTTCCATCTGGTCGCGCAGCTGCTGTACCGACAATTTCTGCGCTTCGGCGATGCGCTGGATCGCGCGGTCGAGTTGCAGGTCGTCGACGCGCACGCCCATTTCCTTGGCCAGTTGCAGCTGCGAGCGCTCGACGATCATGCGCTCGAGCATCTGGCGGCGCAGGTCGGCCGGGGCCGGCATCTGCGCGTTCTGCGCCTTCATGCGGTTGATCACGGTCTTGATGCGGTTGTCCAGCTCGCGCTGGGTAATGACGTCGTCATTGACCACCACCACGATCGAATCGATGGCCACATTGCCCGATTCCCCCGGCGGCAGGAAGCCGGCGCCGTCCTTCTTGTCGGCGGCAGGCTTGGCCGGCGCGGCGGCGTTGGCGGCCGAGGCCGCCGTTGCGGCCGCAGCAGGCGCAGGCGCCGGCTCGGTTTTCTTCTTCGACGAGAACAGGCTGCAACCACTCAGGGCGGCCGTGCACAACAGGACTGCGAGGACTTTCATCTGGTACTTACTGGCATTACGCATGGTAGAACGCTCAAGAGTCAGGTGTAAAAAAGGCAAGGGGCGCCGACGCGTTTTTTGCGCGGCGGACGCCAAGTGTACATCGAGTTAGCGGCCATAGCCCTCATTCAGGCGTTGATAGCCCGGAATGCTGGCCTTCATGGCCTCCAGCGGGCTGCCGAGGCCCAGGTGCGACAGGCCGTTGAGCTCCAGCTGGAAGAAGATCTGGGTCGAGGCCTTGGTCGAGGTGGTCACGAAGCGCTGCGCGCCGGTGCGGAACACCCAGCAGTCGGCGTTGTACTCGAGGCCGGCCAGGCTTTCCAGGATTTTCTTGCCCTGCAGCGAGTAGCTGATGCGGCCCACGCCGTACCAGCGCTGGAAGATCGGCCACTGGCTCGACAACTCGATATTCTTGAAGTTGTCGCGCAGGTAGCGGTAGCCCAGGTTGAGCACCTTCTTCGGTCCCGGTATCCATTGCGCGGTATAGCTTTCCGACACCACGCGGCGTTCGCCCTGGTTGTACTGCACCGCGCTGTCGAACATCCAGGTGTCCGAGATGCGGCCGGTGGCGGCCAGCAGGATGTCCGAGCGGCTGTCGCCCACCGGCGTCGACTGATCGAGCTGCACCCGCTGGTCGCGGAAATAGAAGCGCTGGCCGAACGCCAGGCGCAGCGCCTCGGCGCCGTTGGCGTCGAGGAAGCGCGAGGTCAGCGCGGCGGTCAGCTGGTTGGCGTCGCCGATCCGGTCCGAGCCGACGAAGCGGTTTTCGCTGAAGATCTGGCTGAAGTTGAAGGTGGCCGCATCGGTGTCGAAGGTCGGGAACTTGCTCTGGTCGCGGTACGGCGTGTTGACGTAGAACAGGCGCGGCTCGAGCGTCTGCGTCATGCTCTTGCCGCCCCACTTGATGTCGCGCTCGAACACCAGGCCGGAGTCCAGCGAGAAGGTCGGCACCGCGCGCGACAGGTTCTGCGCGTCCGTGCCGGCGTAGGCATCGAGCTGGTAGGTGGCGGCGTTGAGCATCACCTTCGGCGTGATGAAATAGCTCGGTCCGATGATCGGGTAGCTCAGCTGCGGGATCGCCACCAGCCGGGTGCCGTTGATCAGCGTCGGATGGTAAAAGCGGGTCAGCTCGGCGTTGAAGGCCCAGTCGAAACCGCCCAGCACGTCATACTGGGCGGCGCTGAAGTTGATCGCCGGCAGCCGGTCATACGGACGCGACACGAACAGCGACGAGTCGACCACCGATTCCGGGTCCTGCAGCACCTGGTACTTCTGCACGCGCGCGGTCAGGGTCCAGAAATCGCCGTGGTAGTCGGTGCGCAGCTCGCGCAGCAGCTGCCGGTCGGTCGAGCTGGTGACGTTCTTGGAGAAGTCGTTCGGGTAGTTGTCGTCCGACGCCGCGTTGAAATTCCAGCTGAAATCCCACTGCTTGGTCAGGTCCTGGGTGTGGCTGGAGCGCACCATCCAGCGGTCGGCCTTGTCGTTCGGGTTGGCCTGCGCATACTCGCGGTCATGCGGCATGAACTCGAGGTAGGTCTCGCCGCGGTAGAAGCCGCCGTCGGTCTCGCCCAGGTAGCGGCCCAGCGCGCCAAACTGGATGCCGCGGTTGGCGATCACCTTCGGGTACAGCGTCAGGTCGCGGTTGGGCGCGATGTTGACGTAGTACGGCACCACCAGCTCGGCGCCGTTCTTGGAGCCAAAGCCGGGCGTCGGCGACAGCCAGCCGGAGCGGCGCGCGCCCGACAGCGAGAACGACATCGCCGGCGTGCCCAGGATCGGCACGTCCTTGAAATAAATCAGCGTCTTGCCGGCGGTGCCGATGTCCCGGCCGGAATCGAGGTTCAGCGTGTCCGACTTCAGATACCAGTCCGGATCGAACCCCTGGCAGGTGCTGTAGGTGCCGTTGACCACCACCGCCTCGTCCTCGTTGATGAAGTCGAGGCGCTCGGCCTTGCCCTGCGCATGGTTGGCTTCCAGCTTGTAGGTCGGGTTGAGCATATAGCCCTTGCCGGTGTCCATGTTCAGCTTGAGCTCGTCGCCGGTGAAATAGTCGCCGAAGCGCCAGATCTTGACGTTGCTCTTGGCCTCGACCTCGTTCTCGACTTGCCGGTAACAGGCGGTGTCGGCGTTGACCTTGGTCTTGTCCCGGACGATCTCGGCATTCCGTTCCAGGTTGACTTCCCGCTCTGGACGGCCGCTGAGATCCTCGGCTTTGACGATGGTGACGGCGTCCTTGTCTTCCACGCGCGGCGCGCGCTGCTTGGGCGGCGCGCTCTGGGCATAGGCGACCGAAGGCAGCGCCGATACAGTGAAGATAGCGGACAAGGCATACGCCAAGCGCTGCAATTTGGGCATGCGTGTCATGAAAAGAAGGGACCAAGCACCATGAAAGGCGATTTTTTGATTTGAATCCCTTATTATATGGGAATCTTCACCTGACGCCGGTTTCCTCGGCATGCTTCAATGTCTTTATTACAGAATTTAACTTCCGATACACGTCTGGAACTGCTGGCAAGCTGGCTGCGCGGCCTGAATGTGGTCGATGTCGACAGTATTCGCCCGGCGTCGGCCGACGCCAGCTTCCGCCGTTACTTCCGCGTCAACGTCTTGTCTGAACAACAAGCGGCGCTGGGGCTGACCCTGATCGTCATGGACGCCCCGCCCGAGCGCGAAAACGTGCTGGGCTTCGTCAAGGTTGACGAAATGCTCACGCATGCCGGCGTCACCGTGCCGCGCATCGTGGCCACCGACTACGAAGCCGGCTTCATGCTGCTGTCCGACCTGGGCAACACCACCTATCTGGCGGCGCTGACCCACGATAACGCCTCGACCATGTACGCCGAGGCGCTGGAAGCGCTGGTCAAGTTCCAGATCACCAGCCGTCCCGACGTGCTGCCGGAATACGACCGCGCCTTCCTGCAGCGCGAGATGAGCCTGTTCCCCGAGTGGTACATCGGCCAGCACCTGAAAGCCACGCTGACCGACCAGCAAAGCGCCGAGCTGCAAGCGGTGTTCGACGCCATCCTGGCCAACGTCACCGCCCAGGCACAAGTGTTCGTGCACCGCGACTTCCACTCGCGCAACCTGATGGTGGTGGACGCCAACAATCCCGGCGTGCTGGACTTCCAGGACGCGCTGTACGGCCCGATGACCTACGACCTGGCCTCGCTGCTGCGCGACGCCTACGTGCAGTGGGACGAAGAGCTGGTGCTGGACTGGGCGATCCGCTACTGGCAGCACGCCCGCTCGCTGGGCCTGCCGGTCAACCAGGACATCGACGCCTTCTACAAGGATTTCGAGTACATGGGCCTGCAGCGCCACCTGAAGATCCTCGGCCTGTTCTGCCGCCTCAACTACCGCGACGGCAAGGCCCAATACCTGGACGACCTGCCGACCGTGATGGACTACGTGCGCAAGACGGCCGGCCGCTACAAGGACCTGCGGCCGCTGGTCAAGCTGCTCGACCTGCTGGAAGACAGCCAGCCGCAAGTCGGCTACACCTTCTGAGGCGGCGCGCATGAAAGCGATGATCTTCGCCGCCGGACGCGGCGAACGCATGCGTCCACTGACCGACACCACGCCCAAGCCGCTGCTCACAGTGCGCGGCCGGCCGCTGATCGTCTGGCACATCCTCAACCTGGTCAAGGCCGGCATCACCGAGATCGTCATCAACCACGCCCACCTGGGCGAGCAGATTGAACAGACCCTCGGCGACGGCAGCCAGTTCGGCGCCAAACTGCTGTACTCGCGCGAAGAGACAGCGCTGGAAACCGCCGGCGGCGTCGCCCAGGCGCGCGCGCTGCTGGGCGAAGCACCGTTCGTCGCCATCTCCGGCGACATCTACGTGCCCTACTTCGACTTCGCGCAGGTCAAGGATGTCTTGCACGACAAGGATATGTGGGGCAATCCCTACCCGGCCGACAAGCGCGACATCTGCTGGCTGTACATGGTGCCCAATCCGGACTGGCATCCGGACGGCGACTTCGGCATGACCATGTACTCGCTGACCAATGACGGCACGCCGAAATGGACCTTCGGGAACATCGGTGTCTACCGCATGGAGATGTTCGACCGCATCGCCGCCGGCGAGCACGCCAAGCTTGGCCCGCTGCTGCGCGAATACGCCGACAAGCGGCAGGTCGGCGGCGAAGTGTACGAAGGCGAATGGCATAACGTCGGCACCGTGCAGCAGCTCGACCTGCTGAACGCGCCGCGCGCCGCGCTGGCCGCTGCCGCCAAGGGCCTGCAGTGATGCGCCCCGCCGCCGACGGCGCCATTTACGCCGGCCGGCGCGCGCGCCTGCTGGAACAACTGCCGGCCGGCGCCGTGGCCGTGCTGGACACCGCGCCGGAAGTCACGCGCAACGCCGACAGCGAATACCTGTATCGCCACGACAGCTACTTCTATTACCTGACCGGCTTCACCGAGCCGGAAGCGGCGGTGGTGCTGGTGGCCGCGCACGGCGATACGCCGGCGCGCGCCATCCTGTTCTGCCGCGAGAAAAACCTCGAACGCGAGATCTGGGAAGGCTTCCGCTACGGGCCGGAAGCCGCGCGCGCAGCCTTCGGCTTTGACGAAGCCCATACCATCGACTCGCTGGACGGGCATATGGCCGGGCTGCTGTCGAATGCGCCGGCGCTGTACTATGCGCTGGGCGGCACGCTCCATGAACGCGTGGCCGGCTGGCTGTCCGCAGTGCGCGCCATGGCCCGCACCGGCGTCACCGCGCCGGCCGTCGTCGCCGATGTGCTGCCGCTGCTGGACGAGATGCGCCTGCTGAAGGACGCACATGAACAGGCCATCATGCAGCGCGCCGCCGACATCTCGGCGCAAGCGCACATCCGCGCCATGCGCGCCGCCCGCGCCGGCGTCCACGAATACGAACTGGAAGCGGAACTCCTGTACGAATTCCGCCGCAACGGCGCACAAGCGCCAGCCTACAACTCCATCGTGGCGGCTGGCGCCAACGCCTGCGTGCTGCACTACAGCGCCAACAACGCGCAGTCGCGCGATGGCGATCTGGTGCTGATCGACGCCGGCTGCGAACTGGATGGCTATGCCTCCGACATCACCCGCACCTTCCCGGTCAACGGCCGTTTCAGCGCGCCGCAAAAGCGCCTGTATGAACTGGTGCTGGCCGCGCAAGCCGCGGCCTTGAAGGCTATCGGCCCCGGTCTGCCCTACGCCGGCGCACACGAAGCGGCGGTGCAGGTGCTGGCGCAAGGCATGCTGGATCTGGGCCTGCTGAGCGGCACCTTGGACGAGGTCATCGCCGGCAAGCGCTACACGCAGTTCTACATGCACGGCACCGGCCACTGGCTGGGCATGGACGTGCACGACGTCGGCCAGTACCGCGACGTGACGCAGTCCGACAAGCCATCGCGCACGCTGCAGGCGGGCATGGTGGTGACGGTGGAACCGGGCATCTACGTGCGGCCCGCCGCCGGCGTGCCGGAAGCATACTGGAACATCGGCATCCGCATCGAAGACGACGTGCTGGTGACCGCCGACGGCCACACCATCCTGAGCGCCGCCGCGCCCAAGACCGTGGACGAAATCGAACAACTGATGCAGCAACCATGACAGACACCACCAACCGCAGCGCGGGTATCGCGGCTGCGACAGCGGCGGGGCCGGCAAGCATCGCGCCGGACTACGACATTGCCATCTGCGGCGCTGGGCCGGCCGGCATGGCGCTGGCGGCGCTGCTGGTCAAGCGCGGCGTGGCCGCCCACCGCATCGCCCTGATCGACGCCAAGACGCTGGCGCACGCCGGCACCGACCCGCGCTCGCTGGCCCTGTCCTGGGGCAGCCGGCAGATACTGGAAGAGATCAGCGCCTGGCCGACGGCAGCCACCGCCATCGAACAAATCCACGTCTCACGGCGCGGACAATTCGGCCGCAGCCTGATCGACCGCAAGGACTACGACCTGCCGGCGCTGGGCTACGTCACCCGCTACGGCGACATCGTCACCGCGCTGGGCGCCGAGTGCGAACGCGCCGGCATCGTCTCGCTGCGTCCCGCGCGCGTGCTCACGCTGGATGAAGAAAGCGACGCCGTCACGCTGATCCTGGACGCCAACGGCGCGCCGCAAACCCTGCGCGCCGCCATCGTGGTGCAAGCCGAAGGTGGCCTGTTCAACGAACAGCTGGTACGCGCCGTCAACCGCGACTACCAGCAAACCGCCATCATCGCGCAAGTGCGCAGCAGCACCCCGCCGCCGCACCGCGCCTACGAACGCTTTACGGAGCAGGGCCCGCTAGCGCTGCTGCCCCAGAATGACGAATACTCGCTGGTGTGGTGCGTGCGTCCGCAGAATGCCGATGCACTGATGGCGTTGAACGACAAGGACTTCCTGTCGGCGCTGGGGCAAGCCTTCGGCGACCGCGTGGGGCAGTTCACGCACGCCACGCCGCGCCTGGGCTTCCCACTGGGATTAAACGCCGCAGCGCACAGCACCGCGCGCACCGTCACCATCGGCAACGCCGCGCAGACCTTGCATCCGGTGGCAGGCCAGGGCCTGAACCTCGGCCTGCGCGACGTCACTGTGCTGGCGCGCCTGCTGGCGCAAGGCGCCACGCCGGAGAAGCTGTCGCAATACACCGAACTGCGACAGCGCGACCGCAGCACCACCGTGCGCCTGACCGACACCATGGCCCGCGTCTTCGCCAACGACACCCCGCTGCAAGGACTGCTCGGCATGTCGCTGGCCGCCATCGACATGGTCGGCCCCGCGCGCGGCCTGCTGGCCGAACTGATGATGTACGGCCGCCGCTAACGTCATGCCCGCGCAGGCGGGCATCCATGGACTGCCGTGCTGATTGACTCAGCATGGGTTCCCGCCTGCGCGGGAACGACGGGGTTTACTCGACCGCCTTCACCATATCTTCGATGACCTTCTTGGCGTCGCCGAAGACCATCATGGTGTTGGGCTGGTAGAACAGCTCATTGTCCAGGCCTGCGTAGCCGGACGCCATCGAACGCTTGTTGACGATGATGCTCTTGGCCTTGTACGCCTCCAGGATCGGCATGCCGGCGATCGGCGATTTCGGATCCTTGGCGGCCGGGTTGACCACGTCGTTGGCGCCCAAAATCAGCACCACGTCGGTCTGCCCGAACTCACCATTGATATCCTCCATCTCGAACACCTGGTCGTACGGCACCTCGGCCTCCGCCAGCAGCACGTTCATATGCCCCGGCATGCGCCCCGCCACCGGGTGAATCGCATACTTCACGTTCACGCCGTTGTGGGTCAGCTTGGCCACCAGCTCCTTCAACGCATGCTGCGCGCGCGCCACCGCCAGGCCGTAACCCGGCACAATGATCACGCTCTCCGCATTCGCCAGGATGAATGCCGCATCGTCCGCGGAACCCGACTTGACCGGCCGCTGCTCCTGCACGCCGCCGCCACCTGCCTCCGCCGGCGCACCGCCAAAGCCGCCCAGGATCACATTGAAGAACGAGCGGTTCATCGCCTTGCACATGATGTACGACAGGATGGCGCCCGACGATCCCACCAGCGAACCGGCGATGATCAGCATCGCGTTATTCAGCGAGAAGCCGATGCCCGCCGCCGCCCAGCCGGAATAGGAGTTCAGCATCGACACCACCACCGGCATATCGGCGCCGCCGATCGGGATGATGATCAGCACCCCCAGCGCAAACGCAATCGCCGTCATGATCAGGAACGGCACCCAGGCCGGCGCGCTGCCGCTATCGACCACAAACACCAGTCCCAGGCCAACCATCAGCAGCGCCAGGATCAGATTGAGCCAATGCTGGCCCGCAAAGCTGACCGGCGCGCCCTGGAACAGGCGGAACTTGTATTTGCCCGACAGCTTGCCGAACGCGATCACCGAACCGGAGAAGGTAATCGCGCCGACAAAGGTACCGATAAACAGCTCGATGCGATTGCCGAACGGCAGCGGTTCGCCTGCCGGCACAATGCCAAATGCATGCGGCTCCGACACCGCTGCCACCGCAATGCACACCGCCGCCAGACCGATCAGCGAGTGCATCGCCGCCACCAGCTCCGGCATCTTGGTCATCTCGACCTTCTTGGCCAGCACCGCGCCGATGCCGCCGCCGACGATCACGCCCAGCGCCACCAGCCCCAGTCCCAGGCCGCTGCCGTGGCCCGCCGCCGCCGCGGCCGCTGCCTCCGATTGCAGCTTGAGGATCAGCGCAATCGTCGTCACAAACGCAATCGCCATCCCGGACATGCCGAACGCATTGCCGGTGCGTGCCGTGGCCGGCGACGACAATCCTTTCAGCGCCTGGATAAAGCACACCGACGCGATCAGATACAGCATCGTCACCAGATTCATGGAGATGAAGCTCATGCTTTATCTCCTTGTTTGGCTTTCGGTTCCTTCTTCTTGAACATCTCCAGCATGCGCTGCGTGACCAAAAATCCGCCGAACACATTGACGGCGGCCAGCGCCACCGCCACCGTGCCGGCGATCTGCCCGACCAGTCCTTCGGTGAGCGAGGCCGCCAGCATGGCGCCAACGATGATGATGGCCGATACCGCATTGGTGACCGCCATCAGCGGCGTATGCAGCGCCGGCGTCACGGTCCAGACCACGTGGTAGCCGACGTAAATGGCCAGGACAAAAATAATCAGATTAATGATGGTGTGGCTGACTTCCATGGTGACTCCCCGTTTTATTTACGCAGCAATTCGCCGCCGCTGCTCAGCAGCGTGGCCTTGATGATCTCGTCCTCACGGTCGATCACCAGCTTGTCTTCCTTGTCGATGATCAGCTTGAGGAAGTCCAGCACATTGCGCGCGTACAGCGCCGAGGCATCGGCCGCCACCAGCGTCGCCAGGTCCGGCTCGCCGACGATATGCACGCCATGCTTGACCACCGTTTTGTTCAGCTCCGACAGCGGGCAGTTGCCGCCTTGCGAGACCGCCAGGTCGACGATCACGGAACCGGGCTTCATCGCCTTCACCGTTTCTTCGGAAATCAGCACCGGCGCCGGACGGCCCGGTATCAGCGCGGTGGTGATGATGATGTCGGCCAGCTTGGCGCGCTCGTGCACCAGTTCGGACTGGCGGCGCATCCAGTCGGCCGGCATCGGCCGCGCGTAGCCGCCCACGCCCTGGGCGATTTGCTTCTCTTCGTCGGTCAGATACGGCACGTCGATGAACTTGGCGCCCAGCGACTCCACCTGCTCCTTGACCGGCGGCCGCACGTCGGACGCCTCGATCACCGCGCCAAGACGCTTGGCGGTGGCAATCGCCTGCAAGCCGGCCACGCCGACGCCCATGATCAGCACCCGCGCCGCCTTCACCGTGCCGGCCGCCGTCATCAGCATCGGCATGAAGCGCTGGTACAGGTTGGCCGCCACCATCACCGCCTTGTAGCCGGCGATGTTGGCCTGCGACGACAGCACGTCCATCGACTGCGCGCGCGTGATGCGCGGCACGGCTTCCAGCGCAAACGCCTGCAGCCCGGCCGCCGCCATGGCGGCGTTGTTGTCTGCATCAAAGGGATTGAGCATGCCGATGACCACCGTGCCCGGCTTGATCTGCGCGCGTTCCTCGGCATTGGGGGCACGCACCTTGAGGATCACCTCGGCCGACCAGACCTCGCTGGCAGGCACGATTTGTGCACCAGCTGCAACATAGGCATCGTCGGTGACGGAGGCGGCCAGGCCGGCGCCGGCCTGCACCAGGATCTGGTGCTTCGCGGCAAGTTTTTTGACGGTCTCCGGGGTGGCTGCTACCCGGGTCTCCCCCGGCCGTGTTTCGGCCGGTACGCTTATTCTCATGGTGCCTCCATTCGATTAATAAACTGACTACAATCTAACATGGAACTTTGGGCGGAACGCCCCTCATTTGGGCACAATCATAAGGAACAATGCGTTCCTTATACATAATGGTTTCGTCAATTCAAGTATAACTATTTGTCATTAATTACCCGCTAAATTTGTTCCAGCACAAACCAAAAGCCCGGAACAAGCTAAAATGTCGGCTCTTTCAAGGATGACTCATGCCGCGTATCTGGAAACCCTCTGTTACTGTTGCCGCAATTGTCGAAAAAGATGGCAAGTTCTTGCTGATCGAAGAAGAGACCAGCGATGGCATCCGCATCAACCAGCCTGCCGGTCATCTCGACCCGTATGAATCGCTGCAGCAGGCCGTGATCCGCGAAACGCTGGAGGAAACCGCCTACGACTTCACGCCGACCGCGCTGGTGGGCATGTATATGTCGCGCTACACCTCCAACCGCACCGGCGAAGAAGTGACGTATCTGCGCTTCACCTTCTGCGGCTATCCGGGCGAGAAACATGACCGTCCGCTGGACGAAGGCATCCTGCGCACCATGTGGCTGACGCGCGACGAACTGGCCGCCTGCGCCGACCGTCACCGCAGCCCGACGGTGCTGCAATGCGTCGATGAATATCTGGAGGGCCGCCGCGCCCCGCTGGAACTGGTACAAACACATGCTTCTGTCTACAAGGAAGCGATTAGCACTGCGAATGGATAAGTAATGAGTAACGGGTCGGGCAAAAAGCGGGTCGTCATCGGCATGTCGGGCGGGGTGGATTCCTCGGTCTCGGCGTGGCTGCTGAAGGAACAGGGTTACGACGTGGTCGGCCTGTTCATGAAGAACTGGGAAGACGATGACGACTCCGAATACTGCTCGACGCGCCAGGACTGGATCGACGCCGCCTCGGTGGCCGATGTGGTGGGCGTGGATATCGAAGCGGTCAACTTCGCCAGCGAATACAAGGACCGCGTGTTCGCCGACTTCCTGCGCGAATACCAGGCCGGCCGCACGCCCAACCCGGATGTGCTGTGCAACGCCGAAATCAAGTTCAAGGCCTTCCTCGACCACGCGATGACGCTGGGCGCGGACCTGATCGCCACCGGCCACTATGCGCGCGTGCGCCACCACGGCGGCAAGAGCGAGCTGCTGAAGGCGGTCGACCACACCAAGGACCAGAGCTACTTCCTGCATCGTTTAAATCAGGCGCAGTTGTCGAAGACGCTGTTCCCGCTGGGCGAAATCCCGAAAACCGAAGTGCGCAAGATCGCCGAGAAACTCAAGCTGCCGAATGCGGCCAAGAAGGATTCAACCGGCATCTGCTTCATCGGCGAGCGGCCATTCCGCGAGTTTTTGAACCGCTACCTGTCGTACAAACCAGGTCCGATGATGACGCCGGAGGGCAAGGTGGTGGGCGAGCACGTGGGCCTGTCATTCTACACGCTGGGCCAGCGCAAGGGCATCGGCGTCGGCGGCATGAAGGAGTACAAGAATCCGGACGGCAGCAGCGACGCCTGGTATGTGGCGAAGAAGGATATCGTCAACAACGTGCTGTACATCGTGCAGGGCCATGACCATCCGTGGCTGCTGTCGCCGGCGCTGCGCGCCGACCAGGCCAGCTGGGTGGCCGGCGAGGCGCCGGAGGCGCGCGCGCTGTCGGCCAAGACCCGTTACCGCCAGGCCGATGTGGCGTGCGAAATCGCCCCGGAAGGCGCATCGGATTTCGCGTTGAAATTCATGGAAGCCCAGTGGGCGGTGACGCCCGGCCAGTCGGCCGTGCTGTATGACGGCGACGTCTGCCTGGGCGGCGGCATCATCGCCTGACCAGTTAAGAAGCTGCCGGCTCTCCGCCCTCTGCCGGCGGGGTGTCGCCGGCAGCTTTTTCCATCGCCGCGCGCTGGCGCTTGACCATCGCAATCACCACATTCCGGATCGTATTGAGCACCGTATCGGCCTTGAACGGCTTGACGATAAAACCGCTCACGCCCATCGCGTGCGCCGCCTGGATGGTGGCCGCATCGAGCTCGCTGGACACCATGAAGATCAAGGTCTTCGGCCAGTTGGTGCGGATTTCGCGGATCGCCTCATCCTCTTTCTCAATCTGCTCGCGGGCCACGCACACAATGTGCGGATGGTGCTTGATCAGCTGCACCATGGCGCTGGCGCAGGTGTGGGTGGCGCCGACCACGTCGTAGCCGCCGTCCAGCAGCACCGTATTGAGCAGGCCGCGCGCCACGGCGCTAGGATCGATAATGACTGCTTTTAACATCTTGCAAACCTTGTTATAAGTGGGACCAGGCCAGCATGTTCCACGTAACGCCAACCCGCACGTCCGTTTTCAACGCCACCAGTTGTCGAGAAAGATACAGCATTTCACGTTCTTTTCGTAGCGTTTCCCCCAAGGAATCTTTAAGAATGCCCGCGCCGGCCATGATGGCGTCCAGAGTGCCGTATGTACGCAACAGTTTGGCGGCGGTTTTGACGCCCACCTTGGACACGCCGGGGATCGAATCGGTGACATCGCCCATCAGCGCCAGCAGGTCCGGCAGCTGTTCGGCCGGCACGCCCCACTTCTTCTCGACCCAGGCGTGGTCGTGCCATTCGCTCTTGAAGTGGTCCCAGACGCGGGCGCCGTGGGCGATCAGGCCGTGCAGGTCTTTGTCGGTGGAGGCGATGGTGGCTTCGCCGCGGCCTTCGGCCAGCCAGCGCAGCACCACGGTGCCGATCACATCGTCGGCCTCGACCTCGGGCACCGACACCACGTGCATGCCGAAGCCGCGCAGCTTGTCGTAGAAGGCCGGCAGCGCCGCGCGCAGCGGCGACGGCATCGGCGCGCGGCCTTCGCGGTAGCCGGCGTACAAATCGTGGCGCCAGGTGTTGCCGCCGAAATCGAAGGCCGGCAGCAGGTGGGTGGGTTCATGGTCGTTGACCAGCGTGCGCAGCGAGGACAGCGCGTGGCGCAGCGCGAGGTCGGCCTTTTCGGGGCTGTCCGGTTCGGGACTGGCTTCGTAGACGCGGCGCACAATATTGAGGCCGTCGATGGCAAGGAGTCTACCCATGTTCAACTTCATCCGGGCTTTGGTCAAGCCGCCATTCTACCCGACTGAACTGATGCGGCGGCATGCGCCGCATCAACGGCTTACTTCAGCAGTTCGTACGGGCCGCCGCGTTCGAGGGCGCGCTGGAAGGCGGGGCGGCTGTGGATGGCTTTCAGGAAGGCCATCAGCCGGGGACGCGAGCCGTCCAGGCCGCCGCGCGCCGCGGCCGCTTCCAGCGGGAAGCTCATCTGGATGTCGGCCGCCGTGAACTCGTTGCCGGCGAACCATTCGCTCTTGCCCAGCTCGGCTTCGAGGTAATCCAGGTGGGTGGCGATTTGCGGCAGGATGTAGCTGCCCTTGACCTTCTGCGCAATGGCGCGCGCGATCGGCTTGACGAAGAACGGCGCAGGACTGGTCTCGACCCGGTCGAAGATCAGCTTCATCAACAGCGGCGCCATCGCCGAGCCTTCCGCGTAGTGCAGGAAATACGTCCAGCGGCGACGCTCCTCGGTGCCGGCCGGCGGGATCAGGCGGCCATTGCCGTAGGTGTCGATCAGGTATTCGGCGATCGCGCCGGACTCCGCCACCACGATGCCGTTGTCGCTGATCACCGGCGACTTGCCCAGCGGATGGATCGCCTTCAGTTCCGGCGGCGCCAGCATGGTCTTGGGATCGCGCTGGTAGCGCACGATCTCATACTCCAGGCCCAGTTCCTCCAGCAACCACAACACCCGCTGCGAGCGCGAATTATTCAAGTGATGAACGACGATCATGTGACTTATCCCGAGAAAAAAGAACGGCCGTGCGCCGTAACGCCGCTAGCTTAGCACTAACCGCGCCGACGTGTGCCTCCCCTGATCGGGATGGATTCCAGCCGGAAACAGCAGTACACTCGACAGTTCAACAGCCGCCGCCGGAGTATTCATGAATTTGCTGTCACCACGCTATCTCGCCTTCAACGCATCCGTCATCACCCTGCTGGCCTCGCTGGCGTTAAAGGCGCCGTGGGAAATTACCGCCGTCGCTGCCGCCCTGACCATCGTCGGCATCAGCGACCTGCTGCAAACCAGGCGCGCGCTGCGCCGCAACTATCCGATCCTGGCGCACTTCCGCTTCTTCTTCGAATCGATCCGCCCCGAAATCCGCCAATACCTGCTGGAAGACGACACGGTGGCCGAGCCGTTCTCGCGCAACCAGCGCAGCATCGTCTACCAGCGCGCCAAGCAGGACAGCGACAAGCGCCCGTTCGGCACCCAGCTCGACGTCTACGCCCCCGGCTACGAATGGATCAACCACTCGATCGCGCCGGCGCCGGAACAAGATCCCGACTTCCGCATCGAAATCGGCAACCACCCGGACTGCCCGCGCGCCCAGCCCTATTCGGCCAGCGTGTTCAATATCTCGGCGATGAGCTTTGGCGCGCTGTCGGCCAACGCCATCCTGGCGCTCAACGGCGGCGCCAAACAAGGCGGCTTCATGCACGACACCGGCGAAGGCAGCATCAGCCCCTACCACCGCCAGCACGGCGGCGACCTGGTGTGGGAAATCGGCTCCGGCTACTTCGGCTGCCGCAACGACGACGGTACCTTCTCGGAGGAGCGTTTCGTCGCCAACGCCAGCGCGCCGCAGGTCAAGATGATCGAACTGAAGATGTCGCAAGGCGCCAAGCCGGGCCACGGCGGCGTGCTGCCGGGCGCCAAGGTCACCATCGAAATCGCCCAGACGCGCGGCGTGCCGGTCGGCCGCGACTGCATCTCGCCATCGCGCCACTCGGCCTTCAGCACGCCGATTGAAATGCTGGAATTCATCGACCGCCTGCGCACCCTGTCCGGCGGCAAGCCGACCGGCTTCAAGCTGGCCATCGGCCACCCGTGGGAATTCTTCGGCATCGTCAAGGCCATGCTGGCCACCGGCATCGTGCCGGACTTCATCGTGGTCGACGGCGGCGAAGGCGGCACCGGCGCCGCGCCGCTGGAATTTACCGACCACGTCGGCACGCCGCTGCAGGAAGGCCTGCTGCTGGTGCATAACACCCTGGTCGGCGCCAACCTGCGCGACAAGATCAAGATCGGCGCCTCGGGCAAGATCATCACCGCGTTCGACATCGCCCGCACGCTGGCGCTGGGCGCGGACTGGTGCAACTCGGCGCGCGGCTTCATGTTCGCGCTGGGCTGCATCCAGTCGCAAAGCTGCCATACCGACCGCTGCCCGACCGGCGTGGCGACGCAGGACCCGGGCCGCCAGCGCGCGCTGGTGGTGCCGGACAAGATCCAGCGCGTGGCCAGCTTCCACCAGAACACCATGGAAGCGCTGGCGCAGCTGATCGCCGCCGCCGGCATGACCCATCCGTCGCAACTGCGGCCGCGCCACCTGGTGCGGCGCCTCTCGGAAAACCAGGTCAAGCTGGCCTCGGCGCTGCTGCCCTACCTGGAAAAAGGCGAACTGCTCGACCCGAGCCAGCTGTCGCGCCTGCCGCCGGTGTTCGGCCAGTACTGGCCGATGGCGCAAGCCGAGTCGTTCGATCCGTACTGCGGCTGAGTGCTACTTGGGGAAGGGCCACGTTATCCCGTCAAACTCCGACGCAGCAGCAAGCGAAACGCCTGCTTTCGCTTGCTGAGAAAACGGCACGGTACGGGTAATGCTGTTAAGTTAAGCTGAAATTTCACATCGTCATTCCCGCGAAAGCGGGAATCCATAGCACGTCTGCTGAACAAACGCGGTATGGGTTCCCGCTTTCGCGGGAACGACGTCGCTTGACTGAATGGCATTAGCGCGGTGCGGGCGGCTTAACGCTGCACGTGCAGCTTGATCACGCGCTGGTGCGCTGCGCCGGAGGATGCGTTGGTCTTGCTCGGTGTGGTGTCGCACGAGCCGCAGCTGGAGCAGCCGCCGTCGCCGTCATCGCCGCAACCGCCGCCGCCCTGCGTCTTGAAGAACCTGGCCAGCCTGGTCTCGTTGAAGCCGCGTTTGCCCAGCGTGTAGACAATCCGCCGGCGCCACGCCACCGGCAGATACTTGGTGCTGAAGTGCAGCAGCGCCGCCGCCACGATCAACGCCACAATCATCTCTTGCCACATATTAGCCTCCGATAACAGCCAGCGAAATCCGGTACGTCAGGAACGACGCGATGTAAGCCAGCGCGAACATATAGCCGGCCATCAGCAGCGCGTAGCGGGTGCTGCCGGTCTCGCGGCGCACCACCGACAGCGTCGACAGGCACTGCGGCGCAAACACGTACCACGCCAGCAGCGACAAGGCGGTCGGCAAGGTCCACGAGGCCGAGATGATCGGCTCCAGCGACTGCGCCAGCGCCTCGCCGCTTTGCGACAGCGCGTACACCGTGCCCAGCGCGCCGACCGCCACTTCCCGCGCGGCCAGGCCCGGCACCAGCGCGATGCAGATCTGCCAGTTAAAGCCGATCGGCGCAAAAATGTATTCGAGGCCGCGGCCCAGCAGGCCAGCCAGGCTGTAGTAGATCGGCGGATGCGTTGCGCCTTCCGGTGCCCCCGGGAAGGAGCTCAGGAACCACAGCAGCACCATCAGCGTCAGGATCACCGTGCCGACGCGGGTCAGGAAGATCTTGGCGCGTTCCCACAGGCCCAGCGCCAGGTTCTGCAAATGCGGCCAGTGGTAGGCCGGCAGTTCCAGCATCAGCGGCTGCTGCTGGTTGGCGCCCAGCGTACGCTTGAAGAAATAAGCCACCGCCATCGCCGAGAAGATGCCGGCGAAGTACAGCACGAACAGCACCAGCCCTTGCAGGCTGAGGAAACCATACACTTCGCGCTCGGGAATGAAGGCGGCGATGATCAATGCATACACCGGCAGCCGCGCCGAACACGTCATCAGCGGCGCGATCATGATGGTCACCAGGCGGTCGCGCGGATTTTGAATCGTCCGCGCCGCCATCACGCCGGGAATCGCGCAGGCAAAGCTGGACAGCAACGGAATGAAGGCGCGGCCCGACAGGCCGACGCCGCCCATCAGGCGGTCCAGCAGGAAGGCCGCGCGCGGCAGGTAGCCGCAGTCTTCCAGCACAAGAATAAAGAAGAACAGGATCAGGATCTGCGGCAGGAACACCAGCACGCTGCCGGCGCCGCTTAATATGCCGTCCACCAGCAGGCCGCGCAGCACGCCGTCCGGCATCGCCTCGCGCACCACGGCGCCCAGCTGGTCGACGCTGTCCTTGATCAGGTCCATTACCGGCGTGGCCCAGGTGAACACCGCCTGGAACACCAGGAACATCAGCACCGCCAGGATGATCGGACCGAGCACCGGATGCAGCACCACGTTGTCCAGTTTCTCGGACAGCGCATCGTCGGTGGCGGCCGGCGCCTTGACGGCCAGGTCGAGGATGCGGCGCACTTCGCGCTGCGTGTCTTCCACGCTGACGGCGTCGATGGCCGACAGCGGCTGCGGCGTACCCGCGGCCAGTGGCAGCATCTGGTCCAGCGCGCGCAGCAGCGACTTTTCGCCGCCGGCCTGCACCGCCACGGTTTCCACCACCGTCATGCCCAGCTCCTGCGCCAGGCGGTCGGCGTCGATAACGATGCCGCGCTTTTTGGCCACGTCCACCATATTCAGCGCCAGGATCATCGGCAGGCCGAGTCGTTTGATTTCCAATACCAGGCGCAGGTTCAGGCGCAGGTTGGTGGCGTTGACCACGCACACCACCACGTCCGGCGCGGCGTCGCCCTTGCGCAAGCCGGCCACCACGTCGCGGGTGATTTCTTCGTCCGGCGTGTGGGCATTCAGGCTGTAGGCGCCCGGCAGGTCCAGCACACGGAAGGCGTTGCCGGCGCTGGTGGTGAAGGCGCCTTCCTTGCGTTCGATGGTCACGCCGGCGTAGTTGGCCACTTTCTGGCGCGCGCCGGTCAGACGGTTGAACAAGGCGGTCTTGCCGCAATTCGGATTGCCCAGCAAGGCCACCATCGGCGTGCGCGCCGTGGTCGGCGCCTGCGACACCTGCTTATCTACTGCACCCATGTTTTTATTCCGGTTGAATCGAGACCAGCGCGGCTTCAAAGCGGCGCAATGCAAATGTGGAGCTGCCGACTTTGATCGCCAGCGGTTCGCCGCCCGGCATGCCGCGCTTGAGCATGCGAATTTTTTCGCCGGGCACAAAGCCCAGTTCCATCAGGCGACGCGACAGGGCGGCGCCGCCATCGGCGTCCGCGCCGGGAGAGACATGCACCACGGTGGCGGTGGCGCCGACCGTCAGGGCATCGAGGGTAGTCAGGGAAACAGCGTGCGTCATGGCAAAGTCCAGTCGAGAGGCCGCTGGCAAGGTGGCTGCGGCGCGACCGGCAAGGCCGCAACGTTGCGTTCCTGCCGGAATCAGATACTAGCATTATAAACGGTAATGCGAATGACTTCTATTTAGCTTGCATACTGTTGAAAAATCGGGCAGTATACGTTTAATGATAATGATTCGCATTAAGTTGCTGGCAATCATGTCAGAAAAGTCTTAATCAAGCCTTATTCGTGTTTTTAGCCTAGCCAGAAGGTGCATCAATGATTGTTTGTGTCTGCAACAACATCTCCGATCGCGAAATCCGTCAAGCCATGGAATTGGGAATCACCTCGATGGACGAGCTGCGCGACGCGCTGGGCGTAGCCACCTGCTGCGGCCAATGCTTCTCCTGCGCGGAAGAAATCCTCACCGAACAACTGGCTGCGCAAGCCGCTGCCGTCAACCTCCAGGAAACTGTGCTGAAACGCCCAGTCTTGACCAGCTAATCATGAATACAATGACCTACAGCCGGACGGCGTCGCCGCTGTCCGCGGATGACCACGGCCGCGCGCTGGAATTCAAGCGCCGTACCCGCAAGCTCACCCCGCTTGCCGCGATTGTGCTGGGTCATGTTGTTGTGTTTTATCTGGCTTATTCCGGCATGCTGCGCTCGGTCACGCATGCGATCATGCCGCAGGTGGTGACAGTGACGTTCGTGGCCTCGCCCGAACCGCTGAAAGCGCAGCCGCAGCCGAAGGAAGTGCCGCTGGTGCAGCCGAAGCAAACCTTTGTGCCGCCGCTGCCGCTGGTGAATATCGTGCAGACCGAGCCGACCATCACGCTGCCGCCGCCGCAACCGCGTCCGGCCGAAGCGACCACGGCGCATGCCGCGCCGACCGTCGCGCAAGTCGCGCCGCCGGCGCCGCCAGCGCCATCGACGCCAAAGACCGTGTCGGGCGTGGAATACGTGCGCGCACCGTCGCCGGTCTACCCGAGCATGTCGCGCCGCATGGGCGAGACCGGTACCGTGATGCTGCGCGTGCTGATTGGGGAAAAAGGCAATGCGGAACAGGTGACGGTGCAGAAGTCGTCCGGTTCCAGCAATCTGGATGAAGCCGGCCGCCAGGCCGTGCTGCGCGCCCTGTACAAGCCGTTTATCGAGGACGGCAAGGCCGTCCCCGTGTACGTGCTGGTGCCGATTAACTTCCAGCTCGGTTAAGTCTTACAGGTCCAGCCGGCCCTCGATGGAGTCATCGAGGGTTTTGCCGATCACGGCGCCGATCAGCATCTTGACGCTGGCCACTGCCTTGCCGTGCTTGGTATCCCAGTAGTAGCCATAGGTCGGCGCAAACTTGATCAGCGTCACACGCGGATCGTCCTCGCCGCCGGTGAACCAGGTCTTCATCGTAAAACTCCACAGCTCCTTGATTTTGACCGGGTCGCGCAACACCGTGGCGATGCCTTCCAGGTGCATGAACTCGGAGTGCGCCGAACCCTGGAAGTACAGCGTGGCCGACGGATCGGCCGCCAGTTCCTGGTTCTTCAGGCTGTCGCTGGCGGAGATGAACCACAGATTGCCCAGTTCATCGACTTGCAGCGCCGTCATCGGCCGCGCATCGCCCGGACCGCCTTCGGCATCATTGGTGCAGAAGAAGCAGCCGGGCGTACTGTCGACGAAGTCGCGGATCTTGTGAACGGCGTCTTCGCCGATCAGGTCCTGGTGGTTGTGTTCGGGTTGATTGGCGTTGATCGAATCCATGGCTTAGCTCCTGAAGGTTGAGCTTCCATGGTAGCGGCAGCCGCGCGCCGGCACCGTGAGATGACGCACACTGCCCCCACTACGAACGCTAATAGTTTTCATTTGCGCCAGCACTCTCAATCACCGAACTTAGAGGGTAGATCACCGAAATTATCAGATATTCCGGCCACATAAATCGATAATTCGTGGCACAATGGCGCCATTCGCAAACCATCACAGAAAGACATGCCATGAAGGGCGACCAAGAAGTCATCCGCTTGCTCAACGCACAGCTGACCAATGAACTCACCGCGATCAACCAGTACTTCCTGCACGCCAAGATGTACAAGCACTGGGGCCTGGAAAAGATCGGCAAGAAAGAGTACGAAGAATCGATCGGCGAGATGAAGCATGCCGACAAGCTGATCGACCGCATCCTGATGCTCGATGGCCTGCCCAACCTGCAAGCCATGCACAAAGTGATGGTCGGCGAGAACACCGAAGAGATGCTGAACTGCGACCTGAAGCTGGAAAAAGGCGCCCAGATCACCGTCAAGGAAGGCATCGCCGCCGCCGAGAAGGCCGCCGACTACGTGTCGCGCGACCTGCTGCTGATGATCCTGGAAGACACCGAAGAGCACATCGACTGGCTGGAAACCCAGCTGGACCTGATCGGCAAAGTGGGCATCCAGAACTACCTGCAAAGCCAGATGAGCGCCGACGACTGATTACTGCGTCGCCGTTTCAGCCAGAGGCCGCAAGCTCGCTTGCGGCTTTTTTATTTTCACCGCCAGTACCGCCACCGCGCCGCACAGCATCAGCACCCCGGCCAGGCGGATCACGTTTTCCGGATTGCCGCCCAACAGGCTGCGGTAATACAGCGGCAGCGTGAAGATCTGGATGATCATGGGTATCACAATGAACATATTGAAGATGCCCATGTAGACCCCGGTGCGCTCCGGCGGAATACAGCCCGCCAGCATCACGTACGGATTGCCCATGATGCTGGCCCACGCCAGGCCAATGCCCACCATCGGCACGAACAGCAGCGCCGGCGTATGGATCTGCGGGATGCTGAACATGGCCACGCCGGCCAGCGCCAGGCACACGCTGTGCATGATCCTGGGCCCGTAGCGGCGCGTGAACGGCACCAGCGCCAGCGCGCCGATAAACGCAATGAAGTTGTAGAACGCCCCCACCTGCCCGGCCAGCAGGCCGGCGTCGCGGAAGCCCTGCGAAGCCTGGTCGGTGGTGCCATAAATCGTGGTCGACAGCGACAGCATGATGTACTGCCAATAGCAGAACATGGCGTACCACTGGAACAGCTTGACCCACGCCAGCTGGCGCATGGTGGACGGCATCTCGCGCACCGCGCTGGCGATGTCGCCCAGCGCATGGCGCCAGCCCGCCGGCCGGGCGCGCATCGCCAGCAGTTCCGCCTCGCTGAGCGGATTTTCCTTGGTGGTCTTCAAGGTCCACAACACCGACGTGATCGAGAACACCGCGCCGATCATGAAGGCGACGATGACGATATGCGGAATATGGCTGCCGTTGACCGCATCCTTGTTCATGCCCAGCCACACCAGCAGCGACGGCGTCAGATACGCCAGCGTTTGCCCCAGGCCGGTGAAGGCGCTCTGCGTCAGGAAGCCGATCGAATGCTGCGCCGGTTGCAGCTTGTCGCTGACGAAGGCGCGGTACGGCTCCATGGTCACGTTGTTGGCGGCGTCGAGTATCCACAGCAGGCTGGCCGCCATCCACAGCGTGGGACTGAACGGCATCGCCAGCAGGCCCAGGCTGCACAGGATGGCGCCAATCAGGAAGTACGGCGTGCGCCGTCCCCAGCGCGTGACGGTGCGGTCGCTCATGGCGCCGATCAGCGGCTGCACCAGCAGGCCGGTCATCGGCCCCGCCAGCCACAGATACGGCAGGCTGGCCTCATCGGCGCCAAGGTATTTGTAGATCGGACTCATGCTGCTCTGCTGCAGGCCGAAACTGAACTGGATGCCGAAGAAGCCGATGTTCATGTTGACGATCTGCCAGAACGACAGCCGCGCTTTCATGACGCGGCTCCCGGCCGGATCGCGCCGCGCTGCCAGCTGGCGATCCACGGCGCGTAGAAGCCGGTATCGGCCGGCACCGCGCCGGACACGCCGCACATGGCGCCGGCAAACGCATTCGCGCGCGCCAGCGTCAGCGCCATCGGCCAGCCCTGCGCCTGGCCCAACAGGAATACGGCGGAGAAGGCGTCGCCGGCGCCGACCGTGTCGATGATGCGTTCCGGCGGGTGGCATTCATGGTTGGCGGCGACCGCGCCGTCGGCGCTGAAGTACAGCGCGCCGCGCTCACCCAGCGTGACGATCAAGCCTTGCAGGCCGAAGGTGCGCATCAGCGTCAGGCAGGCGTCGCGTAGCTCCGGACTATCGGCGGCGCCGGTGCCGGGCTGGGTGTGGGTGTACCAGCGGAACAGATCCTTCAGTTCATCCTCGTTGACCTTGACGATGTCGGCCAGCTTCAGCGACTCGTGCGCAATCCGTTCGGTGACCTGGCCTTCGCGCACATTCAGATCCAGATAGCGCTGCGCCGGCGTCGCCTCCAGCATGGCGCGCAAGGCGGTGCGCGACTGCTCGTGGCGCTGCGCCAGGGTGCCGAAGTAAATCACCTCCGGCTGGGCGGCGGCCAACGCCGCCAGTGCCGGCGCGGTGTCCACATAATCGTAGGCCTGGTCGGGCAGGATGATAAAGCGGTGGCCGCCAGCATTGCGCTCGACCACCACGCGCCCGGTGGCGCCGCGCTCGTCGACCTGCAGTGCCGCTTCGCTCATGCCGAAGCGCGCAAATTCGTCGCAGATCAATGCGCCGTTGTTGTCGGCGCCAATCCGCGTGACCATCAGCGTGGCGACGCCAAACGCCGCCAGGTTGCGCGCCACGTTGAACGGCGCGCCGCCCACCACCTGCTCGGTGACGAAATCGTCCACCAGCGCTTCGCCGAAGACGGCCACGGTATGTTTGCTCATGCTGTCGCTCCACGTTCCAGCCAGTGCATTGTGTATGGCGCCAGCGTCAGCGCGCCTTCCAGTATGCTCCCGTCCAGGCAGTCGGTCCAGCGGCCTGGCAGCGCATAGGTCTGCGGCTGGCCGGAAAAATTCATCAGGGTCAGAAAACGTTCACCACGCGCCAGCGCCAGCATCCCGTCCGGCGCATCCTCCAGCAGCGTGCGCGGTGCGCTGGCGGCCAGTTCATCATGCTGGCGACGCACCCGCACCAGGCGGATCAGCGACTGGTACATCCGGCCGGCGCTGGTGCCAGCGTAGTCGCGGCCCTTCCAGCGCGCGCGGTCGAATTGCGGGCGTTGCAGCCAGCGGCTGTCCATCGCGTGCTGCGGACGATGCAGGTAGGTGTAGTCGTTCTCCATCGCCAGCTCGTCGCCCATGTACAGCACCGGCAATGCGCCAAAGCTCAGCGCCAGTCCATGCAGCAGCAGCAGGCGTCGCATCGCCAGTTCACGCGCCTCGTCGCTGACGGCGGTCTGCAGGCCCACCAGCGAAGCGGCCATGCCGTTGCTGCCGTGCGCCGCGTTCGGATCGGTGCTCTGGAACGCCGCGCCGGCGGCGTAGCTGCCGTCGGCGCCGGCGAAGAAGCGCGCCGCGCGCGCCAGCCGCGCATTCGGTTCCTGGCCATCGGCCGCCGCTTCGGCGCGCAGCACGTTCCAGCCGATATCATCGTGGCAGCGCACGTAACTGAGCCAGGTGGCGGCGGGCGGCAGCCCCGGTGTGTTGCGGATCACTTCGCGCAGCACGCCGGTGCCCTGCTCCGACAAGGCCAGCCAGCCGGCCGCCATCAGGCTGCTGTGGTAGGCGATGTGGCATTCGCGCGCATCGGCGCTGCCCAGGTAGGCCGGCAGTTCGCGCGTCGGCACGATGGCTTCCGCCTTCAGCAGCACACCCGGCGCCACGATGTCGACTATCGCGCGCAGCGCCTGCAGGATCTGGTGCGCCTCCGGCTGGTTCATGCTGTTGGTGCCTTCGCGCTTCCACAGGAAGGCGGTGGAGTCGAGCCGGAATACTTCGATGCCGCGGTTGGCCAGGCGCAGCAGCGTGGCCGCCATCGCCGCGAACACCGCCGGGTTGGCGTAGTTCAGATCCCACTGGTAGGGATAGAAAGTGCTCCACACCCAGCCGCCCATTTCTTCCACCGGGACGAAATTGCCCGGCGCGACTTGCGGGAATACCTGGCCCAGCGTGCGCTCGTAACGGTCCGGCATCTCGCGATCAGGATAGACCAGGAACATGGCGCGCGCCTGTTCGTCGCCGGCTTTGGCGGCAACGGCCCACGCATGGTCGTCCGCCACGTGATTCAGGATGAAGTCCGAGCACAGGCTGATGCCGGCCTCGCGCAACTGCGTGGTCAGCGCCAGCAGGTCGGCATTGGTGCCGAGCGCCGGTTCCACCTCGTCGAAATTGGACACCGCAAAGCCGCCATCGTTCTCGCCCTGGCGCGCGCGCAGGAAAGGCAGCAGGTGCAGATAGCTGACGCCCATCTCCTGCAGGTACGGGATGCGCTCCGCCACCCCATTCAAATCGCCGCCGAAGTTCTGCACATAGGCGCAGTAACCCAGCATGCGCTGGCTGAGGAACCACTCCGGCTGCGCCGCGCGCTGTTCATCGAGCGCACGCAGCGCCGCCGGACGCGCCGCATACAGCTCGCCCAGCGATGCCATCAGATCGCCCAGCCATGCGTCGAAGTCCGGCTGCCCGCCATACAGCCCGGCCAGCAGCCGGCGCAGCACCGGCTCGTACGCGGCCAGGCGCGGCAATGCTTGCAGGCGCAGTTGATCGGGCAGGACCGCGAGCATGCGGGACGACGTTACGTTAGAAGGCATAAGACAGGGAGACTTTCGCGGCGCGGCCGGAGATCGAACGGGCGGCATGGCCGTCGCTCTCAACTTCGGTGTAGCCGATCTTGTTGAACAAATTATTCACGCTCAGCGACAGCGTGGCTTTCTCGGTCAAGCTGTAGTTGACGAAGGCGTTGACCACTTCATACGCCGGCAGGATGATGATGTGCGCATCGTCGCCCCACGACTTGCCGGTGCCGATCAAGCTGGCGCCGACGACCGCTTTGTCGAAGGTGTAGGTCGGCGCGATCTGGTAAATGTATTTGGCCTGGCGGCGCGGCGTGTTGCCGATGTTGGCCACATCCGCCGCAGCGGTGCCGGTGATCTTGGCGTCGGTATAGGTCATGCCGCCGGTGATGCGGAAGCCGCCCAGGTTGTAGGCGCCTTCCAGTTCCACGCCCTTGGCGTCGTATTTGTTGGAAGTGCTGCGCTGCGTGGTGGCTTCGTAGTTGCTTTCGTCGGTCTTGGCCTGGAACAGCGTGACGAAGGTGCTGATGCCGCCGCTGCGCCATTTGACGCCGCCTTCGACCTGTTTGACGGTGTTGATGTTGATCGGCGCGCTGCCATCCAGCGGCGTGCCAAACAGGATACGGTCGGCATTGAAGGCCACGCCGTCGCTGACGCGCGCAAACAGCGCCAGGCTTTTCGTGATCGCGTAGTTGCCGCCTACCGAATACGAGTTGTGGTTGATCTTGTAGTCGACCAGTTGCTCAGTGGCCGGATCGTAGCGCAGCGCTCCGCCGTTGGCCGCGCTGGCGGTGGCGATGTTGGCGGTGCCGGTGGCGCGCTGGCGATCCTGGCGCACGCTGGCGTCCAGGTTCAGCGGGCCGGCTTCATAGCCGACGTTCAGGTAGGGCGAGGTCAGTTTGTATTCCATATCGACCGCGCGCGAGCAGCAGCCGCCGAAGGCCGGTCCCACCAGGCCGGGCGTGGTGCTGGCGGTTTGCAGCAGCGCCGGTTTGGCGCCGGTTTCCTGCATCAGGTATTCGTTGAAGTTCCAGGTCAGCGCCAGCTTTTGCGTCGACAGGTACAGGCCGGCGGTGGTGGTCAGCTTGCTGCCATCAGCCAGCTTGAAGGTCTTGGCCAGCTTGGTGTCGTTCAGCGTATTGCCGGCATCGTCGATCGAGGTGTTGAACACCACGGCGGAGAAGGCGCGGCCGTTGTAGGCCTGGCCCTTCTGCGGACCGGTGGCGAACACGTAATTGCCCTGCGTGCCGCTGTTGCCGGCGAAAATGCCGCTGAAGCGGCCGCTGTTGCTGGCGGCGCGGAACTTGTCGCTCAGGTTCCAGCCGTCGCCCAGATCGAATGAGCCTTCCAGGCCCAGCGTATCGCTCTTGACGTGCAGGCCGTCGTTGATGTTGGTCGAAACCGGCGTGTTGTTCTTGCCGAGCGTGACATCGCGCACCCAGTACGGCGAATAGAAGCTGACCGTGCGCGGATCGATGCCGGGGATTTCCTGGATCTGGTGGTTGACCACGTTCACCGGTACCGGCAGCGCGGTCGGCGCCTTGTCGTCCAGGTGCTTGAACGACAGGCGGATGAAGCCGTTGTCCAGTTCATGCGTGACATTGCCGCGAATCTGGCCGCCGTCCTCGGTGCTCATGCCGGTGTTGCGCACGCCTTCGCCGGTGCGGTAGCTGCCGCCGATGAAGAAGCGGGTCTTGTCCGAGATCGGCGCGCCGTAGTCGAAGTCGTAGCGGGTTTCGTCGTAGCCCAGGCCGCGGCTGATGCCGATATGGCCGCCCTTCTCTTCGCCGGTCTTGGTGATGAAGTTGACGATGCCGCCCGGCGCATTGGTCGCCAGCGTGGAGGCCGAGCCGCCGCGCACCACTTCCAGGTGGTCCAGCGTGCCGTCGATGCGCACGAAGCTGTCCGGCGTGGCGAAGTTGAAGTCGCCGAATTGCAGCACCGGCAGACCGTCTTCCTGGATCTGCACATAGCGCGCGCCGCCGGCCGAAATCGGCACGCCGCGCACCGTGATGTTGGCGTTGCCCTCGCCGCCGGACGATTCCGAGCGCACACCCGGCACCGAGCGCAGCACTTCGGCGGCGCTGAGCGGCGCGGCGTTCTTGATGGCGTCGCCTTCGATGGTGGAGATGGACACGCTGGTCTTCATCTTGGACGAGGCGCCGCTGGTGCCGGTGACCACCACCCGCTCCATGTTCAGGCCGTCGGCCGGCGGCGAGGTTTCTTGCGCGGTAGCGCCGTTCATGTGCAGCAGGGCAGTTGCGACAGCGGCAGCGATGCCGCCCAGTTTGAGGGTGCGGTGTTCCATGTGTCGTCTCCAGTATTTTTTGAGCCTGCTGCTTTATTGAGCAGGTGGACGCATTATGCAATCGATTGCATAAACTTGCAAAAGAAATTTCTGGCACGGCTTTTGCGTGCCGTGCAATCGGTTGCATAAATCAGACAGTACTGGCGCGGACGATCAGTTGGGTCGGCAGTTGCAATGAAGGCGCAGGACGGCCTTCGGTGAGTTCCAGCAGCGACGCGACCAGCGCGCGGCCGGCCTCCTGGATCGGTTGCTGGACGGTGGTCAGCGGCGGGTGGAAATAGCTGGCCAGCGGAATATCGTCATAGCCGACCACCGCTACCCGGCCCGGCACGTCCAGCCCGTGCTGGCGGAAGGCGTTGATCGCGCTCATCGCCATCAGGTCGCTGCCGGCGAACACGGCGTCGAACGCCACGCCACGGCCCAGCAATTCCTCGGCGGCCAGGCGGCCGCCGTCCGGCACGAACGAGGCCGGCACCAGCAGGGCCGGATCGGCAGCCAGGCCGGCCGCCGTCAGCGACTGGCACAGGCCGGCGTAGCGCTGGCCGATTTCCGGCAGGTTGATGTCGCCAAAGAAGGCAATCCGTTGCCGGCCCTGCGCCAGCAGATGGGCGCCGGCCAGCTGGCCACCGGCCAGGTTGTCGCCGCCGACGGTGCAATACAGCTGCTGCGGCAGTTGCGCGCCCCACACCACGATCGGCACATGGCGCGCGGCCAGCTGGTTCAACTGGTCATGGTGGCGCCACTGGCCGATCAGCACAATGCCGATCACGCGGCCGGTATCGAACGGCGCGGCGGCCGCATCCAGTTCGCTGGCGTCGACGCGCGACACCAGCATGTCGAAGCCCTGCTCGGTCAGCGCATCGGCCAGGCTGCCCAGCATCGACAGGAAAAACGGATCGGACAGATGCTGGCGCGTGGCCGGGTCGTACGGCACCACCACGCCGACCGTGCGGTTCTGCTTCATGCGCAGGTTCTGCGCGCCGATGTTGATGTTGTATTTGAGCGAACGCGCCAGTTCCATGACGCGGGTGCGCGTCTCTTCGCTGATCAGCTTGCTGCCGGCCAGCGCGCGCGACACGGTCGAGGTGGACACGCCGGCCAGCCGCGCAATGTCGGCCATCTGCAGGCGCCGGCTGTCGGCCTCCGGCGGCGGGGTCTTGGGCATGGCTTACGCCGGCTGCGTGTCCTTGAACGACGGGCGTTCGGACAGCTTGTCATACAGCTTGGCCAGGTTGGCGTAGTCGTCGCGCCAGGTGATTTCCGGGAAGCGGAACGACAGCCAGCCCAGCGTGCAGCCGACCGCCACATCGGCCAGCGAGTAATGGATGCCGTTGCAGTACGGCTGCTCGCCCAGCTTCTCGGACAGCGCCTTCAGGCCCAGGTCGACCTTGCGCATCTGGCGCGCCATCCACTCCGCGCTTTGCTGCTCCGGCGGCCGCATGGTGCGCTCCAGGCGCACGCTGACGGCGGCGTCCAGCATGCCATCGGCCAGTGCTTCCCAGCACTTGACGTCGGCGCGGTCGCGGCCGTTGGGCGGCAGCAGCTTGCAGACCGGCGTCAGCGTATCGAGATACTCGACCATCACGCGCGAATCGATCATCACCGTGCCGTCTTCCATGACCAGGCTCGGCACTTTACCCAGCGGATTGAGCTGGTTGATGATGGTGTCGGCCGCCCACACATTTTCCAGTTCGAACTGGCAATCGAGCTTTTTTTCCGCGAGCACGACACGAACCTTGCGGACATAAGGGCTGGCGAGGGAACCGATGAGTTTCATAGACACTTAGAGAGGAAGAACAGGCGCCAGTATAACATCGGCGGCTTGCACGGCCGCCAATGGTAAAATCACGGTCTCTGCTTTTTCAACTTCGCTCTTTCCATCATGACCACTACTCCTTACTCCACGCTGTCGGCGCTGTCGCCGCTGGACGGCCGCTACGCCGGTAAAACCGATCTGCTGCGCCCGATCCTGTCCGAAGCCGGCTTCATGCACCACCGCGTCAAAGTAGAAATCTCCTGGCTGCAGGCGCTGTCGCTGGCCGGTTTCGACGAAATCAAGCCGTTCTCGGCCGCAGGCACCGCGCTGCTGGACAAGATCGCCGCCGACTTCACCGAAAACGACGCCGCCCGCATCAAGGAAATCGAAGCCGTCACCAACCACGACGTCAAGGCCGTGGAGTACTGGCTCAAGGAGCAAGTCAAGGATGTGCCGGAACTGGTGGCGGCGTCGGAGTTCATCCACTTCGCCTGCACCTCGGAAGACATCAACAACACCTCGCACGGCATGATGCTGAAGGCCGCGCGCGACACCGTCATGCTGCCGTCGCTGCGCAAGGTGATCGCCCGCCTGACCGAGATCGCCCACGCCAACGCCGAGCTGCCGATGCTGTCGCGCACCCACGGCCAGACCGCCAGCCCGACCACCCTGGGCAAGGAAATGGCCAACGTCGTGGCCCGCCTGCAGCGCGCCATCGTGCGCATCGAGCAAGTCGAGATCCTCGGCAAGATGAATGGCGCGGTCGGCAACTACAACGCCCACCTGTCGGCCTACCCATCGTTCGACTGGCCGGCGTTCTCGAAGGCCGTGATCGAGCAGCGCCTGGGCCTGGTGTTCAATCCGTACACCATCCAGATCGAACCGCACGACTACATGGCTGAACTGTTCGACGCCTTCGCGCGCGCCAACACCATCCTGCTGGACCTGAACCGCGACATCTGGAGCTACGTCTCGCTGGGCTACTTCAAGCAGAAGCTGAAAGCCGGCGAAATCGGTTCGTCGACCATGCCGCACAAGGTCAACCCGATCGACTTCGAAAACTCAGAAGGCAATCTGGGCCTGGCCAACGCCGTGCTGAAGCACCTGTCGGAAAAACTGCCGGTGTCGCGCCTGCAACGCGACCTGACCGATTCGACCGTGCTGCGCAACATCGGCGTCGGCTTCGGCTACACGCTGCTGGCCTACGACAGCTGCCTGCGCGGCCTGAACAAGCTGGAAGTCAATCCGGCCCGCCTGGAAGCCGACCTCGACGCCAACTGGGAAGTGCTGGCCGAGCCGGTGCAGACCGTGATGCGCCGCTACGGCATCGAAAACCCGTACGAACAGCTGAAAGAGCTGACCCGCGGCAAAGGCATCTCGAAGGTGGCGCTGCAGGAGTTCATCAACGGCCTGGCCGTGCCGCAGGAAGCCAAGGACCTGATGCTGGCCATGACCCCGGCCAACTACACCGGCATCGCCGCAGCTCTGGCCAAAGCCATCTGATGTAAACAGGAAATTTGTTCTACACTAGCCCCGCCGACCTTCACGTCGCGGGGCTTTTTTTCGCCTCGGCAAGCGCACATCGGATTTCTTTGGTATATTTAGTCCTAACACGTACTATTTCCTCGGAGCCGCTTTATGCCACGCTATACCAAAACCGCAATGTTGCTGCACTGGCTGGTCGCCTTGCTCATCATCGCAACCTTCTTCCTCGGCCTGTCCATGGTCGCGATCCACGGTTTTTCGCCGACCAAGCTGAAATACTTCTCCTGGCACAAATGGATGGGTGTGACAGTCTTTGCGCTGGCCGTGCTGCGCGTGCTGTGGCGGGTCACGCACAAGCCACCGGCCAAGCTGGCGTCGATTCCGGACTGGCAGCACATGATCGCCGAAGGCATGCATTACCTGCTGTACGTCCTGATCTTCGCGGTGCCGCTGTCGGGCTACTTCTACACCTATGCGGCCGGCGTGCCGGTGGTCTACCTGGGCCTGTGGCAGATGCCGGCCGTGATGGCGGCCAATCCCGAACTTAAGCCAATCTTACAAAACGTCCATTATATTTTGACCATGACCATGGCGGCCGCGGTGGTCGCTCATGCCCTGGCCGCCCTGAAGCATCACTTCATCGACCGCGACGTGACGCTGAAACGCATGTTGCCGCTGTAATCCCACCCATCCACTGGAGCTTTATATGAACACCATTAAAAAAATCGCCCTCGTATCCATGCTGGGTATCGCCTTTGCCGCCAGCGCCGCCGCCCTGAAAACCGATCCGGCCAAAAGCACCGTCACCGCCACCTTCAAGCAAATGAACGTGCCGGTCGATGCCAAGTTCAAGAAATTCACCGCCAACATCGACTACGACGCCGCCAAGCCGGACGCCGCCAAAGCCACGGTTGAAGTCGAAACCGGCAGCATGGACCTGGGCGATCCGGAGTACAACAAGGAAGTGACCAAGAAAGAATGGTTCAACGCCGCCCAGTTCCCGAAAGCGACCTTCGTGTCGTCGTCGATCAAGAGCGCCGGCGCCGGCAAGCTGACCGTGACCGGCAAACTGACCATCAAGGGCAAGGCCACCGACGTCAGCTTCCCGCTGACCGTCAAGGCCGACGGCAAGAACCAGGTATTTGACGGCGTGCTGCCGATCAAGCGCCTGACCTACAACATCGGCGAAGGCGAATGGAAAGACACCAGCATGGTGGCCGATGATGTCGCCATCAAGTTCCACGTCGTCGCAGCACAATAATTTTACCCACGGAGACCATCGAAGATGAAAGCACAGATCCTGATCGCCACGCTGCTGGCCGCCTCGGCCACGTCGGCCATCGCCGCCACCTACAACATCGACCCGACGCATACGTACCCGAGCTTCGAGGCCGATCACATGGGCCTGTCGGTATGGCGCGGCAAGTTCGACAAAACCAGCGGCACGGTGACCATGGATCGCGCGGCCAAGACCGGTGGTCTCGACATCAAGATCGACCCGGCCTCGATCGACTTCGGCCTGGAAGCGATGAACAAGCACGCCCGTGGCGAGGACATGTTCAACGTGACCAAGTTCCCGACCATCACCTACACCAGCAAGTCGTTCAAGTTTGACGGCGACCAGCTGGTGGCGGTGGACGGCGAACTGACCATGCTGGGCGTGACCAAGCCGGTGACGCTGAAGGTCAACAAGTTCAAGTGCATCATGCATCCGCGCTACAAGAAGGAAGCCTGCGGCGCCGACGCCAGCGCCGAGTTCAAGCGCAGCGACTTCGGCCTCAACTACGGCCTCCCCAACTTCTCGCCGGAAGTCAAACTGGCGATCCAGATCGAAGCCATCAAGGCTGACTAAAAAAACCGGGGGCAACCCCGGTTTTTTTATTGCTATACTCCTGAGCGCCGTTCAACCACTTCCTGAGAGACATGAAAAAAACTTTGATCGCGCTCGCCATCCTGAGCACCTCCGCCTATGCGGACGAAGGCATGTGGATGCCACAACAGCTGCCACAAGTAGCCAAGGAACTGAAAGCCGCCGGCCTCAAGCTGGATCCCGCCACCCTGACCAAGCTGACCGAATTCCCGATGGGCGCCATCGTCAGCCTGGGCGGCTGCTCGGCGTCCTTCGTGTCGCCGCAAGGCCTGGTCGCCACCAACCACCACTGCGTGTACGGCAGCGTCGCCCACAACTCGACGCCGGAACGCAATCTGCTGGCCAACGGTTTCCTGGCCCACAACCTGGGTGAAGAACTGCCGGCCTCGCCGGGCAGCCGCATCTGGGTGACCAAGGCCGTGACCGACGTCAGCAAGCAGGTGGTGACGCCGGAAGTGGCCAAGCTGAGCGGCAAGGCGCGCGTCGACGCGATCGAGAAGAACCAGAAATCCATCCAGGCCGAGTGCGAAAAAGACGCCGGCCACCGCTGCACCGTGTCGTCCTACTACGGCGGCCTGGAGTACTACCTGATCAAGCAACTGGAAATCCGCGACGTCCGCCTGGTGCACGCACCGCCGGAAGGCGTGGGCAAGTTCGGCGGCGATACCGACAACTGGATGTGGCCGCGCCACACCGGCGACTACGGCTTCTACCGCGCCTACGTCAGCAAGGACGGCAAGGCCGCCGACTACAGCAAGGACAACGTCCCGTACGTGCCGCAGCACTACCTGAAGCTGGCCAAGGAAGGCGTCAAGGAAGGCGACTTCATCATGGTGCTGGGCTACCCGGGCCGCACCAACCGCCACCGCCTGCCGTCGGAAGTCGGTTTCACCTTCGACTGGAACTATCCGGCGTTTGTGAAGCAATCGGCCGAAAGCCTGGCCATCATTGCCGACACCACCAAGGACAACAAGGACACCGCGCTGAAATATGCGTCGCAAGTGGCCAGCATCAACAACTATTACAAGAACCGCCAGGGCATGCTGGACTCCTACGCCGGCAGCGATATGCTGCAGCGTAAGACCGCCGAGCACGAAGCGCTGAAGCAGTGGATCAACGCCGACGCCAAGCGCAAGGCCGAGTACGCCAGCGACATCGACGTGGTCGAAAAACTGATCGCCCAGCGCGATGCGGAAATCAAGCGCGACTATTACTTCGGTTCGTCGAAACCGCGCCTGCTGAACACCGCGCGCATGCTGTACCGCCTGGCCAACGAAAACACCAAGCCGGACGCCGACCGCAAAGCCGGCTACCAGGTGCGCGACGTGCCGCGCCTGAAATCGTCGGTGGACGCGCTGGTGCGCAACTACGACGAGAAGGTCGACAAGGCACTGGTGCTGAACAGCCTGATCAAGTACGCCGCGCAGCCGGCGGCCGAACGCAACGCCGCGTTTGATTCGGTGGTCGGCATCAAGGACGGCATGAGCAAGGCCGACCTGCAAGCCGCGCTGGACAAGCTGTACGCCGGCAGCAAGCTGGGCGACCTGGCCGAGCGTAAAGCCTGGCTGGACCGCAAGCCGGCCGACTTCAAGGCCAGCGACGACGCCTTCATCAAGGCCGCCGTGGCGCTGTACGAGCCGGACCTGAAAGACGAAGCGCAAGAGGAAGAGCTGGGCGGCAAGCTGCAACAAGCCTACGCCAACTACATGAAGGCCAAGATCGCCTACATGCACAGCAAGGGCCAGGCGGTTTATCCTGACGCCAACAGCACGCTGCGCGTCACCTTCGGCAAAATCGCCGGCCGCGATCCAGGCGCCGACGGCACCACCTGGAAAGCCTTTACCACGGTTGAGGGCGTCGCCGCCAAGGCCACCGGCCAGGGCGAGTTCAACGCCCCGGCCGCGCAGCTGAAAGCCATCAAGGCCAAGGAATACGGCAAGTACATGGATCCGAAGCTGAAGTCGGTGCCAGTCGCCTACCTGGCCACGCTGGACATCACCGGCGGCAACTCCGGTTCGGCCGCGCTGAACGCCAAGGGCGAGTGGATCGGCCTGGCGTTTGACGGCACGCTCGATTCCATCATCTCCGACTGGGACTTCAACAAGAAGATGACCCGCGACATCCAGGTCGACCTGCGCTACATCCTGTGGAACATGAAATACGTCGACCACGCCGACAACCTGCTGAAGGAAATGAACGCCGAATAAGCGCCTCATCCTTAAGCCGGAGAGCCACGCCCCTGTAAAGCGGCGTGGCTTTTTTGTTGGATCGGTTACAGTATGTTTTTCCCGCCACTCACCACTGTAAGGAGATTCCATGTCCGCGAAGAAAATCGCCGTGATCATCGGCAGCCTGCGCAAGGATTCACTCAACCGTAAATTCGCCCACGCGGTGATGGAACTGGCGCCAGCCTCGCTGGCATTGGACATCGTCGAGATCGGCGAATTGCCGGTCTATAACGAGGATCTGGACGCCAAGGACGTGACGCCGCCGCAGGCCTGGACCCAGTTCCGCGACCGCCTCAAGGAATATGAGGGCGTGCTGTTCTTTACGCCGGAATACAACCGCTCAACCACCGCCGCGCTGAAGAACGCGCTGGACGTCGGTTCGCGTCCCTACGGCAGCAGCGTGTGGAGCGGCAAGCCGGCCGGCATCGTCAGCGTGTCGCCGGGCGCCACCGGCGGCTTCGGCGCCAACCACCATCTGCGCCAGTCGCTGGTGTTCCTCGACATGCCGACGCTGTTGCAGCCGGAAGCCTACATCGGCGGCGCCGCCAAGCTGCTGGGCGATGACGGCAAGCTCAACAACGACAGCACGCGGGAATTCCTCAAGAAGTTCATCGACACCTACGCCACCTGGGTCGAGACCAACGCGAAGAAAAAATAATCAGCGCCGGAGCGCCGTGAAGGCATAGCCGCTCGCCTTCAGCGTGGCCGGCATCCAAGCGCGCGGCGCGCCACGGTTCAGCGCCAGCAGGTGCGGGCCGTCGCGGCCCGGCAGCAGCGCGATATCGGCGCCAGGCAGGCGCTGCGCCAGTTGCAGCGCGCTGTCCGTCGTCCCTGCCCGGCTGAGATACACGCGGTACGAAGCGCGGCTGTCGCCGAGTTCCAGCAAGTAGCCGGCCACCGCCGTCGTGCCGGAGGTGCCCGGCATGGCGGTCACCCGCAGCCGCGTTTTCTGTTTGCGCAGCTCCAGCGCATTCCAAGGCTGCATCGGATACAGCGTCGGCCCGCCAGTTCTGGGCGGCACGCCGCTGTCGCTCGGCTCCGCCACCACCACCGGCAAGCCGTCACGCAGCGCTTGCAACGGCGCCAGCCCGTCGTAGCGGCCCGCCGTGGCCGGCGTCACCAACAGCAGATCGGCCGCCGGCCAATTGCTGACGAGATCCTGGCTGTAGGCCTCGGCATCCGCATCGACCGTCAGCACCGTCAGGCCCTGGAAGCTGATCAACACCAAGCCCCTGCCGACCGGCTGCATGCGCCCCTGCGACACGCTGCTGCCGCCCTTCCCGTTCACCTCGATCACATAGCGCGGTCCGACCTGCGCCACGCCCCAGCGGCAGCCCAGCGCCATCAGTAACACCACGCCCACCGCCCGCAAGCCATAGTTGTTCCGCATCGCAGCCTCCCTTCGATGATCAGAAGTCCAGTAGATCACCGGCCGCGCGGATTTACCTTGCAGCAACTCAACGCCCGGCCTGAGGGCGCTCAAAAAACGGGCACGATGATACAATCTCGCCCTTCCCCCTATTCCCGCTGAGATCCACAGACTATGCACGCAGAGATGCTGACGCCTTATGAAAAAGGCAATCAAAACCAAACCACCACGTGGAGCGAATGCATCGCTTTCTACGAAGAGCTCGCCAAGCGCTTCCCGCAGGTGCTGCGCTTTGAGCAGATCGGCCTGTCGGACGGCGGCATTCCGGTACACGCCGGCGTGGTCAGCGCCGACGGTGTGCATGACCGCAGCCAGATCAAGGCCGAAGGCCGCCCGGTCTTCTTCAACAACAACGGCATCCACCCCGGCGAACCCGAAGGCGTGGACGCCTGCATGGCCATTGTGCGCGACCTGTGCTTCGATCCGGCCAGGCTGGCCGCACTGGGCAAGACCGTGCTGCTGTTCGTCCCGCTGTACAACGTCGACGGCGCGCTGAACCGCGCCAACACCTCGCGCGTCAACCAGGACGGCCCGGAGCTGTTCGGCTTCCGCGGCAACAGCCGCCATCTTGACCTGAACCGCGACTTCATCAAGTGCGACACGTACAACGCCCAACTGTTCAATCAACTGCTGACCAGCTGGGACCCGGACGTGATGGTGGACACCCACACCTCCAACGGCGCCGACTATCCGTACACCATGACGCTGATCCACACGCAGGCGGACAAGCTGGGCTACGGCCTCGGCCCCTTCCTGCGCGAGACCATGCTGCCGCACATTTACAAAGAGATGGACGCCAAAGGCTGGCCGACCTGCCCGTATGTCAATCCGGTCAAGGACACGCCGGACGACGGCCTGGCCGAATTCCTCGAAGTGCCGCGCTTCTCGACCGGCTTCGCCGCCCTGCACCACGTGATCGGCTTCATGCCGGAGACGCACATGCTCAAGCCCTTCAAGGACCGCTACGATTCGATGCGCGCCTTGCTGGACGTGACCATGGCCTTCACCGTGTCACACGGCGAGCAAATCAAACAGCTGCGCGCCGACGCCAAAGAGCAGGCGGCCAACGCGAAAGAGTGGACCGTCAACTGGAAGATGGATGAAACCAATCCATCGACGTTCCGCTTCAAAGGCTACGCGGCGCAACGCAGCGCCAGCCTGCTGGGCAACTACCAGCGCCTGTCGTATGACCGCAGCAAGCCGTGGGAAAAGGACATCGCCTACTACAACAGCTTTGTTCCGGCCGTGACGGTGCCTGCGCCAAAAGGCTACATCGTGCCGCAAGCCTGGCGCGAAGCGATCGAACGCCTGCAATGGAACGGCGTGGAGATGGCGCGCTTCGACGAAGCGCAGACGGTGGAAGCGCAGTACTATCACATCGTCTCCGTAACCTCGCGCACCAACGCCTACGAAGGCCATATGTACCATGACGACGTGCAGCTGGAAGCGCGTACCGCCAGCTTCACCGTGCAGCCGGGGGACTGGTTCATCCCGCTCAAGCAGGGCAATGCCCGCTACGCCGTCGAGACGCTGGAACCGCAAGGCCATGACTCCTTCTTCCGCTGGGGCTTTTTCAACAGCGTGCTGGAAAAGAAAGAAGCCTACTCGGACTACGTGTTCGAAGACCTGGCGCTGGACATGCTGGAAACCGAACCGGAACTGAAAGCCAAGTTTGAAGCATGGAAGGCCGCCAATCCGGCGCTGCTGTCGGACCAGGATGCGGTGCTGGGCTTCATCTTCGCCAACGGCAAACGCCATGCGGAGCCGGAGTGGCGCCGCTACCCGGTGCTATCCGTTTTCTAAAATTTAAACCGCGTCATTCAACATGCGCGCCGTGGCGATCCTGCGGTGCGCATGCAAGCTGCCCACAAGGCCATAGCCATGCATTACGCACTCAATCTGCGCACCTTCTTCTATAGCCATTACTTTTATCTTGGCCTGCGTTTTGCCGCCGGTCTGGTTGGCGTCACCCTGATCACGCTGCAATTTGCCGACATGGCCACCGCCATGACGGTCTGCATCGGCGCGCTGTGCACCGCGCTGATGGACATGCCCAGTCCCCTGCGCCACAAGTTCAACGAGATGAGCGCCTCGGTGCTGCTGTGCAGCGCCGTGACCCTGTTAATCAGCCTGTGCGCGCCGTATCACTGGCTGCTGATGATCATGCTGGTGGTGGTCAGCTTCGCCGCCTGCATGATGGTCGTCTACGGCAAGAAGTCGATGCCGCTGCAACTGGCCACGCTGTTCATCATGACCATGTCGATGGAACATGACATGACGGTGCGCCAGTCCTTCATCCACACCGGTTTGTTCACGCTCGGCGCAGTGGCCTATCTGGCCTACGCCATGGGCATCTCGTGGATACTGCGTCACCGCATCAAGCAGCAGGTGCTGGCGGAAGCGCTGTTCGAACTGGCGGCCTACATCGACATCAAGGCCGACTTCTACGACGCACGCCACAACCTCACCGAACAATTCAATAAGCTGATCCGCCATCAAAGCCTGCTGGCCGACCGCCAGCAAGCCTCGCGTGACCTGATCCTGCGCGCGCATAACAACGCCCGCGACGCCATCGTGGTGCAAGTCCACGTCTGCATGCTGGACCTGTATGAACTGATCCTGTCCACCCACACCGACTACGCGCTGCTGCGCGCGCACCTGGCCGATTCGCCGGTGATGCAAACGCTGCACGACCTGGCCTACAAGGCCGCACGCGATATCGAATCGGTCGCCTACGACGTGACGCGCAAGAAGTCGTCCTATCCGGAGATCAGCTACGAACCGGAGATGAACGCGATCGAAGCCGAACTGGCGGCGATCCAGCAGCGCATTGACGACGGCAAGCCGCAGCAGGAAGCGCTGGCGGTGCTGCGCGCGCAGCGCAACAAGATCCGCGCCATCATCAAGATGATCGGCGAGCTGCATCAGGCCAGCCAGAAAGCCTACGACACGACGCCGTTCTGGGTCGATGCCGACATGGGCCCGTTCCTGTCGCAGCAGAAGTACGAATTCCGCATGATCCTGTCGCACCTGCGGCTCGATTCGCCGATCTTCCGCTTCTCGCTGCGGGTGGCGATGGCGATTGCGGTCGGCCTGGCGGTGGCGGCGCTGCTGCCGTATGCGGCGCACAGCTACTGGATCGTGCTGACGATTGTGATCATCCTCAAGCCGTCGTTCAGCATGACCAAGCAGCGCCGCAGCGACCGCATCATCGGCACCATCATCGGCTGCGTGATCACCGCGCTGGTCATCAAGTTCCTCAACTATCCGGCGCTGATTCTCGCCATCCTGGTGCTGTCAACGGTGGCCACGCCCACCTTTATTTATCTGCGCTACCGCTATGCGGCGATTGCGGTGTCGATCATGATCCTGCTGCAGATGCACCTGATCGCCCCGGGCAACCATAACCTGATCATGGAGCGCCTGATCGACACTTTCATCGGCGCGGCGGTGGCGACGGTGTTCAGCTTTGTGCTGGCCAGCTGGGAGTACCAGACCTTGCCACGCCTGGTGCGCGAAGTGCTGGCTGTGAACCTGCGCTACATGCAGGCCAGCTTCGATCTGCTGCAAGGCAAAGGCAAGGACGATTTCGCCTATCGCATCGAGCGCAAACGCCTGATGGACAGCCTGGCCATGCTCAGCTCCGCGCTGGTGCGCATGCTCGACGAGCCGTCCAGCAAGCAGCGCGCGGTGGAGGACATCAACCTGTTCATCGTGCAGAACTACCTGCTGGTGGCGCACGTGGCAGCGCTGCGCGCGATCCTGCGCCGGCATACCAGGGAGCTGCCGGCGGCAGCGGTCAACGCCATGCTGGCCGACAGCCATGACCAGGTGGTGGAGACGCTGACGCGCGCGCTCGATCCGCACAAGGCCGACCAGGCGCCGTTGATGACGCCCATGGCGGCCGACACCAGCAGCGTGCCGTGGTCCGGCTGGCCGCTGGTCCAGCGCCGCATCCGGCTGCTGCAGGCGGACGCCGTCAAAATCATCGTCCACCGCGAAGCCATCCTGCGCGACCTGGCGTGAGGCTCAGTCGAGATAGGCCGCCAGTTCCTCCGGCGCGCCTTTCGGAAATGCCTCCTTCAGATAGGCGAGAAACGCCGACACGCGCGCGCTGAGCAAGCGCCGCGACGGATACAGGGCCCACAGCGCAATCTCCGGCCCGTCCACATCGCCCCAGTGCACCAGCGCGCCGGCCGCCAGGTCATGGCTGACCAGCGATATCGGCAGGCAGGCGGCGCCGACGCCCGCCCGCACGGCGTCGGGCACCATGATCATCGACGACAGCGACAATACCGGCTCGAACGGAATATCCTCCACCCCGCCCGCCGCCCGCACGCGCCACGCACCGGCGACGTTGCCGGCGTCGCGCACCACCGCAGGAACCGCGGCGCCATCCGCCGGACGCGCCAGCTGCGGGCTGGCCACCACCACCAGGCGGTCGCGCAGCAGGATGCGGCCCACCAGATTCGCATCCACCGCCGGATTGACGCGGATCACCAGGTCATAACCTTCCTCGACCATATCGACGCTGCGGTCTTCGGTGGTCACTTCCAGCCGGACGGCCGGGTAGCGGAGCGCGAAATCGGCCGCCAGCTTGCCCATCGCCGTCTGCGAGAACAGCAGCGGCGCGCTGACCCGCAGGCGGCCGTGCGGCACGCCGCCACCCAGCGCGATTTCGGTCGCCGCCGAATCGATCTCCGCCAGCAGCGCGGCGGTGCGCTCGTACAGCGCCTGCCCTTCCTGCGTCAGCTTGAGCGCCCGCGCGCCGCGCTCGAACAGCCGCAGGCCAAGGCTGCTTTCCAGTTCGGCCACCCGGCGCGACAAGGTGGCCTTGGGCCGGTCGCAGGCGCGCGCCGCCTTGCCAAAGCCGCCGTGGCGGGCGACGAGGTTGAAATCGGTCAGTGCAAGTAAATCCATGTGTTCCACCCATGAGACAGTGAGTCCAAATATACCATCTATCGGACCGCCGCTGGAATGCCTACCATGGGAACCATCATCAACCACACACGGAGAACTTCCATGACTATCCTCGTAACCGGCGCCACCGGTAAAGTTGGCACTAAAGTGATCGAACAACTCGTCAAACGCGGCGCCGACGTGCGCGCACTGGTGCGCAATCCCGCCAGCTCCAGCTTCCCGGCCGGCGTCGCCGTCGCCCAGGGCGACCTGCTCGATCCCGACTCGCTGCGCGGCGCGCTGTCAGGCGTCTCCACGCTGTTCCTGCTCAACGCCGTCGCGCCCGACGAATTCACCCAGGCGCTGATCGCGCTGAACGTCGCCAAAGAGGCCGGCGTCAGGCACGTGGTCTACCTGTCGGTGATCCACAGCGACCTGTATGTGAACGTGCCGCACTTCGCCGGCAAATACGGTGTCGAACGCATGATCGAGCAGATGGGCTTCAGCGCCACCATCCTGCGTCCCGCCTACTTCATGGACAACGACCTGACCGTCAAGGACGTGGTGCTCGGCTACGGCGTCTACCCGATGCCGGTGGGCGACAAGGGCCTGGCCATGATCAGCGTGGACGACATCGGCGAGATCGCTGCCATTGAACTGGTGCGCCGCAACCAGTCGGCCACACCGCTGCCGCTGGAGCGCATCAACCTGGTCGGCCCGGAAACCCTGACCGGCAACGACATCGCCGCCGCCTGGTCCGCGGTGCTGGGCCGGGCGATCGCCTACGGCGGCGGCGACACGGCCGCCTTCGAACAGAACCTGCGCCAGTTCATGCCGGGCTGGATGGCCTACGACATGCGCCTGATGGGCGAGCGCTTCCTCACCGACGGCATGCTGCCCGGCGCCGGCGACGTGGACCGCCTGACCGCGCTGCTGGGCCGTCCACTGCGCGCCTACCGTGACTTCGCCGCTGCCATTGCAGCTTGAGAACGGCGCGCAAGCTGGTACCATGAGGCGATGAAACCATCGCCTTCCGCCTTCACCACCCGCGACCTGCTGTCCGCCCTGCTGGTCGTCATCATCTGGGGCACCAACTTCGTCGCGATGAAGGTCGGCCTGCGCGAGCTGACACCGTTCCAGCTGGGCGCCGCGCGCTATGTGTTCGCCATCCTGCCGCTGATCTTCTTCGTGCGGCCGCCCAAGCTGGCGCCCAAGTGGGTGATCGCCTATGGCCTGAGCCAGGGCGTAGGACAATTCGGGCTGCTGTTCCTGTCGCTCAAGGTCGGCATGTCGGCCTCGCTGGCCTCGGTGATTTTGCAGACGCAGGTCTTCTTTACCGCCATCTTCGGCTTCATGCTGCTGAAGGAGCACACCAGCCGCGCGCTGATGGCCGGGCTGCTGCTGGCGGCCGTGGGCCTGGGCTGCTTCGCCACCAGCGCCATGCAGTCCGGCCACGCCATCGACATCACGCCGGGCGGCTTCGTGCTATGCCTGGCCGGCGCCGCGATGTGGGCCGTGTCGAATATCGTCGTGCGCCGCGCGCAGAAAGAAACGCCGAATTTTGACGTCATCAGCTTCATCGTCTGGTGCGGCGCGGTGCCGATTATTCCCTTCGTGCTGCTGTCGCTGGCGTTTGACGATCCAACCACGCGCTGGACCTGGATGGCAGCGCCGCCGGTCACCTGGGTGGCGGTCGGGTATATCGGCTGGATCTCCACCATCGCCGGCTATGCGATGTGGACCCGCCTGCTGAAGCGCCATCCGGTCAACCGCGTGGCGCCGTTCAGCCTGGGCGTGCCGGTGGTCGGCATCGCCTCCGGCATGCTGATGCTCGGCGATACCATCGGCGCGTGGCAGTGGGCCGGCACCGCCTTGATTGTCGCGGCGCTGATCTGCACCATGTTCGGCGGCCGCTGGCTGGACCGCCAGGCCTGATTACGCGGCGAAGCAGACGCGGTTACGGCCCGTCTCCTTGGCGCGGTACAGCAACGCGTCGGCCTTTTGCAGCATCGCTTCCGCCGTGCCGGCCGCCAGGTCGGCGTACACCCCCATGCTCATCGTCACCTTCAGTTCCGGATGCACCTGGTGCCACGGGAAGGCCTCGATCATCGCGCGCAGCTTGTCGCACAGCGCGGCCGCCTGCGGCAGTTCGGTCTCCGGAAACGCGATGACGAATTCCTCGCCGCCGTAGCGCGCCACCAGATCGCTCAGGCGCATATGGCTGCGCAGGATCTCGCCGACCTGGCGCAGCACCGCGTCGCCGGTGGCGTGCGAGAACTGGTCGTTGATCTTCTTGAAGAAATCGATATCGCCGATCACCACGCTCAGCGGCCGCTTGTGGCGCACCGCGTGGCTGAACAAGGTACAGGCCTGTTCATCGAAATGGCGGCGGTTATGCAGTTTGGTCAGCGCATCGCGCACGCTCAGCTCCCGCATCTGCTCCGCCTGCGTCAGAATGGTCTGGTGCGACGCGTTCAACTCCTCGTGCGTGCGCGCCAGCTTTTCGCTCATGGCGTTGAACGCGGCGGCCAGTTCGGCCACTTCGTCCTTGCCCTCCACCGGTACGCGCTGCAGCAGCGAACCGCCGTGCATGGCGCGCACCGCGCCGGTCAGATGGCCCAGCGTGCGGCCCAGTCCCCGGCTTAATAACACGCCGAGCACCAGCGCCAGTACCGCCGCCCCGGCGACACCAAACCACAGCGCGTCGCGCATCGCCGCCAGGTATTGCAGTTCCTGCCTGCTCGGCGTGATCACGCCTTCCGGCGACACATAGGCCACCACGCGGCCGTTCACTTCGACCGCCTGCGCATTCTTGCGCGCCGCTTCCGGCAGCAGTTCGCCATGATTGTAGACGCCGGCGCCCAGCAGCACGCGGTACTCCTGGTCGGCCAGGATGAAGTGGTAAGGCGGCTCGTCGCGAGGCTCCGGTCTTCCCGCGCCGGGCGGCGGCGGTCGGCGCTCATCATCGGGCGGCGGCGGACGATCGCCGGCAAGCGGTGCCCGGCTCCGCATGAAGGCGTCGAAGCCCTGCTTGCCGCGATTGGCCTCCCAGCTGCCATATTGCGCCAGATAGGCGGTGACGGATGCATGGAAATGTTCGGCCGCACGCTCGCGCCTCAGGCTGTCAACCTTCTTGGTCATGCCAGCATAGGCCAGGCCACCCACCATCGCCACGGCCGCCAGTCCGGTGAACAGCAAAGCCAGCATGAATTTCGTGCGCAGAGACATTCCCACCCCATCAGATTATTGCCAAAAGGACAGTAATAATACCTGAAGGCAGTGGCTGCGCGAAAAAATTACACTACTTTAACTTGCCCAAAAGCAGCATCGCTTCATAGGGGAAAACCTAAGTTATATACATTACTTATGGCTCGTATCATAAATCAAAAGTTTTCTTATTACTGAATTGCGCGCATACTGCAACGCAACAAACGAATATTGATGGAGTTTCCGATGAGCGCAATGACCTACACCACCACCAACGACACTGGCTACTTCGCCAATGTTGCCACCGCAGTACGCCAGCTGTTCGCAGCCGTGTTTGCCGTACAGCCGGGTATGTCGCAGCGCAACAAAGAAGAAACCATCTGGTGGCTGACGCAAATGGCAAATGACTGCGAGCGCCACTCGCCTAGCCTGTCCGCCGAGCTGCGTTTCTTCGCATCGCGCGGTTAATCGAATTCACTCAAGGAGAAATACTATGCTGACCATTATCGAAAACCTGCCTGCTGCAATCGCTCTGTCCGGCCTGGTGCTCCGCCTGTACCTGGGCAACAAGCCAGAGAACACCAGCGCAGAATAAGCGACACCGTCAAAATGGCAAAAGCCCCGGCACGCGCAAGCGGCCGGGGCTTTTTAATGGGTCACGCTCTTACTGGCGGTTCAGGCGCGAGTTGCGCATGCCGTACAGGAAGTACGTCAGCACCGTGGCGGTGATCCAGATACCGAAAATAGTGTAAGTCGTCATCGACAGGCCAAACATCAGGTACAGGCAGGCCGCGATGCTCAGGCCCGGCACCAGATAAGGACCACCCGGCACGCGGAAGCCCTTGACGGCCGACGGACCTTCCTTGTGGCGCATGACCGGTACCGCCACCGACACCACGCTGAATGCCGTCAGCGTACCCATGCTGACCATATCCCACAGGAAGGTCGCATCGACAAAGCCAGCCACCAGGCCCACCACGATGCAGACGATCAGCGTGTTCTGCACCGGCGAACCGGTGCGCGGGCTGACTTTCTGGAACGCCGGCGAAATCAGCCCGTCCTTGGAAATCGCGTACAGGATGCGGGTCTGGCCGTAGATGGTCACCAGCGTCACGCTGAATACCGAGATCACAGCGCCCGCCGCCAGCACCAGCGCAGGCCAGGTCTTGCCGGTGACGTTTTGCAGGATCACGGCCAGGCCGGCTTCCTGTCCGGCGAACTTGGCCGCCGGCTGCGCGCCCATTGCGGCCACCGCCACCAGCATATAGAACACGGTCACAATCACCAGCGCCGACAGGATGCCGATCGGCACGTTGCGGGTGGGATTGCGCACTTCTTCGCCCGCCGTGGCCACGGTGTCCAGGCCGATGAACGAGAAGAACACGGTCGCCGCCGCCGCCGTCACGCCGGCCATGCCGGTGGTGTGCGCGCCGCCATCCGGGCTGAAGAACGGGTGGAAATTGTTGATGTCGAAACCGCTGAACGCGATCACCACGAAGAAGATCAGGATCGCCAGCTTGATCATCACCATGATCGCGTTGGTGGTGGCCGATTCCTTGGCGCCGCGGATCAGCAGCAGGCAGCACAGGCACACCAGGATAATCGGCGGCAGGTTGATGTGGCCGCCATGCACCTCGATGCCGTGCGCGGTTGAGACGATGGTCGGCGAGCGCAGCATCTCGGGGATGTGCCAGCCGATCGCATTATTCAGGAAATTGTTCAGATAGTCCGACCAGCCGATCGCCACGGCGCTGGCGGCCAGGCCATATTCCAGCAGCAGACAGGCGGCCATGATGAAGGCCAGGAATTCGCCCACGGTGGCGTAAGCGAACGAATACGACGAGCCGGAGGCCGGAATGCGGAACGACAGCTCGGCATAGCACAGCGCGGTCAGGCCGGCGGTGATCGCCGCGATCAGGAACGACAGGATGACGGATGGGCCAGCCTTGGGTACGGCTTCAACCATCGTGAAGAAGATGCCGGTGCCGATGGTGGCGCCGACACCGATCATTGTCAGGGGGAACAGGCCGACAGAGCGGTGCAAACTGTTGCTGCTGCTTGGGTCTTCTGCATTTTGATGAGCGACCAGCTTGGTACGGGTCAGTTTCTGGACCAGCGTTTGGTTCACAGGCTATCCTTGTGGGAAATGATGTTCGGGCAAAAACACAGCGATTATAGGGCTTTCCGTCCGGCTCCCCTAAAGGTATTTTGTGCCACAAATACAACTTTGCCCCTTATTCCATATGGCCTGCGTTACAAGTGCTTACTTTTGATACAGCGGCATGTATAGATTGCAAACAGGCCATGGCTTACTCTTGCGTTAAGTGTTACTCAAAGCCAAGAAGGAGAGCCAGCCATGCCGATTCAAAAGATCCCTACCGTATCCCGCCGCATCCATCCAGCCGCCGTGACCGGCGCCGCCATGGTCCTGCTTGGGCTGGCCATTACCCTGACGGCGCTGATCGTCCACCACTAAGCGAAGGCGCCCAAATAGTCGAGCTTGCCGATCTTGACGCCCTGATTGCGCAGGATGTCGTGGGCGGTGGCGACGTGGAAGTAGAAATTGGGCAGCGCGAAAGTCAGCAGGTAGCTGGCGCCGGTAAAGTCCGGGAAGCCGCCGAAGTTGAGGCGGATGGTGCGCTCTTCGCTGTCAGCGAACTGCTCCGGCGTCACGCTTTCCAGGAAGGCGATGGTGTTGGCGATCCGCTGTTGCAGCTGATCGAACGACGTTTCGTTATCTTCAAACTTAGGCGCGGGCACGCCGGTCAGGCGCTCCACCGTCATCTTCGACGTATCGCTGGCGCGCTGCACCTGGCCCGTCAGCGGCAACATATCATCGGCCAGCCGCGCCGAGATCATCGCATCCGGCACCGAGCCATGCTGCTCGACGTGCGCCTCGGCCTTCTTCAGCAATGCCGACATCACCTTCAACCCGCGCACGAACGCGGGCACCGTCAATTGATACATCGATAGCGCCATTAATAGCTCCTCGGAAAAAATATGAGTGTAGCTTATTGCAGCAATCTCATTCCGGCTGCGCGGGAAGCGGTACGGTCGAACGTATAGGTGAGATGACAACCTGCAGCCAGCGCCAACTCGGCAATGAGATGATCGACAAGATCGGCGGCGGAGTCAGCTGATATCTCTACAGCCTTGAAGAATACTTCTGCCTGCTCAATCTTTAGTGACTGCACGCGTGCGAGGCCTTTTAGGATCTCGCAAACATCTTCTTTGGATACTTGGTAGACATAGCGCAGAACCCATGCAAGCTCGACAAGAACGACTGTACTGACAAACGCCATCTCTGTGCCTGGAAGCGAAATAATCAAATTGGCAGCGCTGCTCGCTTGTACACGATCATCTTTCAGCAGAAACTGCACCAGCACATTCGTATCAAGCCCTATCATTTCGCTGCTTCCGCAACTCGCCTGGCAACGATATGGTCAATTTGTTCAAGCGAGTGCTCGTCCTCTGCTCTCGCAATGACTCCTTGGAGCGCTTTGGCTGGCAGGGTCAAGGCGATCATTGTTAGTTCGCCATCTTTAAACTGCACAAACTCCACACGCCCACCTTGTTCCAAGCGGAGCGCTGCTCTGAATTTCTCTGGAATAGTGACAACGCCATCTGAAGAAACATAAGCCTCAGCCATGGTGAACTCCTCGTGTATGAGAATTTCACTGTAGGCCAACTAGTGATAAAAGCAAGCGGGCCGCGCTGGTGGTTTGCGCGGCCGCAAGTGGTTTAGGCCAGGGCGTCGATGTTGTTGCCGATCTGGCTGGTGTTGCTGGCGGCGGCCGCTTTGCTGGCTTGGGCGATGTCGTAGACCAGTTGCTCTTGCTGGGTCACGGTGCCGTCTTCGTTCTTGTCGGCTGCTTCGTAGGTTTTGGTGGCGCTGCTGCTGCCACCTGCCGCGCTGGCGCCACCTGCCCCGCCTGCTCCGCCGGCGCCACGCGCACCACCGGCGCCGCTGACGCCACTCGCGCCTTGCGAGCCGCCTTCACCGCCGCCTTGTGGACGTGGTGGTTTGAAGTCGCCGCTCTTGATGGCCGAGGTCAGGTCATCCTTGGTAATCGAGCCGGTACCTTCTTTGTCGATGGCGTCGAACTGCTTGGTGGCGTCGTCGGACGAGACGCCTTTGGATTCCAGGCCTTTGACGAATTCGTCTTTGCTGACAGAACCGTCGGTGTCGGCATCCATATCGTCGAACATCTTGGTCGCCAGACGCGCTGCGCCTTTGGCGGGATCGAACGTCGGCGCGGTGGTGGTGGTGCTGGAAACGCTGCTGATTGCTGTGCTCATGGTTCTTACTCCGTGGTTAAGGACGCTATTCTATTAACGAACTAAACCATGTATCCATGACCCCGCAGAGTGTAAAGACGGGTAAAGATCAGCCGACGCGCACCACCATCAGCCCGGCGCGCAATCCGACCCGCACATCAGGATTGGGGAATACCACCAGTTCTTCCGCATGCTGCACGGTGTAGACGGTGTCGCCATCCCGCGCTATCTCTTCTCCTTGTTTCATGGCGGTGAAGTTATGCGTCTCTTTGCCGAACGCCATCTGGAACTGGTCGCTCAACTTGATGATCTGGCGCGCGGTGTTGAAGATATGCGGCCGCTGCGTGCCTTCGCGCCTGGCCGCGCCGCGCAACAGGTCATCCAATGCCTGCGATGCGTCCTTGAACTGCGCCAGGTCGTTCTGACCCAGCGTGCCGATGCGGCCCAGCTCTATGGTGGTGCCGGCCGCCGCGTGGTGCTCGGCCGAGTAGTAGCTGTAGGTGCCCACCGACGCCGGATTCATGATGATGGCGCCGATGCCGGCGAGGCCCAGCCAGTCGATCAGCTGTGCGCGCGACTCATCGGCAATCAGTTCCGGCACGATAGCAAAGGTGGGGTAGACCGACGGCCGGATCGCCGTGTGCAGGTCTAGATGCCAGCGCGCCGGGCCAGCGTTTTTAAAGAACGCGGTGGTGGCGGCGATCATCACGTCGGCGCGCGCGGCTTCCGCCGTGCCTTCCAGCGTGCCGCGTTGGGCGCGGAACATGCGGTTCAGGTCCGCATCGATGAAGCGCTTGCCGGCGCGGATGGCGCCGATATTGCCGACGCAGAGCATCAGGTCCACCGCCAGCGCGGAGGGCTGATGCGACAGGGCGTCCAGCAGATAGGCCACGACTTCGATCGGGCCGGTCTCGTCGCCATGCACGCCGACGGAGATCAGCACCGCCGGGCGGGCGGCGCCCGCGTCACCGTCAGCCGCGCGGATCGTGATGATGCCGTCGGCCGGCTCGGCGACCGCGAAACCGGCCGCCGTGAAGCGCGGCGCGATGGCGCTGAAATCCGCCTCCGCCAGCGCGCGCACCGCCGCAGGCAACTGCTGCGGCAACGCTGCCGGCGAATCTCCTTGCGAGACGCTCATGGTATTACGCCGCCTGCGCCGTGACGCTGGCGTTGACGGCCTCGGACAAGGCCCACACATCCAGCATCGCCTGTTCCAGATCCGTCGCCACCGAATAGCCGGACAATCCCAGCGTGTTAGCGACCACCTCCACCGCCTCCAGCGCCGAATGGCTGCCGGTGGCATGCTTCAGCACCTGCGACAGCAAGCGTTGCTGCGTGCGGCGCAGCGCGTTCTGCGCGTAGCTGCGCAGCTGTTCCTGCGAGCGGCTGGTGGCCGGCAGCTTCAGGCCCCGTTCCAGCGTGTCGATGCCAACCTGCGCGCGCAGCGCCAGGCCCACATGCAGGAAGGCCGGCAAGTCCATGCCCGCCGGACGCTGTACCGACAGCGCCGCAAACACAAACGCCGCCACCGCTTCCAGCGCATCCACCGCCATCCAGGCACGCACAAATTCTGCGCGCAGGCCGGCGGTCAGCTCCGCTTCCGACTGGCCGCTGACAGGCGTCAGCTGCGCCAGCGTTTCCGGATTGGCGAACAAGCCGGTCAACTCCCCAACACCATTGCGCAGCTGCTCGGCCGGCACCGACAGCGCCCCCTCAATTACGGCCTTCTGCAGCACGCGGGTATGCGCATCGACCTTGATCGACACCGCGCGCGGAATCTTCAGCGCATCTTCGTCCAGCGTATCAAAGATCGGCGCCAGATTCAGCGCGGACCATGCCTGCCCCCACGCCAGGATTACATCCGCTTCATCCACGCCATGTTCGCCGGCCAGTTGGCGCAGCATCAGCGGGCCGCAGCGGTTGACCGATTCATTCGCCAGCACGGTCGCCAGGATGGCGTTGGCCAGCGGGTGCGCCAGCGCCGGACGCGTGGCTACCAGCAGATCCGGGAAGTACGGCTTGAGCACCGACTCGGCCCAGCTATTTTCAGTCAGCGGCAGCGCCGACAGAATGCGCTTGTAGCGATTCTTGACGTTGGCGATCACCACCGCCAGTTCCGGCGTGGTCAGGCCGCGGCCATCGGCCTTGCGGCGCGCCAGTTCAGCTACCGACGGCAGCTGCTCCAGCTCACGCGACAACGCGCCCTCTTCTTCCAGCGACGCGATCAGCGCGGCGTAACCGTCCTGCACTTCCGGATCGACCTGGGACTGCAGCTCGCGCACCAGCAGCTGCGTTTGCAGCGTGTTGTCGCGCAGGACCAGGCGCTCGATATCGTCGGTCATGTCGTTCAGCGTGCGGTTGCGGTCTGCTTCGCTCAACTGGCCGGCGTTCATTTCCACGTCCAGCCACATCTTCGCGTTCACCTCATGGTCGGAGCAATCCACGCCGGCCGAGTTGTCGATCGCATCGGTGAAGATGCGGCCGCCCGACAGCGCAAACTCGATACGGCCAGCCTGCGTCGCACCCAGGTTGCCGCCTTCGGTGACGACCTTGCAGCGCAGCTGATTGCCGTCCACGCGGATATTGTCGTTGGCGCGGTCCTTGACCTGCGCGTGCGACTCGGTCGACGCCTTGATGTAGGTGCCGATGCCGCCGTTGTAGAACAGGTCCACCGGCGCCAGCAGGATGCGGTGCATCAGCTCTTCCGGCGCCAGCGCGGTTTCTTCGATATCCAGCACGGCGCGGATTTCCGGCGACAGCTCGATCGACCGGGCGTTACGCGGGAACACGCCGCCGCCTTTCGAAATCAGTTCCTTGTTGTAGTCTTCCCACGAGGAGCGCGGCAGTGCGAACATGCGCTCACGCTCGATGAACGATGCTTCCATGTCCGGATTCGGATCGAGGAAGATATGGCGGTGATCGAACGCCGCCACGATCTTCAGCTTGCGCGACAACAGCGCGCCATTGCCGAACACATCGCCCGACATGTCGCCCACGCCGACCATGGTCACTGGCTGCACGTGGATGTCGTGGTCCATTTCGTAGAAGTGGCGCTTGACCGCTTCAAACGCACCCTTGGCGGTAATGCCCATCTTCTTGTGGTCGTAGCCGTTGGAGCCGCCCGATGCAAACGCATCGCCCAGCCAGAAGCCGCGCTGCACGGCAATGCCGTTGGCGATGTCGGAGAAGGTTGCAGTGCCCTTGTCGGCCGCCACCACCAGGTAAGGATCGTTAGGATCGTAGACCACGGTATCGGACGGCGGCACGATGTTACCCAGCACGCGGTTGTCGGTCACTTCCAGCAGGCTGGCGATGAACAGGCGATACACTGCCTCGCCTTCCGCCGCGATGGTTTCGCGCACGGCGTCCTTCGGCATCTGCTTGCAGACAAAGCCGCCCTTGGCGCCGGCCGGCACGATGACGGCGTTCTTCACCATCTGCGCCTTGACCAGGCCGAGGACCTCGGTGCGGTAATCTTCCATACGGTCCGACCAGCGCAGGCCACCACGGGCGACCGGGCCGCCGCGCAGGTGCACGCCTTCGAAGCGGCGCGAGAACACGAAGATCTCGCGGAACGGACGCGGCTCCGGCACCAGCAGCAGGTTGCTGGTGTCGAACTTGAAGATGATCTTGTCGCCCTGCTGATCGTTCTGGAAGTAGTTGGTGCGCAGCGTGGCGCTGATCAGCGTGGCCATCGCGCCCAGCACTTCTTCGCTGTCGGCGTGGTTGATGGCCGGCAGGCGGCTCTTGATGTCGGCAACCTTGTCCAGCGCTGCGGCGCGCGTGGCTTCGTCATTGGCCGGGTTGAAGCGTTGCAGGAAGGCGTCCACCAGTTTCTTGACGATGGCCGGCTGCTTGCGCAGCGTCTCGGCCATGTAGCGCACCGAGAAGCGCGGGCTGGCCTGACGCCAGTAGCTCATGTAGGCGCGCACCAGCTGCACTTCGCGTACGCTCAGACCACCTTCGACCACCAGGCCATTCAGGCGGCCGTCTTCCGCCGCATCGTTGAACAGCGCGGCGAACAGTTCTTCCGCCACCGGCACGATTTCCGGCTTGGACAATTTGGCGGCGCTGTCGGCATCCACCGACAGGCTGGTGACGAAATGACGCTCGCCGTTCACGCGCAGCGAGTGCGCCTGCTCGCGGTCGATGGTCACGCCGGCGTTATGCAGCGCCGGCAGGATGGTCGACAGCGACGGCACGCGGTCCACCGAATACAGGCGAATGCTGGTGTGGCCGTTGTCCGCATCCACGCGTACGCTGACGCGCGACGGATCGGTATTGCGCAGGATAGCGCCCAGATCGTGGAAGGCAGCCGACGGCGTGGTGGTGGCGACGTAATCGGTCGGCAGCGTGGCGCACATCTTGCGCAGGCTGGCGCGCAGCGGCACGTCGGTGACGGCGTCGGCCAGCACGGAGAACTGGTCGTGCCAGCCATCCATGACGGCCAGCAGCGGTTGCTGGATGTCGGTTTCCAGATCCAGTGGATAGCGCGCGCCATGCGCGATCAGGTACACGCGGGCCAGCGGACCGTCGGCCACCAGCGTCTGCGAGCTGACATGGTTGGCGCCGGAGCTGGCCTGCAGTGCCTTGGCCAGTGCCGAACCGACGCTCGCGCTGTAACGCTCGCGCGGCAGGTAGACCAGCACGTTCAGGTGACGCGCATAGACGTCGCGGCGGGCGAACACCTTCGCGCGCGGCTGCTTGTACAGCGAGACCACGGCGCCGCATACTTCGGCCAGCCATTCCGGATCGGCTTCCAGCGCTTCGGTGCGCGGCAGCGATTCGAGGATCTCGACGAACTTCTCGGCGCGGAAGCCTTCCTGGCGCACGCCGGCGATGCTCAGCACACGCGCAACGCGGCCACGCGCAAACGGCAGGCGGTTCAGCGGCGTCGAGGTGGCGGCGCGGGTAAACAGGCCCACGAAGCAGTATTCGCCAAGGATCGCGCCTTGCGCGTCGGTGCGGCGGATGCCGATGAAGTCCAGCTGCTGGTCGCGGTGCAGCGTGCCTTCCACGTCGGCCTTGACGATGGACAGCGAGTGGCCGCGCTTGGACAGCGTATCGAAATCGCCAGGGATATTGGCCAGGCAGGTGCCGTACACCGGATGCGAAGTATCCTGCAGCACGCCGATGCGGCTCGGGATGTCGCGCTCCAGTTCACGCACGCCCGGCTTGACGGCGTAGTAGGCGTAGCCGAACGGCTCAAAGCCTTCAGTCCTGGCCCATTCGAGGAAGGCGGCGACTTCCTTGCCTTCTTCACCATGCGATGCAGCTTCCGCGCCGATGCGGCTGAAGTGTTCCAGCATGGCGGCGCGGTCGCGGCGCACCACGGCGGCGTCGCGCGACACCATGACGATGCGCTCTTCCAGCATGCCGACTTCGGCCTCCGGCAAATCTTCCGACAGCAGCACCAGCACATACGATTCCAGCTTGGCGCCAGGTTCGCCAACCGCCGTCACCACGCCGTCCGCATCGCGCGTCACCGGCAGCACCGTATTCAGTACGTTGTTGGCGGTCACGCGCAGCTTGCGCATCGCCATGACGATCGAGTCCACCAGATACGGCATGTCGTCGTTCAGGATCAGCAGCGCAGTCGCCATGCCGCCACGGCCATCGTCGTAGCGCAAGCGGGCGATTTGCGCGCCGCTGGCGGTACGCTTGGCTGCCTGCACAAAGCCACCCCACAACACCATCGCCAGACTCTCGGGCGCAATGCCGGCCAGGTCTTCATCATCGAGGGACTTGAGCCAGGCAGCGATCAGCTCCGCGACCTTGGCATCATCGCCCGGCGACATGCTTGCCTTGACCTGATCCAGTGTTTGATTGCGCAAGTCTTGTGGGGATACTTTCATCTTTGCTTCTCCAATACGTTATAGGTATCTTGTGTTGCAATCGCCGCGCCGGCTTGTGGCTGCGCGGCGTTTATTATCAAAAATCGTAGAGTCCTGGCAGCCCCAGAATGCGGCTCAGCTCCTCCAACGCATTATGCACTTCTATCGCCAATTGCGGGTCTGCCAGATCGGCAGGGTCGAGACGGTCGCGGTAGTGTTTTTCCACCCACGCCACCAGCGTGTGATACAGCGCCTCGGTCATCACCACGCCCTGGTGCATGGCGGCCGCTTCGGCATCGGTCAACGCCACGCGCAAACGCAGGCACGCAGGACCGCCGCCGTTGCGCATCGACTGGCGCAGGTCGAAATGTATCAGTTCATCGATCGCGCTGCCGCCCGCCACGAGGCCGTCCAGATACGCGGCCACGGAAGCGACTTCCTGGCACTCTTGCGGAATCACCAATGCCATCTTGCCATCGGCCTTGCTCAGCAGCTGGCTGTTGAAAAGATAACTGGCGACGGCATCGGCCACCGGCACACGCGCCGTATCGACGCGGATCGCGTTCAGGTCCGCGCCGACGCCGGCGAGTGCGCGACGCAGCTGATCGAGCGCGCCTGCTTCATCGGCGAATGCCTGCTCGTGGTAGAACAGGGCATTGGCGTTACCTACCGCGATCACGTCGTTATGGAACACGCCCTGATCGATGACGTCCGGATTCTGCTGGATGTAGACGGTGCGCCCGGCCGACAGGCCATGCAGCCGCGCCACCGCTTGCGAAGCTTCCAGCGTCTGGCGCGCCGGGTACTTCTTCGGCGCCGGTGCGGAAGCGTCAAACTCGGTGCGGCCGTAGACGAACATCTCGACGCCGCTGCTGCCGTGATCCTTGCACAAACGCGTGTGATTGGCCGCGCCTTCATCGCCAAAGGCCGGCGTGCCTGGCAGCGCGTCGTGCACGGCGAAGTGTTTTTCATCCTTGAAGATGGCGCGCAGCGCACGCGCCGACTGCTCGTGTTCAAAGGCGCGATGCAGCTTGTTGTTCAGGTTTGCGGCGGTGAAGTGCGTGCGGCCATCGGCGCTGTCGGCCGACGGGCTCACGGTGGCCGCATTCGCGGTCCACATCGGCGAGGCCGAATATGCGCACGCCAGGATCACCGGCGACTCTTTCGCCGCCTTGGCCAGCACCTCGGCGTCGGTGCCGGTGAAGCCGATGCTGCGCAGCAGGCGGAAGTTCGGACGGTCCTGCGGCGGCAGCAGCGCCTGGCCGAAGCCGCGTGCCGCCAGCGCGCGCATCTTGGCCAGGCCTTGCAGCGCGGCCAGCTTGGGATTGGAGGCGCTCTTGACGTTGCTGAACGAGGCGACGTTACCGAACGACAGGCCGGCGTAGTTGTGCGATGGGCCTACCAGGCCGTCGAAGTTGAATTCGCGTGCGGACATGAGGTGCTGCCTTTTTTAGAAGTGCATGCCCGGCGAAAGCTTCGCAGGCATTTCAAGTACGTTGTTCTCGATCGATGCGACCGGATAGGCGCAGTAGTCCGCCGCGTAGTACGCGCTTGGACGGTGATTGCCCGACTGGCCCACGCCGCCGAACGGCGCGCTGCTGGCGGCGCCGGTGGTTGGGCGGTTCCAGTTGACGATGCCGGCGCGTGCGCGCACCTGGAAAATCTTCCACAGCTTTTCGTCGTTGGAGATCAGCGCCGCAGCCAGGCCGAAGGCGGTGTTGTTGGCGGCGTCGATGGCGCTTTCAAAGTCCGCCACGCGGATGATTTGCAGCAGAGGGCCAAACCACTCTTCGTCCGGAATGCCTTTGGCGTCGGTGACGTCGACGATGCCGGCCGAGACGAAGCCGCTGTTGACGTCCAGGTGTTTCATCTCCAGCAGCAGCTTGCCGCCGCGCGCGACCAGATCGGCCTGCGCCTGCACCAGGCGCCTGGCGACAGCGGCCGATACCACTGGGCCCATGAACGGCGCCGGTTCGGCGTCGGACGCGCCGACCGTCAAACGGCTGGCCACATCGACCAGGCGCGCGACGATGGCGTCGCCGGCCGCGCCGGTCGGCAGGATCAGACGGCGCGCGCAGGTGCAGCGCTGGCCGGCCGAGATAAAGGCCGACGAAATCGCCATGAACACGGCGGCGTCGATTTCCTTGGCGTCCCAGATCACCAGCGGGTTGTTGCCGCCCATTTCCAGCGCCAGCATCTTGCCCGGCTGCCCGCCGAATTGTTTGTGGAGCGCGGTGCCGGTCTGGCAGCTGCCGGTGAACAGCACGCCATCCAGCAGCTTGCTCTGGCCCAGCGCGATGCCGGTTTCGCGGCCGCCGTTGACCAGATTCAGCACGCCGTACGGCAGGCCGGCCTTTTCCCACAGCTGCACGGTCTTGATGGCTGTGCGCGGTGCATATTCACTTGGCTTGAACACCAGCGTGTTCCCGGCGATCAGCGCCGGCACGATGTGACCATTCGGCAGGTGGCCGGGGAAGTTATATGGACCGAACACGCCGAACACGCCGTGCGGACGGTGACGCAGCACCGCTTCGCCATCGGCCACCTTGTTGTGCGATTCGCCGGTGCGGGCGCCGTAGGCCTGCACCGAGATATCGATCTTGTTGGCCATGGTGGCCACTTCCGTGCGCGACTCCCACAGCGGCTTGCCCACTTCTTCGGAGATCAGCAGCGCCAGCTCTTCGGCGTCCTGCTTGAGCAGGTCGCGGAAGCGGGTACAGACGGCGATGCGGTCTTCCAGCGGCGCCAATGCCCACGCGTCGAACGCGGCGCGCGCGGCGGTGGTGGCCTGCGCCACATCCACTGCGGTCGATTCGTTGCTGGACCAGGTCTGCTGGCCGGTGGCCGGATTGATGGTCACCAGTTCGGCGCCGCTGCCGGCGATCCATTCGCCGTTAATGAAGTTGCTGATGTTTGCCACGGAGTTAGCCATTGTTCTTCCTCGGATTGAGAGTCAAGGTGCGCACGGTGTCGCCGCTGTGGCAATGCAGGAGCTGCTGCTCCGCTTCCGGCAGGGCGACGACGCCGTTGACCGGCATCGCCTGCGACAAAATCATGCGGAAATCTTTAAGCGTGGTGTTGGAGACCAGCATAGGTTCGGCCGCGACGCTCTCCGGCGCGCAGGCCGCATCGCCGTCGCCCGGCGCGCCGATGTCGGCCAGCGTGCTGTCGCGCATGGCGCGCAGCTCGGACACGCGCGCCTGCAGCACCGGGCCGGCGTCGAAGATATCGACGTAGCCTTCGAAGTACATGCCTTCCTGCTCCAGCAGGCGGCGCGCCGGCGCGGTGGACGTATGCACCTTGCCGATGACTTGCTGCGCGTCGTCCGGCAGGTAGGCCACATACAGCGGCTGGCGCGGCATCAGTTCGGCGATGAAGGACTTCTTGCCGACGGCGGTCAGCGCATCGACATGGTCGAAGTCCATCTTGAAGAAGTGGCGGCCGAGCCCCTCGTAGAACGGCGAACGGCCGCTCTCCTCCTGGTAGCCGCGCATTTCGGCGATCAGCTTTTCGGTAAACAGGTGCGGGAACTGGGCGATGAACAGGAAACGGCATTTCGACAGCAGCTTGCCGTTGTTGCCGGTGCGGTAGTCCGGGTGCAGGAACAGCGAACACAGTTCGGTGCTGCCGGTCAGGTCATTCGACAGGTACAGCGTGTCCATGCGGGTGAACACATCCAGCTCGCGGCTGGAGTGCACCAGCGTGCCGATGCGGTAGTTGTAAAACGGTTCGGTCAATCCCACCGAGCCCTTGATGGCGCACACGCCGGCCAGGCGGCCGCTGTCGGTATCCTCCATCACGAACATGTAGTCGCGCTGTTCCGGCGGGATGGTTTCGGCAAACGAGGCCACGGCGATGTTCAGGCGGTCGCCCATCATCTTCATGTCCGGCTTGAGCGTGGTCATGCCGCTGCCTACCTGGGTGGCCATCACGTACAGGGCATCGAGGTCGGTGGCTTGGATTGCGCGTACAACTAGCATAGGTTTTCTCGTTTTTATATTCGGACGCAGATGACGGTATCGCCTTCGGCGACATGCAGCGCGTCCTGTACATCCAGGGACAACGCTACGCTGAGTTGCGATTCCAGCGCCGGACAATGCGTGATGACGGCGCGGAAGTCATGTTCGGACCCGGACGACACGGCGTAGCGCAGCTGCGGCTCGCGGCCGCGGTCCGGCGTCTCGACCGACGTGGAAACGCGGCGTTGCAGCGCGCCGGTAAAGGTGCGCAGCGAATTCTTGTGCGCCTGCAGGATCGGGCCGCCGTCGAAGATGTCGATGTAGTCGTCAGCCTCGAAGCCTTCGGCGGTCAGCAGGTTGAACGCCAGCTCGCCCGATGGATGGATCTGGCCCATCGCGGCCTGCGCGTCGCCCGGCAGCAGCGGCACGTAGACCGGATAGTGCGGCATCAGTTCGACGATCAGCGTGCGGTTACGCGCGCCGCCGATGGTGCGTTCGGCGTCGAGGAAATCCATCTGGAAGAATTTGCGGCCCAACGCATCCCAGAACGGCGAGCCGCCTTCGCTGTCGGTGACGCCGGCCAGCGGTACGAAGAAGCGTTCCGAGAAGCGGTGCGGCGCCAGCACCGCGAACATCAGACGCGCGCGTGACAGCAGCGCCGCTTCCGGCGTGCCGTGTTCGCGCTCGCCGACAAAGAAGGACGACAGCTGCGAGTAGCCGGTCAGCTCGGAGCACAGCGTCAGCGCGTGCACGCTGTGGCTGATGTTGAGGTCACGCGAAACCTGCTGGATCACGTCGTTGCGGAAGGAGAAATAGGTGCCGTTGGAGCCGGCGGCGGCAAACATGGCGGCGGTGCCGACGATCTGTTTGTCGGCCTGCGATTCGAGCACCAGCAGGTAGCCCTCCTCGCTCGGGATGTCGACATGCGCGGCGAAGGAGGCGATCGACAGTTCGACCATGGCGCGGATTTTTTCGCGCGTCTTGGGCAAGGTATGCACTCCCGGCATAGGGACTGCGGACAGCGCCTCAAGCGCTGCAATATCCGCAAGTTCGACCGGACGGACTACATACATAAAAACTCCTTAGTGAACGTAAAAACGTCATTCCCGCGCAAGCGGGAATCCATACTGAGCCACAACGGCCGCGTTCTATGGATTCCCGCCTGCGCGGGAATGACGGCAATAGTGGTACTTAAGCTTTCAGCAGGCCATCCAGCGACAGGCGCAGGATGCGGTCCGCTTCGGCGATCTGTTCGTCGCTGACGATCAGCGCCGGCGCCAGGCGCACCACGTCCATGCCGGCGATCAGCACCATCATGCCGTTGGCTTCCGCGGCTTTCTGGATATCCTTCGAGCGGCCTTTCCACGCATCGGTCACCACGATGCCCAGCAGCAGGCCGGCGCCGCGCACCTGCGTGAACACTTGCGGGTAGTCGCCGATCAGCTTTTCCATGGTCGAACGCAGCTTGTTGCCGGCTTCCTTCACGCGCGCCAGGAAGGCTGGCTGATTGACAGTTTCCAGCACCGCCAGCGCCACGGTGGTCGCCAGCGGATTACCGCCGTAGGTGGTGCCGTGCGAGCCGACGTTCAGCGTGGCCGCCAGTTCGTGGGTGGTCAGCATGGCGGCGATCGGGAAACCGTTGCCCAGCGCCTTGGCCGAGGTCAGGATGTCGGGGGTGATGCCATACGTCATGTAGTGGAACAGGTCGCCGGTGCGGCCCATGCCGCATTGCACTTCATCGAAGATCAGCAAAGCGCCGGTCTTGTTGCACAGGTCGCGCAGTTCTTGCAGGAAGGCTTTGTCGCCCGGCACCACGCCGCCTTCGCCTTGCAGCGGCTCAACGATCACGGCGCAGACGTCGTCACCGATGGCGGCGCGGGCCGACTCGATATCGTTGTAGGTGATGTGGTCGATCGACGGTGGCAGCGGCTCGAAGCCTTCGGTGTACTTCGACTGGCCGCCGACCGACACGGTAAACAGCGTGCGGCCGTGGAACGACTGGTAGCACGAGATGATGCGCGATTTCTGCGGACCGAACTTGCTGTGCGCGTATTTACGGGCCAGCTTCAGCGCCGCTTCATTGGCTTCAGCGCCGGAGTTGCAGAAGAAGGCGCGGTCGGCGAAGGTGGCTTCGGTCAGCGCCAGGGCCAGGCGCAGCACGGGCTCATTGGTGTAGCCATTGCCCAGGTGCCACAGGGTGTTGGCCTGGCGGGTCAGCGCCTCGACCACGATAGGGTTGCAATGGCCCAGCGCGGCCACGGCGATGCCGGAAGTGAAGTCCAGGTAGTGCTTGCCAGTCTGGTCCCACAGGTCCAGACCCGAGCCTCGGACCGGAACCATCGCTGCCGGTGCGTAAGTCGGCACCAGGACTTCGTCAAAGGTCTGACGGGTCACAGGACGGTTGAGAGCGGTCGTATCTACTTTGGCATTCATGGCATTCCCTATCAATATGTGGGTCATGCGCGGCACAACGCCGCGTGGACCCATTATAAAAACCGGGATGCTAAAGTTCTTTTCAAATGGCGACAAGAATTTTTACTTTTGGCCGCAAAGTAAACTTATCAGAACAACACTCCGGGGATCTAAGATTGCAATTTGCGCTGGCGCTCTTCACGCGGGGTGTTGCCGAACAGCGCGCCAAAGGCGGTGGAGAAGTGCGAGCCGGACGAAAAGCCGCACATCAACCCCACTTGCACGATCGAATGATTGGTGTCCAGCAATAGCTGGCGGGCCCGTTGCAGCCGCAATTCCAGGTAGTAGCGCGACGGCAGGCTGCCCAGGTATTGCTTGAACAGCCGCTCCAGCTGGCGCCGCGACAGGCCGACCAAGTTGGCGATGTCGTCGGTCGACAGCGGTTCCTCGATATTGGTCTCCATCAAGGTCACCGCTTCCGACAGGCGCGGCTGCAAGGCGCCGAAGCGGGCCTGCAAGGCCACCCGCTGGCGCTCTTCCGGCCCGCGCACGCGCTCCACGCACAAGCTTTCCTTGACGGTGGCCTGGATGCTGGCGCCGAACAGTTGCCCGATCAGCGTCAGCGCGAAGTCGATCGAGGCGGCGCCGCCGCAGCAGCTCAGGTGGCGGCCATCCAGCTCGAACAGGTGCGGGGTCAGGATGGCGCGCTCGGTGATGTCTTCGGTATCCGCGTACAGCGCCCACGGCAGCGCGATGCGCACGCCCGCCATCAGCCCGGCCCGGGCCAGCCACAGCACGCCGGCGCCGACGCCGCCCCAGTATTCGGCCGAACGGCAGCGCTCGATGACGGCGCGGCACTGCTCGGGCGGCAGCGGCGTTTGCTGTTCATCCGCCACCAGCAGGGCCAGATGCCAGCCGGGCTGGGCCAGCACCACCTGGGCCGGCGTCATGGTCTCCAGTTGCAGCACCTCGCGCCCCAGCTGGGCGGCGGCCAGGCGCAGCGGCTGCACCAGTCCCGCCCAGGTAATGGCGTCCGCCTCGCCGGCGTTGACCAGCAGCATGCGCAAGGGGTGCTGCTGGGCGAGGCTGGATAAATTTGCAAAGGACATCGGCTATTCTTATCAATCTTGACGTTTGGCATAGTGTACCCCGCCGGAAAGCCGGATGCGAAGCGGCTATAATCACGTCTTATGGGTGAACGATACTTGAAAAGCATCCGGCTACTGGCTGAATGCATGCAAGGCTATGAACGGCTCTCCGGCGAATACGTGCGCCGGAGCGGCTTGACGCACGCGCAGTTCGACATTATCGCCACGCTGGGCAATACGCCCGGCATGTCCTATAAAGAACTGGGCGACAAGACGCTGATCACCAAGGGGACCCTGACCGGGGTGATCGAACGGCTGGAGCAAAAAGGCCTGGTCGAACGTCAGCGCAACGACTGCGACAAGCGTTCTTTCTTTGTGCGACTGACCCCGGAGGGCGAACGGACCTTCTGTACCGTGTTCCCGGAAGTCATCGCCCACAGCGGCAAAATGTTTGCGGCCTACACCGACGACGACTTTGCGCGCCTTGAAAAAACGCTGTCCGAACTTAAAACTGTGATCATGGCCGGTCAGACGGAGCCCGCCCCATCGCGCCGCGATTGCGACTAAAACACCAAGGAAATAGATTTGAAAACCTCTCTGCTGGACGGCATTAAACCTGCCAAATTCGACAAACACATCATCGCCAACCTGTTGCTGGACGTGGCGCCTGCGGACGAAGTGCGCCAGGAAGCCCTGATCGTCGGCGTGCGCAATGCCGACGGCGAAATCTACCGCCTGATCGGCGCCTCCACCCACAACAGCTTCATGAACGCGGTCGAGGAACTGTTCGACCTGGGCCTGAGCGATGAGCTGCAGGACACCGACGAACCGCTGGAAGGCTGCGACGCCATCTTCAGCGAGCAATAACCAAAGTAGCCTGTGGGCGGAAAAAGACGTCTGAAAAAGTAATACCTGGAAAAGTTCCACAGGGCAATATTCCGAGTATAATTTTTGACAATGGACAGACTCGACGCCTTCAAGACCATCGCCGCTCAAGCGAGCCGGGGGGAACTCACCTTCCCGGCCAACGTCAACGCCTCGCTGCGCTTGCAGCAGGCGCTGAACGATCCCGATTGTCACATCGAATCAGCTGCCCAGCTGATCCAGGCAGACCCGCTGCTGGCCGCGCGTAGCGTGGCGATTGCCAACTCGGTCGCCTACAACCGTTCCGGTACCGAAATCTCCAGCGTGCGCGCGGCAGTGCAACGCCTTGGCGTGCGCACCCTGCAATCGCTGGTGGCGGCGCTGATCGTGCGCCAGATCGGCAGCCAGGTCACCGAACCGGCGCTGGCCGCCAAGATCAACCAGCTGTGGGAGCATACCGCCCACGTGGCCGCGCTGGCGCAGGTGATCGCGCGCCGCGTCACCCACGTTGATCCGGATACGGCGCTGTTTGCGGGCATCATGCACGAGGTGGCCGGGTTTTACATGCTGTCCTGCGCCGGCGACTATCCGGAGGTAATGGACGGCGAGCCTGAGGACTGGGTCGAGCATGGCGAAATCGAGATCGGCCGCGGCGTCATGACCCACCTGGGCGTACCGGACAGCGTGTTCAAGGCGATCGAATCGATGTGGGTCGGGCTGCGCGCGCTGCCGCCGGAAACGCTGGGCGACACGCTGCTGCTGGCCAACGACCTGTCGCCGGTGCATTCGCCGCTGTACCAGCGGCCCGGCGCCACCACCTTGCAAGGCGCGCGCACCATCGACTTCGTGGTCGGCGACGGCACGCTGCACGCCATCATGACCGAGTCGGCGCAGGACGTGCAGTCGCTGTACGCAGTGCTGATGCTGTAAAAAAAAAAGCCCGCTGGGCAGCGGGCAAAGTCCAAAACTAGGGATCTCCTCCAGAGGAGACAGTTCAAGAATACTGCGCATGACCGTCCCGCTCTGTGCGCCAGTTCACATAAGCGCGTGCTTTGTGCAATCACCATACCGGCATCGTGTGTTTCCAGGCTTCCAGTTCCGTTACCCGGCCGAACCACGCCAGCAGCTTGGGATATTGCGTCAACGGCAGCTTGGCTTGCTGAAGGTAAGTCAGTGACGGCGCGATCGCCAGGTCCGCCAGGGTGAGCGTGTCGCCGACGATCCACTCGCGGCTGGACAGATGCTGTTCCAGCACAGCGGCGAACTGCGCCACCTGCAGGCCGGCGCGTTCCAGCTCCGCGGCATCCGGGCCGCCCTTGCCGATCAATCCTTTCCAGATGTGCTCGAAGCAAAACACGCTGATCGGCGGCGCGAAGTGCTGCACTGCCCAGAACATCCAGCGGTTGATGTCGGCGCGCACCAGGATGTTATCCGGATAAAGCGTTTGCCCGTGGGTGCGGTCGGCCAGGTATTGCATGATGGCGCACGACTCGGTCAGCGAGAACTCGCCGTCATGCAGCACCGGCAGCTTGTTGTTGGGATTAAGCGCGACCAGGCGGCGGCGGTCGTCCGGGCTCAACAGGCTGACTTCGGTCAGTTCCAGCGGCGTGCCCATGTGCAGGGCGGCCAGCATCACGCGGCGGGAACAGGTCGACATTGGGTGGTGATACAAGCGCATGGTGCAGTCTCCGTTGAGTGGTTGAGAACTGCATCGTAAATCCAGGCCGCGACAGTTTTTGTCAGGAGTCGTCGCTGATATTGTGTTCGGCGCGCCAGGTTTTCAGCAGTTCGTGCCGGCGCGCCGGATAGCGCTCCTGCATCGACTCCGCCGCCGCAATGCGGTCGATGCGGAAATGGCGGAACGCCAGCCGCAATTCGCACCACGCGGCCAGCAGGCGCTTGCCCTCGAAGAAGGCCAGCGCGAACGGCCACACCACCCGCTCCGACGGCGCGCCCTGCTCGTCACAATACGCCATGCGCAGCCGGTGCTGGTAGCGGATCGCCTCGCGTACCGGACGCACGTGGATGTCGCTGGCGGCTTGCCGGTCGGGACCGATCGGCACCCACAGGCTGGTGTCGGCCATGTCGTCGCGCAGGTCTTTCGGCGTGGCGGCGGCGATCTTGGCCAGCGCGTTGCTGGCGGCGTGGGCCAGCGCCTCGTCGCCTTGACGACGTACCCAGCGCGCGCCGAGCACCAATGCTTCCAGCTCGTCGGCGCCGAACATCAGCGGCGGCAGGAAAAAGCCGGGCTTGAGCATGTAGCCGACGCCGGCCTCGCCGGCCAGCGGTGCGCCGAGGCCGGTAAGGGTCTGGATGTCGCGATAGATGGTGCGCTCGGAAACGCCCAGCTGTTCGGCCAGACGGGCGGCGGTGACGGGACGTCGATAGCCGCGCATGGCGTCCATCAGCATGAAAAGGCGGCCGGTGCGGCTCATGATGCGCGCTTCACTAACACGTTCACTCCAACAGGAAATTGCGCCGTGGCGCCTCCAGGTCGGCGCTCTCGTTCGCGGTTTCGTCTTTCAGTGCAACGCCGGATAGCTGGCGGCGGCGCGCTTCGGACAACAGGTAGTGCAGCTTGAACGCTGCCGCGTCGCAGGTCAAGCCCGCCGGGCGGACATTCGAGATGCAGTTGCGACTGGCGTCGGTGAGACCGGGGCGCGGCGCCCAGGTGAGGTAGAGGCCCATGCTGTCCGGGGAGCTGAGGCCGGGACGTTCGCCGATCAGCACCACCACCGCTTGCGCATCGAGCAGGTGGGCAATTTCATCGCCGATGGCGACGCGGCCTTGCTGCACAATGGTGATCGGCGCCAGGCGCCACTGCTCGGCCGACAGGCGAGCCAGCAACGCGCGAATCAGCGGCACAGCGTTCTGTTCAATCGACAGCGCCGACAGGCCATCGGCAACCACCAGCGCGAGGTCGTAGCGGGCGCCGGCGGCAGAAGGCGTGGCGGGCGCGATGGCAGCGGCGGGCGTCGTCGCGGTGACCGCATCGGCGGCGGCAGGGTCGGCGTCGGCCGGCGTGGTCGTGGTGGCAGCGACGGCCGGCGTGGCGGCGGCGGCCAGCTTGACGCGCGAGGCGTCGTCCAGGCGGCGGCCGAGATCCGGGCGTTGCAGGTAGGTGTTGCGGTCCGGCGCGGCGCTATGCAGGCTTACACACGGCAAGCCGCTGGCGGCATGCAGCGCCTCGCCCAGCGCCACCGGATCAAGCGCCAGATGCACGGCATCGCGGGCACGCGCATGCGCCAGCTGGAACTCCAGTTGCGGCGCCGTCGGCTGACTGACGCCGCTACGCCCCAGCGCAATCCGCGCTGCCGTGAACTGCCGCAGCGCGCCCCACGGATTGCTGGTCACCGGCTTATCCATGCGCCGCCAACCGCAGCAAGGCCTTGTTGAAAGCCGGTGGCAAAGCATCCGCCAAAGTAAAGCGCGCATCGCCGGTAACGATACCCATCGCCTGCAACCAAGCATCAAACTCCGGCGCCGGTTTCAGTCCCAGCACGCGCCGCACATACAGCGCATCATGGAACGAAGTACTCTGATAATTCAACATGATGTCATCCGATCCCGGCACGCCCATGACAAAAGTGCCGCCGGCCGCCCCCAGCATGGTCAACAGCACATCCATATCATCCTGATCCGCCTCCGCATGATTGGTGTAGCAGACATCACACCCCATCGGCAAACCAAGCAGCTTGGCGCAGAAATGATCCTCCAGCCCCGCGCGCACAATCTGCTTGCCGTCATACAGATACTCCGGCCCGATGAAACCCACCACCGAGTTGACCAGCAGCGGCTGGAAGCGCCGCGCCACCGCATATGCGCGCGCCTCGCAGGTCTGCTGATCAACGCCATGATGCGCATTGGCCGACAGCGCACTGCCCTGCCCCGTCTCGAAATACATCACATTGTTGCCGACGGTGCCGCGCCCGAGCGACAGCGCCGCCTGGCGCGCCTCTTCCAGCAGCGACAGCGTCACGCCGAAACCCGCATTCGCCGCCTCGGTGCCGGCAATCGACTGGAACACCAGATCCACCGGCGCGCCACGCTCGATGGTCGCAATGGTGTTGGTCACGTGCGTCAGCACGCAGGACTGGGTCGGAATCGCATAACGCGCAATGATCTCGTCCAGCATCGACACCAGCTTGATCACCTGCGGCACATTGTCCGTGGCCGGATTGATGCCGATCACCGCATCGCCGCTGCCGTACAACAGGCCATCAAGCAGACTGGCCGCAATGCCGCTGGCGTCGTCGGTCGGATGATTCGGCTGCAAGCGCGTCGACATGCATCCCGCCAGCCCAATCGTATTGCGAAAGCGCGCGACCACGCTGCACTTGCGCGCCACCAGCACCAGATCCTGAACGCGCATAATCTTGGACACCGCCGCCACCATCTCCGGCGTCAAGCCCGGCGCCAGCGCAGTCAGCGCGACGCCATCGGCCGCATCGCTCAACAGCCAGTTGCGGAAGTCGCCCACCGTCAGATGCGCCACGCGCGCGAAGGCAGCCGCATCGTGCGTATCGACGATCAGCCGCGTCACCTCGTCCTCTTCGTACGGAACCAGCGCCTCGTTAAGGAACGCAGACAGCGGCAGCTCGGCCAACGCCATCTGCGCAGCGACGCGCTCCTCGGCGCTGCCGGCCGCCACACCGGCCAGATAGTCGCCCGAGCGCGCAGGCGTCGCCTTCGCCATCACATCCTTCAGATCGCGGAACGAATAGGTCTTACTGCCGACCTGGTGCGAGTAGCCCATCACGGTCCCTTCGGAAAACGCCATAACCCAGCAACAGCATCACCACAAACACACAGAAGATCAGCCCATTGTAATAGATCATGGTCGCCATGCAGACCAGCGCTCCCACCAGTGCGACGGCCGGGAAAAACGGATAGCATGGCGCGCGGAACGGCCGCGCCATCGCCGGCTCATCCCGCCGCAGCTTGAACAGCGCCAGCATGCTGATGATGTACATGGTGATCGCGCCGAACACCGACAGCGTCACGATATTCGCCGTCAGCGTCTGCCCGCCCAGAGTAATCAGCTGATCGCTATAGATGGCGGCGATGCCCACCACGCCGCCGGCCAGGATGGCGCGATGCGGTGTCTTGAAGCGCGGATGGATTTTGGCGAAGTACGACGGCAGATACGCCTCTCGCGCCAGCGCATAAATCTGCCGCGAGTAACCCAGAATGATGCCGTGGAAGGACGCGATCAAACCAAACAGGCCAAGCCACACCAGCATGTGCAGCCAGCCGCTGTGCTCACCGACGATCAGCTTCATCGCCTGCGGCAGCGGATCGTTGATGTTGGCCAGCTTGGTCCAGTCGCCGGCGCCGCCGGCAAACACCATGACGCCCAGCGCCAGCAGCACCAGCGTCGCAATCCCGGCGATGTAGGCGATCGGCACCGAGCGCTGTGGATCGCGCGCTTCCTCCGCCGCCATCGCCACACCTTCAATCGCCAGAAAGAACCAGATGGCAAACGGAATCGCCGCGAACATGCCGGGAATCGCCGCCAGCGTGAAGGCGTCCTGTCCTGACCAGCCGCCCTTGACGAAGTTCGCCGCCGAAAATCCCGGCGCGACCACGCCCATGAACACCAGTAGTTCAAAGATCGCTAGCAGCGTCACCAGCAGTTCGAAGGTGGCAGCAATCTGCACCCCGAGGATATTCAGCGTCATGAAGACCAGGTAAGCGCACACCGCCGCCGTCTTCGGCTCGACCTGCGGGAACTGCACATTGAGATAGGCGCCGATGGCGAGCGCAATCGCCGGTGGCGCAAACACGAATTCGATCAGCGTGGCGGCGCCGGCCAGATAGCCGCCCAGCGGTCCGAAGGCGCGCTTGCTGTAGGCGAACGGGCCGCCGGCGTGCGGAATGGAGGTGGTCAGTTCGGTAAAGCTGAAGATGAACGCGGTGTACATCGCAGCAATGAACAGCGCCGTCACGGTGAAGCCCAGCGTGCCGGCGGAGGCCCAGCCATAACTCCAGCCGAAATATTCGCCCGAGATCACCAGGCCAACCGCGATGCCCCAAAGTTGAAACGTGCCCAGCGTCTTCTGTAAAGTAGCTTGCATGCGTTGCCTCCTGTGCCGAGATCAGAAAAACATGCAATCCTCATGCCAGCGGCCCGCACAGAAGTGGTGCAATTACAGGTCGATCTGCGGCGCCTGCACGTTGTACTGCTTGAACTTGGCCACCATTTTGTCCATCTCCGCGCGGTACAGCGCTTTCTGCTCGTCGGTGCCGGTGAAGACCAGCTTGCCCTCGCGCTTGAGCTTTTGCAACAATGATCCCGCCTGTTCGAAATCGCGCTGCGCTTCGTCTAGCCGGCCGAGACCTTCGTAGGCCAGGCCGCGATAGTAATACGCTTCGAAATAATCCGGCTGGTGCGGCAGGCCGGTGGTCAGCGCCGTCACCGCTTCGTTGTAGCGCTTGAGCGCCAGCAGCGCCCGCGCGCGGTGGTAGTACAGCGGCATATTCGGGCCGCCGGTGTAGATGCGCATGCCGATCGCTTCCGCCTTGTCCAGCGCGCGCAGCGATTCTTCCATATAGCCCTGCTTGCGCGCGACCGCGCTGGCGAAATACAGCAGGCCGCGATACAGCGTGTCTTCGCGCTTGCGGATGTCGGCGGCGGCCGGGCGCACGCGCGGCTCGCTGCTGTGGGTCAGGCAGTCGGCGTAGCCCCCTTCGCCGTTGCGCCAGGTCTGGTAGACGCGCTTGTCGCCGGCGCGGCGCAGCACCGCGTCCATGGTCGGATAGTCGCGCGCCTGGCAGGCGAAGCTGGCGTAGGCGTTGAGGTTCCAGGCGTCCGGATAACGCGCCACCAATGCTTCGAAGCTGGTCTTCATCGTGTCCCAGTCCACCGGGCTGGCCGGGTCGTCGAACAGCTTGTCCTCGTAGACGTCGCGGTTGGCGTACCAGTAGACGCGGGCATACATCGCGGCCGCATCGGCGCCGCCGGCCCTGCTGCCGCGCCGGGCGATTTCGTCGATTTCGTCCGGAGACGCATGCCACATCGCGCTGCCATACAGCGCCGCCGTGAAGTATGTCTCGTGATAATCGGGATACAGCGCGATGGCCTTGTCCAGCGCCGTGCGGTTGCTCAGCGCGCGGAAGTTGTCGCTCCACGGCGTGAGCGTCATGCGGACGCGGAACAGTTCCGGGTCTTTGTCCTTGAGCAGCTGCTTCTCCGCGTAGAACAGCACCGCGTTACCCTCGTCGATCGCGGCCAGCAAGCGCTTGATGTCTTCCCTGGGAACTGTGTTGTAGAAGCCGTTGCCGCGATAGGACAGGCCGCGCGCCAGCAGCACGTAAGCGTGGAAGATGCGCGCCGCGCCGGACGTCGGCGCCTGCTTTTCCCAGGCCTTGGCGCCCGCTTCCCTCTTGACCCAGTACTCCGGCTCGCGGCTGCGGCCGGGGAATTCCTTGAGCTGGTTATAGAAGATCGCCAGCTTCCACACGCCGCTGGGCGTGCGCTCCTGCGACTTGAGCAGCTTGTTGCGCAGCGCATCCAGCTTCTTGTAGTCGGACTTGATTAGATAGCCCTGCACCTCCTCGATCAGCGCGCTGCGCGCCTTGCGTTCCTTTTCATCCTCAACCTCGGTGGCGACGGCCGGCTCCGACGCCACCGGCCGCGCGGCCGCAACGCCATCGGCCGCCACCGCGCGCTGCAAGATCGCCACCAGCCGGCCCGCCTCCGGCCCCTGCGCAGCCGGATCGAGTTCCGCCAGGCTGACCGGGCGCTGCAACACCTTGCCGTCGATGTAGGCGCTCAGATAGGCCATGTAATTCATCAGCACCGGCTTGCCCTGGCCGAAGTAGTTAGCGTCACCCACGGTGCCCTGCCCGGCTGGCGGACGCGGATCGGGCGTGAGCATGATCTGGCGGATGGCGTTCTGCACCCGCTCGCGGTCCAGCGTCTGGCACGGCTGCTTCAGCAATTGCGGATGGAACGGGCAGGCCTGCGCGCCGCTGCGGGTGACGATGAACCATGTCGCCTGCGCATCGCCGGCATGGATATCCGGCCGCTCGATCAGCAGCGACGCTTCGATCGGCTCGCCCTTGTAGGCCGCCAGCCTGTCATGGATCGGCCGCTGCGGATGCTGCTGCGGCCAGATGCGCATGAACTCATTGTCCGCGATCGGGTGATCGCGCAGCGCCGACTGGTAGCTCAAATCCCAGGGCAGCTCGGCCGCCTGCGCGGAACAGCACAGCAGCAGGCCGGCCAGTAATCGATAACCCATAAAAAAAAATCCCCCAGGCAAAAGTGCACAGGGGGATTCTACTAGCAATTTGACAACACTGATTTACACTACAGCGCCATCCGTTTCGTCTTTTTCCTTGATCGGCTTGATCAGGTCTTCGCGCTTCACGCCCAGCCACATGGCGACTGCGGCGGCCACGAACACCGACGAGTAAATACCGAAGCAGATACCGATGGTCAGCGCCATCGCGAAGTAGTGCAGCGTCGGACCGCCCAGGAACAGCATCGACAGCACCATCATCTGCGTACAGCCGTGGGTGATGATGGTGCGCGAGATGGTCGAGGTGATCGCGTTGTCGATCACTTCATGCACCGACGCCTTGCGCTGCTTGCGGAAGTTTTCGCGGATCCGGTCGAAAATCACCACCGACTCATTGACCGAGTAGCCCAGCACCGCCAGGATACCGGCCAGCACGGTCAGCGAGAATTCCCAGTGGAAGAAGGCGAAGAAGCCGAGAATGATCACCACGTCGTGCAAGTTGGCGATAATCGCGGCGACCGCGAATTTCCACTCGAAGCGCACGGCCAGGTAGATCATCACGCCGATAATCACCATTACCAGCGCGTTCAGGCCGTTCTGGGCCAGCTCGTCGCCCACCTGCGGGCCGACGAATTCCACCTTCTGCAAACCGACCAGCTCGGCGCCGGCGGCGTCGGAGCAAGCCTGCTTGACCACGTGCTCGCCCTTGGCGGTCACGGTGTCGATCTGCTTCATGGCGCCGCTTTCGGCCTTGCACAGCGCATCGTACACCTTGGCCGAAGCGGCGTTGGAGGTGATGCCCTTCACTACCGGCAGACGCAACATCACGTCGTGCGCGGTGCCGAAGCCGGTGGCTTCAGGCTGCTCGTAGCCGATGCTTTCCAGCGTGTGGCGGATCCGTTCCAGGTTGGCCGCGTCCTTGTATTTCAACTCCATCACGGTGCCGCCGGTGAACTCCACGGAGAAGTTCAGCGGACGGGTGATCAGGAAGAACACGGCTGCGACGAAGGTCAACGCCGAAATGGCGTTGAACACCAGCGCGTGGCGCATGAACGGAATGTCTTTTTTAATGCGGAAAAATTCCATGCTCAGTGCCCCTGGTTATTTCTGACCCGGTACCCAAACGGTACCGATGGCGATCGATTGCAGCTTTTTCTTGCGGCCGTACCAGAGGTTGACCACGCCACGCGAAACAAACACGGCGGAGAACATCGAGGTCAGGATACCCAGCGTGTGCACCACGGCGAAGCCGCGGATCGGACCGGAGCCGAACACCCACAGCGCCACGCCGACGATCAGCGTAGTGACGTTGGAGTCGATAATGGTGGCCCAGGCGCGGTCGAAGCCGGCGGAAATCGCCTGCTGCGGCGAGGCGCCGGAACGCAGCTCTTCCCGCACGCGCTCGTTAATCAACACGTTCGAGTCGATCGCCATACCCAGCGCCAGCGCGATCGCGGCCATGCCCGGCAGGGTCAAGGTCACTTGCATCAGCGACAGCAGCGCCAGCAGGAACAGCAGGTTGCAGGCCAGCGCGAACACGCTGAAGAAACCGAACATCATGTAGTAGACGATCATGAAGATCGCGATGGCCGCGAAGCCGTACATGGTCGAGTGGATACCCTTGTTGATGTTCTCGGCGCCCAGTGCAGGGCCGATGGTGCGTTCTTCGATGATGTCCATCGGCGCCGACAACGCGCCGGCGCGCAACAGCAGCGCCAGTTCAGCAGCGTTTTCCGCGTTGCCCATGCCGGTGATCTGGAAGCGGCTGCCCAGTTCCGACTGGACAGTAGCCACCGACAGCACTTCGCCCGGCTTGCCCTTCTTCTCGAACAGCACGATGGCCATTTTCTTGCCGACGCGGTCGCGGGTAGCGTCGCGCATGCGGCGGCCGCCGTCGCCATTCAGGTCCAGGCTCACGGCCGGCTGGTTGTTGCTGTCGAAGCTGGCCACGGCGCTGGAGATGTAATCACCCGTCAGCACCACGTCCTTGTACAGCACCACTGGTACGGCTTTGCCGGAGGTGAACAATTCCGAGTTGAACGGAATCGCTGCCGACAGTTCGGTGCCCGGCGTGATCGACTCGTCGACCATGCGCACTTCCAGCGTCGCGGTGCGGCCGATCACGGCGCGCGCACGCGCCACGTCCTGCACGCCTGGCAGCTGAACCACGATGCGGTCCGGACCTTGCTGCTGGATCACCGGCTCAGCCACGCCCAGCTCGTTGACGCGCTTCGACAGGGTGGCGATGTTCTGCTTGACGCCGTCATCGACGGTTTGCTTCAGCGCGGCCGGTTTCAGGCTCATCACCGTTTTCAGATCGCTGCCATCGCCGGAATCGGCGAACAGCAGGTCGGCCATCTGGCCGTTCAGCACGTCCTTGGCCTTCTGGCGGGTGGCATCGTCGCGAAACTTGATTTCGATGGTATTGCCGACCTTGTCGATACCGGCGTGACGGATGTTCTTGTCACGCAGCAGCGCGCGGGCGGCCGACTGCATGCCTTGCACGCGCTTGCTCAACACGCCTTCGCTGTCGACCTGCATCAGGAAGTGCACACCGCCGCGCAAGTCGAGGCCGAGGTACATCGGCAGCGCGTGCAGGCTTTGCATCCACTTCGGCGTATCGGCCTGCAGGTTCAGCGCCACCAGGTAGGTGGGATCTTCCGGATCGGTGTTGAGACCCTTTTCCAGCACCGATTTGGCGTGGAACTGAATGTCCGGGGTGGCGAAGCGCACCCGTACCGAGGCGTAATTGCCGGTGCCGTCATAGGCGATGCCGTCGTTGGCGATGCCGGCCTTGGTCAGCACATCGGCCACCTTGGCGGTCATGTCCGAGCTCATCTTGACGGTCGACTTGCCGCTGGTGACTTGCACCGCCGGCGATTCACCGAAGTAGTTCGGCACCGTGTACAGCGCACCCAACAGGATGGCCACCACGATCACTATGTATTTCCAGACTGGATAACGATTCATATAGCTCTAACGTTCAATGGAGACGTCAAAAGGCCCGCGCAAGCGCGGGCCCGGGGGAATTACAGGCTTTTCAGCGTGCCGTTTGGCAGCACCATCGTGATCGAGTTCTTTTGCACCACCAGCTCGGCGCCGCTGGAGATTTCCAGGGTCACGTAGGCGTCGGAGATCTTGGTGATCTTGCCCAGCACGCCGCCGGCGGTGACCACTTCAGCGCCTTTGGTCAGCGCTTCCATCATGGCTTTTTGTTCCTTGGCGCGCTTCTGCTGAGGACGGATCATCAGGAAGTACATGGCCACGAACATCAGAATCAGGAAACCATACTGGCCCAGGAAGCCACCGCCGCCGCCCAGGGCTTCGAGTGGGTTGGATTGAGCATAAGCATTGGAAATGAAGAAGGACACTGGTGACTCCGATATCTATAGTTTAAAAAACAGCGCTGTATTCTAGCACTGGCAGAACGGCGTTACGACTTTTACACCCCGCGCGCGCGATCGGCGTGGAATTGCTGCACCCACGCCGGGAAACGGTCGGCGTCCAGCGCATCGCGCATTTGCTGCATGATGTCGAGGTAATAGTGCAGATTGTGGATGGTATTCAGGCGCGCACCGAGGATTTCCTGGGTGCGGTTCAGGTGGTGGTGGTAGGCGCGCGAGAAATTCTTGCAGGCGTAGCAGGAACAGGTCGGATCGAACGGCTCCTTGTCTTCCTTGTAACGCGCGTTCTTGATCTTGATGTCGCCGTAGCGGGTGAAGATCCAGCCGTTGCGGGCGTTCCGGGTCGGCATCACGCAGTCGAACATGTCAACGCCGTTGGAGACGCCGGCCACCAGGTCTTCCGGCGTACCCACGCCCATCAGGTAGTGCGGCTTGTTGGCCGGCAGTTTCGGGCCGACGTGTTGCAAGATGCGCATCATGTCTTCCTTCGGCTCGCCGACCGACAGGCCGCCGATGGCCAGGCCCGGGAAGTCTATTTCCTCCAGGCCGGCCAGCGATTCATCGCGCAGGTTCTCGAACATGCCGCCCTGGACGATGCCGAACAGCGCGTTCGGGTTCTCGCCGCGATGGAATTCGTCATGCGAACGCTGGGCCCACCGCAACGACATGCGCATCGACTTGGCGGCTTCGTCCAGCGTAGCCGGGCGCTTGTCGATTTCATACGGCGTGCATTCGTCGAACTGCATGACGATGTCGGAATTGAGCACGCGCTGGATCTGCATCGATACTTCCGGCGACAGGAACAGCTTGTCGCCATTGATCGGCGAGTTGAAGTGCACACCCTCTTCGGTAATCTTGCGCATCGCGCCCAGCGAAAACACCTGGAAGCCGCCGGAATCGGTCAGGATCGGCTTGTCCCAGCCCATGAAGTCGTGCAGGCCGCCAAACTTGGCCATGACGTCATTACCCGGACGCAGCCACAGGTGGAAGGTGTTGCCGAGGATGATCTGGGCGTTGATTTCCTTCAGCTCCAGCGGCGACATCGCCTTGACCGAGCCATAGGTGCCCACCGGCATAAAGATCGGCGTTTGCACCACGCCGTGGTTCAGCTTGACTTCGCCACGGCGGGCCTTGGTCACGCCGGTGGTGTCCGTCTTGTGCAGCTTAAATTCCAACATTGCTTATTCCTTATTGTTCGTCGTCAGCAGCATGGCGTCGCCGTAGCTGAAGAAGCGGTATTCATTGGCGATCGCGTGGGCGTAGGCCTTGCGGATCTCTTCATAGCCGGCGAAGGCCGACACCAGCATCAGCAGCGTCGACTTCGGCAGGTGGAAATTGGTGATCAGGCGCGTGACGGTCTTGAACTGGTAGCCAGGCGTGATGAACAACGCCGTATCCGCACTACCCGCTTCCAGCTGGCCGCCCTGCGAGGCCGATTCCAGCGCGCGCAGGCTGGTAGTGCCCACCGCCACCACATCGCGGCCGGCGGCGCGCGTGGCGCGCACCGCATCCACGGTTTCCTGCGGCATGGTGTACCACTCGGTATGCATCTGGTGATCGGCCAGCTTTTCGTGACGCACCGGCTGGAAGGTGCCGGCGCCGACGTGCAGCGTGACGTAGGCGAAGTTGACGCCCTTGGCTTTCAGCTTTTCCAGAAGCGGCTCGTCGAAGTGCAGGCCGGCGGTCGGCGCGGCCACCGCGCCCGGCACCTTGTTGAACACTGTCTGATAGCGGTTCTCGTCGAATGAATCGGCATCGTGCTCAATGTACGGCGGCAGCGGCAGGCGGCCGTGGGCTTCGATCAGGTCGAACACGTCGGCATCGAAATGCAGCGTGAAGAACTCGCCGGCGCGCTCGCCGACAGTGACGTCAAAGGCGTCCGCCAGGCGCATTTTAGTACCGGCCAGCGGCGACCGCGAAGCGCGCACCTGGGCCAGCACGGTGCGGTTATCCAGCACGCGTTCCACCAGCGCCTCGACCTTGCCGCCGCTTTCCTTCATGCCGAAGAAACGCGCCTTCAGCACGCGGGTATTGTTCATCACCAGCAGGTCGCCCGGCTGCAGCAGATCGAGAATATCGGCGAACTGGCGGTCGATAATCTGCTCACCGTCCAGATGCAGCAGACGGGAAGCGCTGCGGTCAGGCAGCGGGAATTGCGCAATACGCTCTTGCGGCAAGTTAAAATCGAAATCGGAAAGCGAATACATGTGCGGACTCTGTTAAACAAAAATACGGTAGGCCTTACAATAGCGGCGGCCAACCCTCTATTTTACGCCATATGCCTGTTTCACCGTCTAAAACTGCTAAAAAAACCGTCAGCGCAGAGGCCAAACTGGCCAAATTGGGCTTGCACACCGATATGGACCTGGTGCTGCACCTACCCATGCGCTACGAGGACGAAACCCAGGTCATCACCATCGAAGAAGCACGCCTGCACGGCGGCGACACCTCCCAAGTTGAGGGCGTTGTTGTAAAAAACGAGATCGCCTACAAGCCAAGACGACAATTATTAGTGCATATCAGCGACGGCACCGGCGATTTGCAGCTGCGTTTCATGAATTTCTACGGCAGCCAGGTCAAGCAGCTGGCCGAGGGCACGCGGATACGCGCGCGCGGCGAGTTGAAACACGGCTTCTTCGGCGCCGAGATGGTGCACCCGGCCTATAAAGTGGTCAATGAGGGCGCGCCGCTGCCAACGTCGCTGACGCCGGTGTATCCATCCGGTGAAGGCCTGTCGCAGCCGGTGCTGCGCAAAGCCATCCGCGACGCCATGACGCGCGTGGACTGGAGCGACACCCTGCCCGCCGCGCTGCGCGCGCAATTGCAGTTGTCCGACCTGGAACCGGCGGTGAAGCTGCTGCACTATCCGCCGCAGGAGGTGGACAACCACGCGCTGGCCGACCGCTCGCATCCCGCCTGGACACGGGTGAAATTTGACGAGCTGCTGGCGCAGCAGCTGTCGCTGAAACGCGCGCAGCGTGCGCGCCGCCTGAAAGGATCGCCGGCGCTGATGGTGATCGGCGCACTGTCCGAACGCTTCCAGGCCGGCCTGCCGTTCAAGCTGACCAACGCCCAGCAAAAAGTGCTGAACGAAATCCGCGCCGACCTGCGCCAGCCGTTCCCGATGCAGCGTCTGCTGCAAGGCGATGTAGGCAGCGGCAAGACCGTGGTGTCCGCGCTGGCGGCGGCACAGGCCATTGACAGCGGCTACCAGGCCGCGCTGATGGCGCCGACCGAGATCCTGGCCGAACAGCACTTCCGCAAGATCGCCGCCTGGATGGAGCCTCTGGGCGTGAAAGTCGCCTGGTTGAGCGGCAGCTTGAAGAAAAAGGACAAGCAGGCGGCCTATGACCTGATCGAATCCGGCGAAGCGCGGCTGGTGGTGGGCACGCACGCGCTGCTGCAAGACGTGGTGACCTTCGAGAATCTCGGGCTGGTGATCGTCGACGAGCAGCACCGCTTTGGCGTCGGCCAGCGCCTCGTGCTGCGCAACAAAGGCAACGAAGGCGAAGTGCCGCACCAGCTGATGATGTCCGCCACGCCGATCCCGCGCACGCTGGCGATGACCTACTACGCCGACCTGGAAGTCTCGGTCATCGACGAACTGCCGCCGGGCCGCAGTCCTATCGTCACCCGCACCATCGACCAGAATCGCCGCGACGAAGTGATCGAGCGTGTGCATGCGGCGGCGCAGGAAGGCCGTCAGGTCTACTGGGTCTGCCCGCTGATTGAAGAATCGGAAGCGCTGCAACTGCAAACCGCCACCGACACCCACGCGCTGCTGGCCGAAGCGCTGCCGGACCTGAATATTGGTCTGGTACACGGTCGCCTGAAGACGGCGGAAAAACAGGAAGTGATGGACGCCTTCATCGCCAACGAAATGCAGGTGCTGGTGGCCACCACGGTGATTGAAGTCGGCGTCGACGTGCCGAATGCGTCGCTGATGGTGATCGAACACGCCGAGCGTTTCGGCCTGTCGCAGCTGCACCAGTTGCGCGGCCGCGTGGGCCGGGGCTCGGCGGCGTCGGTGTGTTTGCTGCTGTATCAAAGCCCGCTGGGCCAGATCGCCAAGCAGCGCCTGATGACGATGCGCGAAACCACCGACGGTTTTGAAATCGCCCGCCGCGATCTGGAGATACGCGGACCCGGAGAATTCCTCGGCGCCCGCCAATCCGGCCAGGCCATGCTGCGCTTCGCCGACCTGGAAACCGATAGCTGGCTGGTGGACCAGGCACGCGACGTCGCCCACGATCTCCTGCACGCCAACACCCCGGAAAAAGCCGCCACCGTTGAAGCTCACCTGGCCCGCTGGCTAGGCGGCCGCGAAGAATTCCTCAAGGTCTGATACCGTCACTCCCGCGCAGGCGCGAGTCCATAGAACGCAGGCTCAGCATGGATTCCCGCCTGCGCGGGAATGACGCTGGCTAGAAGCACAGGTAAATCCGGTTGGCGACATCCGCCACAAAATCCGGCCGCAAGTAAGCCGCGAACACCAGCGCCAGCACAATGGCGATGGCGGCGCGCAGCAGCCAGGTTTTCATCATGCCGCCTGCATGCGCGCCAGCGGGCGCTCGTTGATCGGCAGGTTGACCAGCCCCGCCATCACGCCCAGCGCGATGGTGATGCCCCACACGACGTCGTAATTGCCCTGCAACGCGTACAGATAGCCGCCCAGCCAAACGCCAAGGAAGCTGCCCAGCTGGTGCGAGAAGAACACGATCCCGGCCAGCATCGACATATGCTTCACGCCGAACACGCCGGCAATGATGCCATTGGTGAGTGGCACCGTCGACAACCACAACACGCCCATCGCCGCCGCAAACAGATAGACCGTGATCGGCATCAATGGCGCCAGCAGGAACAGCGTAATCGCCAAGGCGCGCGCGAAGTAAATCGCCGACAGCAGGTAGCGCTTGGGCAGGCGTCCACCCAGCTTGCCGGCGTAGTACGAACCGAAGATATTGAACAGTCCAATCAAGGCCAGCGCCATCACGGCGACGCCAGGATTTGAAATCCCCTTGTCCTTCAAATACGCCGGCATGTGCACGCCGATGAACACCAGCTGGAAACCGCATACAAAATAGCCGGCCACCAGCAGCAGGAAGGAGCGGTTGCCCAATGCCTCGGCGGCGGCTTCTCGGATACTTTGCTGCGGGCCGTGAGCATGCGTCACCGCCGGTTCGCGCAGATAGAAAGCCATCGGCACCATCAGCGCCACCAGCAAGGCGCCAAGTATGTAGAAGGCGTTCTGCCAGCCGACTGCGGAGATCAGTTGCTGCTCGATCGGCATCAGCATGAACTGGCCCAGCGAACCGGCTGCGCCGGAGATGCCGAACGCCCACGAGCGTTTTTCCGCCGGCGCCACGCGGCCGATGATGCCGCTGACCGCGCCGAACGCGGTACACGCCAGGCCCAGGCCAATAAACAGACCGGTGCCCAGCACGAACAAGGTAGGATCTTTGACCATCGCCATCCAGAACAGGCCGGCGGCGTAGCTGACAGCGCCGACCAGCACCACGCGCATGGTGCCGAAGCGGTCCGCCGCCATGCCGGCGAACGGGCCGATGGCGCCCCACATCAGGTTCTGCATGGCTTGCGCCAGCGAGTAGGTCTCGCGCGTCCAGCCGTGGGCCTGGGAAATCGGCTGCATCCAGAAGCCGAAACCGTGGCGCACGCCCATCGCCATCGTCAGCACGACGCCAGTGGCAAGCAGCACGGTTTTCAAGGAAGGTGCGCGGTCCGCGACAAACATGGTGTATCCCCGTTGTTAAAATCGTATCCGGAGATTGTAACCAGTTCGCGCGGGCCGCGCTTGCAAGGTCTTTATGCGTCGGCCGGGTAGCGCAGGCCGATCTGCGCGCGGATCTCGTCCAGGGTGCCCATCAGCGCCAGCGTTTCAGCGTGCGGCATCACCGGGCTTTCGATCAGGCCGGCGCGAAGGCAGCGGCCGACTTCCTGGGCTTCGTGCGTATAGCCGTTGCCGGACTTCGGCAGCGTCAGCGTTCGCTCGTTGCGCGAGGAGCCGTCCACCAGCGTGACGGTGATGGTGTCGGTGTTGTGGAAGCGGTCGTGCAGGCGCACATAGCCCTTCTCGCCCGAGATCACCAATTCGGTCGGCGTGCGCGAACGCAGGCTGCACGCGCAGGACGAGACGCCGCCGCCTTCGTGCGTCAGCGTGAACGCAGTCTGCATATCGACGCCGGTGGCGGCCATCTCGGCCTGCGCCTTCACGCCCGTCACCGCGCCGAGGAAGAAGGACGACATCGACAGCGGATAAATGCCGAGATCCAGCAGCGCGCCGCCGCCCAGTTCCGGCGCGAACAAACGATGCTCAGGACCGGCGTCCGAAGTAAAGCCGAAATCGGCCGACACGTTGGCCGGCTTGCCGATTTCGCCGCTGTCCACAATGCGCTTCGCCTCGACCACGGAAGGCATAAAGCGCGTCCACATCGCCTCCATCACGAACAGCTTCCTGGCGCGCGCCAGGTTGATGATGTCCTCGGCCTGGCGCCGGTTCATGGTGAACGATTTTTCCACCAGCACCGCCTTGCCGCCGTTGAGGCACATCAGCGCGTTCTCGTGGTGCATCGGGTGTGGCGTTCCGATATAGATCACGTCCACTTCGGGATCGTCGGCCAGCGCCTGGTAGCTGCCATGGAAACGCTCGGCGCCATATTCCTGGCCGAACTTGGTAGCGCTATCTACCGAGCGCGAAGCCACGGCTGCCAGTTTGGCATCCGGCGTCTCGCGCAAAGCGGTGGCGAAGGCCTTGGCGATTTTGCCCGTGCCCAGAATACCCCAGCGAATTACCTGCGTCATGGTGTACTTTCTGCCGCGTCGGCGGCGTGTTGGTTGGTGTCGGAATGCCTATTTTACTGCGGCGATGCGCTTGGGGCGGAACACCGTTGCGTCGGCGTAGAAGGCCTCGTCCTGATCGGGCCACCAGCCCGGCACGCCCAGCGCCTGCATCGGCGTGAAGCTCGCAGTGGTCAAACCTTCATCGGCCAGCTGCTGCGCGACTTTGGCGTCCAGCCATGCGCGGCGTCCGTCGTGGTCCAGCGCGAAAAAATCATCGGACGCCAGCACCACCCGCGTGTGCGCGGTGATGGCCTTGCGCGGCGCCACCAGCTTTTCCATCAGCGCGTGGCCGAACAGCCATACTTGCGCATCCACGCCCCATTGCGCGCGGCGGCCGACAAACGCATCGTGCCAGCGATGCCCTTGCAGCGCCTCGATCAGTGCCTGACCTGCTGCGTCATCGCGCACCACCAGCAGGGCGGCGTTTTCGTCGAAGATGGTGGCGCCGTCGCGCGCCGGGCCGCGTGATTTGCCGACGCCGTCCAGCGCAATCTGCGCCGCCTGCAAGGCGTTCAGTTGAACTTTGATGCGCGGGAAGGTCAGCCATACCAGGCCGTTGAAAAAGTCGTGCAGGTTGTCGCGCGTGGGCACGCAACCGGTGGCGCCGATGTGCTGTTCGTAGGCGGTGCCCTCCGGCAGCTCCTCCTGCGGCACGAACGACATGGGCAAGCCCAGATGATTGCGCAGGCCCAGTGCCGCGGCCTGCTGGCAGAACGTGTCGCGGAAGTGCGTGTCCGCCGACAAATGGCTGGCCGCGCCGCGTACCGATTCAAACCAAGGGCGCGACCAGTCGATTGTCTCCAGCACTGCTTACACCATTTTCCAGTTGATGGTTTCACCGGCGTTGAGCGGCACCACTTGCTGGTCGGCCAGCGGCAGGGTTTCCGGCAGGGCCCACTGCTCGCGCTTCAGCGTGATGGTGCCTTCGTTGCGCGGCAGGCCGTAGAAGGCCGGGCCGTTGAAGCTGGCGAAGGCTTCCAGTTTATCCAGCGCGCCGGCGCGCTCGAAGGCTTCGGCGTACAGCTCCATCGCATGCAGCGCGGTGTAGCAACCGGCGCAACCGCAAGCGGCTTCCTTGGCGCCTTGCGCGTGCGGCGCCGAGTCGGTACCGAGGAAGAAGCGTTCGTCACCGCTGGTGGCGGCCGTCACCAGCGCCAGACGGTGCTCTTCGCGCTTCAGCACCGGCAGGCAGTAGTAGTGCGGGCGGATGCCGCCCTTGAAGATGTCGTTGCGGTTGTACAGCAGGTGATGTGCGGTGATGGTCGCCGCGATCGGACCTTCGGCTTCCGCCACGTACTGGGCGGCGTGCTTGGTGGTGATGTGCTCAAACACGATGTTCAACGCAGGGAAATCACGGCGCAGTGGACGCATGACGCGTTCGATGAATACGGCTTCGCGGTCGAACAGGTCGATGTCCTGGTCGGTGACTTCGCCATGCACCAGGAACGGCATGCCGACTTCCTGCATCTTCTCCAGCACCTTGTAGCAGTTGGCCAGATCGGTCACGCCGGCGTCGGAATTGGTGGTGGCGCCGGCCGGGTACAGCTTGACCGCGTGGACAATGCCGCTCTCCATGGCGCGCACGATTTCGTCGGGCTGCGTGTTGTTGGTCAGGTAGAGCGTCATCAGCGGCTCGAAATTCATCCCTTGCGGCAGCGCGGCCAGGATGCGCTCGCGGTAGGCGACAGCGGCCGCCGTGGTGGTCACCGGTGGTTTCAAGTTTGGCATCACAATGGCGCGCGCGAACTGGCGGGCGCTGTGCGGCAGCACGCTGGCCAGCGTCGCGCCGTCGCGCAGATGCAGGTGCCAGTCGTCTGGGCGGGTGATGGTGATGCTGTCGGGAGTATTTGCGAGGTCGGACATGGCGGCGGGCTTTCAGGCTATCAAAGTGCGAATAGCCGACATTTTACCTCGTTGCGCCGGTCGCTTGACAGTGCGTACGCACCAGCGTACGTTTAGACCACGCTATCCCAAGGAACCGCCATGGACACCATTTCCGCCAGCGAAGCCCGCGCCCGGCTGTACAACCTGATCGACGAAACCGCCGCCAGCCACGCACCGGTCACCATTACCGGCAAGCGCAATAACGCCGTGCTGGTGTCGGCAGAGGATTGGGCGGCAATCCAGGAAACGCTGCATTTGCTCTCCGTGCCCGGAATGCGGGAGTCGATTCTTGCAGCGCGCGCGGAGCCACTGGAAAACAACAGCAAGGAATTAAGCTGGTGAGCGGGCAGCTGGTGTATTCGCGTCAAGCAGAAAAAGACGCGAAAAAATTAGCCGCCGCTCACTTGAAGAAACAAACCCAAGCGCTACTGGACGTGCTGGCCAGCGATCCGTTTGCCCGGCCACCACCATTTGAAAAACTGGTCGGTCAGTTTGCCGGATTCGTTGCCTTCAATGAATTATACGTGCCAGGAAATCACGGGCGCGCTCGGTCTTCGGCGCCTGGAAGAACTCGTCCTTGGCCGTATCTTCCAGAATCGCGCCCTGGTCCATGAACACCACGCGGTTGGCCACCTTGCGGGCGAAGCCCATTTCGTGGGTCACTACCATCATGGTCATGCCTTCCTGCGCCAGGCCAACCATCACATCCAGCACCTCGTTGATCATTTCCGGGTCCAGCGCCGAAGTCGGTTCGTCGAACAGCATGGCGATCGGGTCCATCGACAGCGCGCGCGCAATCGCCACCCGCTGCTGCTGGCCGCCCGACAGCTGGCCGGGGAATTTATCCTGCTGCGCCAGCAGGCCGACCCGGTCCAGGTACTGCAAACCGCGCGCCGTGGCCTCGTCCGCACTGCGGCCCAGCACCTTGATCTGGCCCAGCGTCAGGTTGTCGCGCACCGATAAATGGGGGAACAGCTCAAAATTCTGGAATACCATGCCGATCCGCGCCCGCAGCGCCGGCAGATCGGTGGTTTTTTCGCCGACCGAGGTGCCATCGACGATAATCTGGCCCTGCTGCACCGGCTCCAGCCCGTTGACCGTCTTGATCAGGGTGGACTTGCCGGAGCCGGACGGGCCGCAAATCACCATCACGTCGCCCTTGTCTACCTTGGTGCTGCAATCCTTCAAAACCTGGAATTGCCCATACCACTTGCTGATGTTTTTGATTTCGATCATAAGAAAATAGATTATTCGGTCTGGCAACAGGCAGGACGGCTGCGCGCTTGACAGCGTCCCTGCCCGCAAGGATACTGCGGAACTTGCCATTAGTTTCAGCAGCCGGCGCACCTTCCACCGGCTGTCGCCACGCTAAGAAAAGAACGCAGCGGCGGCCAACCTGCACGCTGCGCAGGCCAAGAGAGACACTACCACAGGAAACCCAACAATATGAACAAACAAAGCCGATTGACCACGTACATCCTGATCGGACTGGCGCTAGGCATCATCACCGGCTACATCGCGAACATCAATCTGGTGGAAGCGAGCCGGGGCAGCTTTGCCGACACCATGGCGCTGATCACCACGCTGTTCCTGCGGCTGATCAAGATGATTATCGCGCCGCTGGTGTTCTCCACCCTGGTGTGCGGCATTGCCAAGATGGGCGATGCGACCGCCGTCGGCCGCGTCGGCGTCAAGACGCTGGGCTGGTTCTTCATCGCCTCGGTGATGTCGCTGACCTTGGGCCTGATCCTGGTCAACCTGTTCCGTCCGGGCGACGCGCTGCTGGGCCACATGGCAGCGACCGCCGCCAAGGCCGACCTGGCGACGTCCAGCCTGACGCTGAAGGATTTCGTCACCCACCTGGTGCCGGCCTCCATCGTTGACGGCATGGCCAAGAACGAAATCCTGCAGATCGTGATCTTCTCGCTGTTCTTCGGCTCGGCCGCTGCGGCCATCGGTCCGAAAGCCAATGCGCTGATCGAAGCGCTGGACGGCGTTGCCCACGTGATGTTGAAAGTCACCGGCTACGTGATGAAGTTTGCACCGTTCGCGGTATTTGCGGCGGTTGCCGGCACCATCGCCAAGAGCGGCCTGGGCGTGCTGTCGACCTATGGCGTGTTCATGGCCGAGTTCTACTTCGGTATCGCGCTGCTGTGGGCGCTGCTGATCTTCATCGGCTTCTTGTTCCTCAAAGGCCGCATCTTCGACCTGATGAAAGAAATGCGCAGCCCGGCGCTGCTGGCGTTCTCGACCGCGTCGAGCGAAGCCGCGTATCCGAAGACGCTGGAAGGCCTGGAGCGTTTCGGCGTGCGCAACCGTATCGCCTCGTTCGTGCTGCCGATCGGCTACTCGTTCAACCTGGACGGCTCGATGATGTACTGCACCTTCGCTACCGTGTTCATCGCCCAGGCCTACGGGATTGAAATGTCGCTCGGTCAGCAGATGACCATGATGGCGGTGCTGATGCTGACCTCGAAAGGCATGGCCGGCGTGCCGCGCGCATCGCTGGTGGTGATTGCCGCGACGCTGGGCCAGTTCAACATTCCGGAAGCGGGCATGCTGCTGCTGCTGGGCATCGACCACTTCCTCGACATGGCGCGTTCCGCGACCAACGTCATCGGCAACGGCATCGCCACCGCCGTCGTCGCCAAGTGGGAAGGCGAGATGGACCCGCCGAAGCCAGCGAACGCCGAACTGGCGTAAGTGCCAACAAGAAAGCCACCTTCGCGGTGGCTTTTTTTTTGTCATAACCAGGTGCGCTTGCCCTCAGGCCTGGCGCCCATCTCCCGCAACCGGCGCCGCAGGCGGGCGTTGTCGGCGATGGCGCCGATCAGCGATATCAGTATGAGGATGCCGAATGCTTCCTGTCCAAAGTAACGGAAGAACAGCCAGGCCCCGGCGGCACACACAATACCCGTCAGCAGCAGTAACAGCGAATCTTTCATGTCGCCTCCGAATGAGAGGCTTCAATATTACACCTTGCGCGGAATCGTTATCCGGCTTGGCGGTTTTCGTAATTGCGGTGGCGCAAGCGTTGCTGCACCATCTAGCGATAATTCTATTCTGCTGGAGACGACATGACTGCTTCGCGACGCACCGCGCTGAAGACTTTACTGGCCGGCGCCGCCGTGGCACCGCAACTGGCCGCTGCCGCCGAACCGACCTGGGGACGCGGCGTCGAAGGCCAGCGCAAGGCCGATCTGGGCAACGGCACCTTCCTCAATCCCATCCTCGCCGGTGACCACCCCGATCCCACCATCCTCAAGGACGGTGACGATTACTACATGACGTTTTCGTCTTTCCTGGCCTATCCCGGCGTCATCATCTGGCACTCGCAGGACCTGCTGAACTGGCAACCCATCGGCCCAGCATTGACCAAGCCGCTCGGCAGCATCTGGGCCATGGACCTGGTCAAGCACAACGGCCGCTACTTCATCTACATCCCGGCCGGCAGCAGCATCTACGTGATCTGGGCCGATAACATCAAAGGCCCGTGGAGCGATCCGGTCGATCTGAAAATTGAAGGCGCCATCGACCCAGGCCATGCAGTCGGCGAAGACGGCAAGCGCTACCTGTTCGTCAACGGCGTGCGCCGCATCGGCCTGACTGACGACGGCCTGGCTACCATCGGCAAGCTGGAAAAAGTCTACGAACCCTGGCGCTACCCCCAAGATTGGGTGGTGGAGATGTTCGCCCCCGAAGGCCCGAAACTGCTCAAGCGCGGCGAATGGTTTTACCTTGTGATGGCGGTTGGCGGTACCTCTGGCCCGCCGACCAGCCACATGGTCATCGCGGCCCGCTCACGCTCCATCCACGGCCCGTGGGAAAACCACCCGAGCAACCCGCTGGTGCGCACCAAAAGCGCCGACGAAAAATGGTGGTCACGCGGCCACGCCACGCTGGTCGAGGGCCCGGCCGGCGACTGGTGGATGGTCTACCACGGCTACGAAAACGGCTACCGCACGCTGGGACGCCAATGCCTGCTCGAACCGATTGAATGGACCAGGGACGGCTGGTTCAAGGCCAAAGGCGGCGACCTGTCCACGCCACTGCCAACGCCCAAGAAAGGCAAGGCAGTCCCGCATAACTTCGCCAAGTCAGACGATTTCCAGACCACGCGCTTCGGCGTGCAGTGGAGCTTCTTCAATCCGGGTCCGGACGAAATGAAACGCGTGCAGCACACGCCTGGCACGCTGGCCATCCAGGGTAAAGGCAGCTCGCCGGTCGACTCGTCGCCACTGACCTTCATCGCCGGCGACCGCGCCTACGAAGCCACCATCACCATGGATATCGGCGCCGATGCGGAAGGCGGGCTACTGCTGCACTACAGCGAACGCGCCTACGTCGGCATCGGCTTCACGCCGACGCAGATGAAAACCTTCGCCCACTCGCAGGAGCAAAGCTGGATGCGCGAAAAGATGGACGCCTCCACCGTGCATATCCGCATGAAGAACGACCGCCATATCGTCACTTTCCACTACTCGCTCGATGGCAAGCAGTGGGTGCAGCATCCGTGGCAAATGGAAGTCTCAGGCCTGCACCACAACGTGTTCGGCGGCTTCGCCAGCCTGCAACCGGGCGTCTACAGCGCAGGCACAGGCGTGGTGAAGCTGCGCGACTTCAAGTACCGCGCACTGGCTTAGTTCTGCTCCGCGTAGACCTTCACCAGTTCGTGCAGGAATACGCGGCCCTCCATCAGCGACTGCACGCCGATGTACTCATTCAGGCCGTGGATGTTGCCCAGATCCGGCGTCAGGAAAATGCCGCTGATGCCGTAGGTGGGAATGCCGGCGGCGTTGAGGAACTGCCCGTCGGTGGCGCCGGACTGCAGGATCGGCATCACCGGCACGCCGGGCCACAGCTTGGCGGTCATCTTCTCCACCGGCTCCATGATGGCGCGCGTCAGCGCCGGCGGCGGCGAGTTCTCGCCACGGATCTCCAGCGTCTCCACTTTCACCGCCGGATCGTCGATGGCCTTCACCAGCGCCTGGCGCACCGTCTCCTGCGTCATGCCCGGGAAGATGCGGCAGTTGATGTTGGCGCGTGCGCGCTGCGGCAGCGCGTTGGTGGCATGGCCTGCATCCAGCATGGTCGCCACGCAGGTGGTGTGCAGCATCGCGCCCCAGCTCGGGCTGGCGTTGGACACCGTGGACACGGCTTTCTCATCGTTGGGATTTTTCGCCACCGTCAGCATCGCATCGGCCACATCTTTATGACCGGCAGCCAGCTCGATCTTCGCCATCGCATTCAGATAACCCTTGCTGCCGTCGGTCAGCTGGATCGGGAATTCATAGCCCTGGATTTTCTCCAGCGCGCCGGCCAGATGATAGATGGCGTTGTCCTTGACCGGACGCGAACTGTGGCCGCCGCGGTTGATCACTTCCAGCCGATAGTTCTGCGCCACCTTCTCGCCCGCCTGCACCGTCATCGACACGCGCTTGCCGGCCGCATTCAACTCGCCGCCCGCGCCTTCGTTCAGCGCATAGGCCGCATCGATCAGTTCACGGCGATTCTTGGTCAGCCACTCGGCGCCATTGAAGGCGCCTGCGGTCTCCTCACCGCAGGTCAGCGCCATCTTCAGCGTGTGGCGCGGCTTGTAGCCTTCCTGCTTGAAGCGCACCAGCGAATCGGCCCAGATGGCCGCCTGCGCTTTGTCGTCCAGCGCGCCGCGCGCGTAGAATTTACCGTCTTCTTCCACCAGCGTGAATGGATCGCGCACCCAGTCTTCGCGCTTGGCTTCCACCACGTCGATGTGCGCCAGCAGCAGGATCGCTTTGGCCTTCGGGTCGCGACCCGGCAGAATCGCCACCAGACCGCCCTCCTTCGGATGTGCAGGATCGGCGTACAGGTGCAGGTCCGACTCCGGGAAGCCCGCCGTCTTCAGGCGCGCCGCGATGCGCTCGGCGGCCAGCGTGCAGCTGCCGGCAGACAGCGTGGTATTGGTCTCGACCAGCTCCTTGTACAGGGCGCGGAACTGCGGTTCCGTCGGATCGGCGGCTTGAGCAGCATAAGCACTTTGCACGCACACCAGCATTGCAGATACAGCACCCAGCACAAAACGAGACTTCATCGATTAGCTCCTTAGTTTAAGACTTCTTCCTCATCCGCCTTGGCCTGCTGGCGTTCCCACATTTGAGTATATAGCCCGTTCGCCGCCAGCAGTGATTGATGTGTGCCGCGTTCGACGATGCGTCCATGATCCAGCACGATGATCTGCTGCGCATCGGCCACGGTGGACAGGCGGTGCGCGATCACCATCGTGGTGCGGGTGCGCGAGATTTCCTTCAACTGCGCCTGGATCGCCTGCTCCGCCTTGGAGTCCAGCGCCGACGTGGCTTCGTCGAAGATCAGCACCGCAGGATTTTTCAGCAGCGTGCGCGCGATCGCCACGCGCTGCTTCTCGCCGCCGGACAGTTTCAGACCGCGCTCACCGACCATGGTCTTGTAACCGTCCGGCAGGCTGTCGATAAAGTCGTGGATCGACGCGGCGCGCGCAACCGCCACAATCTCGTCATGCGTGGCGCCTGGCTTGCCATAGGCGATGTTGTATTCGATGGTGTCGTTGAACAGCACCGTATCCTGCGGCACGATGCCGATCGCATGGCGCACCGAGTCCTGCGTCAGCGCACGCAAGTCCTGGCCGTCGATGGTGATGCCGCCGGCGTTGACTTCGTAGAAGCGGAACAGCAGGCGCGACAAGGTCGACTTGCCGGAACCGCTGTGGCCCACCACCGCCGTGGTGGTGCCTGGCGCGATGGTGAAGTCCACATCGAACAAAATCTGGCGATTAGGATCGTAGCTGAAGTCCACATGCTTGAAGCGCACCTCGGCGCCATGCGTGAGCAGCGGCTTGGCATCAGGCGCGTCGGCGATTTCGCGGTTCTGGTCCAGTAGCGAGAACAGCTTCTCCATGTCGGCCAGGCTTTGCTTGATCTCGCGGTAAATCACGCCTAGGAAGTTCAGCGGAATATACAACTGGATCATGAAGGAGTTGACCAGCACCAGATCGCCCAGCGTCATCTTGCCGTCGATGACGCCGACCGTGGCGCGCCACAAGATCAGCGTGACGGCCACTGCGATAATCATCGACTGGCCGGTGTTCAGCAGCGACAGCGACGTCTGCGATTTGACGGCCGCGCTTTCATAGCTCTGCAAGCCCTCGTCATAGCGCCGCGCCTCGTACTCCTCGTTGCCGAAATACTTGACCGTTTCGTAGTTGATCAGCGAGTCGATGGCCTTGGTGTTGGCCTTGGAATCCATCTCGTTCATGGTGCGGCGGAAGTGCGTGCGCCAGTTGGTGACCAGGATGGTGAAGGTGATGTACGACACCAGCGCCACAAAGGTAATCACCGAGAACCAGATATCGTAGTGCGTGACCAGGTAGCCCAGCACCAGCGTGATTTCCACCAGTGTCGGCAGGATGTTAAACAGCGTGTAAGAAATCAGCGAACCGACCGCGCGCGTGCCGCGTTCGATATCGCGCGTCATGCCGCCGGTCTGTCGGTTCAGATGGAAGCGCAGCGACAGCGCGTGCAGATGGCGGAACACTTGCAGCGCAATGGTGCGCACGGCGCGTTGCGTGACGCGCGCGAACAGGAACTCGCGCAGTTCGGTGAACACGGTGGTCGACACGCGCAGGATGCCGTACACCACCAGCGCGCCGAGCGGCAGCACCAGCAAGGCCTGCGGATGGGAGGGCGAGATGGTCAGCGAATCGATCAGTTTCTTCATCACCACCGGCACGCCGACGTTGGCCAGCTTGGCGCCGACCAGGCAGCCCAGCGCCAGCGCCACGCGCCATTTGTAGACCCACAAATACGGCAGCAGGGTTCTCAGGGTGGAAAAATCGCTGCGGGAAGAAGCGGACTTGCTGGCGGCAGCTGGCGGAGATTCGGAGTAACGGCGCATGGCGGATAATAGCTTTTTATGGTTCAATTCCCGTTCATTGTAGCCCCTGAAGAGATTTTAAGATGACCACGCCCCAAACACCCGCCCCGATCGCCGTCACCACCGTCAACCGCGGCCTGCCCGCCGGGAAGATGCCGGAACTGCGCATGATGCCGTCGCCGTCGGACGCCAACGTCTACGGCGATGTGTTTGGCGGCTGGATCATGGCCCAGGTGGACATCGCCGGCTCGCTGCCGGCCACCCGCCGCGCCAATGGCCGCGTGGCCACCATTGCGGTCAATTCGTTCGTGTTCAAGAACCCGGTGTTTGTGGGCGACCTGCTGTCGTTCTATGCTGATATTGTCAAGGTTGGCAATACGTCCATTACCGTGCAGGTGGAAGTGTATGCAGAACGCAACCGCCTGCAGGCCGACACGGTGAAAGTGACGGAAGCCACGCTGACCTACGTGGCCACCGACTCGGACCGCAAGCCGCGCAAGGTGCCGCCGATTGAAACGCTGATTCAGGCATAAGCACAAGCGGCGCATGGATCACCAACGCCGCATCTTTCTTGGCGCGCTGGCGGCGTTCAGCACCAATGCGCAACCCTCACTGCAAGGGGTCGGCCCCCGTACGGGGTCCGACCCCGGCTTGCGGTTTGCGGGGTATCCGTTCTCGCTGGGCGTGGCTTCGGGTTCGCCCCTGCCCAACGCCGTCATCATCTGGACCCGCATCCTGCATGACCCGCTCAACGCCGCCGCCATGCCGGCGCTGGCCTTCAGCGTGCGCTGGGAGATGGCGGAGGACGAACACTTCCGCTGCATCGTCGCCAAAGGCACGGCCAGCGCGCCGCCCGAACTGGCGCACAGCGTCCACGTCGACGTCACCGGCCTGCAACCGGAACGCTGGTACTGGTACCGCTTCATGCTGGGCGACGCCGTCAGTCCGACCGGCCGCACGCGCACCGCGCCCGCTGCCGGCGCCATGCCGTCCACGCTGAAACTGGCCGTGGCCTCCTGCCAGCACTGGGAATTTGGCACCTATGCCGCCCATCGCCACATCGCCGCCGCAGCGCCGGACCTGGTGGCCTTCCTGGGCGATTACATCTACGAGTGGGGCCCATACCAGCTCCAGCATCCAAAAGCCGCCGTACGGGTCTCTGAAAGCTTCACGCTGGCCGACTACCGCGCCCGCTACGCCCAGTACAAATCCGATCCCGACCTGCAAGCAGCGCACCACGCTGCGCCGTGGATCGTCACCTGGGACGACCACGAAGTCGCCAACGACTACGGTAACGACCGCGACGAACGCCTCAACCCGCGCTTCATCGACCGCCGCGCCGCTGCCTATCAGGCCTTCTACGAACACATGCCGCTGCGCATTGCGCCGAAAGACTTCGCCCACCTGCGCATGTACCAGCGCTACGACTGGGGCAAGCTGGCGCGGTTTCATGTGCTGGACGACCGCCAGTACCGCGCCTACCACGCCTGCCCGCCCAGGGGACGCGGCGGTTCCAGCTCGGTGCTGCTGCGCGACTGCCCGGCACTGCTGGACCGCAGCCGCAGCATGCTGGGCAAGGAACAGGAACAATGGCTGGCGCAGGGGCTGTCATCATCGCCGGCGCGCTGGAACATCCTGGCGCAGCAAACGCTGATGGCGCAAAACAGCCAGCTGCCGATGATCAAGGAAGGCGGCGGCCGCTTCTGGACCGATGGCTGGGATGGCTACCCGGTGGCGCGCCAGCGCCTGATGGACACGCTGCACACCAGCCGCGCCAGCAATCCGCTGGTGCTGTCGGGGGATGTGCACAGCTTCTTCGCCAGCGAACTGGCGCGCAATCCTTCGCGCCCGCGCAGCGCCGGCAATCCGCTGGTGGCGACGGAATTCTGCGGCACCTCGATCACCTCGCCGTCACGCTCGCAGGCACGCACCGACGACTTCGTGCGAATGAATCCGGCGATCCAATACGGTCGCAGCGACAAGCGCGGCTTTATGCTGCTGACCATCACGCCGGCCGACACCACCGCCCACTTCCTGGCGCTGGACGACGTGCACACCAGCGCCAGCCCGATCGCCCGCGCCGCCGGCTTCGTGGTCCGCAACGGCCAACCCGGCCTGCACAAAACCTGACAGTTGTCCCGGCGAAAGCCGGGACCCATGCTGAGCTAATAATGGAAACGTTCTATGGATCCCGGCCTGCGCCGGGATGACGGCGGATCAGGCGGCGGTTTTTTCGGTCTTTTCATCCCGCAGCTGGCGACGCAGGATTTTGCCGACGTTGGTCTTCGGCAGCTCGTCGCGGAATTCGATGTACTTCGGTTTCTTGTACGCGGTCAGCTCGTGCTTGCAGTAGTCGAGGATCTGCTCGGCGGTCAGGTTCGGATCCTTGCGCACCACGAACAGCTTAACGGCCTCGCCCGAATTCTTGTCCGGCACGCCGATGCACGCCACTTCCAGCACGCCCGGATGCGAAGCCACCACCTCTTCCACCTCGTTCGGATAGACGTTGAAGCCGGAGACGATGATCATGTCCTTCTTGCGGTCGACGATCTTGGTGTAGCCCTTGTCATCCATGATGCCGATGTCGCCGGTCTTGAAAAAGCCGTCGGCCGTCATCGACTTGGCGGTTTCGTCCGGACGGTTCCAGTAGCCTGCCATCACCTGCGGGCCGCGAATCGCGATCTCGCCGGTCGAGCCCAGCGGCAGCGGATTGCCGTCGTCGTCCAGGATTGCCACCTCGGTCGATGGAATCGGCAGGCCGATGGTGCCGGTGAATTCCTTGATATCGATGCGGTTGGCAGTGGCCACCGGCGAGGTCTCGGACAAGCCATAACCTTCGATGATCGGCGTGCCGGTCACCTTCAGCCAGCGTTCGGCCACGCCCTTCTGCACCGCCATGCCGCCGCCATTGCACAGTTTGTACGACGAGAAGTCCAGCTTGGCGAAGTCGGCGTTGTTCAGCAGCGCGTTGTACAGGGTGTTCACCGCCGGCAGCACGGTGACCTTGTACTTGGCCAGTTCCTTGATGAAGCCAGGAATGTCGCGCGGATTCGGAATCAGCAGGCTCAAGCCGCCGGTGCGGATGCTCATGAAGGCGCTGACCGTCAGCGAATAGATGTGGTACAGCGGCAGCGCAGCCACGAACACCATCGGCTCGCCGCCGGCCTTCATCTGCAGCCACGCTTCGTTCTGCAGCACGTTGGCGATGATATTCCGGTGCAGCAGGATCGCGCCTTTCGACACACCCGTGGTGCCGCCGGTGTATTGCAGGAAGGCGATGTCGTCATGGCCCTGCTTGGCCGGCGTCAGCGTCTTGCCCGAGCCGTCAGCCAGCACCTGCTTGAACGACACCGAACCCGGCAGCGAGAACGCCGGCACCATTTTCTTCACATTGCGCACCACAAAGTTGACGATGAAGCCTTTCAGCCCGCCCAGCAGATCGCCCATGGTGGCCACCACCACATGCTTGACGGCGGTCTGCGCAACCACCTGCTGCACCGTGGTGGCAAAGTTTTCCAGCACGAAGATGGCTTCGGCGCCCGAGTCGGTCAGCTGGTGCTGCAACTCGCGCGGTGTGTACAGCGGGTTGACGTTGACCACGGTGTAGCCGGCGCGCAGGATGCCGGCCATGATGACCGGATATTGCAGCACGTTCGGCAGCATGACGGCCACGCGCGCGCCCGGTTGCAGTCCCTTGGCTTGCAGCCAGGCGCCGACTTTTTGCGACAGATGATCCAGCTCGCCGTAGGTCAGGAATTTATCCATGCACACGAAGGCATTGCGATCCGCGTACTTGCGGAAGGATTCCTCCATCAGGTGGGTCACCGAGCGGAACTGGGTGCTGTCGATCTCCGCCGGTACGCCTTCCGGGTACGACTTCAGCCAAATCTTTTCCATCTTTATGCAGCCTTTTTCTTCTCGCCGGGGACTTCGTCGCGCAACATGCGGCGCAGAATTTTCCCGACATTGGTTTTGGGTAGCTCCTCGCGGAACTCAATGTATTTCGGCTTTTTATAGCCGGTAAATTGTTCTTTGCAGTAGGCCATCAACTGCTCTTGCGTCAGGTTGGGGTCCTTGCGCACCACGAACACCTTGACGGCCTCGCCCGAATGCTCGTCCGGCACGCCGATCGCCGCGCACTCCAGCACGCCCGGATGGGCGGCAATCACGCCTTCCAGCTCGTTCGGGTACACGTTAAAGCCGGACACCAGGATCATGTCCTTCTTGCGGTCCACGATTTTAACGAAACCGTGCTCATCCATCACGCCGACGTCGCCGGATTTGAAATAGCCGTCCGGCGTCATCACCTTGGCGGTTTCGTCCGGACGGTTCCAGTAGCCGGACATCACCTGCGGGCCGCGGATCGCGATCTCGCCGGCGGTGCCCAGCGGTACTTCCTGGCCGTCGTCATCCAGGATGGCGATGTCGGTCGACGGCACCGGCAGGCCGATGGTGGCCGTGAATTCCTTGCTGTCGGCGCGGTTGCAGGTGGCCACCGGCGAGGTCTCGGACAAGCCGTAACCCTCGATGATGGACACGCCGGTCGCCTTCAGCCAGCGGTCGTTGACGGCCTGCTGTACCGCCATGCCGCCGCCGTTGCAGATCTTCAGCGCCGAGAAATCCAGATGGGCGAAATCCGGATGGTTCAGCAGCGCGTTGTACAGCGTGTTCACCGCCGGCAGCATGTTGAACTTGTACTTGGCCAGTTCCTTGATAAAGCCGCCGATGTCGCGCGGATTCGGCACCAGGATATTCAGCGCGCCGACCCGCGTGCCCCACATCGCGCAGCAGGTCAGCGCAAAGATATGGTACAGCGGCAGCGCGCAGACGATGGTGACCTGCTCGTCCGAACCACCCAGCGCCGGCTCCGACCACGCCTCGCTTTGCAGCAGGTTGGCGACGATATTCTGGTGCGTCAGCGTCGCGCCTTTCGACACGCCGGTGGTGCCGCCGGTGTACTGCAAAAATGCCGGATCGTTGTACTGCCGCTCGACCGGCGTCATCTTCATGCTGCCGCCCTGCGACAGCGCCTCCTTGAAGCGCACCGCATTGGGCAGCGAAAACGCCGGCACCATCTTCTTGACGTTGCGCACCACAAAATTCACCAGCATGCCCTTCACGCCGCCCAGCATCTCGCCCATGCTGGCCACCACGATATGCTTGACCTGGGTCTTGCCCAGCACCTGTTCCAGGGTGGTGGCAAAGTTCTCCAGGATGATGATGGCCTCGGCGCCGGAATCGTTCAGCTGATGTTCCAGCTCGCGCGGCGTGTACAGCGGATTAATGTTAACCACCGTGTAGCCGGCGCGCAGGATCGCCGCAATCGCGATCGGATACTGCAGCACGTTGGGCATCATGATGGCCACCCGCGTGCCCGGCTTCAGGCCACGGCTTTGCAGCCAGGCGCCGAGGCGCTTCGAGTACGCGTCGACTTCGGCATAGGTGAGAAACTTGTCCATGCAGACATAAGCGTTGCGGTCGGCAAACTTGTGGAAAGACTCTTCCAGCAACTGCACCAGCGAACGGTACTGACTCGTATCGACCTCGGTCTGCATGCCCGGCGGATACGATTTCAACCAGATTTTCTCCATCCTGTGCCTCTGTCTCGAATATTTATCGTTGTAAGGGGAGCTTGCTGATGATGCGATGCTATCGGGCACTAAGCCCGTATGCAAGCGCATTTAACCATAATTAGAACGGAGGTTCTAACGGCTTTTCATGATGCAACGCAACATCAATGCGCGCCTTCGGCGCTGGTCGAGGGCTCTTTGGCGCCCTCCGCATTGAGCATCGGCGGGCGGCCCAAGACGTCCAACTGCTGTCGGCGTTGAACTATGTCAAGTGTCGCTATCTTTTGCACTGCACCATAAAAACGCACGAACGTTCGTTCCTGCGTTAACAAGGCCCGGAAGGCGGGAAGATAATCGTGGTAAGTCCCCACCGAAGACAGGTGGGCGTTGGTCAGCGGCTCGGCAAACCAGCGGTCATAGCCGGCATAGCCGCCCCAGCTTTCCTTCAGCTTCAGGTAGTCGGACTTGAGGTGGGCGAAGATGCGGGCCTTTTCGGCCCGTTTGTGGCGGGTGCTGGTCTTGCCGGCGTACAGGTCGGCCAGCATCTTGCGGTGCCGCACCAGCAGCGCCAGAAAGTCCTGACGGCGCGCGTTGTAGCGGGTGTAGGCGTCGCGCATCGGGTCGGTGCCGTACAGTTCCAGCCAGCGCGCCACGCCGGCCTCCTCCACTGCGGTGGCGAAGCTTTCGTTGAACTGGGTGTCGCCCGGCACGTACACCACCTGGTGCGCCAGCTCGTGGAACACCATGCGCGCCAGCTCGGCGTCGGAATAGTTGATGAAGGTCGACAGCAGCGGATCACTAAACCAGCCAAGCGTGGAATACGCCGGCACGCCGCCGACCTGCACATCGTTGCCTTCCTTGCGCAGCTCATCGGCGTAGGCCATGGCGTCGTCCTTGCTGTAGTAGCCGCGATAACTGACGCAGCCCGCAATCGGGAAGCACCACTGGATCGGCCGCAGCGACAGTTCCGGCGTCGCCACCACATTCCACAGCACGAAGGGACGCGACAGCGCGGCGTAGTTTTTGTAGCTGGCGTTATCCGGCAGGCCCAGTTCCTTGACCGCGAATTTGCGGATCAACAGCGCCTTCTCCAGCCGCGCCTTGAGCTGCGGATCGGTAGTGGGATCGCCCAGCCAGTCGTCAATCGGCCGGGCGTCCGACCATAACGAATACTGGCCTTGCGCGGCCTGCATGTAGTACTTGAATTGCGCGCAACCGGCCAGCATCGCCGCCGCGCACGCCGGCACCAGCCAGTACCTGGCGCGGAGCATTCGGCGGGCAATATTGCGCATACATTACCTTCAAGCGGAGACTCTCTCGACTTGAACCAGTGTATCGTAAAAAGTCGGCGCGCGGCCCATATCCGTTAACTGTTGGCTGGTAACCTCATTGGCGTTTTTGCCATCCGTGGCTAGTTTTTTCCACCACACTGACAAGCCGACAACCAGGCCGGCGCGCGCCTTGTCCGTCAAGCGCGCCTTGCAGACAAAGGAGCCGCGGTCATTGAAGATGCGTACCATGTCGCCGTGCGCGATGCCGCGCGCGGCGCCGTCGTCGGGATGCATGTCCAGATGCGGCTCGCCCTCGGCCGAACGCAGGCTCTTGACGTTGACGAAGGTGGAGTTGAGGAAGTTGCGCGCCGGCGGCGAGATCATCGCCAGCGGATAGCGCGCCGCCAGCGCGGGATTGCTGGCCGCCGATTCGTACGGCGGCACATACGCCGGCAGCGGATCGAGACCATCCTTCTCCATCTGCGCGGAATAGAATTCGCACTTGCCGGACGGCGTGGGGAAACCGCCCTGCGCAAACGGCGCGGCCGGCATGTTCAGCTTCTGCCAGCCCTTCTGCTTCAAGGCGTCCCAGTCGAAGCCCAGCGCGCGCGCGTCCTGCGCGTTGAAGGCGATGGCGGCCAGCTGGTCGTCGCTGTCCTTGAAGCAGTCGTCGTCAAAGCCCATCCGGGCCGCCAGCAGGCGGAAGATTTCGGTGTTCGGCTTGGCCTCGCCCATCGGCGCGATGGCGGCGTTATTTGCCATCATGTACAGATGACCGTAGGAGGTATGCGCATCGATGTGCTCCAGCTGCGTGGTGGCCGGCAGCACGATGTCGGCGTAATCGGCGGTGTCGGTCTGGAACTGCTCGAGCACCACCGTGAACAGGTCTTCGCGCAGGAAGCCGCGCATCACCTTGTCCGAATCCGGCGCCACCGCCAGCGGATTGGAATTGTAGACGATGACCGCTTCCACCGCCGGCCCGAACGCCGCCGACGCCGGCCGCAGCAGGTCGTCGCCGATGGTGGTCATGTTGATGGTGCGCGGGATCTTCTTCAGCAAATCGGTGCGCTGCAGCTTGGGCTTATTGGTCGGGAACGAGCCGCTGGAGGACAGCTGCACGCCGCCGGCAGCATGGCGCCACGCCCCCACCAGCGCCGGCAGGCAGGCGATATTCCGCACCGCCATGCCGCCGCCGCGCACGCGCTGCACGCCGTAGTTGGTGCGGATCGCCACCGGCTCGCCGGCCTTGGCCATGCCGCCGTACAGGCGCGCCAGGTCCACCACTTCGTCCACCGTGATGCCGCAGGTTTGCGCGGTGCGCTCCGGCGTCCACTCGGCGGCGCGCTGCTTCAGTTGTTCAAAGCCCAGCGTGTACTGGGCGATGTAGTCGTGGTCCAGCAGGTCTTCCCTGATCAGCACATGCATCAGGCCCAGCGCCAGCGCGGCATCGGTGCCCGGCAGCAGGGCGATATGCTGGTGGCACTTCTCGGCCGTCAGCGAGCGATAGGGATCGATGGCGATCAGCTTGGCGCCGTGTCGCTTGGCTTCCTGCGCGCGGGTCCAGAAGTGCAGGTTGGAGGCGATCGGATTGCCGCCCCAGATAATCAGCAGTTTCGAATTCTGGAACTGCTCCATGTCGGTGCCGACCGAGCCGCCGATGGTGTACCTGTAGCCGGTGGCGCCGGCCATCGCGCAGATGGTGCGGTCCAGCAGCGAGGCGCCGATCTTGTTGAAGAAGCGCGACGACATCGACTCGCCCTGGATCAGCCCCATGGTGCCGCAATAGCTGTATGGCAGGATGGCTTCCGGCGCGCGCTCGGCGATGGGCTTGAGTCTGGCCGCGATGATGTCCAGCGCCTGGTCCCAGCTGATGCGCTCGAACTTGCCCTCGCCCTTCTTGCCGACGCGCCTGAGCGGATGCAGCAGGCGGTCCTCGTGATAGGTGCGCTCGGTGTAGCGCGACACCTTGGTGCACAGCACTCCGGCCGTGGTGGGATGGTCGGGATCGCCCTTGACCGCGGTGGCGACGCCGTCTTCCACCGTCACCAGCAGCGCGCAGGTGTCGGGGCAGTCAAGCGGGCAGGCGGCGCGGACGTATGTGGTAGTCATGTCGGAAATCCAAAAAAGCTGATGCGGAAAACGGTATCGTAAACCATTGCGCCCGCTCTGGCTTAAGTCCTTAGACAAGGGCTACAATGGCTGTTCTCGATGCTTAAAAAGCAAGCGACACGAATATTGGAGAAGCAGCATGAAACTGGTAGATCCCATCATTGCATTTCAATCCGAAATTCAGGAAATACGGCGCGACCTGCACGCCCACCCGGAGCTCTGCTACGAAGAACAGCGCACCGCCGACGTGGTGGCCGCCAAGCTGACCGAATGGGGCATCCCGGTCATTCGCGGCCTGGGCCTCACCGGCGTGGTCGGCGTCATCAAGAACGGCACGTCGGAGCGCGCCATCGGCCTGCGCGCCGACATGGATGCGCTGCCGATGCAGGAAGTGAATACCTTCGCCCACGCCTCGCGCCATCCCGGCAAGATGCACGCCTGCGGCCATGACGGCCACACCGCCATGCTGCTCGGCGCCGCCAAACACCTGGCTGCACACCGCAACTTCGACGGAACTGTTTATCTCGTTTTCCAGCCGGCCGAAGAAGGCGGCGCCGGCGCCAAACGCATGATCGAGGACGGCCTGTTCGAGCAATGCCCGATGGACAGCATATACGGCATGCACAACTGGCCCGGCATCCCGTCCGGCCACATGAGCGTGCGGCCCGGCCCGTTAATGGCGTCCAGTAACGAGTTCTATCTGACGGTAAAGGGCAAGGGCGGCCACGCGGCGCAACCGCACAAGTGCATCGACCCGGTCATCATCGGCATGCAGATCGCGCAAAGCTGGCAGACCATCGTCAGCCGCCGCACCAATCCGATCGACACCGCCGTGCTGTCGCTCACGCAGTTCCACGCCGGCACCGCCACCAACGTCATCCCGGACGAAGCCAAGCTGGCCGGCACCGTGCGCACGCTGTCCGCCACGGTGCTGGACATGATCGAGAAGCAGATGGAAGAAGTGGCCGTCAACACGGCCGCCGCATTCGGCGCGGAAGTGGAATTCAAGTTCCGCCGCAACTACCCGCCGCTGGTCAACCATCCGGAAGCGACGCGCTTTGCGGTGGAAGTCATGAAGGCGGTGGTCGGCGCCGACAAGGTCGACGACAAGACCGAGCCGTCGATGGCGGCGGAAGACTTCTCATACTTCCTGCAGGCGCGGCCGGGCTGCTACATCTTCATCGGCAACGGTGAAGGCGACCACCGCGACGGCGGCCACGGCCTCGGCCCGTGCGTGCTGCACAACGGCAGCTACGACTTCAACGACAACCTGCTGCCGATCGGCGCCAGCTTCTGGGTCAAGCTGGTCGAGGCCAGCCTGCCCTTAGCTTAATTTATCCGGGGAGTCGCCGACGCGCTGCCCCGGATTCAACTGCTCCAGCCCGATCAGCGCGGCCGAGTGATCGGCTTGCGGAATGGTCTTCGACAGCGTCATGTAGCGCGCAGTCACCAGCTCCGTCAGCGGCAGCACGATGCCGGCCGCTTGCGCTGCCGCCAGGATGTTGCGCTGATCCTTCAGCTGCGTGCTCACCTTGCCGCCGGCGACGAAATTGCGCTCCAGCATGCGCTGGCCATGCACATCCAATATCTTCGACTCGGCAAAGCCGCCGCGTATGGCGGCGCGCATCGCCGCCGGATCGGCGCCGGCCGCCTGCGCCAGCAGCATGGCTTCCGCGACAATATTGATCGTTGCGCCAACAATCAGCTGGTTGCACAGCTTGGCCACCTGCCCGGCGCCGGCCGGTCCCACCAGCGTGGCGCGGCCCATGGCGGCCAGCACCGGTTCGGCCTCGGCAAAGTCTTCTGCCGCGCCGCCGGCCATGATCGCCAGCGTGCCAGCTGCGGCGCCGCCAACGCCGCCTGACACCGGCGCATCGATGAAACGCCCGCCCTGGGCCGTCAGCTGGGCGTGGAAGGCTTGCGCTTCCGCCTGCTGTGTCGAGCTCATGTCAAGCCACAACGTGCCCGGCGCCAGCGCCGGCAATGCTGCCCGCAGCACCTCTTGCACGGTCGGGCCAGCCTCCAGCATGGAGATAACGATGTGTGCGCCTCGCACCGCATCTTGCAAACTCGACATCGCGCGTGCCCCGGCGCCAGCCAGCGCCTCGGCCTTGGCGGAGGTACGATTCCAGACGGTTACCGCATGGCCCGCAGCCAGCAGACGGCGGACCATCGGGTCCCCCATCAAGCCTATGCCTAAAAAGGTAATTTGGGTCGACAATTTCGCTCCTGAATATTTTCCGGAACCCCGGTACAATCACGGGTTAGCCGTATAACAAATCTGAGATACAGCATTCAACAATCCAAGGATACTATGTTCGCTAAAAAAATGATGGCGGTTGCAGCCGCCCTGGTCGTTGCGCAAACCGCGTTTGCCGATGACAAGCTGGTTGATTCCGTGTCGGTCGACGTGGCCACCGGCTCCAAAGTCCAAATGGTACGCTTCAGCGCAGCCAAAGACTGGGACGTGAAATGGTTCCAGTCGAACGGCACCAACCTGAGCGGCTACTGGGAAGCCAGCACCGGCATCTGGCGCGAAAACGCCTACATGAACCAGCCTGGCGTCGAGCGCAAGCTGTGGGATATCGGCTTCACCCCCGTGTTCCGCTTCCAGAACGACAATAAAAAAGGCATCTACTACGAAGGCGGCATCGGCGTTCACATGCTGTCCAAGCTGTACAACAACGACGACAACCGCCTGTCGACCCACTTCCAGTTCGGCGACCATATCGGTGCCGGCTATGTGTTCGACAACAAATGGGAAGTCGCCGCCCGTCTGCAGCACTTCTCGAACGGTGGCTATAAAAAGCCAAATTCGGGCGTGAACTTCTTCGAACTGCGCGCTGCTTACCACTTCTGATTTGCCCCGCATCCCCGCGCAAGCGGGGATCTGTGCCGAGCTAGTCTCGGCATTTCGTTGACCTTTCCCCCTCGCTCCATACTGCATTCTGCGCGTCGCATGGCATTTGCGACTGGATCAGCTATGGCGAGTCGTTGCGCCGAACGCAAAAAACCCCAGTTTTGCACTGAACGCGATCTTGAGCGCGTTCAGGCTTAACTGGGGTTTTTCTAAATAACTAGCTTGACGATAACCTACTTTCACACTGGTTGCAGCACTATCATCGGCGTAGAGTCGTTTCACGGTCCTGTTCGGGATGGGAAGGGGTGGGACCGACTTACTATGGTCATCAAGCTTTGACTTGTGTGCTGCGCAGCCGACGGCTGCGCAGCGAATCTGGGAGAAGTAAAGCGACGTTTCACGTCGTCCCTGCGCAGGCAGGGATCTCATTTAGTTTATTGGGTAGCACCACTCATCATCAGAGTAAATGCGCATAACCGTCAAGGTTATAGGGACAAGCCGTACGGGCAATTAGTATCAGTTAGCTTAATGCATTACTGCACTTCCACACCTGACCTATCAACGTCCTGGTCTCGAACGACCCTTCAAAGAGCTCAAGGCTCTGGGAA
>NZ_WWCS01000050.1 GCF_009857535.1 Duganella margarita
CGCAACGCGGCGGCCGGCTGCGGCGCCGCCAGCAGCTGTGGATACAGGTGGCGCAGCGGCAGGCGCGCCAGGCACGGGTCCTGTCCGGCCTCGCGCAGCCGCGCGGCCAGCGCCAGATACACCGGACCGTGCGCGGCCCACAGCGCATAGTCGGGCAGCGCGTCGATGTCATCCGCGCTGGCCTCGGCTGCATCGACGCTGCCGGTCAGCTGCGCGATGCGCTGGTACAGCTGGCGCAGCGGCATGCCCAGGCTGTCGGGCGACTGCGTCATGTGGGCGGAGAATGCCGCCAGCTGCGCCTGTTCGCCGTCGGCCAGCGCCAGCAGCGCGGCGCGTTGCTGCTCGGCCTGGTGCGGATCGGCAGCCGGCGCCATCCAGGTTTCGTAGCAGGCCTTCAGGTCCATCACGAAGGCTTTCTTGTCGCCCTGCGAATCGTGGATCATCGCGCACAGCTGCTCCAGCCCGTGCTGCTGCAGGCGGTGATAGACGACGTCGATGGCGGCGCGCTTGGCGCAGACAAACATGATGCGCTTGCCGCGCGCGACGTAATCGGCGATCAGGTTGGTGATGGTCTGCGACTTGCCGGTGCCCGGCGGGCCCTGGATGATCATGCTGGCGCCGCTGCGCGCATGGGCGATGGCGCGCGCCTGGGTCGGGTCCTGCGGCACCACGGTGAACTGCTCGCCCAGCGACGACGCCGGCGCCGGATCGGCAAAGGCGGGCCGCGGCGCCAGCGAAAAAATGCCGTCGAACGCCGGGCTGGCCAGGTTCTCGCGCAGCAGCGCGTTGTAGTCCTGCACCAGCGACATCTTGCGGTAATTGAAGTTGCCCAGCGTGAGCGCGCACAGGTCGAATTCCCAGTCGTACGGCGTGCCCGGGCGCTGCTGGTCGACCGCATAGACTTCCTGCTCGACGGTGTCGGCGGCAGTGACCGCATCCGGCGCCGCCATGTACAGCGGATGCGGCTTGCCCACCACCGACGCCAGCGGCACCGGCTGCGGCTTGACGCGGTCGAGGAACAGCTGCACGCCGAGCGGATGGTAGGCGGCAGCGTCGTAGCTGTACTCGAATTCGCCATAGCTGCGGCGGCTCAGGCCGCTCAGCTTCTTGCGGCGGCGCTCGAACTGGTCCAGCCGCGCGCGCGCCTGGCGGCGGATCAGCTGGATCTGCGGGCGGTCGATCTTGTGCAGCGTGATGCCCGGCTCCGACTGGCGGATCTGCTGCTCAAACTGCGCGTGGAAGGCGTCCAGCGGCTGGTCGAGGTCGATGCTTTCCGGCAGCTCGATACCATACACCTGGCGCAGCACGTGGCGCAGCACCGGATTGACCTCGGCCACCGAAGTGGTGGCCTGCAACTGGTAGGTGTCGCGCACGCCCTTCTTGCGCGTCAGCGTCACCGGCAACAGCAGCAGCGGCGTGGTGATGCGCTCGTCCTTGTCTTCCTTGAAGTTATGCCAGCGCAGCATGCACACCGCCAGCCGCAGCTGCGAGAAGCCGTACTCGGCCTGGTCGCGCTGGGCGCTGGCGCGGATCGTGTCCAGCTGCGCCGGCAGGAACGGCAAGTCTTCGAAGCGCAGGTATTTTTGCAGCGGAATCGCGGCCTCGCTGCACACCTGGCGCGCCACCGCGTCATGCCAGTAGAACAGCTGATCTTCCTTGACGTTGCGCACGTCCAGCATCAGCGGGAACGAGCCCATGGTCAGGTTCAGCGTCTGCTGCGACGGCTTGAAGTACAGCAGCTTGTTGCGGCGCGAGACCTCAAACAGGCGGTCGCGCAGATGCGCCTGCAACTGGCGGCTGCGCTCGCCTTCGCCCGGCGCCGTTTCCGGCAGCGCCGGCGGCACCTCCAGCACCCGGTAGTTGCGCAGCGTGTGCAGCGCTTCCTGCAGATCCGGCTGGCGGCGATGGCGCGACAGCTCGGTCATGCGGACGATGGTCCGCGCCCAGACCGGATTGAGGCGGTCGTTCAGCGCGAACAGGTTGTGGCGGTGGGCCACAAAGCGCGCCAGGTCGTCCTCGCTGGACAGGTTGAGGCGACAGGCCGCACTCACCAGCACCAGACCGAGCACGAAAATGTCGGTCAGCGGATCGTGGTGGCCGAGCGTGTGCTCCCATGCCACATAGCCCGGCAGGTACTGCGGCGCCGTCAGGCCGTCTTCGGCCTGCGGCAGCGCGCCGAGCGCGAGGTTGCGCTGCTGCGCCTCATCCTGGTACAGGCGGGCGCTGACGGTGAGCGTGGTCAACGGATCGAGCGCGGTCACTTTGGCGTCGGCCCGTTGCGGCGCGCTGGCCAGACCCTGCTCGAACCACAGCTGGTTGTAATCGAAGCGCAGGCTGGCCACGCCTTGCAGCGGCGCCACCCGGTCCTGCGCGTGCAGCGCCGCCACCTGCTCCAGCAGCGGCAGCAGCCAGGCCTGCAAGTCCTCGGTCTGTGGCGTGTCGTGCAGGGTGGCGAGGAAGTCGAAAAAACTGTGGGTCGGGTTGGTCATGGGCGGGGGATAACGGTGGGGATCGTCATGGCGCGCAAGCGGGCCACGGCGGCTTTCTTCAGCTTGGTTTCCTTCAGGACCGCGCGCTCGAAGGCGTCGGCGATGTCCAACTGCTCGGCCAGCTGCAACGCGGCCGCCATCGGCAGCTCTTCCAGCGACGGATCGGCGCAGGCGAAATCGAGCAGCACGAAGGACAGGTACTCGCCGAGCTGGTGCGGCTGCGGCAGGCGCACCTGGCCCACCGCGCCCAGGTGGCGCCCGGCGGCCGGTTCGCCGGGAATGAAATCGTCCCAGTAGCGCCGCGCCAGCGCGCGCACCGCCTCGCTGTTGAACCACGGCGAGGCCAGCAGGCCGGCCACCACGCTGCGCGTCAATGCCGCCACCTCGACCTGGCCGAGGATGTCGAGCGCGTCCGGCGCCAGCGCACCGTCCAGCCACTGCGCCAGCGTGGCGTCGCCATCCGGCGCGCCGGCCGCATGCAGCGCCAGCGCGCGGGCGCGGATGAAGGATTGCGGATGGCTGACCGCCTCGCTCACCACGCCCTGATGCGCCAGGATGCGGTCGGCCTGCTCCAGATAGCTGTCCACATGTACCTGCTTGAGTCCGGTCTGAATCTTGACCAGGCTGGCGATGCACGGCGCAATGTTCTGGCACACCTGGTAGGCGCCGCGATCGGCGTAGATTTCCATGTACTGCTGGTAGCGCAACGCCGTGTGATGCCACTCGCCGACGCCGGCCTCTTCCGCCGCGAGGCGCTCGACCAGCCGGCTGCCGATCCAGTAGCGGCCGCCGTCACGCTGCCACAGCTCGTAATGCGCCAGCTCGTGGCCGATGACGGCCTGCAGTTCGGCTGCGTCCAGCAGTTCCAGCACCGGGCCGCTGAACACGATGTGGGCGGCCTGGTCCTCGATCAGGATCGCCACATTGGGCTGGCTGTCATGCTGGGCCTGGTACAGCGCCACCTCCGGCGCAATGCCGAGCCGCTGCGCCGCCAGCGCCACGGCCTCGTGCAGCGCGGCGTGCGCCTCGCGGCTCAGCTGGTAGGTGGTCTTGAGCAGGTGCAGCCGCAGCTCGGGGTCTTGCTGCTGGCGGCTGGCGGCGATCCATTGCCACAGTTCCGGCTCCCGCCGCTCCAGGTAGTCGCAAACGGCGAGGTGATAAGTAGTCGGTTCCAAGGGGGCACGGGCGCTGGTTGAACAGCCTTAATCATAAGGCATTATTGCCCCGGCTGTAGCGTGCTAGGGCGCCGGTTTGGCGGCCGGCGTTTTGACCAGCTGGCTGGTATCGAAACCCTGGCGGGTCAGGCGGTCGACCAGCGCCTCGTAGGCCGCCGGCGACACGGTCGGCGTGCGCGACAGGATCCACAGGTATTCGCGGCGCGGCTCGCCGACGGCGGCCAGCTGGTAGGCGTCATCGATATCGAGCACCCAGTAGTCGGCCCACACCATCGGCAGGAACGACAGCCAGGCCGGCGCAAAGCGCACTTTCAGCTTGGGCGAGGTGGCGGCGCCGACCTGGCGCGCCTCGGCGGTGGCTTCGATCATGTCGCCGCTGGCGGTCTGGCAGCGGTTGACCACCTGCACCGTGCCATCCTTCTGCAAGGCATAGGTGGCGGTCGTGGCGGCCACGCACTTGCGCTGGAAAGAATTGGGGAACTTGGCGATCTCGTGCCAGGTGCCCATGTAGCGCGGCACGTCCAGCGCGGCAATCGTGGCCAGCGGCGCCTCGGCGGCCAGCGCACCGGCGCAGCACAGCGCCAGGGCGGCGGCGGACAGTAAAGTTTTCATGCGGCTATCCCATCGGTTAAACCGTCATGGTAATCGGTTTGGGCCGGCCGCGGCGCACGCCGGCCGGGCGCCGACGCGGGGCATTCAGCCGGCGGCCAGCGCGGCGTCGAAATCGCCGGCGCGGTCGAGCTTGACCAGATCATCATAGCCGCCGATGTGGCGCGCGCCGAAGAAAATCTGCGGCACCGTGCGGCGGCCGCTGCGCGTCATCATCTCCTGCAGCGCTTGCGGATCGCTGCCGGCGTCGATTTCGGTGACGGCCACGCCCTTGCCGGCCAGCAGGCGTTTGGCCATGGTGCAGTAGCCGCAGATCGGGCTGGTATAAATGGTGACTTGAGTCATGATGTCCTCCTGAATGATGCGTGCAGTATGCACCAGGCGGGCCAATCCGGCCATGCTCGCAAGCTGCAGGATTTTGCTTATTCGTCGCACGGGGAAGGCGGTATGATAGGCGCATCGATCACCTGCCGACCTCGCCATGAACCAAGCCGAACTCGATCTCTTCAACGACAAGCTCGACGCCCACGCCAAGGAAGTGGAACGTTTTCACGGCGAAGTGGCAAACGTGACGCGGCAGATCGCCAACTGCGACAAGCTGGTGCGACTGGCCAATGCCGGCCTGAGCCAGATCGACAGCAAGATTGCGGAAGCGGTGCGGGTCAGCGCCGAAGCGCAGCACATCGCCGACCGCGCCGCCGTCCAGGCCAGCGCAGCGGCCACCACTGCCACGCAGGCCGCCCTCAGCGACATGATCGCGCGGCTGGCGGAAGCCACCGAGGCGGCGCGCAAGACCAGCCTGTCGCTGAACCTGCTGCAATTCAAGACCGGCGGCTGGATTGCCGTCTACACGGTGCTGGTGCTGCTGTGCTGCCTGGCCACCGGCGCGCTGACCAGCTGGGCGCTGCGCGGCCAGGCGCTGACGGCCGAACAAGCCCGTTACGTCGAACTGGGCAAAGCCCACGAAGCCCTGCTGGCCAACGCCAGCGACAAAGAACTCAAGCAACTCAACGCCATCCGCACCCGCGAAAAACCCGGGGTCAGGTCCCCCATTTCTACACGAACACAACCGTAGTCTTCGCTAAGGTTGTGTTCGTGTAGAAATGGGAGACCTCGTATATTGAACGTACCGCGTCGCCATCAGATAATCAGAAAGGTGAAGCGGTCAGGCAGGGTGATGCCGACCAGACTGTGGGCCATTAAGCCCGTGGGTCAGATAG
>NZ_WWCS01000051.1 GCF_009857535.1 Duganella margarita
TGCTGCGCGCGCCGGCCGACAGCGTGCCGGCGCCGGAGCTGACGCTGGCTGCCGCCGCGCCGCCGTGGCGCGCCAGTGCCATGCGCGCCGACGACTGGCACATGCCGCATATGGGCCAGCCGCAACGCATTTCGCGCAACTACAGCGACGGCCGCCGTACCGTGTCGTTGCAACTGACCTGGTACCGGCATCAAACGCAAGGCGCCGAGCTGCTGGCCCAGGTGCCGCGCCCGGTGCTGGCCGGCGTGCCGCAATGGGAGGAAGTCGACGTCCGCCAGCGTCCGCTGGTCATCGGCGCACGCCGGCTGCGCGTGCGCGAATCGCTGCTGCAGGCCGCCGGCGACAAACTGCTGGTGTGGCGCTGGTACCGCCAGGACGGGGTCGACTTCGCCAGCCCGCAAGTGCTCAAACTGAGGCTGGCCAAAGCCAAGCTGACCGGTGGCAACGACGGCGGCGCGGAAGTCGTCCTGGCGGCCGCCTACGATGAACAGCCGGCGCAGGCCGAAGCCGCCATGCGCGACTTGCTGGCCGCCATGCTGCCCGCCATTGACCAGGGGTTGCGCCATGTCGACCGCTGACAACGCGCCGCTGATCGTCCACCTGATCCACCGCCTCGACATCGGCGGCCTGGAAAACGGTCTGGTCAACCTGATCAATCACCTGCCGCCGGAGCGCTACCGCCACGCCATCGTCTGCCTGGAGGACGCCAGCGATTTCCGCCTGCGCATCCGGCGCCCGGGGGTGGAAATCATCAGCATCAACAAACAGCAAGGCAAGGACTGGTCGCACTACCTGCGCCTGTTCCATACGCTCAGGCGCCTGCAGCCGCAACTGATCCATACCCGCAACCTGGCCGCGCTGGAAGCCCAACTGCTGGCGGCGGCGGCCGGCGTGCGGCTGCGCGTCCATGGCGAACACGGCCGCGACCTCGACGACCTCGACGGCAGCAAGCGCCGCTACCGCCTGCTGCGCCAGCTGCTGCGGCCGCTGATCGGCCACTTCATCGCCGTCAGCAAGGACCTCGAGGCCTGGCTGGTGGACAGCATTGGCGCCCGGCCGCAGCGGGTCACCCGCATCTGCAACGGCGTTGACAGCCTGCAATTCCATCCACGGCTGGGGCCGCCAGCGCCGATCGGCCCGCCCGGCTTCGTCACCGAACACGCGTTCGTCATCGGCAGCGTTGGCCGCATGGCCGAAATCAAGGACCACCTGACGCTGGTGCACGCCTTCCTGACGCTGCTGGCCCAGGGCGGCGTGGCCTCCAGCCGCTTGCGGCTGGTCATCATCGGCGACGGCCCGTGCCGCCATGCCTGCCAGGAGGTGCTGCGCGCCTCCGGCACCGCCGCCCTGGCCTGGCTGCCCGGCGCCCGTGACGACATCGCCCGCCTGCTGCGCGGCATGACCGTGTTTGTCCAGCCGTCGCTGGCCGAGGGCGCCTCCAATACCGTGCTGGAAGCCATGGCCACCGGCCTGCCGGTGGTGGCCACCGCCGTCGGCGGCAATCCGGAACTGGTGCTGCCGGGCTGGACCGGCACGCTGGTGCCGCCGCGCGATCCCGGCCAGCTGGCCGCCGCCATTGCCGACTACTACCGCATTCCGGGCCTCGCCGCCCAGCATGGCGCCCGCGCGCGCCGCCGCGTGCTGGCCGAATACAGCCTGTCGGCCATGGCCGCGGCCTACCTGGCCGTCTACGACCGTCTGACCCGTCCCCCGATGAAAGGATAGCCATGTGCGCGATCGCCGGAATCTTTGATCTCTACCAGCAGGCCGACATCGACCCCGCCGTGCTGCGGCAGATGACCGACCTGCAGCGCCACCGCGGTCCGGACCAGGCCGGCATGCACCGCGAGCCGGGCGTCGGCCTCGGCCACCGGCGCCTGGCCATCATCGACCTCGCCAGCGGCGCGCAGCCGCTGTTCAACGAAGACCGCAGCGTGATGGTGGTCTACAACGGCGAAATCTACAACTTCCCGGCGCTGATGCGCGAGTTGCAGCAGTTTGGCCACAGTTTCCGCACCCGCTGCGACACTGAAGTGATCGTCCATGCGTGGGAACAATGGGGCGCGCGCTGCGTCGAGCACTTCCGCGGCATGTTCGCGTTTGCGCTGTGGGACCGCCGCCAGCGCTGCCTGTTCCTGGCGCGCGACCGGCTCGGCGTCAAGCCGCTGCATTACGCCGTGCTGGACAACGGCCAGTTGATTTTCGCCTCGGAAATCAAGGCGCTGCTGGCGCACGGGCAACTGCGGCGCAACCTCGACCCGCTCGCCATCGACGAGTATTTCGCCTACGGCTACATCCCCGAGCCGCGCACGGTGTTTCGCCAGATCCGCAAGCTGGAACCCGGCCACACGCTGCTGGTGCGCCACGGCAGCGCGCCCGGCGCCCCCCACCGTTACTGGGACGTGCCGTTCCAGCGCCATCGCCTGATCAGCCAGGACCACGCGGCCGACGAACTGCTCGCCCGCCTGCGCGAGGCGGTGCGCATCCGCCTGGTGGCCGAGGTGCCGCTGGGCGCCTTCCTGTCGGGCGGCGTCGACTCCAGCGCGGTGGTGGCGATGATGGCCCACGCCTCGCCCACCCCGGTCAACACCTGCTCGATCGCTTTCGACGAGGCGCAGTTCGACGAATCGCGCTACGCCACCCTGGTCGCCGAACGCTACCACACCCATCACCACAGCCAGCGGGTAGCGCAGCACGATGCCGACCTCATCGACCAACTGGCCGCGCTGTACGACGAACCCTTCGCCGACAGTTCCGCCCTGCCCACCTACCGCGTGTGCCAGCTGGCGCGGCAGCGCGTGACGGTGGCGCTGTCCGGCGACGGCGGCGACGAGAATCTGGCCGGCTACCGCCGCTACCGTGACCATCTGCACGCCGAACGCTGGCGCGCGCTGCTGCCGCTGGGCGTGCGCCAACCGCTGTTCGGCACGCTGGGCCGGCTCTATCCCGCCGCCGACTGGGCGCCGCGGCCGCTGCGCGCCAAGACCACCCTGCAGGCGCTGGGGCGCGATGCCGTGGCGGCCTACTTCGACCGCGTCTGCCTCCTGAAGGACGCGATGCGCGCGCAACTCTTCAGCCCGGCATTGCGGCGCGACCTGGGCCCCTACCACGCGGTGCAGGTGCTGCGCCGCCACGCCGCCGACTGCCCGGCCAGCGACCCGCTGTCGCTGGTGCAATACCTGGACCTCAAAACCTACCTGCCCGGCGATATCCTCACCAAAGTCGACCGCGCCAGCATGGCGCATGGCCTCGAAGTGCGCAGTCCGCTGCTCGACCACTCCCTGGTCGAGTGGATCTCGGGCCTGCCGCCTGACCTCAAGCTGCGCGGCGGCAGCGGCAAATTCCTGTTCAAGCAAGCGCTGGCGCCGTACCTGCCGCATGAACTGCTGCACCGGCGCAAAATGGGCTTTGCCGTGCCACTGGCCGACTGGTTCCGTGGCCCGCTGCGCGCGCGCCTGCAACGCAGCCTCACCAGTCCTGTGCTGGAGCACTGCGACATGTTCAACCTGCCCTACGTGCAGCAGCTGATGCAGCAGCACCAGTGCGGCCAGCGCGACCACAGCGCGGCGTTGTGGTCGCTGCTGATGTTCGAATCCTTCCTGCGCCAGTCGCTGCACACGCCCGGCCGGCGCCTTGAACAGCAGGCCGCATGATGCGCATCCTGCACATCCTCGACCATTCCGCGCCGCTACACAGCGGCTACACCTTCCGCACCCTGGCCATTCTCGGCCAGCAACGCCGCATGGGGTGGGACACGCTGCACCTGACCAGTGCCAAACAAGGCGCGAGCGAAGCCGAGCAGCACGTCGACGGCTGGCATTTCTTCCGCACGCCGCCGGAGCGCCGCTGGTGGGCGCGCCTGCCGCTGCTGGCGCAGCTGGCGGTGATCACCAGCCTGGCGCGCCGCCTGCGGCAGGTCGCGCAGGCGGCGCGGCCGCACGTGCTGCATGCCCATTCGCCGTCGCTCAATGCCATCGCCGCGCTGCATGTCGGGCGCGCGCTGGCCATTCCCGTGGTCTACGAAATCCGCGCCTTCTGGGAAGACGCCGCCGCCGACCAGGGCCACGGCCGCACCGGCGGCCTGCGTTACCGCCTCAGCCGGGCGCTGGAAACCTACGCGCTGCGCCGCGTGGACGCCATCACCACCATCTGCGACGGCCTGCGTGACGACCTCATTGCGCGCGGTATCCCGGCGCCGCGCATCACCGTGATACCCAACGCCGTCGACAGCGGCCGCTTCCTCGCCGCGCCGCCGCCCAACCGCATGCTGGCGCGGCGGCTCGGCGTACACGGCAAGGTGGTGCTGGGCTTTATCGGCTCCTTCTACCACTACGAAGGCCTGGCGCTGCTGGTGCAGGCCTTGCCCGGGCTGCTCAAGCTGGCGCCGTCGCTGCAGCTGCTGCTGGTCGGCGGCGGTCCGCAAGGAAAAGAACTGCGGGCGCTGGTCGACCAACTGGGGCTGCAGGGCAAGGTCATCTTCTGCGGCCGGGCGCCGCACGCGCAGATCGCCGAATATTACAGCCTGGTCGACATCCTGATCTACCCGCGCCTGCCGATGCGGCTGACCGAACTGGTCACGCCGCTCAAGCCGCTCGAGGCGATGGCGCAAGGCCGGCTGATCGTCGCCTCCGACGTCGGCGGCCACCGCGAGATGATCGAACACGGCAAGACCGGCCTGCTGTTCAAAGCCGGCGACGCCGCCGCACTGGCGACCCAGGTGCAGCACCTGATCAGCCACCCGGAGCTGTGGCCGACGCTGCGCCAGCAGGCGCGCGCCTATGTCGAAAGCGAACGCAACTGGCACAACAGCGTGGCCCGCTACGGCGCCATCTATCAGCGCCTGCTGGCGCCGGTCCCATGAACGGCCTGCGCATCGCCCTGGTCGGTCCGCTGCCGCCGCCGGCCGGCGGCACGGCCAACCAGACCGTGCAGCTGGCCGCCCTGCTGCGCGCCGCCCAGAGCGTGATTAGTGTAAAAAAGCTCGGTGGTCGCAGTATCATTAAAAAAGTCCAGCGCCAGATCGTTGTCGCGTTGCGCGATCGCTTTCTCGAAGGTGGTGGCATCCTTCATCGCCTTGTCCAGCGCGGCGCGGATGTCCGGCGGCAGGCCGTGCC
>NZ_WWCS01000052.1 GCF_009857535.1 Duganella margarita
GGTCACTGGTTCGCTCTTCTCAAAAATACTGACAGTATTTCTACTGAATATTTCTTTGTTGAGCATTTAATGCTTTTTGTTGCAGCATCAAACGCCCACATTTATCGACTGTAAATTTTTAAAGATCTTTTACTGCTTGCCGCTGAATCGTTGTGTTCAGCAGCGAAGAGATGAGATTATGCTGTACGGCATTCATTCCGTCAACCCTCTTTTTTCAACTGATACAATCGCGTCCTCAAAAAACCTCGGCAAAATGCTATGAATAATAAGATGACAGGCCGCAGCGGCTTCAGCTCCAGCTTCGGCGTATTGGCCGCAACACTGGGCTCCGCAGTCGGTCTCGGTAATATCTGGAAGTTCCCGTCCCTCACCGGCGCCAATGGCGGCGCCGGTTTCCTGCTGATTTATCTGCTGGCCACTTTGTTGATCGGCCTGCCCGTCATGATTGCGGAAATCTCCATGGGCCGCGCCGCCAAGGCCAATCCGATTACTACGCTGCAGCGCCTGGCGCCGAAGAACAGCCTGCCCTGGTGGCTGATCGGCGCTTCCGGCGTGCTGGCCGCCTTCCTGATCCTGTCCTTCTATTCGGAAGTGGTGGCGTGGGTGTTTGCCTATGTGTTCAAAGCGATCGGCGGCAGCATTCTTAGCAGCGATCGTCATGTGACCGAAAGCGCCTTCGGTGCGCTGATCAGCGATCCGGTGCAATCGCTGCTGTGGCAATGGGGCGTGCTGGTGTTCATCGGCGGCATCCTGCTGATGGGCGTGACCAAAGGCATTGAAGGCATCACCAAGAAACTGATGCCGGTGCTGTTCCTGTTGTTGCTGCTACTGTGTGCGGTCAGCCTGAGCTTGCCCAAGGTGGCCGAGGGTCTGACCTTCCTGTTCCGCCCCGACTTCAGCAAGATCACCTCCGGCGTGGTGCTGACTGCGATGGGACTGGCCTTCTTCAAGCTGTCGCTGGGCATGGGCACGATGATGACCTACGGCTCCTACTTCCGCGACGACCAGAACATTCCCGCGACCACGTTCCGCGTGATGATTGCCGACCTGTTCGTCTCCATGCTGGCCGGCGTCGCCATCTTCCCGGCGGTGTTCAGTTTCGGCTTTGAGCCGTCGGCCGGACCGTCGCTGGTGTTCATCACGATTCCTGCGGTGTTTTCGCAAATTCCCGGCGGCCAGCTGCTGATGATTGCCTTCTTTGCGCTGGCGTCCGTCGCGGCGACCGGCGCCATGCTGTCGATGATGGAAGTGCCGGTGGTGGTGCTGCACGAGCGCTTCGGCATGAGCCGCACCAAGGCCACCGTGCTGACCATCGCCATCCTGGTGGTGCTCGGCTCCAGCTGCGCGCTGACCAACAGCACGCTGGCCAACTTCAAGCTGTTCGGCATGAATATGTTCGATCTGTTCGACTTCGCCTCGTCCAATGTACTGCTGCCGCTGGGTGGCATTTTGCTAGCCTTGTTTGTCGGCTGGGTGTGGGGCAAGGACAACTTCCTGCAAGCGCTCTCCAACCACGGCGCGCTCGGCAACGGCGCCATCGCCAGCATGGTGTTCTTCCTGCTGCGCTATGTCTCGCCACTGCTGATCCTGGTGGTGATGCTGAAAGGCCTCGGCTTGTTCTAACGCCCGTTATATACTGACCGCACCGTGAATCACTCAGGGTGCGCGATGAACCAGAGCGAGGTCCCCGTTGTGCCGATGCCGACGATACTCATCGTCGACGACTCGCCGTCCTACCTGGCCGCGCTGCTGGACCGGCTGGAACAGCACGGCTTCCTGATCGTGCTGGCGCAAACCGCCGCCGAAGGCCTGATGCGCGCCGAGTTTGCCGAGCCGGACCTGATCCTGCTCGATGTGGTCATGCCCGACATCGACGGCTTTGAAACCTGCCGGCGCCTCAAGGCCGGCAAGCGCACCAAGGATGTGCCGGTGATCTTCATGACCGGCCTTACCGATCCCAAACAGAAAGTCACCGGCTTCGACGCCGGCGGCGTCGACTACATCACCAAGCCCTTCCAGATCGAGGAAGTGCTGGCCCGCATCAATACCCACCTGGCGCTGCGGCGCGCCAACCGCGAATTGCAAGACATGATCGCCACACTGGCGCGGGCGCGCGAAGACCTGGTGCGCAACGAGAAGCTGGCCGGCCTGGGCGCGCTGGTGGCCGGCATCGCGCACGAACTGAATACGCCGATCGGCAACAGCCTGATGGCTTCCACCACTTTTGAAATGCAGACCGACGAAATCCATCGCCACCTGACCGGCGAGGGCGGCATCACGCGCAAGGAGTTCGAGCATTACATCGGCAACGCACGGCTGTCGGTCGACATCCTCAGCCGCAACCTGCATCGCGCGGCCGACATCGTCACCAACTTCAAGCAGGTGGCGGTGGACCAGACCAGCTCGCAGCGGCGCAGCTTCCTGCTGGCGGAAGTCATTGCCGGCAATGTGCTGACGCTGCAGCCGACCATCAAGCGCACGCCCTTCGTCATCGAGCAATATATTCCGGCCGAGTTGATGATGGAGAGTTATCCGGGGCCGCTGGGCCAGGTGGTGACCAATCTGATCAACAACGCCATCCTGCACGGCTATGAAGGGCGCAGCGACGGGCTGATTGCGGTAAGCGCCCGGCTGTCGGCGCAAGGCTGGGTAACGTTGAGCGTGGAAGACCATGGCGCCGGCATCGCGCATGAAGCGTTGCCGCGCATTTTTGATCCCTTTTTTACTACCAAGATGGGGGTCGGCGGCTCCGGACTCGGGCTCAACATCGTGCACAACATCGTCACCGAGATTCTCGGCGGCCGCATTGACGTCCATAGTGAACTGGGCGGCGGTACCCGCTTCACGCTGACTTTGCCGATGTCGGCGCCGCTCAGATAACAGCTTATTCCTGGGACCAGGTCGCCAGCGCGCCGTTCGTCAGACCGGTGGTTTTATCGCCCAGGTGCTGCAGCACCATGTAGCCGGTGCTGTTGTCGCTGCGCGTGTAGCGGTAGGCGGTAAAGGTCAGCCACTTGCCAGTCGAGGCATCCGGCAGTTGCTGGCCATTAAGGACACTGGTCACCGCCGCGGCGTTGAGCGTCAGCAGGCCGGCGCTGGTCGGAAAACTGCCGTTGCCGCTGGCGTCAAAGCTGAAGCTGGTCACGCGGCTGCCGCCGGTCACACAATTTTCGCGGTACACGCTCAGCGTCTGCCCCGCCAGTTGGGCGGCGTCCGTCAATTGCGTGGCCGACAGCGCCACCAGCACATCGGTGGATTTGTTGCTACTGCCATCCGGCGTCACTTCAGAGGTGCAGAGCATCGTCACTTCCGGCCAGGTCGCCGCCGCCGGCAGGCCGACGCTGGCCACCACCGGCGCCGCGTAGACCAGTTCGCGAGTGGTCGCGTTGCGCGACCAGTTCACCGTCAGCGGCAGTACCCCGTAGGTGACGGTGCCTGCGGTGGCGGGGGAGACCACGCCACCGCCGGCGTAGCTGTAATACGCCGAATAGGCGGGCGTATTAACCATGTCCTGCAGATAGCGATAGCCGCTATAACGTTTTACGGAGGTCTGCTGGTTCGGGGTAATCAGCGCGGCGATGAAGTCGTCGATCTGCTTGTTGAAAGCCACCATGTCGGTGCCGCCGTCTATCGCCGCCAGCAAGGCGCGCGTCGACAGATTGGCATTGGCGCCGCTGTAGGCCGCCCCTTCCTGCGGCAGGTCCAGTGCGGCGGTAAAGTAAGTGGCTGCGGCCAGCTTGTTGGCGGCCACTGCCACATCCGTTCCTTGTGCACTACCGGCAATCCACAACAGCACCTGGGACCTGGTCAGCTCTTTACGGTCGAGGAATCCGGTCCAGAAACTAAGACCATCCAGTTCCGCCTGGCGATTGAAGACATTCAGGTATACCGAATTGACAAAGACGGCGTTGCTGCCGGCGTTGAGTTCCTGCGCCTCCTGGCTAGTGGCAAACGCATCGACGATGCGGCGAATGTCGGCGTTGCCGGCATACTTCTGGCTGAGCTCGGCGGTGGTCAGCGGCAGATTGGCGTCGCTGAACTGCTTCTGCCAGAACGGCAGTCCGCCAGCATCGGCCGGACGCCCAAAGAATCCCAGATACAAGCGTTGGATCACTGGCGTGTAATCAGCAAGCGTGTGTACGGCGCCTTGAGCAGCGCGCAAACCCATGGTTTTCGCTTGGGGGGGAGTAGTGGAGCTTGTGTCTGAGCCACCGCATGCCGCCAGTAGCAGGGCCAGGGAGGCCATTGGAATCCAGGTTTTCATCATGCGTCCTCAGCTTAAATAGACGCCAATGATACCTTTTTTATAACCTCATGGATATAAAAAAGCCCGCACAGGTTGCTGAGCGGGCTTTTTCTGTATAACTAGCTTGACGATAACCTACTTTCACACTGGTTGCAGCACTATCATCGGCGTAGAGTCGTTTCACGGTCCTGTTCGGGATGGGAAGGGGTGGGACCGACTTACTATGGTCATCAAGCTTTAACTTGTACTGATGTCGCGATTAAATCCGCGCCACCTGAAATCTGGAAGACAGTATTATAAACGATTTATATCGTTTATGCAGTAATTGTTTTAGGTAATGAAGTTGTATATCAACGAACGCTCAACGTACATCTTATTCTATAACCTGCTAAGGTTATAGGGACAAGCCGTACGGGCAATTAGTATCAGTTAGCTTAATGCATTACTGCACTTCCACACCTGACCTATCAACGTCCTGGTCTCGAACGACCCTTCAAAGAGCTCAAGGCTCTGGGAA
>NZ_WWCS01000053.1 GCF_009857535.1 Duganella margarita
GGCAGGCGCCAGAACGGCAGCGCGGCCGGCGCGGCGGCGCTGGCGGGCATGGTGGCGCCGCCTGGGCTGGTGGTCGCGGCACGCCAGCCGCCGGCCTGGTCGCGGTTGCGCAGTGGTGTTCGCATACATGTCCTTTCGCTGCTGGTTGGACCGGCGGCGGCCTGCCGGGTTCACCGTCAACGGCGCGGCAGCGCCCATCATTTAAAAGTTCCATGGCATCCCCTGATGCAGGTTAAACGTACCGCGCGGCGTGGCGCTAGCATGGGGTGGGCCGCGTCCCGTCTCACGACGGCGCGCAGGCAGATCACGCAGGCAGACCATTCTATGACGGGAGAAGCAGATGCATACCGATAGCGACATCAGAAAACATGTGGAGAGTGAGCTCGAATGGGACGCTGATATCAGCGCCAACGACATCGGCGTGGCGGTGCGGGAGAAGATCGTCACGCTCAGCGGCTTTGTCCGCAGCTACGCGCAGAAGGTGGCGGCGGAACGCGCCGCGCAACGGGTGGCGGGGGTGGCCGGCGTGGCCGACGAACTCGAGGTGCGGCTGGCCGGCGAGGCCCGGCTCGACGCCGACATCGCGCGCGAGGCCGCCTCGGCGTTGCGCTACCAGTTGCCGCACTCGGCCGACGCGATCCAGCTGGTGGTCGATGACGGCACGCTGAAGCTCAAGGGCGAGGTCGAATGGAACTACCAGCGTGAACGGGCCGAGCAGGCGGTGCGGCGCATCCGCGGCGTGCGCCAGGTGCTCAATCAGATCACGCTGCATCCGACGGTGGCGGCGGCCGACGTGCAGCACAAGATCGTCGCCGCCTTCCACCGCAATGCGGCGCTGGACGCAGCGCGGCTGCGGGTCGAGGCCAGCGGCAATACGGTGACCTTGCACGGCAACGTGCGCTCGTGGAGCGAGCGCAAGGCGGCGGAGCGGGCGGCCTGGCTGGCGCCCGGGGTCACCCATGTCAACAATTTGATCAGCATCGACCCGACGCTGCAATCCTGACGGAGGCCTGCCATGCACATCAATCATCACTCTCCTCTGTCGGCGCTGGCCTTGCTGGCCGCGCTGGCCGGCGGCGCCGCCCTGGCGCAGTCCGATGATGCGCCGCGCGCCGATACCGCCGCGCGGCCGGCGCAGCGCGCCACCGAGCGCGTCACCGATGCCATGCGCGTGGTGCGCCAGCTCGAGGCCGAGCCGCGCATGAAGCAATTGCTGCAACAGGCCAAAGGCGTGCTGATCGTGCCCGCTTATGGGCGCGCGGCGCTGGGCGTCGGCGCCCATGGCGGCGCCGGGCTGTTGTTGCTCAAGCGAGCGGATGGCAGCTGGAGCGGACCGGCGTTCTACGACCTGGGCGGCCTGACGGTGGGCCTGCAGGCTGGCGCCGAAGGCGGGGCGTTGGCCATGGTGCTCAACAATGACAAGGCGGTCGGTGAGTTCATGAAGAAAAACAATTTCTCGCTGAGCGCTGCCGCCGGACTCACCGTGTTCAACTGGTCGAAGCTGGCCCAGGGCACGGCCGGCAATGGCGACGTGGTGGCCTGGGGGGCGACCAAGGGCCTGTTCGGTGACGCCGTCACGGTGGGCCTGAACGACATCCGTTATAACCAGTCGCTGACCAACGCCTACTATGGCCGAGCGCTGTCGCCCAAGGATATCGCCGACGGCAGCGTCAGCAATCCGCAGGCGCAGCCGCTGCAGCAGGCGCTGGGCCAGGCCTCGGCGCTCACCCGCTGAGTCCATCAACGCGCCGGTGGCCTGCGCTGTGCACGGCGCCGGTGTCCCATTCGCTGCCGGCCGCCGGCCATGCGCTGGCGGATCGGCGGGAATGGCGCGCAAAGGAACCACCATGAAATCCATAATCACTTTGACCTTGACCGTCGGCCTGTTGCGGCTGGGCGCGGCGGCGGCGCAGGACGCGGCAGCGGCGGGATGCGAGGGCAGCAGCGGCATCGGCGCCGACGAGCGTGCGTCGATGGCGACCGCCCAGAGCGGCCACAATCTGCGCCTGACGTTCGCCACCAAGGGCAGCGGCGAGTACCTGGCCGACGTCGCGGTGACGGTGAGCGATCCGGCGGGCCGGCCGCTCGCCAGCTTTGTCTCGCCCGGCCCGCTCTGCGACCTGCACCTGGCGCCGGGGCGCTACCGGGTCTCGGCCACCGCCCACGGCGACACGCTGTCACGCATCGCCCAGGTGCGGCAGCACGGCGCGCGCGAGCTGTATTTTTATTGGGATCCCCACTGAGTTCATCGAGAGGAGCACAACATGACCGACAGCAATAACGACCTTGCGGTCGCGGTGTATCACACGCACGCCGAGGCGGAAGCGGCGGTCAAGGCGCTGCAGCGGGCGGGCTTTGACATGACAAAAATTTCCATCATCGGCCGGGATTATCAGACCGAAGAGCATGTGGTGGGATTCTTGAATGCGGGCGAGCGGGCCAGGATCTGCGGCAAGTATGGCGCTTTCTGGGGCGGCCTGGTCGGCATCCTGTTCGGCTCGGCGTTGCTGTTTGTCCCGGTGGTCGGGCACGTCATCGTGCTTGGGCCGCTGGCCGCCGCCATATTCGGCGGCCTGGAGGGCGCCGTGCTGGTCGGTGGCGCCAGCGCCTTGGTGGGCGCGCTGAGCGCGCTGGGCATGCCGCCCGATTCCGTGCTGCGCTATGAAACCGCGATCCGCGCCGACAAGTTCATGCTGGTCGTACACGGCGATGCGCGCGACCTGTCACGGGCGGAGCAGTTGCTGGCACACTCCGGTCTTGCTTCGCTTGAGCGGCATGTCAGGCCGCCGCTGGCAAGTTGAGCGACGCATGGCCGGCGCTGGTGAGCCGCCTTGCCCACGCGTACTGAAGGGGCTGACGCCGCCGCCGGTAGTGGACGACCCGCCTAACCGGGCCGGGTCGCGCCGTCGGCTGCGGCCAGCCGCTCTTCCGCCGGTTCCGCGGTCGGCAGTTCATGGACAAACTCGGTCAGTGCAGCGGCGTAGCGTTCCGCCAGCACGTCGCGCTGGCGCACGCACAGCGTGGCCATCGGCAGCTTGTTGCACAGATCCGCCATCGCGGTGAGCACGCCGGCACCGCCGCTGCCGCCCATGGTGCAGAACAGCGCGACGTGGCGGAAGTGTTCGCGCTGCTGCAGAATGTAGCTGCGCATCGGCGAACTGAGGTGCCCGGCCCAGACCGGCGTGCCCAGCACCACGACCGGATAGTCGGCCGGATGGTGGCGCGGCGGGTTGATCGGCGCCGGCTGCTGGCGCAACGCCTGCCAGACGGCGCGCAGATAGCCGGCCACGCCCTGGCGCGGCTGCGGTTCGGTGATCTGTTCCAGGTCCGCGCCGCAGGTCCGCGCCAGCGCGTGCGCCACCTGCGCCGTGACGCCGGTGTGCGAGTAGTACACGATCAGAATCGATTTCATGGCAATTCCCCTGTCAGGCTTCGGCGGCCGTTGGCGGCGCCGATACTGATTGGACCGCGCCGCCAGTTGCTGGTTCCCGCCGGCGGCCGCGGTCAATGCGAGATCAGCACCGGCAACGTCATGTCGGCCAGCACCGCGCGGGTCACGCCCCCCAGCAGCGTCTCGCGCGCGCGGCCATGGCCGTAGCCGCCCATCACCAGCAGGTCGCAGCCGCACTCGGCGGCCGCGCCCAGCAGCGCCTCGCCGATCGGGGCCGTGGTGTACTCACGCATCACCGTCACCGGCACGCCATGGCGTGCCAGCAGCAGCGCCATATCGGCGCCGGGCTCCATGCCGTAGGTGTGCGTGGCCGGATTGAGCACCAGCAGCGTCACCGTCGCGGCCAGCTTGAGCAGCGGCAAGGCGTCGCTGATGGCGCGCGCCGCCGCGCGGCTGCCGTCCCAGGCCAGCAACGGATGGCGGCCCGGCGCCGCCGCCGCCGGCTCCGCT
>NZ_WWCS01000054.1 GCF_009857535.1 Duganella margarita
GACGCGGCCGGCTTCAAGACCGCCTTGGGCAAGGCCGGCAGCGCCCCGCACAGCGCCGCCGATGCCGCGGCCCTGGCCGCCGCTGCCGCTGCGAAAGCCGCTGCCGGCAAGGGCGATGGCACCGACAGTCTCAAACCGGTGACCGTCGCCACCACCGTGGCGGGCGATGCTGCCGACGGCGCCAAGGCCGCCGCGCAGCCGGCCGACAACGCCGCCGTGGCCGATGCCGCCGCGCCAAAAACCGGCGCCGATGCCATCAACCAGATCGAAACCAAGGCCACGCCGAAGACTGACGCCCAGCAGCAAGTCTCGCAAACCCAGCAGCAACAGCAGGCTGCCGCCGATCCGGCCCAGCTGGCCGCCGCGCCGAAAGCCACCACCACCAACGCCGAGGCCGCCGCGACGCTGAAGGAACAAGCCGCGATCACCATCGCGCCGACCGCCAGCCATGCGGCGCAGGAGATCGCCAAGGCCGCCACCGCCGTGCCGACCGACAAGCTCAGCAGCCGCGTCGGCAGCCAGGGCTGGGACCAGCAACTGGGCCAGAAAATCATCTTCATGGCCGCCGGCGGCGAACAGAGCGCCACCATGGAGCTGAATCCGCCAGACTTGGGGCCGCTGCAGGTGGTATTGAGCGTCAACAAGGACCAGGCCACCGCCGCCTTCAGCTCGGCCGCGCCGGAAGTGCGCCAGGCGCTGGAAAACGCACTGCCGAAACTGAAGGAAATGATGAGCGACGCCGGTATCCAGCTGGGCAGCGCAACTGTCTCGTCCAGCATGTCGGATCAGAGCAACAGCAGCTTCAGCCAACAAGCCAGCTCGGCGCAGAGCGGTGGCAACGGTGGCGGTAACGGCCGCGCGGGGGGCAGCTACGGGCGCGACACCAATACCCAGGCCGAGGCGGCCCGCAGCGCGCCGCCGGTGCGCCGCCTGCCGGCCGGCGCGGTCGATACCTTCGCCTGAGCAGCACGGCCACCAGTGCAAACCGGGACCGGCGCTGACGCCCTCCCGGTTTTGTTGTCTGTTACACTAGGGAAATGTCAAGCAGCACCGGGAACGCCCCTCTTTTCGGCGCTTCCGTCTGCCTTGGCGCGACCGATAATGACATAATGGCGGCGTGAAACACTCCGCAACATGAAGGGCTACTTTTGAAAGCGAACGCAAAAATGAAAGCCGATCAGAAAGTTGAAGCACCCGCCGGCGGTGGCAGCAAAAAACTGATCATCATCATTCTGGCCGTGGTGCTGGTGCTGGGCGCCGCCGGCGGCGGTGCGGCCTGGTTCTTCCTGCACGGCAAAGCCGATGCCGAAGACCACGACGAGGCGCCGTCCAAGAAAAAGAAATCCAAGAAACCGAGCGGCCCGGCGATCTACGAACCGGTCGAACCATTTACCGTCAACCTGCAACCGGGCGAGAGCGGCGCCGACCAGTACCTGCAAGTGGCATTCTCGCTGCAGCTGGCCGACCCCGAAACCCAGGAAGAGGTCAAGAAAAACATGGCCAAGGTGCGCAGCCGCATCCTGTTGCTGCTGTCGGCCAAGCACGCCGCCGACATCAACACGCCGGAAGGCAAGATCCAGCTGGCCAAGGAAATCATCACGGCGCTGAGAGAACCGTTTGAAGACCGTGGTTCGCCGCAGGAAATCGAAGACGTGCTGTTTACGTCATTCATCATTCAGTAAGTACAAAGCAAGCAGAGCGCACCCCATGGCTGATAATTTTCTCTCCCAGGAAGAAGTCGACGCCCTTTTAAAGGGCGTCAACGGCGACCAGGACGATGTCGCGGCGGCGGAAGACGTCGCTGGCGTCCGCAACTACAACCTGGCGACCCAGGAACGTATCGTGCGCGGCCGCATGCCGACGCTGGAGATTATCAATGAGCGCTTCGCCCGTCTGCTGCGCGTCGGCCTGTTCAATTTCCTGCGCCGCAGCGCCGAGGTGTCGGTCGGCTCGGTGCGGGTGTCCAAGTATTCCGAGTTCATCCGCAACCTGGTGGTGCCGACCAACCTCAACCTGGTGCACATGAAGCCGCTGCGCGGCACCGCCCTGATGGTGTTCGATCCGGGCCTGGTGTTCCTGCTGGTGGACAACCTGTTCGGCGGCGACGGCCGCTTCCACACCCGCGTCGAGGGGCGCGACTTTACCCAGACCGAGCAGCGCATCATTTTGCGCATCCTCGACATCGTGTTCGAGGCCTACACCAAGTCATGGGAACCGGTTTACCCGGTCGAGTTCGAATACATCCGCTCGGAAATGAATACCCAGTTCGCCAACATCGCCACCCCGAACGAGGTGGTGGTGGCGTCGACCTTCACCGTCGAGCTGGGCTCGGTGTCGGGCCAGATCCACTTCTGCATGCCGTACTCGATGATCGAACCGATCCGCGACTCGCTGACCTCCAGCCTGCAAGGCGAGGCGCTGGAAGTGGACAAACGCTGGATCCGCCTGATGACGCAGCAGATCCAGATCGCCGAGGTCGAGCTGGTGGCGTCGCTGGGCACGGCCCGGGTCAACTTCGACGAGATCCTCAACATGCGGGTCGGCGACATCATCCCGTTGTCGATCCCGGAATTCATCTCTGCCACCGTGGACGGCGTGCCGGTCATGGATTGCAGCTATGGCGTCATGAACGGCCAGTACGCGCTCAAGGTTGAGAAGCTGCTCGCCAACGCCGATCACTTAAATAAATAGATACCGGAGAGCTAACATGTCGGACAATCAAGACGATCAACCGCTGGACGATGACGATCCATGGGGTGCGGCGATCGCCGAGCAGGCGCAGGCCGAAGCGGCCGCGCTGGAAAAGCAGCAAGCCGCGTCGCAAGCGGCCAGCGCCGCCGTGTTCAAGGATTTTTCCGGCACGCCGAGCAAGACCGAAACCCATAACGATATCGACTTCATCCTCGACATCCCGGTCCAGCTGACGGTGGAACTGGGCCGCACCAAGATCGCCATCAAGAACCTGCTGCAACTGGCGCAGGGCTCGGTGGTGGAACTGGACGGCCTGGCCGGTGAACCGATGGACGTGCTGGTCAACGGCTGCCTGATCGCCCAGGGCGAGGTGGTGGTGGTGAACGACAAGTTCGGTATCCGCCTGACCGACATCATCACGCCTTCCGAACGTATCCGAAAATTGAATAAATGAAGCTCGGACTGATTTCCTCCCTGATCATCGCGGCGGCCTTGGCCGCCGCGCCTGCGATGGCCCAGCACTCGGTGTCGGGCACCATCGGCGGCGCCCATGCCGCCACCCCGGCCGCCGCTGCCGCTGCCGCGCAAGCCTCCAGCGTCAATCCAGCCGCCACGCCGGCGCCAGCCGATGCCACCGCGCC
>NZ_WWCS01000055.1 GCF_009857535.1 Duganella margarita
CCGCCGCCGGCCGCTTCTGGAGCGTCGGCCCGCAAGCGGCCTGGCCGCTGTTCGAGGGCGGCGCCGGCTGGCACCGGCGCCGCGCCGCCGTCGAAGGCTACCAGCAGGCGCTGGCCGCCTACCGCCAGACCGTGCTGGACGCGTTCGCCCAGGTGGCCGACGTACTGAGCGCGCTGCAGCACGACGCCGACGCGCTGCAGGCGCAGCGCCAGGCGCTGCAGGCGGCCGAGCAGGCGCTGACGCTGGTGGAGGCCAATTACCGCGCCGGGCTGGCCAGCTACCTGGAGGTGATCAGCGCCGACAACCAGCTGTACCAGAGCCGCGTCAACGCGCTGGCCGCCGCCGCCGTGCGCTACCAGGACAGCGCGGCGCTGCTGGTGGCGCTGGGCGGCGGCTGGTGGAACCGGCCGCCGCCGGCCCAGCCGCCATGAAGCGCGGCGGCATCCTGCGGCTGGCCTACAAGCTGCTGGTCAACGACAGCGGCAAGTTCTCGGCGCTGCTGGTCGGGCTGACCTTCGCGGTGTTCCTGATGGTGCAGATGACGTCGATCTTTGCCGGCATCCTGAGCCGGGCCTCGGCCACCGTGTCCAACATCGGCGCCGAGGTGTGGATCATGGACCCGGCGGTCAACACCGTGGCCAACACCATTCCGCTGCCGGACTACCTGCTGGGCGCGGTGCGCAGCTTGCCGGGCGTGCGCTACGCGGTGCCGCTGTATGCCGGCGGCGCGCTGGTCAAGCTGGGCGACGGCGCCTACCAGGCCGTCAGCGTCATCGGGCTCGACGACACCAGCCTGTTCGGCCGGCCGCAGCTGGAGCAGGGCAGCATCGCCGACCTGTATGCCGACGACGCCTTCGTGGTGGTGCGCGACGCCGAATTCGGCAAGCTGGGCCATCCGGTGGTCGGCAGCGAATTCCAGATCAACGACCGCCGCGCGGTCGTGGCCGGCATCGCCCGCGTGGCGGCCGGCGGCCTGTTCGGCGTGCCGACGCTGTACACCACCTATAGCCGCGCGCGCCAGTACATTCCATCCAGCCGCTCCACCATTTCCTACATCCTGGTGGCGCCGCAGTCGCCGGCCGCGCTGGCGGCGATCCAGCAGCAGGTCCGGCAGCTGGGCTACCTGGCGCTGAGCAAGCGCCAGTTCATCCAGCGCATCAGCGACTTCTACAAGTACCAGACCGGCGTCGGCACCAACATCCTGCTGATGACGGTGATCAGCTTCATCGTCGGCCTGTCGATCTCGGGCCAGACGTTTTACAGCTTCATCCTGGAGAACCTGGAAAAATTCGGCGCGCTCAAGGCAATCGGCGCCAAGGGACACGAGCTGGTCGGCATGATCCTGTTCCAGGCTGTGTTTACGGCGCTGACCGGCTACGGCCTGGGGCTGGGGCTGTGCACGCTGCTGATCGCCGCCGCCAAGTGGCGCCTGCCGGACTACGCGGCGCAACTCACCTTCGGCAACCTGGCGCTGGCGTTCGGCATGGTGCTGGTGATCGCCGCCATCTCCAGCTACATCGGCATCCGCAAGGTGCTGCGCATCGAACCGTTCGACATCTTCCGCGGCTAGCCGGGGTGGCGCCGGAAGAACCAGCGTTTGACGGCCTCCACGGCCAGCAGGTACGCCGCCAGCAGCGCCGCCAGCAGCGCCAGCAAGCCGGCCGGCGGCGCCACGAAGCCCAGCGCCGCGCCTGGCGCCGAAAACGGCAGGGCCACGGCGGCCGCCAGCACCGCCAGCGCGCCGAGCGCCAGCGCCGGGTGCGGGCGGCTGCGCAGCGGATTGCCGCGCGTGCGCAGCAGGAAGATCACCAGCACCTGCGAGGCCAGCGACTCGATGAACCAGCCGGTGTGAAACAGCGCCTGGCCGGCGTCGAACACCGCCAGCAGCAGATAGAAGGTGAGGAAGTCGAACACCGAACTCACCGGCCCCATGACCAGCATGAAGTCGCGCACCAGCGCCAGGTCCCACGGGCGCGGCCGGCGCAGGTCGGCGGCGTCCACGTGGTCCAGCGGAATCGCCAGTTCGGACAGGTCGTACAGCAGGTTGTTGAGCAGGATCTGCACCGGCAGCATCGGCAGGAACGGCAGCAGCAGCGCCGCGCCGGCCATGCTGAACATGTTGCCGAAATTCGAGCTGGTCCCCATCAGGATGTATTTCATGATGTTGCCGAAGGTGCGCCGGCCCTCGCGCACGCCGGCGTGCAGCACGCCGAGGTCGTGCTCGAGCAGGATCAGGTCGGCCGCCGCGCGCGCCACGTCGACCGCGCCGTCGACCGAGATGGCGACGTCGGCCGCATGCAGCGCCGGCGCGTCGTTGATGCCGTCGCCGAGGTAGCCCACCACATGGCCGCGCCGCCGCAGCGCGACCAGGATGCGGTGCTTCTGCACCGGGGTGATGCGGCAGAACAGGTTGACGCGTTCGGCGGCGGCGCCGAGCGCGAGGTCGTCCAGCCGCGCCACCTCGTCGCCGCTGAGCACGCCGGTGACCGGCACCCCGAGCCGGGCATACAGGTGGCGCGCCACCAGTTCGTGGTCGCCGGTGACGGTCTTGAGCGCGACGCCGTCGCGCGCCAGCGCCGCCAGCGCCGGCGCCGCGCTCGGCTTGGGCGGATCAAGGAAGCTCACCAGGCCGGCAAACACCAGCGCGGTCTCGTCGCCGGCGCCGGCGTCCTGCTGGGCCGGCGGCACCGCGCG
>NZ_WWCS01000056.1 GCF_009857535.1 Duganella margarita
CACGGGCCGAGCGCGGCCAGCGACGGCGCCGCGCCGTCGGTGGGAAACAGGATATGGCGGAACATGGTGACCTCCGTTGCCGTTGCGCGCTCAGGGGCGCGCCACGAACTGCCCTGGCGCCGGGCCCAGCGTGGCCGCCATGGGCGGCGGCGCGACCGGCTGGCGGTCGGAATGCTGCACCAGCCACTGCTGCCAGTGCGGCCACCAGGAGCCGTCGCTGTGGCTGGCCCGCGCCAGCCACGCCTGCGGACTCAGATCGGCGGACGGCGCGGTCCCGGGCGGCAGGCTGCGGTAGCTGCGGTTGGCGTGGCCCGGCTCCGACACGATGCCGGCGTTGTGCCCGCCCGAGGCCAGCACGAACTCCAGCGGCGCCGCGCACAGCCGGTGGATTTTGTACACCGACTGCCACGGCGACACGTGGTCGCGTTCGGTGGCCAGCACGTACAGCGGCGCGCCGATGGCGGCCAGGTCCACCGGGCGGCCGTCCACCAGGTAGCGGCCCTCGGCCAGGTCGTTGTGCAGGAACAGCCGGTGCAGGTACTCGCTGTGCATGCGGAACGGCAGCCGCGTGCTGTCGGCGTTCCACGCCATCAGGTCGTTCGGCGCGCTGCGCTGGCCCAGCAGGTACTCGCGCATCAGGCGCGACCACACCAGGTCGCGCGCGTGCAGCAGCTGGAACGAGGCCGCCATCTGGTCGCCGTCGAGGTAGCCCTGGTCCCACATCAGCGCGTCGAGGAAGGCCAGCTCGCTGTCGTCGATGAACAGGCCCAGTTCGCCCGGTTCGCTGAAGTCGGTCTGCGCCGCCAGCAGCGTGAGCGAGGCCAGCCGGGCCGGCAGCGCCCGCCCTTCGCCGCCCAGCGCGGCGGCGGCGATCGCCAGCAGGGTGCCGCCCAGGCAGTAGCCGACCGCGTGTACCGGGGCGCCGCCGCCGACTGCGTCAGCCTGCGCCAGCGCCGCCAGCAGACCGTCGCGCAGGTAGTCTTCCATGCCGAGGTCACGGTCGGCGGCGCCCGGATTGCGCCATGACATCATCAGCACGGTATGGCCCTGCCCGACCAGGTAGCGCACCAGCGAATTGTGCGGCGACAGGTCGAGGATGTAGTACTTCATGATCCACGACGGCACCACCAGCACCGGCTCGCGGTAGACGCGCGCGGTCTGCGGCGCATACTGGATCAGTTCGATCAAGGCGTTGCGGAAGATCACCTGGCCGGGCGTGACCGCCACGTCCACCCCCGGCACGTAGGGCGCGTCCACTGGTTCGGCCACCGCCGCGCCGGGCGGGGCCAGATGGCGGCACAGATCCTGCCGCCAGTTCAGCGCGCCGTCAACCAGGCTGCGGCCGCCGCTGGCGAGCGCCGCCCGCTGCACCTCCGGATTGGTCCACAGGAAGTTGGACGGTGCCCACATGTCGAGCAGCTGGCGCGCGGTAAACGCCACCACTTCGGCGTGGTGCGGCGCCACCCCGGCCACGCCGCTGGTGGCCTGCTGCCAGAACTGCTCCAGCAGCTTGAACCCGCTCACATACTGGGCAAACGGCCATTGCCGCCAGGCGAAATGGGCGAAGCGCCGGTCCTCGCCCGCGGCGGCGCCGCCGAGCGCGGTCAGCCAGAACGTGGCCAACTCGCCGCACTTGCCGGGCGACACCGCCAGATGCTGCCACCAGTCCTGAAACGCCAGCTGCATGGCAATCGGCGAAATGCCACCGGTGGCGCGCGCCACCCGGCTTTGCCAATACAGGTCGAGCGGGTGGCGCCGCGCCGCCGGGGGGGCGGTGGCCGCCGGCGGCCGGGACGGCGCCGGCGCCACCACGCGTAGCAGTGTCTGTTTCACGGTCCCTCCAGGTCAGGTGCGACAACCCATTATGCTGACCGCGACTGCATCTGGTATTTGATCCAGATCAAATACTTCGGCGATGACGCGCCCGTACACTGGGTGCCATCGCTGCCGCTCCGGCAGTTCCCTGCCCGCCCGCCATGAGCACTGATGACGACACCATCGCCAATGTCACCTACGACGAGCTGACCATCGGCCAGAGCGCGCGCCTGACGCGGCGGCTGGGCCGGGAAGACATTCTGGCGTTCGCCGCCGTGTCCGGCGACGTCAACCCGGCCCACGTCGATCCCGAGTACGCCGACCACACGCTGTTCCACGGCGTCATCGCGCACGGCATGTGGAGCGCGGCGCTGATCTCGCGCCTGCTGGGCACGGCGCTGCCGGGGCCGGGCACCATCTACCTGGCGCAGACGCTGCAGTTCCTGAAGCCGGTGCGCATCGGCGACGAACTGCGGGTGACGGCCACGGTGCGCGCGCGCGACGACGCCACCCACCACGTCGAGCTCGACTGCGAGATCAAGAACCAGAGCGGCGCCGTGGTGCTGACCGGGGTGGCGACGGTGCTGGCGCCCGGCGTCAAGGTGCGGCGCCCGCGCGCGCGCCTGCCGCAGCTGACGCTGACCCAGCCGCAGCCGCAGTTTGCCGCGCTGCTGG
>NZ_WWCS01000057.1 GCF_009857535.1 Duganella margarita
GGCGTGGGCGCGGCCGGCGCAGCGGCGGGCGCCGACGCCACGACTGGCTGCTGCGCGACTGCGGCGACCGGCGCCGCCACTGGCGCAGACGGTCGCCACACCAGCACCAGCAACACGCCGATCAGCACCGCCATGCCCAATACCGTCCACAGCATCGGTGTGCTGAACCGGGCGGCGGCCGCGCGCTCCGCCGACTGCAGCGTCGGCGCATGCAGCGTCGGCGAGCTGCCCAACTGACGTTCAGCCTGCGCCTTCTTCAGCGCTTCCAAAATATAAGACATAGCGGTAACCGAGGTGAATATCGCCCTATCTTAACGTAAGCCCGGCGCTTGACAAAGCCGCGCCACCAGAGAATACTTAACCACATGGTTAAGCATAATGATCAACAACTCGATTTGGTGTTCGCCGCCCTGGCCGACAGCACACGGCGCCGCGTGCTGGCGCAGCTGGAACAGGGCAGCCACACCATCAGCGAACTGGCACAGCAACACGCGATGTCGCTGCCCGGCTTCATGAAACATCTGGCGGTGCTGGAAGCCGCCGGCCTGATTGCCCGCGCCAAAGAAGGCCGCATCGTCCGCTGCTCGCTGGAGACCCAAACCATGCAGCAAGCCGCGCAGTGGATTGCCCATTACGACCGCTACTGGAACGCCCAACTGGATGCGCTGGGACGCTACCTATATCACCAGGAGGAAACATGCCAACAAGCACCGGAGAAGTCCGCATCATCCGCCACTACCCCGTCAGCGCCGACAAAATCTGGCGCGCCTGGACCGACCCGCAAGCGCTGATGCGCTGGTTCGGACCGTCGCCGGAGACCATCGCCACCCTGGCGGAAATCGACCTGCGCGTGGGCGGGCGCTATCGCATTGCGTTCCAATCGCCGGACGGTGAACAGAATCAAGTGGGCGGTGAATATCTGGAAGTCCAGCCCCATCAACGTCTGGTGTTCAACTGGGCATTTCACACCACGCCGGAGCGCGTGTCACGCGTGAGCATCACGCTGACAGCGGTAGCCGATGGCACCGAGCTGACATTTGTGCACGACCGATTCGTCGACAGCCAGGCGCGCGACAACCACGAACGCGGCTGGCAGGCGTTCTTCCAGCAACTGCATCACTACATGGAGGCACCATGAAATACACCGGAAGCTGCCATTGCGGCAACATCAAATTCAACGCCGAAGGCGAGATTGCGTCCGCGCTGGCCTGCAACTGCTCGATCTGCCAGCGCAAAGGCTCGCTGCTATGGTTCGTGCCGCGCAGCCAGATGCAACTGCTAACGCCGGAGGACCATGCCAGGTCCTACCTGTTCAACCAGCACAAGATCGCGCACCGCTTCTGCCCGACCTGCGGCATTCACCCGTATGCCGAAGCGCTTGCGCCGGACGGTACGCCAACGGCGGCCATCAACCTGCGTTGCATCGAGGGCATCGATCTGGCGGCCATTCCTGTGCATCACTACGACGGCCGCGCGATTTAACATCAACGCAGCCGCGGCTCCTGCACGCCGCCCAGCTGATACAAGCGGATAAAAGTCTTGGGGCCGGCCACGCCATCGGCCTTCAGGTTCTGCGCGGTCTGGAACTCGGTCAGGCGCTTGCGCAAGACCGCGTCCAGCGGCTGGTTTTCCTGTGGTTTTTTCAGATCGTAGATTTGCGACAGGCGCTTGGCCAGCCAGTCCACATCCGGCCCCTGGTCGCCGCTGCGCACCTCGTCGCGCCAGGCCTTGGGCGCGCGCCAGAAGGTGGCAAACTCGCCGTCATAGCGCGCTGCCAGCGCTTCGACCGTCAGCGTCTGCGGCTTGCCGCCGGCCGCGACGATGGTGGCTTTGCCGTCGTCCAGCGCGGTCAGCAGCACGTAATTGGGCGCGGCGGGATCGTCGTGCAGCTTCAGCATCGTCGGACGGTCCAGCAGACGCACGTCCTCGATGCTGCCTTTCGCCTGCAGGCAACGCAGATTGGCGCGCGCCGCCGTCTGACATGGATCGCCGGTTGTCAGCGTCAGGCCCCACAGGCCGGCCAGCTGGCGCAACGCGGCGGCTCCGTCGGTCCCAGCCGGCGCCACCACGGCCACAGGCGCCGGCGACACAGCCGCCCGCGCCACCGGCGGCGTCGTCGCCTGGG
>NZ_WWCS01000058.1 GCF_009857535.1 Duganella margarita
GGCGGCAATGCGAGCGGCACCGGCGCGCCCGCCGCGCCATTGCCGCCATAGCTCATGCCGCCGGCCGCGCCGGTGCCGCTCGCATTGCCGCCGGTCGCGACGCCGCCCGTGCCGCCATAAGCGACGCCGCCATTGCTGTTGCCGGCGTTGGTGGCGCGGTTGCCGATGTCCTGCACCGTGTTATTGTTGACCGAGCCGGTCAGCGTGGTGGTGGCGTCGGCGCTCGACTGGTTGTAGGCATTGCTGAGGGTGGACGTGGCGGCGCCGCCGTTGTTGGCCGCTACGCTGCCGAGCGCGGCGGCGCCGGCGGCGCCGCTGCTGTTGTTGTTATTGTTCTTGTTGCTGCTGTCCTGGACTGCACTGGCATTGTCGGTAGCGTGCGCTCCGGCGCCGGACTGCGTGGTGGCGGTCTGTGCATAGGCCTGTGCGCTGAAAGCCAGCGCGATAGCGGCTCCGATCAGTGATTTGTTCATGGTTACTCCTGCCTGAAGAATGAATTGAAGGTGAATGTGTTTGCGCATGGAGACCTCGCTCCCGCCCATACGGCTTTTGCAACCTTGGTGCCAGCACCGGCAAGGCTTTGATATCAAAAGAGAAGCTGGCCGGCGGCGGGTACGCGGCGGCGGATTTGCGGCATAAAACGTCACACCGCTGCGACAACGCGGGCGGCCGCCGCCCCGTTATTCACTCTCCACAGCCGTGTAACGATCCTGTGACGGCGCACTGATCCCATGCTTGGCCAACAGGCGGTAGAGCGTCATGCGCGAGACGCCGAGGTCACGCGCGGCCAGCGTGATGTTGCGTCCCGCGCGTAACAGGCTGGCGTCGATGGCGTCGCGTTCGGCGCGGATGCGGGCGTCGTCCAGCTGCAACGGCGCGCGCGCCGGCGCGGCGGTCGCCAGGCCGAGATCCTGCGGCTGGATCAGGCGTCCCTCGGCCATCACCATGGCGCGCCGCACGCGGTTGATCAACTCGCGCACATTGCCGGGCCAGTCGTGCTCGCGGATCGCCTGCGCGGCGCGGCTGCTGATGCCTTTCAGGCGCGGCGCGCGCTCGCTGGAAAACGTGTGGAAAAAATGTTCGGCCAGCGGCAGCAGGTCTTCCTTGCGCTCGCGCAGCGGCGGCACATCCAGCGCCAGCACATTCAGGCGATAGTACAAATCCTCGCGGAACGCGCCGCGCTGCACCGCCTGCGGCAAGTTCACGTGCGAGGCGGCGATCACGCGCGCATCGACCGCGATGCTGCGCGTGCCGCCGACGCGGTAGATGGTCTTCTCCTGCAGGAAGCGCAGCAGGTTGGCCTGCAGTTCCAGCGGCAGGTCGCCGATTTCATCGAGGAAGATGGAGCCGCCCTGCGCACTTTCGATCAGGCCGCGCTTGTCGCGCGCGGCGCCGGTAAAGGCGCCGCGCTCGTGGCCGAACAGTTCGGACTGGATCAGTTGCGCCGGAATCGCGCCGCAGTTGATCGGCACAAACGGCCCCTTGCAGCGCGGCGAACGCGCGTGCACGGCCTGCGCCGCCAGTTCCTTGCCGCTGCCGCTCTCGCCCCAGATCAGCACCGGCGCGCTGGCCGCCGCCACCTTGACGATCTGCCGCTGCAGGCGCGTGATGGCGGCGCTCTGGCCGGTCAGCGTGGCGTCGTCAGCGGCGCGCGGCGCGGCGGCG
>NZ_WWCS01000059.1 GCF_009857535.1 Duganella margarita
GCCATCGCTGCGCTCGTTGAGCACGGCGAAGGCGGCGCCGTCGCCGCGCGCCGCCAGGCGGTTGGCCAGCACGCCGCTGATGCGGCGCGCCCACGGCGTGGCCGGCAGCAGGTAGACCGCGCCGCCGCTGTGCTGCCAGTACGGCTGCAGTTGCTGGAGTTGCGCGCAGTCGGCGCGCCAGCCGTCGTGCAGCGTTGGGTAGACCGGACTGGCGGCGATGAAGTCGAGCGGGTCGGCGTAGGCGCCGAGCGCGCGGTACAGCGTGTCCGGCGCGCAGTGCAGGTCGGCCACGCATTCGCCGTAGGCGTTGTAGTTGAGCACCTGGCCCAGCTGCGCCAGCGCGGCGACGCTGGCCGCGTCCATGCCGTTCGCCAGGCGGCGCGCCGCGTGCTCGAGGTTGTCGCCGAAGGCGGCCGTCACCGCCCAGCTGCGGTAGCGTCCGCCCAGCGCGCGGTCGACCAGGATGCTGGTGCAGACGTCCGGCGCGCCGTCGCAGTGCAGCCGCAGGCGCGGGTGCTCGAAGGCGCAATCGGCCGAGTGGTGGTCGTAGTAATCGACTGCGGCGCCGCCGTCGAGCAGGCGGCGCAGGTCGGCGGCGTTGGCGTCGAGCGAGATGTCGAGCACCAGCACGCGCGCGCCGGGCGCGGCCGGCACGCGCGCCAGCAGTCCGATGTCGCGCTTGACGCCGGTGACCAGCACGCTGTCGGCCGGCTCGGCCAGGCGCAGCTGGTGCAGCGCGCAGATGCCGTCGGCATCGCCGTTGAAGACGTCGTAACGCGGCGCCGGCATGGCGTTAGCCCAGCCAGGGCGCCAGGTGGTGCAGCAGGCGGTCGCAGGCCAGTTCCAGCGACAGGCTGCCGGTATCGAGCGCCAGCGCCGGCGCCAGCGGCGCCTCGTACGGCGCCGAGACGCCGGTAAATTCCGGGATCAGGCCGGCGCGGGCTTTCTGGTACAGGCCCTTGGGGTCGCGCGCCTCGCAGACGGCGCACGGGGTGCAGACATGGGTCTCGATGAAGTTGGCCTCGCCGATGATGCTGCGCGCCAGCGCGCGGTCGCTGCGCTGCGGCGAAATGAAGGCGCAGATGACGATCAGGCCGGCGTCGTTCATCAGCCGCGCCACCTCGGCGCTGCGGCGGATGTTCTCCTGGCGGTCGGCCGGCGAGAAACCGAGGTCGCGGTTCAGGTGGTGGCGCAGGTTGTCGCCGTCGAGCACATAGGCGGCGTGGCCGGCCGCCACCAGCCGCTGTTCCAGCGCGCCGGCCAGCGTGGACTTGCCGGCGCCGCTGAGGCCAGTGAGCCAGACGGTGGCGGCGCGCTGGCCCAGCCGGGCCTGGCGGGCGGCGGCCGTCACGCCGCTGGCGTGCCAGTGCAGGTGGGGGGCGCTGCCGTGCAGCGCAACGTTGTCGGAGCTTCCCATGGTTCTGGCCTCAGCGCGTCAGGGCCGGC
>NZ_WWCS01000005.1 GCF_009857535.1 Duganella margarita
ACGCTGGCAGCGGCCGTGCCGACAGCGCTGCCGGCGGCATGACTGGCAACGCTGGCAGCGGCGGCGCATCGTCGGCTACGGCGTGGCGGCGGCGGCCAGCGTCGCCACCGCGCTGCTCACCACGCCGTTGCTGGCCTGGCTGGACCTGGCCAACATCGCCATGCTGTTCCTGCTGGTGGTGGTGCTGGTGGCGGTGCGGTTCGGGCGCGGGCCGTCGGTGCTGGCCACCTGCGTCAGCGTGGCCTGCTTCGACTTCTTCTTCGTGCCGCCGCGCTTCACCATGGCGGTCAGCGACTTCCAGTACCTGATCACCTTTGTGGTGATGCTGGCGGTGGGCCTGATCACCGGCCACCTGACGGCCGACCTGCGCTTCCAGGCGCGCGTGGCCGCGCAGCGCGAACGGCGGGCGCGGGCGCTGTACGAATTCGCCCGTGAACTGTCCGGCGCGCTGCAAACCGACCAAATCTACGACACCACCCGGCGCGTGATCCAGCAGGCGTTCCGCGCGCGCGCCACGCTGCTGCTGCCGGACGAGGCCGGCCGGCTGCAACTGCCGCCGCCGGAACTCGCCAACCCGGCGGCCGAGGCCAGCGTCGACGGCGCAGTAGTCGGCGCCGGTCCCGGTACAGGTCCCGGCGGCCAGCACGGCGTGCACCTGGCGGCGCTCGACACCGGCATCGCCCAGTGGGCCTATGACCGCGCCGAGCCGGCCGGCCTGGGGACCGACACCTTGCCGGCCAGCCGCATCTTCTACCTGCCGCTGGTGGCGCCGATGCGCACCCGCGGCGTGCTGGCGATCGAACCGCAGCAGCGGCGCTGGATGCTGATCCCCGAGCAGCGGCAACAGCTGGACACCTTCGCCGCGCTGGCCGCCATCGCGCTGGAGCGGGTGCACTACATCGAAGTGGCCCAGGGCGCGCTGGTCAGCATGGAAACCGAACGGCTGCGCAACTCGCTGCTGGCGGCGCTGTCGCACGATCTGCGCACGCCATTGACCTCGCTGGTCGGCCTGTCGGAAGCGCTGACCGGCTCGCGTCCGGCGCTCAGCGACGCCCAGCAGGACACCGCGCGCGCGCTGCACGACGAAGCGCTGCGCATGAGCACCATGGTCGCCAATCTGCTGGACATGGCGCGCATCCAGAGCGGCGAAGTGCAATTCAATCTGCAATGGCAGCCGCTGGAAGAAGTGGTCGGCAGCGCGCTGCGCGCGGCCGGCAGCGCGCTCAAAGGGCACCAGCTCAGCACCAAACTGGCGCCCGGGCTGCCGCTGCTGCGCTACGACGCCGTGCTGATCGAACGGGTGCTGGTCAACCTGCTGGAAAACGCCGCCAAATACACGCCGCCCGGGGCCCATATCGAGATCGCCGCCGCCCTGCATGGCGCCTGGCTCAACGTCACCGTGCACGACGACGGCCCCGGCCTGCCGGCCGGCCGCGAAGAAGCGCTGTTTGAAAAATTCACCCGCGGCGAGCGCGAATCGGCCAAGCCGGGCGTCGGCCTGGGGCTGGCGATCTGCCGCGCCATCGTCGAAGCGCACGGCGGCACCATCCGCGCCGGCCGTGGCCCGCTGGGCGGCGCCGCCTTCACCTTTACCCTGCCTCTTGGCACACCCCCGGCCATGCCGGACGAGGAAGTCCATGACTGACACCGCACCGACCGCCTTGCTGGTCGAAGACGAACCGCAAATCCGCCGCTTCGTGCGCGCCGCACTGGAAGAGGAGGGCTGGCAAGTATTCGAAGCGGGCGGCCTGCAACGCGGCCTGATCGACGCCGGCACCCGCAAGCCCGACCTGATCGTGCTCGACCTCGGCCTGCCGGACGGCGACGGCATCGACTTCGTCACCGACCTGCGCAAATGGTCGGCGGTGCCGGTGATCGTGCTGTCGGCGCGCGTCAACGAAGCCGACAAGATCCGCGCGCTGGACGCCGGCGCCGACGACTACCTGAGCAAACCGTTCGGCGTCGGCGAACTGCTGGCGCGGGTGCGGGCCACCTTGCGGCGGCAGCGCCAGCCGGCCGCCGACCAGAGCGGGCTGGTGCAGTTTGGCGAGGTCGCGGTGGATTTGCAGAACCGGCGCGTGACGCGCGGCGGCGCCCACGTGCACCTGACGCCGACCGAATACCGGCTGCTGGCGGTGCTGGTGGCCAACGCCGGCCGCGTGATGACCAACCCGCAGCTGCTGCGCGCCGTGTGGGGGCCGTCGCAGTCGGAGAACGGCCACTACCTGCGCATCTACATGGGCCACCTGCGCCACAAGCTGGAAGCCGACCCCACCCAGCCGCGCTACCTGCTGACCGAAACGGCGGTCGGCTACCGCCTGCAGCTGCCGTAGGCCTTAGTCGCACCTCAGTCGCACCTCAGTCGCGCTTCAGTCGCGCACCATGATGTCGTAGCCCTTGTCGCTGGTGAGCTGCTGGAAGTTGCGGCGCACCAGCATCTGCATCATCTGCGAGCCGGCCTTGGTGGCGACCACCAGACGCCGCTGCTGATAGCGGGTGCAGAAAAAATTCACCATCGCCGACCCGAGGCCGGTGTTGCGGAAGGGGGGCGCCACTGCCAGCGCATGCAGTTCGCGCTCCGGTCCCTTGTTGCCGTCCAGTCCCAGCACCATCATGTAGGCGGCCAGTTGGCCATGCAGCTCGGAGACCCAGAACTCGATCGGCACCACCGTCTGCCCGCCATTCCAGACATCGCGCAGCGCGGCGCCGTCGATAATGCCCTGGCTGAAGGTGGTAGTCAGCGCGGCCTGGCGCACCGCGTCCATCACATTCTGGTCGAACGCGCCGTCCTCGCCGCCGGTACTGGTCAGCGCGATAATGGCGGGCACATCGGCGACCACCGCACGGCGGATGGTGGCCTCCAGCCGGCGCCGGCGCCGTTCGCGGCGCGCCTGGCGCTGGAAATGCCGGGCATGGCGCGCCGTGCGCTCGAACAGCAGGCGGCCCTGCCAGGCCAGCAGCGCCGCCAGCCCGTACCCGGCCGCGCTTTGCAGCAGATCGTAGAGCAGCATCAGGGCGCCGTCGTGATGGCGGTTCAGGTAGAAATCGGCGACGCGGGCGACACTGGCGCCCACAACCGCCAGCACGGTGGCGGCGCGTCCCAGCCGCCACGCCACCAGCACCACCGACAGCGTATAAAACAGCCCGAAGGAAATGGTCGGGCCGCTGCCCAGATCGAGCACGAAAAACCCGGCCAGCAGCAGGGCGGCCGCCGCAGCAATGCTGCGCGGGCTGGCGGTGCGCAGGCGCACGCGCAGGCGACGAAAGGCAAGCAGAATAGACATAGCCGCTAGGCTAAGGGCTGCACCGGCGCGCTACAACTTAAGATTTGTAGCAATTTGTTTCGCAAATTTCAATATATTTAACAAAGTTTCTTTTTGTTAATCACTCATTTGCTCAGCGTGCGCATCGCCTGTTCCAGGCCGTTCATGGTCAGCGGGAACATGCGGTTGTTCATCAGCTGGCGGATGATGTCGATCGACTGGCGGTACTGCCAGATGGTGTCCGGCTCCGGATTGAGCCAGACGAATTTCGGAAACGCCGCCGTGAAGCGCGCCAGCCAAGCGCTGCCGGCTTCCTCGTTGTTGTACTCGACCGAACCGCCCGGCTGCACAATCTCGTACGGACTCATGGTGGCGTCGCCGACGAAGATCAGCTTGGTGTCGGGCGGGTATTTGCGCAGGATATCCCAGGTCGGAAAGCGCTCCGCATGGCGGCGCCGGTTGTTCTTCCACAGGTAATCGTAGACGCAGTTATGGAAGTAAAAAAACTCCATGTTCTTGAACTCCGACTTGGCGGCCGAAAACAGCTCCTCGGTGCGCTCGATATGGTCGTCCATGGTGCCGCCGACATCGAACAGCATCAGCACCTTGATATTGTTCTTGCGCTCCGGCTGCATCTTGATATCGAGGTAGCCGGCGTTGCTGGCGGTGGCGCGGATGGTGGCGTCCAGCGCCAGTTCCTCGGCCGCGCCCTGGCGCGCGAACTTGCGCAGCCGGCGCAGCGCCACCTTGATGTTGCGGGTGCCGATCTCGCGCTCGCCGTCGTAATCCTGGTAGCTGCGCGCCTCCCATACCTTGACGGCCGTGCGGTTGCCGCCTTTGCCGCCAATGCGCACGCCCTCAGGATTGGTGCCGCCATGGCCGAACGGCGAGGTGCCGCCGGTGCCGATCCACTTGTTGCCGCCCTCGTGGCGAGCTTTCTGCTCGTCCAGCAGTTCCTTCAGCCGGTCCATCAGTTTGTCGTAGCCGAATTTTTCCAGCGCGGCGATCTGCTCCGGCGTCAGCTCGCGCTTCATGCGCTGCACCAGCCAGTCCAGCGGCACATTGCCCTGCTGGTCGAAGGCGGCGCTGATGCCCTTGAAGTACAGGCCGAAGGCGCGGTCGAACTTGTCGAAGTGGGCCTCGTCCTTGACCAGCGTCAGCCGGGCCAGGTAGTAGAAATCGTCCAGCGAGTTGCTGATCACCTGCTGCTGCATGGCTTCCAGCAGCGTCAAAAACTCCTTGATCGTGACCGGGATCCTGGCGTCTTTCAGCGTAAAGAAGAAATCGATCAGCATCTCAGCGCACTCCGTGGCGCGCCAGCTTGTCGCGCAGATGGGCCTTGATCTCCGGCCACTCGCCGGCCGTGATGCTGTACATCACGGTATCGCGCACGGTGCCGTCGCGGCGCAGCGCGTGGTGGCGCAGCACGCCGTCCTTTCTGGCGCCGAGGCGCTCGATGGCCGCTTGCGAGGCGTGGTTGAAATTGTCGGTGCGCAGGCCCACCAGCGCTGCGCCCAGCGTCTCGAAGGCGTGCGTCATCAGCAGAAGCTTGCAGGTGGTGTTGACGTGGGTGCGCTGCCAGCGCTTGGCGTACCAGGTGTAGCCGATCTCGGCGCGGCCGATGGCCGGCACGATGTCGTGGTAGCTGGTGGTGCCGATCAAAACGCCGCTGGCGCTGTCGATCACGGCGAACGCCAGCCGGACAGGGCGCTGCTCGATGGCCTTGAAGATATAGGCGTCGACCTCGTGCGGCTCCGGCACCGAGGTCACGCGCAGCTGCCACAGCTCGCCGTCGCTGGCGGCCGCGCGCAGGCCGTCGGCGTGGTGCGGGGCCAACGGTTCCAGCCGCACGCCGTGCAACTCCAGCGTGACCGGCAGCGGCGTGTCGAACTGCGTGCTCATCGGTTATGGCGCGCCATGGCGATCAGGCGTTCGAACAGGTGGATGTCCTGCTCGTTCTTCAGCAGCGCGCCGTGCAGCGGCGGCACGATGGCCTTCTGGTCCTGGCTGCGCAGCGCTGCCGGCGGGATGTCTTCCGCCATCAAGAGCTTGAGCCAGTCGAGGAATTCCGACGTGGACGGCTTCTTCTTCAGGCCCTGGACCTCGCGCACCTCGTAGAAAGTCTGCAGCGCCTGCGCCAGCAGTTCCTGCTTCAGGTGCGGATAGTGCACCTGGACGATCTGCGCCATCGTATCGCGGTCGGGGAACTTGATGTAGTGGAAGAAACAACGGCGCAGGAAGGCGTCCGGAAGCTCCTTCTCGTTGTTGGAGGTGATGATCACCAGCGGCCGGTGGACCGCCTGCACCATTTCGCGGGTTTCGTAGACATAGAACTCCATGCGGTCCAGCTCGCGCAACAAATCGTTGGGGAACTCGATGTCGGCCTTGTCGATTTCATCGATCAGCAGCACCACCGGTTCCGGCGCCGTGAAGGCTTGCCACAGCACACCTTTGACGATGTAGTTGTGGATGTCGCGCACCCGTTCGTCGCCCAGCTGCGAATCGCGCAGGCGCGACACGGCGTCGTACTCGTACAGGCCCTGCTGCGCCTTGGTGGTGGACTTGATGTGCCATTGCAGCAAGGGGCGGTCGAGCGCGGCGGCGACCTCCTCGGCCAGCATGGTCTTGCCGGTGCCGGGCTCGCCCTTGATCAGCAGCGGACGCTGCAAGGTGAGGGCGGCGTTGACGGCCAGTTTCAGGTCGGCGGTGGCGACGTATTGGGCGGAACCTTCAAAGCGAGCGGCGGTCATGCGGATATCCCGGAGAGAAAAGATAAAACAGTATAGAAGGAAACGCTAGAGTGGGGGCTCGGTCCGCATGGCGGCGCGTGTTGTTTCTAAAAAGTACTTGGGTTAGAATCCGTGAGCATATAGAACAAAAGTCAATACACTTGACCCGTGGTAGTAGTATCCGAGATCGCAGTACCGCGCTTGTCCGATTACTTACTTAGAGACACCATGAAAAAACTCACCGCACTCCTCGTGCTCGCTGCGATCATCCCAGTCGCCCACGTCGCCGTCGCAGCGGAAGTTGTGGGCAACGTCCAGAACGCCAAAGCCAAGATCGAAATGTGCATCGGCTGCCACGGCATCCCCGGCTACAAAGCCACCTTCCCTGAAGTGTTTCCGGTGCCGATGATTGGCGGCCAGTCCGCCAAGTACATCGAAAGCGCGCTGCAGGATTATAAAAAAGGGGCGCGCAAGCACCCGTCGATGCGCGGCATCGCCGCCAGCCTGAGCGACCAGGACATCGCCGACGTGGCGGCGTTCTACTCGCAGCAGACCCGTATGGCGGACCCGAAATGAGGAGTGCATTCATGAAAAACACCATTGCTGCGGTCGCCTGCGCCCTGTTCGCCGCCAGCGCCCACGCGGCCGGCAACATCGACGCCGGCAAGGCGTTGACCGAGAAATACGCCTGCTTCAGCTGCCACGGCAAGGACTTCAACACGCCGATCGACCCCAGCTATCCGAAGCTGGCCGGCCAGCACAAGGACTATCTGGTGCACGCGCTGAAAGCCTACCAGCGCGGCGACACCGCCAACGGCCGCAGCAACGCCATCATGACCGGCCAGGTCAAGCCGCTGAGCAACCAGGACATCCAGGACCTGGCGGCCTACCTGCACAGCCTGCCGGGCACCCTGGCCACCCACCGCTAAACCTCCGGGTTTACAGGCGGCGCCGGATGGCTTCGAGGTAGGCGGCGGCGTCCGGCGGGGTGCCGCTGCGCTGGGCGTTCCAGATCATCTCGCCCAGGCATTCCATGATTTCGTGCTGCGCCGCGTGGGCGTCGTCCAGCTTCAGCGTCAGCGCCGTCGCCAGCGCGCGGATGCCGGGCGGCTGGTCGATCGAGATCTGCTCGTCAATCGACAGGTGCATCGACAGGTGCAGGAAGGGGTTGGCCTGCGCGCCTTCGACCTGGTAGTCGCGCGTCAGCGCCGTTTCGACGTCGGCCAGCACGTCGTGGTATTCGGGGTGGTGGCGGATCCAGTCGGCCGCCATGGTCTCGATCGGGCTCAGGATGGCGTTGGCCTGCTGCTTGCGGTAGGCTTCGCAGAAGAAGCGGCGCACATCGTCGGATGAAGGATTGAACATAGACCGTCATTGTACGGAAAAAAAGCGGGACAGTCAGACTGTCCCGCTTTTTTGGCATCATGCGCTGTTGGTGTCGCCTTCCGGCTTGTCGTCGCAGCCGCAGTCGCCCACAGCCGTTTCCAGCGCCGGCTTGGCGCCATTGACCCCGGCCGCGCCCTGGGGAGCGCGCGGCGCGTGCGGCTGGCGCAGGTAGCGCGAGCCGTGTTGACGGCGGTCGTGGCCGTTCGCCGGCCAGGTCAGGAAGCGCGACAGTTCCTGCAAGGCGCGCTGGTAGACGTCGCGCTTGAACTCGATCACCACGTCCAGCGGCACCCAGTAATCGTGCCAGCGCCAGGCGTCGAACTCCGGGTGGTCGGTCAGGCGCAGGTTGACGTCGTTGTCGCGCGCGCACATCCGCAGCAGGAACCAGATCTGCTTCTGGCCGCGGTAATGGCCGCGGATTTCCCGCTTGATGAAATGGTCCGGCACCTCATAGCGCAGCCAGTCGCGGGTGCGACCGACGATCTTGACGTGCTCGGCCCGCAGACCGATTTCCTCCTCCAGCTCGCGGTACATCGCCTGCTCCGGCGTTTCACCGTATTTGATGCCTCCTTGCGGAAACTGCCATGAGTGCTCACGCACCCGCTTGCCCCACCACACCTCGTTCTGGGCGTTCAGCAGGATGATGCCGACGTTGGGCCGGAACCCTTCACGATCGAGCATATTGCACCTCAAACTTTCTGCGACCGTGCTCCCTGTCTTATATTTTTGCCCACAAAACGGCACACCGGCGCGGTTTTCGGGGTACGAAAACGGCCGGAGGGCCCTGATTTGAACGCATTTGTATAAAGTATGGGTGCATCAGCCAGCTAATCCTTTAAAATTAGGTTGATTATAACTCTCTCTTTTTAAAAAGAATTCACCGTATGCGCGCGTCACGTTTTTTTATTTCCACGCTTAAAGAAGCTCCGTCCGATGCCGAAGTCGTCAGCCATCAGTTAATGATGCGCGCCGGCATGATCAAACGCCTCGGTTCCGGTATCTACACCTACATGCCGATCGGCCTCAAAATCATCCGCAAGGTGGAAGCCATCGTGCGTGAAGAAATGAACCAATCGGGCGGCATCGAGCTGCTGATGCCCCTGATCCAGCCGGCCGAGCTGTGGCAGGAAACCGGCCGCTGGGACAAGATGGGCGCCGAACTGCTGCGCATCAAGGACCGTCACGGCCGCGAATTCGCCTTCCAGCCGACCGCCGAGGAAGTGATCACCGATGTGGTGCGGTCGGAAATCAAATCGTACCGTCAACTGCCGTTGAATTTTTACCACATCCAGACCAAATTCCGCGACGAACGCCGCCCACGCTTCGGCCTGATGCGCGGCCGCGAGTTCACCATGAAGGATGCGTACTCGTTCGACCGCGATCTGGCCGGCATGCAGGCTTCGTACAAGATCATGTATGACGCCTACACCCGTATTTTCAACCGGTTCGGTTTGAAGTTCCGTGCGGTAGCAGCCGATAACGGCGCCATCGGCGGCAGCGGCTCGCACGAATTCCACGTCATCGCCAGCACCGGCGAAGACGCGCTGGTGTATTGCCCGACCTCGGACTACGCCGCCAATATGGAAGCGGCCGAAGCCCTGCCGGTCAACGCCACCCGCCCGGCCGCCGCGCAGCCGCTGAGCAAGGTCGAGACGCCCAACGCCACCAAGTGCGAACTGGTGGCCGAGCAGCTCAAGCTGCCGCTGGCGCAGACCGTCAAGACGCTGGCGCTGACCGTCGAGACCGACACCGACGGCAAATTGGCTAAACAGTATTTCATGTTGTTGTTGCGTGGCGACCACGAACTGAACGAGGTCAAGGTCGGCAAAGTGCCGGGTCTGGCCGCGCACCGCTTCTCGACCGAAGCCGAGATCCTGGAAGTCTACGGCTGCGTGCCGGGCTACCTGGGGCCGATCGGCACCAAGGCGCCGGTCACCGTGGTGGCCGACCGCACGGTGGCCAACATGGCCGACTTCGTCTGCGGCGCGAACGACGCCGGCTACCACTACACCGGCGCCAACTGGGGCCGCGACTGTGCCGAGCCGGACCTGGTGCTGGACCTGCGCAACGTGGTCGAAGGCGACGCCTCGCCGGACGGCCAGGGCGTGCTGGCGATCGAGCGCGGCATCGAAGTCGGTCACGTGTTCCAGCTGGGCACGGCGTACTCGGAAGCCATGAAAGCCACCTTCCTGGACGAGAACGGCAAGCCGGCGCCGCTGCAGATGGGCTGCTACGGCATTGGCGTAACGCGCATCCTGGGCGCCGCCATCGAGCAGAACTTCGACGACAAGGGCATCATCTGGCCGGCCTCGCTGGCGCCGTTCGAGCTGGTGCTGTGCCCGATGGGCATGGACCGCAGCGAAGCGGTCAAGCAAGCGGCCGAGCAGCTGTACGCCGACGCGGTGGCGGCCGGCATCGACGTCATCATCGACGACCGCGGCCAGCGTCCGGGGCAGATGTTCGCCGACTGGGAACTGATCGGCGTGCCGCACCGCGTGGTGATCGGCGACCGTGGCCTGAAGGAAGGCAACCTGGAATACCAGGGCCGCCGCGACACCGAAGCGACCGCCGTGCCGGTGGCCGAGGTGCTGGCCTTCATCAAAGGCAAAATGGCGCAGTGATGTACCGCAGCCGTCATTCCCGCGCAGGCGGGAATCCATGCGGCGCCACTGCGGCCGCCCGGCATGGGCTCCCGCGTGCGCGGGCGCGACGGTGGTGGCTGGCGCTGGTGCTGGCATGCGCCGCACCGCTGGCGCTGGCCGGCAACCAGAAGGAAGAAGCGCTGGCCGACTCGGTGCGGCTGGCGCTGTCGAACGCGATCAAGGATGCGACGCCGCCGACCCCGAGTTTCCGCAACCCGTCGGACGAGGCGCGCTACCGCAACTGGCTCGACACCATGTCCTACCGTCTCCAGCGCAAGCTGGCCGACCAGCAGACCCGCACCGAATTCCTCGCCACCGTCTGGTATGAAGCGCGCCGCGCCGGGCTTGATCCGGGCATGGTGCTGGGCCTGATCCAGGTGGAGTCGGCCTACCGCAAGTACGCGGTGTCGATCGTCGGCGCGCGCGGCTACATGCAGGTGATGCCGTTCTGGACCAATGTGATCGGCGACCGCAACCGCAGCGCGCTGTTCAATATGCAGACCAACCTGCGCTACGGCTGCTCGATCCTGCGCATGTACCTCGACATGGAAGCCGGCAATGTCTACCTGGCGCTGGGCCGCTACAACGGCAGCCGCGGCAAGCCGGAATACCCGAACGCGGTGCTGGCCGCGTGGAATAACTGGAAATAAAAAAACCGGGGTCAGTTCTGCCAAACGTACACGAGCTCATGTACAAATGGCAGAACTGACCCCGGGTTTTACGCGCGGGCGCGCGGTGCTTATTTCAGGTGATCGGAAATGAGCTTGGTCATTTCGAACATGGAAACCTGGGCTTTGCCGCCGAAAACGGCTTTCAGCTTGTCGTCCGCATTGATGTTGCGACGGTTGGCCGGGTCTTGCAGATCGAGCTTCTTAATGTAATCCCACACTTTTTTGGTCACTTCGGTGCGCGGCAGAGGCTCGGCGCCGACGATCGCGGCCAGCGATGCGGATGGGGTCAACGCTTTCATGAAGGCGGCGTTTGGCTTGCGTGCTGCCGGTGCTGCTTTTTTCACTGCTGGCTTCGCTGCAGGTTTCGCTGCGGCTGGTGCTGCTGCTTTCTTTGCGGCCGGTTTGGCCGCAGGCTTCTTAGCGGGTGCTGCTGGGGTTTTTTTGGCTGTTGCCATATTCGAGCCTCCTTAACGAACACATGGAAAATTGCGCAATTGATCGCACCGGCTAATATTGGTGGGGATTTAACCTGCACGCAAGTGTTTTTCGCGTTTTTTCCCGGAAACACCACGTAAACACGGGGCGTACGCCCGGTTTACGTGGGGCAGCGCGCTTTCGGCGCGGCTGTGTCGCCCTTAAGGGAGGGCTTAGCGCATGCCCGGCATCATGCCCTTCATCGAGCGCATCATCTTCATCATGCCGCCGCCGGACAGTTTTTTCATCATGGTCTGCATCTGTTCGAACTGGTTCAGCATGCGGTTGACCTCTTGCACCTGCACCCCGGCGCCGGCCGCGATGCGGCGTTTGCGGGTGGCCTTGATCAGTTCCGGCTTGGCGCGTTCAGCCTTGGTCATCGAGTCGATGATGCCGACCATGCGCCGCACCTGCTTGTCGGCCTGGTCCATGTTGGCGTTGCCGGCGGCCTGCTGGAACTGCGCCGGCAGCTTGTCGACCAGGCTGGCCATGCCGCCCATTTTCTTCATCTGGCCCAGCTGCGCCTTGAAGTCGTTCATGTCAAATTTGCCACCCGATTTGACCTTGGCGGCCAGGTCGGCGGCGGCCTTGGCGTCGACGCCCTTGCGCGCTTCTTCCACCAGCGCCAGGATGTCGCCCATGCCCAGCACGCGGTTGGCCATGCGGGTCGGGTCGAAGGCTTCCAGCCCGTCCAGCTTTTCCGAGACGCCGGCAAACTTGATCGGCTTGCCGGTAATGTGACGCACCGACAGCGCCGCACCGCCGCGCGAGTCGCCGTCCAGCTTGGTCAGCACGATGCCGGTCAGCGGCAGCGCGTCGTTGAAGGCCTTGGCGGTGTTGATGGCGTCCTGGCCCAGCATGGCGTCGACCACGAACAGGGTTTCGATCGGCTTGACCGCGCTGTGCACGGCGGCGATCTCTTTCATCATCTCTTCATCGATACCCAGGCGGCCGGCGGTGTCGATGATCAGTACGTCGTGGTAGTGCTTCTTGGCCCAGTCCAGCGCCGCCAGCGCGATGTCGACCGGCTTGTCCTGCGCGGTGGACGGGAAGAAGTCGGCGCCCACTTGCGCGGTCACCGATTGCAGCTGGGCGATCGCGGCCGGACGATACACGTCGGCCGAGACGGTCAGCACTTTCTTTTTCTTTTCTTCCTTCAGGTACTTGGCCAGCTTGCCGACGGTGGTGGTTTTACCCACACCTTGCAGACCGGCCATCAGGATGATGGCGGGCGGCTGCTGGGCAAAGCTCAGCTGCGCCGCTTCCGGACCGAGGTCGGCGCCCATCAGGGCGGCCAGCTCGCGCTGTACCACGCCGACCAGCGCCTGGCCGGGCGACAGCGAGGACAGCACTTCCTCGCCGAGGGCTTTTTCCTTGACGCGGGCGATGAAGTCGCGCACGGCCGGCAGGGCGACGTCGGCCTCCAGCAGCGCCATGCGCACTTCGCGCAGCATTTCGGCGGTGTTGGTTTCGGTCAGGCGGGCCTCGCCGCGCATGGTCTTGACGACCTTGGCGAGGCGTTGAGTCAGATTATCTAGCATGGTGATCGATCGCTTGGTGATGGCGCCGGCCGCAGGGCCGGACAATGGTCGCCATTTTACCGCATCGTCCGGCCGCCGGTCGATTTGCGGGATTGCAAAAAAAGTACGGTTTCCCGTTGACAATAAAAGTCGGCTGGCGCATGGTGTTGCTTTCTATTTAATGAGCCGGGAGAGGTGTATGGAGCAGTTACTGGAGCCGGCCGCGCCGGCCGCAGGCCGTGTGGCGCTGGACGTTCCGCAGCGCATCAAGTTTCACGCCAGCGGCAGCGAGTATTTCCGCATCTGGATCGTCAATTTGCTGCTGACGATCGCCACGCTGGGTATTTATTCGGCCTGGGCCAAAGTGCGGCGCAACCAGTATATGTACTCGTGCACCGAGCTGGCCGGCGCCAGCTTCGAGTACCACGGCCGGCCGATGGCCATCCTTAAGGGGCGCATCATCGCGCTGCTACTGATCGGCGGCTACAACCTGGCGCTGCGGGTGTCGCCGCTGGCCGGGCTGGTGATGTTCGTGCTGCTGGCGGCGGTGATGCCGTGGCTGGTCTGGAACAGCCTGAAGTTCCGCCTGTTCTACACCAGCTACCGCGGTATTCGCTTCGGTTTCGGCGGCTCCACCAAGGCGGCGTACTTCCACTTCCTGGTGCTGCCGCTGCTGTACCTGGTGACGCTGACGCTGGCGCTGCCGTTCGTGCACCAGCGCATCAAGCGCTTCCAGCACACCGAAAGCCGTTACGGCACCCAGCACTTCGGCTTCGACGCCACGGTGGGCAGCTTCTACAAGCGCTACGGCATTCTGCTGGCGCTGATCGCCGGCGGCGGCGTGCTGTCCGCCGTGGTCGGCGCGCTGTTGCGCGGCGCGGGCCAGCCGGCGCCGGTAACCATTGTGGCCTCAATCGCGGTCGGCTACGTGTGGCTGTTCCTGCTGATTCCGCTGTTCATGAATATGATCCAGAACCTGATCTGGAACCACACCAGCCTGGGAGTACACCGCTTCAGCTCGGACATGAAGTGGGGCAAGGTGGTGGCGATCACGCTGAACAACGTGCTGGCCATCGTCGTCACGCTAGGCCTGTTTACGCCGTTCGCGGTGGTGCGCTGGCAGCGCTATCACCTGGAGTCGATCGCGCTGCTGCCGGGCGGCAGCCTGGACGAATTCGTCTCCGGCCAGGATGACGCAGTGTCGGCTACCGGCATCGGCGCCACCGACATGCTGGACTTCGACCTGTCGATGTGATGGACGAACGTCTTCTGAGCCCGGCCGTGGAAGCGAGCTACTTCGACGGCCGCACGTCGCGCCTGTACCGGGTGACGCTGGCGGTGCACGACGGCGTGGCGCAAGTGCGCGGCGAAGCCAGGCGCGACAGCCCGCTGGGCGAGTTACGCGTCTCCGAACGCAGCCAGCGCGCGCTGCGCAAGGTGACGTTCCCGGACGGCGCCTACCTGGAAGTGCGTGACCTGGCCGGCATGACGGCGCTGCTGCATACCACCGGCCACAGCGACAGCTGGGTGGTGCGCATCCAGCACAGCTGGCGCGGCGCGCTGGCCGCCGCCGCCGGCACGCTGGCGCTGGTGGGACTCGGTTATGTCTACGTGCTGCCGGTGGCGGCCGACTGGCTGGCGCGCATCATGCCGCCCAGCATGGAGCACCAGCTGGGGCAGGGCGTGCTGGCCTTGCTGGACCAGCGCGTGTTCCAGCCGTCGCGCTTTTCCGATCAGCGCATGGCGGAGCTGACCGCACGTTTCCGCCAGCTGCAACCGCCAACTGGCGGCGCCCCCGACTGGCGGCTGGTGTTTCGCCACAGCCGCATCGGCCCCAACGCTTTCGCGCTGCCGTCGGGCGACATCGTGCTGACCGACGAAATGGTGCGCCTGCTGAAGGACGACGAGGCGGTGATGGGCGTGCTGGCGCACGAGCTGGGCCATCTGCACCAGCACCACATGACGCGCCGCGTCATCCAGGGCGCGGTGGTGACGGCCGGCGCGGCGATGCTGTTCGGCGACGTGTCGTCGCTGCTGACGACGGCGCCGGCCGCGCTGCTGGACATGAAGTATTCGCGCGACGCCGAACGCGAGGCCGACGACTACGCGATCGCCATGCTGCGCCACAACGGCATTCCACTGGCACACCTGGCGGCCGTGTTCGAGCAGTTCCAGAAGCTGGAGCACGAGCACGGTGTGCAGATGAACGCCTACCTGTCCAGCCATCCGGCCACCGACGAGCGCATCGCCCATGTGCGCGCCGCCATGCGGCAGTAGCGAGGCGCTGCGGCGATAGGCAAGACCGGTTGACCTTGGTATGATTTCCGAACAACACATACAGGAGAGACGGATGAACCTCAAAGCAATCTGCATCGCGGCGGCCATCGCTGCCGCGTCGGCCCCGGCCTCGGCCCAGGAAGTGGTCCGGCTGGGCAACCTGAAATTCGCCCACTACGGCGCCGTCTCCTATATCAAGGAAATCGCCCCCAAGTGCGGCATCAAGGTCGAGGAGCGGGTGTTTGCCAAGGGCCTGGACGTGATGCAGGCGATTATCGCTGGCGAACTCGATGTCGGCACCACCGCGTCCGAGGCGGCGATTTCCGGCCGCGCCGGCGGCGCACCGATCTACGTGGTAGCCGGCTTCGCCAAGGGCGGCGCCATGCTGGTCGGGCGCGCCGACCTGAAGCTCAAGGCTGTCAAGGACCTGAAAGGGAAGAAGGTCGGCGTCACCCGCGGCGGTATTCAGGAAGTGCTGCTGCTGGCCGAACTGCAGCAGAACGGCCTGACCTTTTCCGATCAGCCCGGCAAGGATGTGCAGCTGGTGTTTCTGGCCTACGCCGATCTGAACCAGGCGCTGCTGGGCAAGCAGATCGACGCCATGATGCAGTCCGAACCGCAATCATCGCAGGCTATCAACAAGGGCTTCGGCAGCGAGATCATCAAGCCCTACGACACGCCGATCGGCGAGCCGGTGCGCACCATGGTGATGACCGAGAAGTTCTATAAAGAGAAGCGGCCGCTGGCCGAGAAGTTCATGAACTGCTTCGTCCAGGCCACCAAGACCTTCATCGACAACAAGGCCGTCGCCGAAAAGTATGTGCGCGAGGTGGTGTTCAAGGGCCAGATCACCAAGGACGATTTTGACGATGCCATCGGCAACTCGCCATACAGCTACGACATCACGCCGGAGCACATCCAGACCACCACCGACGTCATGGTCAAGACCGGCGTCGGCCGCATGAGCAAGCCGCCGGTGGCCAAGGATTGGGTCAAGACCGATTTGCTGGAAGCGGCCAAGAAGTCGCTGGGCGTTAAATAATGGCAGCCGCTTCTTCGTCGTGGCGGCAGCTCGCCATCGGCCTGGTGCTGCCGGCCGTGGTGGTGGCCTTGTGGCAGACGGTGGCGGTGATGGGCTGGGTCAATCCGCAGGTGCTGCCGTCGCCGCTGGCGGTGGCGGAGAAGTGGGTCGCCTATCTGCTGCCGTTGCAGCCTTACGATGCGGCGGCCGGCAGCTGGCTGCACTGGGCCGTCTCCGGCGAGCTGATCACCGACTCCATCAGCAGCCTGTACCGGGTAGTGGTCGGCTTCCTGATCGGCGGCGGGCTGGCGCTGCCGCTCGGTCTGGCCATGGGCATGAGCAACCGCGTCTACGACTGGTTCAACGTGTTGGTGCAGATGGTGCGGCCGATTCCGCCGATTGCCTATATTCCGCTGTCGATGCTGTGGTTCGGGCTGGGCAATCCGCCGGCGGTGTTTTTGATCGCGCTGGGGGCGTTCTTCCCGGTGCTGATGAATACCATTGCCGGTGTGCGCCAGGTCGACGGTATTTATATCCGCGCTGCCCGTAACCTGGGCGCGTCCGGCTTCACCATGTTTACCCGGGTGATTCTGCCGGCAGCCGTGCCCTACATCCTGTCCGGCGTGCGGATCGGCATCGGCACCGCCTTCATCGTGGTGATCGTGGCCGAGATGGTGGCGGTGAATAACGGCCTCGGCTTCCGCATCCTGGAGGCGCGCGAATACTTCTGGTCCGACAAAATCATCGCCGGCATGATCACCATCGGCCTGATCGGCCTGGCGATCGACGTCGCCATGAACAAGCTGAATAACCATCTGCTGCGCTGGCACCGCGGCCTGGAGAACTGATGAACGCGCACATCGTGGTTTCGCAAGTCAACAAGGTGTTCCAGACCGCCGAGCGCGAGGTGGTGGCGCTCAAGGACATCAACCTGGAGATTCCGCAGGGCCAGTTCGTCTGCCTGCTGGGGCCGTCCGGCTGCGGCAAGTCGACCTTGCTGAACGCGGTGGCCGGCTTTGCGCCGCCGTCGTCCGGCAGCATCACCGCCGATGGCAAGCTGGTCACCGCGCCGGGTCCCGAGCGCGGCATGGTGTTCCAGGAATACGCGCTGTTTCCGTGGATGACGGTGGCCGACAACGTCGCCTTCGGCTTGCAGATCAAGGGCCAGCGCAGGGAGCAGATCGACACCACGGTCGACAAGCTGCTGACCATGCTGTCGCTGCAGGATTTCCGCAACCGCTATCCGAAAGACCTGTCCGGCGGCATGCGGCAGCGGGTGGCGATCGCCCGCGTGCTGGCGCTCGATTCGCCGATCATGCTGATGGACGAACCGTTCGGCGCGCTCGACGCGCTCACGCGCCGCAACCTGCAGGACGAGCTGCTGCGCATCTGGGCCGAGCTGAAAAAGACCATCATCTTCGTCACCCACTCGATCGAGGAGGCGATTTACCTGGCCGACCGCATCGTGGTGATGACCTACCGCCCCGGCACCGTCAAGCGCGACCTGCTGGTGGAGCTGCCGCGCCTGCGCGACCCGGCCGCCGCCGAATTCAATGCGCTGAAACGCGAGCTGGGCCAGCTGGTGATGGAAGAACAGCAACGCCATCACCGCGACGAGCTGCGCCTGGCCGCCGTGGACTGAGGCGATAGTGTAAACTGCGGGGATGCAGATCTATTCCTTTATCGCAGCCATTGCGCTGTACATCCTGTGCGCCGCGCTGCCATCGCGCCGTGGCGGTCTGATTTCAGCCGTTACCCTGGCCGCCTGGCTGCTGCACGGGGTCGGCCTGTGGGCCGACATTGCCGGCGGCGGCGAGCTGCGCTTCGGCTTTGCCGCCATGCTGTCGTCGGCGCTGTGGGTGTCGGTGGCCGCGTATTGGGTGGAAAACCGCAATTTCAGCCTGGACGGCATGCGCCGGCTGGTGATGCCGTTCGCCGCCGGCGCCGCCGCGCTGCAGCTGGTCTTCCCCGGCAACCTGGTGCCGCTGGAGGGCAAGTCGCCGCTGTTCGGCTGGCATATCGCCATCGCCACCATGGCTTACAGCACCTTGACCATCGCCGCCTTCCACGCCGTGCTGATGGCCTTGCAGGAGTCGCGCCTGCATGCGCGCAGCGACAAGAAATCCTTCCTGTCCGGCGCGCTGGACCAGCTGCCGGCGCTGCTGACCATGGAAAAGCTGTTGTTCCGCATGATCGGCTTCGGCTTTACTTTGCTGAGCCTGACCGTATTGTCTGGTATCGTGTTCTCGGAGCAGTTGTTCGGCCAGGCGCTGAAGTGGGATCACAAGTCGGTGTTTACGCTGCTGTCATGGGTGCTGTTCGCCGCGCTGCTGGCCGGCCGCCGGTTCCGCGGCTGGCGCGGCAAGACCGCGCTGAGCTTCACGCTGGCCGGGTTTGCGACGTTGTTGCTGGCGTATGTCGGCAGCCGTTTTGTGTTTGAAGTGGTTTTGCATAAAGGTTGGGCATGAGCCGTATTATTTTTTGGCTGGGACTGGTTTTTCTGGTGATTTTCGCGGTCCGCTCGAAGATCCGCGCGGCGCAGAAGCGCCATCAACAACAGTTCCGCCAGCCGCCGCAGCAGCAGGCGCAGCCGCAACCGGCGCCCACCTACAAGGCGCGCGCCGCCACCCAGGCCGCCAATGACGCCGAGGTGATGCTGCAATGCGCGCATTGCGGCGTGTTCTATCCTGCCTCGGAAACGGTGCAGGCCAACGGCCGCGACTATTGCAGCGCGGCCCATGCCGCACTGCCGTCCGCTTAGCGCGGCCTGTCCCCAGCACCCCATGTTCGCGCGCCTGCAAGCCCTGACGGCCGACTCGCGCGCCACCTTCTGGCGTTCGCTGCAGACGCTCAGCGCCACCCGCGTGGTGATCGCGCTGGTGCTGCTGGTCTACCTGAGTTTCGACAGCCGCGGCCTGCACGCGGCCAGCCAGTACTTCTACCTGCAAATCTGCCTGGCCTACCTTGGACTGGCGCTCGGCTTCGCGCTGGCGGCGGTGTATGTGCAGCGCCGCTTCGTGGTGCAGCTGCTGGCGCAGATCGCCTGCGACCTGGCCATCATCTCGGTGCTGTACCTGGCCGGCGGCGGCATGCGCAGCGGGCTGGCGATCCTGTACCTGTTCCCGCTGGCCGGGCTGGCCATCCTGGCGCCGCTGGTGATCGCGCTGTTCTGCGCCTCGCTGGTGACCCTGTTCCTGCTGGGCGACAGCACCTGGCAAATCTTCCTGACCGATAACGACCGTGATGTGATGCAGGCCGGCCTGTACGGCGCCGCCTTCCTGTCGGCGGTGCTGGTGGTCAACCGCATGGCGGCCAAGCTGATCGGCCAGGAAGAACTGGCCAGCCGGCGCGGCGTTGAAATCAATGTGCAGCAGGCCGTCAACCGGCTGGTGATGGCGAACATCGGCGACGGCATCCTGGTGGTGGATGCGAATGGGCAGGTATTTGCCGGCAATCCGGCCGCGCAGCAGATGCTGGGGCTGGTCGGGCCGGAATTGACATTCAAGCTGTCGGCGGCCGCCTCGCTGTCGCCGCTGACGCAAGCGTACGAAGAGTGGCGCGCCGACGCCACCCGCTCGACCGCCTTCGTCACCATCAAGCCGTTCAATGACGCCGCGCTGGAGGGCCTGACCGCCGCCTGGAGCGCGCGCCGCGACCTGGCCGCGCATCTGAAGGTGCGCTTCGCCGCCGCCGACACCGACGGCCTGGGGGCCGAACGCAGCGTGATCTTCCTGCAGGACGTGACCGCCATCGAGAACCAGGCGCAGCAGCTCAAGCTGGCGTCGATGGGGCGCCTGACCGCCAGCATCGCGCACGAGGTGCGCAATCCGTTGTCGGCGATCGGCCACGCCACCGCGCTGCTGGGCGAGGACCTGAGCGACCCGGTGCATCAGCGCCTGCTGAAGATCGTCGGCGACAACGTGGCGCGCGTCAACCGCATGGTGGAGGACATCCTGCAACTGTCGCGCAAGGTGCAGCCGCACAGCGAGCCGCTGGCGCTGGATGGCTTTCTGGCCGAGCTGCGCAGCGAATTCATCGAGACCCACGGCCTGGCGCCGGACATCCTCGGTCTGACGGCGGCACCGGGCACGCAGGTGCGCTTCGATGCGCTGCACCTGCGCGAAGTGGTGCTCAACCTGCTCAACAACGCGGTGCGCTACGCCAGCGGCGGCCCGGACTCGATCCGGCTCAACGTGGTGCGCGACAGCGCGCAGCGGCTGGAACTGCACGTGCAGGACGACGGCCCCGGCATTTCGCCGGAAGTGCGGGCGCACTTGTTCGAGCCGTTTTACACCACCTCCAGCAAGGGCACCGGGCTGGGGCTGTATCTGGCGCGGGAATTGTGCTTGAATAACGAGGCGCGGCTGGACTATGAGTATCGTTTCGACAACCACACCGGCGCCGAGGGCAGCCCGTCGTTGAGCGGGCGCTTTGTCATCACCTTCGCCTGGCCGGGGCGCAAGCAAGGAAAGGCTGTCTGATGAGTGCTCATACGCCACGCTCGCCGCGTGTTCTGGTGGTCGACGACGAGGCCGACCTGCGCGAACTGCTGGAATTGACCTTGCTGAAAATGGGACTGGACGTCGACAGCGCCGCCACCCTGGGCGAAGCCCGCGCGCTGCTGGCGGGCACCGAGTACCAGCTGGTGCTGACCGATATGCGCTTGCCGGACGGCCTCGGACTGGAGCTGGTGCGCGAGATCGCGGCCGCCTGCAAGAACACGCCGGTGGCGGTGGTCACCGCCTTTGGCAGCGCCGACAACGCGGTGGTGGCGCTGAAGGCCGGCGCCTTCGATTACATCTCCAAGCCGGTGGCGCTGGACCAGTTGCGGCTGATGGTGCAGTCGGCGCTGCGGCTGAACGCCGCGCCGGCCGCGGGGCAGGCGCCGGCCGCGTCGCCGACGGCCAGCCGGTTGCGCGGCGAGTCGGCGGTGATCCAGGCGCTGCGCGCGCAGATCGCCCGGCTGGCGCGCTCGATGGCGCCGATCGCCATCAATGGCGAATCGGGCAGCGGCAAGGAGCTGGCGGCGCGCGAAATCCACGCGCAAAGTTCGCGCGCGGCGCAGCCTTTCATCGCCGTCAACTGCGGCGCGATTCCGGAAGCACTGATGGAGGCCGAGTTCTTCGGCTACCGCAAAGGCGCTTTCACCGGCGCGGCCGACGAGCGCGAAGGCTTTTTCCAGGCCGCCAACGGCGGCACCTTGATGCTGGACGAAGTGGCCGATTTGCCGCTGGCGATGCAGGTCAAGCTGCTGCGCGCCATCCAGGAACGGCGCGTGCGCAAGATCGGCGCCACCGCCGAGGAGCCGGTCGATGTGCGTATTATTAGTGCGACGCATAAAAACCTGGCGCAGTGCGTGGAGCAGGGCAGCTTCCGCCAGGATCTGTTTTACCGTCTGAACGTGATCGAGCTGAGCCTGCCGCCGCTGCGCGAACGGCTGGACGACCTGGGCGTGCTGACCGACGCCATCCTGGCCCGGCTGGGCACGTTTGAAAACCGGGTGGTGCTGGGGCAGGGCGTGCTGGACGCGCTGCGCGGCTATTCCTTCCCCGGCAATGTACGCGAGCTGGAAAACATCCTGGAAAGGGCGCTGGCCTTTGCCGACGATGGCGTGATCGAAGTCGGCGACCTGTCGCTCAAAGGCGCGCGCCTGACCGAACCGACGCCGGTGCTGGAACCACAGCCGTCGCTGGCCACGGCCGCAGCGGCAGTGCCGCCGCAACCGGACGCGCTACCGGCCAACCTGCCTGACTACCTGATCCAGGTCGAACGCGACATCATCCTGCGGGCGCTTGCGCAGACCCAGTTCAACCGCACCCAGGCGGCGCAGCTGCTGGGCATCAGCTTCCGCCAGCTGCGCTACCAGATGCAGAAGCTGAATATCCAGGAGCCGGAGGCGTGAGCGGGTTCGACGGCTGGCTGCCGCAGGCCACCCGCTACGACAGCCCCCACTTCGACGCCCGCCCGGGCCTGGTGCCGGCCGACATCACGCTGCTGGTGGTGCACAACATCTCGCTGCCGGGCGGCCAGTTCGGCGGCCCGCACGTGTCCGACCTGCTGACCGGCCGGATGGACTATAATGCTGACCCCTCGTTCGCCGACCTGCGCGGATTGAAGGTCTCCAGCCACTTTTTTATCCGCCGCGATGGCCGCGTCATGCAGTATGTTTCTGCCAACGACCGCGCCTGGCACGCGGGCCGCTCCTGTTTTCGCGGCCGCGAAAAATGCAATGACTTTTCAATCGGCGTGGAGCTGGAAGGCAGCGATGTGGTGGCGTTTGAAGCGGCGCAGTATGCGGCGCTGGCCGACCTGACGGTGGCGCTGAAGCGGCACTATCCGTTGACGGATATACAAGGCCACGAACACATCGCACCGGGTCGAAAAACCGACCCCGGGCCATTATTCGATTGGGAATATTATCAAAATCTGCTTAAGAAAGAAGCAATGTTAGTAGCCGCTAGCGCTGAACTTGGCTTGCTGATAGGGCTTCCTTAAAGTCAAGAGCAAAATTGCTGGAAACATCAAAATTTCTCACTTGCCGTGCTCCGGTGTGACCACTACAATCAGTGGATAGGTTCTGGCCTGTCACTAGATCTAGTGGTTCGCAAGACACTGAATCTTAAACTGGTGGCAACTATGCCTGGTCGGTTTAACACGGTTTTTTTACACTACACACGCGGCGCAGCACTGACTGCACGTTGTTATCGGGGAGCTTAAATGCAATCTACTCAAGACATCACCATCAACCCAGCGGTGGTACCAGCCGCCGCTGCGAGCACCGCCAGCAGCCCAGCCGTCGCTGCCAGCGCGCTCGGTGATTACCGCATCATCCGCCGTAACGGCGCGGTCGTCGCGTTTGAACCGTCGAAAATTGCAGTGGCCGTGACCAAGGCCTTCCTGGCCGTCAACGGTGGCCAGGGCGCCGCCTCGGCCCGTATCCGCGAACTGGTGGAAGAGCTGACCGCCAGCGTGGTCGCCGCCCTGGTGCGCCGCCAGCCATCCGGCGGCACCTTCCATATCGAAGACGTGCAGGACCAGGTGGAACTGGCGCTGATGCGCTCGGGTGAACATGACGTCGCCCGCGCTTACGTGCTGTATCGCGCCAAGCACATGGAAGAGCGCCGCGCCGCCAAGGAAGCCCAGGGCGCCGCCGCCACCGTCAATGCGCCACAAATCAGCGTGCTGGAAAACGGCGAGCGCAAGCCGCTGGAACTGTCGCGCGTTACCGGCCTGATCAATGCTGCCTGCATCGGCCTGGAAAAACACGTGGATGCCGACGCCATCGTCGCTGAAACCCTGAAAAACCTGTACGACGGCGTGCCGGTCGAAGAGCTGCACAAATCCGCCATCCTGGCTGCCCGCGCGCTGATGGAAAAGGACCCGGCTTATTCGCAAGTGACCGCCCGCATCCTGCTGCACACGATTCGTAAAGAAGTCTTCGGCAAGGAAGTGGCGCAAGCCAACGCCGCCGCCGAGTACGTGACCTACTTCCCGCAATATATCGCCAAAGGTATCGCCGCCGAGCTGCTGGACACCAAACTGGGCGAGTTCGACCTGGCGCGCCTGTCGAAAGCCCTGGTGGCCGACCGCGACCTGCAATTCGGCTACATCGGCCTGCAAACCCTGTACGACCGCTACTTCCTGCACATCCGCGACACCCGCATCGAAATGCCGCAGGCGTTCTACATGCGCGTCGCCATGGGCCTGGCCCTGAACGAAAGCGACCGCGAAGCACGCGCCATCGAGTTCTACAACCTGCTGTCGACCTTCGACTTCATGTCGTCGACGCCGACCCTGTTCAACTCGGGCACCCTGCGTTCGCAGCTGTCGTCGTGCTACCTGACCACCGTCTCGGACGACCTGGAAGGCATCTACGACGCGATTAAAGAAAACGCGCTGCTGGCGAAATTCGCCGGCGGTCTGGGCAACGACTGGACGCCAGTCCGTGCACTGGGCGCCCACATCAAGGGCACCAACGGCAAGTCGCAAGGTGTGGTGCCGTTCCTGAAAGTGGTCAATGACACCGCCGTGGCGGTCAACCAGGGCGGCAAGCGCAAGGGCGCGGTCTGCGCCTACCTGGAAACCTGGCACATGGACATCGAAGAGTTCCTGGACCTGCGTAAAAACACCGGCGACGACCGCCGCCGCACCCACGACATGAACACCGCCAACTGGATTCCGGACATGTTCATGAAGCGCGTGATGGAAAAAGGCGAGTGGACCCTGTTCTCGCCATCCGACACCCCGGACCTGCACGACCTGGTCGGCAAGGCTTTCGAGAAAGCCTACCTGGGCTATGAAGCCAAGGCCGCCGCCGGCGAAATCCGCGTGTTCAAGAAAATCCAGGCGCTGGACCTGTGGCGCAAGATGCTGTCGATGCTGTTTGAAACCGGCCACCCATGGATCACCTTCAAAGACCCATGCAACATCCGTTCGCCGCAGTCGCACGTGGGCATGGTGCACAGCTCGAACCTGTGCACCGAGATCACGCTGAACACCGGTCCGGACGAAATCGCGGTCTGCAACCTGGGCTCGGTCAACCTGCCGGCGCACATGAAAGAAGGCAAGCTGGACCACGTCAAGCTGCAGAAGACCATCCGCACCGCCATGCGCATGCTGGATAACGTCATCGATATCAACTACTACGCCGTCGAAAAAGCACGTAACGCCAATATGCGTCACCGTCCGGTCGGCCTGGGCGTGATGGGCTTCCAGGACTGCCTGCACATGATGCGCGTGCCGTTCTCGTCGATGGAATCGGTGCAGTTCGCCGATACCTCGATGGAAGCCGTCTGCTACTACGCCTATCTGGCGTCGACCGAACTGGCGGAAGAACGCGGCCACTACGCGTCGTACAAGGGTTCGCTGTGGGATCGCGGCATCCTGCCGCAGGACTCGATCAAGCTGCTGGCCGAAGAGCGCGGCGGCTATCTGGAGCAAGACCTGTCGTCGGCCATGGACTGGACCCCGGTGCGCGAGCGCATCGCCAAGTTCGGCATGCGTAACTCGAACTGCGTGGCAATCGCGCCGACCGCGACCATTTCGAACATCATCGGCGTGTCGGCTTGCATCGAACCGACCTTCCAGAACCTGTACGTGAAATCGAACCTGTCGGGCGAGTTCACCGAAATCAACGCCTACCTGGTGCGCGACCTGAAGGCGCGTGACCTGTGGGACGAAGTGATGATCGCCGACCTGAAATACTTCGACGGCTCGCTGGCCAAGATCGACCGCATCCCGAACGACCTGCGCGACATCTACGCCACCGCCTTTGAAGTGTCGCCAAGCTGGCTGGTGGAAGCGGCTTCGCGCCGTCAGAAGTGGATCGATCAGGCCCAATCGCTGAACATCTACATGGCTGGCGCTTCGGGCAAGAAACTGGACGAGACCTACAAGCTGGCCTGGCTGCGTGGCCTGAAAACCACCTACTACCTGCGCACCACCTCGGCCACCCATACCGAGAAGTCGACTTCCAAGACCGGCGCGCTGAACGCGGTGGCGGTGGACGGCGGCATGTCGGCCAGCGCCAAAGCGGCCGCCCCGGCGCCAGTCGCTCCGGTTGCAGCCGCAGCCGTGACGGCCGAAGCCGATGGCGAAGCCTGCTACCTGCGTCCAGGCGACGACGGTTTCGAGGAATGCGAAGCCTGCCAATAAATCCCACCGTCGTCCCCGCGCAGGCGGGGATCCATGCTAAGTATGGATTCCCGCCTGCGCGGGAATGACGGAGGTACTAATATATACAGATAGAATTTAGAAGGAATTAACTATGTCGCTGTCCTGGGACGAAGAGGCCGCACCGGCCAAAAAAGCCATCAACCAAGCCGCGCTGGAAAGCGAAGGCACGGCTGAGCAAGTCGCGCTGCGCGTCAACGCCGACGACAAGCGCATCATCAACGGCAAAACCGACGTCAACCAGCTGGTGCCGTTCAAGTACAAATGGGCCTGGGACAAATACCTGGCCGGCTGCGCCAACCACTGGATGCCGCAGGAAGTCAACATGCAGCGCGACATCGAGCTGTGGAAGAACCCGAACGGCCTGACCGACGACGAGCGTCGTCTGGTGAAGCGCAACCTGGGCTTCTTCGTCACCGCCGACTCGCTGGCCGCCAACAACATCGTGCTGGGCACCTATCGCCACATCACCGCGCCGGAGTGCCGCCAGTACCTGCTGCGCCAGGCATTCGAGGAAGCGATCCACACCCACGCCTACCAGTACATCGTCGAATCGCTGGGCCTGGACGAGCAGGAGATCTTCAACGCCTACAACGAAGTCAAATCGATCCGTGACAAGGACGAGTTCCTGATCCCGTTCATCGACACGCTGACCGACCCGGCCTTCACCACCGGCACCGTGGAAAACGACCAGAAACTGCTGAAATCGCTGATCGTGTTCGCCTGCCTGATGGAAGGCTTGTTCTTCTACGTCGGCTTCACCCAGATCCTGGCGCTGGGCCGCCAGAACAAGATGATGGGCGCCGCCGAGCAGTACCAGTACATCCTGCGCGACGAATCGATGCACTGCAACTTCGGCATCGACCTGATCAACACCATCAAGATGGAAAACCCGCTGCTGTGGACGCCTGCGTTCAAGGAAGAGATCAAGCAGCTGTTCCTGCAGGCGGTGGATCTGGAGTACGCCTACGCCGAAGACACCATGCCACGCGGCGTGCTGGGCCTGAACGCCACCATGTTCAAAGGCTACCTGCGCTTCATCGCCAACCGCCGCGCTACCCAGATCGGCCTGGAAACGCTGTTCGATCAGGAAGAAAATCCATTCCCATGGATGAGCGAGATGATCGATCTGAAGAAAGAGCGTAACTTCTTCGAAACCCGCGTCATCGAATACCAGACCGGCGGCGCGCTAAACTGGGATTAATCCCCAGTCGCACCTCCTCAAGCCCCGCATTGCGGGGCTTTTTCATTTGGGGTAGATCAATATCGGTTTTGCGGCTGGGCGTAAGAGTGATCTCTGGTGTAGCCACCGGGGAGAACGACTATGGATAACTCTGAAGGGGTACTGGCAAAAGAGCTGGAGTCTTTGCATGCGGAGCTGCGCGCGCTGATTGCCTCCAGCCGGCAGCGCTTGGCCGTAACGGTTAATGCAGAGCTGAGCCAGCTTTATTGGAGCGTAGGGCGGCGGTTGTCTGTAGAGGTGCTTGCAGGAGAGCGGGCCCGGTATGGCGTGCAACTGATGAAGCGATTGGGCGAGCGGCTTGAGCGGGAGTTTGGCCGGGGTTTTGAGGTGCAGAATCTGCGGCGGATGGTGCAGTTTTCACAGGCGTTTTCCAGAGCGGAAATTGTCGCACCACTGATGCGACAATTGAGCTGGAGCCATTTTGTACTGCTGATTCCCATGAAGTCGGAAGCGGCTCGTATGTATTATGCTCAGCAAAGTGCTGCCGACTACTGGGGCGTGATGGAGCTGCGTCGCCAGATTGAGCGGAAGCCGTACGAGCTAACGCACTAGGCGATCGATGTATTCCTTCAGCACGGGACTGTGTTCGTCGTGGGAGAGGGCGGCGAGGTAGCCGTCGGGGCGGAGCAGGGCGATGTCGCCGGGGGTGAAAGCGTAGGCGGTGCGCAGGTGGTTCTCTTGGTCGCGCAGTTCGGCGTGCTGGCCGACGGTCACGATGCGCAGGCTGCGGCGCGGCGCGATCGACGGCGTGACGTTTGCGTCCGGCTCATAGCGCAGCATTATCCAATCTCCCGATTTCAATAGCGAAAACAAACGCAGCGGCTGGCCACCGGCGCCGACGCATGGCGCGTCCGGTGCGCGGTAGCCGGCGCGCAGTGGTGCGTCATCGTTACGTTCGTCGAGCGACAGTGATGAATCTGGATAGCCGAGATCCAGCTGCTGCTGTTCGCGTCCGCGTCGCAGGTCGCCGCGTTGGCGGGCGGCGTCCAGCAGCTGCGTCGACATGCCCAGCATTTCGGCGGCGATCGCTCGACGCTCCGCTTCATAAGTGTCGAGCAGAGCGTCGTCGGCGCCGTGCAGCACCGCCGCCAGTTTCCAGCCGAGGTTCCACGCATCCTGCACGCTGGTGTTCAGTCCCTGGCCGCCGGTTGGCGGATGCACGTGCGCCGCATCGCCGGCGAGGAGCACGCGGCCGACTCGGTAGCGCTCTGCTAGCCGCGCGCTCATCGCGTAGTCGGAGCGCCAATGCACCGCATGCACTTGGATATCCGGACGGCCGGTGCGCTCGGCGATGACGGCGGCGAGACCGGCGTCCGACAGATCGAACGCGCCGTCGAGCGGGATCGGCATCTGCAATTGGAACAACTCGGTGCCCTGCAAAGGACAGAGGCTGATCTGCTTCGAGCCGCTTCCCCAGCGATGCCACACGTCGCGCGTCAGACCGCTGAGCGACAGGTCGGCCACTACCGCGCGCGCATTCAGCGACTCGCCAGGAAAGTCGATGGCCAGCGTTTTGCGCACCAAGCTGCGGCCACCATCGGCGCCGATCAGGTAGCGCGCCCGCACCACGATCTCGCCGGCCGCCGACGTCACGCGCGCGGTGACTGCGCAGTCACTCTGTTCAAAGCCGGTCAGCGCGTGACCGTAGCGCGGCGCATGGCCCAGCTCCGCCAGCCGCGCGCGCAGTATGCCTTCGGTCAGATGCTGGGGCAGCATCAGCGGCTGGCCGTAAGGTTCGGCCGGCGTGGCGGCGTTGGCGGCGATGCTGGCTTCATCGCGGTAGCTGCCGTCGGCGGCGTAGTGGCGCTGGGCTGGATAGTAGCCGCCGGCGGCGATCATGCGGTCGGCGACGTCCAGCGCTTCGAAGATTTCCAGCGTGCGTGGCTGGATGCCTTTGCCGCGCGAACCGGCGAACGGCGTCTCCGCCTGGTCGATCAGCACGAAAGGAATGTGGCGGCGCGCCAGGTCGATCGCCAGTGTCAGGCCGGCCGCGCCGGCGCCGCAAATCAGAACGTCTGTATTCATCAGGTGCTCCTTGATATGTGTATTTTGCACATAATATTCCGCCCCTAAAATCGTGTCAATAATTATGTGTACAATGCACATATGAATAAAGATATCCGCGAAATGCATGACGCGCTGCTCGACATCATCGGCTTCATGAGCCGCCCCGAGCCCGACGTCACCCTGATGTCCGAGATGGCCATGCCGCTCGAACGCGCGCTGCTTCCTCTGCTGGTGCGCATCGACCGCCGCGGTCCGATCGGCGTGGTGGAGCTGGCCGATGTGGTGGGACGCGACTACACCACCGTCAGCCGCCAGGTGGCGCGGCTGGACGAACTGGGTCTGGTGGTGCGCCGTGCCGGCACGCGCGACAAGCGGGTGCGCGAGGCAGAGGTGACGCAAGCGGGGCGCGAGATGGCCGACGCCATCGACCGCATGCGCGAAGAACTGGTCGGCGAGTTGATGGCCGATTGGACCAACGCCGAGCGCCGCGACCTCGCGCGCCTGCTCAAACGGATGGCTTCCGACATGAACCAATGGATGGTCCACCGTAAGTCGGAAGACGCCGGCTAGGCGTCGCCGCATTTCAAACGCCGCCTGTCGCGGCTTGCCTTAACGCCGATTTACATCGCCACGCGCGCGCATTTCGAGGCGCGATCGGCGTTCGATCACCTCCTCTAAAACGCAGGCGCGATGCGGTGCACCGCTGTATTCCGCTTGCTATTCGCCTTACTCTGTCTCATAATCGCGACGAATTAAAAACAGCGAGTGGTTGCGGCGCGTACGCGATGCGCAAGCGCTCTCGGATTCGGAAGCGGGTGATGCGATTGTTCAGCCAAAAACGGCGGCGTCGAAGAAACCCAGGCAGCATAAGGCTTACTTTGAAGTGCGATTTTTCCGGCGCGACGCGCGCGGCACTTCCCGAACCCGATTGAGCGCGCGTGAAGAGTGCGCGGTGACGCAAACGAGTACGTTGAAGCGGCATGTGAATGTGAGATGGCGAGCGTAAGTCGATAAAAAGCGCGCGAATATCTAACGTGCCGGTTGCGTAACGATGAGGTTTTCGTGTACTTTACGAAATTGAAAATACGTGTTTAAAAGTGCGTTGAAATTTGAGAAGTGCGCACCACGTAGTGAAGACCGAGCAGTGAAGACCGAACACGGGATATAGATTCACACCATATGCACAAGACCACGTCGTCGTTTTTGTTCAACCGTCTTGCCTGATCTGATTCAGGCCGGGCGGTTTTTTGTTTGAAAACGAAAACCGCGACGTGGCTGCGACGCAGGTTCCTGGAGCTGAGTACACGCCCGGACCACCGCAAAACGTCGCGACAAGATTTGTGTCCGCACGCTGTTCCAGCTATGGAGAGCGGGTGGATCGATGGCTGAAGCGCTGCACTTGTGAGGAGATGCAGCAGTTCAGCTAGTGCCGAATTCATTAGCGCAAACCGCGTTGGTTTGCGCCGATGAATAATTCGCCTGGCCCAATTCCGGGTCGGACGGGTTTAAATCTTGTAATGAATTTTTTCCCATCCCCGATGAAGGAGAACTAAACATGGCTACCGCCGCAAAGAAACCAGCAGCTAAGAAAGCTGCCGCACCAGCAAAAAAAACCACCGCCGCTAAAGCAGCTGCGCCTGCAAAAAAACCAGTTGCTGCCAAAGCCGCTGCCAAGCCAGCCGCCAAAGCTGCTGCCAAGCCAGCAGTGAAAAAAGCTGCCGCTAAACCAGCAGTGAAAAAAGCCGCCGCTAAACCAGCAGCTAAAGTCGCCGCTAAACCGGCAGCGAAAAAAGCCGCCGCCAAGCCGGTCGCTAAAAAAGCTGTCGCTAAAGTAGCAGCAAAACCAGCAGCTAAAGCAGCAGCCAAGCCAGCAGCGAAAAAAGTCGCCGCTAAGCCAGCAGCCAAGAAAACCGTCGCTAAAGCCGCCGCTAAACCAGCAGCGAAAAAAGTCGCCGCCAAGCCAGCAGCCAAAAAAGTAGCCGCTAAACCAGCAGCGAAAAAGACCGTTGCCAAAGCCGCCGCCAAGCCAGCCGCTAAAAAAGTCGCCGCTAAACCAGCAGCGAAAAAAGTCGCTGCTAAACCAGCTGCTAAAAAAGTAGCTGCCAAAACTGCCGCCAAGCCAGCAGCTAAAAAAGCCGTTGCCAAGCCAGCTGCTAAAGTCGCTGCCAAAAAACCAGCAGTAAAAGCAGCAGCCAAGCCGGCTGCAAAGGTCGCGGCTAAGCCAGCAGCAAAAAAGCCAGTTAAAGCCTCGACTGCGAAGTCGAGCGCCAAGCCAGCTGCTAAAGTCGCTGCCAAGCCAGCCGCTAAACCAGCTGTCAAGAAAGCTGCTAAACCAGCCGCCAAGCCAGCCGCCGCTCCGGCCGCAGCACCAGCAGCCGCTCCAGCAGCAACTGCTCCAGCCGCCAAGCCAGAAGTGAAAAAAGCTGCGCCGAAAAAAGCTGCTCCAAAAAAGGAAGCCGCTAAACCAGCCGCCGCTCCTGCTCCAGCTGCCGCTCCGGCCGCTGCTGCTCCAGCTGCGAAAACCGTTCTGGCGCCGGCCGCTGCATGGCCGTTCCCAACCAGCACGCGTCCGTCCTAAGCTAACGCTTGGACGCCTGCTAAGGCAAATGGCCGCTGTGTGAGACAATCACACAGCGGCTTTTTTATTGGAGGGGTTCCGTGCTGATTAGTATTCTCAAGTTGATTGTCGACGCCATCGCTGTGCTGCTGGGCGGCGCCTTGCTGCTGCGTTTCTGGATGCAGGCGATCCGCGTGCGGCCACCGTCGTCGGTGGCGCAGTTCACCTTCCAATTGTCGGACTGGCTGGTGCGGCCGCTGCGGCGCATCGTGCCGGGCGTGGGCGGCTATGACTGGGCCAGTTTGATTGGCGCGTTTGTGATCGTGCTGGCGGCGACGTCGGTGATGTTTTTGGCTGGCTGGCCAGCACAGTTGGTGCTGCTGGCGGCGGTGCAGCGCTTCCTGGAATGGATACTGTACGGTTTCATGGCGCTGCTGGTGGTCGAGGCGATCTTCAGCTGGGTCAATCCGCATGCGCCGCTGGCGCCGTTCGTGCGCGCGCTGAATGAACCGCTGCTGCGGCCTATCCGTCGCGTGGTGCCGCTGGTGGGGAATCTGGATCTGTCGCTGCTGGTGGCGATCATCCTGCTGCAGATCGCGCAGCTGCTGCTCGGTGTGGCGTTTAGCGGGCATTGATGATTTACGCCGACGTCAAAAGCAAAGGCAGGTCATTGGCCTGCCTTTTTTTACCCAGGTACAGCGGGGTCTGACCCCGTACGGGGTCAGACCCCAGGCTTGACGCGGTGCGGGTTAGAAGCGGTAGCCGAAGGCTGCTTCGAACTTGTCGGCGATTTCCGCCGCCGTGAAGCTGTGATTCTGCGCGCCGCGATGGGCGATCTTGATCGCGCCCAGCAAACTGGCGAGGCGGCCGGTGGTCTCCCAGCTCCAGCCATTGGTGATGCCGAACAGCAGACCGGCGCGATAGGCGTCGCCGCAACCGGTTGGATCCAGCGCTTCCGCCACCGGCACGGCCGGGATGTCGATGCGCTGGCCCTTGGTGTAAATCTCCGAACCCTGCTCGCCACGCGTGATGATCAGCGCTTCCACGCGGCTGGCGATGTCCGCCTGCGTCAGGCCGGTGCGCTCGGTCAGCAGCTCGATTTCGTAATCGTTGGTGGTCACGTAGGTGGCTTTGTCGATGAATTCAATCAGCTCTTCGCCATTGAACATCGGCAGCTGCTGGCCCGGATCGAAGATGAACGGGATCTGCAGGTCGGCCAGGTCGACGGCGTGCTTCTTCATGCCCAGGTGACCGTCCGGCGAGATGATGGCGATGCGCGCCGGGCCGGCCTTGGCGATGTCATTCTCGTGCGCGTACGACATGGCGCCCGGGTGGAAGGCGTTGATCTGGTTGTTATCCTGGTCGGCGGTGACGAAGCACTGGGCGTTGTAGGCGTCTTCCTTGATCAGGATGTTGTCGGTGGACAGACCCAGTTTGCGGAAGCGCGCCATGTAGGCGGCGTTGTCCTGACCCATGACGCCGACGATGCGCGGCGATCCGCCCAGCAGTTGCAGGTTGTAGGCGATGTTGGGCGCGCAGCCGCCGAATTCCGTGCGCATGGTCGGCGCCAGGAACGACACGTTCACCTTGTGCAGCTGGTCCGCCAGCAGGATGCTGTCGAAGCGGTTCGGGAAGCTCAGGATGGTGTCGATGGCGATCGAGCCGCAAATCAAAGAGGTCTGGGTCATGATAGGTCTTTAAGGGTAGAAGACGGCGATGTGATAGCCGGATGCTTTCAGATCGTGGAGTTCAAAGTAGAGTTTAACGGCTTGTTCGGTATGCGGGGCGAATCCTTTGTCGACGGCCACGTCGGCGCTCAGATAGTCGCGCGGCGTAAACACGCGGCGCAGGATGCGTTTGTCGTTGGCGTCGTCCAGCGTCAGTTCGATCGACGGCCAGGCTTGCGCGGTGGCGCTCTGGTTGCGCAGCAGGGTGGCGAAGGAGAACGCGGTCTCGCTCAGCGTTTGCAGTTCGCCCTGTTCGATGGTGAGGTCGTCGATTTGCGTCGGCAGTTCGATCTTGCAGCCGAGCGCCGTGCAGGCGGCCGTCAGCGCCGGTTTCAGCGGCGGCATGGCGGCGGCCAGCGTGTTGCGGAAGGTGGTGATGGCCTGGCCGAACAGGGCGCCCACCAGCAGCACCGAGCCGAGGCTCATGGCGATGGTGGCGGCTTTGCCGTACTTCCGGCGCTGGCGGTCGCGTTTGACGAAGCCTGGTTCGTCCGGTTCGGCGTGGTCTTCGTGGGCCGGCGATTCGTCGGCGCTGGCGGCGCGCAGGTAGGCGTGTGCGCTGGTGCTTTGCGCTTGCGACATGCCGGCGCTGGACAGCTGAACCAGGGCCTCTTCGTCGACTTCTTCCAGTTCGTCGTCGCGCAGGGAGCGGACGGCGGGTGGCGTCGGCGGCGGCGCAGTTGGCGCATCGTCGTTGTCGTCGGCGGCGCGGCTGTCTTCGGCTTCGGCGGCGAAGACGGCATCGGCGGCGGCTGCGAAGGCGGCGCTGACGCCGGGACCGGCGCCGGCTTGCAGCTCCTCCAGCGGCGGTTCGTCCCAGGTCGGTTCGCGGCGGCCGCCGGGCAGGTTGTCGTGGTCGGCGGAGATGGGCAGGCCGTCGGCGTCGTGCTGGACGTCGCCCAGCGATTGCTCCATCACGGCCAGTTCGGCTTCCAGCGCGGCTTCCAGTTCGGCGTCGCTCAGGGTGTCGGCGCTGATGACGTCATCCAGCAGCGGTTGCGGCGCGAGTTCGGGATCAATGCTCGCTTCCAGGTCCGGCTCGGATTCCATGTCCAGATCGAGGTCGAACAGGGCGTCGCGGTCGGCCGAAAGCATGGCTGGCTCGGCTGGCAGCGGGAAGGGCGTTGGCGTGTCTTCATCCAGCGCGGGCTCAGGTTCGGGCTCCGGCTCCGGCTTGGCTTCAGGCTCTGGCTCTGGCTCAGCTTCGGCCAGTGCTGGCATATCGTCTGGTTCTGCCGGCTCGACCGTATCGAGTTCCAGCAGCGGTTCAGCTTCCTCGGCGGCCAGCACTTCGGCGGCGCGCGTGTCGAGCGCGGCCATTTTCTGGTCGAAGGGAGTCGCTGCCGGGAGAGGGGAAACCGGGAGTGGCGTCGGCGGCTCCAGCAGGGCCGCGTTGCCGTCAAAGACTTCATTACAGGCGCCACAGCGCACTATGCCCCCACGTAATTTCAGCTGGTCATGAGCGACCCGAAATACCGTGTTGCAGTGGGGGCATTTAGTGGCGAGCGCCATTGATGCTGCGCTTATTGTTCCGAGCGTGCAGGCGGAACGGTATCGCTACCCAGGCGGCCATGCAGCGCCACCCAGCCTTCTTGCTCGGCCCACACGCCCAGCTTGATGAACGGCGCATATGCCGCCGCCACTTCTTCCGCCTGGCGCGCCAGCACGCCCGACAGGATCAGCGAACCGCCGTCGGCCACGCGGCCGGACAGCATCGGCGCCATCAGCTTCAGCGGGCTGGACAGGATGTTGGCGACCACGATATCGAAACGCTGGGTCGCGTGCTGCGACTCGGCGAAGCTGTCCGGCAGGAAGAATTCGATCTCGCAATGGTTACGGACGGCATTGTCGGCCGCCGACTCGATCGCTTGCGGATCGATGTCCACACCCACCACTTCGCCGGCGCCAACCTTCTTGGCCACCATGGCCAAAATGCCGGAACCGCAGCCGTAATCCAGCACGGTTTTGCCCGGCGCCGGATTGGCTTCCAGCCACTCCATGCACAGACGGGTGGTCGGATGGCTGCCGGTGCCGAACGCCAGGCCTGGATCGAGTTCCAGGATCAGCGCGTCCGGATTCGGCGCTTCGTGCCACGACGGCACCACCCAGATGTTCTTGCCGATCGGGATAGGCGCAAACTGCGACTGGGTCAGACGCACCCAGTCCTGCTCCTCCACCTTGCGGGTGGTGAACTTCGGCAGGGTGGTCAGGCCGATCTGGCCGGCAGCGGCCGCAACGATCACGGCCTGGTCGTCATCTTCGTCGGTCAGGGCGACCACGCGGCTGTGATCCCACGCCGCTTCGGTCGGCTCCATGCCCGGCTCGCCGAACAGCGGTTTTTCCGCGTCGGTGCCTTCGTCCGCGTCTTCCACGGAAACCGACAGGGCGCCCACGTCCATCAGCGCCTCGGACAGGGCTTCAGCGTGGTCACGCGCGATTTCGATGACGATTTCAGTCCAGCTCATGTTTATTGCGCTTTCAAACTCAGTTTGTGCAGATCCGGCATATCCGCCAGTTTCTGTTCAAGGTAATGGATGTTGGTGCCGCCTTCGATGAAACGGGCGTCGACCATCAGCTCGCGGTGCAGCGGGATGTTGGTCGAGATGCCTTCGACCACCATCTCCGACAGCGCGATCTGCATGCGGCGGATGGCCTGCTCGCGGGTGGCGCCATAGGTGATGACTTTGCCGATCATCGAATCGTAGTGCGGTGGCACATAATAACCTGCGTACGAGTGCGAGTCGACGCGCACGCCCGGACCGCCCGGCACGTGCCAGGACGTGATGCGGCCTGGCGACGGCGTGAACTTGAACGGGTCTTCGGCGTTGATGCGGCACTCGATGGCGTGGCCGGACAGCATCACGTCGCGCTGGCGGAAGCGCAGCTTCTCGCCGCAGGCGATGCGGATCTGTTCCTGCACGATGTCAATGCCGGTGATCATTTCGGTGACCGGGTGTTCGACCTGCACGCGGGTGTTCATCTCGATGAAGTAGAACTCGCCGTTCTCATACAGGAACTCGAAGGTGCCGGCGCCGCGATAGCCGATCTTGCGGCAGGCTTCGGCGCAGCGTTCGCCGACTTTTTCGATCAGCTTGCGTGGAATGCCGGGTGCCGGCGCTTCCTCGATCACCTTCTGGTGGCGGCGCTGCATCGAGCAGTCGCGTTCGCCCAGCCAGACGGCGTTTTTGTGTTCGTCGGCGAGGATCTGGATTTCCACGTGACGCGGATTTTCCAGGTACTTCTCCATGTAGACTTCCGGATTGCCGAAGGCGGTGCCGGCTTCGGTCTTGGTCATCTGCACCGCGTTGATCAGCGCGGCTTCGGTATGCACCACGCGCATGCCGCGACCGCCACCACCACCGGCGGCTTTGATGATGACCGGGTAGCCGACCTTGCGGGCGATCTGCACGATGGCTTTCGGATCGTCCGGCAATGCGCCTTCCGAACCCGGCACGCAGGGCACGCCGGCCTTGATCATGGTCTGCTTGGCGGTGACCTTGTCACCCATGGTGCGGATCGATTCCGAACGCGGGCCGATGAAGACGAAGCCGGATTTTTCCACGCGCTCGGCGAAGTCGGCGTTTTCCGACAGGAAGCCGTAGCCAGGGTGAATCGCTTCGGCGTCGGTCACTTCCGCGGCGCTGATGATGGCTGGCATGTTCAGATAGCTCAGCGACGATGGCGCCGGACCGATACAGACCGATTCATCGGCCAACTTCACGTATTTGGCGTCTTTGTCCGCTTCCGAGTGGACCACGACCGTCTTAATGCCCAGTTCACGGCAAGCGCGCTGGATACGGAGGGCGATTTCGCCGCGGTTGGCAATGAGGATTTTTTCAAACATGATAGGTTCGCTATGTCTGTGAGCGCCGATTGGCTGCGTCAGGTGAGGAGGGATTGCGGACCAAGCAGGCGCGCCCGTCGCCGATGGGGAGGGCGCTGGCCTGTCTTAGCCGATCACAAACAGCGGTTGGCCGTACTCGACCGGCTGGCCGTTTTCGACGAGGATCTGGGTGATGGTGCCGGACTTGTCGGCATCGATTTCGTTCAGCAGCTTCATCGCTTCGATGATGCACAGGGTCTCGCCTTCCTTGACCGACTGGCCCACTTCCACGAATGCTGCCGCGCCTGGCGCCGACGAACGGTAGAAGGTGCCGACCATCGGCGACTTGACGATGTGGCCGGTTGGCTCGGCGGCCGCAGCTGGGGCTGGGGCGGCGGCGGCGGGCGCGGCGGCGCCAGGCGCAGGCGCCTGGCCCACGCTGTATTGCGGGATGGCTTGCGGCTGCATCATGACCATCTGATTTTGCGGCAGGGCCGACGATTTGACGATGCGAACTTTGCTTTCGCCTTCGGTCACTTCGAGTTCGGCGATGTCCGATTCTGCGACCAAATCAATCAAGGTCTTCAGCTTGCGTAGATCCATGTAACCCCCAGAGGAATGTCTTTTAATATAAGTGAGCGGCGCCGTCTTGTGAACGTCACCGCGCTAAAAATGCGCGCAGATCGCGTAGGTTATCGCTTTTTAAGGACGAAGTCGATGGCAAACCGATATCCTTCGATACCCAGTCCGCAGATCGTCCCGCTGGCGATCGCGCTCAGGAACGAATGATGGCGAAACGACTCGCGCTGGTAAATATTCGAAATATGCACTTCCACAAACGGAATGGCCACTCCTGCCAGGGCGTCGCGCAAGGCCACGCTGGTATGGGTCAGGCCGCCCGGATTGATGACGATGGCGTCCACGCCTTCGCTACGGGCGGCATGGATGCGGTCGATCAGTGCGCCTTCGTGGTTGCTTTGGAAACAAGACAAGCTCGCGCCCGCTGCCTGGGCTTGGGCCTGGGCGGCGTGTTCGATGTCGGCCAATGTGCTAGCACCGTAGACCTCGGGCTCCCGCGTCCCCAGCAAATTCAGGTTGGGGCCGTTGAGCAGTAGGAGGTTTTTTGCCATGATTCCTGAGCCTTCTCCGCGAAAGATCCGCATTTTGACGCCAACTGCGGACATTTGGCAAGAGAAAAAAACTTGTGAAACTACTTAAAGAGTTGCCAGATCTTTGCGCAGCTCGTCAAATTTGAGTTTGCCCAGGTAGGTCTTCTTGACCTGGCCGTCGGCGCCGATCAGGACCGTGTAGGGCAGGCCGCCGCCGCTGTTGCCGAACTGGCGCGACAGCTCGGTGCCGCTCATGCCGGCCACCAGCACCGGATAGGTGATTTTATATTTGTCGCTAAATTCCGCGATATTTGACGGCGAATCAATGCCGATGCCGATAACTTGCAGCTTCTTGCCCTCTTCTCCGGCGGCCAGCGCCGACAGTTCCGGCATCTCCTGCACGCACGGACCGCACCACGGGGCCCAGAAATTGACCAGCATGGCCTTGCCTTTATATTGGGCCAGCGGGGTGGCGACGCCCTTGGCGTCCGGCAGCGTTTGCGCGTACAGGGCAGCCACCGGGCCGGCTTCCGCAGCCGATGCGGCTGGCGCGGCCGCAGGTGGTTCTTTGTGCAGCCCGAGGTAAGCGCCGGCGGCGGCAAACACAACGGCGACAGCTATATAAACAGGCAGGTTCTTTTTGCTCATGGTGATGAAGGGTGGGTACTTGGGTGAGTACTCGGGTGAGTACTGTTAACTAATAGGGCGCGCACGGCGGCAATGTCGGCGCGGGCCAGTTTGCCGTCGCTGCGGGTTTTGACGGCGCCACGCAAATCGTCCAGCTCATATAAAGCAGCGTGCACGCCTTCCTTGTGCCACATGAAGCTGACGGTTTCGACCATGCCGTAACGCGGTCCCTTGAAGTGCGGCGTTTCCGAGATGTCGATCTGCAAATTCCGGTTCAGCAGGAAGATCTCCACTTCCTTTGCACTGTCGGCAAACAGCTGCAAATGAATATCGTCGTGCGGGCCGGCCGTGCCATTCAATACGGAGCCGGTCAGGTACGGATGAAATTTTTGCAAGCCTTCCATGATGTCGACTGCCAGCGTGCGCAGCCGGAACAGCCGGGCCGGCTGGGTGTCTGCATGGAACAGCGACTGGTACAGCCGCACCTCGGCCTCGATCTGCGCATTGTCCGGCAGCAGGTTGAGCGGCGGTTGCGTGTCGCCCAGGATCTGCCGCGCGGCCTTGCGCTTGGCCGTGTTGTAGTCGGCGCCATCCTCGGCGATGAGACGCGCGGCAGCCGCCGCGATCTCGGCACGCAGAAGCTGGAGTTCTTCATTCACATTGGCAGTCATGGACGAGATAATACTCTGAACCGGGAAAAGCGCGTCGGCTCAGGTAAAATCCCGTATTCAGCTAGCGCGTCGTTCCCGCGTACGCGGGAATCCATAGAACGGTGGCCCAATGGCTCGGCATGGATTCCCGCTTTCGCGGGAATGACGGAGATCCACTCGTCGTCTTTTTATTATGCACATTCATATCCTTGGTATTTGCGGCACCTTCATGGGCGGCCTGGCGGTCCTGGCGAAAGAAGCGGGCCACCGCGTTACCGGCTGCGACGCCAATGTCTACCCGCCGATGAGCACCCAGCTGGAAGCCCAGGGCATCGAACTGATCACCGGCTACGGCCCGGAGCAGATCAGTCTGAACCCGGACCTGTACGTGATCGGCAATGTGGTCACGCGCGGCAATCCGCTGATCGAGGAAATCATGAATCGCGGCTTGCCATATGTCTCCGGCCCGCAGTGGATCGGCGACCATATATTAAGAGACAAATGGGTGCTGGCCGTGGCCGGCACGCACGGCAAGACCACTACCACCGCCATGCTGACCTGGATTCTGGAAGACGCCGGCTACGCGCCCGGCTTCCTGATCGGCGGCGTGCCGAAGAACTTCGGCGTCTCGGCGCGCATGCAGGGGGACAAGGATTCGATCTTCTTCGTCATCGAAGCGGACGAGTACGACACCGCCTTCTTCGACAAGCGCAGCAAGTTCGTGCACTACCATGCCAAGACCGCCATCCTGAACAACCTGGAATACGATCACGCCGATATCTTCCCCGACCTGCACGCGATCGAAACCCAATTCCACCATCTGGTGCGCACCGTGCCGGGCATCGGCCGGGTCATCTTCAACGCCGACGAAGAAGCGCTGCAGCGCGTGCTCAAGCGCGGTTGCTGGAGCGAACAGGAAAGCTTCGGTCGCAGCAACGGCGCCGATTGGGCGCTGAACGAATACGATGACGGCACGTTCGAGGTTATTTTCAAAGGCGAAGTGCAGGGCCGGGTCGAGTGGTCGCTGACCGGCAAGCATAACCGCGCCAACGCGCTGGCCGCCATTGCCGCCGCCCGCCATGTCGGCGTGCCAATTGCGCAGGCCGCCAAATCGCTGGCCACGTTCGAGAACGTCAAGCGCCGCATGGAAGTGCGCGGCGTGGTCAACAACATCACCGTCTACGACGACTTTGCCCACCATCCGACCGCCATCGCCACTACCGTCGGCGGCCTGCGCCAGAAGATCGGCAAGGCCACCCGCATCCTGGCGGTGCTGGAGCCGCGCTCCAACACCATGAAACTGGGCACGATGAAAGACGCGCTGCCGGGCAGCCTGACCGACGCCGACCTGGTATTCGGCTTCGGCAGCGAACAGGCGCTGGGCTGGAACCTGGGCCAGGCGCTGGCGCCAATCGGCGAGACCGCCAGCGCCTACGAGGACATCGATGCGCTGGTGGCCGCCGTGGCCAGGGCCGCGCAGCCGGGCGACCAGATTATTGTGATGAGCAACGGCGGCTTCGGCGGCGTGCACGACAAAATCCTGAAAGCGCTGGCGGAATGATTCTGTACCTGCATGGTTTTCGCTCCTCGCCGCAGTCCATGAAGGCGCGCGTGGTGGGCGAGCGCATGGCGGCGCTGGGGCTGGCCGACCAGGTCGTATCGCCGCAGTTGCCGGCTTCGCCGAAACTGGCAATGGAACTGGCGCTGTCGTTAATAGAAGGCGTGCCGGCCGATCAATTGAGCATCATCGGTTCGTCGCTGGGCGGCTACTACGCCACCTGGCTGGCCGAGCGCACCGGCTGCCGGGCGGTGCTGCTGAATCCGGCCATCGTGCCGCGCGTGAACCTGGACCAGCACGTCGGCGTGACCACGCAATTCCATTCCGACGAGCCGTTTGAATTCAAGCGCGAATACATCGACGAACTGCACGCGCTGGAAGTGCCGAAGATCAGCAAGCCGGAACGCTATTTCCTGATCGCCGCCAGCGGCGACGAAGTGCTGGACTACCGCGACATGGTGGCCCACTATCAAGGCGCGCGCCAGCATATGATTGACGGCAGCGACCACGCCATCTCCGAGTTTGCGCAGTATGTGGACGAGATATTGGCCTTCTGCGGCGTTGAGGCGCGGGCTTGAGCGCGCCGCCGAGAAGCGCCTCGCTGCGGCAGGCGCAGTGGCAGCCGCACGTGCTGGCCTTGAACGCCCCGTCCGCCTACGTGCCGTGGCTGACCGAGGGCGGCTCGCTGACCGCGCGCCTGAAAGCACACAGTCACAATTTCCGCGTACAGTGCCTGCATCAGCGCGTGGAGCGCTGCCTGAGCGACGAGGCGGTGGCGATCGGCATGCATCGGCCCGGCCGCGTCTGGGAAAGGGAAGTGCTGCTGAGATGTGATAATACGCCTGCGGTGTTCGGCCACACGGTGGTGCCGATGTCGGCCACGGCCACCGATTGGCCGCTGTTTAGCACGCTGGGCGAGCGGTCGCTGGGCACCACGCTGTTTGGCGATCCGCTGGTCGAGCGCAGCGTATTGGAATTTGCAAGATTGCGAGAAGGGCATCCTTTGGCGCAGCGCGCGCGGACGGCATTGATTGCCAACGGCGTCGCGGCCCCGGATGCCCACATATTATATGCACGGCGCTGTCTGTATCGGCGCCGGCAAGGTACGCTGCTGGTAACGGAAGTTTTCCTGCCGTCGGTGCTGGAACTGATTAAAACGAACGACAATAAACGATGAATGTATTTTTTGAAGAATCCGGCGATTTCAAAGTCGGCAGCGTAATGACCCAGGCCGGCGAGGCGTACCAGGTCGAAATGGCCAGCGGCAAACGCACCAAGGTCAAGGCCAAGGACGTGCTGCTGCAATTTGAAAAGCCGTCGCCCGCCGACCTGATGGAGCAAGCCAAGGCCATCGCCGCCGACATCGACCTGGAATTCCTGTGGGAAGTGGCCGGCGAGGAAGAATTCGGCTTTGCCGAGCTGGGCGCCGAATACTTCGGCCACGCGCCGCAGCCGGCCGAAGCGGCTGGCCTGATCCTGAGCCTGCATTCGTCGCCGGTCTACTTCTACAAAAAAGGCCGCGGCCGCTACAAGGCCGCGCCGGAGCAATCGCTGCGCGCCGCGCTGGCCGGCATCGAGAAGAAGAAACAGCAGGCGCTGGTGCAGGCTGCTTATGTCGAAGAACTGAAGGCCAACACGCTGCCGGAAGCGATGCAGAACATCGTGCTGCAACTGCTGTTCAAGCCGGACAAGAATTCGATCGAATACAAGGCGCTCGACGCCGCCTGCACCGAACTGCACACCACGCCGCAGCGGCTGATGCTGGCGGTGGGCGGCGTGGCCTCGGCCAAGGCGCTGCACATGGCCAGGTTCCTGTTCGAGAACTTCCCGAAAGGCGCCGGCTTCCCGGACGTGCCGGTGCCGGTCGCGCCGGGCAATCTGCCGGTAGCCGACGTGCAGGCGTTCTCCATCGATGACGTCACCACCACCGAGATTGACGATGCGTTCTCGGTCACCAAACTGGCCGACGGCAACGTCAAGATCGGTATCCACATTGCCGCGCCGGGCCTGGGCATCAAGCCGGACGACGCGGTGGACAAGCTGGCCCGTGGCCGCATGTCGACCGTCTACATGCCGGGCGATAAGATCACCATGCTGCCGGACAGCATCGTTGAAGCGTTCACGCTGGCCGAGGGCAAGACCTGCCCGGCGCTGTCGCTGTACGCCACCTTGAATCCGGCCGACTGGTCGGTGCTGGCCACCGAAACCCGCGCCGAGCTGGTGCCGATTGCCAACAACCTGCGTCACAACGACCTGGATGACCTGGTCAACGAAGAAACCCTGGCCAGCGGCGAGGGCGACTATCCGCATAAGGAATCGCTGGGCCTGATCTGGCAATGGGCGCAAGTGCTGGAAGCGGCACGCATGGTCAAGCGCGAAGGCTTCGGCCTCAAGCCGGAACAGAACAACCGTGTCGACTACAACTTCTATGTGGAAGACGACGTGGTCAGCGTCACCCGCCGCAAGCGCGGCGCGCCGCTGGACAAGATCGTCGCCGAGCTGATGATCTTCGCCAACAGCACCTGGGGCAAGCTGATGCATGACAATGGCGTGCCGGGTATTTACCGCAGCCAAGGCCGTGGCGTCGGCGGCTGGAACGCCAAGATGCAGGTACGCATGCTGACGCACGCCGCGCCGCACGAAGGTCTGGGCGTGGACCAGTACGCGTGGAGCACCTCGCCGCTGCGCCGCTATACCGACCTGGTCAATCAATGGCAGATCCTGGCCTGCGCCGAGAAGGGCGTGATGGCGCCGCTGGTGGCGCACTTCAAGCACAAGGATGCCGAGCTGTTCGCCATCGTGTCGCAGTTTGATGCGGCGTATGGCGCGTATGCCGATCACCAGGCCAATATGGAACGCTACTGGTGTTTGCGCTGGCTGGGCCAGGAGAATGCCCGTCAGGTGGAGGCGGTGGTGCTGAAGGACGAAGTGCTGCGCCTGAGCGATATTCCGCTGGTGATTCGCCTGCCGGGCATGCCGTCGGTGGCGCGCGGCGCGCAGGTCAAGCTGGACATCCTGCGCTGGGACGAGGTCGACCTGACCATCGAAGCGCGTCTGCTGGAAATCCCGACCGACGTCGCGGCCAGCGATGTCGACTTTGAGGACGACGAGGTGGAAGATGCGCCGGAAGAGGCAGTCGATGCACCGGAAGTGGCGGTAGAAGCCGCTGCCGAGGCGCCGGCCGAACAGCCAGCGGCAGAGTAGTCGCCCGCGCGCAAGCGGGTGCCCATGCTGAGTATGGATTCCCGCCTGCGCGGGAATGACCCGTGTAGAATTTGGACAATCTTCCACCATCCGGCCACCGAGTGAAGTCTTTTAAAGAAAATCGCTTGCTGTACCTTGCCATCGGCTTGTCGCTGGTGGCGCATGCTGCGTTGCTGGCGGTGCGGTTCATCGCACCGTCGCCGGCGCCGGCATTGGCCGCTGATCCCGGGCTGGAAGTGATCCTCGTCAACGCCAAGCACAACAAGGCGCCGCTGAAGGCCGACGCCGTCGCCCAGGCCGACCTGGAAGGCGGCGGCACGGCCAACCAGGGCCGCTCCAAGTCGCCCATGCCGGACATGCGCAAGACCGAAATGGGCGACAGCGTCAAAGCCAACAAGCGCCGCATCGCCGAGCTGGAAGAACGCCAAAAGCAGTTGATGACCCAGGTGCGCTCGCCGTCGCCGGTCAGCGCGCCGCCGGTCACCGAACAACTCAAGCCGGACCCGACGCCCACTGGCGCCGACCTGCTGGAATCGAGCAAGGCCATCGCCCGCCGCGTGGCGGAAATCAGCGAGACCATCGAGGACCAGAACAAACGGCCGAACCGCACGCAGATCACGCCCAGCACGCGCGGCGTCGGTTACGCGATTTATTACAAGACCATGCAGAAGCGCATCGAGGACATCGGCACGCTGAATTTCCCGAACGTCAACGGGCGCAAACTGTATGGCCAGCTGACGCTGTCGATCCCGGTATTCCAGGACGGCACCATCTATGAGAAAGAGGGCGGCATCAAGGTCGAGCGCAGTTCCGGCAACCCGGCGCTGGATGAGGCGGCGATGCGCATCGTGCGCCGCTCGGCGCCGTTTGGCAAATTCCCGCCCAATATGCTGTCCAAAGACAAGGATGATTTGTGGGTGATCATCACCACCTTCAAATTTACCCGAGAAGAGAAATTACAAGCCGACCTGAGCGGCGGAGGAAGATAAGAATATGGACCGCTACTGCGTCTTCGGCAACCCGATCGCCCACAGCAAATCGCCGGAAATTCACGCCGCCTACGCGGCCCAGACCGGCCACGCCATCCAGTACGAACGCCGTCTGGCGCCGCTGGACGGCTTTGCCGATGCCGTGCGCGCCTTCATCGCCGAAGGCGGCAAGGGCGCCAACGTGACGGTGCCGTTCAAGCTGGAAGCGGTCAAGCTGGCGCAGGCGCTGACCATCCGCGCGCGCGCGGCCGGCGCGGTCAACACGCTGGTGTTCAGCGACGAAGGCATCATCGGCGACAACACCGACGGTGCCGGCCTGGTGGCGGACATCGTCAACAACGCCGGCGTAACGATTACCGGCAAGCGCGTGCTGCTGCTGGGCGCGGGCGGCGCGGTGCGCGGCGTGGTGCTGCCGATCCTGGAGCATCGTCCCGCTAAACTGGTGATCGCCAACCGCACCGTGGCCAAAGCCGAGGAACTGGTCGAACAGTTTGCCGCGCTGGGCGGCGAGGGCGTGGTCTCGGCGTGCGGCTTTACCGACATCGAAGGCGCGTACGACATCATCATCAACGGCACCGCAGCCAGCCTGAGCGCGGAAGTGCCGCCGGTGTCGCCATCGATTTTTGCGCCGGGATCTTTGGCTTTGGACATGATGTACGCAGCCTCTCCCACCGTATTTTTGCAGTTCGCAGCCCAGCACGGCGCACAGTTGCGCGACGGCCTGGGCATGCTGGTCGAGCAGGCCGCCGAGGCCTTCCACCTGTGGCGCGGCGTGCAGCCGGCCACGGCCGACGTGTTGCAGACGCTGCGTGACCAGCTATGAGCAAATCGTCCGGTAAATGGCGCTGGGTGAAGTGGCTCTTCATCGTCCCGATCCTGTTGTTCGTGGCGGTGCAGCTGTACTTCCTGCTGCAGATCTGGTGGTGGGTCGGCCATAATCCGGGCATGACCAGCTTTATGCGCGAGCAGCAATCGGCGCTGCGCGAGAAGAATCCCAACGCCAACATCCAGCAGCAGTGGGTGCCGTACAACCGCATCTCCAACAACCTGAAGCGCGCCATCATCGCCTCCGAGGACGCCAACTTTTCCGACCACGACGGCGTCGACTGGGAGGCGCTGCAAAAGGCCTACGAGAAAAATAACAAGAAGCACAAGGTGGTGTCGGGCGGCTCGACCATTACCCAGCAACTGGCCAAGAACCTGTTCCTGTCCGGCTCGCGCAGCTATGTGCGCAAAGGGCAGGAGCTGATCATCACCTTCATGCTGGAAACGCTGATGGACAAGGAGCGCATCTTCGAGATCTACCTCAACGTGGTGGAGTTCGGCACCGGCACCTTTGGCGCCGAGGCGGCGGCGCGGCATTACTACGGCGTCAGCGCGGCCAACCTGAGCGCGCCGCAGGCGGCCAAACTGGCGGTGCTGCTGCCCAATCCGCGCTATTTCGACAAACACCGCGACTCCAATTACCTGGCGCGCCGCACCGGCGTGATTTTGCGCCGCATGGGCTCAGCGGACCTACCTTAAACCAGGCTTTGCGGGTACACTTGCGCTGTTTCCAAAGGCGCGTTTATCCATGATTAATGTTTTCGTTCTCCAGAATGGCCGGCTCAACCAGGTGCCCATCGACAGTCGCGCAGACCTGGAACAGGTCGAGCCGGTCTGGGTCGACCTGACCGACCCGACGGATGACGAACGCGCCTGGGTCCGAACCATCTACGGCGTGATCTTGCCGGGTGAGGACGAGGTCAAGGACATCGAAGCGTCGGCCCGTTATTACGAAGCGGAAAACGGCGACCTGCACCTGCGCACCGACTTCCTGCTGGAAGAAGAGGACGGCCCGTCGCGCATCGTGACCGTGGCGTTTATCCTGGCGCGCAAGATTCTGTTCTCGGTGCATACCGACGATTTGCCGGTATTCCGCCTGGTGCGCATGCGCGCCCGTTCGCGTCCGGGTTCGATCGCCGACTACATGGACGTGCTGCTGGATCTGTACGCCACCGACGCCGAATACTCGGCCGACGCGCTGGAAGGCATCTACCAGCAGCTGGAAGAGGTCAGTGGCCGCGTGCTGCAGGAAACCTTCACCGACCAGGACGCAGCCGCCGCGCTGAACGCCATCGCCCATGAGGAAGACCTGAACGGCCGCATCCGCCGCAACATGATGGACACGCGCCGCGCGGTCAGCTTCCTGATGCGCGGCCGGCTGCTCAATTCCGAGCAGTTCGAGGAAGCGCGCCAGATTTTGCGCGACATCGAATCGCTGGACGGCCACACCTCCTTCCTGTTCGACAAGATCAACTTCCTGATGGACGCCACGGTCGGCTTCATCAACATTAACCAGAACAAGATCATCAAGATCTTCTCGGTGGCCAGCGTCGCCTTCCTGCCGCCGACCCTGATCGCCTCGATCTACGGTATGAACTTCAAGTGGCTGCCGGAACTGGAATGGCAACTCGGCTACCCGTTCGCCATCGTCCTGATGGTGACCAGCGCCATCGCGCCGTTCCTGTACTTCCGCCATCGCGGCTGGCTCAAGTAAGTTAATAGCTCAGGCGCAGCGCCATGCCGCGGTGGGCGCTGCCGGTGGAAGGGCGCGGCGCCGCAGCCGGCTGCTCGGCGCTGACCTTGAACAGGTCGACCACATGCGACAGCGCGGTGGCTTGCTGCTGCATCTCCAGCGCGGCGGCGGAGGCTTCCTCGACCAGCGCCATGTTCTGCTGGGTCATGCCGTCCATGTCGCCGATGGCCACGCTCACTTCTTCGATGCCCGCGCTCTGTTCGGTGCTGGCGATGCTGATCTCGCCCATGATCTCGGTCACGCGTTTGACGCTGGCCACCACTTCATGCATGGTGCTGCCGGCTTTTTGGACCAGCTCCGAGCCGGAGCCGACCTTGGCCACCGAGTCGTCGATCAGGGCCTTGATTTCCTTGGCGGCCGAGGCCGAGCGCTGGGCCAGGCTGCGCACTTCGGAGGCCACCACCGCAAAGCCGCGGCCCTGGTCGCCGGCGCGGGCCGCCTCGACGGCGGCGTTCAGCGCCAGGATGTTGGTCTGGAAGGCGATGCTGTTGATGACCGAAATGATTTCCACGATCTGCTTGGACGAGGCATTGATCGACTCCATGGTCGCCGTCACCTGCTGCATGACCTCACCGCCCTGTTCGGACACCTGCGAGGCCGACCGCGCCAGCGTATTGGCTTGCTGGGCATTGCTGGCGTTCTGCTTGACGGTGGAGGTCAGTTCTTCCATCGCAGTCGCGACTTTTTCCAGCGCCGAGGCCTGCTGCCCGGTGCGGCCGGCCAGGTCTTCGTTGCCCTGGGCGATCTCGGCCGAAGCGGAGTTGATCGCCTCCGTTCCCTCGCGCACCTGGCCGACGATGGACGACAGGCTGTCGCGCATGGTCTTGATGGCAAACAGCAGGCTGCTCTGGTCGCCCGGCGCCACCACCACTTCAGTGGCCAGGTCGCCGTGCGAAATGCGGTTGGCGATATCGGTGGCGTAGGCCGGCTCGCCACCCAGTTGCTTGAGCAGGCCCCGCTTGATCAGGCTGGCGATCAGCAGGCTCAGCAGAAAGGCCGTCACGGTCAGCACCAGCGTCCACAGACGGGCGCTGCTGGCGGCGCTTTCCGACAGTTCGGTGGCGTCCGCCATCTGCCGCTCGGTTTTTTTCAGCACCATCGCGATGTCGGCCACGATCTGCCGGCGCAGCGGGCTGCACTCATTGACCAGGAACTTGCCGAATGCTTCCATGTTGCCGGCTTCGCGCAGCCGGCGCGGCTGCTTGAGCGCGTCGGCCATGGCCAGCAGGCCGGTGCGGACCTTGTCGAACTCCGGATCGCCTGCAAACGCCGGCGTCATTTCGGTCAGCGCCGCCAGATACAGCGCTTTCTGATCGTCGACGATGGTCAGTTCCCGCGCCGCCTGGGTTTCGTCGGTAAAGATGTAGGCGTTGCGCGCCGCCAGGCCAGTCTGCGCCAGGGCTTCACGGGCCTGGTAGAGCGGGTTGAGGCGCTTTTCAGCGATGGCGTTCTGTTGCTGGAAGGCCGAATTGATCGACGTGACGCCGAGCAACGATACGGTTGCCAGCAGCATCATCAGGGCGGTGACCATGCCGAAGCCCAGGGTCAGCTGGGTACCGATTTTTTGCTTGAAGAGGAAGTTCATTTTCTTTGTCCTTAATGAGGTGGCGAGACTGCGAAGGCGCAGCGGGGCGCTTGCAGTCTGGCCCGGGGGCGGACTGCTGCTATATTGGGGGAATGCTCGCTGCCCCGGCTAAGATTGGGGCGGGGCAGCGTGACCGGCCGTTACTGCTCGGCGCGGCGTCTGATTTCTTCGGATGCCAGGTCGGTCAGCTCACGCAAGGCGCGCACTTCGCGCTCCCGGAGTTTGCGTGGCTCGGTGTCCAGCACGCACAAGGTACCCATCGGCTGGTTATCTGCGCCCAGCAGCGGGAACCCGGCGTAAAAACGGATATGCGGCGCCCCCGTTACCAGCGGGTTGTCGCGGAAACGCGGATCGCTCAGCGTGTCTTCCACCATGAACAAGCCCTGCTGCAGGATGACGTGGCTGCAGAAGGCCCAGGCGCGCGGGGTGTCGTTGGCCTCCACGCCGATGCGCGACTTGAACCACTGGCGCTCCGCCGTCAACAGGCTGATCAGCGCCATCGGCGCCTCCGTCACCTGGCTGGCAAGCCAGGTCAGGCGGTCGAACGCCGGCTCGCCTGGAGTATCGACCAGTCCCGAAGCGTCGAGTACCAGCAGGCGTGCCGCTTCGTCGCGCGGGACGGGGTAGGCTGGGGCTTCGGCGGGCAGAAATTCCGGGCTGCTGGCGGTGCCGTACTGCGCCGGGGCGTCGGGCTGTCCACCGTCGCGCTGGCCGATCAGCTGTTGCACCGCGCTCAGACGCACCCGGCGGTGGCCGCCCGGGGTTTTCCACGAGGGGATGGCGCCGTTCTCGATCCACTGCTGGGCAGTACTGACGGCCACGCCGAGCAGTTCGGCGGCGGCCCGGGTGGTCAATACAGTGTCTTCTTCGGCGCGGATCATGGTGGCGGCTTTCATCATTTGTCGTGTCATTGAAGGAAATTATACATAAGTTTCCTTATGGAATTAAATTATTTGATGAAAATGATGTCGGCGTCGGCATTTTGTTGGATTTTGGGGCGCCGCAGCCGGTATTTTCCGGCGGTGGCTTCAGTATCCGTCAATTTCAGCATTTCAAGGCCACTTCCATTAACTTTCACGTCTGTAATATATTGGAAGCAATAATCTATTAGAATGGCGGCCAGCGTGATGCGCTCCCTCCTCTTTGCTCCTCGCGGCCGCCTGCGCCGCCCAGAGAAAGTAATAATATGAACAAGAAACGGCAATTTTTCCCCCGCCAGGTGGTGGAAGCCGGCGGTAATCGCTGGGACTGGGCGCTGCTGCCCATCGTATTGGCGGTCTTCGTGCTGATGGCCTATGGCAGCCAGCAGATGGCGCGTCCGTATGAACTCGGCCAGGCATTGCCGATGTCGCTCGACCCGATCAATCTGCCGTACTACGTGCTGCGCACCACGCTGCGCATGTTCATCGCGCTGGGCGCGTCGGTGATTTTCAGCTGCGTGTTCGCCGCGCTGACCACCAAGTACCGCACTGCTGAAAAAATCATGGTGCCGATGCTCGACATCCTGCAATCGATACCGATTCTCGGCTTCCTGTCGATTACCGTCACGGCGTTCATCGCGCTCTTCCCGGGCAACCTGCTGGGGGTGGAGTGCGCCGCCGTGTTTGCGATTTTCACGTCGCAGGCGTGGAATATGGCGTTCTCGGCCTACCAGGGCTTCCGCACCGTGCCGGCCGAATTGTCGGAGGCGGCGCAGGTGTTCCAGCTGTCCGGCTGGCAGCGCTTCTGGCGCCTGGAGCTGCCGTATGCCATGCCTGGCCTGCTGTGGAATATGATGATGTCGATGTCCGGCGGCTGGTTCTTCGTGGTGGCGTCGGAAGCGATCGTCGTCTCCAACCAGACCATCAAGCTGCCCGGCATGGGTTCCTATATCGCGCTGGCGATCGAGCAGAGTAATTTGGGCGCGATCGGCTGGGCCATCTTCGCCATGCTGATTGCGGTGCTGGCCTACGACCAGCTGTTCTTCCGCCCACTGCTGGCATGGGCCGACAAATTCCGCTTCGAGGAAACCGGCGGCGATACCGCGCAGTCATCTTGGCTGCTCACCTGGCTGCGCCGCACCGAACGCACGCAGCAACTGGTGGAATGGTTTGGCCACCAGCTGTCGCGCTCCATCGCCGTGTTCCGCCTGTCGCACGACGGCACCTCGATCCGCGCGCGCAAGGACAAGCCGTCGCTGGTGCCGCAGCGCGTATGGGATGCGGTGATTGCGGCCGTGGTGTTTTACGCGCTATGGAGCCTGGTGCATTTCATTCGTACCGAAGTCGGTTGGGGTGAAGTGGGCCATGTGCTGATGCTGGGCGTGTACACCATGATCCGCGTGGTGGTGCTGCTGGCGCTGGCGGCCATCGTCTGGGTGCCGGTCGGAATCTGGATCGGCATGAATCCGCGCTGGGCCTCGCGCACGCAGGCGGTGGCGCAGTTCCTGGCGGCCTTCCCGGCCAACCTGGTGTTCCCGGTGGCGGTGATTATCATCGTGCGCTACCACCTTAATCCGGACATCTGGCTGTCGCCGCTGATGATCCTCGGCACCCAGTGGTACCTGCTGTTTAACGTGATTGCCGGCGCGTCGACGATACCGACCGAGCTGCGTCACGCCGCCAAGAACTTCGGTTTGACCGGCTGGCTGAAATGGCGCCGCTACCTGCTGCCGGCCATCTTCCCGAGCTTTGTGACGGGGGCGATCACGGCGTCGGGCGGCTCGTGGAATGCCGCCATTGTCTCGGAGCTGGTGAGCTGGGGGCCGACCACTTTGAAGGCGCACGGTATCGGCAGCTACATCGCCGAGATGACCGCCACCGGCGACTTCCCCCGCATCGCGCTGGGCATCGGCATCATGTGTATTTTCGTGATGGGCTTTAACCACTTCGTGTGGCGCCGTTTGTACACCCTGGCCGAAAGCCGGCTGCATTTCTAGGAACAGAATCATGAGCACTCCTATCGTTGAACTGAAAGCCGTCGGCAAACACTTCCGCGGCGCCGATGGCTCCGCGCGCTCGGTGCTGGAAGGCGTCGACTTTACGCTGCGCGAGGGCGAGATCGTTGCGCTGCTGGGGCAATCCGGCTCTGGCAAATCGACCATGCTGCGGATTATGGCGGGCCTGATCCAGGCCGATGAAGGCCAGGTGCTGTATCGCGGCATGCCGTTGTACGGCACGGCGCGCGGCATCCGCATGGTATTCCAGTCGTTTGCGCTGTTCCCGTGGCTGACGGTGCAGAAGAATGTGGAACTGGGCCTGGAAGCGCAGGGCATGCCGCCGGAAGAACGCGCACGCCGCGCCGAAAAGGTGATCGACCTGATTGGCCTGTCCGGCTTTGAAGGCGCGCTGCCGCGCGAGCTGTCGGGCGGTATGCGTCAGCGGGTCGGCATCGCCCGCGCGCTGGTGATGGAGCCGGAAGTGCTGCTGATGGACGAGGCATTTTCCGCGCTGGACGTGCTGACCGGCGAGCGCCTGCGCGAAGAGATTCTGGAGTTGTGGCAGTCGGGCCAGATTCCGACCAAGGCGATCCTGGTGGTGTCGCACAATATCGAGGAAGCGGTGATGATGGCCGACCGGGTGCTGATCTTCGCCAGCGATCCGGGACGCATTCGCGCCGAGTTGCCGATCTCCCTGCCGCAGCCGCGCAAGGCGGAAAGCGCCGAGGTGCGGCATCTGATCGACAAGGTGTATGAACTGATGACGGCGAGTGCCGGCCGTCGCGGCGGTGGCGGCAGTGGCTTGATCAGCGAGCGGGAAGTCAAGCTGCAATTGGGCGACCGTCTGCCGCAGGCCGGCATCGCACACATGGAAGGGATTCTGGAGTCGCTGGCGGAAGAGCCATTCCACGGCCGCGCCGATTTGCCGAAGATCGCCGAAGAGACGGAACTGACGGACGCCGAATTACTGGAGGTGCTGAACGCGCTGATCCTGCTGGGCTTCGCCTATCTGACCAACGGCGATATTTTGATGACGGAGTTGGGCGAGCGCTATGTCAAGGCGAACAACACCGAGCGCCAGGAGCTATTCGGCAAGCAGCTGCTGGAGCATGTGCCGCTGATTGCTTACATCTGCCACGGCCTGCAACAGGACAAATCGGGCGATTTACCGGAAGACCTGTTCTTGAAACTGCTGCGCTTCACGCTGAGCGAAGAAGAAGCCGAACGCGCGCTGCGGGTGGCGATCGAGTGGGGCCGTTACGGCGACCTGTTCGAATACAACTTCAACACCGGCGTGATTCAGCGCCCGGAAGAAGACGATCCCGCTGCCGACTGAGTCTTGAAGACTTGCGTCAGTGATGTCGCATCCAGCACGGCATCGCTCCAGTCGGTGAGCTGCGCCAGACTGGCTTTCGCCAGCTTCTTCTGGGTTGTTTTCGACACAGGGCCGAAGCGCCGCGTAAGCTGCCGCTCCAATATGGCGGCGGCGCCTTTCTGCATGCCTTCGCCGATAAACATTTCTTCCAGCGGGGTGATCCATTTCATCGGGTCTGTCATTTTGCGCTCCTTTTTCAACTGGGCGGCAGCTTGCCAAAAGTGTTTCTGCTGAGTGTCAGGCAAGGCCATCATCCAGTTAATCACTTTGAACATGGTGATTATGCGCGCTTTGCTCCAGCGATGTTGGTACAGTAGCTTGGTCAAATGCCACTTGGCGGCATACAGCTGATCCGGGTCGTGATGAGCTTGCTGCGTGTGCAGATGGGCCAGCGTCACCAAGGCAAACGGATTTTGCGAGGACTCCAAATCATTGCGGGACGCATAGTTCAGCAGCTTGGCGGTAGTGAACGAAATCATCGCCCAACCTGATCCCAGCCAGCTCCTTGTCACGGAAGCGGGGGCGTTTTGACCAGTCTATCTGACCGCAGAGCTCGCCAAAAAAGAAAGCCATGAAAGCGCGGAAGGCGTGGGTGAGCGCAGCTTTCCAGGGCAGGTCATAGCGGGCGGGGGGAGTGGGGGCGGGCATGCAGCCAGTCTAAGACCAAGCTGCTGGTGCCCGCATTGATGCACTACAAATGAATTACAGCGTGGCGAACACGCGGCGGGCGGCGGCGATGGTTTCGTCGATCACGTCGTCGCTGTGCTGCGCCGAGACGAAGCCCGCTTCAAACGCCGCCGGCGCGAAGTACACGCCTTCGTCGAGCATCTTGTGGAAGAAGACGTTGAAACGCTCGCGGTTACCGGCCATCATTTCGGCGTAGTTGTTGGGCGGCGTTTCGCTGAAATACAGGCCGAACATGCCGCCCACCGCATCGGCGCAGAACGGAATGCCGGCGTCTTGTGCCGCCACCGTCAGGCCATCGGCCAGGCGCCTGGCGGTGGCGCCCAGTTGGTCGTAGAAGCCCGGCTGCTGGATCAGCTTGAGCGTGGTCATGCCCGCCGCCACCGCCACCGGATTGCCCGACAGGGTGCCGGCCTGGTAGACCGCGCCGACTGGCGACATATTGCTCATCAACTTGGCGCTGCCGCCAAACGCCGCCACCGGCAAACCGCCGCCGATGACTTTGCCCAGCGCCGTCAGATCCGGCTGGATGCCATACAGTTCCTGCGCGCCGCCCAGCGCCACGCGGAAGCCGCACATTACTTCGTCGAAGATCAGCAGCGCGCCATGTTTGGTGCACAGCGCGCGCAGCGCTTGCAGGAAGGCTTCCGACGCTTTGATCAGGTTCATATTGCCGGCCACCGGCTCGACGATCACGCAGGCGATTTCATCGCCGAAGTTGGCGAACGCCTCTTCGATCTGCGCCACGTCGTTATAGTCCAGCACCAGCGTGTGTTTGACGAAGTCCTCCGGCACGCCGGCCGACGTTGGATTGCCGAAGGTGAGCAGGCCGCTGCCCGCTTTCACCAGCAGCGAGTCGGCGTGGCCGTGGTAGCAGCCTTCGAACTTGACGATCTTGTCGCGGCCGGTGGCGCCGCGCGCCAGGCGCAGCGCGCTCATGGTCGCTTCGGTCCCCGACGACACCAGGCGCACCTGTTCCAGCGATGGCACCAGGCGCACCAGTTCTTCGGCCATTTCGACTTCGCCTTCGGTCGGCGCGCCGAACGACAGGCCGCGCGTGGCCGCTTCCTGCACCGCCTTCACCACCTGCGGATGCGCGTGGCCGACGATCGCCGGGCCCCACGAGCCGATGTAGTCGATGTAACGCTTGCCGTCCGCGTCCCAGAAGTACGGACCTTCGGCGCGGGTGATGAAGCGCGGCGTGCCGCCCACCGAACGGAAGGCGCGCACCGGCGAGTTGACGCCGCCCGGCGTGGTTTTCTGGGCGCGTTCGAACAGCTGGTCGTTCTTGGAAATCGTGGTCATGATGGCATCTTTCTCTACTACTGCATGTCCGCTGCGGACTGTAAATGGAAAAAACGGTTCGGCACGAACTTGCCCATGCCGTAGCGCTGCGCATGCGCCAGCGCGCCGACAGTGTACTCCTGCGCCGCCGCCACTGCTTCCGGCACGTCGGCGCCGCGCGCCATGAAGGCCGTCAGCGCCGCCGACAGCGTGCCGCCGGCGCCGATGAATGGCCCGGTCAGATGCTGCCAGGCGTCGTGGCTGATGACGCCATCGGCGCCGAACAAGGTGTTGGCCAGGGTGTTCGGGCCGCCGTTTTCGCCGGGCGCGCCGGATGGGGTGCCGGTCACCAGCACGAATTCGCAGCCCAGGGCCAGCAGGTGCTCGACGTCCGATTCCAGCGTGTCTTCAACCATGACGACGTCAGCGTCGGCATCGGCGCTGGATTCGGCGGCTTGGCCAGGCTCGCCGGGTTCGCCGCCATCGCCGGACTCGCGCCAGGTTTCGGCCAGCCGGCCCAGTTCCACCTGCGACAGCATCAGCAGCGTGGCCTGCGGCACCAGCAGCTGGCGGATCGCGGTCAGCAGCTCTTCGGCGTCGTCGTCCGGCAGCGCCGGCAGGCGGGAACTGAAGGGATCGAGGATCAGCGGCGCATCCGGATAGTCGGACAGGATCTCGGCGATCGCCGCCACCTGTTCCAGGTTGGTGATGGCGCCGACCTTGAAGGCGGCCATGGTCATGTCCTCCAGCAGCACGCGGGCCTGGTCGGCCACCCAGTCGGGATCGATGTCCTGCAGGTCTTCGACGCGGGCGCTGTCGCCGATCAGCAACGCGGTGGTCACCGCCAGTCCGGTGCAGGAGAGGGCGGAGAAGGCTGCCAGGTCGGCCTGGACACCCATGGCGCCGGCCGGATCGGCGGCGCCAAAGCTGAGAATAAGGGGAGAAGTTTGGTTTTGCACGGCGGGTAGATTAAGATACCTAATTCAGCATTTTACTTGAGGGTGGCAAAAAGTGAGTAGCAACGAAACAACGCAGGAATTCCAGACCTGGATGTGTCTCATCTGCGGCTGGATCTACGATGAAGCCGCCGGCCTGCCGGACGAAGGCATCGCCCCCGGCACCCGCTGGGCCGACGTGCCGATGAACTGGAGCTGCCCGGAATGCGGCGCCCGCAAGGACGATTTCGAGATGGTCGCCATCTGAATCCCGGGCAGCGTCGCCCTATGCTATGGTGTAGCCTCATCTTAGCGATTCTATTATGACCTCTACGCCCCTGAAAATCATGGTGATCGACGACAGCAGCACGATTCGTCGCTCCGCCGAGATCTTCCTGAGCCAGGCCGGCTACCAGGTGGTGCTGGCCGAAGACGGCTTCGACGCGCTGGCCAAGATCAACGACCATCACCCGGCGCTGGTGTTCTGCGACATCCTGATGCCACGGCTGGATGGCTACCAGACCTGTGCGCTGATTAAAAAGAGTGCAAAATTCCATGCCACGCCGGTGCTGATGCTGTCCTCCAAGGACGGCCTGTTCGACCGCGCGCGCGGCGCCATGGTCGGCGCAGTGGCTTATCTGACCAAACCTTTTACCAAGGACAGCCTGCTGACCGCCGTGCGCGAGCACACCGGCGGCGCTGTCGCTACACCAGAATAAGAAAGCCGCAGGGGGAAATATGGCCATACAACGCATTTTGATCGTCGACGATTCGCCCACCGAGCGTTACTACCTGAGCGATATCCTCTCCAAAAAGGGATACACCGTGACGGTGGCCGAAAGCGGCGAGGAAGCGCTGGTCAAGATCAAGGCCGACAAGCCGGAACTGATCCTGATGGACGTGGTGATGCCGGGCGCGAACGGCTTCCAGGTCACGCGCTCGATCGCCCGCGATCCGGAGCTGAAGGATGTGCCGATCATTATCTGCTCCAGCAAGAGCCAGGAGACGGACCGCATCTGGGCATTGCGGCAGGGCGCGCGCGACTACCTGGTCAAGCCGGTCGATCCGGCCGAGCTGCTGGACAAGATCGCGGCGCTGAGCTGACATGGACAGCCAGGCCCCGACCGAACGCCGCAGCCGCTTGCGCCAGTACCAGGTGCAGCTGCTGGAGCGCATGCAGGCCGCCAAGAGCGGCGCGGCGGTCGGCGGGCGTGCGCTGGGCGTGCTGCTGGGCGGGCGGGCGTGCCTGCTGGACCTGACGCAAATCAGCGAGATCGTGCCGCTGCAAGCCGCCACGCCGGTGCCGCTGACGCAGGAGTGGTATCTGGGCCTGACCAATATTCGCGGCCACCTGACCGGCGTGATCGACCTGGCGCGCTACCAGGGACTGGCCGCTGGCGACAGCGCGCCGGCCGAGCGCCGCCTGATCACCTTCGCGCCGGGCCTTGGCTTCAACTGCGCCTTGCAGGTGGAGCGCGTGCTGGGGCTGCGCAAGCTGGCCGAGATGACGCAGCAGGAAGACAGCCAGCAATTCCTCGACAGCGACGGCCAGCAATGGACCCGCATCGACCTGGCGCTGCTGGTGCAGGAACCGCGTTTCTCGCATGTAGGACTGATCTAGCAGGCAAACACTAATCCGGAGAGGTGTATGGCTTTCAAGTTGGGCTTTTTGTCGCGCGGTAGCCGGAACGCCGCAGAGGATACGGCAGCACATTCAGAGTTTGGCGATTCGCAGTTCCTGCATACCGCCGGCACGCCTGCGCCGGCGGCCCCCAACACGTCCGCTGCGGCGGACGACGGCGACGCGCCGCTGCGCCTGCGCGACGCGCTGGGCCGCCGCCGCACCGCCGCGGTGCCGATCGAAACCGCGCCCGACGTCAAGTTGCCGCTGATCGGCCATTTGCCGGCGCAGCGCCAACTGAGCATTCTGTCGACCGCGCTGGCGCTCTGCCTCGGCGCCAGCGCCGTATTCGTGGCGCTCAATACCATCCATAACGCCAACCGCTCGGCGCAAACCCAGGTCGCCAGCGATGCGCTGATGCACTCGCAGCGCATCGGCAAGGCTGCGCCAAATGCGGTGCAGGGCAGCGCGGAAGGCTTCCGCCAGCTGGAAGAAAGCCGCAAGGAACTCACCAGCGACATCAACCTGATGACGCGCGGCGGCAAATACCAGGGCCGCACCATCGGCGAACCGCCGTCCGACATCGCCACCGTGGTGGCGGCCGCGCGCAAGCAGTGGAACGCCACCGACCTCGCCGCCGGCACCATCCTGATGCTGAAGGCAGACCTCAGCGGCATGGACAAGACGCTGCAAAAGCTGAACGACATGTCGCCCGACCTGCTGGTGCGCACCGAGGACATCATCGCGCTCAAATTGCAGCGCGGCGGCTCCGCGCGCGAGATCGCCGCGCTGGGCAAGCTGACCATGCTGACCCAGCGCATGAGCCGCAGCGCCAGCGAATTCCTCACCGCCGGCGGCATCAGTTCCGAGACCGCCTTCCAGCTGGGGCGCGACACCACGGTGTTCCGCAACACCATCGACGGTTTCCTCAACGGCAGCGCGCCGCTTGGCCTGTACGCCGCGCGCGATCCGGACCTGCGCGCCAAGTTCACCGGCTTGCAGACCGATTTCGAGGAATACCAGAAGCTGGTGGCGGCGGTGCTCAACAAGCTGGATAAATTCAGCGCCGCGCGCGCCGCCGAACAGCTGATCTTCAACGACAACGAGGCGCTGCGCCAGCGTTTGAGCGTGGTGCAGCAGGTGTACCGCGAGAGCCAGGATTCGCTGGGCCTGACCTTCTGGCTGATGGTGGCCGGCGGCATGCTGACGCTGATCAGCGCCGCCGCCATTGGCCGCGTGCTGCTGATGGATTCGCACAACCGCACGCGCGGCGCGGAACGCCGCCGCCAGGAAGCGGACGCCATGCGCCAGCAATCGCAGCGCCAGGAAGAAGAGGCCAAGGCCATGAATGACCAGAATCAGGCGGCCATCCTGCGCCTGATGAACGAGTTGCAGGAAGTGGCGGACGGCGACCTGACGGTGCAGGCCACGGTGTCCGAGGACATTACCGGCGCGATCGCCGATTCGGTCAACTACACGGTGGAAGAGCTGCGCGGCCTGGTGGGCCGGGTGACGGCAACGGCCGAGCAGGTGACCAAGGCGTCCACCCATGCGCAAAGCATCTCCAGCGATTTGCTGTCGGCGTCGCAGCAGCAGTCGCGCGAGATCCAGGAGGCGTCTTCCACCGTGGTGAAGATGGCCAACGAGATTACCGACGTGTCGCGCTCCGCCAGCGAATCGGCCGATGTGGCGCGGCAGTCGGTGGCGGCGGCGCAGCAAGGTTCGACGGCGGTGGAAAACGCCATCAAGGGCATGCACGAGATCCGCGAACAGATTCAGGATACCTCCAAGCGCATCAAGCGGCTGGGCGAGTCGTCGCAGGAGATTGGCGAAATCACCGAACTGATTTCCGACATTACCGAACAGACCAACGTGCTGGCGCTGAACGCCGCCATCCAGGCTGCATCGGCCGGCGAGGCGGGACGTGGATTCTCGGTGGTGGCGGAGGAGGTGCAGCGGCTGGCGGAACGCTCGGCCGGCGCGGCCAAGCAGATCGGTGCGCTGGTGCGGACGATTCAGACCGACACCCATGACGCGGTGGCGGCGATGGAGAAGTCGACGCAAGGCGTGGTGGAAGGCGCGCGCCTGTCCGATGCGGCCGGCGCGGCGCTGCACGATATCTCGCAGGTGTCCAACCGCCTGGCGGAGCTGATCTCCGGGATTTCGCAGGCCACCGGGCAGCAGGCCACGTCGGCATCCGGCGTGGCGCACAATATCCAGCATATTTTGACGGTGACGCAGCAGACGCAGGACGGCACCCAGCAAACCGCGCAATCCATTCACAAGTTATCGGTGCTGGCGCAGGAGCTGAAGAACTCCGTGGCGCGCTTCCGCATCGCTTAAGGCTAAGACAAGCATGACCCATACCGATTTTTCGACCCCGCAGCAACCGCCCTTGGACACCGGCCCCTTATCGTGGGTGATGGTGGAAATCCGCGAGTCGCTGGCCCGTTCGCGCACCGCGCTGTTTGAAGCGGGCGGCCGGGAGCCGGAAGACCAGGCCACGCAGCTGCAGCACGCCAAGTCGCACCTGCATCAGGCGCACGGCGCGTTGCAGATGGTGGATCTGGATGGCGTCAGCCTGATGACCGAGGTGGCCGAGGCGGCGCTGGATCGTTTCAAGGCCGGCACGCTGAAGTGCAGCACCGACAATGCGCAGGCCGTGGCGCAGCTGTATCAGGCGCTGGTGGAATATCTGGAAGAGCTGCTGGCGGGCGCACCGTCGCAGCCGGCCAGGCTGTTCCCGTATTACCGCGATGTGCAGGCGATGATCGGCGTGGAGCGCATCCATCCGGCCGACTTGTTCTTCCCCGATTTGTCGCAGCCGGTGGGCCTGCCGCCTTCCGAAACAGCAGCTGAAGCTCCGTCTGAAGCGCCCGACTACGCGGCCTGCCGCCAGCGCTTCGAGCGCGCGCTGCTGCCTTATCTGAAAAGTGCCGATCCCGCGCAGCAGCAGGAACATGCGGCCGCGCTGCTGGACGCGGTCAAGCAAGTAGCCGATGCGCAGCAGGACGGCGTGGCGCGCGCGTTCTGGCTGGCGATGCAGGGCTTTGCGGAACTGGTGGCCGGCGGCCAACTGACGGCCAGCCTGTACGTCAAGCAGCTGTTCGGCATGATCAATTTGCAGATCCGCCGTCTGAGCCAGGGCACGGCGGCGCAACCGGAAGCGATGCTGCGCGATGCGCTGTTCTTCATCGCCACCGCTGGCGCGGAATCGCCGGCCAGCACGGTGCAGCAGTTGCGCGGTGCTTACGCGCTGGATGGCCTGGCGCCGGCCGATTACGAAACCCGTCGTTATGGCCAGATCAATCTTGAGGCGCTGGCACGCGCCAAGGCCGGCATCGCGCAGGCCAAGTCCAATTGGGACCGGCTGGCCAATGCGGAAATCGATCCGGACCTGGATGCGGCTTTTGAGGCGGCGCTGTCCGACACGGCGGCCGAATGCGAGACGCTGAACCTGCCGGCGCTGAGCGCTCTGCTGCGCCAACTGGCGGACGTGGCGCGCAAGGCGGTGTCGGCCGGCCGCAGCGAGGAACTGGCGCTGGAGATGGCGACGGCGCTGCTGTTTGCGGAACATGGTTTGCAGCATATCCGCCATCTGCCGGACGATTTCGCCGGCCATGCGGACACCATCGGTGCGCGCTTGCAGGCGCTGGTGGCAGGCGACACGCCGCCGGAAGCGGCGCAGTGGAAGCAAGGCCTGGCCAATCAGATGCAGCAGGACGATACGGTGGTGGCGCTGGCCATGGAGATGAAGTCCGGCCTGCGTCAGGTGGAGAAGGTGCTGGACGATTACTACGCCGATCCGTCGAAGCGGTCGTCGTTGCAGGAGCTGGAACCAGTGCTGCATCAGTTGCAGGGCGCCTTGTCGGTACTGGATCAGGAGGATGCCACGCGCGCGGTGCAGCAGGTGAAGTCCGATGTGCAGGCGCTGCTGGACGGCGATGGCGATCCGTCGGTCGAGCCGAAGGCGCTGGATGATATTGCGCAGAACGTCGGCGCGCTGGGCTTCTTCGTCGATATGCTGGCGCAGAACGCCGACGGCGCGCGCGAGCGCTTTGCGTTTGATGCGGAGCAGGGCAGTTTCCGTTCGGTGCCGTTCAAGAAGATCGCGGCGTCGGAGTCGATTCCGGTGCTCGACGAGCAGGTGCCGGCGCCAGCGCCGGTGTCGATGCCGGCCGAAGCGCAGACACCCGTCGCCAGCGATGCGGCGGTCGAGGAGGAGCTGCTCGATATCTTTATCTCCGAGGCGCAGGAGGTGCTGGTGTTTGTCGGCGAGGCTTTGCCGCAGCCGCGCAGCGAGGAGAATCTGAGCATGCTGCGGCGCTCCTTCCATACGCTGAAGGGCAGTGGGCGGATGGTGGGCTTGAACCAGTTTGCGGATGCGGCGTATGCGATTGAGAAGGTGCTCAATGTGTGGCTGGCGGAGCAGCGTCCGGCCACGGATGCGCTGTATGAGTTGTTGGACAGCGCGGCGCGGGCGCTGGAGGTGTGGGTGGCGGAGCTGGTTGCGAGTGGCGTTTCGGAGCGTAATGCCGACGCGTTGGTTGCTGCCGCTGCGCGCGTGCAGGATGGCGGCGATGCCGCGCTGGAGGCGGCGGAGCAGGAGGGGCCTGAGGAGCCGTTCGTGGCTGCGCCTACAGAGCCGGCCACGCCGGCCGATGCTCCGGCCGACGAGCCGCCCGCTGTGGAGGAAGTCGGGGCCATTGCTGCGGACGAGCCGGAGGTGGTTGCGCCGACCGCTCCGCCGGTCGCTAGCCACGGCAACGTGATCGAATTCCCGACCATTACGCCGCCGTCTGTGGAACGTGACGACAACGTCAAACATATCGGCGAGCTGGAAGTCCCTCTGCCGCTGTACAACATCTATCTGCACGAGTCGGATGATCTGGTGCGCAAGCTGGTGCAAGACTTCGGCGAGTGGCGCCATGAGCCGCGTCGGCCGGTTAATCCCGAAGCGTTGCAGGCTGCGCACACGCTGGCAGGCACCTCGGGCACGGTGGGCTTCAAGGCTTTGCGCGAACTGGCGCTGGCGCTGGAGGACACGTTGGAAGTGCTGCTGCCGCCGGCGCCGCATCTGGATCAGGTGCAGCATGATCTGTTGGACTTCACCATGGAGCGGATTCGCCAGATGCTGCACACCTTTGCGGCCGGCGAGCTGCCGGATCCGCAGCGGGAGTTGATCGGCGCTTTGCAAGGCTTGCGTGAAGAGCTGGCGGCGACACCACCGGCGGCTAGCAATGAAATCGAAGCGCGTCTGGACGATTTGGTATCCGAGACCATGGATGGCATCAATACTCCGCCGGTGGCGCAGGAGTCGGCGCTGGATCAGCTGTTCCGCGAGGCTTACAACGCGATCAGCGGCACGGTACCGGAGTCCGCAGCCCCGGTTGCACCGCCGGTGAAGAAAAAGCCGGAAGTGCATGTCGATGACGGCATTGACGATTTGTTCAATGCGGCCTTCGACGATGCTTTCGACGATCCGCCGCTGCAGATCGCCGAGCCAATCGCACCTGTACCACCGCCGGAGCCACCGCCAGAACCCGAACCCGAGCCCGAGCTGCCGCTCGTCGCCGAGGCTCCGTCCGAGCAGGAGGCTATAGCCGACGAGCCTTCTGTCGCCGAGCCGCTGGCCGAGCTGGATGCGGAAGTCATTGCGTTGGCGCCCGCTGCGCCGGAAATCCTCGCTGCCGCTCCCGCCATCTTCAATGATGAACTGGACGCCGATCTGCTGCCGGTCTTCCTGGAAGAAGGCGCGGATCTGCTGCCGCAAGTCGGCGAAGCGCTGCGCACCTGGCAGCACCATCCCGCCGACACCGCGCAAGCCCAAAGCCTGCTGCGTCTCCTGCACACCGTCAAAGGCAGCGCGCGCATGGCCGGCGCGATGCGTCTCGGCCAGCACTGCCACGAGATCGAAACGCACATTGAAAACATGGTGCACGCCGGCTCCGCCACGCCGCAGGCGTTCGATGAACTGCTGGCGCACTACGACCACGCCTTGCTGCTCTTCGAGCAATTACAGAACCCACAAGCGCTGCAAGCCGGGCTGGCCGACAACGTCGCCGCGCTGGCGGACGGCGAGCCGGCAGATGCGCGCCGCGGCGACAGTGCCGCAGGCGCCGCAGCCGGCGCACCAAACGCTGCTGGCGTGCCCGCCCAATCGGCAGCACAATCTGCGGCATCGACCGCCGCGCATCCCGCCGCGCATCCAGCCGCGCATTCAGCCGCGCATTCAGCCGATGACGCACAAACCGGCGTCAAATCGCCGTTGGTCCGCGTGCGCGCTGACATCCTCGACCGCCTGGTCAACCAGGCCGGCGAAGTCTCCATTTCCCGCTCCCGCCTGGAAAATGAAGTCGACACCCTGCGCACCTCGCTGACCGACTTCTCCGACAACCTGGCCCGCCTGCGCCGCCAGTTGCGCGAAGTCGAAATGCAGGCAGAATCGCAAATCGCCTCGCGCATGGCCGTCTCCAGCGATCGTGAATTCGACCCGCTCGAATTCGACCGCTTTACGCGCCTGCAAGAACTCACGCGCATGATGGCCGAAAGCGTCAACGACGTCGCCAGCTTCCACGAAGGCCTGACCCGCAGCGTGGACAACGCCCATAACGACCTGGCGCAGCAGGCTCGCCTCACGCGCGACCTGCAACGTGACCTGATGCGCGTGCGCATGGTGCCGTTCGCCAGCATTTCGGAGCGTCTGTTCCGCGTCGCCCGCCAGAGTGCCAAGGAAGTCGACAAGCGCGTCAACCTCGATATCCGTGGCAGCAGCGTGGAACTGGATCGCAGCGTACTGGAACGCATGGCCGCGCCGTTTGAACACCTGCTGCGCAACGCCATCGCCCACGGCGTGGAAACGCGCGAAGCCCGCATCGCCGCCGGCAAGAACGAAACCGGCGAACTGCTGGTGCAGGTTACGCAGGAAGGCAATGAGATCGTCATTGAATTCAGCGACGATGGCGGCGGCCTCGATCTGGAACGCATCAAGGCCAAGGCGATCAGCACTGGCCTGCTGGCCGAAGAAGATGCCGCCTCCGATGCCCAAATCGCCGACCTGATTTTTGAACCCGGCTTCTCCACCGCCGACACGCTGACCGAATTGTCGGGACGCGGCGTCGGCATGGACGTGGTGCAGTCGGAAGCGCAAGCACTCGGCGGCCGGGTGGACATGCTGTCCGATCCGGGCAAGGGCACGCGCTTCACCATCCGCCTGCCTTTGACGCTGGCCGTCACCCAGGTGGTGCTGCTGGCCGCTGGCGGCAAGACCTACGCGTTGCCGGCGATTCTGGTCGAGCAGGTGTTGCAGATGAAGGATGCGGCACTGGCCGAGGCGCGCGAGAACGGCATGCAGTACCTGCCTACGCTACTCGGCGACAGTGCGCAGCCGCCGGTGCAGCGTTCATCGCCGGTGATGATGCTCAAGAACGGCAATGAGCGTCTGGCCTTGCAGGTGGATGAGGTGCTGGGCAACCGCGAGGTGGTAATCAAGAATATCGGCCCGCAGTTGTCGCGCATGGTGGGGATTGCCGGCGCCACGGTGCTGGGCACCGGCGACATCGTGCTGATCCTGAACCCGGTAGCGCTGGCGCAGCATCTGGCGCATCACCCGGAGGCGCGCCAGGAGTATGCGCAGGCGGCGGCTGAAAGTCCGGCGGTGCTGCCGGCGCTGGGCCGCAGCATCATGGTGGTGGACGATTCGCTGACCGTGCGCCGCGTGACCCAGCGCCTGCTGGAGCGCGAAGGCTATCGCGTGCTGCTGGCCAAGGATGGCGTGGACGCGCTGGAGCAGTTGCAGGAGTCGACGCCGGACCTGATGCTGGTGGATATCGAGATGCCGCGCATGGACGGTTTCGACCTGACGCGCAATGTGCGCGGCGACGAACGCACCAAAGCTATCCCGATCATCATGATCACCTCGCGCAGCGCCGATAAGCACCGCAACGTGGCGCTGGAACTGGGCGTGAACGCCTACTTCGGCAAGCCGTATCAGGAAGCGGTGCTGCTGGAGGCGATCGAGGGCCTGATCGCGGCACCCTTGTAACCCGCACACCGCTGCGGCGCGGGGTCTGACCCCGTACGGGGTCAGACCCCTTCGGTCGGGGCTTTCTTGACTACTTCGTAGCGGTCCAAGGTCCGCTTGCGCGCTTCGTCGTGCATCACCACTGGCGCTGGATAACCCGGCGCCAGCATGCGTGGCGCCAGCCATGGCGCGTGGATTTCCTTGTCGCTCAGTTGTTTCAGCTGCGGCAGGTAGCGGCGGATGAATTTTCCCTGCGCGTCAAACTTCTGCGACTGCGTCACCGGATTGAAGATGCGGAAGTAGGGCTGCGCGTCGCAGCCGGACGACGAGGCCCACTGCCAGCCGCCGTTATTGGACGCCAGGTCGAAGTCGTTCAGGTGCTGCGCGAAGTACGCCTCGCCGCGCCGCCAGTCGATTCCCAGATCCTTGATCAGGAAGCACGCCGTCACCATGCGCAGGCGGTTGTGCATCCACCCGGTCTGGTTCAGTTGCAGCATGGCCGCATCCACCAGCGGATAGCCGGTGCGGCCTTCGCACCAGGCGGCGAACAGTTCGTCGGCCTCCGGGCCGCTCTCCCACTCGATCGCATCGTAGGCCGGCTTGTAGGCGCCGCCCACCACGTGCGGATTGTGATACAGGATCATGGCGTAGAACTCGCGCCAGATCAGCTCCGACAGCCACACCGCCGCGCCTTCGCCGCCGGCGCCGCGCTCCTGCAAGTCCAGCACCGTGCGCACCAGATGGCGCACCGACAGCGTGCCGAAGCGGAAGTGCACCGACAGATACGACGGCCCCTTGACCGCCGGGAAATCGCGCGCCACGTTGTAGTCGGCCATGCGCGGCAGGAAGTCCTCGAACAGCTGCGCCGCGCCGGACATGCCGGTCGGGATCTTGAGTTCGGCCAGGTTGCTGGGCTCGAAGCCCAGCTCGGCCAGGGTCGGCAAAGCCGGCGCAGGCGAGGGCGGCGGCGCCAGGCGCTTGGCGTGCGGCTCGACGTTGTACGGCGCCAGCACCGACGGATCGGCCGCCAGCTTTTTCAGCCACGCATTCTTGTAGGGCGTGAACACCGAAAATACGCCGCCGGTCTGCGACAGCACTTCGCTGCACTCAAAGATCACCTGATCCTTGTAGCTGAAAAACTTGCGGCCGGCCGCTTCCAGGTTCGCCGCCACCGTGGCGTCACGTTCGATCGCTTGCGGTTCATAATCGTGATTGCAAAACACCGCCTGTACGCCCAGTTCGGCGGCCAGCGCCGGGATCTCGGCGACCGGATCGCCATGCCGCACGATCAGGTGGCCGCCCAGCTGCGCCAGTTCGGCCGCCACTTCGGCAATGCTGGCGTGGATGAAGTCGACCCGGCGGTCGCGGCGCGGCAGCTGGTCCAGAATCGTGGTGTCGTAGACAAAAACGCAATACACTTTGTCGCTGCCCAGCAGCGCCTGGTTCAGAGCGGCATGGTCGAAAACCCGCAAATCGCGGCGCAGCCATACGAGGGAGGAAGTCAGTTTCATTCGGTCTGTATCAATATTGTGGTAGACGCAATCATGGCCGCTCACGCAATTCAGTGTAAACTACAGGGTAAACATAGTTGCTAGCCGCGCGAATACTACAGTAATTGTCAGCAGCACAGAAAGCACACGCACCCAGCAGAGAGAGCAACTTGTATGAAGAAGAGCAAAATAGGCACAACTCTACCTGTCCCCGGCATGCACCATGACGGCGGCGAGTCCGCCGGCGTTGCGACCAGCACGCTGAATCTGGCTAATCATTTCCTTATTGCAATGCCATCGATGCAAGACCCGGTCTTTGGCGGCGCCGTGGTGTATGTTTGTGAACACAATGAAAACGGCGTGCTCGGCGTGGTGATCAACAAGCCCACCGACATGACCATGCACACGCTGTTCGAGCGCATCGAGCTGAAGGTGGAGTCCGGCCTGGAAGGCCACGACGACGAGCCGATCATGTTCGGCGGCCCGGTGCAGGACGACCGAGGCTTCGTGCTGCACACGCCTGGCCACCGCTATTCATCGTCGCTGACGGTGACCGACGAAATCGCGTTTACCACCTCGATCGACGTGCTGGAGGCCGTGGCCGCCGGCGAAGGTCCGCCGCGCATGCTGGTGTCGATCGGTTACTCGGGCTGGAGCCCGGGCCAGCTGGAAGAAGAAATCGGCCGCAATGGCTGGCTGACGGTCGGCGCCGATCCCGAGATCCTGTTCAATATGCCGATCGAAGAACGCTACACGGCGGCCATGCGCCTGCTGGGCATCGATCCCCTCATGCTGACCTCCGAGGCAGGCCATGCTTGATGCCTCGACATGAGTAGTATCGACACCATCTTTGCTTTCGACTTCGGCGTGAAAAGAATCGGCGTGGCAATGGGAAATACCATGCTGCGCCAGGCCGAGCCGCTCAAAGTCATCAGCGCCATCGACAACGCCCGCCGCTTCGCCGACATCCAGAAACTGCTGGATGAGTGGAAGCCGGCGCTGCTGGTGGTCGGCCTGCCGATGCACCCGGACGGCAACGAACACGAGATGACGGCGCGCGCGCGCCGGTTTGCCAATCAATTGCACGGCCGCTTCAGCCTGCCGGTGGAGCTGGTCGACGAACGCTATTCCTCGGCCGTCATCTCGGCCAAGCGCGGCGAGGTCATCGACGACCGCGCCGCCGCCATCATTCTGCAACAATACTTCGATACCCTGTGACCATGTCTACCCTCAATCCCCACCAACTCGATGCCGAAGCGCTGTACGCGACGCTGCTGGCCGATGTGAAAGCCGGCCTGGCCGGTGTGCCGGACGTTGCCATTGTCGGCATCCATTCCGGCGGCGCCTGGATCGCCGAACGCCTGGCGGCCGATCTTGGCCTGTCGGCGCGCTGCGGCGTGCTGGACGTGTCCTTCTACCGCGACGACTACGCCAAGAAGGGCTTGCCGGCCGACGTCAAGCCGACCAACATCACCTTCGACGTCGCCGCCGCCAACATCCTGCTGGTCGATGACGTGCTGTACACCGGCCGCACCACGCGCGCCGCCATCAACGAGCTGTTCGACTACGGCCGCCCGGCGCGCATCATGCTGGCGGCGCTGGTCGACCGCGGCGAACGCCAGCTGCCGGTGGCCGCCGACTTCGTCGCCGCCAAGGTGGCGGTGCCGGCCGGCCAGGCGCTGGTCCTGAAGCGCACCGATGATGACAAATTCACGCTAACCATTGAATAACCGCTTAGATCCCACCTATGTTGAATCCGCAACTGAACAAACACGGCGAGTTGCAGCACTTGCTGTCGATCGAGGGCCTGCCCAAGAGCATCCTCAATCACATTCTGGACACCGCCTCGTCCTTCGTCGGCATCTCCGACCGCGACGTGAAAAAAGTGCCGCTGATGCGCGGCAAATCGGTGTTCAACCTGTTCTTCGAGAACTCGACCCGCACCCGCACCACGTTTGAAATCGCCGCCAAGCGCCTGTCGGCCGACGTCATCAACCTGAACATCCAGGCCTCGTCGGCCAGCAAGGGCGAATCGCTGCTGGACACCATCGACAACCTGGCGGCGATGCACGCCGACATGTTCGTGGTGCGCCACGCGCAGTCCGGCGCGCCGTACCTGATCGCCAAGCACCTGATGGAAACCAGGCAGAACCACGTTCACGTGGTCAACGCCGGCGATGGCCGTCACGCGCACCCGACCCAGGGTCTGCTGGACATGTACACCATCCGCCACTACAAGAAAGACTTCACCAACCTGCGGGTGGCGATTGTCGGCGACATCCTGCACAGCCGCGTGGCCCGTTCGGACATCCACGCGCTGACCACGCTGGGCGTGCCGGAAGTGCGCGCCATCGGCCCGCACACCTTGTTGCCGGGCGGCCTGGAGCAGATGGGCGTGCGCACCTTCACCAATATGGATGAAGGCCTGAAGGACGTCGACGTGATCATCATGCTGCGCCTGCAAAACGAGCGTATGAGCGGCGCGTTGCTGCCGTCGGCCGGCGAATACTTCGCCAACTACGGCCTGACGCCGGAACGGCTGGCGCTGGCCAAGCCGGACGCCATCGTCATGCACCCGGGGCCGATGAACCGCGGCGTGGAAATCGATTCCGCCGTGGCGGATGGCGCGCAGGCGGTGATCCTGCCGCAGGTGACGTTTGGTATCGCAGTACGTATGGCGGTGATGAGCATCGTAGCAGGAACGCAAGCATGAACGTGACGAAAACTATCCACATTAAAAACGGCCGCCTGATCGATCCCGCCAATGGCATCGACGGCATTCATGACCTTTACCTTGCCGACGGCAAGGTGCTGACGATCGGCGCGCTTCCGGCTGAAATCGCGGCCGGCTTTACGGTCGACCAGACCATCGACGCCACCGGCCTGATCGTCTCGCCCGGCTTCGTCGACCTGTCGGCGCGGCTGCGCGAGCCGGGCTTTGAATACAAGGCCACGCTGGAATCGGAAATGCAGGCCGCCATGCAAGGCGGCGTCACCTCGCTGGTGTGCCCGCCGGACACCGATCCGGTGCTGGACGAGCCGGGCCTGGTGGAAATGCTGAAGCACCGCGCGCACAAGCTGAACCAGGCGCACGTGCATCCGCTGGGGGCGCTGACCATGGGCTTGAAAGGCGAGTCGCTGACCGAGATGTCGGCGCTGACCGCCTCCGGCTGCATCGGCTTCTCGCATGCCGAGCAACCCATTGAAGACACCAACGTGCTGCTGCGCGCCATGCAGTACGCCAAGACCTTCGGCTACACCGTCTGGCTGCGTCCGCAGGATGCGCATATCGGCCGCGGTGGCGTGGCCGCTTCCGGTCCACTGGCGTCGCGCCTCGGCCTGTCGGGCGTGCCGGTGATGTCGGAAACCATCGCGCTGCACACCATCTTCGAGCTGATGCGTGCTACCGGCGCGCGCGTGCACCTGTGCCGCATTTCGGCCGCCGCCAGCCTGGAGCTGATCCGCAAAGCCAAGGCCGAAGGCCTGCAGGTGACGTGCGACGTCGGCGCCCACCACATTCACATGACCGATGCCGATATCGGCTTCTTCGATTCAAATGCGCGCATGGACCCGCCATTCCGCAGCCAGCGCGACCGCGATGCGATCCGCCTCGGCCTGCTGGACGGCACGGTCGATGCGCTGTGCTCGGACCACACGCCGGTGGATGACGACGAGAAGCTGCTGCCGTTCGGCGAAGCCTCGCCGGGCGCGACCGGGCTGGAACTGCTGCTGTCGCTGACCCTGAAGTGGGCCGACGATTACGCTTCGCAGCAGGACACCGGCGACCATACGGCGCTGTCGCGGGCCCTGTCGCGCATCACGTCGGAAGCGGCGCGGGTGGCGGGGCTGGACGCCGGCACCCTGTCGGTCGGCGCGGTGGCGGACGTGGTGCTGTTCGATGCCGGCGCGCATTGGACGGTGGAAGCGTCGGCGCTGGCCAGCCAGGGCAAACATACGCCGTTCCTGGGGTACAACCTGGCGGGACAAGTCCAGACCACCATCGTGGCCGGCCACGTTGCTTATCAACGCTGATCGCGCTGCATGAAACTGTCGACGATATTCCGCCTGGTGCGGGTGCTGCTGCACGTGTTCAAGGGTATGGCGATCTGTGCCACGGTGTTTCCGTGGATCGGCCAGGAGAAGCGCAATGCGCACATCCGGCGCTGGTCCACGCGCCTGCTGAAAATGTGCAATGTGACGGTGTCGCTGGCGCCGGGCAGCGTGCCGGTGCTGGAGCGCGCCATGGTGGTCGCCAATCACGTCTCGTGGCTGGATATTTTTGTGGTGCACAGCCTGTACCCCAGCCATTTCGTGGCCAAGGCCGAGATTAGGTCGTGGCCGCTGGCCGGGTGGCTGGCGGAGAAGGCCGGCACGGTGTTCATTTCGCGCGGCAACCGGCGCGATCTGCGGCATATCTTCAAAGGGCTGGTGACCAGTCTGCAGAACGGCGAGCGGGTGGCGTTTTTCCCGGAAGGGACCACCTCGGCGCAGGGCAGTCTGCTGCCGTTCCACGCCAATCTGTTTGAGGCGGCCATCGACGCGCAAGTGCCGGTGCAGCCGTTTGCGCTGACCTACCGGGAGGCGGGCGGCGGCCGGCATCCTTCGGTGGATTTCATCGGCGAGACCAGTTTTGCCGAGAGCATTGCGCTGATCCTCAACGGCCCGCCGGTGCAGGCGCAGCTGGCGATTTTGCCGGCGCTGGACACCGCCGGCGCGCACCGCCGCGACCTGGCGGAAGCCGCGCAGCAGGCGGTGGCGACGGCGCTGGGCGTCTGCTAAGCCGTCACTCCCGCGCAGGCGGGAGCCCATAGAACGCCAACTCAGCATGGATTCCCGCTTGCGCGGGAATGACGGCTATTTTTTGCCGGGTTCCTTGAACTGCGGGCACTGCACCTGCAACAGGCTGCGGTCCTCCAAACACACGGCGGACAGCTGGCCGCCCCACACGCAGCCGCTGTCGAGGCCGATTACATTGGCCTCGATCTTCAAGCCCAGCGCCGACCAGTGGCCGAACACCACGGTGTCGCGCTGGCTGCGGCGGCGGGGCACGTCGAACCACGGCATCAGTCCGGTCGACGGATCGACGGTGCCGCTTTCCTTCATCTTGAAATCCATCACGCCGTCGGCGCTGCAAAAGCGCAGCCGCGTCATGGCGTTGATGATGCAGCGCAGCCGGTCGGCGCCCTGCAAATCGTCCGACCACTGCGCCGGCTCGTTGCCGTACATCTCGGCCAGAAACTCCTCGATGCCATCGCCGCGCAGCATCTCCTGCACCTCGCCGGCCAGCGCCATCGCTTGCGCGCCGGTCCATTGCGGCAGCAGGCCGGCGTGCACCAGCACGTGATTGCCGGCGCGGATCGCCAGCGGCCGGCGCCGCAGCCAGTCGATCAGCTCGTTACGGTCGGGCGCGTGCAGGATGTCGGCCAGCGTGTCCGACTTGTGCTCGGGCCGGATGCCATAGGCCACCGCCAGCAAGTGCAGGTCATGATTGCCCAGCACGCTATCGACCAGGCCGCCGCTGGCGATGGCCAGCTGGCGCACCTGCCGCAGCGTGGCCAGCGAATCCGGTCCACGGTTGATCAGGTCGCCCGCAAACAGGATGGCCGGCTCGGTCACGCCGCTCTCGGCCGCGTGGGCGCGTATGCGCTCGAGGATGGCCAGCGCCTGCTCGTGGCAGCCTTGCAAATCCCCGATGACATAGGTTTTCATATTTTTGCTCGCTTGTTTTATTTTTGCCCGGACGCCGGGTACTTCACATAAAATCATAGGTACGACTAATTTAACGCTTGCTGCGGGATACTAAATGATTTTTGTTACGGGTGGTGCTGGGTTCATAGGCTCGAATTTCGTCCTCGATTGGCTGGCGCAGTCGGATGAGCCGGTTCTTAATTTTGACAAGCTGACGTATGCAGGCAATCTGAACAATCTGGCGTCGCTGAAACAGGACGCGCGCCACACCTTCGTGCGCGGCGACATTTGCGACCAGGCCCAGGTGCTGGCGCTGTTCCAGCAGCACAAGCCGCGCGCGGTGGTGCACTTTGCGGCCGAAAGCCATGTCGACCGCTCCATCGTCGGCCCCGGCGAATTCATCAACACCAACATCAACGGCACCTTCAGCCTGCTGGAAGCCGCGCGCGCCTACTGGTCGGCGCTGCCGGACGACGAAAAGGCGGCGTTCCGCTTCCTGCACGTGTCGACCGACGAGGTGTACGGCACGCTCGGTCCGGACGATGCGCCGTTCAGTGAAACCACCGCGTTTGCGCCGAACAGCCCGTACTCGGCGTCGAAAGCCGCGTCGGATCACCTGGTGCGTTCGTACTTCCATACCTATGGCCTGCCGGTGTTGACCACCAACTGCTCGAATAACTACGGTCCGTACCACTTCCCGGAAAAACTGATCCCGCTGATCATCGCCAACGCCCAAGCCGGCAAGCCGCTGCCGATCTATGGCGACGGCCAGCAAGTGCGCGACTGGCTGTACGTCACCGACCACGCCGCCGCCATCCGCCGTGTACTGGAAGCCGGCCGCCTGGGCGAGACCTACAACGTCGGCGGCTGGAACGAAATGGCCAATCTGGATGTCGTCCACACGCTGTGCGACATGCTGGACCAGCTGAAGCCGAAAGCCCAAGGCAGCTACCGCGACCAGATCACCTTCGTCAAAGACCGTCCCGGCCACGACCGCCGCTACGCGATTGACGCGCGCAAGCTGGAGCGCGAACTGGGCTGGAAACCAGCCGAGACCTTCCAGAGCGGCATCGCCAAGACAGTGCAGTGGTATCTGGATAACCAGGCGTGGGTGGCCGACGTGCAGTCGGGCAGCTACGCCAAGTGGGTGGAAACCAATTACTTTAACCGCGAGGGCCAGCAATGAGCACGCTCAAGCGCAAAGGCATTATTCTGGCCGGCGGTTCCGGCACCCGGTTGTATCCGGTGACGATGAGCGTCTCCAAGCAGCTGCTGCCGATCTACGACAAGCCGATGATCTACCACCCGCTGACGGTGCTGATGTTGGCCGGCATGACGGAAATCCTGCTGATCTCGACGCCGCAGGACACGCCGCGCTTCAAGGATTTGCTGGGCGATGGCAGCCAGTGGGGCATCAGCATCAGCTACGCGGTGCAGCCGTCGCCGGACGGCCTGGCACAGGCCTTCATCATCGGCAAGGAGTTTGTCGGCGACGCGCCGTCGGCGCTGATCCTCGGTGATAACATCTATTACGGCAACGACCTGGACGGGCTGCTGCGCCACGCCACCGAACAGACCGACGGCGCCACGGTGTTCGCCTACCACGTACAAGACCCGGAACGCTACGGCGTGGTCGAGTTCAACGAGCAGCGCACCGCCGTGTCGATCGAAGAGAAACCGGCGCAGCCGAAGTCCAACTACGCCGTCACCGGCCTGTACTTCTACGACAGCCAGGTGTGCGACATAGCGGCCAGCATCCAGCCATCGGCGCGCGGCGAGCTGGAAATCACCGACGTCAACAAGGTTTACCTCGACAAGGGCCAGTTGAATGTCGAAGTGATGGGCCGTGGCATGGCCTGGCTGGACACCGGCACCCACGACTCGCTGCTGGAAGCCGGCCAGTTCATCGCCACGATTGAAAAACGCCAGGGGCTAAAAGTGGCGTGCCCGGAAGAGATCGCCTACCGCAAGGGCTATATTGACGCCGACCAGCTGTGCAAGCTGGCCGAGCCGTTGAAGAAAAACAACTACGGCCAGTATCTGCTGCAAATCCTGGAAGACAAGGTCGTACCGCGATAATGCAATTTGCGGAGTTGTATCGATTGGTAAGCATGCTCGGTGGTGCGGGGCGGGGCTGGTATCATCCGGCCGCGTGAATCCTGTACAATCAGCTGTTAGCACGCTGATAATGCCTCGTGTTGCGATACAACGCAGAAATTAAAATAATATGTTTTCCTTCTTACTGAGCTTTATCGCTTCCGCGCTGCTGACATTGCTGGTCATTAAAGAGGCGAGATTGCACGGCCCGGCGCTGGACGCCAATTTCGACGGCGTGCAAAAAGTCCACGTGCATGATGTGGCCCGCATCGGCGGCCTGCCGATTTTTGTGGCCGTGGCGCTCAGTTCCGCCATTTCCATCTGGCGCGTGCCGGTGCTCAGCGACCTGTTGCTGGCGCTGCTGGCCTGCGCTGCCGTGGCCTTCGCCGGCGGCATCCTGGAAGACTATACCGGCCGCGTCAGCCCGACGCGCCGCCTGCTGCTGACCATGGCCGCCGCCACGCTCGGCTATTTCCTGCTGGACGCCCGCATCGACCGCCTGGACCTGCCGTTTGCGTCCTGGGCGCTGCCGTATATGTGGATCACGCTGCCGCTGACGGTGCTGGCGGTGGCCGGCATTGCCAACGCGGTCAATATCATCGACGGTTTTAACGGTTTGGCCAGCGTGGTGTGCATCTGCATGCTGCTGTCGCTCGGTTATGTGGCGTTGCAGGTCAACGATATGTTTGTGCTGATCGCCGCCCTGATGGTGGCCGGCGCCACCGCCGGTTTCCTGATCTGGAACTATCCGGTCGGCCTGATCTTCCTCGGCGACGGCGGCGCCTATTTTATCGGCTTCATGCTGGGTGAGCTGGCGCTGCTGCTGGTGATGCGCAATCCGCAGGTGTCGACCTGGTACGCTGCCTTGCTGCTGATTTATCCGACCTTTGAAACCCTGTTTTCCGTCTATCGCCGCATGTTCGTGCGCGGCAAGTCGCCGGCCATGCCGGACGGCATCCACCTGCACAGCCTGATTTTCCGCCGCATCGTCCAGTGGGCGGTGGGCCGCAAGGAGGCGCGCGCGCTGATCCGCCGTAATTCGCTGACTTCGCCGTATCTGTGGCTGTTTTCGCTGATGGCGGTGATTCCGGCCACGGTATTCTGGCGCCAGACCTGGGTCTTGATGATTTCCTGCCTGCTGTTCATCGGCAGCTACATCTGGATTTACGTGCGCATCGTGCGCTTCAAGGCGCCGCGCTGGATGATACGGCATAAGAAACACTGATTTTGGTGCTGCGCACAATTGCAAGGCTTGCGCGTCGCCATTATCACAATTACTATATGAAAGTTGTGTCTGCTGCAATGCAGGCAAGCTCCTTCCTACTAATCCCGCACGCACATTCCCTACTATGGTCACCTTATCCAAAACTATCTTCAAAGCTTACGATATCCGCGGCATCATCGATAAAACCCTGGACGCCGGCGTGGCGCACCAGATCGGCGCCGCCTTCGGCCGTGCCGCGCTGGCCAAGGGTGAGAAGAAAGTCGTGATCGGCCGTGACGGCCGCCTGTCCGGCCCATCGCTGGCCAAGGCGCTGGCCGAAGGCCTGCAATCGTCCGGCGTCGATGTGATCGACCTGGGCGTGGTGGCCACGCCGATGGTGTACTTCGGCACCAATGTGCTGGGTGCGGCGTCGGGCATCATGGTGACCGGCAGCCACAATCCGCCGGACTACAACGGTTTCAAGATGGTGCTGGCCGGCGAGGCCATCCACGGCGACTCGATCACCGGCCTGTTCGACAGTATCGAGGCGCATGATGGTTCGTCGGCGGCCACGCCGGGCGCCTACAGCACCCACGATATCCGCGCCGAGTACCTGCAGCGCATCATCGGCGACGTGAAGATTTCCCGTCCGATCAAGATTGCGGTGGACTGCGGCAACGGCGTGGCCGGCGCATTCGCCGGCGACCTGTATCGCGGCATGGGTTGCGAAGTGGTCGAGCTGTTCTGCGAAGTGGACGGCAATTTCCCGAACCACCACCCAGATCCGGCCCACCCGGAAAACCTGCAGGACCTGATCCGCGCGCTGCAGGAGACCGACGCTGAAATCGGCCTGGCCTTCGACGGCGACGGCGACCGCCTGGGCCTGGTGACCAAGGATGGCCAGATCATTTATCCGGACCGCCAGATGATGCTGTTCGCCGCCGATGTGCTGTCGCGCAATCCTGGCGCCGAGATCCTGTATGACGTGAAGTGCACCCGCCACCTGGCGCCGTACATCGAGAAAGCGGGCGGCAAGCCGCTGATGTACAAGACCGGCCACTCGCTGGTCAAGGCCAAGCTGAAGGAAACCGGTTCGCCGCTGGGCGGCGAGATGAGCGGCCACATCTTCTTCAAGGACCGCTGGTATGGTTTCGACGACGGCCTGTACGCCGGCGCCCGCATGCTGGAAATCCTGACCAAGGAACAAGACCCGTCGGCGCTGCTGAACGCGCTGCCGCAGTCGGACAGCACGCCTGAGCTGCACCTGCACCTGAAGGAAGGCGAGAACTTCATCGTCATGGACAAGCTGCGCGCCGACGCCAAGTTCCCGGGCAATGAGCGCATCATCACCATCGACGGCCTGCGCGTGGAATATCCGGACGGCTTCGGCCTGGCGCGTTCCTCCAACACCACGCCGGTGATCGTGATGCGCTTCGAGGCGGAAACGCCGGCCGCGCTGGAACGCATCCAGGGCCAGTTCAAGAGCGTGATCCTGGCTGCCAAGCCGGACGCGGAGCTGCCTTTCTAAGCTTGTGATGTCGACGTCAAAGCCGCTGAATATCCTGTTGGTGCGGGTGTCGTCGTTGGGCGACGTGCTGCATAACATGCCGATGGTGGCCGACATTGCCCGCCACTACCCGGACGCGAATATCGACTGGGTGGTGGAGGAGGGCTTTGTCAGCCTGGTGCGGTTGAACGCCCGCGTGCGCAACGTGATTCCGTTCGCGCTGCGGCGCTGGCGCAAGAGCCTCGGCAAGCCGGAAACGCGCGCCGAGATCAAGCAGTTCTTCCGCACGCTGCGCCAGCAGGAATACGATTTCGTGTTCGATACCCAGGGCTTGCTGAAGACCGGCATCATCATGGGCGCTGCGCGCGTGGTGAAAGGCGGCCGCAAGGTCGGCCTGGCCAATGGCAGCGAGGGTTCGGGCTACGAGGGCATCTCGCGCATCTTCCATCATCTGAGCATTCCGACCGATCCGCGTACCCATGCAGTGGCGCGCGGGCGCATCGTCGCCGGCGCGGCGCTCGGCTATCCGGTCGATACGCCGGCCGACTTCGGTCTGCCGTCGGTGCCGGACGATACGCCGCGTCCCGAGTGGATGCCGGAGTCGTATGCGGTGTTCTTCCACGGCACGGCGCGCGACGCCAAGAAGTGGTCGACCGAAAACTGGATTGCACTGGGACGGGAACTATCGCCGTTGCCGGTGCTGCTGCCATGGGGCTCGCCGAAAGAGCTGGCCGAGGCCGAGCGCATCGCCGCCGGCCTGCCGAATGCGCGCGTGCTGCCCAAGCTGTCGATGGCCGATGCGATCATGGTGGCGCGCCGCGCGTCGCTGGTGATCGGCGTCGATACGGGGCTGGTGCACATCGCGGCGGCCTTTGTGCGGCCGACGGTGGAGATTTATGCGGATTCGCCGCGCTGGAAGACTGAGGGTAACTGGTCGCCGCGCATTATTAATTTGGGCGATCAGGGTACGCCGCCAGCGGTGGCGGACGTGCTGGCTGCGGCCCGGAGTTTGCTGGGCTGATTGTATGCGTTTGTTTTATTCCCTGATGTGGTGGCTGGCCTTGCCGCTGGTGCTCACGCGCCTGTGGCTGCGCGGACGCAAGGAGCCGGGCTATCGCCAGCACTGGGGCGAGCGGCTGGGCTTTTACGGCCGCGCCGCCAAGTCTTCGGCCGCGCCTGCTGTCGCTGGCCCTGTGCTGTGGGTCCACGCCGTCTCCGTCGGCGAAACGCGCGCCGCCGAACCGCTGGTGGACGCCTTGCTGGCCGAGTATCCGTCGAGCCGAATCATCCTCACCCATATGACGCCTACCGGCCGGGCTACCGGCAAAGCGTTGTTCGCCAGGCATGGAGAGCGGCTGGCGCAATCCTATCTGCCGTACGACACCGGCAGCATGGTGTCGCGCTTCATCCGCCACTTCAAGCCCAGCGTTTGCATCCTGATGGAGACCGAAGTCTGGCCCAACCTGATCGCCGTCTGCGGCGCCAAGGGCGTGCCGGTGGTGCTGGCCAACGCCCGGCTGTCGGAACGCTCGCTGCGCAAGGCCACGCGCCTCGGCTCCCTGCTGACCAACGCCGCGCGCGGCATCACGCTGGTCGCCGCGCAAACCGAAGCCGACGCGCAGCGCGTGCGCTCGCTCGGCGTGCAGAAGGTCGAAGTCACCGGCAGCATCAAGTTCGACGTGGTGGTGCCGGATGCAGCGCTGGCCACCGGCGTGGCGCTGCGTGCCGCCATCGGCGAACGTCCGGTGCTGCTGTGCGCCTCCACGCGCGAAGGCGAAGAAGAACTGATCCTGCAAGCGTATGTAAGCGCCCGCTCCGCCTTGCCGGCAGACGTGCTGCTGCTGATCGTGCCGCGCCACCCGCAGCGCTTCGACGAAGTGCAGCAGCTGATCGCCGCGCGCGGCCTAGTGGTGGAGCGCCGCAGCAAGCTGGCACTGGACGGCGGCGCCATGCCGCACAGCGTCGAGGTACTGCTGGGCGATTCGATGGGTGAAATGTTCGCCTACTACGCGGCGTGCGACGTCGCGTTTGTCGGCGGCAGCCTGTTGCCGCTGGGTGGCCAGAACCTGATCGAACCGGCGGCCCTGGGCAAGCCGGTGCTGATCGGCCAGCACACCTTCAACTTCGAACTGGTGACCGAAGACGCGCTGGCCGCCGGCGGCGCCCAGCGCGTCACCGACGCCCGCGACATGATCGTCACTGCCGGCCGTCTGCTCGGCGACACGGCTGCCCGCAAAACCATGGGCGACAACGCCCAGTCCTTCGCCAACCAGCACCGCGGCGCCACCCGCCGCACGCTGGCCCTGTTGCCGGCGCTGATACGCCGAGATTAATCGCTAGCCCCTCAACCGCCGCCGATGCCTTCCACGATCACGCCGGTGCCGCCGCAATTGGCGCAGGTTTGCGGGGCGCCTTCGGCTTCCACCTTGCCGCTGCCGTGACAGACGGGACACACATCCTCACCGGTGCCCGGCGTACCTGCTGGGGCGTCGTCGCCGGGATTCATTTCTGGATCGGATTCGTTGTTCATGGCGGCCTCACAAAAAGATCAGGCGCCCATTCTGGCACGCCTGCCTGCGGACCGCTCATTCGTTACGGCGCGACATCTTTATGCCGCGACCGAGCCTTCTTCGGCGTAGCGCAGTAGCGCGCTGTGCTGGCGGCAAAAGCGGGTGGCGGCCTTGTAGCCGACGTCGAACAGCAGCTGCATGTTGGAGGTGGACCAGTCCATGGTGTAGGGCAGGTGCTGGTCCGGCACCGCCGCCATCAATTCCAGCTTCAGCAGGCTGCGCTTGGGAGAGGTGTGCTCCAGTTCGAACAGCCGCAACTGATTCTGCGACACCCGCACCAGCGGCGTGATCATCGAGCCGACCCAGGCGTCGTACAGGTTGCGCGGCTTGCGCAGCAGCCGCTCGTCGCCGAGGATGTCGAGCACCACTAGCGTGTCGACGTCGTGATGCTCGCCGCAGCCTTCGATGAAGGGATCGAAGTTCAGGGTTTCCAGCGCCGCGCCCTCGATGTAATCCTCGCCGTCGATCTCGGTCGGCGCGTACAGGAAGGGGAAGGACAGGGCGGCGCGCACGTGCTGCGCCTGGATCTCGTGCTTGCCCCAGATCCGCATGGTCTGCTGGTTGAGGTTGTAGGCGTTGATGTAGAACGCCGGCTTCATGCCGGCGATGGCGGAGAAGTCCACCGCGCCTTCCAGGAACGGCGCATGCGCACACAGCCCCAGGCTCTTGGCCGACAGATTCGATGGCGACATGGTCGACATCAGCAACTGGGTCCAGTCCGCCCACGGCGCCTGACTGCCGCCCATCATGCCGGCGAACAGCGGATTGCCGGCCGGCGGCGCGAACACGTTGCGGTAGGCATCGGCCTGGTTGCCCGGTTTGTGGAAGATTTTGTAATTGACCGGCATCATCTTGTAGATGCTGTCGGCGACGCCGGCGTCGGCCCAGCGTTTCAGCGCTTCACGCGGCGTGCCTTCCAGCGGCGCCGTGTAAAGCAAACCCATTAGCACACCCGCGCCCGAGGCCGAGATCACATCGAACTCGACCTCCTGGTCGAGGAATGCCGCCAGCGCGCCGGCGATCAGCGGCGAGTTCGGTGCGCCACCGCCCAGCACCAAGCCCGTTTTCTTCGTTGCAGCTGCCTGAGTCATCTACGCCCCCCTTGAGTGGAATGGAACAAAATGCTGTGACAGAAGCTACCACAATAAAATTCCCTAGGGCAATTTTATTAAAAGATAACGGTTATTCAGGCGATGCATAGATGTCAGCGCTGCGGCAGCGGATAGGTGGCGACGCTGACGTTGCCGTCCTTGTCGACCGCCTGTACGCCGAACAGGAAGTTGTCCTTGGAGCGCGGGATCACATACTGCGTGGTATTGCCGACGTAGAGCGCGCCTTGCCACTGCGGCGCGGTGGTCTCGCGCCAGACGATGCGGTAGCCGGCCAGGTCCGGTTCCTTGTTGGCTTGCCATACCAGCTCCGTGTTGTTGTCCAGCTTGGCGGTGCGCACCTTGACTTGCTGCGGCGCGGCCGGCGCCAGCGCCAGCGACGACAGCGCGGCGGCGTTCACGCGCGCCACCTGGGCGATGTAGTTGAAGTCGTCATATTCCGGCAGGTCGCCGATTTTCTTGCCACCTTCTTCGCGCAGATCCTGGTGCTGGTGGTTGAAGTCCTCGTTCGGCTCGGTGAAGCGCACCGCTGCGTAGCCGCGATCAAGGAACGGGCTGTGGTCGCCGCCGCGCAGGTAGCGGTCGCGCCGGTAAATCACGTTGACGCTGAACTTGTCGACATAGCGCTCGCCGGTTTCCTTGATGTGGCGCGCCAGCTGGCGGGTGATGGAGTCGTTCTCGCCGCCGGTGGCCACCAGCGCGCGGTTGGCGTCCGACATCTCCTTGACGGCCGGGATGCCTTCGGCGAACAGGCGCACCTGCGTGTTGTCGACATGGCCGTCGTCGGCGCGCGAGCTGCCGATGATGTCGTTGTTCAGCATGCCGGCGATGTTCCAGTTCTTCTGCCTGGCCAGCTCGGCCCAGTTGGCGGCGCCCAGCAGGCCTTGCTCTTCGGCTGCCACGGTCATGAACACCAGCGTGGCGTCGAACTTGTGGCGCGCCATCACACACGCCATTTCAATCACGGCGGCGGTGCCGGAGGCGTCGTCGTTGGCGCCCGGCGCATCGCTGGTGGCGTTCATGACGTCGGTCACACGCGAATCGTAGTGGCCGCTGACCACGTACATACGGTCCACCGACTCTGCCTGCGTGCCCGGCAGCGTGGCGACCACGTTGACGATCTCGGTCGGCTGGCTCAGGCGCGCCATCACCGGATGGACGTGGCTGTCGTAGCTGACCTGCAGACGGCCGCCGGCCGCCGCGCCGCAACGTTCCAGCTCGCTCTTGATCCAGCGCCGCGCCGCGCCGATGCCGCGCGTGTCGGAGACGGTGTCGGACATGGTGTGGCGGGTGCCGAAGCTGACCAGCTTGCGCACATAACCCTCAATGCGCTGCGGTGAAATCTCTTTGACGATCTGGTCGATCTCGGCCTGATGGGCGGTGACGTTGGGACCGTTATCGGCGGCGATGGCGCTGGTGGCAAAGCACAGCAGCAGCGCCGTCGGCAGGGTGTTGCGGGGAATGAATGGCATGAACTTCTTTCTGGATTTCAGGGGAACAGCACCGGCAGCTCTTGCGAGCGTTTGCGCAGCAGGTTTTTGGCGTCTTCGTATTCGGGATAAATCAGGCCGACGGTGTCCCAGAACTGCTGGCTGTGATTCATTTCCAGGATGTGCGACAGTTCGTGCGCCACCACGTAGTCGATCAGCGGCAGCGAGAAGTGGATCAGTTTCCAGTTCAGGCGGATCTTGCGGTCGGCGGTGCATGAGCCCCAGCGGGTGCCGGCCGATGTCAGGCCGAACGAGTGGTACTGCACGCCCAGCCGGGCGGCATACAGATCCAGGCGCTCTTCAAACAGCGCTTTGGCCTGTTGCTGGTACCAGGCCTTGACGCGTTCCTTCAGCTGGTTCTCGCTGGCGCCCGGCATCATGGTCATCCACAGCTCGCGGGTGCTGGGATTGTAGATGCTGCGATTGCGGCCGCCCACCAGCAGCCGCAGCGTGATGTCCTGACCCAGATACGGAATCTGCGTGCCGTCGATCCATTCCACCGGCGGCTTTTGCAGCCGCGCCGCGCGGCGTTCGCGCCGCTCTTTCAGTTTGCTGAGGATCCAGTGCTGCTTGGTGCGGATCGCTTCGTCGATTTCGGCGATGGTGATGCGTTTGGGCGCGGTCACGCGCAGGCCGTCGTCGTCGATCATGAAGCCGATCGAGCGCCGCGTCGAGCGACGCAGCTCGTATTCGAGGATGAAATCGCCCACCATCAGCTGCCGGCGCGGCGGCAGGTCGGGCGGCGGCGCCACCAGCGGCCGGGTCTTGACCGGCACCGCGGTTTCCGGCGGGGCGACGTAAGGCGATACGGGAGGTGGCTTGGTCGAGGTGGCGGGCGTCGGCGGAACCGACCATACCGGCGTGGTGTACACCGGCTTGGGAGGCGCGGAGGCCTCCCGTCCAAACAGGTCCGGCTGATTCGGATCGGGGGACGCCGGTTTGACCAGCGTCGCCAGATCGTCTAACCAGCGTTGTAGGCGTGGGGCGAAATGACGCGCATTTCTGATTCTATCCAAGTTTCCACCTGTTGCATCATGCTGTCCGGGGTTTGACCCTCCGGCGAGATTGGTTTGCCTATCGATACTGTAACAAGGCCGGGCCGTTTGATGAAAGAGTTTTTTGGCCAGCACTCGCCCGAATTGTGGGCAATCGGCACAACCACCGCGTTGGTCTCGATCGCCAGCCGGGTGCCGCCGCTCTTGTACTTGCCGGTCTGGCCGACCGGAATCCGCGTCCCTTCCGGGAACATGATAATCCACAGGCCCTGTTCCAGCCGGCGCTTGCCGTGACGGACCACGTGCTTGAAGGCGTGCTTGCCCTGTTTGCGGTCGATCGGGATCATGCGCAGCAGCGCCATGGCCCAGCCGAAGAACGGAATGTACAGGATCTCTTTTTTAAACACGAACACCAGTGGACGCGGCATGTTCGGCAGCAGGAAAATGGTTTCCCACGCCGACTGGTGCTTGGACAGCACGATGGCCGGCGCATCCGGGAAGTTCTCCTGGCCGCGGATTTCGTAGCGGATGCCGCAGATGACCTTGAGGCACCAGATCATGAACACGTTCCAGCGCGAGGTGATGAAGAAGCGCTGGCGATACGGCAGCGGCGCCGCCAGGAAGCAGACGCAGGACCAGATAATGGTCGATACCACCATGACGATGGTGAAGATCAGGGAACGCAGAAATAAAACGGGATGACCCAATGCAGACTCCAAAAACAATTAACTGACAACGTGCAGCGCTGGCGGCACGCTGGTTTTCAGCAGGTGCGTGACCATCGCGGCCAGATCCGGGAACACCATGGTGCCGGGCGGCAGGCCGCCGGTGGACTGGGTCTTTTCGCCTTTGCCGGTGAGGACCAGATACGGCACGCAGCCGCTGACGTAACCAGCCTGCAGGTCGCGCAGCGAGTCGCCGACCACCGGCACGCCTTTCAGGCTGATTTTATAGCGCTGCGAGATTTCTGTGAACATGCCCGGCTTGGGCTTGCGGCAGTCGCAGTTGTCGGCCGCCGCGTGCGGGCAGAAGAACACCGCGTCGATGTCCGCGCCGACTTGCTGCGCCAGGTTATGCATCTTCTGGTGGATGGCGTTGAGGATGGTCATGTCGAAGAACTCGCGGGCGATGCCCGACTGGTTCGACGCCACCACCACCCGGTAGCCGGCCTGGTTCAACCTGGCGATCGCCTCCATCGAGCCGGGAATGGGAATCCACTCCGCCGGCGATTTGATGAAGTCCGGCGAATCGTGGTTGATAACGCCGTCGCGATCGAGAATGATCAGTTTCATGGACGGCGTACCCATTTACGCCGCCAGTTTCGAGATGTCGGCCACGCGGTTCATCATCCCGTGCAGGGACGACAGCAGCGCCAGACGGTTGTTGCGCAGAGCGACATCTTCCGCCATCACCATCACGTCGTTGAAGAAGGCGTCGACTTCTTCCTTCAGCTGCGCCAGTGTTTTCAGCGTGCCGGCAAAGTCGCCGCTGTTGAAGGCCGCATCGATTTCCGGCAGCACGCGCACCACGGCGGTGTTGAGGTTTTTCTCGGCGGTGTCCTGCAGCAGCGAGACGTTGACGCCCTGTTCGCCGACGGCGGCCAGCGCGTCCTCGTTCTTCTTCAGGATATTGGTGATACGCTTGTTGGCGGCGGCCAGCGAAGCCGATTCCGGCAGCGCGGCGAAGGCTTGCACGGCTTCCAGACGCTGCACGATGTCGTCCAGGCGGTCCGGGTTCTGGGCCACGACAGCTTCGATCTCGTTGACCGAGAAGCCGCGTTCGCGCAGGATGCCGCGCAGGCGGTCATACATGAAGGTGGCCACATCGGCCGACGGATCTTTGAAGCCTGGCACCGACTGGAACAGCTGAGCGGCTTGCGACAGCAGGCTGCTGATCGACAGGGACAGACGCTTTTCAATCAGCATACGCAGCACGCCCAGCGCGTGGCGGCGCAGCGCGAATGGGTCCTTGTCGCCGGTTGGCGCCAGGCCGATGGCCCAGATGCCGACCAGGGTTTCCAGCTTGTCGGCCAAGGCTACGGCGGTGCCGGTGACGGTGGTCGGCAGGGCGTCGCCGGCAAAGCGCGGCTGATAGTGTTCCGATGCGGCCAGCGCCACGTCTTCAGGTTCGCCGTCGTTGCGGGCGTAGTAGGTGCCCATGATGCCTTGCAGCTCAGGGAATTCGCCCACCATTTCGGTGACCAGATCGGCCTTCGACAGTTTGGCGGCGCGTTGCGCCAGCGTGGCGTCGCCGCCGATGGCGGTGGCGATGAAGCCGGCCAGCGCTGCGACGCGTTCACCGCGCGCGCCTTGTGTGCCAAGTTTGTTGTGGTAGACGATTTTGTCCAGCAGCGGCAGGCGCGATTCCAGGGTTTTCTTCTTGTCTTGCTCGAAGAAGAACTTGGCGTCGGACAGGCGCGGACGCACCACGCGCTCGTTGCCGTCGATGATGGCGTTCGGCGTGTCGGTGGCGATGTTGGAGACGATCAGGAAGCGCGAACGCAGCTTGCCGTTGGTGTCGGTCAGTGCGAAGTATTTCTGGTTGGTCTGCATGGTGAGGATCAGGCATTCCTGCGGCACGGCCAGGAATTCTTCCTCGAAGTTGCACTCGTAGACCACCGGCCATTCGACCAGCGCGGATACTTCGTCCAGCAGCGCTTCCGGCATCAGCACTTTATCGGCGCCGGCCTTGGCCAGCAGTTCGGTGCGGATCTGTTCCTTGCGCTCTTCGACGGAGGCCAGTACTTTGCCGTCGGCTTTCAGCGTGGCGGCGTAGACATCTGCACTGGCGATGGTGACGGCGCGTTTGCCAGGCGCGGTCAGGAAGCGATGGCCCTCGGTGACGTTGGCGGCGGTCAGGCCGAGCAAGGTCAGTGGCAGCACGGTCGCACCATGCAGCGCGACCAGCGCGTGCGCAGGACGCACGAACTGCACGGTGGCGCCGTCCGGACGCTGATAGCTCATCACCTTCGGAATCGGCAGCTTGGAGACCGAGTCTTCCAGTGCGGCTTGCAGGCCGCCTTGCAGCGCGCTACCGGCGGCGGTGTAGGTGTAGAAGAAGCTTTCGGCCTTGCCGTCCTGCGCGCGTTCCAGATCGGCCACGGTCAGGTCAGGAAAGCCCAGGGCGGCCAGTTTCTTGGCCAGCGGCGGTGTGCCGTTGCCGTTGGCGTCCAGCGCGACCGACACCGGCAGCACTTTTTCGCGGATCGATTTATCCGGCGACACGGCGCGCACTTTGGTGATGGACACGGCCAGGCGGCGCGGCGTGGCGTAGGCGGTGGCGACGCTGTCGGCTTCCAGGAAGTCGCGCGATTTCAGGCCGTTGACGATGCCGTCCGCGAAAGCCTTGCCCAGTTTGGCGAGCGCCTTCGGCGGCAGTTCTTCGGTCAGCAGTTCGATGAGCAGAGTTTGAGTCATATCGTTTATATCGTTTATTTTGCAACTGCGTCAGCGGCGACAGCGGCGGTCTTCGGAGCCATAGGGAAGCCCAGACGCTCACGCGAATCGTAGTAAGCCTGCGCCACGAGGCGCGACAAGGTGCGCACGCGGCCGATGTAGGCGGCGCGCTCGGTGACCGAGATGGCGCCGCGCGCGTCCAGCAGGTTGAAGCTGTGCGAGGCCTTCATGATCTGCTCGTAGGCCGGCAGCGTCAGTTGCGCCTCGATCAGGCGCTTGGCTTCCGATTCGTGGTTGTTAAACTGCGAGAACAGCAGCTCGGTGTTCGAATGCTCGAAGTTGTAGGCCGATTGTTCCACTTCATTCTGGTGGAAGACGTCGCCGTACTTCAGCGTTTTCGTTTCACCGTTTTCTTCCCAGGTGGTCCACACCAGGTCATACATATTCTCGACGCCTTGCAGGTACATGGCCAGACGCTCGACGCCGTAGGTAATTTCACCCAGCACAGGTTTGCAATCCAGGCCGCCGACCTGCTGGAAGTAGGTGAACTGCGTCACCTCCATGCCGTTCAGCCAGACTTCCCAACCCAGGCCCCAGGCGCCCAGCGTCGGCGATTCCCAGTCGTCTTCGACGAAACGGACGTCGTTCTGCTTCAAGTCCAGGCCCAGCGCTTCCAGCGAACCCAGATACAGGTCCAGGATATTTTCCGGCGCCGGCTTCATCACCACCTGGTACTGGTAGTAGTGCTGGCCGCGGTTCGGGTTTTCGCCATAGCGGCCGTCTTTCGGGCGGCGCGAAGGCTGCACGTAGGCGGCGCGCCAAGGCTCCGGGCCGATCGCGCGCAGGAACGTACCGGTGTGGAAGGTGCCGGCGCCGACTTCCATGTCGTAGGGCTGGAGCAGGGCGCAGCCTTGCTTGTCCCAGTAGGTTTGCAAGGTCAGGATAATTTGTTGAAATGTCAGCATCTTGTGATCGTCGGTGGCGCGCCCGGGCAGGGGCCGGCGGGCGCGCGGTTGCAGTTTCGCTAAAGGGATGATTTTAGCGGGTTAAGCGGCTTTTGGCTGATTTTTTGCGCGGCGCGTCAAAAACCATGCGGCCGCCACGGACAGCGCGGTCAGCGCCAGGAACAGCTTGTTCCCCCAGAGGATATAGGGCGTGCTGCCTCCCATGCCCTGCACATTGGCAGCCAGGGTGCCGAAGGTGTTGGCCGGCAGCTGCTGCACCACTTTGCCTTCGCCATTGATGATGGCGGTGGCCCCGGTATTGGTCGCCCGCAGCATGGGGCGGCCGGTTTCCAGCGTGCGCATCTGCGAGATCTGCAAATGCTGCGGAATGGCGATGGTGTCGCCAAACCAGGCCAGGTTGGAGATGTTGAGCAGCAGCGTGGCCGGTTTCTGGTCCTGCGCCGGGTGGTTCAGCTGCGCGGCGATTTCCTCGCCAAACAAGTCTTCGTAGCAGATGTTGGGCAGCACGCGCTGGTCCTTGATCGGGAACGCCGGCTGGATATCGCGGCCGCTGGTCTGGTCGCCCAGCGGGATCGACATCAGGTTGACGAACCAGCGGAAGCCGAACGGAATGAACTCTCCATACGGCACCAGGTGGTGCTTGTTGTAGCGGTAGTAGCCGTCGCTCTGGCGCGGCGTGATGCCGATCGCGCTGTTGAAATAGGCGGTCTGGCTGTCGGCCAGCGGAATGCCGAGGATCAGGTTGCTGTTGGTCTTGTTCAGGAACTGGGCGATGCCCGGCAGGTAATCCGGCGGCAGTTGCTGGGGCAGCATGACGATGGCCGTCTCCGGCGTGGCGATCAGGTCGGCCGGCGCGGCGGTGATGGCGTCCTGGTACAGCTTGAGGGTCGACATGACCTTGGCGCCGTTGAATTTCTCATCCTGCGGGATATTCCCTTGCAGCAGGCGCACCGAAATCGGCTTGCCTTCCGGGTAAGTCCAGTGCAGGAAGCTGAGGCCGACGCCGGCCACGCCGATGGCGACCACCAGCCCGGCGGCGCGCAGCCGGGTGCGGTGCAGCAGCAACAGCAGGGCGCCGGCCATGACGGCCGCCAGCCAGCCGAGGCCGTACATGCCGATGATCGGCGCAAAGCCGGCCAGCGGGCTGTGATTATGGGCGTAACCGGACGCCAGCCACGGGAAGCCGGTGAACAGCCAGCCGCGCAGCCATTCGAACAGTGCCCACACGGCCGGGAACACCAGCAGGTTGGCGACCGGCAGCGGCAGCGTCCAGCGGTGGCGCAGCCAGGCGGCGCTGGCCATGGCAGCGGCGCCGTAAATGCCCATGGCGGCGCCCAGCAGCAACACGGCGGCGGCCGCCAGCGGCGCCGGCATGTCGCCGTAGGTGTGCATCGACACGTACAGCCAGTGGACGCCGGCGGCGGTCCAGCCGGTGACGAAGGCCCAGCCGATCAGCGCGGCAGCCTTGATGCTGGAGCTGCGCAGGACCTGGTAGAACAGTGTGGCCAGGCCGAGGATTTCGATCGGCCACCAGCCGAACGGCGCAAAGGCGAACACGCACAATGCGCCGGCCACGCCGGTGATGATCATCCGGCCTCGGGTCGAGCGTTGCGGCTTGGGGGGATCGTTGGGATTGGCGCGGCGAAAGCGCATTATGCGTCGTCGTCGTGGACCGGCGCCGGCGGCAGTTTTTCCACCGTCAGCACGTGGATCTGGCGGGCGTCGGCGCGCAGCACTTCAAAGCGCAGGCCTTCGAAGTCGAAGGTGTCGCCCTTGTGCGGCATGCGGCCGAGGTGCTTGGCGACCAGGCCGCCGATGGTGTCGACGTCGTCGTCCGGCAGCGCCGTGTCGAGCTCTTCGTTGAACTGTTCGATCTCGGTCAGCGCCTTGACGCGCCAGCGCGGGCCGTGCTGGCCTTCGCGGATCGACAGGATGTTGTCTTCTTCCTCGTCGAAATCGTACTCGTCCTCGATGTCGCCGACGATTTGCTCCAGCACGTCCTCGATGGTGATCAGGCCGGCCACGCCGCTGTACTCGTCGACCACGATGGCCATGTGGTTGTGATTGGCGCGGAAGTCGCGCAGCAGCACGTTCAGGCGTTTCGATTCCGGGATGAAGATGGCCGGCCGCAGCATGTCGCGCACGTCGAACGATTCTTCGGCGTAGTAGCGCAGCAGGTCTTTGGCCAGCAGGATGCCGATCACCTTGTCGCGTTCGCCTTCGATGGCCGGGAAGCGCGAGTGGGCCGTTTCCAGCACCAGCGGCATCCATTCTTCGATCGGCTTGGAGATATCGATGACGTCCATCTGCGAGCGCGGGATCATGATGTCGCGGGCGGACAGATCCGACACCTGGAACACGCCTTCGATCATCGACAGGGCGTCGGCGTCGATCAGGTTGCGTTCGTGGGCGTCGTGCAGAACTTCGAGCAGCTCCGATCGGTTCTCGGGCTCGGGGGAAATCAGTGCGGTCAGCCGTTCAAACAGCGACCTGTGGGGTTTAGCGTCAGTCTTGACGCTACTAGAGTGCTCTTGCATAGGAGGCGTGAGCCATTGTTTTGAAGAGGCATAGGATACACCAAAAGCTCAAGATAGCAGGTTTTTGTCAAAAAAACAGCCATGCTAAAGGGGAGATAGCTGCACTTTTGGTTGAGTTTTATCAGCGTCTAGGTGTATGAGCGGGGCATGCTGAAGAGATTCATCCAGTGGATGCCTTTATGCTTAGCGATATCAAGGCCGGAGCGATCAGAAATTAATCCGGGCGGTGGTACAAAAAATTGCGTCAATTGCGTGGTCGCAACTGATGCACTTTTAGCTGGCTGCCCTGCGTGTGCGCTGCCCGGTGGACTATATGAAATTGATGTACTGGAGCGGATATTCGGCGCAGAATTTAAAGACGTTGAAAATATAAAGGATGTGATTGAATCGCTGGAGTTGGCGGGTCCAGGTAGCCGTGGCATTGTGTATGGAATGAGAAAGAGCGGCATCGGGCACGTTCTTAACGCCGCTAATCAACATGGCGTGTGATTCGAATTCTCGACGGTCAGACTGGGAAAACCGCTGATCTCAGTCCATATATCAAATTCAGATTTTTGAGGACTTACTGATGGATGCTATCAACCAAAATGAAGCTTTGGATATTGCACTAGCCGAGATCAATGAACTTGGACACTCATCTGGAGGTGAGTTAGAGATTCTTTTAGAAGAAACCCAGACAATCGAATTAGGCTGGGTATTTTTCTATAACTCATCAGATTTCATCCGCACCGGAGATTTCAAGTTCGCCTTGGCTGGCAACGGGCCCCTGCTGGTGATGAAGGACGGTCAGATATCGTGGTTGCCGACTGCAGTTCCTTGGCAGGACGATGTCACTAAAATAGCCCGCCCTGCCAGTGGGCGTGCAGTCTGATCATTCAGCGTAAGGATCGGCGTAGCCCAGTTCCGCCAGGATCTCGGTTTCGATGCCTTCCATTTCGGTGGCTTCCTCGTCGTCCATGTGGTCGTAGCCTTGGGCGTGCAGCACGCCGTGGACGATCAGGTGGGCGGTGTGCTCTTCCACGGTTTTCTTCTGCTCGGCCGCTTCCTTTTCCAGCACGTCGGTGCAGAGGATGATGTCGGCCTGGGTCGGGGCGTCGTCCGGCAGTGCTTCTTCGCCTTCGTTGTAGGCGAAGGTCAGCACGTTGGTGGCGTAGTCCTTGCCGCGGTATTCGCGGTTCAGGGTCTGGCCTTCGGCGGCGTCGACAAAGCGGATGGTCAGTTCGGCCGGCGCGAACAGCGCGGCCTGCACCCACTTGCGGATTTTCGGACGGGTAATGCTTTCTTGCAGGCGCGGATCGGCGTACTGCACCGACAGCGTCAGTTTATTTTTTGCGGACATTTTTCAGGGCGGTGGCTTTGAGGAGAGGGGCGATTTCCGCCTCGTGGTTATGGGCGGTTTCGTAGGCGTCGACGATGCGCGCCACCAGCGGGTGACGCACCACGTCTTCGCTGTTGAAATGGCTGAAGGCGATGCCGCGCACTTCCTTCAGCACCTGGATGGCGTCCACCAGGCCGCTCTTCTGGCTCTTGTGCAGGTCGACCTGGGTGACGTCGCCGGTGATCACCGCCTTGCTGCCGAAGCCGATGCGGGTCAGGAACATTTTCATCTGCTCGACCGTGGTGTTCTGCGCTTCGTCCAGGATCACAAAGGCGTGGTTCAGCGTGCGGCCGCGCATGTAGGCCAGCGGGGCGATTTCAATCACCTGCTTCTCGAACATTTTCTGCGTGCGGTCGAAGCCCAGCAGGTCGTACAGCGCGTCGTACAGCGGACGCAGATACGGATCGACTTTCTGCGACAGGTCGCCCGGCAGGAAGCCGAGGCGCTCGCCCGCTTCCACCGCCGGCCGGGTCAGGATGATGCGTTTGACGGCGTCGCGCTCCAGTGCATCGACCGCGCAGGCCACTGCCAGGTAGGTCTTGCCGGTGCCGGCCGGACCGACGCCGAAGCTGATGTCGTGTTCGAGGATGTTGCGCAGGTAGCGGATCTGGTGCGGCGTGCGGCCGCGCAGGTCGGCGCGGCGGGTTTTCAGCACCGGGCTGTTGATGTCGATGTCGATGGCCGGCACCACTTCGACCTTGCGCGGCTTGGCGGCCGGCGCGTCGGCCGTGGCGGCATCCGGCACCAGTTCGGCGAGGTTACCGGCATGCATGCTGGCGCGCTGTTCGACCAGCGCCAGTTGCACTTCTTCGATCGGTACGATCTTGTTGGCGATGGCGTAAAAATGTTCGAGGATCTCGACCGCGCGTTCGGCGTTGTGGCCGCTGACGATGAACTTCTCGCCGCGGCGGAAAATGGTGACGTCCAGCGCGGCAGAAATCTGGCGCAGGTTTTCGTCGAGCGGGCCGCACAAATGGGCCAGCCGCGCGTTATCGAGCGGCTCGGGGACGAAGTAGTGCGGCTGGACTGGAGTTTTGGTTTTCAATGGGTGCTTTAACGAGAAAAGGCCGTGAAAACGGCACAGGCGCTAGTTTATCGTATTTGCTGCAAGCAGCACTTGATTTTGCTTGCCGTTGCGCTACAGTGGAGCTATGGCAATTAATGTTACTTCCACCTCCAACGCGAATCCCGTGCAGCTGAACCTGCGCGAGACCCGCGCCAACCGTGCCGAGCAGCGTAGCGAGCAGGCGGGGGAGACCCGTCGCACTGAACAGAGCAACCGCACCCAGAAGGATGACGCGGTGCTCAAGCAGCGCGTCAAGGAAAATACCGAAGCCACCCGCAGCGCCTCCCGCAACAATGATCAAGCCGCCGCCGCCGACCGCCGCGCGGTCCAGCAGGCCGACAAACAAGCCGACGCCCAGCGCCGCGACAGCGACAAAACGCTGGGCCGCAACATCGATACCACCGCCTGATTTTCTCTGCCTTTGCCGCCGTAAAGCCGAACTTGCTTTGTGTAACAGTTTCCTACAAGTTCTTGTGTGCGACAGTCTTCGTTCCCATGTGATGAAATAGCATTGTTGCTAAGGTTTCTAGCCACTGATTGATGTCGAACAATCTTAGCCCGGTGTGCGCTGGTATCTTGTGCAAATAGCAATTCTGTATTCTAAGTTTTGCTTAAGTTCAAACCAGCACTATCTGTTCACCCCAACTCACGAGGAAATTCATCATGGCACATCATGCTCTCGCTTCGCAGGAAAGCTACAACCCCAACCACCTGCTGGATATCTTGCTCGGCAAGATGCAGCTGAAGAACGATGCCGCGCTGTCGCGTCTGCTGGAAGTCGCGCCACCGGTGATCAGCAAAATCCGTCACCACCGCCTGCCAGTCGGCGCGTCGCTGCTGATCCGCATGCACGAAGTGACCGGCATGAGCATCCGCGACCTGCGCGACCTGATGGGCGATCGCCGCACCAAGTACCGCCTGTCCGACGCCCAGGGCCGTCCGAAGCCAGAAGATCGTCCAGCAGCTGACAAGGCCCAGGCCGGAAACGCGGCTCATCACTGATGCGCCCCCAGCGCATGCCCCTGCCGGTGCGGGCTTGACCCGTCCCGGCAGGACGCCACTTCAGGTTTTCAGGTTAGCAGCACCATAGAGATTTCTTCATACTGCAACTCCGTTTCGCGGAAGATCTGCAGATATATTTCCTCATCGAGGCCCAGCGCAGTCCAGGCCACGGTGGACACAGGCGGCACCAGGTCGTCCTGTACCTGCGTCAGATCGAGCGCATGCACGATCGCGTCGGCCACGTGAATGATGGCCGCCAAAAATCCCGCCCCCGGTGCTTCCGGGTCGTGATGGCCGCCGATGGCGAGGCGCATCGTATCCGAAAAATTCCAGTGTTCCGCCAGTGCCAGGCCGGCGTCGACGTGATCGACGCCCAGCACGGTGCGCTCGGCATCCAGCATGTAGGCGTCATGCTGCTCGCGCCAGGCGATGGCTTCCGCGTAGTGGTTCGGGAAGCACGACACCAGCACCAGCCGGCCGATATCGTGCAGCAGCCCGGCGGTGAAGGCGTAGTCCTGATTGAAACGCATCTGCCGCGCCAGCACTTTGGCGCAGGCGGCGGTGGCGATCGAGTGGCGCCAGAAGGCCTTGTGGTCGAAACCGGGGCAGTGGCCTTCGGCAAAGCAGCCGGTGACGGCGGCGGCCGTGATCAGGTTGCGCGTGGTCTGGAAACCCAGGTAGGTAATCGCCTGCTGGATGGTGGTGACCTTGACCTGCAAGCCATACAGCGACGAGTTGGCCAGGCGCAGCGTCTTGGCCGTCAGCGCCTGGTCGTAGCTGACCTTCTTGGCCAGCACGGAAATATCGACGTCGTCCTGGTCGATGCTGTTGAGCAGCTCCATCACCACCGCCGGCAGCGACGGCAGGTCGTCCAGCGTGCGCACCACGTCGTCGTAGCTTAATGTGTTACTCATGTTCCGGCGTCTCCTCTACACCCAGGCGGAAGTCGGTGACGAAGCGGCGCAGCGTGGCCGTGGCCCAGTCGCTGCCGCTGTCCGGATCGGTCTTGCGGAACAGCCGGGCGATGCGCGCCTCGTGATGCTGCAGGGTGGCGGCCACCATTTCCGGCGTCACCTCATCCTTGGCGATGGGCAGCACGGCGATGCCATGGCGCGGCATCAGCGCCAGCATGGCGTCGGTCAGCACGGTGCCCTGCGGCAGCAGCACATGGCCCTGCACATCCAGCAGCACGTCGGACAAGACCATGCCCGGCCGCACCTCCGCCAGCGTCAGTTGATGGTAATTGCCTGTCATGCCGCCTCCCCGGTTGCTGCTTGCACTATATTTCCCGATCTTACCATTGTCTTGCCAAGATGCAGCCCATACCGTACATTGGGACGTTGCCGTCAAATCCGTGTTGTCGGGAGATTGCTCGATGTTTGGTATTAAAGGCCGCTTGACGCTGCTTTTTGTGGTCATTGTTACCCTGGTGCTGGGCGTCTCGGGCACCTACGCCCAGTACAGTCTGGGCCATGAATTGGAGGTCAGCAGCCAGCGCCTGCGCCAGGGCGTGCTGACGCGCCTGCAAACCAGTCTGCCGTCCGCCCTGTGGGATCTCGATAAAGCCAAGGTCGACAACATCGTTGCGGCCGAGATGATGCCGCCGGAGCTGGTCTCGATCCGTGTCTATGATACGTCGGTCGGGCTGTTTTCGGGCAAGCTGCGCAATGAGAACGGCAGCATTTCATCGATTGAAAACGACGCTTCGGTGCCGGGTACGCCGGTGGTGGCCGATCTGGCGTACCGCGATTCCGGCGCGGCCGGGGCGGCGCTCAAGCCGGTGATCGTCGGCCGCGTGGTGGTCAACTTCAGCCGCGCGCAGATCGACGCCACCTTGGCCGCCGAGGTGCGCCGCAAGGTGACCGAGGTGCTGCTGCTGGACCTGATTCTGGTGGCGGCGCTGGCGTGGTCACTGCGCATCGTGTTCGATCCGCTCAAGCAGTTGCGCGACGGCCTGTTCGACCTGGCCACGCGCGGCAGCGACGAAGTGGAAGAGCTGCCGGACAATCGGCAGGATGAGCTCGGCGAGGTGATCCGCGGCTTCAACGCCATCCAGCGCAAGATCAAATCGAATATCCAGCGCATCCGCGAGGCGGAGGATGAGGCGCGCACCTCGGCGCAGGTCACCACCAAGGCGCTGGCGGATTTGCGCCGCACGCAGGAGTCGCTGTTACAGGCCGAACGGCTGGCGTCGCTGGGCGGGCTGGTGGCCGGCGTCGCGCACGAGATCAATACGCCGGTGGGCATCGCGCTGACCAGCGCGTCGGTGCTGATGGAGGCCACCGAGAAGGTGCAGGCCTCGGTCGATGGCGGCAACATCAAGAAATCCGACATCACGCGTTATCTGGAGACGGCGGCCGAGAGTACCCGGCTGATCATGAACAATGCGTATCGGGCCGCGCACCTGATCCACAGCTTCAAGCAGATCGCGGTCGACCAGGTGAGCGAGGCGCGCCGGCGTTTCGAGCTGCGCGACTATATCAACGAGGTGGTGTCCAGCCTGCAGCCCAAGCTGAAGAAGACGCGCATCACGGTCAGCATCGCCTGCCCGCCGGACATCATGCTCGATAGTTACCCGGGCGCGCTGGCGCAGGTCATCACCAATTTGACCCTGAACTGCGTCGATCACGCCTTTGGGCCGGACGATGAGGGCCGCATTGTGATCGGCGTGGCGCAGCAGGGCGACTGGATCGAGATGCAGGTGACCGACAACGGCAAGGGCATTGCGCCGGATATGCTGGACAAGGTGTTCGACCCGTTTGTGACCACCCGGCGCGGTCAGGGCGGGACGGGGCTGGGGTTGAACATTGTGTTCAACCTGATGGCCAAGCAGTTTGGCGGCAGTGTCACCGTGTCGAGTGTGCTGGGGCAGGGCGCCAGCTTTGTGCTGCGCATGCCATGCGTGACGCCGGTCGATGAGACCGCGCTGCACGCGGACGCCCGCCTGCACGCGTAAAGCCGCGTCAGGCGGGGTGCGGCTTAGTCGGAGAATTTATCAGTCGACTGGCGGCGGCGCGAAGCCACGCCCAACACAACCAGGCCCAGCATCATCATCACAAAAGTCTGTGGCTCCGGCACCGGCGTCGCCGGCACTTCCTGCTGGCGCTGTTTCGGATCATTGGATGGCAGGACGGTATGATCGGCGTCGTCCACCCTGTCAGTCGGTACGTCGGTCCGGCACGGCACAGTCTCGCCGGCTTCGCAGTGAGGCAGGACGATTGTTGCAGGTGCAACATTGCTAGTAACCGGAGCGGCAGGCTGAGCCTGTACGGCGCCGGCGAGGCTTAAAGCTAATAAAGCAGTCGAAATCAAGGACAGTACTTTCACGATGACACTCCTGGCGTTGCTGCATGAACAGGAAGTTAAGATCAGTCTAATGCACAAACTGTAAAATCTGCGAGGGCAGGTTTGACACTCGCTACCGTTCTGCTATTAAACCATGTCCAATAACAAATTGCCATCAGTTTTTCTTTTGATATAACGAATTTTTGCGCCGCAACAACACCCGCCGGCCGCTTGCCTGTGGCGCAGACAAATATCACTTTTTCAACAAACTATTTTGAAGCATATGGGTGTTCATCAGATGATTTCTACATATACAGGCAAAATTCGATTGACTTCGGCCCTGGCGGCGGCGGTGTTGATGGCTGGCTGCGCCAGCGGGGGCAAGCCCGCCAGCGCCCCGGCAGCGGGCTTGCTGGAAGCCACTAATCCGCAGGTGTTGCTGCTGGGCGAGGTGCATGACAATGCGCAAGGGCACAAGCTGCGCTATGAGCTGCTGCGCCAGCGGGTGGAAGCGGGCTGGCAGCCGGCCATTGTCATGGAGCAGTTCGACCGCGAGAACCAGGATCTGGTCGACAAGGCGCAAAAAGGCTGCGCCGACGCCGCGTGCGTGATCCAGGTGGTGGGCGGTGCGCGCTGGGATTGGCAATTGTATTATCCTGTGATCCAGCTGGCACTGACGTATCACCTGCCGCTGGTGGCGGGCAATCTGTCGCGCGCCGATGCGTCGCGCGTGGTGCGCGATGGCGTGGCGTCCAGCTTCGATCCGAAGAGCGTCAAGGAGTATAAGCTGGAGCAGCCGCTGCCGCCGGCGGTGGTCAGCGCGCAGCAGCAGGAAATCGTCACCGGCCATTGCAATATGCTGCCGGAGATGATGATCGGCGGCATGGTCAACGCCCAGGTGGCGCGCGATATCTGGATGGCCAAGATCATCCGCGACCAGCAGCCGCGCGATGTGGTGCTCATCGCCGGCAACGGCCATGTGCGCAAGGACATTGGCGTCGGCTACTGGATCAATCAGGTGGCGCCGGCACTGAGCGTGCGCAGCGTCGGCTTTATCGAGGACCGCGAGAACGGCGGCCGTTATGACAGCATCCAGACACTGGCGCCGCAGCAACGCGACGACCCGTGCAAACAAGTGAAAAAGGCACGATGAAAACAAGCTACCTTGCCGAGGCGCCGCAGCGCGCCGAGATCGACGCCAGCAAAGGTCCGGTATTGCTGGAGTTCGGCGCCAATTGGTGCGGCCACTGCATGGCGGCGCAGCCGCCGCTGGAGCAGGCGTTTGCCGGCGCCGGCAGTGTGACGCATTACAAGGTCGAGGACGGGCCCGGCCGGCCGTTGGGGCGTTCGTTCCGCGTCAAGCTGTGGCCCACCTTCATCTTCCTGCTGGACGGCGAGGAAAAGGCGCGCGTGGTGCGGCCGCTACGGGCCGAGGAGCTGTCCGTGGGATTTGCGCAAATCGACCCATAGCCAAGCTTGGCAATCCTGCAATGTGGTGTGTATGATGGCCCGCACACCACACTGCAGGAGCGTCACGTATGAGTCAGCCTCACCAGGGAGCGCCGAAGACCAATTCGCCAGCCACCGTGCTGTTTGCCAGCCTGATCGGCACCACGATTGAGTTCTTCGATTTCTACATCTACGCCACGGCCGCGGTGCTGGTGTTCCCCAAGCTCTTCTTCCCCGCCAGCGACCCGGCCGCCGCCACGCTGCAATCGCTGGCCACCTTCGCCATTGCCTTCTTTGCGCGGCCGGTCGGCTCGGCCGTGTTCGGCCACTTCGGCGACCGCATCGGCCGCAAGGCCACGCTGGTGGCGGCGCTGCTGACCATGGGCGTGTCCACCGTGGTGATCGGCCTGCTGCCGACCTACGCCAGCATCGGCACGCTGGCGCCGGCGCTGCTGGCGCTGTGCCGCTTTGGCCAGGGGCTCGGGCTGGGCGGCGAGTGGGGCGGGGCGGTGCTGCTGGCCACCGAGAACGCGCCGCCGGGCAAACGCGCCTGGTATGGCATGTTCCCGCAGCTAGGGGCGCCGATCGGCTTCTTCCTGTCGGGCGGCATCTTCCTGCTGCTGAGCCAGGTGCTGAGCGACGCCGAATTCTTCAGCTACGGCTGGCGCATTCCTTTCCTGGCCAGTTCGCTGCTGGTGATCGTTGGCCTGTATATTCGCCTGAAAATTCACGAAACGCCGGACTTCCAGAAGGTGCTCGACAAGAACGAGCGCGTCAAGGTGCCGGTGCTGACGGTGTGGCGCGACCATCGCCGCGTGCTGGTGCTGGGCACGCTGATCGCGCTGTGCACCTTCGTGCTGTTCTATCTGATGACGGTGTTTGCGCTCAGCTGGGGCACCAGCGCGCTGAAGTTCACGCGCCAGAATTTCCTGATCCTGCAACTGTTCGCCGTGCTGTTCTTCGCGCTGACGATCCCGCTGTCGGCCGTCTGGGCCGACCGCAAGGGCCGCCGCGCCACGCTGATCTGGGTGTCGGCGGCGATCGCCATCTTCGGCCTGGTGCTGGGGCCGATGTTCGGCTCGGGCGACCCGACCGAAGTCACCATTTTCCTGTCACTGGGCCTGGGCCTGATGGGACTGACCTACGGCCCGCTGGGCACCATGCTGTCGGAACTGTTCCCGGCCGAGGTGCGCTACACCGGCGCGTCGCTGACCTTCAATCTGGCCGGCATCCTGGGCGCCTCGCTGGCGCCGTACGCGGCCACCTGGCTGGCGACCCACTATGGCTTGCATTATGTCGGCTACTATCTGTCGGTGGCGGCGGTGATCAGTCTGGTGGCATTGCTCATGGTGAAAACACGCTAAGTCATCGTACAACATTTGACGGCAAGCGCATCTTTCCGCTTGCCTCGGGTTCTAAGTGGTTGTACGATGACATACGACTAAGGATGATCTCGTGGAGACCGAGAGATCATCACCATAAACATAAAATAAGTGATGCCATGAACCTGAGCGAGCCTGTCAATGCGCAAGCTGTGGCGCAATCCGTCGGTAAATACCGCTGGACTATCTGCGCCCTGTTGTTTTTCGCCACCACCGTCAATTACCTGGACCGCCAGGTATTGAGCCTGCTGGCCCCGTCCCTGTCGACCGAATTTGGCTGGAGCAATACCGACTACGCCAACATCGCCGCCGCCTTCCAGTTTGTCTACGCCATCTCGATGCTGTTTGCCGGCCGCGTGGTCGACAAGATCGGCACCAAGGCCGCCTACGTGGTGGCCATCACCATCTGGTCGCTGGGCGCGCTGATGCACGCGTTCTCGGTGCCGATGGGCCATGCGGCAGTGGCGGTGCTGGGGGTGTTCGGCGTGGCGGCCGCGCCGTCCATCGTCGGCTTCATGATTTCGCGCGCGGTGCTGGCGGTGGGCGAGGCCGGTAACTTCCCGGCCGCCATCAAGGCCACCGCCGAATACTTCCCGAAGAAAGAACGCTCCTTCGCCACCGGTATCTTCAACTCCGGCGCCAACGTTGGCGCCATCCTGGCGCCGATCACCGTGCCGGTCCTGGCCGCCATCTGGGGCTGGCAGGCTGCCTTCATCATGATCGGCATGCTGGGCTTTATCTGGATGAGTGTCTGGCTGTGGCTGTACGAAAAGCCGGAACAGCAAAAGCGCCTGTCGGCCGCCGAGCTGGCCTACATCCGCAGCGACACGGTGGCGCCGGTGGAAAAGACCGAGGAAGCATCGATCGCTGCCGCGAAAAAAGTTTCTTGGTTCCAGCTGCTGAAGTATCGCCAGACCTGGGCCTTCGCCTTCGGCAAATTCATGACCGACGGCGTGTGGTGGTTCTTCCTGTTCTGGCTGCCCACCTATCTGTCGGCCCAATACGGCATGAAGGGCGAGGCCATCGTGCTGCCGCTGGCCGTGTTGTACAGCATGACCATGATCGGTTCGATCGGCGGCGGCTGGTTCCCGAGCTACTTCATGGCGCGCGGTTATGCGCCGTATGACGGCCGCATGAAAGCCATGCTGGTGATCGCCTTCTTCCCGCTGGTGGTGCTGCTGGCGCAGCCGCTGGGCGCGATCAGCTACTGGATTCCGGTGCTGCTGATCGGCGTGGGCGCATCGGCGCACCAGGCCTGGTCGGCGAATATCTTCACCACCGTGTCCGACATGTTCCCGCAAAAATCGGTGGCGTCGGTGATCGGCATCGGCGGCATGGCCGGCGGCCTTGGCGGCGTGCTGCTGACCAAGCTGGGTGGCTGGGTGTTCGACTACTACAAGACCATCAACGATATCCACACCGGCTACATGATCATGTTCGGCATCTGCGCGCTGGCGTACCTGGCGGCGTGGGTGGTGATGAAGGCGCTGGTCCCGCGCCACAAGGAAATCACGGACCTGTGATGCGGCGCCTGCCGGCAGCCCTGCTGGCCACTGTCGCCGCCATCACGGCGCCGGCGGTGGCGGCCATCCACGCCGAGGCCTATGGCGTCACGGCGGCCGGCCAGCCGGTCGAAAAAGTCGTGCTTGAAAATGAGCGCGGTATGCGGCTGGCCTACATCGACTACGGCGCCACGCTGGTGGCGGCGGAGGTGGCGGACCGCCACGGCAAACGCACCAACGTCATTCTCAGCCTGCCCGACCTGGCAGCGTTTGAGCGCACGCGCGGCCGCTATGGCGCCGTGATCGGCCGCTACGCCGGCCGCATCGCCAACGCGCGCTACACGCTGGACGGCAAGACCGTGCAGTTGGTCCCCAACAGCAAAGGCATGGCGCTGCACGGCGATCCTCAGCCCTACGACAAGCGCGTATGGCGGCGCCAGGACTTCGCCGACAAGGAATCGATCGGCTCCATCTACCGCCTGCACAGCCCGGACGGCGACCAGAATTTGCCCGGCGCGATGGACATCACGGTGACCTACCGCCTGCTGCGCAAGCGCGACGAATTCCGCATCGAGTACCAGGCCACGACCACCGCGCCGACGGTGCTCAACCTGACCAATCACGTCTACCTCAACCTGGCCGGCGCGGCCGCCAACACGCTGGCCGGGCACCGCTTCCAGATCGACGCCGACCGCTATCTGGAGACCGACGCCTTGCGCATTCCCACCGGCGCGCTGCTGGACGTGGCAGGCATGCCGTTCGACTTCCGCCAAGCGGCCAGCGTCAGCGCGCGGCTGCCGTCGGTACCAGGCGGTTATGACCACACGCTGGTGCTGGCCAAGCCGATCGGCGCTTACGCCCGCGTGGCCACCATCACCGCCGCCGGACGCCGGCTGGTGGTCAGCACCAGCGAGCCGTCGGTGCAGCTGTACACCGTCAACGGCTTTGACGGCACCGAGACTGGCAGCGAAGGCGTCGCCTATCAGCGCCACGGCGCGTTTGCGTTTGAAACGCAGCACCTGCCGGATAGCCCGAACCATGCCAGCTTCCCAAGCACCGCGTTGTATCCGGGTCAGGTGTTTCGTTCGCAGACCAGCTTCCGCTTCGGCGACGACTGAAGAATCATGCCGTCATGATAAGATCGTCCCTTTGGTGCAGTACGCGCCATGCTTTCCGACAGTCTGATCATGAAAAAAAACGTAGCCACCATCCGTGACGTCGCCGCTGCCGCCGGCGTCTCGACTGCCACCGTCTCCAAGTTCGTCAACGGCGCGCAGCGGTTCTCGCCGGCGGTGGAAGCGACCATCACGGAGGTGATTGCCAAACTGGGCTACCGTTCCAATCCACTGGCGGCCTCCATGATCACCGGCCGTACCAAGAGTATCGGGCTGTCGGTGCTGGATGTCAGCAATCCGCACTTCACCAGCATCGTCAAGGGCGCCAACCGCGTGGCGCTGGCCCACGGCTACACACTGCTGCTGGTCGACACCGAAGAGAATCCCGGCCGCGAACGCCCGCTGCTGGAGGCGCTGAGCCGGCGCGTGGACGGCATGATCGTCTTCTCGCGCATGCTGGAATCGGAAATGGACTGGATGACGGAACTGGGCAAGCCGCTGGTGTTCTTCGGCCGCCTGAACCGCCTGGAGATCCCGTGGGTGATCAGCGACGACCATCGCGGCGCGTACATGCTGACGCGCCACCTGGTGTCGCTGGGACACAAGCGGATCGCCTACCTGAGTTTCCCCCGCTCGCGCCGCGACGAAGAACGCCTGGGCGGGATTCGCGAATGCCTGGCCGCACATGGCCTGGAGCTGACCATGCACGAAGCCAGCGCGCCGACGGCGGCCGAAGGCGAGCGCGTATGCTCGGCCATCATGCTGGGCGCGGAACATCCGGATGCGCTAATCTGCTACAACGATCTGATGGCGCTGGGCTTTATGAAAGCGGCGCAGTCGCTGGGCTTCAAGCTGCCGGAGGACATGTCGGTGGCCGGCTTCGACAACATCCACTACGGCTTGTACACCTCGCCGCCATTGACCACGGTGGACCTGCAAAGTGAACGCATGGGCGCCATCGCGATGGAAAAACTGATCGCCACCATCGACGGCAAGGAAGCGCCGTCCACCACCATGGTCGAACCTCAGCTGATCCTGCGCAGCTCGACCATCAAGCGTAACTAAAAAGCCTACTCGATAATGCTGGCAATGCGTGCCGGCGAAATCGGCAGGCGCACCGCGTCGGGACGCCAGCCGTACAGCACTTCGGTCGCGCCGCCGCAGATGCGACCCTGGCATGGCCCCATGCCGCAACGGGTTTGCAGCTTGGCGCTGCGCCAGCCGGTATGCGTGCGCAGGTCGCCGTGGCAGACGTCTTCGCAGCGGCAGACGATGGTGTCGTCGCCGGCCAGCGTGCGCAGTTCCGAACGCAGCGCAAACGCGCGCGCCAGGCGGTCGGCGAATTTCTTCCAGTGCGCGCGGCGCCCCATGGCTTCCTGCGCTTGGTTGGCGTGACCGCTGGCGGCCAGTCCGGCGATGTGGCCTTCGGCCAGCGCCAGGTCAACGCCGCCAATGCCGGTGCCTTCGCCGGCGCAGTAGATGTCCGGCACGGTGGTGCGCTGCATGTCATCCACCTTGACCACGGTCTGACCGTTGTGCGACGCGGTGGCGCAGCCAAGCGCCTGCGCCAGTTCCACATTCGGCAGCAGGCCGTAGCCGCAGGCCAGGTAATCGCATTGCAGGGTTTCCACTTCCGGCACGCCGGTGCGCTGGATCTGCACCGATTGCAGCGTGCCGTCGCCTTGCGCCGACAGCACGTAGCTGTTGCGCAGATACGGCACGCCGCGCAGCTGCCTAGCCAAGTGCAGCCCCTGCGTGATTTTAGACGGTGTCGCCAGCAGGCCGATACCGAAGCGCAGCAGCACCGGCGTGGACGCCTGCTCGACGATGGCGACGACAAGCGCGCCTTTGCTGCGCAAGGTGGCGGCGGCAGCCAGCAGCAGCGGGCCGCTGCCCGCCACCACCACGCGTTTGCCTTGCAGCGGATAGCCGCCCTTGGACAACGCCTGCAAACCACCGGCGCCGGTCACGCCGGGCAGTGTCCAGCCGGGGAAGGGGAGCAGCCGCTCGCGGGCGCCGGTCGCCAATATCAGCTTGTTGTAATGCAGCGTGGCCGATGCTTCCGGCGTCTGCACCTGCAGGTGGCCGGGCTGCGGTGCAAACAGCACCCGCACCTGCGGCAGGAAAATCATGCGCCCCGAGTCACGCAATTCGCTCCACAGCTGCTGCCCGCGCGGGTCGGCTTGCACGTCGGCGCCGCCGCGCCAGATCTGGCCCCCGGCCAGCGGATTGTCATCGACAATGCCGACCTGCGCGCCTTGCTTCATGGCCGCATGCGCCGCCGCCAGCCCGGCCGGGCCGGCGCCTACCACCAGCACGTCGAAGCGCTTCATGCCATTGCTCCGGTAACCACGTGCATGCCGTCGGCGCACAGCGTCTGGCAAGACAGCTGGTGCGCGCGACCGTCGATGGTGACGCGGCATTCCTGGCAAACGCCCATGCCGCACAAGGGCGCGCGCGCCGCGCCGGTGACGGAGCGGCGGGTAATGGCGTTGCCCGCCATGGCAATGGCGGCGGCCACGGTCACGCCCTGGGCGACGCTGATATCGTGGGCGTTGATGCTGAGGGTGATCTGGGCGTCAGGCATGGAAGCGTCCCGGCAGATAAGGCGCAAACGGGATGCGCGTGCGTTCGTTTTGTATCTGGCCGGCCAGCAGCTGCGCCGTCGCCAGGGAAGTAGTAATGCCGAGGCCTTCGTGGCCGGTGGCCAGCCATAAACCGCGCCTTGCACTGCAAGGGCCGATCAATGGCAGGCCGTCCGGCGTGGCGGCGCGGAAGCCGGTCCAGGTGCGCAGCACGTTCAGTTCCGCCAGTCGCGGCGTGAAGGTGGTGGCGTGGCGCAGCATGCGCTGTAACATGGCCGGTTCCACCGCCGGATCGGTGGTGTCGAACTGGCGCGAAGAGCCGATGAGGATCTGGCCGGTGGGACGTGGCTGCAGATTGAAGGCGACCGAATCGCCGCTGGCGGCATGGGCGCTCTTGATGTAGCCCAGTTCCACCAGCTGATGCTTTATAAAGCCGGGATAGCGGTCGGTGATGGCCAGATGGCCTTTCTTCGGCTGGATCGGCAGCTCCGGCAACAGCGCGCTGGAACGCGCGCCGGCCGCCAGCACGATGTGCTGCGCCTGATGGCGGGTGCCGTCGCTCAGCACCACGCCGTGGTCTTCAATCGCCGTAACAGTGGCGCGCTTGGTGATGGTGCCGCGACGCATGGCGCGGTCCAGCAGGATGCGCGTGGTCTTGGGCGGATAGACCAGGCCGTCGCCGCGTACCAGCAGGCCGCCCGCCAGGCCGGCGCGCAATTGCGGTTCGCGCGCATACAGCGCGGCAGGCGTCAGCACTTCGCATGGCAGGCCGTGGCTGGAGAGCGTGTGCGCCTTCTGCAGCGCGGCGTCCATTTCTTCTTCATCGGCGGCCACCCATATCGTGCCGCAGCCGCTGTATTCGTGGCGCTGCGGGCGGTCGCCCACCAGATCCTTCCACAACGCGACAGAGTAGGCCGACAGCGCCAGTTCGGCCGCGTTGTCGTCCATGACCACCAGGTGGCCCATACCCGCCGCCGTGGCGCCACCGCCGGCGATATCCTGCTCGATGACCGCCACGCGCAGCCCGCGCTCACTGAGCGCATCCGCACACGCGGCGCCGACGATGCCGGCGCCGATGACGATCACTTCGGCATTGTTCACCGTATGCCCCAGACGAATGGATCGCTCGGATCGAGGATCAGCTGCGCCTGCGCATTGACCCATGCTTTGCCGCGTATGCTCGGCAACAGCCGGCCGTCGCGCAGGCGGTAGGATGCTTCGAACACGCTGCCAATCACGCTTTCCTGTTTCCACAACGCGCCTTGTGCCAGCTTGCCGTCGGCCGCCAGGCAGGCCAACTTGGCGCTGGTGCCGGTGCCGCATGGCGAACGGTCGTAGGCCTTTCCGGGACAGAGCACGAAGTTCTGGCTGTCGGCGCCGGTGCGCGAATCGGCAAACAGTTCGATGTGGTCGATCAGTGCGCCGTCGTCGCCGGTGATGCCCTGGTCGGCCAGTGCGGTGGCGACGGCCACGGTGTAGCTGGTCAGGGCCTCCACATTGGCCGCGTTGAGTTCCTGGCCATGTTCGGCCACCAGGAAGAACCAGTTGCCACCATAGGCGACGTCGCCGGTGACCGGACCGATGCCCGGCACCTCGACGGTGACGGCGGCGCGGCTGCGCCAGGACGCCACGTTATCGACAGTGACGCTGCCGTCGGCATGCAGTTCCGCCTCCACCACGCCGACCGGCGTATCGATGCGATGGCGTCCGGGTCCGATGCGGCCCATGAAGGCCAGCGAGGCCACCAGGCCGATGGTGCCGTGACCGCACATGCCGAGGTAGCCGACGTTGTTAAAGAAGATCACGCCCGCCACGCAGTCCGGCGCGTGCGGTGCGCACAGCAAGGCGCCGACCAGCACGTCCGAACCGCGGGGTTCGCAGACGACGGCGGAACGGAAGTTGTCATGGGCGGCGCGCAGGCGCGCCACGCGTTCGCTGAGCGGGCCATGGCCCAGATCCGGGCCGCCGTCGATGACCAGGCGGGTAGGTTCGCCGCCCGTATGGGAGTCGATAATCGAGATTGTTTTCATGCTCAAATCTTAGGCTGGCCGCCATTGCCTGTCTTGCACCGCTTGCGCACAATGGGTGACGAAATCTGCACAATGGTGCAGAATGAAGTCCATGCACACTGCCAACCATGAAACCACGCGTGCCGCGCTGGGCCTCGCCGTCGCTGATCCCTTCTTTGCGGAAGGGCTGTTTGATGCGCTGCCGGACGTGGTGTTTTTCGTCAAGGATGGCGAGGGGCGCTACGTGGTGGTCAACCAGACCTTGGTGCAGCGTTGCGGCCAGCGGCACAAGTCGGCGCTGATCGGCCGCACGCCGGCCGAGGTATTTGCCCACCCCTTCGGCCAGACCTACTATGCGCAGGATTTGCTGGTGCTGGCCGGCGATAACGATATCGAAGACCAACTGGAACTGCACCTGTATCCCAACCGCGATCCCGGCTGGTGCCTTACGCGCAAGGCGGCGCTGCGCGACGCGCAAGGCCGCATCGTCGGCCTGACCGGCATCTCGCGCGACCTGGCGATGGCGGACAAGAAGAACCCCGCCTACCGCAAAGTGGCGGCGGCGGTGACCGTGATACACGAGCAATATGGCCAGCCCTTGCAACTGGCGGAGCTGGCGCGCATCGCCAACATGTCGATCGCGCAGATCGAGCGCTACTTCCTGCGCATCTTCCACCTGACGCCGCGCCAGATGATTATCCAGACCCGCGTGGACGCCGCGTCGCGCATGCTGAACGGCGACGCCAGCGTGGCGGAGATCGCACAAGCCTGCGGCTACGGCGACCATTCCGCCTTTACCCGCCAGTTCAAGGCCACCACCGGACTGACGCCCAGCCAGTACCGGCAGATCGCTGCCGGACGTTCAGGCGACTGACGTCACGTCGGCCTGCTCGACGCGGTTGCGGCCGAGCTGCTTGGCGCGATACAGCGCCACGTCGGCGGTCTTGATCAGGGACGGGATGGAATGCTGTTCGCCGGGTGTGATCAGCGCCACGCCGATGCTGGCGGTGAGCACGTTGAAAGGCGAGGTGGCGTGCGGCAGATTGAGCGCGGCGATCGCGGCACAAATCGATTCAGCCATCGCCAGCGCATCTTCTTCATTGGCCGATTGCGCGATCACGGCAAACTCCTCGCCGCCGTAGCGGGCCACAAAATCACTACCGCGACGCATCTGCCTAGCCAGCTCGTTCGCCACTGCGCGTAACGCATCATCGCCGCTCTGGTGGCCGTAGCAGTCGTTGTATTGCTTGAACAGGTCGACATCCAGCAACGCCAGCATCAGTGGCTGCTTGTTGCGGCGCGCGCGGCTCCACTCCGCCGCCAGCGTCTCGTCGAAGCGACGGCGGTTGGCAATGCCCGTCAGGCCATCGGTGGCGCTGATGTCGGCCAGCCGCGAATTGGATTGTTCCAGCTCGCGCGTGCGTTCGCGTACCCGGCTCTCCAGTTCTCGCTCGCGCGTTTGCAACTCGCTGAGCACCACCGCAAAACCGATGCCGATGATGCACAACGTGAGAATGAATTCCTGCGCGCGCACCACTTCCAGATGGATAGGCACGTCGCCGAACGGTTTCAGGCCGGTGGTCATCATCATCGCGGTGCTGAGCGAAATCAGCGCCACCAGCAGGGTAGTGAGACGCACGCCGAAACGGAAGGCGATCACCGCCACCGCCGGCAGCAGCAACGTCGGCGTGACGGAGACCCCGTCGATTTCGCCGCCATGCGCCGACAGCACGGCCACCGCCAGCAGCAGCGTGGTGGCCAGCGCCGCGTCGTCCCAGCGCGTCAGCTTGGGGCGCTGGTGCTGCGACTGCGTGTAGGCCAGCAGCAGCGGCGTGTAGATCAGCAGTCCCAGACCGTCGCCAAACCACCACACGCGCGCCAGCGTCAGGTAGGACGTGGTGGCGCCACCCACCTGCTGCAGCACCGCCGCCGCCAGCAGGCCGGCCAGCATCGCGCCGAACACCGGCCCGGCGAGGATGAATTGGCCCAGGTCTTTCAGGCGGTGCAGGCGCGGCGAAGCGCCACTGCGCCGCATCAGCTGGTAGGTGATGGTCACTTCCAGCAGATTGACGGCGCTGAGCAGCACCGCCTCGTACCACGGAAACGCGTTCAGGTTGGCCAGCACGTCGGACGTGAAAGTGAGCGCGGCCAGCAACGGCGCGCGCTGGCCGCGAAAGCGCAGCAGTGCCGCCAGCAGCACGGCATTCGGCAGCCAGACCACGACCGCGTTTTCCGGCGTAACGGCGCAGAAGAAAGTCAGCTTGACGCTGGCAAAATGGAACAGCGGCAGCAGCAGACAAAACAGCCAGCCCGGCTGTCGCCAGAATTTTTCACGTTTGATCATTACCAGCATGATTGTCCGGCGGCCTGTCTGCTGTCAACGATTGCCATAAGGAAATCTTGGCGCCGGTCTGAGCGAGAGTTGCTTAACATCAAAATCCTGTCTATTCAGCCTGACATCATCGGAGACTCGCGCGGCTAACGGGAGGCAGTGTGGAAAGCGACAGCGATTTTTTCAGCTTCATGACGGCGGCCAAGGAGCTGGTCACCGATAACCGGCCGTTGCGGTTGCGGTTAGACCTGCCCGGCGGATTCAATGACGACATGCTGCTGCCGCAGCGCGTGTTCGGCTCCGAGAGTATCTGCGGCGGGATTGAATACCGCGTGCTGTGCGTGTCGGCCAATGCGCAACTACCGCTGAAGAAGATGATCGCCGTGGCGGCCCAGCTGGATTTCGTCACCGATCGCGGCGACTTGCGCAGCGTGTGCGGCATCGTCACCGAAGCCAGTTCGGGCGACAGCGATGGAGGGTTGGCCAGCTACCAGTTGGTGCTGCGCGACGCGCTGGCGATACTGGAAAAGCGCACCAACACCCGCGTGTTCCGCAATATGGACGAAGTAGAGATCGTCCAGCGCATCCTCAACGAGTGGCGGCAGAAAAGCCCGGTGCTTGGTGTCTGCTTCAACCACGAGAAGGATGAGGCCTTCGACCTGCGTACCTATCCCAAGCGCGAATTCACCATGCAGCACAACGAGTCAGATGCGGCCTTCATCCGCCGCCTGCTCAAACGGCGCGGCATCGGCTGGTACATCCGCGCCGGCGAAATGATGCACACGCTGGTGTTGTTCAACAATGCTGACAGCCTGCGTCAGAACGCCGCCGGCACCATTCGCTACCACCGCGACGCCGCTACCGAAGAACGCGACACCATCACCGCCTGGAGCGCGGTGCGCAGCCTGCAGCCCGGCACGGTCACGCGGCATAGCTGGGATTACATGAATCCGCAGGGCCGGGACTTCATGCTGGTATCGACCAACAGCAGCAACAACCAAGGCGTCAACGGCAACGAGCTGGCCGCCACGCTGGACGACTACCAGATCCTGCCACCGCACGCCGGCGACGACAACGAAGACCTGTTCAACCTCGGTCAGCTGCGCATGAAACGGCATGACTACGAATCCAAATGCTTCCACGGCGAAGGCAGCGTGCGCGATATGTGCGCCGGCGAATACTTCACGCTGGCCGAGCATCCCGAAGTGGACCAACACGACCCTGCGGAACGCGACTTCATCGTCACCGACTTGCAGGTGACGGCGCAAAACAATCTGCCGAAAGCACTGGCCACGCGCGTGGAACGCCTGTTCGCCCGCAGCCGCTGGATGCACGGCGTCAGCGATGTGCAGATGCAGCGCGATGTCGCTGACAAAGTGGCCAGCGGCCCGCTACGCATGCAGATCCAGTTCACGGCCGTCCGTCGTGGCGTAAGCATTGTTCCCGCCTTCGACCCGCGCGTGGACGTGCCACAAGTACAAATGCAAAGCGCCATCGTGGTCGGTCCGAAAGGTGAGGAGGTCCACTGCGACCAACTAGGCCGCGTAAAAATCCGCTTCCCCGGTACCCGCCCGGAAGACCACGAAGAAGCCGCCGGCGCCGGCGCATCAGATACCACCACCGACTCCGCCTGGGTACGTGTTGCATCCAACTGGGCGGGCAACGGCCCCGGGGCACTCCAACAATGCGGCGCGCTTGGCTTGCCGCGGATCGGAACCGAAGTATTGGTCACCTTCCTCGGTGGTGACCCTGACAAGCCCATTATCGTGGCCCAACTCTATAACCAGCAAGGCCAGCCAGTAGCTCTCAACGATGGTGGCAACTTGCCGGGCAACCGTTATCTTTCCGGAATAAGAAGCCGTGAAGTTCTAGGTGTCAGCGCCAATCAACTGCGATTTGACGATACAAATGGCAAAATCAGCGCGCAACTGGCAAGCGATTACGGCGCGAGCCAGCTGAATTTGGGATGGTTATCCCAATCACGAGTCGAAGGTCATTGCGAACAGCGTGGGGTTGGCGCCGAATTGCGCAGCGATATGAACATCGCTGTACGTGGCTTGCAAGGCGTTCTGGTCACCGCCGAGCCAAGCGATCACAAGACGGGGCAACACCTCGAACGCGCTGAACTCCTTAATATTGCGGACAGCTTACAGAAACTTGTGTGCCAACTAGCTGAGCAGGCCGAACTGCACGCCGGTGACAAGGCTTCCGGTAAAGATCTTCCAGAGCTAATTGAAAAGCTGAAAAATCTTGAAATTAGCGGAGCGCCTATTGTAGCTGTCAGTGGCCCCGCTGGTTTAATTTGTGGAAGCACTAGAAATATCGCCATCGGAGCGGCGACCACGGTTGATATCGTTAGTGCAAGTACGACTTCTCTGGCTGCGGGAGACTGTGCCTCATTCCGCTCGGTGCAATCGATGAGTTTGTTCGCGAACGAAGGGGGCATAAAGCTGACGGCAGCAAGTGGGAAGATTGATGTACAAGCGCAGGATGACCAATTGCAGCTACTGGCCAAGAAAGTAGTGGAGATCATTAGCAATACTGATTGGATCACTATAAAAGCCAAAAAAGGGGTACGCATCAACGGCGGTGGGACAGAACTGGAACTGAGTGCTGGCGGTATTAAAGGCTACACCGCAGGGAAGCATGAGATGTACGCAGCCAGCCATCAAACTTTCCCGGGGCAGAGCCGTAACGTCTCGTTCGCTGGAGACAAGGCGGTACACAAGATTTGTATTCCCTGCCTGATGATCGCCGCAGATGCTCATAGTCCTTTCGCCAAGTCTGGAGCCGGAACATGAGTCGCTCGTATATTCTTATCGATACCACCCTACTTGGCTACCCGGTTGACAAGCCGTGGATAAAGAGGCGCCGCAAGCCAACCTGGGTTGCCGCGATTTATGGGCGAGATGCAATAGTCGTCAGTCCGATCTTGATCGATGTGGAACGTGCATGGCATTGCAATCGAATCGATGCGGTGATGGCGCTTGTTAATGCAACTTCTCCGCAATTGGGAATTTCATTTATCGAGACAGAGCTAACGTTGAATGAAGTGCTGCTTCATCTTCGCCAATTCATTTGCATCCAAACAGAAGAAGGCATTGAGTTAACGCTGAGGTTTGCCGACTGCATTGTGTTAGCCAACCTCGCCGTCCTCCTGACGAGCAAACAATGGAGTTGGCTCGTAGCGCCATTTGAGAGCTGGAAGGTCCACTCCCGTGATGGAAAATTAAAATCACTCCCCATTCTCAAAGTGGAATCTCCATCGAGGATTCCTTTATTGTTAAGCGAGATCCAGATCAGCGCTCTTAGAGATGCTTTCGGCGCTGATCAGCTACTGGCGAACTTGCGTAAGCTCCGGCCGGAGCACGGATCCGAATACTCGACAATGCAGGCCCACCAATATGCCGAACAAACGCGTCAGATATGGCTGTCCGCAGGACATGAAGAAAACACAGATCTCTTGCTGTTTGCTCGTCACGTTTTTGAGACTCAGGGGCGTCTTCTACTTCATCCTGGCTTGAAGTCGGTTCTAGAACAATCTGATCCCATTCTGCGGCAAAAAGACTTGCAGCGCTTGGCAAGTCATCATTGTGGCGGAACCAAGCGATGAGAAAGAAAGTACTGCGATTGCTTCTTGCCTGCTCTCTTGGCATAGCCCTTGCGGTTGGGTACGCTTCATTTTTCATGCCTACTGAAGAGGACGACTACGTAGGAACGGTAATGATTGGGGTACACCATCTAGGGCCAGATTACCTTCTGCCAGAGTTTTATGTTAACAAATATGGCGGTACAGGGGTGCAACGCGAAGGGGGCGGTAGCGGGGAGATTTGTTGCATCATGATTCCGAGGCATTGGCGACCGGGGTTGGTAGTTGAGGTACGGTGGAGCGTAGAGGATTGGTCACATGCAGATTATTCGGAAATAGACGCAGGAAACTATCGAAGCATCAAGAAAAAGGGCTTTTATTTCGCAAAGGTACCCGTCGAAAAATATACGGAAGCATATAGCTTATATATCCATTTCTTCCCCGAAGGTCGGGTTCGTGTGTTGACCACACCCTACTCAGTGGTGAGTCCGAATCACCCTGTGCCATATGGACCGACGGACGGGGGCGCTTCGGCGACGACAGGATCGCGTATTACAGAGATGTTTACGGAAGCTGAGAAGAAATATATGGATCGTTGGAGGAATACATGGAAATGATGCAATCAAACGGAAAATTCACAGCGACTCGCACCGCTCCTGTCGAATATCTGAGGCCTTCCAAGCCTGGCCAATACGCCAATGCTTCAGCATGCGAAATTACGATACAAGTAGGTATTTTTTTTGACGGAACAGGCAATAGCCTCTATCTACACAAGGACAAGAAAGGTCACTCCAATGTGGCACGGCTTTACGAAGCCTACCCTCATATTCCTGAAAAAGGATCCCATGCCGTGTACATTCCCGGTTTAGGTATGCCATTTGCGTTGATTAATGAAACAACAGAAAGTGTCTTGGGAAGCGCTTTCGCCAGTGGCGGTGACTCTCGTATCATGGTTGCGCTATTACGCGTTTTTAATGCGGTACATAGAGGTCTTTTTAGTACCGAACTGTTCTCAGCAGCGATGATCACTGCGCTATGCACTGGTACTCCATCCAAGGCTGACATGAAGCTACTCAAGAGCGTGGGACTCAATGACAGCCTCGTAGCGAATGCGGGCGCGATGAGGGGGGTATTCCTAAGTGTCTGTATCAATAGTATTAAAGCTCGAATGAAGAGCAACCGGTCGGCGAAGGTGTGTGAATGCGTCTTGGACATCTTCGGGTTTTCTCGTGGGGCCACGGAGGCTCGAGTATTTTGCCATTGGTTGAATGATTTTTTAACTCAGACCGGCTTAGCTGATGTCCCTCTCCGCTTTCGTTTTTTAGGTTTGATGGATACTGTTGCATCAGTTGGTATACGGGAGGGAGTTAAAAATGATCAATTGCGTATTACAGGTGGTCATTCTAACTGGGCGACACCTGAAGTTATGTGGATTTTGCCCAATATAGAAAATTGTGTTCACTTAATTGCGGTTCATGAGTTACGTAAGAATTTTCCATTGGACACAGTCTTGATGAATCGGGAGCTCCCTCCGAATTGCCTTGAATTCGCTTATCCGGGCGCGCACAGCGACGTCGGGGGAGGATATGAGCCGGGAGAGCTTGGTGTCGCTATCGAGGATTCGCTAAAACTTTCTCAGATTCCTCTGAATCATCTGTACGACTGCGCTATTGCTGCGGGGGTGCCGATATCAAAACGGCGTGGTACTGCGGACTTTGAAATTCACTCTGATTTGCTAACGGCATTTGAGCGATTTATTGATGTTTCCACAGAGGCTCCCAAATCATTGGGTGATTGGCTGCTGCCTTATCTGATATGGAGGTGGCAGGTGAGGAGGGATTTTGAGAATACTGCACAAGTGAGGAGAGCTAATCCAACTCATCGCCGCCATCTGATCGCGTCGAATCGACAATTTTGTGCCGCCGATGAGGAGCTTCAAATGAGTGCGACGTTGTCTTCCAAAGTTTTGAAAAAGAAACGGCCTTATGATCGGGATGGAAATCAGGCCGTGGTATTCGTTTTAGAGCCTGAAGCTCCTGAACTGAGGGCAAAAGTGGCTGCTCAGCCCAAAATCTCGCCTTTCTTGGCGACGTTCTTCGACAATTTTGTGCACGACTCCCTGGCCGGCTTTCGCGAGCAGTTTGTCGAACCAACCGGATATTGGCGCTACCGCAGACTATTTCGTGGTTCCGAAATCCCCTATACCGACTAGAAGAATGAGCGGACGGTCGTGGTTTGCGGTTGGCTTTTTATCAGCACCCCGTTGGCGATATGCCAGTCAGGTGGGCCGCTACGTCACAGGCGCACAAAACGCAAACGTATCCCTCGGACCCTCGCAGCAAGACGCCGGACTGGCATGGCGAGGAAGACAGCTTTAAGAACGCCGAGCTTTGGCGCGCAGAGATCGCTCCTGGTAACTAAATGAGAAGCATGACGGAGGTACCGCATGAAAAACAGCCAGGGCAAGGGCGTCATTCGTCTAGGTGACGCAACGTCGCATGGCGGCAAAGTGATCTCTGCGGCCAATGATTTCAAAGCGCTTGGCAAGCCAATAGCTGTGGATGGCGATATAACCGTCTGTCCGCAATGTAAAGGCAACTTCCCGATACAAGTGGCGTCCAGCGATCGGCATCACCACGGCAAAGCGGTTGCTTACGATGGCGACAAGGCTGCCTGCGGAGCAAAGTTGATCTCCTCAATCTGAGAGCAGCCTTGTCGCCAATCGGCGTCAGTTTTCCTTTACCAGATGGTCGCCGACGTAAGCGCGATAGTGCTTGATGCGGCCGGTGACGCCTTCCGGGCCTTGGCGCGGGGTGTAACGTAAGCCGGCGATGGTGGCTTCGGCGCCCAGGTCGATAATCAGGCGGTGCGGGTGCTTGCTGCCCGGCGCCGTCGCGGCCTTGCCGCTGTAAGCCGTGTGCCAGAAGTCGGAGGCCTGGCCGTTGATGGCGTTGAGGGCGCCGCCGTCTTCCTTGGTGGCTTCCTCGCTGCTGGCGTAGACGATGGTCCAGTTGGACTGGTTGAGCGTCTTGCCGTCGACACCCAGCAGCGCCAGTTCGGCCACGGCGGCGTACTGCTTGCCGTCGAACGCGTCCAGCGACTCGAGGCAGAACTGGCGGCCTTTGTGCGGCTGCGCAAATTTCACGTCCTGCACCGCCGAGCCTTGCGCGAATTCGCCTTCGTGCGCTGGCTTGACGCCGTCCAGCGCCGGTTTCACTTTGCTAGGCGGACGCGCCAGGTCCAGCTCCGGCCGCAGCTTGTCGAGAACTGGCATGGTCAAGCCTTCGATGCGTGCGCTGCGTGGGCCGGTCAGGTCCAGCACCACGACTTCGTTGTGGCCTTGCTTCATCCACGGGCCGGGCAGGTACATGGTTTGCGTCGGGCCGATGCTCCAGTAACGGCCCAGGCAGCGGCCATTGACCCACACGATGCCCTGGCCCCAGCCGGACAAGTCGAGGAAGGTGTCGCCGCTTTGCGTGACATCGAAACCGCCGCGCCAGAAAGCGGCGCCCTGTGCGCGGCCGGTCTTCCACGTCAGCGGCGGCAGCACGGCGTCGGCGTCAAAGTCGATGGCGCGGATGTCCCAATTTTCCAGCGGCTGGCCGTTGAGCAGCACCGGCCCATGCAGGCCTTTGCGGTCGTGGATTTCGACGCCGAAGTTGACGCGGGCGATGGTGTACAGCAGGATCTCCAGCGTCGCCGGTTTGCTGCGCGCCGGCAGGTCGACACTGAAGCGGCGGTAGCGCGTATCCATGGTGCCGACTTGTTTGCCGTCGATGCTGACCCAGGCCAGGTCGCGCACCTTGGCCGCTTCCAGCTTGCCGGCCGGGCCGGCGGGCAGCTTGACGCGATAGGAGACCAGGCCGCGGCTGATGTCGTATTGTTCGATCGGCTGCGGCGAGGTCACGCTCAGCGCCTTGGTTGGCATGGCGGCGGCCACCGTGCAGGACTCCTTGAACCCAAACGGTTTGATGGCGATGACCGGATTTCTCGGCGGTGGCGGCGGCAGTGTTTCGCCCGCCGGCAGGAAGGGTTTGATGCCCTCGCGGTAGGCCTGGAATTTTTCGCCGGTCCATCCGGCTTCGCTGATCGGCGCGTCGTAGTCGTAGCTGCTGGTGTCGGGACGGAAGGGCCGGTCGCAGCCGCCCCACAGACCGAAGCTGGTGCCGCCGTGCGCCATGTACAGGCTGAAGGAGCCGTTGGCCTTCAACATGGTCTGGATGTCGGCCACGGCGCCGTTGGCGGAACCGCGACGGTGCGGTGCGCCCCAGGTGTCAAACCAGCCGGAGTAGTATTCGCCGCACATGCGCGGGCCTTTCTGCACCTGGTCCAGCGCCTTGAAGCCAGTCTGCGGATCGCTGCCGAAATTGACGACGTTGAACAAGCCGTCGATGTGCGACTTGACTACCGAGTTAGTTGGATTGCACTGGAATAGCGGCACATCGAAGCCGGCATCTTGCAGCATGCTTTTCATGTCGCGCATGTAATCCAGGTCTTCGCCGAAGAAGCCATATTCGTTTTCGACCTGGACCATCAGTATCGGCCCGCCGCGGGTTATCTGCTGCGGTCCGAGGATACGGCCGACTTCCTTCATGTAGCGGCGCGCCGGCTGCACGAAGTTGGCGTCGCGCGTGCGCAGGAAGGCGTCGCCGGGCTTCTTCAGCAGCCACCATGGCAGGCCGCCCATTTCCCACTCGGCGCAGGCGTAGGGACCGGGACGCAGGATGACCCACAGGCCTTCCTGCTGCGCGAGTTTGCAGAATTCGGCGGCGTCGCGCTGTCCTTGCCAGTCGTAGCGGCCTTCGCGCCACTCATGGTAATTCCAGAACAGGTAGGCGCAGACGGTGTTCAGGCCCATGGCCTTGATGGCTTTCAGGCGGTGCTGCCAGTATTCGCGCGGCACGCGGGCAAAGTGCATTTCGCCGCAGCGGATTTGCAGGCGCTGGCCGTCCAGCATAAAGTCGGTGTCGCTGATGCTGAAGCGGGCGGCGGCTTGCGCGGACAGCGGCAGCATCAGGCTGCCCATGGTGGTTGCTGCTGCGGCGGCGCTGGCGCCACGTAACATGGTGCGGCGGGAAGTGGATTCGATCGTCATTAGTAATTTACCGGGTAGTCTTTAGGGAAGCGGGCGCCGGCGAAGGCTTTCTTTTGCGTCCAGTCTTGCGCGGGCGCAGTCCAGTAGCTGTCGGTCGGCGACAGGCCAAGTGGCAGCAGGCTGGCGGAGGCGATGTACATGCTGCCGTTGTTGGAGTACCAGTCGCCCAGTTCCGGTTGATGGCCGACAAAGCCAATGGTGAGATAACCTTCCTTGCTGAAGTTGGACGGCGCCGACCACACGGCCTTGTGCACTGCTTGCAGTGCGGCGCGGATCTGGCCTTCGGGCAGGCTTTGCGGCAGCTGCTTGCGCAGCGCCAGCAACGCCAATGGCTGGAAGGCGGCGGTGCGGTAGGTGAGCGACCGGCCGATTGGCGGGAAGCTGCCGTCGGTGGAGATGAAGCGTTCCAGGTGTTCGCTGTAGCGCTGCATGCGTTTGATGGCCTGTGCGCGCAGCTCTTCCGGCTTGCCGTTCCAGAACGCGCCTTTTTTCGCATCGAGAACGTCGAGGATTTCGACCAGCATCGGGTGCATGACGAAGGCGTTGTAGTAGTCGAAGTGGAAGGCGTCGCCATCCTTGATCCAGCCATCGCCGACGTACCATTCGTTGATTTTTCGGATGGCGACATTCATGCGCAGCGGGTCGAATTCTTCGCCGATCGACATCAGCCATGCTTCGTTCATGGCGGCGAACAGCATCCAGTTGATGTACGGCGGTTCGATGCGGCGCAGCGATTTGATTTCGGCGATGATGCGTTGCTTGGTTTTGGCGTCCAGCGGTTCCCACAGCGCTTGCGGCGCGCGGATCAGGGCATTGGTGAAGTAGGCGGAATCGACCAGCGTCTGGCCTGGGCCTTTCCACAGCAGGTAGTCCGGATTGGATGGATCGACAGAATTGGTATAGCTTTGCAGCGCGAGTTGTTGCAGGCGCTTGCGGGTGCGGCCCTCGGGCGTGCCATCGTTGGCGAGGGCCAGCCATGGCGCGACCCCGGCGATCAGTCGGCCGAAGCATTCGAGGAAGGCCACGCCTTTGTCGCGGCCATCCCAGGTGGGGCTGACTTCGAGGACGAAGTTTTTCTTTAGTGTGCCGGCGGCCATGTTGGCCAGCACTGGCTCGGACATTTTTTGCGCCAGTGTGGCGAGTTGTGTGCGGGCTGCGGCGCCGCTGCCATCTGCGCTTGCGGTGGCGGAACTAGCCGCCATGGCTGGCGCGCTGGCGATGCCGCCGCCGGCCGTCGCTGCGAGGGTCTGGATAAAGTGTCGTCGTTGCATTCAGTCTCCGTTGTTATTGTCGCAGCAGGCGCACCAGCTCCGAGGACGCCAGCAGGTAGGCGCCGACACCGAACGCCGTGGTCGAATTCTGGTCAACCACCTGTCCCGGTATGGCGCGGTCGCCGATCGGCTGCACGTAGCCGATTTTTCCGTCCGCTTGCAGCGCGGTCTTGCTCAGGTAGCGCCAGCCTTTGCGTACCACCGGCAGATACTCGTCGCGCTCAAGCAGGCCGTTATTGATGCCCCACAGGTAGCCGTAGACAAAGAAGGCGGTACCGCTGGTTTCCGGCCCGGGTGCGTGCTGCGGATCGAGCAGGCTGCGGGTCCAGTAGCCGTCGTCGGTCTGCGCTTTCTTCAACGCCTGCGCCATGCCTTTGAATTTGGCGATGTAGTCAGCGCGATAAGGATCATCCTTCGGCAAGTCCTTCAGCACTTTGGCCAGGCCGGCGAACACCCACCCATCGCCGCGCGACCAGAAGTCCTTCTTGCCGTTGACGCTTTGATGCTTGGGATAGACGTAGCGGGCATCACGGTAGTACAGCTGCGCGTCGCTGTCGTACATGATGCTGTTGGAGTATTCAAAATACTCGTGCAGCTTGTCGAGATACTGGCGATTGCCGGTGATCGTATACAGCTTGGTCATCACCGGCATCACCATGTACAAGCCGTCCGACCACCACCAGTAGTCCTTGTTGGCAGTGCTCATCTGGTACTCCATCACCTCGCGCGCGCGGGCGATCTTCTTTGGATCGGGATCGAGCTTGTACAAGTCGGCATAGGTCTGGAAGCAGATCTGCCAGTCGCCGAACAGCACATGGTCATCGGTCTCGCCGTACTGGTACTTCCACGTCGCCTTGTCGGTCGACTTGGCGCCCTGCCAGTTGTTATGCGCCGCCCAGTCTTCCGAGTACTTTCGCCATGCCGGATTGCCGGTGATCTGGTACGCCTCCATATTCCCGGTATGGTAGGCGGCGATATCCCAGAAGGCCCACTTCTGCGGCGCTTCGCGCTGCTGCCAGTAGCCATTGACCTTGTTGATAATGCCGATCACTTCCTGTTCGGACGTGTCGACCGCCGGCGGCGCCGAAGCGCAGCCGGCCAAACTCGCCGCCAACAGGCTGGCGGCGTACAGTCGTTTCATCATTTAGAGTTTTCCCCGGATGCCGAATTTGATCGTGCGGCCATCATACTTCGCATAGTCCATGCGGGTCTTTTTACCGCTACCGTATTTCCCGCTGGCGTCTTCGAAGTAATCGTAGGCCAGCGTGTTGCTCAGGTTGAGCGCATCGATACGGAATTCGAGATTCTCGTTGATCTTGTAGCTGATGTTGGCGTCGAGGTAGCCGCGTCCCGCGCGCCAGCGGATCAGGTCATCGCCCAGGTTGCGCGGGTTGTCCGGGTGTAGCGACTTGTCCTTGTAGTTATAGGACAGGCGCGCCGCCCATGGCCCCTGTTCGTAGTAGACCGTGGTGCTGTAAGCGTACTTCGGCACCGAATTGACGTCAATGACTTTGCCGGCGTTGGTAATCCACGGCGCGCTGTTGAAGGGATTGATGTGGGTATAGCTGGCGATGGCACCCATGCCGCTCCACGGCGCCGGCAGGAAGTTGAAGGCCTGCTGGTAGGCCAGCTCATACCCTTTCAGCGTTTGTTCGCCGGCGTTGGTGTAGGTGCGCAGCGTCATCGCCAGGTTGGGATCGACGTGGCCATTCGCATCCTGGAACAGCGGTCCCAATGCGGTATCCGGCAGGCCGAGCGAGGAGAACGGCACCACGGTGGTGTTGGCGACGGTGGCGTCGGTCAGCTTCTTCTGGAACACGGCTGCCGACAACAGGCTACCCGGCTTGAAGTACCATTCCAGGCTGGTGTCCAGGTTCTTCGATTGTTGCGGGCGCAGGTTGGGATTGCCCGAGGTGGCCGAGTTATCAAACTGGTTCGGGATCACGGTCTGCGCGGCGATGATCGACAGCGACGCGCGCGTGATGGTTTTGCCCCATGAGGCGCGCCACATCAAATCATCGGTCAGGTCAAACGCGCTGCTGATGGCCGGCAGCACATTGCTGTACGAGCCTTGCTCGTGGTTGGGCGAATAGACCAGGCCCGCGCCTTTCTGCTTGAAGTTGTCGATGTCGGTTTCGGTCTTGGAGAAACGCACGCCGGCGTTGAAGCGCAATTCGTGGCCGCCGATGTCGCCCTTGAAGTCGGACTGCACAAAGGCCGTTTTCACATCCTCTTCCGCCGCAAAGCTTTGCGATGGCGTGAAGGCGGAATCCGGGTTGTACACATTGGGGTCGAACTGCGAGTAGAAGTAGTTGCTGTTCCAGGTGGCCCAGCTATGCGGCCAGCCGGCGCCGAAGTCGAGGTTATTGATCGGCAGCTGGGACGTCATCGCGCTGCGCAGGCCGGCCGCGCCGATGCTGTTCAGGTGCGCGGTGGCGAGCGCGGTGCCGTTACGCTTGCTGACGCCCTTGATGGTGGCGACGTAGGTCAGGCCTGTTTTCAGGTGGCCGGTCCAGCCGCCGGGCAGGTCGTAGTCATAGTCGGCGGCCACGCGCGCTTGCTTGCCCTTGTCGGTCTCCTTGGTCCAGCCGGTGCCGATGGTGAAGCCGCTCCAGCTATTCGGATCGGTGTAGCTGGTCGGCGAGGAGATCGATGGGTAGACGTGATCGCTGCCGTAGTCGATGGTCGAGGTGGCGCCGTAGATGTAGCCGGACAGCTGGCCGGTGGCGCTGGTGGCGGTGCTTTGATTCAGGCTGGCCTGGCCGCTCAGCGTCAGCTTGGGACTGGCCTTCCAGCTGGCGTTCAATGCGCCGTAGCCGAATTTGGTGTCGTCCTTGGTATAGGCGGCGCCGGCGTTGTAGGTGGTATTGCCGAAGGTGCCGGTCAGCAGATTGGTGCCCGGGTCGATGTGGACGTCGAGCGGTATCAGGCCGTTGTTGCCGCTGGCGCCAACTGGCGCGTTGCGGTTGGTGGTGGCGGTGCTGCGCACCAGGATGCCGAACAGCTGTTCCGCGCGGGTGTTCTCCAGCTTCGAGTAGAGGGTGTCGAAACTGACGTTGAGTGTGGGCGTTTTCCACTGCACCGATGATACCAGGCCGTCGCGCGTGCGTTCGTTCTGCGAGCCGTAGAAGCGATAGATACGCGGCAGGAAGGCTTTGGCCACCTGGTCGCGTGTGTAGCCGCCCAGATTGGCCAGCGGGCTGTCGAAGTCCAGCGCAAGGGCGAAGTTGCCCTTGACCGGATTCTGGCTGCCGTTGAAGGAGCTGTTGTAGCCGCCGGTGGCTTCAAAGCCGGAGCGGGTGTTGATGCTGCCGCTGTGCGAGGCGCCGATCAGGAAGCCGAGGTTGTCCCAGGTGTTCGAGTACAGCACGAAGCCGTTCGGGTCATTGTGCTTGGAGCTGGTGTTGTAGGTGTCGGTGAGGCCGTAGCGGATGGTGCGCTTGGGATTGTCGAAGGGGCGCGGCGTTTGCAGGTCGACGATGCCTCCGAGGCCGCCCTCGGTCAGTTCGGCCAGCGGCGATTTATAGAAGTCGACGCGGCCAAACAGTTCGGATGCGAAGACGTCGTAGTTGAAGCCGCGCGCCGCCGAGCCGATGGTGGCGGTGGAGGTGGTGTTGACCGGGGCGCCGTTCAGCGTGGTGACCGAGTATTCGGTCGGCAGGCCGCGAATCGAAATGCGCTGGCCCTCGCCGGACGACTCGTCGCGGTTGAGGATCACGCCGGGCACGCGCTGCAAGGATTCGGCGACGTTCGCCTCGGGGAATTTGCCGATGTCTTCAGCGACGATGGAATCGCGCACGCCGATGGCTTGCTGCTTCAGGTTCAGCGCTTTTTGCAGGCTGGAGCGGAAGCCGGTAACGACCACGGTGGTGCCGGGATCTTCGGCGGCGGCCGGCGGTTCCGCTTGTGTTGCCTGGGCCGAGGCCGCAGGCGCATACATGGCCGCCAAAGCGAGCGGAACCATGGTCTCCATTATTTTCTTTTTCATGTCGTCCTCAGTCGGTTAGTTCTGGGCGGGTGCAGGTTGTCTGATGACCTGTCACGGTCAAGACTAGCCATTTCGGCAAGCATGGGCAACACGCCAGGGAAAACGTTTTATTGCAGTGCGGCAGAGGTGCGGCGAGGGTGATTTCGCTATGAAATCAGAGGATTTTGATGGTGTGGTTAGCCTGAAAAACGTGGCGATGGGCAGTTTTATACACTCAGGTATGCCGACATCGTATAGGCCAACGCAAATTTTCCATACGTCGATGTGGGGAAAAACTGACGCGCCATTTCACAGTCGCGTCCGCGCCGGAGAGACCGCTTGCGTACGATCAGCTCGATCTTGCGCAGGCGTGTTACAACAGGGATCGCTCTGAGAAAGGATGCGCTATGCGTCGTTGGCTGGTTTGCTTTTTAATTGCACTGCCGTCTATCGGACTCGGCAGCACTTGCTATGGCACGGTTGCGCAGGGCAAAACCTTCGTCTACGGCGAGACCGGCCTGGCGCAAGGCGGGCCGATCCGGCCGCATAAAACCCACCAGGCCGGATTGTCGGTGGATTTTATGGTGCCGGTGCTGAACGCCGCCGGCGAATCGGTGCCGCTGCCGGGTAATGTCAGCAACCAGTTCGGCTACGGCATCGAGTTCGACCAGGCCGGCAGATTTGAAGATCTGCGGATTGACTACGTCTGCACTTCATGAAGGAACGGCCATGGATACGGCACGACGAGCACTATCACGTGGATTTCGCGGTGGCGTGCCGGTAAAAACAAAAAAGCCGTAAATCATTTAGTATGATTTACGGCTTTCGGAATCTTGGTGGGATAGGTGGATTTGGACCTCGCGAAAGTAAGCCTTATCCTGATTGGGTTTCTTCACCTCGCGAAAATGCATATACCGAAATACATACCCTAATAATCTGTTGGTCCTGCTTGCGATGTTGAACGGCGCGACTAAGGCAGGTCAAGTTGGCTCTCCGGCGCTGTCGTTGGCGGACTGCGAAGGTCGAACAGTGCGCGGTCGTCCGGGCGCGTAAGCACCTCGTCCATCATCGCGAGAAGGCGCGCTTGCGGCCATTCGCCTCGTTCGACTTTAGCTAGGATCGCGGCACCGATCAAGATTTTTCTTCGAGTATCTTCTGTGCGTTTGCGTTTCGAATCCTCCGTGCGTTTGCGGGCTTCGATCTGTTGGCGTTGCGCCTTGAGCTTTTTGAGCCGAGTTTCGGCTGCCTCAATACGGGTGTCGATGGTTTCCATAGCATCTCCTTGATCGGGCTATGCGTTATTAAAGCCGATCCGCATGCATAGTGAGTGAGCCAGCGCAAGGGCGGTTCACGCCCGATGCGCAACCCCGAAGCGAACAGCAAGGGCGCACTTAGCGTAATCCCCTGCAGGGATTACCGTGCGGTCGCTGCGCGACAAAGTCAAAAACACAGACAACGACAACACCAACGGCGAACACCATGGCGATCTATCATCTGTCGGTGAAGGTTATCGGCCGTGCAGCTGGTCGCAGCGCGACCGCTGCCGCCGCCTATCGTGCGGCCGAAAAGATCGTCGATCAGCGCACTGGCCTCGTGCATGATTTCACCCGCAAGCGCGGTGTTGAACATACAGAGTTAGTGTTACCCGGCGGCACGCATGCCAGTCGCACCGACTTCTGGAACCGTGTCGAAACGCACCATAAGCGCGGCGACGCAGTGCTAGCGCGCGAAGTCGAAATCGCGTTGCCCGATGAACTGACGAAGGACGAACGACGCACGCTGGCCACAGCGTTCGCACGCGAACTCGCAGACCGCTACAAAGTGGCCGCTGACGTCGCGGTCCACGCACCCAGTCGCGAAGGCGACGAACGCAATCACCATGCGCACATCATGTTATCGGCTTGCTCCGTTGGCGAGGACGGAACCCTCGGGAAGAAGGCAGTAGAACTTGATCCGATTCATTGCCAGCGGCACGGACTCGGGAACATGGCTGATCGGGAGCGCGCGCGATGGGAGGAAATCGTCAATGTGCAACTCGAGCGCGCCGGGCATGCGGCCCGAGTAGATCATCGTAGCCTCCAGGCGCAGGGGATTGATCGTGTTCCGACGAGTCATCTCGGACCAGCGGTCGCCGGAATGAAGAGACGCGGGGCATCCAGCGACGTTGGACAACGTATCGCGAACGAAGTGGCGGATCATCTGAAGCGCGCACGCGAGATGGGAGAGCTTGAGCGGCATGCGTGCGTATTGGATCAATCGATCATCGATGCGTCCAGCGATCTCGCAGCGGCATTGCGGGATCGTGAGGAGATGGTGCAGCTAAAGGCCAACGTTGGTACAGGGAAGGCCAGTTTCCGAAGCCAGTTCAAACAGCATCAGGAGGCCGAAGGTGCTAAGGACGCACTTATGGCCTTTAGGGCGTTTCAAGTGGAGCAGGCATACGAGCTCGCGAAGGAGCATGCGCAGCGAGAAGCGAGCGCGCAGGAATTGGCGCGTCAAAGAGCCGAAGCACAGACAAGGGCCGGGCGCATGCGAGACGGTTCGAAATTGCCGCGTGAGCGTGGTGGCCCTTTGCATAAGCGGTAACGATGATTTCATCGGAGGTGAAATGGACGTGTCGACACAGATATACGGCTTGATGGCCGTGGCGGAAGAACAGCAGAAAGCGATTGCCGCCGCGCTGGATGGCTTGACGCAAGAGCGTAGAACCCTAGAAGTATTGCGGGCGGACCTAGTCAAACAGTACGCGGCGATTAAAACCACGAGACAGGAAACGATCTCGACTATTCAGAACGCGACAGAGGAGGCGACTCGCGACGCCGTGACGCGTTCTATCACTGGTATCTCGCACGTTGTTGTAGATGAGTTTCGCGAAAACTGGCAGCCATTTTTGGCCGAGGCGCATACGTCTACAGCGACCATGAGTGCGGCGGCGGGTGACGTGACATCTGTCATGAGGTGGTTCACCTGGCGTTGGTCGACGCTGTTGTGCTGTTTTCTAGCAGGCGTGTTTCTGCTGACCTGGTTGGGTACCACGGCTATGATTGCAAGCCAGCGTGGCGAAATCCGAGGCCTACAAAACGAGCGTGCGGCGTTGGCGTCGGAGGTTGTGAAATTGCAGCAGCAAGCCGATGCGTGGTCTACTAAGGGAGGGCGTGCGAAGCTGCAGGTGTGTGGACCCAAGCGGCGCTTGTGTGTGCGCGTCGACAAGCAGGGTGCTTATGGCGCGGGCGCGGATTATTTTGTCCTAAGCGGCTATTAGCTGATCGCTAGGGATGGCAACTAGCCTAGACCGTGCACTGCAGCACCAGTCGTAAACGCCCCGTTGCGGACGTTCGCGGTTCTACGAAGCGGTCGCTCAACAAACTAGCTTAGCAGCGCCGTTAGGCGTGGGCTGCAGCATCGGTCAGGTTGCCGTTCAAAAAATTACTAACACGCATCTACCGTTGTCCATTTCCACAAACGTTAGCACTAAGTTTCCGATAGGGTAGTGTTCGGCCTGCACTTCGATTTTTACCGTCGGCTGTTGGTGCGATGTCGTCAGATTTCCAGCCTCGGAAACGGATGCAACAGAAACCAGTCTTGGGGTGGAGAGCAGACCGAGAAATTTCATGCCGCTTAGGCTTCCGGGGCCTCCCTTTTCTGACAATGCACCGCAAACCATGCGATTCCATGTCGCTGCATCATCGTTCTGATAGGCGTCAACAAGTCGATAGGACTTGTCGAGAATGGCCTCCGCCCCTGGTGGAACGAGCGGGCGGCCATCAGCTGCGGCAGCTTTGCCTATGATGAGGGTGGACAGAATCAAAAATTTAAGAAGTTGTCTATTCATTCGAATCAATTCATCCAAGCGTTACCCAAGTATCGATATATGTAACTTTTCGCACTCCTCGCGCGATGTTCGGCGATGGAGCGTTGGAACCCGCTCCAGTGTTGAGTGAGATAGCAATTTTCTCATACGATCAATCACGTGTGGATTTTAGTTGTCCGCTCCGCATCGGCGGCTTTCTGGGCAATTTGATCGAGATAGTCGGCGTAGTCCTGCATCATTTTCTTGCGTTCATCGAGGAACATGGCGCGGTCGTAGGCTTCTCCGTAGATGTCTCCTGAAAGGTGGGCCAGCTGCCGGTCAACGACTTCGTGACGGTAGCCAAGGCGCTCTTTGAGTACGCCCATTGCCAAGCTGCGGAACCCGTGCCCTGTCATGCGGCCGGTATAACCCATTCGCTTGAGCGCGGCGAGGATCGCCCAATTGCTGGTTGGGCGGCTGTGGTCGTTTCGGTTAGGGAAGAGGTACTCGTTGCCACCTGTGTGCGAGTGCAATTCGCGAAGAAGCTCCCAGCCCTGGCGCGGAAGGTGGACATGGTGATCGACCCGGCGCGGGTTGATTTTCCTTTTACCCATTTTCATGCGGTGCCATTTGATGATCCAGACTTGTTTGTCGAAGTCGATCTCCGACCATGGCGTCTCCGTCAATTCGCTGGTGCGGACGAAGACCAACAGCATCAGCCGGATCATGATCCGGGTCTGCATCATCATGGAGTATTCATGCTTGGTTAAGAGGCGCAGGAATTCCGGCAGTTCATCTGGCGTAATAGCCGCATGGTGGCCGCGCGCACGAACCTTCAGGGCGCCGCGCAGGCTGGGGATTGGGTCGAATTCAGCCTGGCCGGTCGCGATGGCGTAACGGAAAACCTGGCCGCAGAACTGGCCGCATCGGCGCGCCATTTCCACTGCGCCGCGTTTCTCGATACGGCGTAGCACATCGAGCATCAACGGCGCTTTGACCTCACTGATGGGAAACTTGCCGATGAGCGGAAAGACGTCCTTCTCAAGACGGTGAAGGACATTCTTCGCGGTATTGTCTTTCCAGCTGTCGGCTTTGTTGGCATGCCAATCGCGGGCGACGTTCTCGAATGTGTGCGAAGCGTCCATTGCGGACTGGAGCTTTTCAAGGCGACGCGCCTGCGCCGGATCTTTGCCGATCGCGAGCAGGTGTTTGGCTTTTGCGCGCCGCTCGCGTGCCAGAGCCAGCGATACAGCAGGGTATGCGCCAAAGCTCAAGCAATTTTGTTTACCGTTGGCTTGCTGGTAGTTCATGCGCCAGATCTTCGATCCGGTCGGATTCACTTCAAGGTACATACCGGCCCCGTCCGCCAGCTTGTAACGTTTGGGCTGGGGCTTTGCGTGTCTGACCTGGATGTCGGTCAATGGCAATACGCGCCTGGGCATGTTTTTAAGGTATACCGTTTGAAGGTATATCGATTGTCCCTAAAAACATACCTCTAAAATTGATGGACATCAAAGGACGTGCGTGGACGTTTACGAACAAAAAACCCGCCGTCTCACTGGGAGAAGGGCGGGTTTTTGAAACTTCGTCAAACGGACTGAAGTAAATTCTTGGTGGTGATAGGTGGACTTGAACCACCGACCCCAGCATTATGAATGCTGTGCTCTAACCAACTGAGCTATATCACCTGCAACGCGAAGCATTATCGGGGATGGCGCCCGGACTGTCAAGAACGCCCCCAAACTTTTTTGAAAAAAATGCCCGTTAGCGTGCGGCGGTCGTCAAAACGTTGGCATATTGGTATTCTGACCGCATAACCATTTTTCAATGGAGGCGATATGGCCACCAATATCTTCATCAATCTGCCGGTGCGGGATCTGCAGAAGTCGATCCATTTCTTCACCCATCTGGGCTACAGCTTCAATCAGCACTACACAGATGACTCCGCCACTTGCATGATCGTGGACGAGAATATCTTTGTGATGCTGCTGACCGAGACCCGCTTCAAGGAGTTTACGCCCAAGCCGATCAGCGACGCGCACACGTCAACCGAGGTGCTGGTGTGCTTGCAGGCGCCGTCGCGCGACGCGGTGACGACGCTGGTTAGCAAGGCTATCGAGGCCGGCGGCCGCACCTACAAGGAGCCGCAAGATCGCGGCTTCATGTATGGCCACGGCTTCGAGGATCTCGATGGCCACCTGTGGGAACTGGTGTATATGAGCGGCGAGTTGCCGACGGACTAAGCGAGGCGCCCGGCAATTTGCGCCAGCATGGTGCTGGCCGGGTCCGGCGCCAGGCAGTCGAGCACCACGCGATCGGGCATTGAACGCAGCCAGGTCAGCTGGCGCTTGGCCAGCTGGCGCGTGGCGATGATGCCGGTTTCGCGCATGGTCGGATAGTCAATGGTGCCATCCAGGTATTCCCACGCCTGGCGGTAGCCCACGCAGCGGATCGACGGCAGGCCCAGATGCAGGTCGCCGCGCCGGCGCAGCGTTTCCACTTCGGTGATCAGGTTACCGTGCGGGGATTGTTCCAGCATGATATCGAAGCGGCGCGCAATGCGCTGATGTAGCACCGCACGGTCGGACGGCTCCAGCGCAAACGACAGCAGCTCAAACGGCAGTTCGGTTTTCTCGCGCAGCGCCAGCAGCTCGGACATCGGCTGGCCGCTCAGCGCATGGATCTCCAGCGCGCGCTGGATGCGTTGCGAATCGGCCGGCGCCAGGCGCCCCGCGGTTTCGGGATCGACGGCGGCCAGGCGCGCATGCATGGCAGGCCAGCCGATGCGGGCCGCTTCCTCATCCAGCGCGGCGCGCACGGCGGGATCGGCGCCCGGCAGGTCGTCCAGCCCATCGGCCAGGCCTTTGAAGTACAGCATGGTGCCGCCCACCAGCAGCGGCAGTTTGCCGCGCGCGCTGATGTCTGCCACCAGCCGCAGCGTGTCCTTGCGAAACTGCGCCACCGAATACGCGTCCAGCGGATCGAGAATGTCGATCAGGTGATGCGGCGCGGCGGCCAGTTCCTCCCTGGTCGGCTTGGCGGTGCCGATGTCCATGCCCTGGTAGACCAGCGCCGAATCGACGGAGATGATTTCGGACGGGATGCGGGCCGCAATCGCCAGCGCGGAGGCGGTCTTGCCCGACGCCGTCGGCCCCATGATGGCGACGGCCAGTGGTTTGGTGCTCATGATTATTGACCGCGCAGGAAGAGCTTATCGAGTGCGCCGATTTCCACCTGCACCCAGGTCGGGCGACCGTGGTTGCACTGGTCGGCGCGTTCGGTGATTTCCATCTGGCGCAGCAGGGCGTTCATCTCCTGCAGCGACAGGATGCGGTTGGCGCGCACCGCCGTATGGCAGGCGAGGGTGCCGAGCAGTTCGTTCTGGCGTTCGATCAGCACGCGGGAGCCGCCGAATTCGCGCACGTCGCGCAGCACGTCGCGCGCCAGCGTCTGGGCGTCGGCGTTCTTCAGCAGGACTGGCACCGAGCGTACCGCCAGCGTGGTCGGCGACAGCACGGCGATGTCGAAGCCCAGTGTCTGCAAGGTCTCCTGGTGTTCTTCGGCGGTGCCGACTTCCACTGCGTCGGCGTAGAAGGTGATCGGGATCAGCAGCGGCTGCACCTGCATTTCTTCACCGGCCACGCGGCTATCCAGCGCGTTTTTCAGTTGCTCGTACAGGATGCGTTCGTGCGCGGCGTGCATATCGACCAGCACCAGGCCTTTGACGTTCTGCGCCAGGATGTAGATGCCGTGCAGCTGCGCCAGCGCGAAGCCGAGCGGGAATTCTTCCTGCGCCATGGCGGCGGCGGAGACGGTGAAGGAGCTGGTTTGCGGCAGCGTCATGTCGGCGGCGCGCTCGCCGGCAGGGCGGTCGCTGTCGCGGAACATGGCGCCGTAGCGTTCGGTGCTTTGGGCGACACCGCCGCCGGCGCCGAAGCGTGGGCCGGCGTAGTTGCCGCCAAAGCTGCCGGCAGTCGACGCGCCGCCGTAGCCATGACCGCCGGCTGGGCCGCCGAAGCCGGCGCTACTGGCCACACCGCTGCCATCGCCCGCACCGCCGTCGGTGCCAGATGCGCCAGATGCGCCAAATGGCGATGGCGAGAACGTCGGCGCGTAATCAGGGGCCAGCAATGGGCCGAACGAGGTCTGCTCGCCGCGCCACATCGGCGTGGTGTTCAGGCTATCCGCCGCCGGTAGCGGCGATGGCACGCTGCCGTGTGCGGTGGCCGAGGTCTGCGCCAGCGCCCGCTGCACTGCGTGGAAGACGCATTGATGCACAGCGCGGCCATCGCGGAAGCGCACTTCGATTTTCGACGGGTGAACGTTGACGTCCACCAGCGCCGGATCCATGTCCAGCGACAGCACGTACGACGGGAAGCGGTCGCCGTGCAGCACGTCCTGATAAGCCGCTTTGACCGCATGCACCAGCACCTTGTCGCGCACGAAGCGGCCGTTCACGTAGAAGAACTGGCCGTCGGCGCGCGCCTTGGAGGCGGTCGGCAAACCGATGTAGCCGTGCAGGCGCAAAGGGCCGATGGTTTCGTCGACCGGCAGGCGCGCTTCGGCAAAGCCGTCGCCGAGGATCTGCGCGCTGCGGCGGGCGATTTCGCTGACATTCCAGTGATCGACGGTGCGGCCGTTGTGGGTCAGCGAGAACGAGACATCGGGCCGCGCCAGTGCGATGCGGCGCACGACTTCGGCGCAGTGGCCAAATTCGGTCTGCTCGGACTTGAGGAATTTGCGCCGCGCCGGCGTGTTGTAGTACAGGTCCTTGACGTCGATGGTGGTGCCCAGCGCGCCGGACGATGGCGTCGGCGTGGCGTTGTGCGAGCCGGCGATTTCCCATGCGTGGGCCACATCGGCGGTGCGCGAGGTGATGGTCACCTGCGCTACCGAGGCGATGGAGGCCAGCGCCTCGCCACGGAAGCCGAGGGTGCCGACGTTTTCCAGGTCGTCCAGCGAGGCGATCTTGGAGGTGGCGTGGCGCGCCAATGCCAGCGGCATTTGTTCGGGCGGGATGCCGCGGCCGTTGTCGGTGATGCAGATGCGTTTGACGCCGCCTTCCTCCAGGCGCACGGCGATTTGCGTGCCGCCGGCGTCCAGCGCGTTTTCCAGTAGCTCTTTGACCACGGCGGACGGACGCTCCACCACCTCGCCGGCGGCGATCTGGGAAATCAGCTGGTCAGGCAGGGCCTGGATAGGGCGTGGGGGGCGGAGGTCTGGGGCGTTCATCGACAAGATTATAGCGTGTGCGGCACCGCTCACCCCGCAAACCGCGGACCAGGGTCTGACCCCGTACGGGGTCAGACCCCCTCCGGCTGGGGTTACTGCTTCGGACGTTCGCGCACCGGGATGGCGGCGTTGCACAGTTCCAGATAGTTGGCGGCGTATTTGTTCCACGGGCCGCCACGGTTGCGTTGCGCTTCCAGCACCTGCTCGTAGATCGGCGCTTCGCTGCGCATCACTTCAAAGTGGCTGCGTTCCGCTTCCGGCACATCCGCCTCCAGCCGCACCGAGACGATCGGCATGCGCGCCTCGTTCGGGCCGTAGAAGCCCAGCGCCTCGCTGCCGCGCGGCAGGGTAGTCAGCAACGGCATGCCGGAGATCACGCGGCCCAGCAGCGTGATATTGCGGTCCAGGTGGCGCGGTGCATGGCCGGTGATCGCGTACAGCTCGGAACCGCTGCCGCTGTCGGTGTCGTTGTCGCGGCCCACGCCCACCATGCCGTAGCAGTGCGCCAGCCAGGTGGTCTTGGCCTTCGGATCGCGCCCCACCGGGAAGCCGTTGGAGTGGCCGATCTGCGGCGCGTAGCCATCCGCATCCTTTTGCAGCACGAAGTGCTTGTCGTTCGCCAGCGGCGCGGTGAATTCGCCCGGGACCTTGGCCTTGGCCGTGCCCAGCGACTTGGGCTTGGTCTCGGCGTTCGGATCGCCCCACTGCGCCACGTAGTTATCCTGCGAACGGATCACCGCCAGTCCATCGAAGTAGTGTTCCTTGACCATGGTCTTGATATTGGCCACGCCCAGCGGCGCGAAGTCCGGCGCCAGTTCGATCACCACGCGGCCGGTCGGCAGATCCATATATAGGGTGTTGGCCGGATCGGTCGGCCGCCAGTCGGCCGGCTTGGACGTCTTGATGATGTCGCCGGCGCTGGGGCGCTCCGGCAGATCGGCGGCGACAGCGCTGGCAGCGCCGAGGCCCAACGCCAGTGCTGGCAGGGATAAAACACGTAAAGTGCGGAACAAAGCCATCCAAATCTCCTTGGTTGATCGAACCCGCTTGTTGCGGGGCCTGCGATGATTGTAAACTGGATATGACCAGCTCGGAAACCGCTGCCGCAGTGACTGGCGGTAGTGTATGATGCCGGCTCACCTTATGGAAAGAATATGGACTTAGTGCAATTGTTTGACATGATCCTGCATGTCGATAAGACATTGGAAGTGTTGATCCAGCAGTACGGTACGCTGATCTACGTTGTTCTATTTGCCATTATCTTCGCCGAAACCGGTCTGGTGGTGCTGTTCTTCTTCCCGGGCGATACGCTGTTGTTTATCGCCGGCGCGCTGTGCGCGGTGGGCGAGATGAATCTGCCGCTGCTAATGGTGCTGCTCACTACCGCCGCCGTCACCGGCAACACGGTCAATTACTGGATCGGCGAGAAGGTCGGGCAGCGGGTATTTACCCACGATTACCGCTGGCTCAATAAAGAAGCGCTCACGCGCACCCACAACTTCTTCGAAAAACACGGCGGCAAGACCATCGTGCTGGCGCGTTTCATTCCGGTGGTGCGCACCTTTGCACCGTTCGTCGCCGGCGTGTCGGATATGACCTTTGCCCGCTTCCAGCTGTACAACTTCACCGGCGCCATCCTGTGGGTGCTGATGTTGACGTCGGCCGGCTATTTCTTCGGCAACATCCCGATCGTGCGTGAACACCTGACCGAAATCGTGCTGTTCGGCGTCGGCCTGGCGGTTGTGCCGATGGCGATCGGCGCCGTGTGGAAATTAACTCGGCGCCTGCAAAGCCGCTGAAACCCGCATGTAGCCGTGCTGCGCGGCCGCCGCAGCATGATTGTTTGCTATTTTCGGCGCTGCGCGCCAAGCCGCGACCCTCAAGTTTTGCCCAAATGCATCCGTATACCAGACTGTAACTGTTACTTCTGGATACTTCATGCGCTCCCTCCTGACCCTGATTGCCTGCTGCTGCGTGGTTTCCGCAGCCGCCGGCGCTGAAAAAGATCCGCTGATTTCGCCCTCGACGAAATCGGCGGTGGCGGGGGCTGCGGGTGTGACTGGCGCCGCCGCAGCGGTGGTGGGCGCGTCTTCGGCTTCGTCTGCGGCATCGAGTGCACCGCCGCGCAAGATGACCGAGCGCGAAAAAGAAGCCCAGGCGGAGGCCGACCTGACTGCCCGCATCCAGGAACGACTGGCCATCATGCGCGCCAACCAGGCCGCGCGCGTGGCCGCAGCGGCAAAGGCGAAGAAGCAGGCCGCCGCCAAGGAGGCCGCCGTGGCGGCCATCCCCAAGGTGTACAGCAATGTATGGTCGTATGAAGGCGAGACCGGCCCGGCCAACTGGGGCAAGATCAATCCGGCGTGGGCCAAGTGCGGCAGCGGCAATCGCCAGTCGCCGATCGACCTGCGCGACGGCATGAAGGTGGATCTGGAGCAGATCACGTTCGACTATCATCCGTCGTCGTTCAATGTGACCGACAACGGCCACACGGTGCAGGTGATGGTCGGCAGCGGCAATTTCCTCACGGTTGGCAACCGCACCTATGAGCTGATCCAGTTCCACTTCCATCGTCCGTCGGAAGAGCGTATCAACGGCAAGGGCTTCGAGATGGTGGTGCACCTGGTGCACAAGGACCCGGAAGGCCGCATCGCCATGCTGGCGCTGCTGCTGGAACGCGGCAAGCCGCAGCCGGTGATCCAGACCGTGTGGAATAATCTGCCGCTGGAGAAGTTCGATACGGCGGCGCCGTCCGAGCCGCTCGATCCGCAGGACCTGCTGCCGGCCAAGCGCGAGTACTACACCTTCATGGGATCGATGACCACGCCGCCGTGCAACGAGGGCGTGCTGTGGCTGGTGATGAAGGAACCGCTGCAGGCGTCGCCGCAGCAGATGGCGTTGTTCAGCCGCCTCTATCCATTGAATGCGCGGCCAGTCCAGCCTAGCGGCGGCCGCATCATCAAAGAGTCCAACTAGCCGTCATTCCCGCGCACGCGGGAATCCATGCTGAATGTGGGGTCCCGCTTGCGCGGGAATGACGTCAGGTGCTGATGGTGTGCCGGCCGGTCCAGGTGGCGCCGGCCGCCAGCGGCTGCTGGTAGATGCGCGCCGGTTCGATGCAGACGAAGCGCAGGTATTCGTCATCGGCCAGATCGGTCAGCGCAGCGGCATCGTCTTTGCCCGGATTCCATACCACCCATTGATCGAAGCCTTGCTGTTGCAGGTGCAGCGTGGCGTCGGCCGTGTTCAGCGTCACGCCTGGCGTGGACTGGTACATGCGGTCGTGCTTCTCGGTGAAGTGCAGCGCCGGCGTATCCTGCACCAGCGTTTGATTATGGTGATCGAGGAACTGCTGGTGTTGCAGGCCGCTGATGCTGGTCGCGTCCAGATGGCCGACATCGTAGTAAGTGTGCAGCGCCACGCCGAAATCGTAAGCCTGCTGGCCCGGATTGTGAGCGCTGTAGCTGATGTCCAGCGCAGCGGCGCGCAGCGTGAAGCGCAGCGTCAGCGTAAAGTCGTGCGGCCAGGCTTGCGCGTGTTCGGCCGACAGGTCGGATGGCGCCAGGCTGAATTCCACAAACGAATCTCCCTGGCCGGTCAGGCGCCAGGTGCTCACGCGCGCAAAGCCGTGACGCAGGCCAGGACCGCGCACGTTAAACTGCGGGAAGATGACCGGCACGCCGCCGCGTATCGCCTTGCTGCCGTCGAGCGGCGTTTGCGAACTGACGAACAGGCGCTCCTTGCCATCGGCGGTTTTCCACGACAGCAGGTGCGCGCCGAATAGCGACACCGTCGCTTGCGCGCCATCGGCTGCGGTCAGGTGGACGGCCGGCAGCTCGCCGTAGGTGGTCATCGTAACTACAGCCATGGGTCTCTCTTCGTGTCGTAATTAAGCCAGGCGGTTCTTCGCCAGCGGTGGATTCTTCGAAAAATAGCGGCGGATGCCGGTGACGATGGCGTCCGCCAGCTTGTTCTGGTAAGCCTCGTCGAGCAGCTTGGCTTCTTCTTCCGGATTGGAGATGAAGGCGGTTTCGATCAGGATCGACGGAATGTCCGGCGCCTTCAGCACCGCAAAGCCGGCCTGTTCGACCGAACCTTTGTGCAGGCGGTTGATGCCGCCGATTTCGCCCAGCACCGAGCGGCCCAGCTTCATGCTGTCGTTGATCTGGGCGGTGGTGGAAAGGTCGAGCAGCACGCTGGCCAGTTGCCGGTCGTGGTTCTTGACGTTGACGCCGCCGATGTTGTCGGCCGAATTCTCCTTGTCCGCCAGCCAGCGCGCGGCCGACGAGGTGGCGCCTTTTTCCGACAGCACGAACACCGACGAGCCGCGCGCGGTCGGCTGCACGAAAGCGTCGGCGTGGATCGACACGAACAAATCGGCCTGCACCTTGCGCGCCTTGTCGACGCGGGTGCCGAGCGGGACGAAGTAGTCGCCGTCGCGGGTCAGCATCACGCGCACGTTCGATTGTTCTTCCAGCTTGGCCTTGAGGCGCTTGGCGATGGACAGCACGATGTCCTTTTCACGGCTGCCGTTCTTGCCGGAGGCGCCGGGGTCTTCGCCGCCGTGGCCGGGATCGAGCGCGATGGTAATCATGCGCACCATCTTGCCGTTCTTGTCGGTTTTATCGGTTTTTTCGGTTTTGGTCTGGGCTTCGGCGGTTTTGAGTTCGGCCTTGAGTTCCTCGCGCGGCTCGGCCTTCAGGTCGGGCTTGAGCTGTTCCAGCTGCTCTTTCGGCGATGGCGGCGGCGCGGCGGCCACTTTCTGATCGGCCGACCAGTCGCCTTTTTCGATCATGGCGGCGATCGGATCGGCCGCCTTGACCGGATACAGGTCGAAGATCAGACGGTGCTTGTAGCTGCCGGCCGGCGGCAGCGTGAACACCTGCGGCTTGACTTCTTCTTTCAGGTCGAACACCAGCCGCACCACGTTGGGCCGGTTCTGGCCCACGCGCACCTGCTTGATGTACGGGTCGTTGGACTGGATCTTGGCCACCAGGCTTTTCAGCGTGGGATTGAGCTCCAGGCCTTCGATGTCGACCACCATCCGCTCCGGGTCCTTGACGATGAAGTGGGTGGCTTTGAGTTCGCTGTCGTTTTCCAGCGTGACGCGGGTGTAGTCGTCGGCCGGCCAGACGCGCACCGCGAGGATTTGCGCCGCGCTGGCGCGCAGTGGCGCCGTCACGGACAGCAGCAGGGTGGCGCCGGCCTTCAGGACGGTGCGGCGGCTCACATGTTGGGAGCGAATTTGAGGCGTTGAAGGCATGAGTTACCCAAGGCGGTAGACGCCTGCAATTCTACATCACGGCCATGGCCGGCCACAGTCAAAAATACGTTCAGATCGGGCGGCGGCAGCACGCCGTCGGCCTTTTCCGGCCATTCGACGATGCAGATGTTATCGCCGTTGAAGTCTTCGCGGAAGCCGGCGTCGAGGAATTCCTCCGGGCTGCCCATGCGGTACAGGTCAAAGTGGATCACGCCGACGGCGCGGCCATCGAGCTCGATGCTGTATGGTTCGGACAAGGTGTAGGTCGGGCTCTTGACGGTGCCGACATGGCCGGCGGCGTGCAGCAGCGCGCGCGTGAGGGCGGTTTTGCCGGCGCCAAGGTCGCCGTGCAGGTGAATCGCCAGGCCGGGCACGAGGGCCCGCGACAGCGCCGCGCCGAGTGCTGCGGTGCCTTCTTCGTCGTGGAGATGGGCTGTGAAGTGCTGCATCAATTAAAATGTGATGTTGGTTTGACCGCCATTGTAACCGCCTACGCCGCCTCGAATGCCAAGATGTCCCTGTCCGAATCCAATTTAGCCCAACTCGCCCTCAGCATCAAGCGCTGGGGTGTGGAGCTGGGCTTCGCCGAAATCCGCATCACCGACGTGGACCTGAGCCACGCCGAAGCCGGCCTGCAGGCCTGGCTGAACGCAGGCATGCACGGCGAAATGGACTATATGGCGGCGCATGGCATGAAGCGCGCGCGTCCCGCCGAGCTGGTGCCGGGTACCATCCGCGTGGTCAGCGCCCGCATGAACTATCTGCCGAGGGACACGGAAACCGGGGGCGAACATGACTGGCGCGATCGCGAGGCGGCGCGGCTGGCCGATCCCGGCGCGGCGGTGATCTCGGTCTATGCGCGCGGTCGCGACTACCACAAGGTACTGCGCGCGCGCCTGCAACAGCTGGCCGACAAGGTGAAGGCGGAAATCGGCGACTTCGGTTACCGCGTGTTCACCGACTCGGCGCCGGTGATGGAACTGCCGCTGGCCGAGAAGGCGGGCCTGGGCTGGCGCGGCAAGCACACCTTGCTGCTGTCGCGCACCGCCGGCTCGATGTTCTTCATGGGAGAATTCCTGGTCGACCTGCCGCTGCCGGTGGATGAACCGACCGGCGCGCATTGCGGTCAGTGCTCGGCGTGCATTACCGCCTGTCCGACGCAGGCGATTCTCGGGCCGGGCAAGCTGGATGCGCGGCGCTGCATCTCCTACCTGACCATCGAATTGAAGAATGCGATTCCGCTGGAGCTGCGGCCCTTGATCGGCAACCGCATCTACGGCTGCGACGATTGCCAGACCGCCTGCCCATGGAACAAGTTCGCGCAGCGCGCGGTGCTGCCGGACTTCGATGAGCGCCATGGTTTGGGCAGTTCGTCGATGATCGAACTGTTTGGGTGGAGCGAAGAGGAATTCAACCGCAAGATGGAAGGCAGCCCGATACGCCGAATCGGCCATGAACGATGGCTGCGCAATATCGCGGTAGGGCTGGGAAATGCCGCCGTCGGCGCACGCGGCGACGCCGCCATCGTCGCGGCGCTGGAGGCGCGCCGCGACGATCCGTCCGAACTAGTGCGCGAGCACGTGGCGTGGGCGCTGGCTTGCCACGTCTGAAATGACAGCACTAGCGTTTAGCCTTCTTGAGCTTTAAACGCCCGACTTTTTGGAAAGCATGCTGGCCAGGGAGAATCGTTTTCGCGTCCGCCCAGTATGCTTTGAAGGCCTCTGGATGATTCGTATCGTATGGGCAATCAGGATCATCGACATGATCAGGGGCGGCCGCGATCATTGCCTTGATTTCTTGCGCGCTAAAGGAAGGCGTTTTGAAAGTAGGTTTCGTGCTCACGTTTATCACCGTTTCGGCAAGAGATGAGTCTGGCAGTGTCGCTTTGCTCCGTCCAAATCAGCACCACAACTCTGCCCTGAAACAGACAAAGACTGCGGTGCCGTCTTTCGGGGTGGTCGGTCGTCCAAGATATTACGTTTGCGTTTGTGCTTGTCCACGTTAATCATGGGACGATCTTGTGATTTGATGATAGACCGTCATTTGAGCGCTTTCAAGCGAGGTGATGCGGTTGAGCGCGTTTAAGCATCAGAACAGTGGCGATGCCCCACACCAGTAGCGTCAGCACCGAGGCTTCGACGCCGTAGGCGCCGCCGGTCAGCCATTCGGGGCCGGGCAACGAGACTTGCAGCCAGCCGCGCGCCGCGTGGCCGGACAGCGGCACCGCAAACACGCCGTCATACAGGAAGTTCCAGCCGAAGTGGATGCCGATCGGCAGCCACACGCGGCCTGTCATCATGTAGGCCGCGCATAGTGCCAGCGAGACCACGGCGGTGTCGAGGACTGCCAGCGCGCTGATGTTGTCGTTGGGGAGGTGCGCCAGCGCGAACAGCACGAATGACACCGCCAGCGCCACGCGCGTGCCCCAGCGCTGGTCGACGATACGAAACAGCACCGCGCGGAAGATCAGTTCCTCAAACGTCGCCACCATGATCTGCTCCGGCAGGCACTTGAGCAGGGCGTCCCAGCCGGTGCTGCTGCCGGTAATCACAAACGCGCCCATCACCGCGAGAATGACGGCGACCTTCAGGCCCAGCGCCGCGCCGGCCACCACGCCGGCGCCGACTTCGAGCGCGGCGCCGGGCAGCGCCAGTTCGGACGGCAGGCGTTTCTCGACGCGGGTGGCGAACAGGCGATAGCTCAGGAAGCTGAGCAAGGCGGCCAGCGGCATCGGCCACACCACGCGCAGCGGTTGCGGCACCACGGCATGGATCAATGCCAGCGTCAGCGAAATCGGCAGCATGACGGCGGCGACGCCAAGCACGATGCGCAGCAGCGGATGCGTCAGCACACGCGCGCGGAAAGAAGGGATGGGCGTAACTGCCGGTTGGGCGATGCTCATGATGTCTCCTTGGTGATGGCGGCGCGCGCTTTGCGGATGCGGGCGCCGAAAGGCTGTTGCTGCAAGGCGGCAATGGCCGCCGCCAGGATGTCGGACAAGGGGTAGGGCAGGTCGCGATCCAGACTATCGGCGGCGGTGCGCGTGGCTTGCCAGCACAGGTGCAGTTGCGGCAGCAGGTCTCGGCCACGGGCGCTGAGTCGCACCATTTTCTGGCGCGCGTCACGCACGCCGGGTGACGATTCCAGCAGGCCCTCCTTGATCATCAGCGCGACCGTCTGCGTGGCGGCCGGCTGGGTGATGCCGGCCGCTTCGGCGATCTGGCTGACGGTGTGCGGTTCGCCGCCTTCCAGCGCCCGCATCACCGGCGTGTAGCGCGGCCGATAGTCGATGCCTGCCTCCTCGTAGGCGGCGCTGACGGCACCGTCCAGCAAGTCGATCAGATGGCGTAATTGGGTTCCAAGTCCTTGTCTCATGTGGGAACTTTAGCACAATGCATAAGTGCTTATGCATTATTTTTTGCATTCCGCCCTGCGGCTGATATCGATTTCGGTATGAACGATGCAAAAAAAGTTATTGGTTTCTTGCCAATGCAAGGATTACATTTGTCACGTCGAGAAATGTTACCGCAAACATTTTCGGCTTCGCTAACATGGAGACTAACATGGCGACCAAAAAGACCCACCAACAGGGTCATGCAGGAGACAACAAAAGCGGGATGGCACGGGGCGCCGCGCGCGCCTTCGTGCTGGCCGTTGCCATCCCTTTGACGGTGTTCGGCGCCGATGTGCGCAGCGACGCCGAGGCCCGTGCCCGCAACGTGGTGGCCCAGCTGACCATGGATGAAAAGATCGACCAGTTGCTGAATGTAGCGCCGGCCGTGCCCCGGCTGGGCATCCCCGCCTACAACTGGTGGACCGAATCGCTGCACGGCGCACTGGGGCCGCTGCCGACCACTAACTTTCCCGAACCGATAGGGCTGGCCGCCAGCTTCGATGCGCCACTGCTGCAACAGGTGGCCGCCGCCATCAGCACCGAAGTGCGCGCCTTGCACACGCTGGGCCGCCAGACCGGGCACCTGGGCCGCATCGGCACCGGACTCGATACCTGGTCGCCCAACATCAACATCTTCCGCGACCCGCGCTGGGGACGAGGGCAGGAAACCTATGGCGAAGACCCGCACCTGACGGCGGCGCTGGGCGTGGCCTTCATCCGCGGCATCCAGGGCAGCAATCCCGACCTGCCGGACGTGGTGGCCACGCCCAAGCACTTCGCCGTGCACAGCGGACCGGAATCGACCCGTCACAAGGCCGACGTGACGGTCTCGGCGCACGACCTGGAAGATACCTACCTGCCGGCCTTCCGCGCCGCGATTGTCGACGCCCAGGCCGGCTCCATCATGTGCGCCTACAACCGCATCAACGGCCAGCCGGCCTGCGGCAGCGAGCTGCTGATGAAGCAGCACCTGCGCGGCGCCTGGGGCTTCAAGGGCTATGTGGTGTCCGATTGTGACGCCGTCACCGACATCGCCGAGCAGCACAAGTACGCCACCGATCCGGCGGCGGCAGTGGCGGTGGCGCTCAAGGCCGGCACCGACAACGAGTGCAACACCAGGACCTTGGGCGAAACGCCGGGCCTGAGCGCGCGCTACCGCGAAGCCTGGCAGCGTGGCCTGATCAACATGGCCGACATCGACCAGGCGCTGGTGCGGCTGTTCTCGGCGCGCTACCGCACCGGCGATCTGGCCGGCCTGCCGCAACGCCAGGCTACGACGGTGCCGGTCAGCGCCATCAACACGCCCGCGCACCAGGCGCTGGCGTTGCAGGCCGCGACCCGCAGCCTGGTGTTGCTGAAGAACGACGGCGTGCTGCCGCTCAAGCCGGGCCTGAAACTGGCCGTCATCGGACCGCTGGCCGACGCCACCCGCGTGTTGCGCGGCAACTACTCATCGACGCAATCGGCGCCGCCGGTGTCGGTGCTGGAAGGCCTGCGCCGCGTGCTGCCGCAGGCGCAGATCAAGCTGGCGCCGGCCGGCGCCTCGATCACCGATGGCGACCCGGTGCCGGCATCGGCCCTGCAGACGCCGGATGGCAAGCCGGGCTTGCGGGTGACCTACACCAACCGCAACGGCACCCAGTACGACAGCAAGCCGGTATTGACCCGCACCGCGCCGGGCCTGGAAGCGCAAGGCCTGCAATTCAAGGCGGTGGCCGACCACCACAAGGTGAACTGGGACGGTTACCTGACGGTGCCGGAGTCCGGGCTGTACCGCCTCGGCGTCAGCGGCGTCAAAGGCGCGCTGACGGTGGGCGGGAAGGCGGTGGTCGAAGCCAATGCGTATTCGCAGTGGGGCGAGCCGCTGCAACTGAACACGGTGCAGCTGGAGAAGGGCCAGCGCTATCCGCTGCACTTTATGGCGGAGACCGGCAGCACCGGCGTGCCCGGCCTGTTCTGGAAGCGAATTTCCAGCGACGCCGACGCCGACCTGAAACGCGCCACGGCGGACGCGGACGTCATCGTCGCCGTGGTCGGCCTGACTTCGGACCTGGAAGGCGAGGAGATGGCGATCAAGGTCGAGGGCTTTTCCGGCGGCGACAAGACCTCGCTCGACCTGCCGGCCGAGCAGCGGCAATTGCTGGAACGCGCCAAGGCGCTGGGCAAGCCGCTGGTGGTGGTGCTGATGAACGGCAGCGCGCTCGATCTGTCATGGGCCAAGGACAACGCCGCCGCCATCCTTGAAGCCTGGTATCCCGGACAGTCGGGCGGGCTGGCGATTGCCGACGTGCTGACCGGCCGCGCCGATCCGGGCGGCCGCCTGCCGCTGACCTTCTACCGCAGCCTGGCCGACCTGCCGCCGTTTGACGACTACCGCATGCAAGGCCGCACCTACCGCTACTACAACGGTACGCCGGTGTACGCCTTCGGCGCCGGCCTCAGCTACACCAGCTTCAGCTACGCGCCATTGCTGGTGGCGCCGGTGGATGGCGCACCGGAAAACGGCGTCATCGTCACCACCCGGATCACCAATACCGGCGGCCGCGATGGCGACGAGGTGGCGCAGCTGTATCTGACGCCGCCGGCCTTTGACGGCGCGCCACGGCTGGCGCTGCGCGGCTTCCAGCGCATTACGCTGAAAGCCGGCGAAAGCCGCGACATCAGTTTTCGCCTGACGCCGCGTGACCTGAGCTTTGTCACGCGGGACGGCCAGCGGCAGCTGACGCCAGGGCAATACCAGCTGAGCGTGGGTTCCGGGCAGCCGGGCACCGGCGTGGCAGGGCAGCAGACGCCCATCGTGTTGAACCGCACGGTGGGATTGGAATTATAAAAAAGGAGACGAAATGAACAAAGCAGGATGTGTAGCGCTGGCGCTGGCATGCGCGCTGGCGGCGCCAGCCATGGCGCAGAACGACAAGATGACGCCGATCGCCACGCCGGCGCAGCCGGCCGCGATTACCCTCAACACCGGCCCGCTGCCGGGCGCCACGGTGCAGGAATCCTGGCATAGCCAGTACAACAGCGTGTTCGCCCGCAATGTCACGCTGGCCACGTTGACGCCATTCCTGCCGGCGGCCGGCAAGGGCAGCGGCGCGGCGGTGATCGTCGCTCCCGGCGGCGGCTTCCGCACGCTGTCGATGGAAAACGAGGGCTGGCAGGTGGCGCAGGCACTGGCCGACAAGGGCGTGGCGGCCTTCGTGCTGAAGTACCGCCTGATCCAGACGCCGGCCGACATGGACGGTTTCGCGCGCTCGATGGCGGAGATGTTCTCGGGCACCGCCAAGCGGCCGCCGCCACCGCCGGATGGCGCCGCCGCCTACGCGCCGCAGATCGCCGACGCCCGCGCCGCCTTTGCGCTGGTGCGCGCCCGCGCCGGCGAGTGGCATGTCGATCCCAAGCGCATCGGCATGCTGGGCTTTTCGGCCGGCGCCATGTTGACCATGGCCACCACGCTGCACGGGCAGGACGCCAAGCCGGCCTTCATCGGCAACATCTATGGACCGATCACGGCGGTCACGGCGCCGGCTGACGCGCCGCCGCTGTTCATCGCGCTGGCGGCCGACGATCCGTTCTTCGGCAACAGCGGCTATGGCCTGGTGGACAGCTGGCGCAATGCCAAACGGCCGGTGGAGTTGCACCTGTTCGAGCAGGGCGGCCACGGTTTCGGCATGTACCAGAAAACCACCACCAGCACCGGCTGGTTCGATAGCTACGTGCGCTGGCTCGGCATGCACGGCTATTTGCCAGCGGCTACCCGTTAACCATCATCAGGAGACCCGCCACCAGATAGACACCGGCAAGACCACGATAAAAAACGACGATAAAAAATACGGAGATTTTATGCAAACACCTTTCCAGCGTAGCTTGATGAACCTGGCCGTCGCCAGCGCATGCGCAGCCCTGGCCATGCCCGGCCATGCCCAGCAAGCGGCCGACACGTCCGCCGACGCCGCCCCGCAAGTGATCGTGACGGGCATCCGCGCCAGTATGCAGTCCACCCTCAACATGAAGCGCAACTCGGACGGCATTGTCGACGGCATCGTCGCCGAAGACATGGGCAAGTTCCCCGACACCAACCTGGCCGAATCGCTGCAACGCATTTCCGGCGTGTCGATCGACCGCAGCAACGGCGAGGGCCAGAAGGTCACCGTGCGCGGCCTCGGTCCGGACTTCAACCTGGTGCTGCTGAACGGCCGCCAGATGCCGACCACCGACCTGAGCGATTTGTCCGGCCGCTCGTTCGACTTTTCCAACCTGGCGTCGGAATCGATCTCGCAGTTGCAGGTGTATAAAACCGGCCGCGCCGACAGCCCGACCGGCGGCATCGGCGCCACCATCAACGTCGTCACCGGCCGCCCGTTCGACAATCCCGGCCTGCATTCCAGCATCGGCGTGAAAGCCGTCAAGGATACGTCCAATGACCACTTGCCGGATGCGGTCAAGGGCAAAAGCGTCACGCCCGAAGTCTCCGGCATTTACTCCAATACCAGCGCCGACGGCCGTTTTGGCGTGTCGCTGAGCGCCAGCTTCCAGTCGCGCGATTCCGGCTTCAACCGCGCCGGCCTGTTCAACGGCTACCAGGGGCCGTATCTGGGCTCGGCCGTCATCGACGGCCAGACTCTGCCGCAGCCGGGCCAGCCCGGTTCGCAGAACATCACCAACCGGCCGGCGCCGGACGCGCTGTATTCGATTCCGCAGAACATGAACTACAACGTGGCGGCGGTCCAGCGGCAGCGCACCAACGGCCAGCTGACCTTGCAGTTCCGCCCAGTCAAGGAACTAACCACCACGGCCGACTACACCTATTCGGAAAACAAGATCCAGACCAAGCGTAACGAACTGAGCGTCTGGTTCGCGCAAACGCCGACCTCGACCAGCAGCTGGCCGAGCGGCCACGTGGTCAGCCCGCTGACCTATGCCGAGGTCTACCCGACGCCGCAGGATATCTCGGTGGTCGGCAGCGACTTCGCCACCAAGACCAAGAACCAGTCGCTGGGCTTCAACGCCGTCTGGAAAGCCAGCCCGAGCCTGAAGCTGGAGTTCGATGCGCACCATTCCACCGCCGAGTCCGGCGCCGACAGCCCGTTCGGCAGCGAGAATGCGCTGTCCAACGCCAGCTTCAGCCGCGGTCCGACCAAGCTCGATCTGACCCACGAGCTGCCGATCCTGAGCATGCCGGCCGCCAACCTGACCGCCGCGCCGATCCAGGCGGCCGGCTCGTGGTTCCACAACAGCTACGAGAAATCGGTCATCAATCAGGCGCAGGCAAAAGGCAGCCTGAAGCTGATGGAGGCGTCCGAGCTGAACTTCGGCGTCGGCTATACCGACACCACCAACCGCTCGACCTATTCCAACGTGCAGAACAACACCTGGGGCGGCGCCACCAAGGCATCCGATTATCCGGCCGCGCTGTTCCAGGCCAATTCCCTGCCGTCGTTCTTCAACAAGCTGGGCGGCTCCAACTCGCCGGACCTGTTCGCCAAGCTGTACACCTTCGACTTTGCCAAGGTGCGCCAGGTAACCGCCAACGCGGTAGGCAACCAGGCCGCCTATCTGCCCAACTTCGGCACGCCGGACACCGACCGCAAGCTGCAGGAGAAAACCACCTCCGGCTACCTGGCCTTCAACACCGACTGGGATACCGCGATTCCGTTCCACTCGTCGGTCGGCGTGCGCGTCGAACGCACCAAGGTCAGTTCCACCGCCCAGGTGCTGCCGGGCACGGCAGTGGTGTGGGTGGCGCAGAACGAACTGCCGCTGACCTTCGGCGGCCAGGCCTTCAGCAATGCCGATGCGTCGTACACCAATGTGCTGCCGGCGCTCAACCTGGACGCCGACCTGCGCAGCGACATGAAGCTGCGCGCCAGCATCGGCACCACCATCGGCCGCGCGCGCTATGACCAGCTGCAAGGGGGCCTGACCTTGGGTACCATCGCCAATGTGTTCACCGGCGGCAGCGCCTCGGTCGGCAATCCGGCGCTGAAGCCGGTCAAGTCGAAGAATCTGGATGTCGCGTGGGAGTGGTATTACGACAAGCAGAGCTTGCTGTCGCTGGCGTATTTCCGCAAACAGCTGGACAACTACGCCGGCCAGACGCTGGTGTCGCAGACGCTGTACGACCTGCACACGCCGATCGGCGGCGCCTACTACAAGGCGGCGCTGGCCAGCGGCTGCGGCGCGGCCGATACCAACTGCATCCGCAACTACATCCTGGGCAATTTCGACGGCCAACCGGGCGTGAAGAAAACCGGCGTCAAAGGCGACGGCATGCTGGACGGTACCATCACCGGGCTGCCGACCGATCCGCTGCTCAACTTCCAGACCACCACTTACGCCAACCAGAAATCGGCCAACGTCAGTGGCGCCGAGGTCAACCTGCAGCATATGTTCGGCCAGAGCGGCTTCGGCGTACAGGCCAACTACACGTATGTGCACTCGCCGCTGAAGTACAACAACGCCGACGTCAACGACCAGTTTGCGATTCTCGGATTGAGCAATTCGGCCAACCTGGTCGGCATTTTCGAGAACAAGGACTGGTCGGTGCGGGTGGCGTATAACTGGCGCGACGAATTCCTGGCCGCCACGGTCGACGGCAACGGCCGCGCAGCGCCGGTGTACACCGACGCCTACGGCCAGGTCGACGTCAGCATCGGCTATAACTTCAACAAGAACCTGAGTTTCCAGCTGGAGGCGATCAACCTCAATGACGCCACCCAGCGCCAGCATGGACGGACTTCGGCATCGACCTTGAACGTCACGCAGGCCGGACCGCGTTACATGATCGGCGCGCGCTACAAGTTCTGAGTTATTTCAGCAGGCCGGCCAGTTCAACGGCCGTCTTGACCTGCATCTTGTCGAAGATGTGTGCGCGGTGGACTTCCACCGTGCGCATGCTGATGCCTAGCTGGTCGGCCACCACCTTGTTCATTTTGCCGGCCAGGATCAGGTCCAGCACTTCGCGCTCGCGCGTCGACAGCGTGGCCAGGCGGGCGTGGACGGCGGCGGTGTCGCCGGCGCGGCGCGAGTTGGCCAGCGCTTCCTGCACGCGGTCCATCAGCTGGTTGTCGTTGAAGGGCTTTTCGAAGAAGTCGAAGGCGCCGCGTTTCAGCGTGTCGACCGCCATCGGCACGTCGCCGTGGCCGGTCAGGAAGATCACCGGCATGCGCTGCGCCAGGCCGCGCGTCAGCAGCTGGTCAAACACCGCCACGCCGTTCATGTCCGGCATGCGCACGTCAAGCAGCACGCAGTCGCCGGCGGCGTCAAAATCACCAACCTGCTGCAGGAACTGCGCCCCCGATTCGTAGGCGCGCGCGGGTATCGCCCGGGATGTGGCCAGCCAGGTCAGTGCGTCGCGCACCACCGCTTCATCGTCGACGATATGCAGCATTTTTCTTATGTCTCCTGTGTCGTGGCGACCGGCGCGGCCGGCAGCACGAACGTAAATATGGTCCCGCCTTGCGGGTTGGCGTGGAAGGTCAAGGCTCCACCGTGGAATTCTATCGCAGTCCGGCAGATGTTAAGGCCCATGCCCATGCCTTCGGCCTTGGTCGAGAAGAATGGCGAGAACAGCCGCGCCGCGACTTCTTCCGGGATGCCGTGGCCCTGGTCGATGACGGCGACGCTGACTTTGTCCGTCTCGGCGTCGTAGGCCGCCACCACGTTGAGGATGCGGCGCTGCGGCGGGATGTGCTGCATGGCTTCGATGCCGTTGCGGGTCAGGTTGAGCAGCACCTGTTCGATCATCACGCGGTCGGCGCGCACCGGCGGCAGGTCGGGCGGAATGGTGGTGCGGAAGGTGACGTAGCTCTGACGCGCCTGCAGTTCGATCAGCGCGCGGATGCCGTCCAGCAGCGATGGAATGGCCAGCGCCTGCCGCAGCGGTTCGCGCTTCTTGACGAATTCGTGCACGCTGCGGATGATCTGGCCGGCCCGCTGCGCCTGCGCGCTGGCCTGTTCCAGCGCCGGCTTGAGGATGGCGCGGTCGACGGGAGCATCGCGGTCCAGCACATTCAGCGCGCCGGTGGTGTAGCTGGAGATGGCGGCCAGCGGCTGGTTCAGTTCATGCGCCAGCATCGAGGCGATTTCGCCCATGGTGGCCAGGCGCGCCGACGATTGCAGCTTTTCCTGCTGCTGGCGGTTGACCTCTTCGATGCGCTTGCGGTCGGAGATATCGAGGATGGAGCCCATCCAGCCGGTCTGCTTGCCGTGGTTGTCCACCAGCGGCGCCTCGAACACCAGCACCGGCACGCGCTCGCCGTTGGGACGCTGGAAGAAGGTCTCGAACTGCGGCGTGACCTTGCCCGCCAAAACCGAGGCAAAGCGGGCCTGGTATTCGGACATCGCTTCCTCTGCCCAGTAAGGCATGGGCGGCAGCTTGCCGACGATCTCCTCGGCCGGGTAGCCGACGATCTGGCAGAAGGCCGGATTCACATACGTGATGCGGCCTTCCAGGTCGCGCGCGCGCAGGCCGGTCACCAGCGAGTTTTCCATCGCGGTGCGGAACGACATCTGCTGGCGCAGCGCGCCTTCCGCCGCCAGCCGTTTGGAGATATGGCCCCACAACGCCAGCAGGCTCCATAGCAGCCCGAGCGACAGCACGATCACCGAGCCGACCAGCAGGTTGGGCAGCAACTGCGGTTCGCTCTTGACGCTGTCGGTCACCAGCGTCACCGAGGCGCCGGGCAGATCGAGCGCGCGCTTGTGGGTGTAGACGCCGTGACCCGGACCGGCGGCCGCGCGCCGCGCCAGCACCTTGTCGTCGCGGTCCACCAGCGTGACCTGGTTGTCCTGTGCGAACCACCACGGCACCATTTCGTCCAGCAGCGCCACGGTCTGATAAGTGGCCACCAGGTCGCCCAGGTACTCGTCGCCGCGGAACAGCGGCACGTGATAGTCCATCAGCACCGCCGACGGCGCCGCCGACGACACGTGCGATTGCGCCTCCGGCTGGGTGTACATCGGCCGCTTCGTTTTGCGCGTGATCTCGGCGGTGGCCCTGGAGGCAGGCGTCAGTTCGACCGGATTGGCGAGGGGATCGCTGCTGCCGCCCAATGCACCGTCCGGCTTGAGCCAGACCACCCGCACCAGCTCGTGCCCATTCTTCAGCAGCCGCGCCATGCGTTCGTGCAGCTCCTTCGCCGACAGATGGCCGGCGGTGATTTCCACTCCCAGGCTGCGCAGGCTTTCCTCGTCGCGGCCCATCTGGAAGCGGATGGTCTGTTCCACCCACAGGGTGTCGGCGATCAGCTGTTCCTGGCGCTCGTTGCTCTCCATCTGGCGCGCCTGCCACGGCAGCCAGATCAGGATCGCCAGAAAAAACAACACCAGCACGATCGGCAGCAGCCAGCGCAGCGAGGTGCCGGAATGCGGACGGCGGGGCGGAACTGGGGCTGGGGCAGGGCTGGAGGTCATGGGCGCTCAGGGTAGCCGGTCGGAACCGGGCGGTCATTGTGGTTATCCACAGTTGCCAGTGTTGCAGCAATTCATAAGAATCGACCAAAATAGAACAATAACGCAATTTTACCCACCAGGAGACTTCATGAAACTGAAAACCGCACTGCTCGTCCTGAGCGCCGCTCTGAGCTTCAATGTGTACGCCCAGGCGCCGATCGTCATCAAATTCAGCCACGTGGTGGCCACCGACACGCCGAAAGGCCAGGCAGCGGAGCGCTTCAAGCAACTGGCGGAAAAAGCCACCAACGGCCGCGTCAAGGTCGAGGTCTATCCGAACAGCCAGCTGTACAAGGACAAGGAAGAGCTGGAAGCGCTGCAGCTGGGCGCGGTGCAGATGCTGGCGCCATCGCTGGCCAAGTTCGGCCCGTTGGGCGTGAAGGAGTTCGAAGCCTTCGACCTGCCGTACATCTTCCCGTCCAAGACCGCGCTGTACAACGTCACCGAAGGCGAAATCGGCAAGTCACTGCTGAAGAAGCTGGAGCCGAAGGGCATCACCGGGCTGGCATTCTGGGATAACGGCTTCAAGGTGATGTCGGCCAACAAGCCGTTGCGCAATCCGAGCGACTTCAAGGGCCTGAAGATGCGCATCCAGTCGTCCAAGGTGCTGGACGCGCAGATGCGTGCGCTGGGCGCCAACCCGCAGGTGCTGGCGTTCTCCGAGGTGTACCAGGCGCTGCAGACCGGCGTGGTCGATGGCACCGAGAATCCGCCGTCGAATATGTACACCCAGAAGATGCACGAGGTGCAGAAGTATGTGACGGTGTCCAACCACGGCTACCTGGGCTATGCGGTGATCGTCAACAAGAAATTCTGGGACGGCCTGCCGCCGGACATCCGCGCCGCGCTGGACAAGGCGATGAAGGATGCCACCACCTTCGAGAAAGCGATCGCGCAACGCGACAACGATCTGGCGCTGGACGCCATCAAGAAGACCGGCAAGACCGAGATCTACACGCTCAGCGTGAAGGAGCAGGCGGAGTGGCGCAAGGCGCTGCTGCCGGTGCAGCAGTCGATGGAAGGCCGGATCGGCAAGGACCTGATCTCGGCGATCAATAAAGAAGCCGCCAAGTAAGACCACGGCGACCGGGGCGGCGCAAGGCCGTCCCGTTTCTCTTTTCCTCTAAAGGAACACCATGAAATTCCTCGATAAGCTCGAAGAATGGCTAATCGCGTCCCTGATGGGCGCGGCGACGCTATTGATCTTCGTGGCGGTGCTGCACCGCTACCTGTCCGGCCTGCCGATTCCCGGCCTGCAGGATTACCTGATCACCATCAATACCAGCTGGGCCCAGGAGGCCTGCATCTATATGTTCGTCTGGATGGCCAAGTTCGGCGCCGCTTACGGCGTGCGCACCGGCATCCACGTCGGCGTCGACGTGCTGATCAACCGTATGAACACCCCGTGGCGCAATAAATTTATCATATTTGGCCTGCTGGCCGGCGCCACCTTCACCGCCATCATCGGCACGCTGGGCGCCAATTTCGTGCACCACATGTCGCAGACCGACCAGACCTCGGCCGACCTGGAAATTCCGATGTGGATCGTCTACCTGGCGGTGCCGCTGGGCTCTTACCTGATGTGCTTCCGCTTCCTGCAGGTGCTGGTGGCGTTCGTCAAGACCGGGCAGCTGCCCAAGCATGACCACTCGCACGTCGAGGGGCTCGAAAGCGAACTGACGGAAGACAAAGGAGCCAAAGCATGAACGCCCTGATTATTTTCGTGCTGCTGCTGGCGCTGATGCTGACCGGCATGCCGATCTCCATCTCGCTCGGCCTGACGGTGCTGACGTTCCTGTTTACCATGACCGAGGTGCCGATCGACACCGTGGCGCTCAAGCTGTTTACCGGCATTGAGAAGTTCGAGATCATGGCCATCCCGTTCTTTATATTGGCGGGCAATTTCCTGACCCATGGCGGGGTCGCGCGGCGCATGATCAACTTCGCCAGCTCGATGGTCGGCCACTGGCACGGCGGTCTGGCGCTGGCCGGCGTGCTGGCCTGCGCCTTGTTCGCGGCGGTGTCGGGCTCGTCGCCGGCCACTGTGGTGGCGATCGGCTCCATCATCCTGCCGGCCATGGTGCGCCAGGGCTATCCGAAATCCTTCGGCGCCGGCGTCATCACCACCTCCGGCGCGCTGGGCATCCTGATCCCGCCGTCGATCGTGATGGTGATGTATTCGGTGACCACCAACACCTCGGTCGGCAAGCTGTTCATGGCCGGCGTGGTGCCTGGCATTATGCTGGCCTTCTTCCTCGGCCTGACCACCTGGTGGCTGGCGCGCAAGCACAACTATCCGCGCATGCCCAAGGCCAGCTGGGGCGAGCGCTGGAGCACCTTCCGCAAGAGCGCCTGGGGCCTGCTGCTGATCGTCATCGTGATGGGCGGCATCTACTCCGGTTCGTTCACGCCGACCGAGGCGGCGGCGATGGCGGCGGTGTACGCGTTCTTCATCGCGGTGTTCGTCTACAAGGACCTCAAGCTCAAGCAGGTGGGCAAGGTGCTGCTGGATTCGGCGGCGATGTCGGCCATGCTGCTGTACATCATCACCAATGCCATCCTGTTCTCGTTCCTGATGACCAGCGAAAACATTCCGCAGGCCATGGCCGAATGGATCACCGGGCAGGGCCTGGGCGTGGTGACGTTCCTGCTGGTGGTGAACATCCTGCTGCTGTTGGCCGGCAACGTCATGGAACCATCATCGATCGTGCTGATTATGGCGCCGATTCTGTTCCCGGTGGCGATGAAGCTGGGCATCGATCCGGTGCACTTCGGCATCCTGATCGTGGTCAATATGGAGGTGGGCATGTGCCATCCGCCGGTCGGCCTGAACCTGTATGTGGCGTCCGGCATCACCAAGATGGGCATCACCGAATTGACGGTGGCGGTGTGGCCTTGGCTGCTGACCATGCTCGGGTTCTTGATCCTCGTCACGTACATACCACAAATTTCCTTATGGCTGCCAAATTTGATTTACTCTTAAAGTAGTTTGCCATTTCGGTATAAAAAATTTGAGAAAAAGCTTAACGAATACGTTATGATGGCGTCGCTCTCAGGGAAACATGCATATCGATATGCGACCTTGTAGCAAAGAATTGTAAGTGGGGAGTGTGTATAGAAACGGTAACTAATACCGGCATTAGATCGAGGAGACACACGTTTTACAGAATGTTGCTGTTATAGGGTCTGCAGGCCGCCACAAGCGTGCCACGGAACCAGGCAAGCGACCGGGAACGTGAAGCAGGATTTGAAAACGCACCTGAGGGTGCGTTTTTTTTCGTCCCGACCATTTACAATCGTCCCGGCGTGGCTTTTTTGCTGTAGTAAGGACGCAACAAAATGGTGCGTCCAAACAACTTTGGTACTTTTTTGGTGCAAGTAACTGTGATGAAAATACAACAAGGTAGTGAGCTCTTTTCAGCCGTGGTGGCGTTCCCGTTCGGGAAACTGGGCGTTCGCACTGCGCAGGGCCTGATTGCCGAACTGTGCTACCTGCCGCCCCATTTTGAGGCAAAAGCGCCGCAGGACGCGGCGGCCGAATTGCTGGCTGAGCAGGTCAGCAAGTATTGCGACGACGCCGATTTCCGGTTCACGCTGCCGCTCCGGCGCAGCGGCACCGCGTTCCAGCAGAAGGTGTGGGACGAGCTGTGCGCGATTCCACGCGGCAGCACCCGTACCTATGGCGAACTGGCGCGGCATCTCGGTTCGGCGCCGCGCGCGGTGGGGCAGGCCTGCGGCGCCAACTGGTTCCCGGTGGTGGTGCCGTGCCACCGCGTGACCGCCGCCACCGGCCTGGGCGGCTTCTCCAACAGCGACGATCCCAACGGCTATTTGTTGGGCATCAAGCGCTGGTTGCTGGCACATGAAGGATCGAGCGAATACGCATGGCAACAGACAACTTTGCTCTGATTGACGAGTTCTGCGACAGCCTGTGGCTGGAAGACGGGCTGTCGAAGAACACGCTGGAAGCCTACCGGCGGGATATGCGTTTGTTCGCCGGCTGGCTGGAAAAGAAGCGTCCCGAGGTCGACGGCCTGCTGGCGGTGGCCGCGCACGATATCGAAAGCTATATCGGCGCGCGCCATGATCAGGGCAAGGCGACCTCGTCGAACCGGCGATTATCGGTGATCCGGCGCTTCTACCAGATGTTGCAGCGGCAGCGCCGCATCGAGGACGATCCCAGCCTGAAGCTGGTGTCGGCCAGGCAGCCGCAGCGCTTTGTGCAGACGCTCAGCGAAGCGCAGGTGGAGGCCTTGCTGGCGGCGCCGGATGTCAATACGCCGTTGGGTTTGCGCGACCGCACCATGCTGGAGTTGATGTACGCCAGCGGCCTGCGGGTGTCCGAGCTGGTCGACCTGAAGATGCTGGAACTGAGCCTGAACGACGGCGTGCTGCGGGTGACCGGCAAGGGCGCCAAGACGCGGCTGGTGCCGTTCGGCCAGCAGGCGCGGATCTGGATCGAGCGCTACGTCAAGGGCGCGCGCGGCATCATCCTGAACGGCCAGCAGGACGACGCGCTGTTCGTCACCGCGCGCGGCGCCGGCATGACGCGGCAAATGTTCTGGGTCCTGATCAAGAAGCACGCCCTGAAGGCGGAGATCAAGACGCCGCTGTCGCCGCACACCCTGCGGCATGCGTTTGCCACCCATTTGCTGAACCACGGCGCCGACTTGCGTGTTGTTCAATTGCTACTCGGACACTCCGATATCTCAACCACGCAGATCTATACGCACGTCGCCCGCGAACGCCTCAAACATTTGCATGCGCAACATCATCCTCGCGGGTGAGCAACTTGGTTCATAATGAGGGTTGTGCAGTGCAACGCTTTTAAAGAAGGAGCAGCAAATGGCCAAAACAAACTTCGCATATGAAAAGCGGCAGCGGGAATTGGAAAAGAAGAAAAAGCAGGAAGAGAAGAACCGGCGCAAGGCCGAGTTGAAGAATAACCCCGACGCGGCGCAGGAAGGAGAGGAAGACGTTGCCGAAGGCGAAGCTTCCGCCCCCGGCACCGAATAATCGGGTTTAAGCGACTTCGCGCAGCACGTGTTCTTCTTCGTGGTTGCCCTTGAAGAAGCGCGCGCAGCGTTTTCCCCAGCGGTCCAGGTAGGTGTAGGCCACCGGCACCACCACCAGCGTCAGCAGGGTTGAGGTCAGCACGCCGCCGATCACCGCGCGGCCCATCGGCGCCTGAGTTTCGCCGCCGTCCCCCATGCCGATCGCCATCGGCAACATCCCGAACACCATCGCCAGCGTCGTCATCAGGATAGGCCGCAGCCGTACCTGGCCGGCAGTCATCAGGGCATCGTACTGGTTCTGGCCTTGCTTCTGCGCATGGTTGGTGAAGTCCACCAGCAGAATCGCGTTCTTGGTCACCAGACCCATCAGCATGATGAAGCCGATCACCGAGAAGATATTCAGCGTGCTGCCGGTGACCAGCAGCGCCACCAGCACGCCGATCAGCGACAGCGGCAGCGACATCATGATCGCCACCGGCTGCAGGAAGCTGCCGAACTGCGAGGCCAGCACCAGGTAGATGAAGATCACCGCGATGCCGAGCGCCACCATGGCCGAGTTCATCGATTCCGCCATGCTCTGCGCATTGCCGCCGACGTCGAAGCGCACGCCGGCCGGCAGCTCGATTTCCTTCATGACCTTCTTGACGTCGCTGTCGACGTCGCCGCCCGGCCGGCCTTCGGTACTGGCGTACACCGCCACCCGGCGTTGCAGCGCCTGGCGCTTGAGCACCTGCGGGCTAAAGGCCGGCACAAATTCCACCACCTGGCGCAGCGGCACCATGATCGGCCGGCCGTCCGGGCCCAGCTTGCTCGACGCCAGCGACAGGTCGGCCAGGTCGGTCACCTTCTGGCGGCCGGATTTCGGCAGCTGCACGTTGACGTCGTAGTTCTGGCCGTCCGACGCCAGGAAGTGCGAGGTGGTGTCGCCCGCCACGAACGGCCGCAGCGCGGCGCCGATCTGCTGCGTGGTCAGTCCCAGGTCGCTGGCCAGTTCGTTGTTGATCTTGATGTTGGTGGACGGGTTGGCGCCTTCCTGGCTGTATTCCAGGTCGGCGATGCCCTTGATCTTGCGCATCTTGTCCATCAGCCGGTGCGCCACGTCGTCCAGCTTGCCTTCGTCGGTGCCGAGGATGGCGATGAAGATCGGCTTCTGGCCCATCGACAGCGTGATGCCGGCGATCTGGCTCAGGCGCGCGCGGATCGCCGCTTCCATCTGCTGCTGGGTGCGGCGCTTGTGCAGCTTGCGGTCGAGCAGCTTCATGTCGAGCTGGGCGGTGTTGCGGCCGTCCCAGGTGCCGATCACGGCGTTGACGCTGGCGATTTCCGGGAATGCCTTCAGCGCGTCTTCCACCTGGTGGATCTTGTTGTCGGTGTATTCCAGGCTGGAGCCGACCGGCGTCTTGATCATGAAATTGACCCAGCCGTTGTCCTGCTCCGGCATCATCTCGCCGCCGATTTTCGGCACCAGCAGGATGCTGCCGGCGAACAGCGCAAAGGCCAGCAGCAGCGTCATTTTCTTCCAGCGCAGCGCCAGCGCCAGCACTTTGCCGTACACCACGTGCAGCCACTCGACGCCGCCTTCCAGCCAGTGCATGAAGCGGCCCAGCCACGGCAGGTATTTGAAGCGGTCCTGCACTGGGTCCGGCCACACCGACGACAGCATCGGGTCCAGCGTGAACGAGACGAACAGCGACACCAGCACCGCCACCGCCACGGTAATGCCGAATTGCAGGAAGAAGCGGCCGATGATGCCGTCCATGAAGGCCACCGGGATGAACACGGCGACAATCGCAAAGGTGGTGGCCATCACCGCCAGGCCAATTTCGTTGGTACCGTCTTCGGCCGCCTTGCGGTGGTTCTTGCCCATGCCGAGATGGCGCACGATGTTCTCGCGCACCACGATGGCGTCGTCGATCAGCAGGCCGATGCACAGCGACAGCGCCATCAAGGTCAGGAAGTTGAGCGTGAAGCCGAACGCCTTCATGGCGATAAAGCTGGCCATCACCGAAATCGGCAGCGTCAGGCCGGTGATGATGGTCGAGCGCCACGAGTGCAGGAAGAAGAACACGATCACCATGGTCAGCACCGCGCCTTCGATGATCGTCTCCTTGACGTTATCGAGCTGGCTTTGCACTTTCAGCGATTCGTCGTTCAGCACTTCCAGCTTGATATCGGCCGGCAGCGTTTTCTTCAGGTCGGCTGCCACCTGCTGGATGCGGCGGCCCACTTCGACCACGTTGGCGTCCTGCACCTTGGTGATGTCCAGCGTGACGGCGCGCTGGCCGTTGATGCGCGAGATCGACAGTTCTTCCTGGGCGCCGTCTTCCACCGTCGCCACCTGTTCCAGGTAGACCGGGCCGTTGGCGCGGCGCGCCACGATGATCTTGTTGAAGTCGCGCGGGTCTTTCATCTTGCCTTCCACCCGCACCAGGCGCTCGCTGGCGCCGTAGCTGATGAAGCCGGCCGGCAGGTTGGTGTTGGTGTTCTGGATCGCGTTCAGCACTTCGTCCACGCCGACCGCCTGCGCGGTCAAATCGTTGGGCCGCAGCTGGATCAGGATCTGGCGCGCCGCCATGCCGTTGGTGCGCACCTGGCCGACGCCGGCCACGCCCTGGAAGCGCTTGGCGACCACCTGGTCGACGATGGTCGACAGGTCGCGCAGCGAGTGCTCGCTGGCGGTCAGGCCGATCTGCGCGATCGGCTGCGCGTTCTCGCCTTCAAAGCGAACGATGAACGGGTCCTTGGCTTCGCGCGGGAAGCGCGGCCGCACCTGCGCCACCTTGTCGCGCAGATCCTGCATGGCGCGGTCCATATCGGTCGACAGTTCGAAGTCGACGTAGACGCCGGCCCGGCCTTCCCACGAGTTGGCGCGCAGCGTCTTGATGCCGCTGACGGTGTTGACCGCTTCCTCGATCGGGCGGGTGATGTCGTTCTCCACCGCTTCCGGCGAGGCGCCCGGGTAATTCACCTCGATGGCGGCGCCGGGAATGCTGATGTTGGGCATGGCTTCCAGCCCCAGGCCGCGGTACGAGAACAGCCCCAATACCATCAGCGCCACCATCACCATGGTGGCGAACACCGGGTTCTGGATGCTGACTTTAGTGATCCACATAATCAGCCCTTCGTCGGTTCGGCGGCCTTGGCCTGGGCCGATGGCGGCGCGTCGCTGCTGCTACCACCAGTTGCGGCCGGCAGCTTGACGGCGGCGCCGGGCTTCAGGTTGTCCAGCCGCGAGACGATCACGTTGGCGCCTTGCTGCAGGCCTTCGGTCACTTCGGCATAACCTTCATCCTCGTTGCGCAGGCCGATCTTGACCGGCTGCGCCACCAGCTTGCCCTGTTCTACCTTGTAGACCAGGTGCTTGCCGTCCTTGTCGCTGCGCACGGCGGCCAGCGGCACGATCGGCGCCACGGCGGAGCGGTCGGTGACGATGCTGCCCTTGGCGAACATGCCGGCGCGCAGCGCGTTGTCGCCGTTCGGCACGGCGATGTAGACCAGCATGGCGCGCGAGCCGGCTTCGGTAGCCGGATTGATGCGCGCCACCTTGCCATGGAAGTCGCGCAGGGCGTAGCCTTCGACGCGGAACTTGACGTCCTGGCCGACTTTGATGCGCGGGATTTCCGAGGCCGGCACTTGCGCTTCCAGAATCATTTCCGCCAGGTTGACGATGCTGTAGACCGGCATGTCCAGCGCCAGCTTTTCGCCGGCCTGTACGTGGCGCTTGCTGATCACGCCATCGATCGGCGCCTTGATCACGCCGTCGTTGAGGGCGATGCGGGCCAGCTCCACCATGGCGCTGGCGGATTTGACCGAGGCGCGCGCCAGGTCGACCGAATTCTGGGTCGAGTCGTAGGCGTTTTGCGAGATGTATTTTTGCTTGAGCAGCGCCTGGCTGTTGGTTTCATTCTTGGTGGCCAGCGCCAGCCTGGCCTGCGCCTCGTCCAGCATGGCCTGCTGCTGTTGCAGGCGCGCGCGCAGGTCGGCCTGGTCGACCCGGGCCAGCACCTGGCCGGCGCGCACCGCCATGCCTTCCTGCAAAGTGGTCGCTTCCACCACGCCCGACACCTTGGACTTGATGGTGGCCGAGCTCAGGGGCGCCAGCGAGCCGGATAAGGGCAAGCTGACCGCCAATGACCGGGCACTGACGGCGGCGACGTCGCCGCTCGACAGTTCGAAGATGTCTTTCTTTTCCTTGGCTGCGGCGGTGGCCGGGGCGGGCGCTGGCGCAGCTTCCGGCTTGCTGCGCAGGATGGCCCAGCCGCCGCCGGCCAGCGCCACCACGACCAGGATGGCGGCCGGTTTACGCCAGCGCGGGGTACGCGTGGCGGGCTGGCTTTGTGGGGGTAAAGTTTCTAGTCTCATATCGTTTTTCTGGCCTGAAGAGGTTTGCGCACCTTGCCACTTTAGGTAGTTTCAGGGGCAAGGGCCAGAAAAATGCGATAAGCCGCGCAAAAGCACGGCTGAAATGCAGAAAACGCGCCATCGTCATTCCCGCAGCAGCGGGAATCCATGTTGCGCCGGCCACGAGGCTATGTCTGGATTCCCGCCTGCGCGGGAACGACGGGGGTGGGGTACAGCCGCAGACTGACCAGCACCTGCCCATGGTCGGAGGCGGCCGGCGTGGCCAGCGCCAGATGCTCGTTGAGGTAGGTCACCTCGGCGACTTCGCCGATCGCATGGCGCGAGGCCGGATGGAACTCTTCCGACACCAGCACATGGTCGATGGTGGCGTGGCGGCCGTCGTGGGCAATGGTGTAGCCGCTGTCGCGCCGGCGTTCGCGGCCGGATTGGATCTGGCGGCTGTCGAACAGCTGGCCGTGCAGCTCCTCGCCCGGTTCGCAGGCGGCGCCGGCGCCCATGACGATGTGCGTGGTGACGGCGTCCACGGTGTCGTTGAAATCGCCGAGCACCACGCGCGGCCGGCGCCGTTCCTGTTGCTGCTTGTCCATCGCGCTCAGCAGCGAGCGCAGCGCCACCGCCTCGGTGCCGCGCCGGATCAGCGAGCGCAGGTTGGCCTGGGCGTGCAGCATCGGGTCGTCGCCGGTGTCAACGCTGCTGTAGTCGGGCCGCTTGGACTTCAGGTGGACCACGATGACGTCGACAATCCGTTGGTCCGGCAGCACCACCTGCACGTGCAGCGGCGCGCGGGCGAAGCGGTCGGCGTCGCGGTGGCCGTCGGGCAGGGATATGCCATCCGGGAACATGATGTAGGCCTGGGCCGGCGCCGCCAGCGGCAGGCGCGAAATCAGCGCCAGTTCCGGCGTCATGCGCGGCAGGCCGGTGGCCGGGTCGGGCGGCGGCGTGAAGCCGGTCAGCGTGGCCTCGCGGTACTTGCGGCTACGGGCCAGCACGTCGCGCAGCGCGTCGAGCGAGAAAATTTCCTGCAAGCCGATGACGTCGGCGTCCAGCTGGTCCAGCTGCTGCGCGGTCCAGGCGACTTTCGCTTCATACTCGGCCTCGGTCAGGGGCGCCAGATTGTCGTACAATTTCGCCCCAGGCTGGGAAAGATTGCAAACATTGAAAGTAGCAAAGCGAATTTCCTGCTGCATAATGAACAACTCCGATCGCACCATGGCTAAAAAAGAGCATATCTCCGAAACCCCTGCCACTCAACTACTGCGCAAGCACAAGGTGGCGTTCACCGAGCACCCGTACAACTACGAGGAGCACGGCGGCACCGGTGTGTCCTCGCGCGAACTGGGCGTCGACGAACATCACGTGGTCAAGACGCTGGTGATGCAAGACGAGGCCGCTAAACCTTTAATTGTGCTGATGCACGGCGATTGCAAGGTCTCCACCAAGAACCTGGCCCGCAACATCGGCTGCAAGTCCGTCGAACCGTGCAAGCCGGAGGTGGCGTCGCGCCACAGCGGCTACATGATCGGCGGCACTTCGCCGTTCGGCACCAGGAAAACCATGCCGGTGTATGTAGAGGATAGCATTCTTGCGCTGGAAACGATTTATATCAATGGAGGGCGGCGCGGTTACCTGATCGGCATCGCGCCGCAGGTGCTGACCGAACTGCTCAATGCCAAGCCGGTGCATTGCGCACTGGCCGAGTAAGGTTGTATATTCAGCGGCCCTGCTTATGGGTAAAGAACGATAACTAGAGGAAAAGATGAATACAGTTTGGATGACCGTGGCCGCCTACCTGATCGGCTCGATCTCATTTGCCGTCGTCAGCAGCAAGTTGTTCGGCCTGGCCGACCCGCGCACCTACGGCTCGAAAAATCCCGGCGCCACCAATGTGTTGCGTAGCGGCAATAAGGCAGCCGCCATCGTCACCTTGCTCGGCGACGCCGTCAAAGGCTGGCTGGCGGTGTGGCTGGCGCTGCATTTCCAGGAACGCCTGAATGTCGGCGACGCCACCATCGCGCTGGTGGCGATTGCCGTGTTCCTCGGCCATCTGTGGCCGGTGTTCTTCCGCTTTGTCGGCGGCAAAGGCGTGGCGACGGCGGCCGGCGTACTGCTGGGCTTGAATGTCTGGCTGGGCGTCGCCACCTTGGTGACGTGGGCCGTGGTGGCGTTCGCCTTCCGCTATTCGTCGCTGGCGGCGCTGGTGGCAGCGATTTTCGCGCCGTTTTACTATGGTTTATTGTTTGGCGTGGAGCCGCAGCTGGCCGCCGTGTTCATCATGAGCGTGCTGTTGGTATTCCGTCACAGCAAAAATATCTCGAATCTGATCGCCGGCAAGGAAAGCCGCATCGGCAGCAAATCGAAAGGCAAACATGGCAACTCCCCTCAAAATTGATTTCGTCTCGGACGTCTCGTGCCCATGGTGCGCAATCGGCCTGAGTTCGCTGAACCAGGCGCTGGCCGCCATCGGCGACGACGCCGAAGTGCAGATCCACTTCCAGCCGTTCGAGCTGAACGCGGCGATGCCGCCGGAAGGCCAGGACATCACCGAGCACCTGACCGAGAAATACGGTTCGACGCCGGAGCAGCAGCAACAGGCGCGCGAGATGATCCGTGCACGCGGCGCCGATGTCGGCTTCGACTTTGCGATGGACAAGCGCGCCCGCATCTACAATACCTTCGACGCCCACCGCCTGCTGCACTGGGCCGGGCTGGAAGGCAAGCAGAAAGCGCTGAAGGAAGCGCTGTTCAAGGCCTACTTCACGCAGGGCCTGGACCCGAGCGCGCACGAGGTGCTGATCTACGTGGCCGGCGAGGTGGGACTGGACAAGGAAGCGGCGCGCAAGGTGCTGCATTCGAACGAATACGCGGCCGAGGTGCGCGAGGCGGAGGAATTCTTCCACCGTCACGGCATCAACTCGGTGCCGGCTGTGATCATCAACGAGCGCCACCTGATCTCCGGCGGCCAGCCGGCGGCGGTGTTTGAAAAAGCGCTGCGCGAGATTATGGCCAAATCGGCATAAAAAGTACCTGCCGGGTGGGAGGGAGCGCTCCCACCGGTCTTGTTTTGCTATAAACTCCTTGGCTAAAGAACACGTCGTTACCACCCAGGGAGGCCCATGCTGGCCGAAGAAAAAGTACACACGCTGATCACCGCCCACTCGCCGGCCGACAACTTCCGCCTGGCGGCGCTGCACCGCTATCACATCCTCGATACCCCCGCCTGCGAGGACTTCAGCTTCCTCACCGAGCTGGCGACCAAAGTCTGCGCGGTGCCATACGCTTTCATTTCGCTGGTGGACGCCGAGCGCGTGTGGATCAAGTCTTGCGCCGGCATGCACATGGGCGAACTGCCGCGCGGCGAGAGCTACTGCTCGCTGGCGGTGCTGGGCGACGCCGCCACTGAAATTCCCGACCTGCGGCTGGACCCGCGCACCGCCACCATGCGGCTGACCGTCAGCGCGCCGTTCATGCGCATGTACAGCAGCGTGGCGCTGACGTCGTCCGATGGTTTCGCCATCGGCACCTTGTGCGTGCTGGATACCAAGCCGGGTGGCCTGAACGCCGACCAGCGCGCCATGCTGGCCAAGCTGGCGCGCCAGGTGATGGCGCTGATCGAACTGCGCGCCAACGAAAAAACGCTGGAGGCGACGGTGCGCGAGCTGGAACTGCTGGCCACCACCGACGACCTGACCGGCCTGCACAACCGCCGTTCGCTGCTGCACCGCCTGAAGTTTGAAACCGCGCGCGCCAAGCGGTTCCGCGCGCCGCTGTCGGCGGTGATGATCGATCTCGATCACTTCAAGAAGGTCAACGACGAGCATGGCCATGCGGTGGGCGACCAGGTGTTGACCACTCTGGGCCGGCTGCTGCGCGATAACGTGCGGGTGATCGACATCCCCGGCCGCTACGGCGGCGAGGAGCTGTGCGTGATCCTGCCGAATACGCCGCTGGACGGCGCCTGCAAGTTTGCCGAAGCGCTGCGCGCCAAGATCGAGGCGCAGCTGCATTACGCCGGCGCGCGGCCGCTGCACGTCACCGCCAGCCTGGGCGTGGGGTCGTTCGATCACATGGAAATCGATGATGCGGAAAGCCTGCTGCGGCAGGCCGACACCGCGCTGTATCGCGCCAAGCACGGCGGCCGCAATCGCGTCGAATGCGGCACTACATAAAGGAGACTGGTCATGCCTACCGCTAGCTGGAATGGCGTCGTCATCGCGCAGGCGAACGACGACGAGGTTGAAATCGTTGAAAACAATGTCTACTTCCCGCCGTCGAGCGTGAAGCGCGAGTACCTGCAGGACAGCAGCCACACCTCGCGCTGTCCGTGGAAGGGACTGGCCAGCTACTACTCGCTCAACGTCAACGGCAAGATCAACGAAAACGCCGCCTGGTACTACCCGCAGCCGTCCGAGAAGGCGGCGCAGATCAAGGATCACGTGGCGTTCTGGCGCGGCGTCGAGGTGCAGCGCTAGTGGGATTGCAGGCCAGGCCCTATCTGCAAAGGATTACCGCGCTGTTCGGTGACGATGTGGACTGGGAGCGCCATCCTTATCGCGTGCCGGCGGTGCGCGATTTGTCATCGCTGGATTTTCATCCGGATGTGACCTTTTTCATCGGCGAGAACGGCGCCGGCAAATCGACGCTGCTGGAGGCGATCGCGCTGGCGCTGGGCTTCAGCATCGATGGCGGCAGCCGCAATGTCAGCAACCTGAATACGGCGCAGGAGACCTCGCCGCTGTTCCAGTCGCTGCGGCTGTCCAAGAGTTTCAAGACGCCGCGCGACCGCTATTTCTTCCGCGCCGAGAGCTTCCATAATGTGGCGACGCGGATGGATCAATACTATGAGCGGGATGCGTCCAGCGGCGGTTCGCTGCATGCGCGTTCGCATGGCGAGGCGTTCATGTCGGTGCTGCTGAATACTTTTCGCGGCCATGGCCTGTATCTGCTGGATGAGCCGGAGGCGGCGCTGTCGCCCAATCGCCAGATGGCGGCGCTGCGAGTGATTGATCAACTGGTGCAGCAGGACTCGCAATTCATCATCGCCACTCACTCGCCGATTCTGCTGGCGTATCCCAACGCGAAGATCATGCTGTTCGACGGCACCGGCATCACCGAGGTGGCGTACGAAGATACGGAGCATTACGCCATCACGCGCGATTTTCTCAACCATTACCCACAGCGGCTGCAACAGCTGCTTGCCCCGGACTCGGATGGATAACATCACCCACAGCATTATCGGATTTGGCGTCGGTGAGGTCGTGCATCGCAGCCTGCCGATGGAAGCCGATGCGCAGTTGCAGCGCGTGCGCCATCGGCTGCTGCTGGTAGCCAGCGCGCTGGCCAGCAATTTTCCTGATCTGGATTTGTTCCTTACGCGGCTGCTGCCGGACCCGCTGGGTTATCTGCTGAATCATCGTGGCCACACGCATACGGTGGCGTGGGCGGTGCCGCAGGCGTTGCTGCTGGCGGCGCTGTTGTGGCTATGCTGGCCGTCGGCGCGGGCGCTGCTGCGCGCCAGCCGGCCGGCGCGGCTTGGGCTGGCGTTGAGCATAGGTCTCGGCTTTGCGCTGCACCTGCTGATGGACTATACCAATTCGTATGGCCTGCATCCGTGGTATCCGCTCGATGCGCGCTGGCTGTATGGCGATATGGTGTTTATCGTCGAGCCGCTGTTCTGGGCGGCGATTGCGGTGCCGATGGCGCTGATCATGCGCTGGCGCGGCTTGCGCATCGCCGGGCTGGCGCTGCTGGTTGCGGCGCTGGTGGCGTTTGCCGTCGCTGGCTATCTGGGCTGGCTGTCGCTGGTGGCGCTGCTGGTGATTGGCGTGGTGTGCGGCTGGGCGCAAATACGTTCCGGCCCACAGGGACGCGGCGGCCTGCTGCTGGCGCTGGGGATCAGCGTTGGCTTTATCGCGCTGCAGGGCGTGGCGTCGCATGTGGGCCGCGCGCAGATTACCGCGGACTTGCAGCGCATCGACCCGGCGTCGCGCGTGCTGGATGTGGCGATGACGGCCTTCCCGTCGCAGCCTTTGTGCTGGTCCTACGCCAGCGTGGAGAGCAATCCGGCGGCGGACCGCTATCGCTTGCGGCGCGGCGTTGCCAGTATCGCGCCGGACTGGTTGGCGCCATCGGCTTGTCCGGCCGGACTGGTAGAGAAAAAGCCGGCGCAGGTGCTGGGAGCGGGCGTGCTGCAACACGGTAGTGCGGACGCCAGCCTGTCGCAATTGCGCGCGCTCAAGGCGTCCAGCTGCGAAGCCGATGCGTGGCTGCGCTTCGGCCGCATGCCGGAATTGGCGAAGGACGCACTCTCCGACTACCGCTTCGCCAGCACGCCGCGTGGCAATTTCTCCACGCTGCACCTTGCGCCAGCGCCATGCCCCACGGGCGTGCCGTCCTGGGACTATCCTCGCGCCGATTTGTTATAGCCGTCCTGTCAAGGCGCCTAAAGCAAGATTAAGTGCGTTTGTGCACGGTTTTAGTGCCCCGCGCGTTGTATCGTGTGGTGACTTCACCACAAAAGCGCCTAAAATCAAGCTGACTAGGCGACTTATTGCCTATTTGGTTGGCACAACAATTGCATTGCCCTCCAGAAAGGACGATGATCGATTACATGGAGGCTGTTATGAATACCGCAACTGAAAAAGACAAAACCGTAGCCCACGAGTCGCCGGTCGACGAACACCGTCTGCGCAGCGAGCGCATCGCCGCGCGCGGCGTGAGCCTGAGCAAGGGCAAAGCCAAGTACTTGATTCCGCTGGTCGGCCTGGCCGTACTGGCAGGCATGGCGTTCGCGCAGGCTTAAACTACTTTCAGCTCGTCGAGCGGCCAGCGCGGCCGCACGTTGAACGAGTAATCCTTCTTGGCCGCGTCTGGATTGATCATCAAGCGGCGCGCGCCGGCGAAGGCGATCATGGCGCCGTTATCGGTGCAGAATTCCAGCTCAGGGTAATAGACCTTGAATTTCTTCTTGGCCGCCGCCGCGTTCAGCGAGGCGCGCAGTTGCGTATTGGCGCCGACGCCGCCGGCAATCACCAGCCGCTTCAGGCCGGTGTGTTTGAGCGCCGACACGCATTTGGCCGTCAATACTTCCACAATCGCATCGACGAAACCACGGGCGATATTGGCCTTGTCCTGCTCGCAGATGTTGGCGACGACTTTCTGTTCGTGGTTCTTCACCACCGTCAGCACTGCCGTTTTCAGGCCGGAGAAGCTGAAGTTGAAATCCTTGGTGTGCATCATCGGACGCGGCAGCTTGTAGGCTGTCGGATCGCCAAACTCGGCCAGGCGCGAAATCGCCGGCCCACCCGGATAACCCAGGCCCAGCAGCTTGGCCGACTTGTCGAAGGCCTCGCCGGCAGCATCGTCCAGCGTCTCGCCCAGCAGCGTGTACTGGCCGACGCCGTCCACCCGCATCAGCTGCGTATGGCCGCCCGACACCAGCAGCGCGATGAACGGGAATTCCGGCGGCTCCGTGGCCAGCAGCGGCGACAGCAGATGGCCTTCCAGGTGGTGCACGCCCAGCACGGGCTTGTCCAGCGCCAGGCCGAGGCTGCATGCCACGGACGAGCCGACCAGCAGCGCGCCGGCCAGACCGGGGCCCTGGGTATAGGCGATGGCGTCGATGTCGTCCAGCGTCTTGCCGGCGCCGGCCAGCGTCTGCGTCAGCAGCGGGATGGCGCGGCGGATGTGGTCGCGCGAGGCGAGTTCCGGCACTACGCCGCCGTATTCTTCGTGCATGGCGACCTGCGAGTGCAGGGCGTGGGACAGCAGGCCGTGTTGCGTGTCATACAACGCCAGGCCGGTTTCGTCACAGGAAGATTCAACGCCAAGAACGATCATGGAAGCAGCACAAGTCTAAAGGGGAATCCGCCATTGTAAAGGAAAGTGCGTGCAAGCATGCACCAGCACTGCGCCGCACCGCACTGGCCGGGTGCGGAATTTTGCCAAATGGACAGAAATTCGGGCATTTTTCCGTGGCATCGCTTTTGCTTATAAAGTAGGCAAAGCGTAGGAGGAACCATGTCCGCACAATGGAAATTGATCTGCAAAGTAAAGGAAGTGCCCCTGGACGGTGGCGTGCGCCTGGTGCCGCGCGGACTGGGCTGGCAGGAATTGCCGGGCGTGGCGCTGTACCGCTCCGATGAGGAAAGCGTGCATGCGGTGCTGGAATGCCAGGGCGCCGATGCCCGCTTCAGTGGCGCGCGCCGGTATTCGGTGAAGGTGGAAAATTGCCGGGTCTATCTGGATCTGGAAGAACTGAGCGCCCCGGCCAGCAAGGCCGAGGCGGCGCTGGCGGGGACGTTTGGCGTGGCCACGAGCTTAGTCGCGTATTGCTATTAGCACGTCGTTGGCGCGTCATTCCCGCGCAAGCGGGAATCCATACCCAGCATGGACTCCCTCCTGCGCGGGAGCGACGCGGTTACGGACGGCCCAGCAGCTGCTTGTGGGCGTCGCGCAGCATCTGCTCGGTGGTGTCCCAGTCGATGCAGCCGTCGGTGACCGAGCAGCCGTACTTCAGCTGGCTCAGGTCGGCCGGGATCTTCTGGTTGCCGCCGACGATGTTGGACTCGATCATCACGCCCACCAGCGACTTGTTGCCCTGGACGATTTGATGGATCACGTCCGCCATCACCAGCGGTTGCAGTTCCGGTTTCTTGTAGCTGTTGGCGTGCGAGCAATCGACCACCAGGTTGGCCGGCAGCTTGGCCTTGGCCAGCGCCTGTTCGGCGATCGCGATCGACACCGAATCGTAGTTCGGACGGCCATCGCCGCCGCGCAGCACCACGTGGCCGTAGGCGTTGCCACGGGTGCGCACGATCGACACATTACCCTGCGCATTGATGCCCAGGAAGGAGTGCGGGTGGGCGGATGACAGGATGGCGTTGATGGCGATGCTGATGTCGCCGTCGGTGCCGTTCTTGAAGCCGACCGGGGTCGACAGGCCGGACGACATCTCGCGGTGGGTCTGCGATTCCGTGGTGCGGGCGCCGATGGCGGTCCAGGCGATCAGGTCGCCCAGGTATTGCGGCGAGATCGGGTCGAGCGCCTCGGTGGCGGTCGGCAGGCCCAGTTCGCACACGTCCAGCAGGAACTGGCGCGCCTTTTCCATGCCAATGTTGACGCGGAACGAGTCGTCCATGTCCGGATCGTTGATATACCCCTTCCAGCCGGTGGTGGTGCGCGGCTTTTCGAAATACACGCGCATCACAAGCAGCATGGTATCGGCCACTTCGGCCTGCAGCGCCTTCAGGCGGCGCGCATAGTCCAGCCCGGCGACCGGGTCGTGGATCGAGCATGGGCCGACGACCACGAACAGGCGCTTGTCCTGGCGGTCAATGATGTTGCGCAAGGCTTCGCGGCCCTGCATCACGGTCTCGGAGGCCAGATCGGTCAGCGGCAGCTTGCTGTGCAAGGCTTCCGGCGACGGCATCGGCGCGAACGAGGTGACGTTGATGTTTTCAATGTCTGGGGAAATCATGATCTCTGCAGTGGTTTTATTTCTGGGGACAGATAGTGTAGCCGAAATGAGCGGGAGTGGTTTAAGCTTGCTGCCATGACCATTATCAATACCGAACCATTCGCCGCCGCCCGCTTCATCAAAGAGATTGGCCGCGGCAAGGCCGGCGCCCGCAGCATGAGCCGCGACGACGCCCAAGATTTGTACCAGGCCATGCTGGACGGCCGGGTGTCTGACCTGGAACTGGGCGGCATTTTGCTGGCGATGCGCATCAAGGGCGAATCGGTGGACGAGATCGCCGGCTTCCTCGATGCGGCCGAGGCCTCGTTCGAGCCGTTCAACGCACCGCCGGGCCAGTTTGCGCCGGTGTCGATTCCGTCGTACAACGGCGCGCGCAAGATGGCCAACCTGACCCCGCTGCTGGCCTTGCTGCTGGCGCGCGAGGGCGTGCCGGTGCTGTTGCACGGCGTCGCCACCGACCTGGGACGGGTGGCGTCGGCCGAGGTGCTGGCCGAGCTGGGCGTGGTGACGGCGCGGCACCGCTCCGAGGCGGAAGAGGCCATGTCGCAGGGCAAGCCGGCGTTTATTACGATCGATACCATGGCGCCCAAGCTGGCGTACCTGCTGTCGCTGCGCCGCAAGCTCGGCGTGCGCAACTCGACCCACACGCTGGTCAAGATCATGCAGCCGTTTGCCGGGCCGGCGCTGCGGCTGGTGTCGTACACCCATCCGGAATACTTGGAAATGCTGGGCGAATACTTCACCACGGCGGCGCTGCACGAGCGCGGCGACGCCTTCCTGATGCGCGGCACGGAAGGCGAGACGGTGGCCAACGCCAACAAGGCGCAGCAGATCGACTGGTTCCACGGCGGCCTGCGCACGACGCTGGTGCCCAAGCAAACGCTGGTCGGCGAACTGCCGCTGCTGCCGGAAAACAAGGATGCGGCCACCACGGCCGCATGGATCCAGTCGGTGCTGAACGGCGACGTGCCGGTGCCGCCGCCGATCGCCGAACAGGTGGCGCAATGCCTGCTGGTGGCGCGGACGGTGGCCTCGCGCCAGCATGTGAGCGAGCCGATCGAGTAAAATGCGCCCCCTCGTCATCCCCGCGCAGGCGGGGATCCATGCTGAGCCTCCCGGCCGGCGTTCTATGGGCCCCCGCTTGCGCGAGGGCGACGGTTGACTAACTGACGGGAACGACATGGCAAAGTTTGATGTAGCGGTAATCGGCGCAGGCGCGGCCGGCATGATGTGCGCGGCCACTGCCGCCCAGCGCGGCCTGCGCGTGGTGCTGATTGACCACGCCACCAAGCTGGCCGAGAAAATCCGCATCTCCGGCGGCGGCCGCTGCAACTTCACCAATGTGAACGCCGCCCCGGCCAACTTCCTGTCGGAAAATCCGCATTTCTGCAAAAGCGCCTTGTCGCGCTACACGCCGGCCGATTTCGTCGCGCTGGTCAAGCGCCACCGCATCGGCTACCACGAAAAGCACAAGGGCCAGCTGTTCTGTACCGAGTCCGCCGAGCAGATCATCGAGATGCTCAAGGACGAGTGCGCCGGCGGCGACGTCCACTGGCGCATGCCGTGCAAGGTCGAGCGCGTGGAGCGGGGCGAACAGGGCTTCGTGTTGCAGACCGATAGCGGCGAGATTGAAGCGACCAGCGTGGTGATCGCCACCGGTGGCCTGTCGATTCCGAAAATCGGCGCCACCGATTTCGGCTACCGCATCGCCCAGCAATTCGGCCTGCGCATGGTCGAGCCGCGTCCGGCGCTGGTACCGCTGACCTTCGACCCGCAACAGTGGGCGCCATTCGTGGAAATGGCCGGCATCGCGCTGGAAGTCAATGTCGAGACCGGCTCGCTGAAAGGCCGCAACCCCACCGGCGCGCGCTTCCGCGAAGACCTGCTGTTCACCCACCGCGGCCTGTCCGGCCCGGCCATCTTGCAGATTTCGTCGTACTGGCTGCCGGGCACGCCGATCGTGATCAACCTGCTGCCGGAACTGGATGTGGCCGCCACCTTGATCGAAGGCAAGGGCACCATCAAGAAGCAGCTGGGCAACGTGTTGTCGCAATGGCTGCCGACGCGCCTGGCGGAAGGCTTGCTGCTGGCACACGGTTTTGCGCTGGACGCCCGCCTGGCCGACATGCCGGACGCGCAGTTGCGCAAGCTGGGCGCCGTGATCAACCAGTGGACGCTGACGCCGAACGGCTCGGAAGGCTACAAAAAGGCCGAAGTGACGCGCGGCGGCATCGACACCCGCGAACTGTCGCAGCAGACCATGATGGCGACCAAGGTGCCGGGCCTGTATTTCATCGGTGAAGCGGTCGACGTTACCGGGTGGCTGGGCGGCTACAACTTCCAGTGGGCGTGGGCGTCCGGCGTAGCGGCGGGACAGGCGGTCTGATATACTGGTCGCCTGCACGTTGTTGTTTTTCCTGCGAAAGCCGCATGGCGGGCTGTTCCCGACAGCCCATGGCTTCCATTTTTGAGAAAAACCTGCTATAGTCTCTGTCTCCCTATAACCTCCAACGGTTTGAATTTTTACATGACCACTATTCGCCTTAAAGAAAACGAGCCGTTCGAAGTCGCAATGCGTCGCTTCAAACGCACCATCGAAAAAACCGGTCTGCTGACCGAACTGCGCGCACGCGAGTTCTACGAGAAGCCAACGGCTGAACGTAAGCGCAAGCTGGCTGCAGCCGTAAAGCGTCACTACAAACGCATTCGCAGCCAACAGCTGCCGAAAAAACTCTTCTAAGATTGCTTACGCAGGCCAACCTGGCACACGCCGGTTGTGTTTAGCGGCATCTAAGAGATACCCGCTCCGGCTTGGTCCGCAGCGGGTTTTCGCTTTTTCACCGCCACATTTTCTCAAGGAAACCTCATGGGCTTGAAAGAACAAATTACCGAAGACATGAAAAACGCCATGCGCGCCAAGGACAGCGGTCGTCTGGCGACGATTCGCCTGATCCTGGCCGACATCAAGCGCAAGGAAGTGGACGAGCAGATCGACGTCAGCGATGAGCAGGTGGTGGCCATCGTGGAAAAAATGATCAAGCAGCGCAAGGATTCGATCACCCAGTTTGAAGCGGGCAACCGTCCTGACCTGGCCGATATCGAAAAAGCCGAACTGGCCGTGCTGGTCACCTACATGCCGGCCGGCCTGTCGGACGAGGAAATCGCTGCCGAAGTGGCTGCCGCCGTGGCCGCCTCGGGCGCCGCCGGCCCGCAGGACATGGGCAAAGTGATGGGCATCGTCAAGCCGAAGCTGGCCGGCCGTGCCGATATGACCGTGGTGTCCGCCCTGGTCAAGAAAGCGCTGACCCCAGCGTAAGCAACACCGCCGCCGCCGTTTGATGTGCATCAAGGCGCATCGGCGGCGGCGGTATAGTCTGATCCACTCCGAGACCGTCCAGCCCAGTGATACCACAATCTTTTATCGCCGATTTGCTGAACCGCGTCGATATCGTCGACGTGGTCGGCCGTTACGTGCAGCTGAAAAAAGGCGGCGCGAACTTCATGGGGCTGTGCCCGTTTCACAACGAGAAGTCGCCCAGCTTCACCGTCAGCCCGACCAAGCAGTTTTACCATTGCTTCGGCTGTGGCGCGCATGGCACCTCGATCGGTTTCCTGATCGAATACTCCGGCATGGGCTTTGTCGATGCCGTCAAGGAACTGGCGCAAAACGTCGGCATGGTGGTGCCGGACCAGGACGACAAGATTCCGCCGGCGCAACGCGCGCAAATGCAGGCCCAGAGCCTGGCGCTGACCGAAGCGATGACGCGCGCCACCGACTTCTACAAACAGCAACTGCGCCACGCGCCTGAGGCCATCGCCTATTTGAAACGGCGCGGCCTGACCGGCGAGATCGCCGCCCGCTTCGGCCTCGGCTATGCGCCGCACGGCTGGGACAACCTGCGTTCCGTATTCCCCGATTACGACGTGGTGGCGCTGGCCGAGTCCGGCCTGGTGATCGACAAGGTGGACGAGGATGGCGGCAACCGCAAGCGCTATGACCGCTTCCGCGAACGCGTCATGTTCCCGATCCGCAATACCAAGGGCCAGGTGATCGCCTTCGGCGGCCGGGTGCTGGATCAGGGCGAACCGAAATACTTGAATTCTCCCGAAACGCCTTTATTTTCAAAGGGCTTCGAGCTGTATGGCTTGTTCGAGGCGCGTCAGGCGATCCGCGACGCCGGCTATGTGCTGGTGACGGAAGGCTATATGGATGTGGTGGCGCTGGCGCAGATGGGCTTCCCGCAAGCGGTGGCGACGCTGGGCACCGCCTGCACCACCCATCACGTGCAGAAGCTGTTGCGCCAGACCGACACGGTGATCTTCAGCTTCGACGGCGACAAGGCCGGCCGCCGCGCCGCGCGCCGGGCGCTGGAAGCGTGCCTGCCGCATGTGACGGACAACAAGACCATCAAGTTCCTGTTCCTGCCTGCCGAGCACGACCCGGACAGCTATGTGCGCGAACACGGCAAGGAAGCGTTCGAGCAGGAAATTTACGAGGCGATGCCGCTGTCGCAATTCCTGATCAAGGAAGCCTGCGGCGAGCACGACATGAACAGTCTCGAAGGCCGCGCCCGCGCGCAGTTCGACGCCAAGCCTATGCTGCAGGCAATGACGCCGACGGCGCTGCGCTTGCAGATCGTGCGCGGGCTGGCGCAGCTGACGCAGACCTCGCCGTCGGAAATCGAGGTGCTGTTCGAGCTGTCCAAGCCGGTGTCGCTGAACAAGATTGCACCGCCGCGCGGCGGGCGACCGCAGCCGAAAGGACTGGAGTTGCAAATCATGCGCGTGCTGATTGCCCATCCGGCGCTGGCGCTGGAGATCGACGACGCGGCGCAGGCAGCGTTCCAGTTCTTCGGCCAGGAATCGGCCGAGCGGCTGGCGCAGCTGGTGGCGACGGCGCGCGAGATGGGCGAGGGCGGCGCGTTTGCCGCGTTTGCCCAGCATCTGAAGTCGCTGGGCGACGATTACGACAGCCTCATCGCCGAAATCGTCAAGGAGCCGGAAACCGAGCGCGATACCGAGCGGGTGGTATTGCGGGCGGCGATCCGCCAGGTCAAGCACGATGCGCTCAAGCATGAGTTGAGCCAGTTGTTTGCGGCCGGGCTGTCATCCGATGAGATTGGAGTGCGCTACCGCGAGCTGACCGCGCAGCAGGATCAGCTGTTGCGCGAGGCGCAGGCGGAGTTGCCTACTCGTTAAGTTGTTGTTCGTTTTGTAGCGTAACGTTTCTGTCATGATTCCACTGGGGGATGTCCGGTCTTCCCTCTGGAAATTGAAAAGTGACGTGCTATAATAAAACGCTAAGTGTTGTATGTTTTGGCATCGTTTTTCTGTTCAGAGTGTGTTTGTTTTCAGTGAGTTAGGCTCTTGATCGACGCAGAGGAACGGGTGTCGGCGGCCAGGGCCAGCTACGGTCGAGCAAATAGTCTGTTTGCTAGCTCACCGAGTCACGGTTTCTTGCCCCCGCGCACGTGTCTGATGCAGTAGAATTCCTTGGAGTTCTATAGAGGGCGGTCGGCCTGACCCAGGTGTAAGTAAGTCGTAGTATTGTCGGACTTGTGTAGTCGGCAAGTTCGAAGACGTAGTGATCTAAGGATCGAAACTTTATCCGTAATCGAAAGCGCCTGTGCCAATCAAGAAACCTGAATCCAAAGCGGCTGAAAAGCCGGCTAAAGTGAGCGCAAAATCCGCTAAAACGGCTGACAAGCCGGAGACGCGTGTTGCCAGCAATCCGCCAGTGGTCAGCCAGACCACCGACGCGGCCACGCTGGCAGCCATCGACACGTCAGGCTACGTGTTGCCTTCGGTCAAAGTGCCAGGCCGGCGCGGGCGCAAACCCAAAGAATTCCAACCTGAGAACGACGAAGTCGCCGCCCTCAACGCGGTCGAACGCGCCGAGCTGAAAGCGGTCGACAAGGCCAAGGCCAAGGATCGCAAGGCCAAGGAAAAAGCGCTGCTCAAAGATGCGTTCTCGTCGGATACGGAAGCGACCGAGGAAGAGCTCGAACGCCGCCGCCAGAAACTCAAGACCCTGATCAAGTTCGGCAAGGAACGCGGTTTCCTCACGTACGCCGAAATCAACGACCATCTGCCAGACAATATCGTCGATCCGGAAGCGATCGAAGGCATTATCGGCACCTTCAACGACATGGGGATCGCCGTCTACGAGCATGCGCCCGATGCCGAGACGCTGCTGCTGTCGGACAATGTCGCCACCGTGACCAGCGATGACGAAGCCGAGGCTGCCGCCGAAGCGGCGCTGTCCACCGTCGATTCCGATTTTGGCCGCACCACCGACCCGGTCCGCATGTACATGCGCGAAATGGGTTCGGTCGAACTGCTGACCCGCGAAGGCGAGATCGAAATCGCCAAGCGCATCGAAGATGGCCTGAAGGACATGATCCAGGCGATCTCGGCCTGTCCGGTGACGATCGCGGAAATTATCGCCGCGTCGGACCGGATCCGCGCCGATGAAATCAAGATCGACGAAATTGTCGACGGTCTGGTAGACGATAACGAAGATGCGCCACCAGCGCCGGCGTCCGCCGCCAGCGACGAGGACGAAGAAGAAGAGGAAGAAGAGGAAGAGGAAGAAGAGGAAGAGGAAGAAGCCAGCGCTTCCGGTGCCGCCGCCGGCTACTCGGCCGAACAGCTGGAAGCGATGAAAAACGCTGCGCTGGATAAATTCGACACGATCTCCCTGCAATTCGACAAGATGCGCCGTGCCTTCGAGAAGGAAGGCTACAACTCCAAGGCCTACGTCAAGGCGCAGGAAGCGATTTCCTCGGAACTGCTGGGTATCCGCTTCACCGCCAAAGTGGTCGAGAAGCTGTGCGACACGCTGCGCGGCCAGGTGGACGAAGTGCGTCACATCGAGAAGCAAATCCTCGACGTGGCGGTGAACAAGTGCGGCATGCCGCGCGCTCACTTCATCAAAGTATTCCCGGGCAATGAAACCAACCTGGAATGGGTCGATGGCGAAGTGGCCGCCGGCCATGCCTACAGCGCCATCCTGGGCCGTAACATCCCGACCATCAAGGAGCTGCAACAGCGCCTGATCGACCTGCAAGCGCGCGTGGTGCTGCCGCTGCCGGACTTGCGCAACATCAACCGCCAGATGGCGGCCGGTGAAATGAAGGCGCGCAAAGCCAAACGCGAAATGACCGAGGCCAACTTGCGCCTGGTGATCTCGATCGCCAAGAAATACACCAACCGCGGCCTGCAATTCCTCGACCTGATCCAGGAAGGCAACATCGGCCTGATGAAGGCGGTCGACAAGTTCGAATACCGTCGCGGTTACAAGTTCTCGACCTATGCCACGTGGTGGATCCGTCAGGCCATCACGCGCTCGATCGCCGACCAGGCGCGCACCATCCGGATTCCGGTGCACATGATCGAGACCATCAACAAGATGAACCGGATCTCGCGCCAGATCCTGCAAGAGACCGGAGCCGAGCCGGACCCGGCAACGCTGGCCATCAAGATGGAAATGCCAGAGGACAAGATCCGCAAGATCATGAAGATCGCCAAGGAGCCGATCTCGATGGAAACGCCGATCGGCGACGACGACGATTCGCATCTGGGTGACTTCATCGAGGACAACAACACCCTGGCGCCGTCCGACGCCGCGCTGCACGCGTCGATGCGTGGCGTGGTCAAGGATGTGCTGGACTCGTTGACGCCGCGCGAAGCCAAGGTGCTGCGCATGCGCTTCGGCATCGAAATGTCGACCGACCACACGCTGGAAGAGGTCGGTAAGCAGTTCGACGTCACGCGTGAGCGGATTCGCCAGATCGAAGCCAAGGCCTTGCGCAAGCTGCGTCACCCGAGCCGCTCGGACAAGCTGAAGAGTTTCCTGGAAGGTAACTAAGGCTTGACTGAGATAGGGGGAGCCTATATGCTCCCGTGTTCTTCGGGCCCTTAGCTCATGCTTGGTTAGAGCAGAGGACTCATAATCCTTTGGTGCGCGGTTCGACTCCGCGAGGGCCTACCAATTTTTAATAGCTGCTCTTGGGCAGCTATTATTTCATCTGGCGTTAGATTTCCTGCGCAGTCTGGGGCGCCAGTCCCGCGACTTTCTTGAATGCGTTCTCGATATCCTGGCGTAGCTGATCCGGTGATGGATAGTTGCGGTAGCGGATGGTCTGGTAGCCGGCATTTCTCAGCATGGCGTCGCGGTCTGCATCTTTCGCTATCTTCTTGTCATGGGTGCTATCGTCCAGCTCGATGACAGCGATCGGCGTCAGGGTTTTGGTGCAGATCAGGAAGTCGGCGATTTTGCGGTCGTAGCGGTTGCGGTCGTGGTGATCGCTGGTGGTCAACAGGGCGGCCAGCGGCACTTGGGCGAAGACGGTGCAGTCGGTGAGGGTTTCCGTCAGCCGGAAGAACATTTGCTGCTCACGCGCGGTCAGCGGCCGGCGCGGCTGGACCTTTAGCTGGCTGAGCGGTTTGAGTTTGCTGCGCTTCTTCGGGATAAGCGAGATTGCAATTAGTATCCCGATGGTGGCGACGATCAGTAAAGCTGTGCTGTTCATGTCGAACCGTAAATAATTGTCTCGCGGCAATTTTACAGTTCGACATGCTTTCAATTCTCATACTTTGTAACAGCCGGCCATTTATTTGGCTTTGGCGGCCTCGTGCTGCTGGCGATATGCCTTCTCGGACGCCACGCTGCTGGCGATGACCTTGTCGTAGGCCGACTTGGTCAGGTTGATCGAGCAGAATTTGTCGAGCTCAGGCTTGATCTTGTCGACGGCGACTTCCTCGAATACCGCTTCTTTCTTGCCGTTCTGGCCGTGGCCGACGACGTAGTAGATGAAGCGCGGCTTGATGGTCTCGTCCAGGGAGATGTAATCGGCGCAGGTGGTTTTGACGATGGGTTTGGCGTGGTCGGCATTCTGGGCCATGGCGGCGCTGGCGGTCAGGGTGGCAAGCGTCAATGCTGCAATGTGGGCGATAACTTTCATGGCTAAACTCCTGAGATAAGGTTGGGTTTTTGATTGTTTTCGTGGCTGCGCAGCGACCAATTCAGCTTAGGTTTGGTGATTTAGAAATCACTTAAATGCCGATCTGCCTTAGGACCAGCAGTAAACCTGCCCGCAAGTAATGTTATTATTCCGGCATCCTTAACTCCATTCGAAGGCAGAAATGATTCCGTTTTCTCGCATCGTGGTACTGGCTGCTTTGAGCATTGGCTTTGCCGGCGTGCTACACGCGGCTGAATTTGATAATGTCGCGCGTACCAAGCTGATTGAAGAATATGCGCAGAAGCTGCAAGATAGCTATGTTTTCCCGGAAAAAGGCAAGCTGTTGGCCGATAGCCTGCGCAGCCACCTGAAGCATGGCGACTATGCCGGGCTGGAGGAGAAAGCCTTGGCGGAGCAGGTGCAGAAAGATCTGGATGCCATCGTGCCGGATCAGCACAACGGGCTGGTGTATGTTGAGTTTGATGCGCTGGAGGAGCCGCCACCGCCGCCGCCAAAGCCGGCTGTGCCAGTTGCGCGTCCGGGGCCAGATAATTTTGGCCTGGCCAAATTCGAGATGAAGGGCAAGGTGGCGTATCTGCAGGTCAGCCGCTTCGGGCCAGTGGATTCATTTGCCAACGAGGCGCTCGCCAAGGTGATGACCCAGGCGGCCGGTAGCCAGGCCATGATTGTCGACTTGCGCGATGGACAGGGTGGCATGCCGCCAATGGTGACGCTACTGTCCAGCTATTTCTTTGATGATCGTCCTGTGCATTTGCTGGACGAGTTGGACCGGAGTGGCAAAGTCACGGATTCCTTTATCACCACCACCAAGCTGGCCGGGCCACGCTACGGCAGCCAGCGCCCGCTGTATGTTCTGGTTGACGAAGAAACCGCATCGGCGGCGGAAGCTTTTGCTTACGGTTTGCAGCAGCAGAAGCGGGCGGTGATCGTCGGCCACAAGACCTCGGGCGGCGCGCACAAGCAGTTTGGCGAACCGGTGTCGCATCACCTGATCGCCTTCGTGGCGATTGGCCGCAGTGTCGATCCGGTCACCCAGGCCAACTGGGAACGCACCGGCGTGCAGCCGGACGTCGAGGTGCCCGCCGCGCAGGCGTTGGACGTCGCCCTGGCGCAAATCGCGAAAGCCCCCGGCGCTCGGTAACAGGTCTCGTTTATTTCACACGCTTTGAACGGGCCCAGGATACTGAGCTACCACGGGATCGGATGTAAGCAAGGCGACTCCCTCGATAATAGCCTGTGCTACAAGGATTCTGTCGAAGGGATCTTTATGGATTGATGGAAGACTGTCGATCGTAACGGCGTGTTCGCTGCTCACAGGTAGTTCTCTATAACCATTGTCAAGCAGTCCGCGTCTCAGCCTGCGCGGATCCACAAGAAAATCGTTGCGTCCGAGGCCGCGCTTGATCGTAATTTCCGATAGGCTGGCAGCACTGAACAACAGCTCGTTATTCGCGTCATCAAGTAAAGCGTGTGCGGCAGGGGGCAGCCGTTCAGGTTGCCCTGCTGCCCAGAGCAATAAATGTGTATCCAATAACAGCTTCATGCTTTACTGTTGAATAGCTGATCAATGACATCGGCCCCCATGCGGTCAAAGTCTTCCGGGACAATAATTTGTCCGGCCATAAAACCGAGACGGTGAGTTTGATCAATTTTTGGCGGGTGGAGTGCCGTTACCTTTACAAGAGGTTTCCCCGCCTTTGTAATGACAAACGACTCTCCTTTCGCAGCTTGCTCAACAAGTCTGGCAAGGTGCGTTTTTGCTTCATTGAGATTGACGGTAAGCATGGCTGCCTCTTGCTGGACTCAGTCTTCTTAGTTTGTACTAAAATCGCCTGACAAACTACCCAAAGGAGTGAGGAGATGATTGATTTGAATCGACGCGGGCTTATGCTGGCTGCTGGTAGCGCTATCACGGTGTCGGCGGTGGGATTGCCGGTGTTGGCGGCGACGCCGGAACGGAAGCTGGGTTACGCGATTGTCGGGCTGGGCGGCTATGGACTGGGCATCATTATTCCGCAGTTTAAGAACTGCCAGCACAGCAAGCTGGTGGCGCTGGTCAGTGGCGATCCGGTCAAGGCCAAGCGTGTCGCGGCCGAGTATGGTGTGCCGGAGCGCAGCATCTACAATTACGACAATTTCGACAGCATCAAGGACAATCCGGACATCGACGTGGTCTACGTCTGCTTGCCAGTGTCGATGCACGCCGAGTACACCATCCGCGCCGCGCAAGCCGGCAAGCATGTGATGTGCGAGAAGCCGATGGCGGTGTCGTCGAAGGAGTGTGAAGCGATGATCGCCGCCTGCAAGAAGGCCGGCAAGAAGCTGATGATCGGCTACCGCTGCCACTTCGAGGCCAACAATCTGGAAGCGCGCCGCCGCGCCCGCGCCGGTGATATCGGCAAGCTGCGCTACTTCCGCTCCGAACACGGCTTCACCGCCGGCAATCCCAACTCCTGGCGCCTGAAGAAAGCCATGTCCGGGGGCGGTTCGCTGATGGACATCGGCATCTATGCGCTCAATGCGGCGCGCTACATGACGGCCGAGGAACCGATCGCCGTCTACGCCAAGGAAACCACCGACCGCAACGATCCACGCTTCCGCGAGGTGGAGGATATGATCGAGTTCGAGCTGGAGTTCCCTTCCGGCGTCATCGCATCCTGCATGTCGATGTACAGCGCCAACCAGAACCACATCCTGCTGATGGGCGACAAGGGCCGCATCGATATGGAGCCGGGTACGCGCTACGACGGCAACAAGCTGTGGGTCGGACAGGATCGCAGCAACCTGATCACGCCGCCGCCGGGACCAGGCGCAACGCAATGGTCTGGCCAGCTGGACCATCTGTCGCTATGCGTGATCAATAACAAGGAGCCGATCGTGCCGGGCGAGGAAGGCTTGCGCGATATCCGCATCGTCGAAGCGATCTACCGCTCGGCGCGCGAGCAGAAGCGGATTGCGCTTACTTAGCCAGGTCTTCGACGGCGCGGATGTCCAGCATCGACACCACCAGATCCGCGCCGGTTAAAAATTCCTTCAGCGGGAAGCCGTCTTCCAGCGCCACCACCGAGCCTTCAACGATCGCCGCCGCGTCGCCGGCCGGGCGGTTGGGCGTGTGCGGCATGTAGGCGAATTGCGGGAAGCGGGTCTGGCCGCGCTCGGCAATTTCGTTGAGGCTGCGCGGCGCGGCACGCAACAGGCCGTTGCGCACGCTGCGCTGGCGCTCTTCGCTGCGCTTTTTCAGCAGTTCGCCCAGGCGGGCGATTTCCTCGGTCAACCGGTCCGATTCGGACTGCTGGCTTTGCATTTCCTCGTCGCTCAGCGCTTCTTCCCATTGCGTCAGCTTCAGCAGGCCGCGCTTGTGCATGGCCTGGCGCTGCAGGTCGATTTCCAGCGTGGACTGGCGCGTCTTGTGGCCTTCCAGCGCCTGCACGACGCTGACGTCGCCATTGGCGCGGTGCCATTTGTCGTTGAAGTCGAATACCAGGCCGTCAAAGTAAAAATACATCGGCAGCGCGTGCGGCGAGAGCAGTATTTCCTGCGGCAGCAGATTCCAGCGCTCGGCCACTTCGGTCAGGGTCAGGGTGAGGGGTTCTATCGTAGGCATGCGCATATTTTCGCACACAGCCGGTAAAATAATCATCTTGCTGTCGGGGAGTGATTGAAGATGATGTTTTTAAAAGTGCCGTTCGCGGAAAAAGAAGAAGCCAAGGCGCTCGGCGCGCGCTGGAATAGCGAGCGCAAGTCGTGGTACGTGCCGGATGGCAAAGACACCGGCGCCTTCGAGCGCTGGCTGCCGCCCGGCGGCGCCGATTTTGTGCCGGCGGTGGCCAAGCCGTCGCTCAAGTCGCGCCCGGTGATGACGGATTCGTATGCCGGCAAGCCGGTGATCGGCCGCTTCTACGTCGAGTTGCAGCACGACTGCGATCCGTTCGTAGTGTGCCCGGTGTGCGCCCCCAAGTTGGCCAGTTCAGGCTGGCAAGCGCATTACGACGATGTTGCGAAAATGCTAAATCCGCTGCGACCGGCATGATGCTCTATTTACAAAACTGACGGGAAGTGCAATCCTCGTTCTGATGAATCGCACGACTCTGCAGCCCACCTTCCGTACTGAAAACCGGCTGGCCGAGCCGGTGTTGCGTTGCCGCCAACCGGCCGATATTTTCGAGGCCCTGTTCCAGAGTATCCAGGGCGGCGAGGCGCACGCCCGCCCGACGCTGGAGCTGACGCCCGGCTCACCGTTTTTGCCGTTCCTGGAAATCGGCTATGCGCTGCGCGCCTGCGTGGAAAAACCGGCCCGCCACGATTACCTGCTGGAGCGCCTGCGTCCGCACTTGAGTGTGATGATCGGCACGCTGCCGGCCAGCATCCTGCCGATGGGCATGCTGCCCAAGCTGGCGCCGCTGCCCGGTTTCCGTCCGCTGGAGGCTATTTCGGACGACGAAGTGCATGACTGGCTGATCCTCGAGGGAGGCCTGATCTACGGCGAAATGCAGCGCTTCGAGCTGGAAAACTATTTTGACGCCATCAAACCCTTTCTGTCTCCCGGCGGCGTGATGGTCGACCTCGGCAGCGGCCTGGGCAAAGTGGTGATGACGGCTGCGCTGAGCTGGCCTTTCACGCGCTGCGTCGGCATTGAGCTGATGAATTATCGGCACCGGCTGGCGCAGGAGCGGCTGATCAAGCTGTTGACGCTGACGCGCCAGGGGCTGGAATCCCTGCCGCGACCGCTGACGCTCGATACGCCGCTGCTATTGCCCTCCGGACTGCAGGCCAGCGGCAGCCATTTGCTGGAATTGGGTTCGCGCATCGCCTTTGTCGAGAGCGATATGTTCAAGTTCGACGTGCGCGGCGCCAGTCTGGTGTTCTTGTACAGCACCTGTTTCGGCCCGCTGATGGATGCGATCAGCAACAAATTGGCGCGGGAATTGCAGGAAGGCGCGCTGGTCACCACCACCACCTATCCGATCAAGCACCCGGCGTTCCGGTTACTGCAGTCGCATGCCCCGGGTACGCTATCGTGGACCAGTGTGATGATTTACCAGCGCGTCGGGCCGCCGATGGACGAGCCGGCATCGGAAGCGCGCTATCTGCACCAGCCGGACATCGCAGCGTGGGAAGCCCGCGTGCGTGCCGAACTGGCCGGTTAAAGCAGCCAGTTGCGCGCAGTAGCGATCAAATTGTCCGACAATGCCCGCGTAAACGGGGTCTGGATGTCCCACATATGCCATATCAGCGGCACGTCCAGCCATTTACCGGGCGCCAGATCCACCAGCTGGCCCTGCTGGAGTTGCCGCTGGCATTGGGGTAGCGGCAGCATGCCGTAGCCAAAACCCGCCTCGACAAATCGCACATAGCCTTCCGAGCTGGACAGCGCGTGGTGCGGATAGCGGCCGGTATAGCCCGTATGCTGGGCGATGAAGCGGGTTTGCAGCATGTCCTTGCGGTCGAAGGTCATCACCGGCGCATGCGGAACGGTTTCGGCCGTCATGCCGCCCGGGAACCAGCGGGCGGCAAATGCCGGCGTCGCCACACAAAAATAGCGCATGATGCCCAGCGGCGTGGCGGTGGTGCCGGGTACCTGGGCGGTTTCACTTGTGACGCAGCCGAACACCCGGCCTTCGCGCAGCATGCTCAGCGTGTGGTCCTGGTCGTCCAGGCGAATCTGCAACATGCAGTCGCCGCTCTGCATCAACGGCGTCACCGCTTCCTGCAACCAGGTGGCGGCGCTGTCGGCGTTGACGGCGATGGCGATTTCGGGACGGATATCGCGGTCGCCGGGGCGCTTGTCCAGTGCCGATTCCAGCAGCCGCACCTGGCGGTAATGGGCGATCAAACGCTGCCCGGCTTCGGTCGGCGAGGGCGGCTGGCTGCGCACGATCAGCAACTCGCCGGCGCTGTTTTCCAGCAGGCGGATGCGCTGCGACACCGCCGATTGGGTGATCGACAAGGCCACAGCAGCCTTGTCAAAACTGCCATGATCGATTACCGCGTCGAGCGCGGCCAGTCCCCGGTAGTCTACGTGGCTCATTAGCTTCTCTAATACTTGGCAAATAATATTAATTATACTTATCTTGCGGCTGGCCGTAATCTGGCGTTTTTTTGCACGGAGACGGCCATGGAAGCCACCGCTTTTTTGAAAGGTATCGGTCTGGGCGGTAGCCTGATCGTTGCTATCGGTTCACAAAACGCTTATTTATTGCGGCAAGCGTTGAAGCGCGAATTTGTCATAACTTGTATTGCCATCTGTATTATCTGCGACGTGGTGTTAATTGCCGCCGGCGTCGCGGGTATGGGAAAGCTGATTATCGAAGCGCCAGCGCTGTTATTCTGGATAAAGATCGCCGGCGCCGGATTTTTGTTCTGGTATGGATTGCGTGCTGCGCGTTCGGCATGTAATCCATCGGCCATGGTCGACGATCAAAATAACACTGCGCCAGATCGAAAAACCGTGATTGCCGCCATGCTGGCCTTCAGTTTATTAAATCCACACGTTTATCTGGATACCGTCGTTTTATTAGGTTCCATCGGCGGGCAGCAGCCCGGCGATGGCAGGCTCTATTTTGCTTTGGGAGCAATGTTGGCATCCATCTTATGGTTTAGCAGCCTGGGTCTCGGTGCGCAGTATTTGAGGCCGGTATTTTACCGGCCAGGCGCCTGGCGAATTCTGGATGGGATTATCGCGCTGGTCATGTGGAGTCTTGCCATTTCGTTGTTTCTTTAGGGCGCAAGCTCAAAACTGGCTGGTACGTGCTAATTTTTGGCATGATTTGGCCGCGGTTGGGCTTACAATGACATGGTTACTTGAACCGCGCCGCAGCGGCGCCGCATGTCAATGAGCGCAGATCCAGGCTTTCTCATCGCGATGGTGGTGGAATTTACCGCCGATACCATCTTGAGCGCGTTACTGATTTTCCTTTGGCTGATGCAGCGCAAGGAAAAGCACGCGCTATTCTGGGGTGTCGGCCAGTTGGCCATTATGGCGGGCGGTATCGTCTGGTTTGGTACGGCGAATCTTATATCGCTGCAATGGCAGCTCTATTTAAGTGCATTCTTTTTGTCCGCCGGCATGGCGGGATATTGGTCCGGTACGCAATTCTTTATCGGGAAATTACGCGCGGTGCATGTGCGCTGGATCGCGCCCACCGTTTTAGTCGCCAGCGGATTGTTTTATCTGCTGTGGAATATCGATAATAACTGGCTGCCACGCGGCAGTGCCGCCGCCCTGGGCTTTATTATGCTGTGGGCAGGAACGCGGCTGATCGGTATTAATAACCGCTACCGTTTTCTTGGTATGACGCTGATGCTGCGCGGCGGGTTTAATTTAATTGCCGCCGCAAGTCTCAATCAAGATAGCTATGTAGTATGGTTTATCGGCACCAGCGTGCTGAAGGTGCTGACCATGCTCGGCCTGGTCTACGCGGTGCAGGATGAAATCCAGCAGCGCTACGCCCGCACCATCGACAGCCTGAGCCACGGCTTCCTGATCCGCGACCGGCGCGGCTACGTCCACGTCGCCAACGAACGCTGCGCCAGGTTGCTGGGTTTTGATAACGCCCAGCAACTGATCGGCAAGCACGTCTGCGATCTGCTGCCCGGTCTGTCGCGCGAAATGGCCGACCGCTATTTCTTCCGGTTCGAAGCCGACGGCGTGCAATATCCGATTGCCGATACAGCAACATTTAAACTGCGTAACGGCAATCATCTGCCAGTCGAACTGCTGGGCTCGCCGTATATTGAGCGCGGCCGCTTGTACTGCCTGGTCCAGTTGCTGGACATCAGCGAACGCAAAAAGAAGGATGACCAGCTGCACCAGGCCGCCCGCATCGATCCGGTCACCGGTTACGCCAACCGCCACGCCTTGTCGGACAGGCTGGCGCTGAAAGTTGCCAGGGCAGCCGAAAGCGGGCGCGAGTGCGCGGTGCTGTTTATCGATCTGGACAAGTTCAAGCGCGTCAACGATTCCTTCGGCCACGCGGCCGGCGACGAACTGCTGCGCACGGCCGCCCATCGTCTGCATGCATTGCTGCGTCCGGAAGATGTGCTGGCCCGCTTCGGCGGAGACGAATTCATCATTGTCCTGCCGGACCTGGCGCCGGGCAGCGCCGAACAGACGGCCATCGATTGCGCCGATGCCATCCTTGACGCCATGGCGCGCGGCTTCGAGCTGTCCTATCACGCTATCAGCGTCACGGCCAGCATCGGCATCGCCTGCTATCCAAACCACGGAACCGATAGCGAAACCCTGTTACGCAATGCCGATATCGCCATGTACGAGGCCAAGAAAACCGGCCGCGGCGAGCAGCGCATGTTTACCGAGGACATGAATGCGGCGGCCCGCGACGCCCTGGTGATTGACGGCGCACTGCGCGGCGCCATCGAGGCCAACGAATTTTCGCTGGTCTACCAGGCCATCACCAACGCCCACAGCGGTAAGCTGACCAAGGTCGAGGCGCTGCTGCGCTGGAACAGTGCGCTATTGGGACCGGTGCCGCCGGACCGCTTCATTCCGGTGGCGGAAGACAGCGGCATGATTATCGCGCTGGGCACCTGGGTGCTGGATCAGGCCTGCCGCCAGGTCGGCCTGTGGAAGCAGACGGCGCTGCATGACGTCACCATCAGCATCAACGTCTCGTCGTGGCAGCTGGCCGATCCGGGCTTTGTCACGCTGGTGTCGCAGGCGCTGATCCGCAACGGCCTGTCGCCGCATCAGCTGGAGCTGGAGCTGACCGAGCGCGTGCTGATCGAGGACACCCTCAACGTGCAGACCGTGCTGGCCCAGCTGCGCGCGCTGGGCGTCGGCATTTCGCTGGATGACTTCGGCACCGGCTATTCCTCGCTCAGCTACCTGACCCAGTTCCACCTGAACACGCTGAAGATCGACCGCGCCTTCGTCATGGACATCGAACACAGCGAACGCAGCAACAACCTGGTGCACGCGATTATCGCCATGGGCCACAGCCTCGGCTTGCAGCTGGTGGCGGAGGGCGTGGAGACCGCCGGCCAGGCCGCCATCCTGGAACGGATGGGCTGTCACTATTTGCAGGGCTATCACATCGCCCGCCCGATTGTGCCGGACGAGCTGTTGCGCTTCGCCGACAGCCGCGCCGCAGCGCTGGCGCAGACGCCTTCCCAGCCCGATTTCGCTATTTAGCGGCCGGCACTTTCTGCGCCGCTTCATCGTCGGTCAGTATCCAGATGCGGTCGATATAGCCCATGCCGTCCACCGTGTAGTTGACCACGATATCGGTGCCGCGCACAGCGGCCGGCATTTCGATGCGGTTATCCTGATTGAAGATGCGCGCCGACGGCGACAGCTGGCGCGGCTTGCCGTCCAGCGTGATGTCCGGGTAGTAGCCCGGCGTGAACTTGCCGCGCAGGATGTTGGCGGGGAAGGGACGGTCGATGGCCAGTGCCACCAGGGCCGGCAAGGCCAGCATCGCCGCCAATATCAGCGCGCTCAGTTTTCGCATCGTCCCTCCCGTGGAAAACGCCAGCTTACCCCAGCGTGCTGAACATCGCCACCACGGCGACCGCCATCACGCCGGTACACAGCCAGCCCAGTACGCGCAGCCGGCGTGAGATCACCAGCGCGCCCATCACCGACTTGCGCGAGGCCAGCAGCATGACCACCACCATCACCGGCACCGCGATCACGCCATTCAGCACTGCGCTCCAGAACAGCGCCTGGATCGGATCGACATTGGTGAAGCACAGTGCCGTGCCGACCAGCGTGGCACCGATGATGATGCCGTAGAACTTGCGCGCGCCGGACAGTTGCAGCTCCAGGCTGTTCTTCCAGCGCATGGCGCCAGCGATGGCGTAGGCGGCCGAACCGGCCAGCACCGGCACCGCCAGCAGGCCGGTGCCGATGATGCCCATGCTGAACAGCGCAAACGCGAAGTCGCCGGCGATCGGCCGCAGCGCTTCGGCCGCCTGCGCCGAGGAGCCGATATGCGTGATGCCGTGCGCGCCGAGCGTGGCGGCGGTGGTCAGCATGATGCACATCGCCACCAGGTTGGAAAAGCCCATGCCGCTGACGGTGTCGATCTTGATGCGCAGCAGCTGGTCCCTGGCCTGCTCGCTGGCGCGCTTGAGCGGGCGGGCGTCGGGATCGGCGCGCAGATCTTCCACCTCCTGCGAGGCCTGCCAGAAAAACAGATACGGGCTGATGGTGGTGCCGAAGATCGCCACCACGGTGGTGATGTAGTCCTTGTTCCAGGCCAGCGGCGGCAGCACGGCGGCATGCAGGATCTGCAGCCATGGCAGCTTGAGCGTGAGCGCGGTGACCACATAGGCCAGCAGCGCCAGCGTCAGCCATTTGAGCACGCGCACGTAGCTGCGGTACGGCAGCATCACTTGCAGCACCGCCGACAGCACGCCGGCGCCGGCCGCATACCAGTGCGCGCCGCCGCCCAGCACCATGCTGGCGGCCTGGCCCATGGCGGCGACGTCGGCGGCGATGTTGATGGTGTTGGCCAGCAGCAGCAAGCCGACCAGCGCGTACAGCAGCCAGGCCGGAAAATGACGGCGGATATTGGTTGCCAGGCCGTGCCCGCTGACGCGGCCGATCTGCGCGCTGATGGCCTGGATGCCGACCATCAGCGGATAGGTCAGGATCAGCGTCCACACCATGCCGTAGCCGAACTGCGCGCCGGCTTGCGAATAGGTGGCGATGCCGCTCGGGTCGTCGTCGGCGGCGCCGGTGATCAGGCCGGGACCGAGCTTGCCGAGCCAGCCTTTGGCCGGCGCCTTGGCGACGGTGGCCGCCGCTGGCGGTAGGGGCGGCACCGGCGGGGCGGGATGCGCTTCTGTTTCCATGAGGTCTCCTGTTTGCCCATGTTAACACGGTGCGGGCGTTAAATTAGTGTTGCTGTGTCATCAAGATGTCATGCCGGCGTCATCGCTTGGTCACATGCGCTTCCTACAATCTTGCCAGTTGACTATCCACCCCTCTAGCAAGAAAGAACTCTCTCATGTCACAGCGCTTCCCTCTGAAACCTTTGTGCCTGGTCGTCCTGCAAGCGCTGGCTTGCCAGGCTTATGCGGGCACCGCCGATGTGGCCGACGCCGCCGCCGATGACAGCGCTGCCGCCGGCGCCATGGCCGGTCCGGTGCAAACGGTGGAAATCACCGGCCGCGGCCAGTCGCGTCAGGTGCAGAATATCAACAAGACGGATCTGGCCGAAGTGCTGCCGGGCACCAGCCCGCTGAAGGTGCTGGACAAGCTGCCAGGCGTGAACTTCCAGTCGGCCGACCCGTTCGGCGCCTACGAATGGTCGACCAGCTTCAGCATCCGCGGCTTCAACCAGAGCCAGCTGGGCTACACGCTGGACGGCGTGCCGCTCGGCGACATGAGCTACGGTAACAACAACGGCCTGCACATCAGCCGCGCCATCTCGTCGGAAAACATCGGCAGCGTGTCGGTGTCGCAGGGCGCCGGTTCGCTTGGCACGGCGTCGTCGAGCAACCTGGGCGGCACGGTGCAGTTCTTCACGCTGGCGCCAACCGATGAGCGCGGCCTGACCTTCGCGCAAACCGTCGGCAGCGACTCGACCTCGCGCACCTTCGCCCGCGTCGACACCGGCCTGATCAACGGCGTCTTCAAGGCCTTCCTGAGCGGCACCCGCCAGCGCACCGACAAATGGAAAGGCGACGGCGGCCAGGACCAGGATCAGTGGAACTCGCGCTTCGTCTTCAACTTCGGCGACAACAGCCTGACCGGCTTCCTGAACTACTCGGACCGCAAGGAAATCGACTACCAGGATATGTCGCTGGAAATGGTGCGCCGCCTCGGCTACAACTGGGACAACTACCAGCCGGACTGGCAGCGCGCGGTCAACGCCGCCAAGGGCGTCTACACCGGCGGCGTCAACAGCCTGGACGATGCCTACTACTCGGCCGGCGGCCTGCGCAAGGACACCATCGGCGGCCTGACGCTGGACCTGCACCTGACCCAGGGCGTGGACCTGAAGACCACCATCTACCACCACGACAACAAGGGCCAGGGCCACTGGTACACGCCGTATGTGCCGACCAACGCGGCCAACCCGATCTCGCTGCGCACCACCGAGTACACCATCAACCGCGATGGCGTCACCAGCGACCTGAGCTGGGAAATCGGCGACCACACCGTCACCGCCGGCCTGTGGGGCGAGCGTAACAACCACACCGCCAGCCGCAACTACTATGGCGTGACCGGTCCGGCCGACACCATGTTCTACCTGACCAATCCGTTCGCCACCGACTGGAAGCAGAACTTCATCACCACCACCTCGCAGTACTACCTGCAGGACGCGCTGGCGCTGATGGACAACAAGCTGAAAATCAACGCTGGCTTCAAGGCGCTGGACGTCGACATCAAGGCCACCAACATCGTCGGCACCCGTGCCGCCGGCAACCTGGACGCCAACAAGAAATTCCTGCCGCAAGCCGGCTTCAACTACGCGCTGACCAGCGACGACGAAGTGTTCGGTTCGGCATCGAAGAACATGCGCGCGCACCAGCCGGGCGTGGGTGGTCCGTTCTCGCAGACGCAGGCGGCCTACAACGCCGGCGTCGCCAACCTGAAACCGGAAACCTCGACCAATATCGACCTCGGCTATCGCTTCAAGCGCGCCAGCCTGCAAGGTTCGGTGGCGGTGTACAGTGCGCGCTTTGACGACCGTCAACTGAGCGTGGCGACCTGCGCCGGCATCGTCGGTTGCCCGTCGACCTTCGTCAACGTTGGCAAGGTCGACACCAAGGGGGCGGAAGCGGTCGCCGTGTGGAAGTTCAACCGCGAATTTAGCTGGTTCAACTCGTACACCTTCAACGATTCGAAGTACAAGTCGAACTATATGGACGGCGCCACGCTGGTCGCCGTCAGCGGCAAAACGGTGGTGAACGCCCCGCGCCAGCTGTTCAACACCGAAGTGTCGTATGAAGGCGGTCCGGTGTTTGCCCGCCTGGGCGCCAAGTACACCGGCAAGCGCTACTACACCTACCTGAACGACAACGGCGTGCCGTCGTTCTGGCTGGCCAACCTGTCGGCCGGCTACAAGCTGAAGTCGCTGGGCTGGGCCAAGGAACTGTCGCTGCAGTTGAACGTGACCAATCTGTTCGACAAGCAGTACATCAGCACCATCGGCACCAATGGCTTCCAGGCGAGCGATCCGAACGGCACCGCGCAAACGCTGCTGACCGGCGCGCCACGCCAGTTCTTCCTGACCCTGAACGGCAAGCTGTAAGCAAGCCCGGCGCCACGCTGTTGCACGGAAAACACAAGCGCAGCGTGGCGCTGGCATGGCGCTGCACATAGTTGCATACTGGTTAGCCAGAAGCCGCTATGAGGAGTTGGGCCATGAAATGGTTTTACGATCTGAAGATAGCCACCAAACTGTTCGTTTCTTTTGGCGCCGTGCTGGTATTGACCCTGGTACTCGGCATCAGCAATATGTGGTCGATGGATCGCGTCAACCAAGCCTCCACCGACCTGGCCGAAAACTGGATGCCCAGTGTACGCGCGGTGATGGACCTGCGCACCGACGTCGGCGAAGTGCGGCGCTGGGAACTGGCGCATCTGCTCAACGAGGATCCGGCCGCCCTGGCCGATTATGAACAGCGCCTCGACAAGTCGCTGGCCCTGCTCAAACAACACCGCGACAACTACGAAAAGCTGATTTCCAGCCCGGAAGAAAAAGCCATCGCCACCGAGTTCGACAAGGGGCTGGCGGCCTTCCTCACCGATCACGGCAGGATGATCGAGATGTCGCGCGCCGGCAAGAAGGCCGAGGCGCGCGCGCTGTCGTCCGGCAGCTCGGCGCAAGCGCTGACGATCATCACCGATAGCGTCAACAAGCTGGTCAAGCTGAATGTGGATGGCGGCGATGTCGCCAGCGACGCTGCCTCGGCTACCTATCAGAATGCCCGCATCATCTCGATCGTGCTGCTGGTGCTGAACATCGGCATCGGCATGGTGCTGGCGATGTGGGTGGCGAAGATTGTCGCCACGCCCTTGCAGGAGGCGGTGTCGCTGGCGCGCGATGTGGCCGGCGGCGACCTGACCCGTTCCATCGACGTCAGGAGCGCCTGCGAAACGGGCCAGCTGATGCAGGCGCTGAAGGACATGACCGGCAATCTGCAAAGCCTGGTGAGCCAGGTGCGCAACGGCACCGACACCATCGCCACCGCGTCGTCGGAGATCGCCAGCGGCAACCAGGACCTGTCGTCGCGCACCGAGGAACAGGCCAGTTCGCTGGAAGAGACGGCCTCGTCGATGGAAGAGCTGACCAGCACCGTCAAGCAGAACGCCGACAATGCGCGCCAGGCCAACGTGCTGGCGCAGTCGGCCTCCGGCATCGCCATGAAGGGCGGCGATGTGGTGGGGCAGGTGGTCGGCACCATGGCCTCGATCAATGAATCGTCGCGCAAGATTGTCGACATTATTTCGGTGATTGACGGGATCGCGTTCCAGACCAATATCTTGGCGCTGAACGCGGCGGTGGAAGCGGCCCGCGCCGGCGAGCAGGGCAGGGGCTTCGCGGTGGTGGCGAGCGAGGTGCGCAACCTGGCGCATCGGTCGGCGGCGGCGGCCAAGGACATCAAGCTGCTGATCAGCGATTCGGTGGACAAGGTGGAAGCCGGCTCGGTGCTGGTCAACCAGGCCGGCGAGACGATGAACGAGATCGTCACCAGCATCACCCGCGTGACCGACATCATGAGCGAGATCACCTCGGCCAGCGTGGAGCAGAGCGCCGGCATCGAGCAGGTGAATACGGCGATCGTGCAGATGGACCAGGTGACGCAGCAGAATGCGGCGCTGGTGGAGCAGGCGGCAGCGGCGGCGGAGTCGATGCAGGAGCAGGCGGCCAAGCTGAGCGAAGTGGTCAGCGTGTTCAAGCTGCTGGCGACGGCCCCATCGGCGCCGGCGCGCAAGCCTTCGGTGCCGGCTGTGGTGGTGGCCAGCGCCAAGGCGCCGGCGCCACGGCCGGCGCTCAAAAAGCCGGTCAAGGAAACCGTCGGCGGCGACGAGTGGGAAGCGTTCTAACCGGATAGCCAGCAGCCGGCGCCTCTGAAAAGGCGCCGGCTTTTAAATCGCTTGACGATCATCCTACTAGAAGGTAGGATGTATGCATGAGTAAATTATCCAACACAGCGGAAGACATCCTCGGCAGCGCCCGGGTGCTGATCGCGGCGGGTGGCTACAACGGCTTCAGCTATGCCGACATCGCTGAAGTGATTGGCATCCGCAAAGCCAGCATTCATCACCATTTCCCCAGCAAGGTGGACTTGGTGCGGACGCTGGTGGCGCAGTACCGCGTCGCCGCCAGCGACGGACTGGAACAGCTGGAACTCAGCTTGCCCGATCCTGCCCAGCAACTGCGCGCCTACATCCGGTACTGGGAAACCTGCATCGGCGACGCCAGCGCGCAGTTTTGCGTCTGTGCCTTGCTGGCCAGCGAATTGCCGATCCTGCCGGAAGAAGTGGCGCTGGAAGTCCGCGCCCATTTCCGCGCACTGGCGGCGTGGATGGCGCGGGCGCTGGAGCGGGGACAGCAGCAAGGCGTGCTGAAGCTGGCACGTGCGCCGCAGGTGGAGGCGGAAATCTTCATGGCGTCGGTCCATGGCGCCATGCTGTCGGCGCGGGCTTATGGTGATCCGGCCATGTTCGGCGCCATCATGAAACCGCAACTGGATTTGTTGACCGCAGTCTAAGCAGGGATGCCGGAATGACCGGGCGTCCCTTTTTTAAACCCAATATACCTACCAACTAGTAGGTAGTAAACAAAGGAATCATCATGAACGACCATCTCAACCAGGGAAGCTGGCTCAAGCAGTACTACTCCCTGCGGGCGGCGTTTTCCATCGCCTGGGTCATTGCGGCCCTGACGGCGGGCAAGCAATCGTGGCTGATCGGCGCGGTGCTGCTGGTCGCCTATCCGGCATGGGATGCGGTGGCCAATTTCATCGACGCCGGCCGCAACGGCGGGCTGGCGGCCAACCGCACCCAGGCCATCAACTTCGGCGTCAGCCTGGCGACGGCGCTGGCAGTGGGACTGAGCTTGCAAAGCATGCAGGCGGTGCTGGGCGTGTTTGGCGCGTGGGCGATTCTGGCGGGACTGCTGCAGCTGGGCACCGGCGTGCGGCGCTGGAAAACCAACGGCGCGCAGTGGGCGATGATCCTGAGCGGCGGCCAGTCGGCGCTGGCCGGCGGCGCCTTCATCTTCCAGGCGCTGCACACGGCAGAACCGCCGGCGCTGGCCACGGTGGTGGGCTATGCGGGCTTTGGCGCGTTCTACTTCCTGATCTCGGCGCTGCTGCTGGCATTGAGCGCGCGCCGCCGGCAACGCGCGTAACGGCTTGGGGCGCCGCCGGCTTATTCCGGATGGCGCGCCTGCCAGGCCTTGAGCGCCGCGCGGTAGCGGTCCAGTTCTTCCTGGTACAGGTCATCTACGCAGTAAGTGCAGCCGCTGTGGCAGCAGTCGCCCGGTTCGGGCGGGGTGGGTGGTTGCGGCTTCGGGTCATCCATACTCATACTTTTCTCTACATCGGCGGCATGGCCAGCAGCGCCATGTTGCGGCCTTTTTCCTTGGCGCGATACAGGGCCCGGTCGGCCAGCTGCACCAGATCCTGCGGCGAGGTGTCGTCGCTCGGCACCATCACCGCCACGCCGATACTGATCGTCATGATACCAAACGGCGACTGTTCATGCGGCAACGCCCGCCGCGCCAGTTCGGCGCAGATATCCTGCGCCACGCCAAATGCATCGGCCGAGTCGGTGGCCGCCGCCAGCAGCGCGAACTCCTCGCCGCCATAGCGGGCCACCAGGTCGGTGGTGCGGCGGCCGTGGGTGGTGATCAGGTCGGCCACGGTGCGCAGCGCGGCGTCGCCAGCCAGGTGGCCGTAGTGGTCGTTGTACTTTTTGAAGTAGTCGACGTCCAGCATCGATAGCGCCAGCGTCTGCCCGGTGCGCGCGGCGCGCCGCCATTCGGCTTCCAGCGCCAGGTCGAAACCGCGCCGGTTGCTGACGCCGGTCAGGCCGTCGGTGGTGCTGAGCGCGGCCAGCTTGCGGTTGGATTCTTCCAGTTCCACGGTGCGCGCCGCCACCGTCTGTTCCAGCTCGGCCTGGTGGCGCGTCAGCCGCGTGATGCGCACCTTGTACGCCAGCGCCAGCGAACCCACCACCAGCGCCATCAGGCCGGAGCGGAACCACCAGCGCTGCCAGAACGGCGGCGTGATGGTGATGTTGAGCGTGGCCGGCACCTGGTTCCACACGCCCAGGTGATTGGCGGCCTTGACGCGGAAGATGTACTTGCCCGGATTCAGATTGGTGTAGCTGGCGGTGCGGTGGCTGGCGTCGGTCTCGACCCAGTCGCGGTCAAAGCCTTGCAGCTGGTAGGAATAACGGTTGCCGGACGGCTCGGTGTAGTGCAGCGCCGCGAATTCCAGTGCAAACACCGACGCCTGCGACGACAGGGTCAGCGCGGTCGGCGCCGTCACCGGACCTTCGGCCTTGACGTTCTCGCTCGGCTGGCCGTTTTGCAGCGAATGGTTGAATACGGTGATGTCGGTGATCGCCACCTGCGGCGGCACCGAGCTGGTCTTCACTTTCGACGGCGTCACCGCCGTCATGCCGTGCACGCCGCCGAAGAACAGCGTGCCGTCCGCGCCCAGCGCCGACGAGTTGACGGTAAAGCCTTCGGTCAAACCATCCGACGCGGTAAAGTGCGTGACCTTGCCGCTGTCCGGCTCCAGCCGGTACAGGCCGGTGATGGTGCTGCACCAGATCCTGCCTTCATGATCGTGCTGGATCGACAGGATTTTCGGCGCGCGCATGGCGGCCGCGTAGGACTTGAAGGTGATCCCGCCATCCGGCTTGAACACCACCAGGTTCAGCCCCTTGCTGGTGCCGACCCAGATGCGGCCTTGCGCATCCTCATGCAGGCTGGCGATGTTGTCGTCGCTGAGGCTGTTCGCGTCCTGGTTGGAGTGGCGGTAGTGGCGGAACTTGCCGCTGGCCTGGTCCAGCAGGTCGAGGCCGCCGCCATTCCATTCCGAGCCGGCCCACACGCGGCCTTGGCGATCTTCCAGCACCGCCGAGGTGCCGTTGACGCTGCGCGAGGTCGGGTCCTGCGGATCGTTGTAGTAGATCTTGCGCAGGTCGGTCTTGATCTCGTAGCGGATCAGGCTGTTACCGGTGGCCAGCCACAGCACGCCGCCGGCGCCGGGCGCGATGGCGTTGATGTAGTCGCTGGCGGTGTTGCCGAAGTGGATGGCCTGGAACGGGCTGTCCGGCGTGTCCAGCCGGTTCAGGCCGTTGGACGTGCCCAGCCACAGCGGACCCTTGCCGTCGTCGTCCTGGTACATGCTGTAGACGATCGAGTGCGACAGCTTGCCGGGCACCTTGTCGTCGGCGTGGTAGCTGTGCAGCACCTTGCTGGTGGCCGGGTCGTACAAGCTCATGCCCACATTCCCGCCCAGCCACATCTTGCCGTTCGGCGCGCGCGACAGGCTCAGCAGCGCATTGCTGGCCGGCGCCGAGCGGCTGTCGATGCGGAACGGCACATGGCGGGTAAAGCCTTCGCTGCTCAGGTTGGCCAGGGCGATGCCGTCGGTGAAGGAAGCGATCCACAGCATGCCGCCGCGGTCCTGCATCACCGCGCGCAGGTTGTCGCCGGGCAGGCTGTAGGGATCGTCGGCGGCGTGCACGAACTGGTCGAATGCTTCGTCGGCTTCGTTCCAGCGCAGCAGCCCGGCCGACAGCGTGGTGGCCCACAGCACGCCCTTGTTGTCGAGGCCGAAGTTGGTGATGCGGCTGTACGGCGAAACGATGGCCTTGCGGGTGTCCCAGTCGCTTTTGCCGTCCCAGCGGATGATGCCGGACTCGGTGCCGATCCACAGCGCGCCGCTGGTGTCGAATTGCAGCGCGCGGACGATGTTGACGCGCGCGTCCGGCTTGGCCGCTGGATCGACCTGGTGGTGGCGGAAGGTTTTGGCGCCGGGCGCCAGGTAATCCAGGCCGCCGGGCCAGGTGCCGATCCAGACGCCGCCTTGCGCGTCCAGCGCCAGCGCGTTGAGGTCGTTGCTGGCCAGGCTGTCGGGATCGGCGTCGCTGTGGGCGTAGATGGCGTCGAACTTGCCGCTGCGCGGATCGAAGTGCTGCAGGCCGCCCCAGGTGCCGATCCACAGGCCGTCCTTGCCGTCCGAAATGATGTTCTTGACGATGCGGTGGTTCTTCGGCGCCTTGTCGGAGGTAAACGTGGTGAAGTTGTTGGTGTCCGGATTGAAGCGCGCCAGGCCGTTCTGGGTGGCGGCCCAGATGCGGCCCTGGCGGTCCTCGAAGATGGACGACACGCGGTCATGCGGCAGGCTGGCCGGATCGGCCGGATTGTTGGTGTATTTCACCGCCTGGTAGCCGTTGTAGCGGTACAGGCCGTCCGTGTGGGTGCCGACCCAGACAAAGCCCTTGCGGTCCTGGATCAGCGACAACATCGACGGTTCGTCGCCGGCCAGCGGGCCGAGTTTCTTGAATCGCAACGACGGCGAGGGCGCCGCGCTGGTGATACTTGCGGCGCTCAGCGCCAGCAACAGGCAAAGGAAGAGCAGGCGGCGCAGGGCCGGGAAGGGCGCTAACATGGGGGGATCACAGTGAATTCTGGACAGGTTGGCTATTATACATGCCATTGATGCAAGGGTTTCGTGATAAAAGCTGCTGGTTTTTAGCGCAGTTGTCAAAAAGTAGGGTATAGTTTACGGCGCTTCACCATCCGTCCAGAATATGTCCGATACCGAGATCACCACCCCTACCGTCCCCGAGCAGGTCGCTGTCGCTGCCGCCGCCCCTGTCCGTTTCGCCGATTTCGGGCTGTCGCCCGATATCCTGCGCGCGCTGAACGACCAAGGCTACGTGCACCCGACGCCGATCCAGGCCCAGGCGATCCCTGTGCTGCTGCAAGGCCGCGACGTCATGGGCGCGGCCCAGACCGGTACCGGCAAGACCGCCAGCTTTGCGCTGCCGATCATCCAGATGCTGCTGGCGCAGGCCAGCACCAGCACCTCGCCGGCGCGGCACCCGGTGCGCGCGCTGATCCTGACGCCGACCCGCGAACTGGCGGTGCAGGTGGCCGAGAACGTCAAGGCCTACGCGGTGCACACGCCGCTGCGCTCGACCGTGGTGTTCGGCGGCATGGACATGAAGCCGCAGACCGTGATCCTGAAGGCCGGCGTGGAAATCGTCATCGCCACCCCGGGCCGCCTGCTGGACCACGTGGAGCAAAAGAACATCAGCCTGGGCCAAGTGCAGATGCTGGTCATGGACGAAGCCGACCGCATGCTGGACATGGGCTTCCTGCCGGACCTGCAGCGCATCATCAATTTGCTGCCGAAGAAGCGCCAGAACCTGATGTTCTCGGCCACCTTCTCGCCGGAAATCAAGAAGCTGGCCAACACCTTCCTGACCGACCCGATCACCATTGAAGTGGCGCGCAGCAACCAGACCGCCGACAAGGTGACCCAGGTGGTCTACAAGATCGCCGAGAACCAGAAGCATGCGCTGACCGCGCACATCCTGCGCCAGCGCGAGCTCAAGCAGGTGATCATCTTCTCCAACACCAAGCTGGGCGCCTCGCGCCTGGCGCGCGAGCTGGAACGCGAAGGCATGAAGGCGGTGGCGATCCATGGCGACCGCACGCAGCAGGAACGCATGGCGGCGCTGGACGCGTTCAAGAAGGGCGAGATCGACATCCTGGTGGCGACCGACGTCGCCGCCCGCGGCCTCGACATCTCCGACCTGCCGTGCGTGATCAACTACGACCTGCCGTACAACGCCGAAGACTATGTGCACCGCATCGGCCGCACCGGCCGCGCCGGCGCCTCGGGCGACGCCATCTCGATCTATTCGGACAAGGACGAGCGCCTGCTGGTCGATATCGAAAAACTGATCAAGCAGACCATCCGCCGCGCCGAGCCGGAAGGTTTCAATCCGGCCCCGAGCTTTGCCGACGAGCGCGGCGAACGCCGTCCGCGCCGCACCGAAGACATCGGCCGCGCGCCGGCCGGCCGTCCTGCCGAGCGCAGCGAACGTCCGCCGCGCAGCCTGGGTGGCGGCGGTCCGCCGCGCCGCGAGAAAGTCGATCCATGGTTCCTCAAACCCTATGAGCCGGCCAAGACCGCGCCAGCGCCGGCGCCAGCGACTGGCGGCGCGCTCACCAAGGCCAAGCCCAAGCTGGCCTTCCTGCTGGGCGGCGTACCCAAGTAACTTGCCGAAAAACCGCTCAGTCGAGCGGTTTTTTTCTGCGCAGCATGCGGCAATAATGTATTATTCAATGCGCAAACATTATTCTTTCGTAAATGAAACTGGCACGTACCTATCTGCTGCTGGCGATCATCGCCACGCTCTTCAACATTGCCGTGCAGGACTTGTGTACCCGCGTGTATGCCGGCCCCTATCATCTGCTGCTGGCCATGATCGTCGGCACCGGCGCCGGCCTGGTGCTCAAATACGTGCTGGACAAGCGCTACATCTTCCGCTTCCGCGCCGACAACCTCGGCCATGACAGCCGCGTGTTCGTGCTGTACGCCACCGCCGGCCTGGCCACCACAGTGATTTTCTGGGGCTTCGAGTTCGGTTTCAACCACTTGTTCGGCAGCCGCGAAGGACGCTACCTCGGCGCCGGCCTGGGCCTGGGTATCGGCTACCTGTGCAAGTACCAGCTGGACAAGCGCTACGTGTTTACTTCGGTGGCGGCCTGATGCGCTTGCACGGCTGGGGACGTTATCCGGTGGCCGAGGCCACGGTACTCACGCCAGCCGGCGCCAGTGACACCGCGCGCCTGCTGGCCGCGCGCGCTGGCCAGCCGCTGATCGCGCGCGGCCTGGGCCGCAGCTACGGCGACAGTGCGATCGCGCCGCTGGTGATCGACAACACCCGCCGTCACCTGCTGCTGGACTTCGACCCGGCCAGCGGCGTGCTGCGGGCCGAAGCCGGCGCCACGCTGGCCGACCTGCTGGACGTGCTGCTGCCGCAGGGCTGGTTCCTGCCGGTCACGCCGGGCACCAAATTCGTCACGCTGGGCGGCGCCGTCGCCAGCGATGTGCACGGCAAGAACCACCACCTGGACGGCTGCTTCAGCGCCCACGTGCTGTCGTTCGAACTGCTGCTGGCCGATGGCCGCGTGCTGGAGTGTTCGCGCAGCGCCCATCCCGAGCTGTTCCGCGCCACCTGCGGTGGCATGGGGCTGACCGGCATCTTGCTGACTGTCACGCTACGCATGCGGCGCGTGGCCAGCGCCTATATCGACCAGACCACGCTGCGCGCGCGCTCGCTGGGCGAGGTGCTGGCGCTGTTCGAACAGCACCGCGCCGCCACTTATTCGGTGGCCTGGATCGATTGCGTCAGCGGCGCCAATGGCCCGCGCCTGGGGCGCTCGCTGCTGATGCTGGGCGAGCACGCCGAGCAGGGCGGGCTGGCGGCGCTGCCCAAGCGCAGCCGCACGGTGCCGCTCGACCTGCCGCCGCAGTTGATGAACCGCCACACCATCGGCGCCTTCAACCAGCTGTACTACCACTTGCCACGCAGCACCCACGCGCGGGTGCACTACGAACCGTATTTCTACCCGCTCGACGGCCTGCTGCACTGGAACCGCCTGTACGGCAAGGCCGGCTTCGTGCAGTACCAGTTCGTGATTCCGCGCGCGGCCGGCACGGCGGCGCTGCAGGCGATCCTGGCGCGCATCGCCGCGTCCGGGCGCGGCTCCTTCCTGGCGGTGCTGAAGACCTTCGGTCCGGCCAACGACAACTTCCTGTCGTTCCCGCTGGAAGGTTATACGCTGGCGCTCGACTTCAAGCTGGAAGCCGGCCTGCTGCCGCTGCTGGACGAACTGGACGCCATGGTGCTGGCCGCCGGCGGCCGCCATTACCTGGCCAAGGATGCGCGCATGAGCCACGCCACCTTCCAGCGCAGTTATCCGCAACTTTCCGCCTTCCAGCAGGTGCGACGCGACTACGGCGCCGTCGGCGCGTTCGCTTCCTGCCAATCCACCCGTCTTGGACTCTGACATGCAAAAAATCCTCATCATCGGCGCCACCTCCGCCATCGCCGAAGCCGCCGCGCGCCGCTTCGCCCAGCGCGGCGATGCGCTGTACCTGCTGGCCCGCAACGGCGAGCGCCTGGAGGCGCTGCTGGTCGACCTGAAAATCCGCGGCGCCGCCATGACTGCCGGCGCGCCGTTCGACGCCAACGACTTCGATCAGCACGCCGCCACGCTGGAGCGCGCCGCCGCCGCCCTCGGCGGCCTGGACGCGGTGCTGATCGCCCACGGCACGCTGCCGGACCAGCAGGCCTGCCAGACCGACGCCACGCTGGCGCTGCAGGAAATCAGTACCAATGCGCTGAGTGTGATCTCGCTGTTGACCCTGATCGCCAACCGCTTCGAGGCGCAGCGCAGCGGCACCATCGCCGTGATCGGCTCGGTGGCCGGCGACCGCGGCCGCCAGTCCAACTACGTGTACGGCAGCGCCAAGGGCATGCTGGCGATCTTCCTGCAGGGCCTGCGCAACCGCCTGTTCAAGTCCGGCGTGCACGTGCTGACCATCAAGCCCGGCTTCGTCGACACGCCGATGACGGCCGCCTTCCCCAAGGGACCGTTATGGGCCACGCCGGAGCAGGTCGGCGGCGCCATCGTCAAGGCCATGGACGGCCAGCGCAACGTGCTGTACACGCCGTTCTTCTGGTGGGGCATCATGGCCATCATCCGCGCCATTCCGGAAACCATCTTCAAAAAACTCAGCCTGTAATGCGCGCCGTGCAATCGATCGCGGCGGCCCTGCTGGCCGCACTGGCGGCCGTCTGCCTGGCGCTGATGTATATGAAGCAGGGCATTACGGCGTCGCTGTTCTTCAATTCCGATGCCAGCTACCTGGCTGCGCTGTACTACGACCTGTTCGAGCGCGGCGGCCGGCTGTCGGCCTGGTTCCTGACGCCGGCGCCGTATTTTTTTCCCGACTGGCCGTTGTATTTTGGCATGCGCTGGCTGAGCGGCGCCGTCTATCCGGCGCTGGCCGGCGTCATGGCGCTGCAGGCGCTGCTGATGTGGGGCCTGAGCGCGCTGCTGTTGCGCCGCTTCACCCGCACCTCCAATGCGCTGGCGGCGGCGGCGCTGGGTACGGTGGTGATCTGCCTGCCGGCGGTGAATGGCGTCTTCCCTTACCTGTACGTGATGCTGGCGAGCTATCACTTCGGCGCCATGCTGGCGCTGCTGGGCGGGGCAGCGCTGTTACTGCCGCGGCTGGACCGGCCGGCCACGCGCGGCCAGTTGGCGGCGGTGCTGGCGCTGACCACGCTGATGGTGCTGTCCGATCGTCTGTACGCGCTGCAATTCGTGCTGCCGGCGCTGGCGCTGCTGGTGTTGTTGCGCGCGCGACTCAGTAACTGGCGTCCGCTTGCGCTGGTGTTGCTGGCCGGCTGCATGGCCGGCGTGGCGCTATACAAATGGAAACTGCTGGTGGCCCATGGCGTCAGCATGCCGTGGCATCTGACAGCGCGCTTGGCCGCCGCCAACTTGCGCGCGCTGGCCGACATCAGCGCCGTGGTGTGGCAGCACTATCCGCTGCTCGCGCTGTACAGCACCGGCTACTATGCGCTGCTGGTTGTGCTGGCGCCGGGCACGCTGCTGAATCGTGGTTGGCGGCTGCGCGACAGCCACGCCGCCTGGCTGTTTATGCTGAATTTGGCGAGCAGCGCCGGCCTGCTGCTGGCGATGACGCTGTCGGACCGCGCGCCGACCGACCGCTATCTGATTCCCGCCTTCCTGTTGCCAGTTTTGCTGGGCCCCGCATTAGGCTGGTCGCTGGCGGCGCAATGGCGCGGTGAGCAGGTGCGCCGGCACGGCGGCCTGACGCTGCTGCTGGGCGGTGCGCTGCTGGCGTTTCCCCTGTGCCAGGCGGTGGGGCGCGCCGGACCGGTTCAGCACGAATATTATCCCGCCGAGATCGCCTGTGCCGACCGCGTGTTCGCGCAGTACGATCTGCGCCGCGGCTACGCCGGCTATTGGGATGCGGCCTGGGTGGCAATGGCCAGCCAGCGCAAGCCGGTGATCGCGCTGGCCGCCATCGACCTGCGTGAACACCACTGGATCACCACCGCCGGCAATTACCAGCCGCGCTACGATTTTGCGCTGGTGACCACCGATCCGGCCGATCTCGACCGGCCGCAGGCCGGAGTGGTGATCGCCCGCAACGGGCCGCCGCAGGCGGTGGTGCACTGCGGGGCGCTGAATATCCTGGTGTATCCGCGTGACGGCGTGCAGCCGCTGGCGCCGCCGAAATAAGACGGCGGGTGCCGGCTTAGCTGGCGCCCCAGAAAATCAGCGCGAACAGCAGGCCGACCAGCAGGCTGGCGCGGTCCTTCAGCGCGAACACCACCGGGTCGTCGTGCATCTGGCCGCGGTGGGTCAGCATCCAGGTGCGGGTGACCCAGAACAGCAGCAGCGGGCAGGCCAGCCAGATCAGCTGCGGCCGGCTGTACAGCGCCACCGTGGCGCGATCCTGGGTGTACAGCGCCAGCACCAGCACCGACAGATAGCCGGACGCCGCGCCCAGCGAGGAAATCATTTCGAGGTCGCCGGGGAAGTAGCCGCGGCCGCTGGCCTGGGCGGTTTCGCCGCGGCGCCGCGCTTCGCGCAGTTCGGCGTAGCGCTTCACCAGCGCCAGGCTGAGGAAGATGAACATCGAGAACGCCAGCAGCCAGAAGGTCAGCGGCACGGCGAAGGCGGCGGCGCCGGCGATCAGGCGCAGCGTGTACAGCGCGGCCAGCGTGATGGCGTCCAGCGCCATCAGCCGTTTCAGATACAGCGAATAACCGAGCGTGATGGCGTAATACGCCAGCAGCACCGCGCTGAAGCGCCACGGCAGCAGCCACAGCGCCAGCCCGAAGGCGGCCAGCAGCAACAGCGGCGCCAGCGCCATGCCGATGCCGAGCGACAGCTGGCCGGCCGCGAACGGCCGCTTGCGCTTGCTCTTGTGGCGGCGGTCGTCGGGCAGGTCGAGCAGGTCGTTGAGCAGGTAGACACTGGAGGCGCACAGGCTGAAGCAGATAAACGCCAGCACCCCGGCCAGCACGCGCGTCGGCTGGTTGGCCGCGTGCGCGGCCAGCAGCGGCAGGAAGATCAGCACGTTCTTGACCCACTGGTGCACGCGCATGGCGCGCAGCATGGTGCGCAGCTGTTGCAGCGGCGCGACCGGCGCCATGACGGCGGCGACGTTGCCCAGCGCGGCGGCGCGGCGCTGCAGCCGGCCGCCGGCGCTGACCACGTAGGCATGGCGCGCCGCCGCCCACACCGGCAGGTCATCGTTGGAATTGCCGGCGTAATCGTAGCCGCGCTGGCCATACTGCTGCAGCAGGCGGTCGCGCTTGCGCTCGGCCGACAGATTGACGCCGTTTTCGGTGGCCAGCACCTCATCGAACAGTTGCAGGTGGGCGGCGATGCGCTCGGCATACAGCTGGTGGCTGGCGGTGGCCAGCACGATGCGGCGTCCGGCGGCGCGCTCGCGCCCGATCAGGTCCAGTACCCGCTGATCGTAGGGCAGGGTGGTGACGTCGATCTCGGCGGCCTGCGCCAGCCGCTGTTTCAGGTGGGCCTTGCCACCCGCCAGCCAGGCCAGCGGCGCCAGCAGCCGCAGCGGTTGGGCGCGGGTGTAGGCCAGCGCCGATTCCAGCAGCAGATCGGAACGCAGCAGCGTGCCGTCCAGGTCGACGACCAGCGGAATGGGATCGTCCCGGCGCATCATGATGGGCGCCGTGGCAGATTGCAAAGGGGGCGGGGAGCAAGCAAAAGGTGGCGCGAGGTCATGGAAACTCTTGGTATGAAAGACCAGCTATTATATTTGACGATTGCAAGAAAAGAAATAAAGCCACAATAGCTATGCACGCCGGCGGGGCGGCGTTGACTACAGCCAGCAGGTGGGCGCCACGCGCCAGCCTTGTTCGTCCAGCAACAGGCTGCTCAGCGCGCGCGCGCTGTCGGCCCAGTCGTGGCGCGGTAGCGCCGCCGACGCCGGCGCCCGGCCGGCCGCATGCAGCACCAGCCACTCGGTCAGGGCCGCCGCCAGGGTGGCGGCGTCGCCGTCGAAATACCAGGCGTGGTCGCCGCAGACTTCGCGGAAGACCGGGATGTCGCGGGCGATGATGGGCAGGCCATGGTGCGCCGCCTCGATCAGTGGCAGGCCGTAGCCTTCGCCGGCCGAAGCCGCCAGTAGCGCGGTGCTGCGGCGGTACAGCTGGCGCAGCGTGGCATCGCCGGCGTGGCGCAGCCAGAACAGGCGCTGGCCCCGCTCGGGATGGGCCTCGATGCGCGCGGCCAGGGTCTCGGTCATCCAGCCAGGCTTGCCGACGATGACCAGTTGCGCCGGCGTGCCGGCGGCCCACAGCTGCTCGAAGGCGTCCAGCGCCGCGTGGTGCATCTTGCGTGGCTCCAGCGTGCCGACCATCAGCAAGGTCGGCGCCAGCGCCAGCTGGTCCAGCACCCGCTGTTCCTCGGCGCTGACTGCGGTGTGGGCCGGCAGCGCGGCGGCCGGGTCGTGTTCAAAGTCGGCGCCGAGCGGGAAGGCGGCCACCCGCAGCGTGCCGGCGCGGGCGATGCGCTGCTGTTCCAGCCAGCCGCACAGCTCATCGGCCACCGTGTGCGAGATGCACAGCAGGCCGTCGGCAGTAGCCGCCACGGTGTCCAGCCAGCGCGCAAACCACGGCGCCGCGCCTTCGATGAACATGGCCGGCATCAGTAGCGGCAGCAGGTCGTAGACCACGAAGTACAGGCGCACGCCGTGGCGGCGCAGGTCGTCCAGCACGGCGCGGTTGTGCGGCAGTTGATCGGGGCACAGGTCGAGGCCGAGAAAGATATCGCCGGCGCGCACCTGGATGGCGCGCGCGGCGCCGTCGGCGGCCGGCGCCAGCTGTTCGGCATAGGCATAGTAGCCGCCGGCGTCGTACACCGGGGCGATGACGTAACCGGCCGGCGGCGCCGCCTGCAAGGCCTGCAGCAGGTTGCGCGCCAGGCGCTGGATGCCTGAATGATCGTCCTGGTGCACCAGCACCGACAGGTCGACCAGCAACTGGCGCGCGACGTTCATCTCAGGCCTCGCTCAGCGTCAGGTCGGTGGCGCGGCCAGCGGCCAGCGCGGCCTGCAGGCGCGCGCCAGCGTCGGCCGCCAGCTGCGGGCCCGGCCAGGCGCTCAGCAGCAGCGGCACGCCGCGGTCGCGCAGCTGGTTGCTGTCGAGCGGGGCTGCCGGCGCCGCGTCCAGCGCCAGCACGCGGTCGCCTTCCTGCAACTCGATCGGGCTGTCCTCGAGCTGCAATTCCGGCCGGCCGATCAGATCCAGCGCGTAGCGGCGCGCGTAGCGGTACTGGCCGTCGACCAGTTGCACCGGCTCGGTCCGGTAGCCGGCCGGCGCCTCGGTCAGCAGCGTCAGCAGCAGCTGTTCCTGCGCTGCCGCCTGCGGACCACGGCGCGCCGGCTCGGCCAGCGCGCTGACGTCGATCAGCAGCTGCGGCAGACCGCGGCGGGCGCGGTTGGCGGCCAGGCTGGCGGCGCTGGCCAGCAGGTCGGCGTCGCTCGGCGCCACCTGGGTGTCGATTTCGGCCAGGCCGCGCAGCACCTGGCGTTGCAGGCCATGCGGATGGTCGCGCGCGAAGCCCTCGATCACCTCGTGATAGGTGGCGCCGATGCGGGCCGGGTGGTGCACCGCGGCCATGTAGTCGCCGGCGGCGCGCGCCAGGCGCGCGGCCAGTTGCGGCTCGCGGCGCAGGCGCAGCAGGGCGTCGCCCAGTTCCTGTGCGGTGAACTGGTCGGGCAGCTTGATGGCCACGTCGTCCGGCACTTCGGCCGCCGAGCCGTGCGCATTGATCACGGTCGGTAGCCGGTAGGCCAGGCAATCGAGCACGGTGGCCGAGGTCTCGCCGCGCGACCGGCTGCGCAGCTGCACGGCGGCGTCGGCGGCAGCCAGGTACAGGCGGTAGGTGGCCGGGCTGGCGAAGCCGGTGATCTCGATATCCTTGCGGTTGCCGATGCGGGTTTCCAGCGCGCGGCCGAAATGCAGCACGTCATTGGCGCCGATGAACACCAGTTTGGCGTCCGGGTCCTGCGCCAGCTCGCTGCCGAGCCAGGCTTCAACGATCTGGTCGTTGCACTTGGTCACCGCCACCATGCCGAACGAGCAGACCAGGAACTGGCCGTCGGGTATGCCCAGCGCGCGGCGCGCGGCGGCCTTGTCGATGGCGCCCGGCAGCATGCGCAGCAGCGGGATCATCTGCCAGTCGGCGGCGCTGCCGGCGCCGTACCAGTGTTCGGCCAGGTCGATCGCGTGCTGCGAGTGGACGATCATGCCGGCCGCGTGGTCGAGCACCGAACGGTTGCACGGATACTGGTACACCGAGGCGTCGCGGCCGTCACGGCCCTCGTCGATCAGCGCGCGGTAGCCGTGCGACAGGTACAGCGCGCGGCAGTAGGCGTTCGGATACGGGCTGGCGCCGGCTGCGTAGTTGGTGATGCCGCTCATGTAAAAGTCGTGCAAGACCACCACGCCCGGATGGCGCTCCAGCAGCCCGAACATATGCTGGTGGAAGGCCGAGTTGCCGAAGTGGTACATGATGCGGTCGTAGCGGTGCGCGTGCTGCTCAAACCATGCCACCGAACGTTGCGGGAAATTGGCGGCGCTCCAGGCGTCGCCCAGGTTGTCCTGGGCCAGCACCAGTTCGACCTCGTAGTAGCGCGCCAGTTCCGGCAGCAGGTCGGCGCTGTAGTCGGCAATGCCGGAGCGTTCCGGCGGCAGCGGCGAGACATATGCCAGGCGCGGGCGGCGGCCCGGCAGCGCGGCCTGCACCGCCACGGCGGCGTTGCGCGCCGCGTGATTGCGCGCGTGGACTTCCTCGAAGGCCGCCAGCGCGGTCCGGGCGCTGGCGTCCCACGAGAATCGCTTGGCGTGCTCCAGGCCGTGCGCGGCCAGGTCGGCGGCAAAGCCGGGGTTGCTCAATACTTCGGCCATCTTGTCGCGGATCGCCGCCGGCCGGGTCGGATCGAACAGGGCGTCGGCGCGGCCCACCACTTCCGGGATGCTGCTGCTGTCCGAGCCGATGGTCGGCACGCCGCACGACATCGCTTCCAGCGCCGGCAGGCCGAAGCCTTCCTGCAGCGACGGGAACACGAACAGCGCGGCGCGGTTGTACAGCGACAGCAGGTCGTCGTCGGAAACAAAGCCGGTCAGCACCACGTCGCCGGCCGGCAGCTTGAACTTGGCGGCCAATTGCAGCAGGCGGTGGCGGTCGACGTCCTGGATGCTGCACACCACGGCCAGCTGGTATTGCGCGCGCAGCGGCGCCGGCAGCAGGGCGTAGGCTTCGATCAGGCCTTCGATATTCTTGCGGTAGTCGACGCCGCCGGTGTACATGATGAAGCTGCGCTGGATGCCGAACTTGGCTTCCAGCGCGGCGGCGTCGGCCGGGCTCAGCGTGCGCGGCCGGAACATGCTGTCCACCGCCGACGAGATATTGACCACGCGCTCTTCCGCCAGTTGCAGTGCCTCGATGCCCTCGCGCCGCGAATGGCCGGAAATGGCCAGCAGCAGTTCGGCGTTCTTCAGCCCTTGCAGCTTGCGGTAGTACCAGGCGGCCGCGCGCGCGTCGGTCAGGTAGACCTCCTTGCGCAGCAGCGGAATCAGGTCGTACAGCGTGACGGCGGTGTCGTAGCGCTGCTCGCCGGGCGGGCAGGACACCACCGCGTCGTCGCTCAGGCCCTCGAACAGGCTGGCCACGTGCAGCACGTCCGGCTTCAGGCTGGCCAGGTAGGCGCTGCGCAGCTGTTCCGCCGCGCGCACGCGCCAGGCGTTGCGTTCATCGTATTCGGACACCGGGCCGGGCAGGTGGCACAGCTTGATCTGGTCGGGCGGCAGCAGGCCGTCGAAGGCGGCGCGCACGGCGGCGGTGCCCTTGGCCAGCTGGCCGTTGAGGACGATTTGCAGCTGGTGATTGCCGGCGTTGCGCAGCATGGCTTGCGCCAGCGCGAGCGAGTAGCGGCCGATGCCGCGGTTCATGCTGGCGGCCTGGCAGGCCTGCAGGTCGAGAAGAATGCGCATAGTCTGATTATGGGTTGCGGGCGCGCTGCACGGCTTGCAGCAGCTGGTCGTAGACCTGGCGGGTGGCCGGTGGCAAGTGGTCCGGCTGGGTATCGGCCGGCAGCATCGGCGCGGCGCCGGCCTGGTCGGCCGGCGCCTGCGTGCTGCGCATGGCGATGGTGCGCAGCAGGCGCACCATGCGTGGCGAGCGCCCCAGCTGGCGGCGCAGGAAATGGTCCAGTGCCGGACGGCGCTGGATAAAGCGCATGGCGCGCCGCGCCACGCCCTTGGCCACCGCCGTCAGGCTCTGGCGGCTGCGGCGGCGCGCGCGCGCGGCCAGGTCGCGGCATTGCCACAGCCGGTGGCGTAACTGGTGGCGCAGGTACTTGACGGCCTTGACGGCGCCGCGGATCGGCCGTGCCAGGCGCCAGGCGACGCTGTGGTAAATCGCATCCAGTTCGCCCTGCAGGCGGCGCGTGTGCGCTACCTGCCATTCCATCTGCACCGCCAGGGCGTCGACCCGGGTGACCTGATGGGCGGCGTCGGCCGCGTGGGCTTCGGCGCGGGCATCGTTATGATCGGCACGCGCGCTTTGTTCGGCGGTGCGCTGGTTGGCTGCCTGCAGCTCACCGGTGAGTTGGGCCAGCGCCTGCTCCTGGTCCAGACGGGCCTGAGCAAGCGCCTGTTCGGTATGCTGGCGGTCAAGCTGCGCCTGCGTCAGTTGCTGTTGCAAATGCTCGGCGCGCTCGAGCAGTCCGCGTTCGTGGGCTGCCACCCAGTCCTGCGCCGCGCGTTCGGCCGCCAGGCCGGCGGCGGCGCGCTCGCGCCATGCGGTCAGCGGCATGGTGTAGTGGTGGTCTTCGGCCAGCACGAACTGGTCGCCGGCGTGCGGCGGCAGCGCCAGCACGGCGGCCAGCGCCGCCTGCTGCGGGCTGACGTAGTAGCATTTGTCGCCGTCCTGGTAGGCCAGTGTGTAGCGTGCCGCCTGCATGGCCGCCGCAATCGCGGCATCGTCCGGGTGCTGGCGCACCAGCACGATCCATGGCTGCCAGCGCGCCAGCTCGAAGCCGGCCAGCACCTCGGCCTCGGCGCCGTTGACGGCCAGGTTGACGAAGTGGATCGCGCCTTCCGCATGCTCCTCGCAAATCGCGTCCAGCGTGGTTTGCCGCACCGGGCGCTGCATGACTTCCAGGCCGTCGGTGCGGCAGGCGCGCGCCTGCTCGGCGTCGGTGCTGGAGCGCTGGCTGGCGCCGCTGTCGTAGAACAGCGCTTCGCCGTCCGTGCTGCCGGCCAGCAGCGCCAGCGTGACGTCGGCCGGGCGCGCGGCGCTCAGGCGTTCCTGCAGCGCGCGCGCCGGTTCCAGGTTGATGCCGCGCCAGCCGCGCTGGTAGAACGCCTGGGTGACCGAGCCGAGCACCGGGGCGCCGGCGCCGACATCGACGTAAAAGCCATGCGCGACGTGGCGCAGCGCGCGCCACAACATCACGTCTTCAAAATTCGGGGCGTAGGAAACGAAGTTCATGCGGAGCCTTCATGACGTTGGATCGACAGCGCCGGCGCCAGCCAGGTGCAGCCCTCGAAATACGGCAGATTCAGATTCATCACATTGAACACCAGCGCCAGGTCGCGCCACTCGTAATTGTCGACCAGGTGGGTGTCGGCGCTGTGCAGCGCGGTGGCGACCGAATAGCTGCCGACGCCGAGGTCGAGCGGGAAGGCGAAATCGACCGTCAGGCGCTGGCCGGCCTGCACCGCGCCGATCGGCTGGCCCATGTGGTGGGTGTTGGTGCCGAAAATGTTCTGGCCCAGCCGGTCCTTGATGCGGATGCCCAGCGTCAGGTTGCCGATGTCGGCCCGGATGGCGACCTCGATGCGCAGCGTGGCCGGGGCGCCGGCCGCCAGCATCTCGGCCCGCTCGCCCTTGGCGTCGAGGATGGCGATGTCGGTCACGCTGGCCTCGCCGGTGCCAGAGATGGTGGCCAGCTTGCCGCTGTCGGTGGCTTCCTGGCGCACCGTCTGGTTTTCCTTTTCCGCGATCATGGCGTTGTAATAGTCCATGATTTCCTCGGGCGGGCCTTCCTTGCTGACGCGGCCGCGCTCGAGCAGGATGGCGCGGTCGCACACCGACTGGATCGCGCTCTTGTCGTGCGAGACGATCAGCAGCGTGGTGCCCTGGGTGCGGAAGGCGCGGATGCGCTCAAAGCTCTTGTGCTGGAAATAGGCGTCGCCGACCGACAGCGCCTCGTCGACGATCAGCACGTCGGGGCGCTTGGCGGTGGCCACCGCGAACGCCAGCCGCATCTGCATGCCGCTGGAGTACACGCGCACCGGCTGGTCGATGTAGTCGCCGATCTCGGCAAACGCCTCGATCTCCGGCATCAGCGCATGCAGCTCGTCCATGGTGAGGCCGATCAGCTGGCCCGACATGAAGACGTTCTGACGTCCCGTGAAGTCGGGATGGAAGCCCATGCCCAGCTCCAGCATGGCGGCCACGCGGCCGTGCATGGCGACGCTGCCGCGGGTTGGCGCGGCGGTGCCGGTGATCATTTTCAGCAGCGTGCTCTTGCCGGCGCCATTGACGCCGATGATGCCCAGCGCCTGGCCGGGCGCGACCGCGAAGCTGATGTCCTGCAACACGTGGATGGTTTCGTGGCGCGCGCCGGCGAACGGCAGCAGCCATTCCAGCAGGCGGTCGCGGTGGCTGGCGTAGCGCTTGTACGATTTGCCCAGGCCGGATACTTGGATACTGCCGTTCATAATTCGTCCACCATTTCTCCGCCGCGTTTGCGGAACAGCTTCAAGCCCAGCAGGCACAGCACCAGCGCCAGCAGCGTCACCGGCAGCAGCGTGGCCCATTCCGGCCACAGGCCGTTGACCAGGATGCGCTGGTAGGACATGATCAGCGGCGCCATCGGGTTCCACACCAGCAAATCGGCGACCGATGGCGGCAGCACCGTCGATGGATACACCACCGGCGTGAACCAGAACCAGAATTGCAGCGCGATGGTGTAGAACTGGGCGACGTCGCGGAAAAACACGTTGAGCACGCCGAGGATCAGGCCGAGACCGATGGAAAAGACGATCTGCACCAGCAGCACCGGGATCAGCGCCAGGAAGGGCCAGCCGGGGAAGTTGCCGGAGATGACGAGGAAGCCGGTGAACAGGCCGAAGATGATGCCGAAGTTAATCAGCGCATTGGTCACCACGATCACCGGCAGGCAGATGCGCGGGAAATTGATCTTTTTGATCAGGCCGGCATGCTCGAGGAACATGGTCTGGGCGCGGCCGGTGATTTCGGCAAACAGGCCCCAGGTCAGCACGCCGGCGCACAGATAGATGCTGTAGGCGAAGGTGGAACTGGTGCCGGGCAGGCGCGAATGCATCACCTGGGCGAACACCACGGTGTAGACCACGATCATCGCCAGTGGGCTGAGCACGGTCCACAGCGCCCCCAGCAGGGAGTTGCGGTATTTCAGCTGGAATTCGCGCTGGACGCTGCTGAGGACGAAGCCGCGGTAGTTGTTCAGGTTGCCCAACAGGGCCAACGCGCTCAACGGCGCGCTCCCGCGTTGCCGATAGTGTGCATAAAGTTATTCTTAGTCATAAAAAAGCCGTGGAAAGACGGCGCGCATTATAGCGTTTTTGCATGATGTCACCGCTTCTGTTACTGCCTGTTACTGCTGGTGCGTTCAGGCGGCCTTGGAGTCGCTGCCGTCCACCAGCCGCTGCAACGCCTGGGCGTCGATGATGATCAGGCGATTGCTGTCCTTCTGAATGATGCCTTGCTGGGTCAGCTGCGCCAGCGCGCGGGTGACGGTTTCGCGGCTGGTGTTGATCATGTTGGCGATATCCTGGTGGGTCGGCAGGTTTTCCACCACGTCCGGGGTGCCGGGCTGGCTTTTCTTTTGCATCGCCAGGAAAGCGAAAATCCGGCGCGCCGTGTTGTTGATGCTGAGCAGGGTGCGGAATTCCGAGTCGCGCTGGATCTTCTCGGCCAGGTGGCGCAACATCTGGTTGGCCACCGACGGCGAATGGGAAAACAGGTGCAGCGCGGTCGGCGCCGGCAGGAAGGCGACGATCACGTCGCTCATGGCCACCACCGAGGCGGTGCGGGTGGAGCCGCTGATGACAGCGATTTCGCCGAAGAAGTCGCCCGGCTTGAGCATGCGCAGGCCGATGGCGCGGCCATCCTCGGTGACGTCGATCACCTGCAACTGGCCGTTGAGCAGGAACAGCAGACCATCGCCGCTGCCGCCCTTTTGCAGCACCACGGTGCGTTTGGGGTACTGGCGGATGCGGAAATCGCCCTTGATCGCCAGTATTTCCTCGTCGCTGAGCTGGGACAGCAACGGGATCTGGCGCAGGTGGATCTGCACATTGACCGTCGGTCCCGGATCTGCGGCGGCGGTGGTATTTTCGGGTGGACTGTCTTTCATAAGCGTATTGTAGCCGCTACTTGCCGTCGCGCCAGCGCCAGCTCAGTTGGACGATCCGGTTGTCGTATTGGAAGATTGAAATATTTTCCTTGTTGCGTATCGCGCGCCACTCCAGCTGGATAGCGCTGTTGGGGGTCACCGCATAACTCAGGCTGGCGCGCAGCGTGCGGCTGTTCTGGCGGCGCACGGCGTCGATCAGACCCGGCGAATAGCTGCGCTGGCCGTTCCATTGCAGCGCATTCCAGTCAAGTTCCGCTTCCAGCCCATGGCCCAGCGCCTGGCGCGTCGAGACGCCGAACGACCAGCCATTGCGGTCGCCGCCGGGGCGGCTGGCGACCGCATGGTCGCGCATGGCGCCGGCGCTGAGCTGGGCGAAATGGTCGTCGCCGCGGTGCGACAGGATGCTGCGCAGCTCGGTGGTGTTGGAGTCGAAGTTGGTCAGCGTGCGGTATTTGAGGTGGGTCAGGCCGCTGACCAGCGACAGCTCCATGCTCGGTGGCAGCGGCAGTGGCGGCGTCAGCCGTAATTGCGCCTGGGTCTGGGTCTGGTAGATCTTGCCGCCCAGCGTCAGCGCCCCGGCCAGGCCGCTGGCGCGCCATTTCCATCGTCCCCAGCGCCATGGATGGTCGATCCCGCCAAACGCCGAGATGGTGTTGTGGTCAAACTCGTGGTCATTGCGGCGGCCGTACAGCTGGACATAGGCGAGATCGCCGTTTTCGCTGAGGTCGGTAACGTAATCCAGCGTGACGGTCGCGTAGTGGTCGGCCTTGGGACGGTATTCGGCCGGCAGCGTCAATTCGCCACCGTCGACGCTGTAGTTGGGATTGCTGGCGCCCTGGTTGACATTGTGATCGTAGCCGCGGGCCACGTTGACGCCCCATTGCTGCTGGCGCTTCCAGCGGATGCAGCCCTGGCGGCGCTGGTCGTCGATGATGGCCTGCAAGCCCTTGGGCGGCTTGAAGGTGGTTTCGATGGTCACAAACAGCGCCTCGGCCTCGTCGGCCCGGCCGAGCGCGCACTGCAGCATGGCCAGGTCGAGCAGTTCGCCGGCGTTGCGGGCGCCGCGCTGGACCATGCGCGTCAGGATGGCGCCGGCGTCGGACTTGCGGCCGTCGGAAATGGCTTGCAGCGCCTCCAGGTAGAGGTCGGGCTCCTGGGCGGCCGGCGGCAGCGCCTCGGCCGGCGGCGTCAGCGGCGGCATGTCGACCGGCTGCTGCTGCGCCCATGTGGCCGGCGCCAGCAGCGCGCAGCCCAGGGCCAGCCAGCGACAGGCGCGCAGCATCATGCGGGCACCGCCGGATCGCTCAAGGCCCGCAAGGTGTACAAGGTGGTGAGGTGTTCTTTCCCGCGCAAGGTGATGTCGCCCAATCTGATCAGCTGGTGTCGTGTGCTCAATGCCGCCGTGCCGGGCCCGATGATGACGTCGTGCGGCAGATCGCGCGCGGCCGTCTCCAGCCGCGAGGCGACATTGACGCTGTCGCCGACCGCAGTATATATGCTGCGCGTCGAGGAGCCAAAATCGCCGGCCATCGCCATGCCGCTTTCGATGCCGATGCGCACCCGCACGGGCCGCTGGCCGCTGGCGTGGCGCTGCTGGTTGAAGCGGCGCACGGCGGCAATGATGCCGAGCGCCGCGTCCAGTGCCTGGTCGGCATGGTCGGCCACTGGCAGCGGCGCTCCCCAGAACGCCACCAGGCCGTCGCCGGTGAATTTGTCGAGCGTGCCGCGCCGTTCCAGCACCGGCCCCGTCAGGCATTCGAGGAAATCGCGCGTCAGCTGCGCCGCCGCCTCCACCGGCAGCGCGGCCACGTGGTTGGTGTAGCCTTCCATGTCGGCGATCAGCGTGGTGACTTCGCCGTGGCGCGGTTCCAGCGGATCTTCCAGGTTGCTGCGCAACAGTTCATCCACCACGGCGTCGGCCACATACTGGCGCAGCGTGCCCAGCAGCTGTCGCGACTGGCGCTGGCTGCGTTGCCAGGCCAGCGGCACCGCCACCAGCAGCAGGAACAGGTTCACCAGCAACGGGCCGGCGGCGTTGAACACGGCGTCGTGCGGACTCAGGCGCCACGCCAGCGTCAGCCACAACAGCGAGGCCGCCACTAGCATCAGCATGTTGGCCCACGCCGCCAGCCGCGGAAAACTATAGGTGGCGATCAGCGTCACCAGCAGGCCGAAGGCGATCGCCAGCAGCCGTCCGGGCCACGGCGCCGGCGCCACGCCGCTGCGGATATCCAGCTGGGCGCTCAGCGCGGCGGCGTGCACCAGCAGGCCGCTGGTGTTGGGCGAGAGCGGGGTGGCGACGCGGTCGGCCAGGCCCAGCGACGACGAGCCGATCAGCACCAGCTTGCCGTCGATCAGCTGGCGCGGCCAGCGCTGGTCGAGGATGTGGCTGGCCGGCACCACGGTGTAGGCTTCCCAGGCGCGGCTGTAGGGCAGGCGGCGCATGCCCCAGCCATCGTCCATGCCGCCGGTGGCGCCGTGGGTGCCGGGCAGCGCTGGCGCCGCGCAGCAATCGAGCAAGGCCAGCGACAGGGTCGGGTAGCGCTGGCCGGCAAACCAGGTTTGCATCGGCAGCCGGCGGATCATGCCGTCGCGGTCGGGAATGAAGCCGATATTGCCGACGTGGGCGGCCGCGCGCAGGGCCGGGTGGTTGCTGATATAGCCATTGGCGCGTACCGCGTCGCGCGGCAGCGGCGCGGCGATGCCGGCGCCCAGCGCACCGACGCGCAGCGGCCGATAGCCATCGAAGTCAAACGCATGCGGCATCACCAGCGGCCCATAGCGCGCCAGCATGGCCAGCCGGGCGTCGCCGCCGGCATCGGCCGGCTCCGGCATCACCAGGTCCAGCGCCACGCCGCGCGCGCCGTCTTCAATCAGCAACTCGATCATGCTGGCAATGCGCTCGCGCGGCCACGGCCACGGGCCGGCCTTGGCGAGGCTGCTTTCGTCGATATCGATCACCACCAGCCGCTGTTCCGGCGCGTGGCTGGCATTGATGCGGACAAAATGGTCGCGCAGCCATTCATTTGCCGTCGAGGCTGCCATATCGTAGGGCAACCACTGCAAGCCGATTCCCAATAGCACGGCCGCCAGCGCCACCGCCAGGCGGATCGCCAGAAACAGTCGGGTGCGTGGGAGAGCGGTGAGCGTCATTAAACTTGCAAATGGGAAATCGGAGAGTGTAGTGTTAAAGATGGTAACTTTGCAAGTTTGATTTCCGGCGACCTTGCCGTGGGCGATAAGGTAAGCAAATGTTGCAGAAAGTGAAGTCCAGTGTGGCGCCCGCTATACTAAGATCGTCAAAATCCGCAAAATGTGACTGCCATCACAGTATTATGGGCTATACAGCGGAGAATGGGAACTTAAAGGGAGTTTTGATTATGTCGCATACATTCAACCGCTGGTCGCTGAAGCTGGCCTTCGTGCTGGGGCTGGTGACGTCCGCTGGCAGTACGCTGGCTGCGGAAGCCGGGCGCATCGTGTTTGTCGCCGGCCCGGTGCATGTGGGCGCGCGTGCCGTGGCGCTGAATGACGCCATCCAGGAAGGCGATGAAATCACCACCGGCAAGCAGGCGTATGTTTACCTGAGGACGGTGGACAACGGGCTGCTGATCCTGCGCCCGGACAGCCGTGCGCGCATCGTCACTTATCATGTTGACAAGGTCGACCCGAGCAAGACCCAGATCAAATTCGAACTGCTGTCCGGCGTGGCGCGCAGCGTCTCGGGCGACGCCGTCAAGCTGGCGCGGCAGAATTTCCGCTTCAATACGCCGGTGGCGGCAATCGGCGTGCGCGGCACCGACTTTACCGTGTCGACCGACCAGGAAACCTCGCGCGTGACGGTGATTTCCGGCGCCATCGTAGTTAGCGGCTTCGGCGGCAGCTGTGCGCCCACCGGCAGCGGTCCGTGCGAACACGCGGCCAGCCGTGAACTGGCAGCCAACCAGGTCGGGCAGATGCTGCAGGTCAAACGCGGCCAGGCCGTGCCGCAACTGCTGAATAACTCCGCGCAGTCGCCGGATGTGGTGGCGCCGCCGCGCTCGGATGAGCCGGTCGGCAAGGGCGGCGGCGCCGCCAGCAGCGCCACACCGGGCGAAGTGAGCCTGGATCCGAAAAAGGGCGAGAACCTGCTGCATCAGGCGGAGTTGATCAAAACCGCATCGCTGACGCCGCCGGTCACCACGATGCCGCCGCCGGTCAGCACGCCCGAGACGCCGGTGACCGCGCCCGACCCGGGCGTAGTGGTGACGCCGCCGGTGGAGCCCGTCACGCCGAGCTTGCCGGCGCAGCCTGCCGCCGATCCGAGTCGTCTGATTTGGGGGCGTTGGCAGATCGTGGCCGACCAGGCCATCCAAAACAATAACGCCGCGCTGGCCGCTGCCGGCAACACGGAAATTGCCCGCAATAGTTACTATACGATTTTCCGTAGTCCAGGGGACGTCTTTAAATCGCCGGAACGCGGTTCGGTGGCGTTCAATTTACAGGGCGGCGAGGCGATGGTGTTGAATTCGGCCACCAAAGCCCAGTCGCTGGCGTCGATCGAGAATGGTTTGTTGTCGGTCAACTTCGACACTGCGCGCTTCACCACCGGGTTTGATCTGGTCAGTGACGGCACGCGCAGCAAATTGCAGGCCGGTGGCGGGGTCACCAGCGACGGCTTGTTAATGGGTGATCTTTTGTACTACACGTCCGCCAATATGACGGTGCGTGGCGGACTGAGTAATGAGAAAGGTGGCAGCGCCGCATATATATTCACCTCCCGGCTGGATGACAAGCGCGTGGTGAATGGCGTGACTTACTGGACCAAGTAAGTTGGCAAGCAACTCAACGTAAGCATATGCGTTTCATCTATATAGTAATTAGTAATGCGGTGATGAGATAAGAGAAAGCAGGCCTGGCGCCTGCTTTTTTTATACTGTGTTAATTTCTTCCCGAATTCAATGGATGACTAATGCCGTGGTCGCCGGTCAAAGCGTGGTATTAAAACCATGCATTGATTTTCAATAAATCTTCTCCGATAATGCCTCGCGGAGTGATTTTGTAGCGTTTTTATGAAATAAGAAGATTTTTTGATGGAATTTGTGACGTCCGTCACAACGAACAGCAATTGCCTTCTGCCATTATGGCACCCGTAGCAAGCACCAGGCTTCAAACACGATCTGGTTTGAGCTTCACTTTCGAATGAACACTTAGGAGTTTTAAATGGCAACTACCGTATCCCTCGACGATATCCAAGGCCTGTACATCGCTTACTTCAACCGTCCTGCAGACTTCGGCGGCCTGAAGTTCTGGCAAAACGCAGCGAATGCTGCTGGTGGCATCACCGTTGTTGCTGACGCGTTTGCGGCATCCCCTGAATACACCGAAGCCTACGCCGGCAAAACCAATTTCGAAATCGTTAACCAGATTTACCTGAACCTGTTCGGCCGCGAAGCTGAAGTGGATGGCCTGGTATTCTGGAGCAATGCTCTGGAAAATGGTCTGGGCGTTGGTAACGTTGCTTACCAAATCTTCAAAGGCGCGCAAAACGCCGACCTGGAAGCTGTTAACGCTAAAGTAGCTGCTGCTACCGCCTTCTACAACTCGCTGGACACTACTGCTGAAATCATCGGCTACAGCGGCGCCGCTGCTAACAACGTGGTTAAAGCATGGCTGGCTGGCGTTACTGACCAGGCAACCCTGGACGCAGCAACCACCACCACCGCGCTGGACGCAATCACGACCGCTACCGTAGCTGCATACAACAACGTGGCCGGCAAATCGTACAGCCTGACCACCGGTATCGACACCATCGTCGGCACCCAGTCGAACGACGTGTTCAACGCCACTCCTGATGGCTCGAACAACACCTTCACCGCCCTGGATAAACTGGACGGCGGCGCTGGCATCGACACCCTGAACATCGTTACCTCGACCGGTACCCTGGCTGGCTCCGCAGGCGCGACCGTTACCAACATCGAAATCGTCAACATTACCTCGGGTAACGCGATCACCGCAGCTGACATCTCCAGCTTCACCGGCGTGACCAACCTGAACGTAGTTTCGGGCGGCGCCATTTCGGGCGTAAAAGCTGCTGCAACCGCAGACATCAGCGTTGCAAACGGCCTGTCGAGCGTAGCAGTCGACGGCGGTAAAAACGTCACCATCAACGCTGCTGGCGCTGTCAACGTTGGCGCGGCCACCGCTGCTGCCGGCGACGTAAAAGTGACCACCAGCGCTGCTGGTAGCGTCACCATCAAAGGTGCCGGTGCTGAAACCGCAAATGTATTCAGCGGTGCAATCAACTTCGTCAACGGTACCACCGTCAACGCAACCGCTGTGAATGCCGTTTCCGCTGCAGATCGCAAAGCTCACGCTAGCGCACTGACCGCTGCAACCACTGCCAACACCGCTGCTACCAATGATACTGACGCGACCGGCGTGGCAAAACTGGCTGCTGCTGGTGTTGTAACCGACCTGGGTACCTTGGCTACCGCAATCGCTGCTGCTACCAACTCGTCGGCTGATGCTAGCACCGGCTTCTCGATTCAAGCCGCAACCTACGCTGCTCTGCAATCTGGTGCTATCACCGCAGCGAACAAGATTGCAATCGACCTGGCCTTCTCCAGCGCCGCTAGCACGGCAGCCGGCCGTACCGCCGCACTGGCTCTGGTAACCCCACTGCAGACCGCCGCTACCGCCGCAAGCAATGCTGCAATCGCTGCTGATGCTGCCAGCGATGCAACCGCCGCTGCCGCGCTGGCCGCTGCTACCACCGTTTCGGGTGCTGATACCGCTGCTGCTACGCAAAGCGCCGCTACTTCGGTAACCGCAACCACCAATACCGCGCTGACTTCGGCAACGGTTAAGGGTAACTATGGTTCGACCAACAACATCACCGACAATTCGACCCTGCACAACACCCTGACCACCGTAACGCTGGAAAACGCAGGTAATGCAACCCTGACCGGTCAAGCAATCACCAACGTGTCGGTAACTGGCCAAAGCGCTGATGTTAACGTGATTAACACCACCGCAGCGCATACCCAAAACTTCACCCTGAGCGGCATCACCGCCGGTACCTACACCGACGCTAACGCTACTACCGTGAAAATTGCAAGCACCGGTACCGCAACCAACGTGCTGACCGCCCTGACCGCCAACCTGGCTACTTCGGTTGTCGTGACCGGCGCAGCTGGCGTGAACTTCGGCACCCTGACCGCTGATGCAGCAGCAGTGATCGACGCTTCGGGCAACTCTGGCTCGAACACCATCAGCCTGCTGGCTGGTCAGCAATACAAAGGTGGTTCGGGTGTTGACACTGTGACCAGCAACGGCGCTGCAACCGTGACCGTGGATGGTGGTGCTGGTACCGCCGACAAACTGGTTCTGTCGGGCTTCGACGCAACCAAGGCCAGCAAGTACCTGAATTTCGAGGTTCTGAGCCTGAATTCCGGCGTGTCGGCTGACGTGAGCAAATTCACTGGTTCGACCGTCACCTCCGAGATCCTGAACGGCGGTACCGTGGCGCTGACCGGCCTGACCGCTGCACAAGCCGCTAACATCACTGTTGCTGCTAGCGGTGCTTATACCTTCGGCGTGACCGGTGCTACCACCGTTGGTCAGCTGGACACCGTTTCGCTGAACATCAACGATGGTCTTGGCGCCACTAACACCATTGCCCTGGCCGGCCCATCGCTGGCTGGCGTGGAAACGCTGAACCTGGCGCTGAGCGACAACCTGACCATCGACAACCTGCTGTCCGCAACTGCGCTGACCAAGGTGACCGCCACCGGTACCAAAGACCTGAGCATCATTTCCGACGCTCTGGCTCTGAACGTTAACACCATCGTTGACGCATCGGGCGTAAGCGGCGACGTAACCCTGAACTTCAGCGCTGCCACCGCAAACGGCGTAGCCCTGAAAGCTGGTGACGGCGACAACACTTTGACCGGTACGAACATCGCCGGTAAAGGCAATGCCATCACCACCGGTAACGGCGACAACAGCATCATTGGTGGTCAGGCAGATGACGTCATCGTTGCAGGTAACGGCGCTAACAGCATCAACGCAGGTGCTGGCAACAATACCGTGACCGTTGGTAACGGCGATAACCACATCACCACCGGCGCCGGCACCGACACCATCACCGCAGGCAATGGTCAGAACGTGATCAGCGCTGGTGCTGGTAACGACATCATCACCGTTGGCACTGGTAGCAACCTGATCACCGGCGGCGCTGGTGGCGACACCATCACCTTCGGCGCACACGCTGCTGGCGTGCTGGACGGTCTGGTGTACAGCGCTGCTGCTGAGACCTTCGCTGGTGTAGTTACTTCGGGTAGCACCGTGCTGACCGCTATTGACGTTGTTAAAGGTCTGCATGCAGGCGACACCATCAACATCTCGGCTCTGGGCGCCTCGACCGCTGGCGATACCGCCTTCGTCACCACCCTGCTGGGCGCTGCTGGCACCAACGGCGACATCGCTCTGGTCCGTGGTACCTTCGCTGCTGGCACCGGTATCTTCACCGCCAGCACCTCGGGCGCTGACACCCTGGTTCAGTGGGATTCCAACGGCACTGCTGCCAATGGCAACATCGAGTCGATCGTTCTGGTTGGTACGGTAAGCGCCGCTACCCACTCGACCGGTGGCGTCATCACCCTGTAATTTCAGCGACAGTTAATCTTCGCTAGTGAAAAGCCAAGCCTTCGGGCTTGGCTTTTTTTTGTTTGCAGAATTGTGTTTTTGGTCATATCTCCGTCGTATTTCGTGCCGATTACAAAAAAAATGTGATGCCAATCACATTTCCCCGTTGGAAATGGAGGATAATGGCGCCTTTGCTACAAATCGCGCCGTTCATCTTTTGATTCACGTCGGCGTTTACGTAGTCCACGTGTTCACACTGTGACGTAATAATGAAAACTCTCTCCCCGCCAAAAAACGAAATCCAGCGTGTGCTGATGATGTTCAAAAGCACGTTCATTACTGTGGGATGCTTCAGCGCCATCAGCAATCTGCTGATGCTTGCGCCGTCTTTGTACATGCTGCAGGTGTATGACCGCGTTCTGCAAAGCCGCAACGAAGTCACCCTGCTGATGCTGACAGTCATGATAGTCGGCGCGTACATGTTCATGTCTGCGCTGGACCTCGTGCGCAGCTTCGTGCTGGTACGCGTGGGCGCTCGCTTCGACATGCAGCTCAACAAACGCGTGTACACCGCCGCCTTTGAGCAGAATCTGCAAAAAACCGGCGGCAACGCCGGTCAGTCGTTGTCGGATCTGACCAACCTGCGCCAGTTCCTGACCGGCAGTGCTTTGTTCGCATTCTTCGATGCGCCTTGGTTCCCGATCTATCTGATCGTGATTTTCTTCTTCGAACAAACGCTGGGCTGGTTTGCGCTGGCGGGCACCGCAGTGCTGATCGTGCTTGCCTGGGTTAACGAACGTGTCTCGCATAAGCCATTGGCCGAAGCCAACACCATGGCGATCGCGTCCGGCAATCTGGCAACCAATAACCTGCGCAACGCCGAAGTGATCGAATCGATGGGCATGCTGCCTAATCTGATGAATCGCTGGTTCAAGCTGCATAGCCATTTTTTGCGTTTGCAGGCGGAAGCCAGTGAGAAGTCGGGCACGGTGGGCGCAATTACTAAATTCGTACAAACCTCGCTGCAATCGCTGGTGCTGGGCCTGGGCGCGTTGCTCGCGGTTGAAGGCAAGATCACGCCGGGCATGATGATCGCCGCATCGATCCTGGTTGGCCGCGCGTTGGCGCCGGTGCAGCAGGTAATCGGTGTATGGAAGTCCTTCAGCAATGCCCGTAGTGCTTATGAGCGCCTGGTGAAACTGCTGGAAACGCATCCGCCGCGCGCCAACGGCATGCCGTTGCCAAAGCCGCTGGGAGCGTTGTCGGTTGAAAATGTCACCGCCATGGCGCCTGGCACCAACATGCCGGTTGTCAAAAGCATGACATTTGCCATTCAGCCAGGCGATGTCCTGGGCGTGATCGGCCCGAGTGGTTCGGGCAAGTCGACGCTGGCACGCCTCCTAGTGGGTGTCTGGCCTGCTGCGCTCGGCAAAGTGCGCCTCGATGGCGCGGATATGTATGACTGGAACAAGGCCGAACTCGGTCCGAATATTGGCTATCTGCCACAGGATATCGAACTGTTTGGCGGTACCGTGAGCGAAAACATTGCCCGCTTCGGCGATATCGATGCCGATCAGGTAGTGCTTGCTGCCAAGCGCGCCGGCGTCCACGACATGATTTTGCACCTGCCTAAGGGCTATGACACCGTGCTTGGCGATGGCGGCGGCGGACTGTCTGGCGGCCAAAAACAACGCCTTGGATTGGCCCGCGCCATGTATGGCGATCCGGCACTGATGGTGCTCGATGAGCCGAATTCCAATCTGGACGATGTGGGCGAGGCCGCATTACTGCAGGCTATCCTGGAATTGCGCAAGCGTGGCAAGACCATCGTGCTGGTCACGCATCGCACCAGCATTATCGGTGCGACGAATAAATTGCTGATGGTGTCGGATGGTACGCTGGCCATGTTTGGCCCGACCAATGATGTGCTGCAGGCGCTGCAGCAAGCGAATCAAAAACAGCAGCAGGCGCAGCAGCAAGCCTACGCCGCGCAGCAAGCTGCTGCCGCGGCACAGTCCGGCGTAGTGAATACACCACAGCCGGCAGCTACGCAGAAAGAGGCGGATGCATTTACGGCAGCTCAGAATGCTGCCAGCGGCAAGGCAACTAGCGAACAGGAATAATCATGGGCAAAGATTTAATCACAAAGACCGAGCCGGGCGCGGCCACCGACGTAGTATCGCGTACAGTCACGCCGCTGGAAGTGAATACGGACGCAGGCTGGTACAGTAAAATGGGGTGGATTGTCGTGGCATTGGGCATCGGCGGCTTTATATTGTGGGCTGCGCTGGCACCGTTGGATAAAGGTGTGCCGATGTCGGGAACGGTAGCCAAGGAAGGCAACCGCAAAGCGGTGCAGCACCTGACCGGCGGCACTATTCAGGACATCCTGGTTAGCGATGGCGATGTGGTCAAAAAAGGGCAGGTACTGGTACGTATGAACAACGTCCAGGCCGATGCCATGGCGGACAGTACGCTGGCGCAATACATCACGGATCGCGCAATGGAGGCGCGCCTGATCGCCGAACGTGACGGCGGCAAGGCGATGGTGTTCCCGGCCAGCCTGAATGAGTTCAAAACCGACCCCCGCACCACCACCGCGATGAGTCTGCAATCCCAGCTGTTCAGCTCGCGACGCATGAGTCTGGAAAGCGAACTGAGTGCGGCAGATGAGAACATGGCCGGACTGAAGATGCAGATCCAGGGCCTTGAGGAGTCGCGCGATAGCAAAAAGGAACAGTTGGCCTTTTTGAAGGAACAACTGGGCGGCATGCGTGAGCTCTCCAAGGACGGTTATGTGGCCCGCAACCGCTTGCTGGAATTGGAGCGGACCTACGCTCAAATTGGCGGTGCTATTTCAGAAGACATCGGTAATATCGGTCGCTCCCGTCGACAGGTCATTGAAATGAGTTTGCGCCGTAATCAGCGTATCCAGGATTATCAGAAGGAAGTGCGCACCCAGTTGGCCGACGTGCAGCGCGAATCCGAAGCCTTGCTGGCGCGCATGCGCGGCCTGGAATACGATCTGCACAACGCTGAAGTCAAATCGCCGGTGGATGGCATCGTAGTCGGCAGCACCGTCTTCACCCGTGGCGGCGTGGTCGGCCCTGGCGCCCGCATGATGGAAGTCGTGCCGACTGGGGATAGTCTGGTGGTGGAAGGGCAGTTGCCGGTCAATCTGATCGACAAAGTGCATCCCGGCCTGGAAGTGGAGTTGATCTTCTCCGCCTTTAACGCGAATAAAACGCCGCATATTCCTGGCGTAGTGACGCAGGTGTCGGCCGACCGCGCGGTCGACGAGCGTAGCGGCCAGCCATACTACAAAGTGCGCGCTAAGGTATCGAAGGAAGGCGCTCAGCTGATCGCTTCCAAGAAGCTCGACATCCAGCCAGGTATGCCGGTGGAGATGTTCGTCAAGACCGGCGAGCGCACCATGATGAGCTACTTGTTGAAACCGATATTTGACCGTGCTCACTCGGCCATGTCGGAGGAATAATGATGAAGATTCGTTCCAGTAAATCCCTGCTTGCGCAGGCGATCACCGGGATGCTGGCTGCCGGCGCGCTGCTGCACGCCAGCAGCGCCTCGGCCATCAGCCTGACTGCGGCCTACGAGGCTGCATTGCAGAATGATCCGATTTTCCAGAGTGCGCTTCAGGATAAGGCCGCCGGCCTGGAATACAAGACCATCGGCCGCTCCACTCTGCTGCCGCAAGTATCGGCTAGCTATGCGAACAGCCGCAACCGGGCCGATGTGACTGAGCCTAATATCCTGGGCAACTTCGTCACCTCGCACCCGGTTTATCACAGTACCGGCACCAATCTGTCGCTGCGCCAGGCGTTGTTCAGCATGGATGCGTGGGCGCGCTACAAGCAGGGCATTGCCCAGACCCAGTACAGCGAAGCACAGTTCGTGCTGCACGGCCAGGAGTTGATCCTGCGCCTGGTCGGGGCTTACACCGATGCGCTGTTCACCGAAGACCATCTGCGCTTGGCGATCGCTCAACGTGATACCTATCTGGAGCAGAAGAAGGTCAACGACCAGCTGTTCGCAAAAGGCGAGGGCACCAAGACTGACATGCTGGAAACCCAGGCGCGCCTGGATCTGGCTGAAGCCCAGGTGCTGGAAGCGCAGGACAACCGCGAGACTGCACGGGCGCAATTGGCCACGGTGGTGGGAAGCGACGTAACCGGGCTGGATGAACTCAAGCCAGACTTTCGCGTGCTGCCGCTGCCGGAGGGCGGCTTTGACGAGCTGAAGAAAACCGCGTTGGCGGTGAATCCTGACCTGGTCTCGCAGACGTACGCGATTGCGGCGGCCAAGGAAGAAGTCAACAAGTCGCGTGCCGGTCATACGCCGCGCGTGGATTTTGTTGCCGGCTACAGCCGCAGCAATTCGGAAACCATCACCACGCGCCAGCAGGATTCGGTCAACCGCACCATCGGTATCCAGATCAATATTCCTATTTACCAAGGTGGCTACGTGAGCGCGGTCAGCCGGCAGGCGGTAGCAGCACTGGAAAAATCCAAGGATGATCTGCAGGCCCGCACCGACAAAGTGACGGTCGAGTTGCGCAAGCAATATGCTGCCGTGGTGAGCGGGGCTTCTCGGATCGCTGCGCTGGAGAAGGCCGTCGTGTCGGGCAAGCTGCTGTTGCAGGCGACCGAGCAAAGCATCAAGGGCGGTGTGCGCATCAATCTCGACTTGCTGAACGCGCAGCAGCAGTTGTACGTCAGCCAGCGTGATTTATCGCAGGCGAAATACACCTACCTGCTGTCCTTGGCCCGTCTGCGCGCCGCCGCCGGCACACTGGGGCCGGACGACGTGCGCGATATCGGCCGCTACTTCCAGTAACGCAGACTGCGGTCTCGAACCGATTCGGGACCGCGCGCCGCCGTCAGGCGTTTGCCCAAAGCGTTGCTGGGCTTTTCAATCACGATGTGCAGCAGCCAGGCCAGGCCGATGGCACTGGCCAGTGTCAGGCATACTGCCGGGCCGAACGGCAAGCCTTGCTGCATCAATAGCTTCAGCATCACGTAGCCGACTAGCGGATGCACCGCATACAGCGGGTAGCTGATGTCGGCCAGGAAGTCCAGCAAGCGCAGCGAGTGGAAGCGCTCGCGCAGCGCGTAGCAGGCGCCAAACACCATCACTGCATAGACGTAGTATTCGGCCAGCACCGGTACCTGTTCGCGCTGCGGTCCGATGCGCCAGGCTAGCAGGAAAGCGCCCAGCAGCAACAGTGCGCCGCCCATCAAGACGGCGGTGGACAACAGGCGCTGGTAGTGTTGGTAGAACAGTGTACCGATCAGCATGAATGGTACGTAGTTGAGGTCGGAGCTCAGCGCGGTGAGGAAAGGTTGCAGCGCCGCTGCATGCGGCGCCAGCAAGCCCATGCCGATGATGGCGGCGGCGATCAGTGCCAGCACGGCCGGCTTGCGCTGCACCAAGGCGGGTGCGCATAACGCTGCCAGCAGATAAAATTTCAGCTCGATCGCCAGGGTCCAGTTGACGGCGTCATAGCTGGAGAGGTTGACCAGGTTGTGTACCAGCAGTGCATTGGCGGCGATACGCTGCCAGTCCGCTGGAAACGGCTGCTGCCAGTAATTTGCAGACACTAGCAACGCCAGCAGTCCTAGCGTCAGGCAGGCGATGTAAGTCGGGTAGATGCGCAGCGCGCGCGCCAGCAGAAAGCGCACACCGCGCTGTTTCTGCAGGCTGAACGGGATGACAAAACCGCTGATCAGGAAAAACACGGCGACGCCGAACGGTCCTTTGAAATACGGGAAGTCCATGTAGGCCACCCATGCCGGCGCCACCAGGTCCAGGTCGGGCGAGGCGGTAATCATGGCCACCACGCCCTGCGCGCCGTAATAGACGCCGAAGTAGTGTGTGATCACAATCAGCAGTGCTGCAATGCCGCGCAATTGATGGGCGAAGACGAGTTTTTGCATGGGTGAGCATCGATGAACGGCGGCGGAGTGGCGCACGGGTCGCCAATTATAATGGTGAACCAGTCATAGGTCGGAGGTAAGAATGCAGGAGGAAGTTGAAGTAACCTTGAATGGCGTCAGCTATAAGGTGAGCGATCTGAGCGAAGAGGCGCAGGCGCAGGTGGCCAACCTCCAGTTTGTCGACACCCAGATGGCCGATTTGCGCGCCAAGCTGGCGGTGTACCAGACCGCGCGCAACGCCTACGAGTCGGCCTTGCAGCAGATGTTGCCACGCACAACGCAATAAGCGGGACCGGGCTAGAACGGCCAGATGCGCATCGTGGTCGGCAGCACCTCAAAGCGTTGCAGCAATAGCGCGATGTCGAACGGCAGTGCTGACCACCGCGGCAAGCCTTCCCAAACCCAGCTCCACGGCAGCATCAGCGACAGGCTGAACAGCGCGCTGACCAGTGTGCGGTTCAGGCTGTCCAGGAAGGCGCTGTTCAGCAGCCAGTACACCGAGAGCAGCGGCAAGGTGACGATGGCCAGCACGCGCGTCTGGTCGCCGGAGACCGGCAGCAGCAGCAACAGGCCGGCCAGCGCCAGCAGCATGGGCCATGCTGCCTTGCCGCGTTCTGCCCATGCCAGCGCCACCACCCAGCCCAGCCCCAGCGCCGACCACAGCACCAGGTGCAAATGCAGCAGCGTCTGCCCGACCAGGGCTGGCAGATGGTTGTGCAGCCAGTACATGCGACCGGAATTGAGGTGCAGGGCGAAGTGCTGGAACAGCAGTTGCAGCACAAATTTGCCGAGCACAATGCCGACCAGCAGGCACACTGCCCAGCGCAAGCTGTAGCCGCCCGCAGCGTCGGCGCGCCACACCTTGTTCAACCACAGCGCTAGCAGCACCGCGCCAAAGCCGAAGAAACTCTGTTCGAAATGCTGCATGCCGAGCAGGATGCCGGTCAGCAGCAACAGCGGTGACGGGCGGTCGCGTTGCAGCAGGGCCAGGGTGATCAGGCACAGCGTGATGCCGTCGATGCCGGCCCAGAAGTAGCTGGTGCCCGACACCGGGAGCAGCGTGAATAGCACCAGCGCCGTGCGGGCGGCGGCATCGGGCAGGCGGGTGAGCAGCAGGCGCATGAAGAGCGCGCTGAACAGCATCGAGAACAGCAGGAAATAGCAGAACAGCAGCCGTTCGCTGGTGGCGCCGATCAGCCATGCACCGTACAGGCCGAGCCAGCTGGTCAGCAGGTAATGCGCGTCCGGATTGCTGAACGGATTGACGAAGGGATTGCTGGCGATTAGCGCGGTGGAATCCAGGTTCGGCATGAACCAGATGCCGGTCTTGATCAGGGTGCTCAGCAGCAGCACGACGATCAGTTTCCAGCGTGGCGTGTGATAGATGAATTGCTGCACGCACTGCAAGACGCGCAGCCCGCCTTCTTCCGCCCCGCCCGCGCGGGTCATCACGCTGCGCCGGCCGTTTTGCTGTCGAAGCAGGCCGGGCACGACTTCTCGTAGACGTATTCCGGCGCCAGTTGCTGGCGCGGGGTGACCACGGCGCGGCAGACGAAGCATTGCACGGTTTCGGTCGGCTGCAGCTGCGGGTTGAGCGCGGTGCGGTAGTCGAACACGAAGCAGTCGCCGGTGTAGTGGGCGCCGCCGACTTCCTCGAAATACTTGAGGATGCCGCCTTCCAGCTGGTAGACGTTGTCGTAGCCGATGTTCTGCATGTGGATCGCGGCTTTTTCGCAGCGGATGCCGCCGGTGCAGAAGGTGACCACGGTCTTGCCTTCGAAGTCGTCCTTGTGGGCGGCGATCAGGTCCGGGAACTCGGTGAATTTCTTGATGCGGTAGTCGACTGTGTTGTCGAAGGTGCCGACGTCCACCTCGAAATCGTTGCGGGTGTCGACCATCACCACCGGCTTGCCGTTGTCGTCGACGCCGTTGTCCAGCCAGCGCTTGAGCGTGTGCGCTTCGACGAACGGCGCGCGGCCGTCTTCCGGCTTGATCAGCGGCATGCGCATGGTGATGATTTCTTTTTTGATCTTGACCAGCATGCGCTTGTGCGACTGTTCGGCCGACAGGCTTTCCTTCACTTCCAGGTCGGCGAAGCGGGCGTCGCTGCGGACCCAGGCCAGGAACTCGTCAATATTGCCGCGCGGGCCGGACAGGAACATATTGATCCCTTCCGGCGTCAACAGGATGGTGCCTTTCAGGCCCAGGCGGTTGCAGATGTCCTGGTACTGCGGGCGCATCGCCTCGGTGTCGTCGAAGGTGATGAATTTGTAGGCGGCGATGTTGACGTGCTGGGCAGCGCCAGCATGCGCTTCAGCTTGTAAAGCAGTATTAGCTTGCATGATGGTGAGATCAAAAAGGGAAAGGCGACATTATACGCGTTCTGGTGCTAAGATTATTACCACAAATGTGGTAACGGAGGTTGCGATGGCGGGGAGTACATCCATTCGTATCAATCAGCAGCTGTATGAGCAGGCCAGGCAGGATGCGGCGATAGAGCATCGTTCCATCGCCGGGCAAATCGAGTTCTGGGCGAGGGTGGGGCGGGCCGCGCTGGATAATCCCGATTTACCCGTCGGCTTTATTGCCGAGTCGTTGGCTTCGCTGTCGGAGCCGCGTGAAGATGCGCAACCGTTTGTGCCGCGCAGTAGCCGGAGCAAATAATGCGGGCGGTCCGGCAGACCAGACGATTTGCCAGGCAGTATAAAAAACTGCACGACAAGACGGCTGCCGATGTCGACATCGCCGTGGCGGCGGTGCAGGCAGATCCGCAAGTGGGGGAGCGCAAAAAAGGTGATCTGGAGGCACTTCATGTCCATAAATTCCGGAGTGGCGGACAGCTTTATCTGCTCGGTTATACCCTGGATGAGGGCATTCAGCTCATCTATTTAGAGGCAGTTGGCCCGCACGAGAATTTTTATCGCGATATCAAACGGTCTGGCTGAATCAGATTTATCGGTCTGGGCCGCTGCGCGGTAAAATACGGAGTTATTGAACCAGCCTTGAGTCGTATATGAATATGGTAGCAAATGAACAAGCAGTAGCCGGCAGTGCCGTCGTGCCGGTGGGACCGTCTTTCGTCCATTTGCGCGTCCATTCGGAGTATTCCATCGTCGACGGGCTGGTGCGCATTGACGATCTGATCAAGCAGGCCGTCAAGGACCGGCAAGGCGCGCTGGCGGTCACCGACCTGGCCAATATGTTCGGCATGGTCAAGTTCTACAAGGCGGCGCGCGGCAAGGGCATCAAGCCGGTGGTCGGCGTCGATGTCTGGATCACCAATGACGACAACCGCGACAAGCCATCGCGGCTGATGCTGTTCGCCAAGAACCGCATGGGCTACCTGCAGCTGTGCGAACTGCTGTCGCAAGCCTGGCTGACCAACCAGTACAAGGGCCGCGCCGAGATCCGCACCGAGTGGCTGCAGGAACTGACGTCAAAGACCTATGCGCTGCTGCCCTACGATAATCCGGCCAACGGCCTGATCGTGCTGTCCGGCGCCCATTTCGGCGACATCGGCACCGCCATCGAAAACGGCAATCCGGCGCTGGCCGAAGCCCACGCGCAGAAGTGGGCGGCGCTGTTCCCCGGCCATTTCTACATCGAGATCCAGCGCGCCGGCCAGGCCAACCAGGAGATGCAGGTGCGCCATTCGATCGCGCTGGCGGCCAAGCTGGGCCTGCCGGTGGTGGCGACCCATCCGGTGCAGTTCGTCAACAAGGACGAGTACATCGCCCATGAGGCGCGCGTCTGTATCGCCGAGGGCGAGATGCTGGCCAACGCCAAGCGCGTCAAGCGCTTCAACGAGCAGATGCGCTTCCTGACGCAGGCCGAGATGGCCGAGCTGTTCCACGACCTGCCAGCTGCGCTGCAGAACTCGGTGGAAATCGCCAAGCGCTGCAATCTGACGCTGACCCTGGGCAAGCCGCAGCTGCCGAATTTCCCCACGCCGGGCATGACCATCGACGATTTCCTGCGCGCCGAAACCAAGAAGGGGCTGGAGGAGCGGCTGGAGCAGCTGTATCCGGACCCGGTCAAGCGCGAGGCCAACCGCCAGCGCTACGAGGAGCGGCTGGAGTTCGAGAACAACACCATCATCAACATGAAGTTCCCCGGCTACTTCCTGATCGTGGCCGAGTTTATCCAGTGGGGCAAGAACAACGATGTGCCGATCGGCCCGGGCCGGGGTTCGGGCGCCGGTTCGCTGGTGGCGTACGCGCTGAAGATCACCGATCTGGACCCGCTGAAGTACAACCTGCTGTTCGAGCGTTTCCTGAACCCGGAACGGGTCTCGATGCCCGACTTCGATATTGACTTCTGCCAGGAAAAGCGCGAGCTGGTGATCCAGCACGTGAAGGATCTGTACGGCCGCGATGCGGTGTCGCAGATCGCCACCTTCGGCACCATGGCGGCCAAGGGCGCAATCCGCGACGTCGGCCGCGTGATGGACTTCGGCTACAACTTCTGCGACGGCGTCTCCAAGCTGATTCCGTTCAAGCCGGGCAAGCCGGTGTCGATCGCCGAGGCGATCGAGGAAGAGCTGATGCTCAAGGAGCGCCAGCAGAACGAGGAAGAGGTGGCACAGCTGCTGGACCTGGCGCAACAGGTGGAGGGCATCACCCGCAACATCGGCATGCACGCCGGCGGCGTGCTGATCGCGCCGGGCAAGCTGACCGATTTCTGCCCGCTGTACACGCAGGGCGGCGACGGCGGCGTGGTGTCGCAGTACGACAAGGACGACGTCGAAGCGGTCGGCCTGGTCAAGTTCGACTTTTTGGGTCTGACCACCCTGACCATTCTCGACCGCGCGGTGCGCTACATCAAGGCGCTCGACCCGGAGGAAAAAGACTTCGACCTGTCCAAGCTGCCGCTGAACGACCGGCCGTCGTACGACCTGCTGACCAAGGCCAAGACGGTCGCGGTATTCCAGCTGGAGTCGCGCGGCATGCAGGGCATGCTGAAGGATGCGCGTCCCGACCGTTTCGAGGACATTATCGCGCTGGTGGCGCTGTACCGTCCGGGCCCGATGGACCTGATCCCGGACTTCTGCAAGCGCAAGCACGGTGAAAAATTCGATTATCCCGATCCGCGCACCGAATCGATTCTGTCGGAAACCTACGGCATCATGGTGTATCAGGAGCAGGTGATGCAGATGGCGCAGATCGTCGGCGGCTACTCGCTGGGCGGCGCCGACATGTTGCGCCGCGCGATGGGCAAGAAAAAAGCCGAGGAGATGGCCGAGCACCGCGAGATCTTCCGCGCCGGCGCCGCCAAGGATGGCCTGAGCACGCAGAAGGCGGACGAGATCTTCGACCTGATGGAGAAGTTCGCCGGCTACGGCTTCAATAAGTCGCACGCGGCCGCGTACGCGCTGCTGTCGTACCACACGGCGTACCTGAAGGCGCACCATCCGGCCGCGTTCATGGCGGCCAATATGTCGCTGGCGATGGAGGACACCGAGAAGGTCAAGATCCTGGTCGAAGATGCGATCGACATCTGCGGCCTGACCATCCTGCCGCCGGACATCAACAAGTCCGAGTACCGCTTCGTGCCGGACGGCCCGCCGCCGTCGGTCACCGGCAAGAAGGTCACGCAGATCCGCTACGGCCTGGGCGCCTGCAAGGGCGCGGGCCAGAATGCGATCGAGGCGATCATCGCCGCGCGCAATGCCGACGGTCCGTTCACCAGCCTGTTCGATTTCTGCAAGCGGGTCGACAAGAAGCAGATCAACCGCCGCACCATCGAGTCGCTGATCCGCGCCGGCGCCTTCGACTGCCTGGGCGTCGACCGCGCCGTGCTGCTGGCCTCGGTCAGCTTCGCGATGGAATATGCCGACCAGCAGGCCAAGTCGGCCAACCAGGTCAGCCTGTTCGGCGGCGACGACAGCGACCTCGAACCGCCGCCGGATTATGTGAAGGCCACGCCCTTCACCGACCGCCAGCGGCTGGCCGAGGAAAAGATCGCGCTCGGCTTCTACCTGTCCGGCCACATGTTCGATTCGTTCGCGCCGGAAGCGCGGCGCTTCTCGCGCACCAAGCTGGCCGACCTGGAGCCGTCGCGCGATCCGCGCATGCTGTGCGGCGTGATCACCGGCATCCGCCCGCAGATGACCCAGCGCGGCAAGATCCTGATCGTCACGCTGGACGACAAGAGCGCGGTGGTGGAAGTGACCGTGTACGCCGAGGTGTTCGAGGAACACAAGCACATGTTCAAGGAAGACGAGTTCCTGGCGGTGATCGGCAAGGTGTCGGAAGACCGCTTCAACGGCGGCCTGCGGATTTCGGCCGAGAAGGTGTTCGACATCATCAGCTCGCGCGTCAAGCACGGCAAGCAGCTGAGCATGGCGTTGCCGGTGTCGGTCGATGCGAAGAAGGTGGCGGAAGTGCTGGCGCCGTATCGCCAGACCGATGGCTTGCCGATTTCGGCGCGCATCCAGCCGCAAGGGGTCAGCTGCGTGTTGCAGCTGGGGGAAGGGTGGCGCGTGGCGCCGTCGGATGAGCTGCAGCTGGCGCTCCAGCAGGTGCTGGGCGCGCGCGAGGTTGTGGTCGAATATTGACGTCGTCCCCGCGCAGGCGGGGATCCATGGAGCGCAAGCTCGGCATGGGCTCCCGCTTGCGCGGGAGCGACGGCTTAGAACTGCTGGCTGATGCCGGTGATGGCGTAACCCTTGTCGCTGATTTGCGCCAGTGGTTTGTCGATGTGGTACTTGGGCAGTGTGTCCTGGCCGTCGTCAATCTCGACCTGCTGCGCTTCCGCATGCCAGTCGGTGCTGGTGGCTTCTTCCGGAATCGGTTTACCTTCCGGCACAGCCAGATAGGTATGCTTGCCTTGTGCTTCTTCGCGGCTATAAATGTCCACACGCATGGTGATTCTCCTCTGACGAAAAGCCCATGGTAGCGGATTTCATCAAGCCAGGGCGTACTTCTCCGCGTCCTCTGCCATAGGCGGGAAAACCGGCGTCGTCTGCACCGGCAGCTGCACCGCCTCGATGCGCGGCGCGTGCAGGCTTACCGCCACCGCCTGCGCCAGTTCGCACAGCGTCTCATGGCGCTTGCGCGCTTCCGAACGTTTCTTCGATGCAATCGCCGCCAGGTCCGGCGCGCAGATCGCTTCGCTGGCCAGCGCGTAGTCGCCGTCGCTGCGCGCCACGGCGCCCAGTTCCTGCCACAGCGCATCGTAATCCGCATGCACCTTGCCCTGGCGGGTGGCGCCGCACACCGCGCGGTTGGCGTTGCCGACCAGGCGCAGTTGGGCGCAATCGTGGTCGTAGGCGATCTGGCTCAGCAGCTTGACCATCAGGTTCTTCGGCCGCAGGCCGTGCAGCTCGCGGGTGGCGTCCTTGATCAGTTGCAGCCCGCGTTCGCCTTTCGGCCCCTGCATGCAGCCGATGCCCAGCGCCATGCCATCTTGGCCGCCGTCGAGGAAGGAAAACGCCGCGCTGTAGACCAGGTCGCCGCCCTGCAGCAGTTGCAGCACCAGTTCGCCTTCACGCTCCATCGGCTCGATGGCGCGCAGCTGCACCTGGTAGGCTACGCCGCTCTTGCCGTCGATGGTGGCCAGCACCACGGCGTGGCGTGCGGCCTGCACCGTCAGCGGTCCCAGGCCGTGACGGAAGACGTGGCGGTAGTGGCCGCGCAGCAGCGCCAGGCGCTGGCCGGCGTCCATGGTGTTGCTCAGGTAAGGGCGGTAGATTTTGTAGATCAGGCGCGGGCGCGCCTTGACCAGTTCGGCAAACATTGGATGGGAGTTCAGCAGTTCCAGCCAGCCGAAGGTGGCGTGGCGGTGCAGTCGCGCGCGCAGCGCCAGCTTGAGGGTCTCGCGCAACTGTTTCAGGCCGGTAAAGCCTGCCGCGCCGGAGCGGATGGTAATGGACTGCATCGTCAACTCTTCCAAAAGGGGGCCTTGTGGGCAAGTCGCGATGGTAGTCGGCATGTAACGCAATGTAAATTCGGGTAAAGATCTACGAATTACCCTTAATAATTGCATGCTGGACAAACGGGCTGTTGTATAGATGCGATGCCTGAACGCTAAGGGTTGCCCCTAGTTGTAAAATGCAATGCAAGATGAATTGAGGCAATGCATAATGATACATTGCGATACAAGCCACCCGGTATGACCGCGCCATTCCCCTCCCGTCACCTGCTATTTCCCGCGTTCATCGGCTTGTACGTGCTATTCGACTGGGCCACGTACATCGATCCCCTGTACGGCCTGAATATCACGCCCTGGAATCCGGACCCGGCGCTGGGCCTGGTGTGCTGGCTGCGCTATGGCTGGCGCGCGGCGCTGCCATGGTTTATCGCGCTGCTGCTGGGCGAATGGCTGGTGCGCGGCATGCCGGCCGGCTTGCCGCTGTCGCTGCTGCTGTCGCTGTGGCTGACCCTCGGTTACGGCCTGCTGGGGGTGGCGCTCAAGCGCACTTTCGGCAGCGGCGGCGTGTTCGACAGCCGGCACCGGCTGTTCCAGTGGGTGCTGATCGTGGTGGTCGGTACGCTGCTCAACGATGTGGTGTACATGTCGCTGCTATCCTTGGCCGGGCTGATCCCGCCGGGTGAGTGGGTGGCGGTGGTGCTGCGCTTCGGCATCGGCGACATGGTGGGCGTGCTGGTGTCGATGCCGCTGATCTGGATGCTGTCCAGCGCCGACGGCCGCCAGCGGCTGCGCCAGACCGTGTGGCATTACGAGACGCTGGGCTACCTGGCGCTGGCGATCGCCGTGCTGTACCTGGTGTTCGGCACCATCGAGACCTCGGAGTTCAAGCATTTCTACTTCCTGTTCCTGCCGGTGATCTGGGCCGCTTCGCGCCAGGGCCTGTACGGCACGGCGCTGATGGTGTTTGTGCTGCAACTGGGCATCGGCGGGCTGGTCAAGTGGAACAACGCGGTCAACATCGAGGTGCCGGAATTGCAGATGCTCGATGCGATGCTGGCGCTGGTCGGCTTTTCGCTGGGTATCGTGGTCGATGAAGTGCGCCAGGTGTCGAACGATTTGAAGCAGTCGCTGCGGCTGGCGGCGGCCGGCGAGATGGCGGCCGCGCTGGCGCACGAACTGAACCAGCCGCTGACGGCGCTCAGCGCCTACGGCAAGGCGTGCGAATTCCTGATCGAGCGCAACGATGGCGGGCAGGGCGGCGAGATGCTGAAAAGCGCGGTGCAGCGCATGATTGCCGAGTCGGGCCGGGCGGCGGAAGTGGTGCGGCGGCTGCGCGATTTCTTCCGCACCGGCGCCATGAAGCTGGAGCCGGTCGACGCCGGCCAGCTGGTGTCGTCGGTCAGCCAGCAGTTTTTTACCCCGCTGCGCCAGCACGGCGTGGTGCTGCAGGTCGAGGACATGCCGGCGCGGGCGATGCTGGCCGACCGCCTGCAGATCGAGCTGGTGCTGCGCAACCTGCTGGCCAACGCGCTCGATGCGGTGCAGGAGCGGCCCGAGGGCGGGCGCCGCATCACCGTCTCGGCGCAGCTGCTCGACAGCAAAAAGCACGGCAAGGGCAGCTGTTTGCAGCTGTCGGTGGAAGATAGTGGCAAGGGCGTGTCGCCGGCATTGCTGGCGCGCCTGTTCGAACCGTTTGTCTCGTCCAAGGCCACCGGCCTCGGACTGGGCCTGGTGCTGAGCCGGGCCATCATGGAAGCGCACGGCGGCTCGCTCTGGGCCGAAGTGGGCGATCACGGTATATTCAGGATGGCGCTGCCGCTGGCGCGCCCCGCAGTGGAAGGTCAGGAGAACTATGTTGCAGCATGATTTAACCGTATTCATTGTCGATGACGACCCGGCCGTGCGCGATGCGCTGGGCTTGCTGCTGGGCGTGCGCGGCTATCGCACCGCCGTGTTCGGCAGCGCGGAGGCCTTTTTGCAGGCCTGGCAGCCGGCCTGGAGCGGCGCGCTGCTGATCGATATCCGCATGTCCGGCATGGACGGCTTGAGCCTGCAACGCGAGCTGATCGCGCGCGGCTGCGTGATGCCGGTGGTGATCATGAGCGGCCATGGCGACGTCAGCACGGCGCGCGCGGCGTTCAAGGCCGACGCCGTCGACTTCCTGGAAAAGCCGCTCGACGACGCCAAGCTGATCGGCGCCATCGATGAAGCGCTGTCGCGCGCCCGCACCAACCAGAGCGAACAGCAGCGGCGCAGCCGCAGCGTCAGCCTGCTGAGCGAGTTGACGCCGCGCGAGCGCGAGGTGATGCAGCTGGTGGTGGTGGGGCGGCACAACCGCGACATCGGCCCGGAACTGGGCATCAGCGTGCGCACGGTGGAGGTCCACAAGGCGCGCCTGATGAGCAAGCTGGGGGTCGACAATGTGGCCGACCTGGTCCGCATCAGCATGCTGGACCAGGGCGACTAACTTGCGCTGCTAGCGCCAGCTGCGGATCACGTCCAGCACATGTTGCGGCGTGATGGCGCGCATGCAGCTGCACTGGGCCGGGTCGGCGCACTGGCCGCAGCCCTGCTCGGCCGCCAGGTTGGTGGCGCGCGGTCCCAGCGCGGCCCAGCGCACCGGGTCGATCGGCTTGATCGGCGGGAACAGGCCGACCACCGGCCGCCCCAGCGCCGCCGCCAGGTGCAGCGGGCCGGTGCCGCTGGCCACCAGGCCGTCGCAGCCACCGATCAGCGCGGTAAAGCCGGCCAGGTCCAGCTTGCCGCACAGGTTTTCCACATTCGGCAGCGCCAGCAGTTCCGGCGCCTGCTCGGCCAGCAGCTGGCCTTCGGCCGGGCTGCCGGTCACCAGCACCCGCACCTGCGGGTCGTCGCCCAGCATGCGCGCCAGCGTGGTGAAATGCTCCAGCGGCCATTCGCGGCCGTTGCCGTTCGACTTCGGATGCAGGATCAGCTTGATGCCGGGGCCGGCCAGCACGGCGTCGGCGTCGCGGTGGCGCGACGGCGTCAGGCCGTACAGTTTCCACACGTCCTCGCGCGGCGGCACATAGTCGATGCCCAGCGGCAGCAGCAGCTTGAAGCTCAGCTGGGCCTCGTGCAGGCGCGCGCCCAGCGGCCCGGTCATGTTGACCAGGCGGTTGCAGGTGAGCCAGTGATAGACCCGGCGCGTGCTGCCGACCCGGCGGCCGATGCCGGCGCGGCGCGCGGCGTAGGCCAGCTCGCGCCGCGGGTAGGTAAACAGCACGGTGTCGCAGCCGGTCTGCCTGAGGCTCTTGGCGACGTCGCGCCCCAGCTCCTCGACCGTCAGCACGCGGTCCACATGGCGGCAGTGCGCCACCACGGCGGCCGCGTACAGGCGGCACAGGAAAACGATCTCGGCCTGCGGATACAGCTGCTTCAGGTAGCCGGCCAGCGGCAGCGTCAGCACCACGTCGCCGATGTTGTCGGTGCGGGTGATGAGGATGCGGCGCGGCGTCGGCGCGCTGTAGCGCACCGCCAGGCACATGCCGATCAGACTGCACAACATCATGACGTAGAACACCTTCGGCATCATCAGCCAGAACATCACGTCGGTCAGCCCGAAGCCGACGAAGGCGGCCACCAGCACCACCCCGGCCAGCGCCAGGCTGTGCTGGCCAAGGTCGGGACGGCGCAGCTCGCCCATGAAGTAGCGCAGCGGCGCGATGTACATCATCAGCAGCAGCCCGGCGTCGAGCAGGCCGCCGGTGGACAGGCAGAACAGCAAGTCGTTCTGGCTGTTGACGTAGGCCATCGGTGGCAGCGGCTGCAGGCGGCCGGCCGCCGCCAGCGCCGCCAGCGCGGCGTCGAAGTTGTCGCGGCCGACGCCCAGCCACGGATGGTCGGCGAACATCATCAGCGAGGCGCGGCCCAGCTCCAGCCGCACGCCGACCGAGTTCGAGACGTCGCCGGCGGTGAAGTACTGCTGCGCTTCGTGCAGCACCAGGCCGACGCGCTGCGCCATGCCGGTGGCGGGCAGCGCGAACGCCAGCGCCAGCAGGCCCAGCGTGACGGCGCACATGCGCAACAGGCGCCAGCCGTACAGGCGGCGGCCATAGGTCAGCAGCGGGATCGCCACCAGCGGCAGCGCCAGCCAGCCGCCGCGCGAGGCCGACAGCACCGAGGCCAGCATGCCGCCCAGCAGCGCGGCGGCCGGCAGCCAGTCGACCCGCTGCAGGCGCGGGTCGCGGAAGGCCGCCAGGCCGCAGGCCGCCATCAGGCCCGACACCAGCGCCAGGTCGCCGAAGGTGACAGCGTGATGAGTAAAGCCGAGCGCGCGCTCCTCGGCGCCGCTGAACACCTGCCAGGCCGCCATGGCGGCCGCCAGCAGCGTGGTGACGCACAGCCCGAGCCAGAAGTAGCGGATGCGCGGGCGCAGGGTGTACATCACGCCGATGCAGCTAAGGCCGATCAGCAGGCGCGCCGGGCCGTCGAGCATGCGCAGCGGCTGGTGGTCGGCCAGCATGCGCACCCAGGACACCAGGAAGTAAAACAGGAACGCCAGCGTCACGCCCGACAATTCGCCCCAGTGCTGCAGGTAGCTGCGGCTCACCGGGCGCAGGTGGCGCAGGAAAATCAGCAGGATCACCGCCTGCACCAGGCCCAGCCCGTCTTTGCTGGTCAGCGCCAGCGCCGGCAGCGCGAACAGCAGGAAGGACGAAGAGGGGCTGCCGCTTTCAATCAGTAGCGGCGCGTTACTGGCGTTGGTCATTGGTGCGTCAGTCGGCAAGAGGGGGGTAAGGAAAATGCAAGTATAACAGTGGCGAAGGCGGCCGCGGCCGGGCTCATGCCCGCAGCCCCTTGGTGGCCTGCACGGTGCGCGCGCGTGCGCGCTGCATGACGGTGGCGCGGTTGCTGTCGACGTGGTCGCGCACGTTTTCGCGGTGCCACAGGTGGAACACCTCGGTGGCATAGGCGCCGTCCTTGCGCATCACGCCGGCGTTGAACAGGCGCAGCACCAGGTCGGAGTCCTCGTAACCCCAGCCGAGAAAGGTTTCATCAAAACCGTTGACGATGTCCAGGTCGCTGCGCCACACTGCCAGGTTGCAGCTTTTGATGCGGCGCCAGGTGAAGCGCCGGCTGGTGCGGCCGATGTCGGGCAAGGTCAGCAGCAAAGGCAGCACTTTGTTGAGCGCGCCGCTGCGGCGCCACGCCAGCTTGTCGCCGGTGCTCAGCACGCCCAGGTCGAGATGCTGGTCCAGTACGCGGCGGGTCGCGCTTTCATCGACCAGGATGCGGCTGCCCTGCACCAGATAGCCGGGCTGGGCCAGTTTGCGGTGCTGGCTGATAAAATTGCGCTGCGGCACGCAGTCGCCGTCGAGGAAGATGATGTACTCTCCCTTGGCGTCGAGTGTGCCGAGATTGCGCGCGCGGGCGGCGCGGAAGCCCTGGTCTTCTTGCCACACATGGCGCACCGGCACCGGCGAGCGCGCTTGCAGCGCCGCCACCGCTTGTTGCGTGTTGTGGCCCGAGCCGTCATCAGCGATAATGATTTCAAACCCCGTGTCGTCCTGGGCAAAACACGCTTCTACCACGGCGGTCAGCGCATCTGGGCGGTTGTAGGTGGTGACAACAATGGAAATAAGCACGGGTGACATGGTGGGCAACTTGCTGTAGCGGATTGCTTTTTTGCAATAATCGATAATTTGAATGAATAATACCTCAGCCCAGTCCCGCGCCAGCACTGTCTTTATCCACAGCCTGATTTTTCTGTTTCCGTTCCTGCTGCTGATTACCCGCTTCGGTGTCGGCCTGTGCAGCTTCGCCTTCCTGATTGCGGCCATCGTGTATCGGCGCGAAGGCTGGCCGGCGCTGGTGCGCCATCTTACTGAGATTCGCGGGGTATTGATAGCCTTTGGCGCGCTATTGCTGCTGGCGATATTGTGGAGCCTGCTGAGCGGCGATGGCCGCCTGCGCGACCTGGAAAAACCGTTCCGCATGCTGGCTGCCAGCACCGTCATGCTGACCATGCTGGCCTGCCGTCCCAGCCGCAAGGCGCTGTGGTGGGGCCTGATCGCCGGCGCCATGGCCGGCGCCGTGTTCATTGCCTACCAGCGCTGGTTCATGGGCATCGACCGTCCGGGCGGCCTGATTAATTCGATCACGTTTGGCGACATCATGCTGTGCATGGGCCTGATGTGCCTGGCCGGCACGCTGGACTTCGCCGGCCGCAGCGCCATCTGGCCCGGCCTCGGCGCGCTGGCCGGCCTGGTCGGCTCGGTGGCGACCGGCACGCGCGGCGGCTGGATCGCCATTGTCCTGGCGGCATTGTTGTTAGGACGCTACGGTCACGTGTTGCGCGGCCGCTGGCGCAAGCTGCTGGCGCTGCTGGCGCTGGTGTTATTGGTCAGCACGTATTTCATTCCGCAGACCGGCACCCGCGAACGCATCGACCAGGGCATCAACGATGTGCACCAGTATTTCAATGGCGGCGAGACCTTTACCAACATCGGCATCCGCTTCGAGCTGTGGCGCAGCGCGCTGCAACTGATCGAGCGCCGCCCGCTGCTGGGCGCCAGCATTCCCACCGCCAGACGAGAGATGGAAGAACTGGTGGCCCAGCACCGCGCCCATCCTTACGTGCTGGAGTTTGAACACTTCCACAACGATATCCTGCAGGCGCTGGTGTTCGGCGGCGTGGTCGGCCTGCTGGTCTGGGGTTCCACGCTGGTGGCGCCGTTCGTTTTCTTCCTGCGCCAGATGCAGCGCGGCGGCGGCGCCCGCAACGCGCCGGCGCTGGCCGGCATGCTGCTGGTGCTGAGCTATTTCAGCTTCGGCCTGACCGAAGTGATTTTCTGGTCGGTGCGCAGCTGCATGTTCTATTCCATGATGCTGTTCCTGCTGGCCGGCCTGTGCCTGAACGCCAAAGAGGAAGCACCGTGAGCCAGCCGCGCACCCTGATCATTTCGCCCAACTGGATCGGCGATGCGGTCATGGCGCAGCCGCTGCTGCAACTGCTGCGCGCCGCCCACCCGGAACGGCCGATTGACGTGCTGGCGCCACCGGCGGTGTCGCCGGTATGGCGCCAGGCGGCCGAGGTGGACGAGGTGCTGGAAACGCCGTTCCGCCACGGCGCCTTGCAGCTCAGGCAGCGCTGGCAGTTTGCCCGCCTGCTGCGCAAGCGCGGTTACGTCGATGCCTACATCCTGCCCAACACCATCAAGTACGCATTGATCCCGTGGCTGGCCGGGATTAAAAAACGCGTCGGCTACAAGGGCGAGAGCCGCTACGGCATGATCAACGTCATGCACCACGACGAGGTGCCGCAGCGGCCGATGGTGCCGTTCTATGCCGCGCTGGCCAGGCCGCCGGTGACGGTGCAGGGCCCCGGCCTGCGCGCCGCCTTGCCGCGTCCGCGCCTGGTCTCCAGTGACGCGCAAATCGCCGCCGTGTGCCAGCGGCTCGGCATCGATCCGGCGCGGCCGCTGGTGGCGCTGGCGCCCGGCGCGGAATTCGGCGCCGCCAAGCGCTGGCCGGCGCAGCATTTCGCCGGCCTCGCCAAGGCGGTGCTGGCACGCGAGCCGTCGACCCAGATCGCCTTGCTTGGTTCACCCAAGGACCACGCGGCCTGCGCCGAGGTGGCGGCGGGCCTGCCGGACGGCGCGGCGGTATTCAACCTGGCCGGCGCCACCAGCCTGGCGGAGGCGATTGCGCTGATCGCGCGCGCCGCCGCCGTGGTGGCCAACGATTCCGGCTTGCTGCACATCGCCTCGGCGCTGAACCGGCCGGTGCTGGCGCTGTACGGCCCGACCGACCCCGATCACGCGCCGCCGTTTTCGGACCTGGCGGCGTCGATTTCGCTGCGGCTCGATTGCTCGCCGTGCAAGCAGCGCGAATGCCCGCTCGGCCATCACGACTGCATGGTCAAGCTGACGCCGGATCTGGCCTGGCAGCGCCTGCAGCCGATGCTGGCGGCGAGCTAAGCCGCGCAACATGACCGGCGGAATTACTGTATAAAGCGGTAAGCACAACGCCGGTTGCCAGCTTATGTTCAAGCGTCTTTCCATCACTTTCTGGGCCACCGTGTTTGTCACGGTGGTGTGCCTGTCGCTGGTCGGCGTCGATGTCTGGCGCAGCCTCAACGCCCGCAGCGCACAGCTGCTGGAAAAAGAACGGCAGGGCGCCAACCTGGCGCGCGCCATGGCGCAGCAGGCCGACGACACCATCAAGGCGGCCGACATCGCGCTGGCCGATATGGTCGAACGCATCGAGTCGGACGGCCAGGCGGCGCCCGCGCTGGCGCGGGTGCAGCGGCAGATGCAGGCGCAGGTGGCCAATCTGCCGCAGCTGGTGGGACTGTTTGTCTACGACGACAGCGGCCGCTGGATCGTCAACTCGCGCGGCGTGCTGAGCCAGGCCTACAACAATGCCGACCGCGAATATTTCATCTATCACCGCACCCACACGGAACGCGGCCCGCATGTCGGCCGGCCGGTGATCAGCCGCTCCAGCGGCAAGTGGATCCTGCCGGTGTCGCGCCGCCTGAACCGGGCGGACGGCAGCTTCGGCGGCGTGGTGCTGGCCACGCTGGACATCGAATACTTCCGCCGCTTCTACGAAAGCTTCGACCTCGGCGCGCGCGGCGCGGTGGCGCTGCTGTCCAACGACGGCACGCTGCTGCTGCGCCAGCCGTTCGACAGCGGCCGGGTCGGCAGCAGCATGCGCGACAGCGAATTGTTCCGCCACTATGCGGCGGCGTCCGGCGCGGCGCGCACCGGCAGCGCCTTCTTCCGTTCCTTCCACGATGACGAGGTGCGGCTCAACAGCTTCCGGCCGCTGGCGCACTATCCGCTGTTTGTCACGGCCGCCCTGTCGCGCGAGGAGATGCTGGAGAACTGGCGGCGCGATACGTTCACGCGGTCGATCGGGGTGGTGGTGCTGGCCGCGCTGCTGGGCTTTTTCGGCAAGCGGCTGGTGGACCAGATCAAGCTGCGCGCGCAGGCCGAGGCCGAGCTGCGCCAGGCGCGCGATGCGCTCGAGAGCGCCAACCGCACGCTGGAACGGCAGGCCATGTCGGACGGGCTGACCGGGCTGGCCAACCGGCGCCAGTTCGATGTCACGCTGGGCAATGAATTCAGCCGGGCGATGCGGCATGCCGATACGCTGGCGTTCATCATGATCGATGTCGATTACTTCAAGCAGTACAACGATCTGTACGGCCACAGTGCCGGCGACGAGGTGCTGCGCGCCGTGAGCAAGCTGATTCGCGCGCTGACGCCCAAGCGGCCCGGCGACCTGACGGCGCGCTATGGCGGCGAGGAGGTCGGCATCCTGTTGCCGCATACCGATCTGGCCGGCGCGCAGGCGGTGGCCGAACGCATCCGCGCGGCGGTGCAGGATTTGCAGATGGCGCACCACGGCAGTCCGTTCGGCGTGGTGACGCTGAGCGCCGGCGTGGCCACCCTCGCGCCGCAGCGCGGCGTGCATGTGGCCGGCATGCTGGTGGAGGCGGCCGACAAGGCGCTGTACGTGGCCAAGTCGGCCGGGCGCAACCAGGTCAGTCGGGCCTGAGCGTCGTCCCGGCGCACGCCGCTACCCATGGAAGCTGCGCATGGCATCCTCAGCATGGGTTACCGCGTGCGCGGCAACGACGGTTAGCGCTGTTCCAGCCGCAGCAGGGCGGCGCGCGCCTCTGCCGGCGAGACGAGGTGGGCGCCGTCGAATTCGTGGTAGTGGACCGCGTAGCCTTCCTGCATCAGCCGCTGGGCGATGTCGTGGCCACGGTGTACCGGCAGCACCGCATCGTCCCTGCCGTGCACGACGGCCACGCGCGGCTGTCCTTCGCGCCGCAACGGCGCCATGTAGCCGGGCGAGAACGCCAGCACGTCGCGGAACAGGTGGCCGTTCATCAGGCCCACCGACAGCGCGTACGAGGCGCCGTCGGAAAAGCCGGCCAGCGCCATCGCCTGTGCGTCCACCTGGTAGCGCTGCATGGTCCACAGCAGCGCGCGGTCGAGGAAGGCCAGGTCGGCGCCGAAGCCGCCGCGCAGCATGTCCCAGCTGGTCGACAGCGCCTCCGGCATCAGCAGCAGCGCGCCGTGGCGCATCGCGTGCGCCAGCGCCAGCTGGTCGCCGCCGCCATGCTGGCCGCCGGCGCCGTGCAGCCAGACCAGCAGGTGCAGCGGCTGGCCGCCGGCGCCGCTGCCCGAGTCCAGATGCGGCGGCACATGCAGCACCGCCTTGCGGCCGTCACTGAACGCCAGCTGGTGCGTGCCGCAGTCCAGCGCCGGCTGGCGCTGGTGGGGAATTTGCCGCAGCAGGTCGGGCCGCGCATGCAGGCGGCCGTCGGCGTAGGGTGGGGGCGCCGCTACTGGCGCCGGCGTGGTCAGAAATCCTCCCCGGTGCGGCCGAAGTCACAGAATCGCATGGTGATACCCTCCCGATGAGCAGGTCAAAGTTGTAGGCTGGCTGCGCGCATGCGATTCAGTGTAGCGAAGTTTTCCGGCGCGGCCTATCTGGTTCCGACGATTGCAGCCGGCCGGCACGCCGTGATGCACTGCTGCAACAATATATTATTGCCCCGGAAATGTTTTCATGGCTTAATGTTCCGTTCCACATGCGCGGACGGCGATCCTGTCCATGCATTCATGTAGTTACATAAATCGGGAGAGAAATACTATGCAGGGACAACACCTGTTGCGCGCGCTGGTCAGCGCCGCCCTCGCCGCCGGCCTCAGCGCCGCCGCCGTGGCCGCACCTGCGGCGGCCACCACGCCGGCTGCCGCCAGCATCTACAACCAGCCGCCGAAAGAGATCCTCGACGTGATGCGCGCCGCAGCGCCGCCGTTGCCGTCGCTCAGTCCGACCCGCGACAAGCTGATGCTGGTGACCATGCAGGACTATCCGTCGATCGCCAAGGTGGCGACGCCGTTCCTGCGCCTGGCCGGCGTGCGCATCGAACCGGGCAACCACAGCCAGCACGACACGCCGGGCGGCTACGGCATTCCGCCGTGCGTCAGCGCCATCGATCTGGTGCAGGTGGACAGCGGCAAGAGCATCGCCGTCAAGTTGCCGGCCGCTGCCGATGCCTGCCCGCGCCGTCCGGTATGGAGCGCCGACGGCCAACGCTTCGTATTTGAAAACGTCACTACCGATGCGGTAGAACTGTGGGTGGGCGACGCCAGGAGCGGCGCCGTCCGCCGTCTGCCGGGCGTGCGCCTGAACCAGATGTTCGGCGACCAGCTGCATTGGATGCCGGACCAGAAAACGCTGCTGGTCAAGCAGGTCGTCGCGCGCAAGGCGCCGCCGGCCGAAGCGCCGGGCTCGGAAGGGCCGGGTATCCAGGAGTCGCTGGGCCAGAAAGGCCAGAGCAGCACCTATGAAAACCGCGACACGCTGCGCAACCGTCACGACGAAGCACTGTTCAACTACTACGGCACTTCGCAGCTGGCGCTGGTGGATGTCGCCACCGGCAAGATCACCCCGGTCGGCAAGCCCGGCCTGTATGAAGACCTGTCGATCGCGCCCGATGGCCGCCATGTGGTGGTGACCGAGATCCGTCCACCGTATTCCTACGTCACCACGTTTGACCGTTTCCCGAAACAGGTCGACCTGTGGGATCTGGCCCAGCGTCCGGGCAAGGACGGCAATCCGGTGGTGCGCGAAATCGCCGCGCTGCCGCTGGCCGACCGCGTGCCCAACCGCGGCGTGCCGACCGGTCCGCGCAACTTCACCTGGCGTCCGACCGAGGCCGCCACGCTGGTGTGGGTCGAAGCGGTCGACGGTGGCGATCCGAACGTCAAGGCGAGCGAACGCGACAAGCTGATGCTGCTGAAGGCGCCGTTCACCGCCGCGCCGGTCGAACTGACCCGCACCGAGCAGCGCTTCGGCGGCCTGTCCTGGAGCGAGCAGCCTGACGTAGCGCTGCTGACCGACTACGACGTCAACCGCAAGTGGGTGCGCACCTGGCAAATCAATGTCGACGACGCGGGCAATTCGCGCCGCCTGATCTGGGACCAGTCGAGCGACGAGAAGTATGCCAATCCGGGCCAGCCGGTGCACCGCCGCCTGCCGAACGGCTTCTCGGTGATCCGCCTGCAGGGCGACACCATCTACCTGTCCGGCGCCGGTTCGTCGCCGGATGGCGACCGTCCGTTCCTCGACAAGTTCGACCTGAAAACGCAGCAGAAGGAGCGCCTGTTCCGCAGCAGCAAAACCTCGTATGAACAGTTCATCGGCTTCGCCGGCCCCGGCGAAGGCCGCCTGCTGACCTGGTCGCAGTCGCCGGAAGAGACGCCGAACGCCTTCGTCCGCACCCTGGGCGCCAGCACCACCGCCGAGGCCGGTGAGCCGACTTACGCTTCGTCCAGCGTGGCGCTGACCCATCTGGTCGATCCGGTCCCGCAAGTGCGCCAGATCAAGAAGCGTCTGGTGAAATACAAGCGCGCCGACGGCATCGACCTGTCGTTCACGCTGTACACGCCGCCGGGCTACAAGGAAGGCACGCCGCTGCCGACCATCCTCAACGCGTATCCGATGGACTTTGCGGATGCGTCCAAGGCCGGCCAGACCACCGGTTCGCAAGCCACCTTCACCCGTCTGCGCCAGTACCGTCTGCTGCTGTTGTCGGGCTATGCGATTATCGACAGCGCCGCCTTCCCGATCGTCGGCGATCCGCGCAAGGCGTATGACACCTATACCGAACAGCTGGTCGCCAACGCCAAGGCTGCGGTGGATGAGGCGGTCCGTCTGGGCGTGACCGATCCGAACCGCGTCGGCGTGACGGGCCACAGCCACGGCGCGCTGATGACCGCCAATCTGCTGGCGCATTCGGATCTGTTCCGTGCCGGCGCCGCCACCAGCGGTTCGTACAACAAGTCGCTGACGCCGTTCGGTTTCCAGAACGAGCGCCGCTCGGTGTGGGAAGCGCCGGACGTCTATACCAAGGCGTCGACCTTCTTCTATGCCGACAAGCTGAAGACGCCGTTGCTGATCGTGCACGGCGGTGACGACGCCAACCCGGGCACTACGCCGCTGCAATCGGTCAAGCTGTTTGAAGCGATCCGCGGCAACGGCGGCGTGACCCGCCTGGTGATGCTGCCGCACGAGCCGCACTGGTACGCCGCGCGCGAGTCGAACGAACAGCTGATCTATGAAATGCTGCGCTGGTTCGACAAGTATGTGAAGGATGCGCCGCCCAAGCAGTAATCAGCCAGGGAAAAAATCCGGAGCCAGGCGCTCTCATGCCGGTCAGTTAAGCTGAGATTTCACGTTGTCATTCCCGCGCAAGCGGGAAGCCATCGTGCGCCTGCAGGGCCAACGCGGCATGGGTTCCCGCTTGCGCGGGAACGACGTTGCCAAATTGCCATCGAGCGATGCGCTCCGGATCTTGTTGTGTGCTGCGTCGGCCGCGACGAAGACGCCCTGAAGTGCAGGGGCAGGTCGGCGCCACCTGCCGGGGGAAATCAGCGGCCGGCCAGCGGCGGCGCCGATTTGTGGGTATAGGACATCAGTTCCCAGCTGTCGCGGCTGTACAAGCGGCCCTGGGCGTCGGCGTCCTGGTACTCCAGCTTGACGTAGTTGCTGAGGGTCGGCACGAACCACACGGTCTCGCTCAGCTTGCCGCCGATCTTGCTGGCGTCGTTGACGTCGGCGTACTGCGCCTCGACCACGATCTTCAGCGCCTCGAACTCGCCGGCCGGCACCCGCACTTTTTCCCAGTCCACCACCTTGCCCTTGATCGCATAGCGCCATTGCTTGCCGGCCTTGCTGTTGTCGCCGACAACCTCGTTGCTCCATTCGGCGCCGGGCGCCAGCGGGAACACGTAGCGCGTAAACGACGGCGCAAAGTGCATGCCGCCGCGCTCGACCGGATTCATTTCGGGGGTGAACAACTGCGTGCTGATCAGGGCGCCGCTGGCGGCGCGCTTGATCGCCACGTGGACGCCGGCGTCATCGATCGCCGCCACCTCCATGCGGTTGATGTTGCCCTTGGCGCCTTTCCACACATCGGTGTACTGATAAGTCCACGAATCGCCGACCACCGGCGACGGGGCCGGCACCGCGTCGTGGCTGGCTGCCTGCGCGAGTGCGCACGGCAGGATGAAACAGAGCACTGCAAACGAACGTTTGATGGTCATGCTGTCTCCTTTATTGTGATTTGTGCATTGAATATAGCACAAGGTTGGAGCAGTGCAAGGGCCATGCAGCGCCGTAAAATCGTGTCAAAAAGTTTGAACCGCTTGCGCGCCAGGGACGAATAGCAAGGTGTCCGCCCGTTTTACGCGGTATCCCACCTATCCACTGAAAGGAATCACCATGCGCGCATTTCACCTGACTCTGACCGCAATCCCTCTGGCCCTTGCGCTCGCCCTGAGCGCCTGCGGCGGCGGCAGCGACACCGATACCGCCGCCGTCACGCCGCCCTCGACCACGCCGCCGGTCACCACGCCGCCGGTCACGACCCCGCCGGTGACCACGCCGCCTGCCACCAGCAGCAACGACCTGGCCTCGTTCGCGGTGGCCTGGGCCAGCTTCCAGATGCTGGAATCGGTACAGGCGCTGCAGCTGACCGCCGGCGGCACCGGCAACTGCGGCGCCGGCGGCACCACCGCCTACGATGCGGCCAAGGCCACGCAGACGCTGAATCGTTGCAAGCTGAACGAAATGCCCTACCAGCTGTACAGCGGCACCAGCACCGTCAAGCAATTGACCGCCAACCCCGACCACACGCTGGTGGTGGCGCAGCTGACCGCGCCGGCGATCGACGTGCTGGACACCGACGGCGCGCTGGAATTCAAGCTGGTCGGCGGCGACATCAACGGCACCATGCAGGACAACGGCAGCGACGACAGCTACTTCTACACCTCGACCCAGCTGCAATTCCGCGCCGGCGCGTCGACCAGCTACACCATCAGCAACGCCGGCAGTACCTCGACCGTGATCGCCTTCGCCGCCGGCAAGCCGGAGCGCAGCACCAACAACCTGGTGTACACCGTCAGCAACGGCAAGGACAGCTGGCAGGTCAGCGTGATGAGCCCGGTGCATGAAGCCGGCGACAACCGCCCCGACCGCGGCCAGCTGATGATTACCCGCCTCGGCGCCACGCAGGCGTTGCAGGCTGTGTTGGGCAGCAACGGCGTGACCCTGTCCGGCGGCGAGCAGAACCAGACCCAGACCTACGGCTGGACCGACGCCAGCCTGCGCGCCGCCATCGCGACCGCCACGCAGTAAGTCAGGCTACCAGCGCATGGTCTGGATAAAGTCGGCGAAGGCGCGCAGCGGTGCCGGCAGATAGCGGCGGCCGGGGTAGTACAGCGACGGCCCGCTAAAGGCCGGCCACCAGCGCTCCAGCACCGGCGCCAGTTCGCCGCGGTCCATATAGGGGCGCAGCCAGTCCTCGAACAGGTAGATCAGGCCGCTGCCGGCCAGCGCCGCATCGACCGCCAGATCGGCGCCGGCGCCCAGGCTGACGATCAGCGGGCCGGCCGGCTCGATCACCACGGTGCGGCCCTTGTTGCTGAATTCCCAGGCCGGCATGGCGCCGCTGGAAAAGCGTCCGCGCAGGCAGATGTGCTGCAGCAGATCCTGCGGCTTCTTCGGCAGCCCATGCTGCTGCAGATAGGCCGGCGACGCCGCCAGCGCCATGCGCTGCGTGCGCGGGCCGATCGGCAGCGCCACCATGTCCTGCTCCATGCGCTCGCCGTAGCGGATGCCGGCGTCGCAGCCCGAGCGCAGCAGGTCGACAAAGCTGTCTTCCACCGTGACCTCGACGCAGATCTCCGGATACGCCGCCATAAAGGGAGGCAGGATGCGCGGCAGGATCAGCTTGGACGCACTCAGAGGCACGTTGAGGCGCAGCCGTCCGGCAGGGCGGTCGCGGAAGCCGTTCACCACATCCAGCGCCGAGGTCACCGCGTCCAGCGCCGGCGTCAGCTGTTCCAGCAGGCGCTGGCCGGCTTCGGTGGCGGCCACGCTGCGGGTAGTGCGGTGGAGCAGGCGCACGCCCAGTTGCGCCTCCAGCCGCCGCACCGCCTCGCTCAGTTGCGATGCGCTGCTGCCAGTCTGGCGCGCCGCCTCGCGAAAGCCGCCATGCGTGGCCACCGCAACGAAGGCGGCGATGTCCTGTAATTCCGCCATATTAGGATTGTCCTGTTTTCGGCACAAGCTGTGCCACTGTGATGTATTGTCGCACAGCAGAAAGCTGCCTAGACTGTGTTCATTCACTCATCCACAGGAGAACACCATGAGCACCTTTCAACTCGGCGACCTGACTGTCAACCGCATGGGCTACGGCGCGATGCAACTGGCCGGCCCGCACGTGTTCGGCCCGCCGAAGGACCGCGAGGCGGCGCTGGCGGTGCTGCGCGAAGCCGTCGCCAGCGGCATCAACCACATCGACACCAGCGATTTCTACGGCCCGCACGTCACCAACCAGCTGATCCGCGAAGCGCTGCACCCGTATGCGGACGACCTGACCATCGTCACCAAGGTCGGCGCCTTCCGCGATGCCGAAGGCGGCTGGCTGCCGGCGCAGTCGCCGCAGCAACTGGAAGCGGCCGTGCATGACAACCTGCGCAACCTCGGGCTGGACGTGCTGGACGTGGTTAACATGCGCCTGATGTTCGACGTCATGGGCCCGGCCGAAGGCGATATCGAAGCCCACGTCAGCGCGTTGGCCGGTTTGCAGCAGCGCGGCCTGATCCGCCATATCGGCATCAGCAACGCCACCGCCGCGCAAGTGCGGCAGGCGCGCAGCATAGCGCCCATCGTCTGCGTGCAGAACCAGTACAACCTGGCGCACCGCCATGACGACGCCCTGATCGATGAGCTGGCCCAAGACGGCATCGCCTACGTGCCGTTCTTCCCGCTGGGCGGTTTCTCGCCGCTGCAATCGTCGCAGCTGGCCGAGGTGGCGGCCGAATTGGACGCTACGCCGATGCAAGTGGCGCTGGCCTGGCTGCTGCAAAGGGCGCCGAACATCCTGCTGATTCCCGGCACGTCCTCGGTTGCCCACCTGCGCCAGAATATCGCCGCCGCCACGCTGGTGCTGCCGCCGGATGCGCTGCGCAAGCTGGACAGCATCAAGGGCTGAAAACGCCTTCCACATTGTGAGATGCGGCATGGTGGACCGCCGCATCTTTTTTTCCATTTTTTGAAAAGGCGTTTCACATCAAGAAAATTGCGGGCTATCTCATTGAAAATGAACGAATAAATTTAACTTATATGTCTTATATAAGACTTGGTGCAACGCATCAGAATGTCCTACTATTTAGTCATACGGTTTTGCTTATTTGTGTTTTTCTTTAGGAGATAAAAATGTCCCAGTACCAAGACGACATCAAGGCAGTTGGCGCTTTGAAAGAGCAACAAGGTTCCGCCTGGAACGCCATCAATCCCGAGTCCGCCGCCCGCATGCGTGCGCAGAACAAATTCAAAACCGGCCTGGACATTGCCAAATACACCGCCGCCATCATGCGCGCCGACATGGCCGCCTACGACGCCGATCCGAGCAAATACACCCAGTCGCTGGGCTGCTGGCACGGTTTCATCGGCCAGCAAAAAATGATCTCGATTAAGAAGCACTTCAACAGCACCGACCGCCGCTACCTGTATCTGTCGGGCTGGATGGTCGCTGCGCTGCGCTCGGAATTCGGTCCGCTGCCGGACCAGTCGATGCACGAAAAAACCGCTGTCTCGGCGCTGATCAAAGAGCTGTACACCTTCCTGCGCCAGGCCGATGCGCGCGAGCTGGGCGGCCTGTTCCGCCAGCTGGACGCCGCCGACGGCCCGGCCAAAGCCGCCATCCAGGACAAGATCGACAACCACGTCACGCACGTGGTGCCGATCATCGCCGACATCGACGCCGGTTTCGGCAATGCGGAAGCGACCTATCTGCTGGCCAAGCAGTTCATCGAAGCGGGCGCCTGCTGCATCCAGATCGAAAACCAGGTGTCGGACGAGAAGCAATGCGGTCACCAGGACGGCAAGGTCACCGTGCCGCATGAAGACTTCCTGGCCAAGATCCGCGCCATCCGCTACGCCTTCCTGGAGCTCGGCGTGGACAACGGCATCATCGTCGCCCGCACCGACTCGCTGGGCGCCGGCCTGACCAAGCAGATCGCCGTCACCGCCGAGCCGGGCGATCTGGGCGATCAGTACAACGCCTTCCTCGACTGCGAAGAAGTGTCGGCCGATGCGCTGGGCAATGGCGACGTCATCATCAAACGCGAAGGCAAGCTGCTGCGTCCCAAGCGCCTGCCGAGCAACCTGTTCCAGTTCCGCGCCGGCAGCGGCGAAGCGCGCTGCGTGCTGGATTGCATCACCTCGCTGCAAAACGGCGCCGATCTGCTGTGGATCGAAACCGAAAAACCGCACATCGCGCAAATCGGCGGCATGGTCAGCGAAATCCGCAAGGTCATCCCGAACGCCAAGCTGGTGTACAACAACAGCCCATCGTTCAACTGGACGCTGAACTTCCGCCAGCAGGTGTACGACGCCTTCAAGGCCGAAGGCAAGGACGTCTCCGCCTACGAGCGTACCCAGCTGATGAGCGTGGAATACGACGAGACCGAGCTGGCCAAAGTGGCCGACGAAAAGATCCGCACCTTCCAGGCCGACGCCGCGCGCGAAGCGGGCATCTTCCACCACCTGATCACGCTGCCGACCTACCACACCGCCGCGCTGTCGACCGACAACCTGGCCAAGGACTACTTCGGCGACCAGGGCATGCTGGGCTACGTGGCCGGCGTGCAGCGCAAGGAAATCCGCCAGGGCATCGCCTGCGTCAAGCACCAGAACATGTCCGGCTCGGACATCGGCGACGACCACAAGGACTACTTCAGCGGCGAAGCAGCGCTGAAAGCGGCCGGCAAAGACAACACGATGAACCAGTTCTAAACACCGGTTCACGCACCACTTCAAGCTCGCCTCGGCGGGCTTTTTTTATGCAGTAAGATAGCGCTGCCGCGCGACGTGTGCGGGAAAATCAGGAAAGGTCCGATCCATGAAATCAGTATTATTCTTGAAGTCCGCGCTGGTGACGTTGGCGGTGGCGCCGATGCTGCTGTCGGTGCCGGCACAGGCCCAGGCGCCGTCGGCGGCGGTGACCGCGGCGGTCGCCGATAAGGCGCGGCCGGGAAAAGATATGCAACAGGATGCGGTGCGCCATCCGGCCGAACTGGTCGCGTTCGCCAAAGTGAAGGCGGGCGATGTGGTGGTCGATGTCTGGCCGGGCGGCGGCTACTGGTCGCGCCTGTTTTCCACGGTGGTTGGTCCCAAGGGCAAGGTGTACGCCTATGTGCCGGCCGAGATCACCGGCTTCAAGTCCGATCCGCTGGCGCTGGCCAAAGCCATCTCCACCGAAGCGGGACACGGCAATGTCGAGGCGACTTCTTACCCGGCCGGCGAGCAGCCGGCAGCCGATATGGTCAACAAGGTGGATGTGGTCTGGACCTTCGAGAACTACCATGACCTGCACGACAGCTTCATGAAAGGCGCCGATGTGAACGCCTTCAACCAGGCCGTGTTCAAGCGCCTGAAACCGGGCGGCTACTACATCGTTGCCGACCATGCCGCCGCTGCCGGAACCGGCTTGAAAAACATCGAAGACCTGCACCGCATCGATCCGGCCACGGTGAAAGCCGAAGTGGAAAAAGCCGGCTTTGTGCTCGATGGCGAAAGCACCGTGCTGGCCGTCGCCGGCGACGACCACCAGCTGAAAATCTTCGATCCGGCCATACGCGGCAAGACCGACCGTTTCGTACTGCGCTTCAAAAAGCCCTGACGCATGACGCGGAATCGCTTGTGGTACTGCGGGATCACGTTGGCAGTCATCGCGGTCGGCCTGGCGTCGCGGCGCTTTCCGGCGATGCTGCCCGCTGCGGCGGGCAAGTATCCGGGCGACGTGCTGTGGACCATGATGGTGTTTTTTGGTCTCGCCGTCATCTGGCCGAGGCTAGGCGTGATGCGGCTGACCGTTGCTGCGCTGGCGATTTCGTATGCGGTGGAGTTCAGCCAGCTGTACCAGGCGCCGTGGATCAATGCGCTGCGCACCCATCCGCTCGGCCACCTAGTGCTGGGTTCTACCTTCAACTGGCCGGACCTGGCGGCCTACACCATCGGCGCTGTGCTGGCCATGCTGCTGGAGCTGGCCCTCAGGCGGTTTGCTGCGTGACATAACTACAACATTTGTATCGATTTGTATCAAATCTATAACGGCTAGCGCCTTGCCGCATTTAACCATTCGCTACCCGCTTGCAAGCCGCAGCACGCCGCGTTTTCCCTCTGGCGCCCGCCGCATCATGAATTTCTTTCAAGTAAAAACACTAGACTCCCAGTAACTATGCGGATTTTCCGTCTATCGATGCGCGGGAAAATATGTATAAATTTCAACAATGAAATGCTAGAGTAAGGTGTCAAAAAACATCACATTGATTGACATTTATACCAGCCGATAAGGGATCAAATGAAGACTAAGCTTCTGATAGTGTGTGCCGCCATCGCGGCCGTAACGGGTAGCTCGCAGGCCATTACTCTGCCGGGCACTACTCCCCTGACCAAACCGCGCGTGGCCGCCGATACGCGGATCGTCGACCTTGGCGTGGCCGCCTCGACCGATGTGAAGACCATCTCGCTGTCGCTGGCGGTCCGCAACGCCGACCAGCTGGATACGTTCATCGCCAGCCTGGCCGATCCGGCCAGCGCCAACTTCCGCAAATTCATTACCCCGCAGCAGTTTGCCGCCAACTATGGCCAGAGCGCGGAATCGGTGGCCAGCGTCGTCAGCTACCTGAAGTCCAAAGGCTTCACGGTCAACAAGGTGTTTGGCAACAACCTGCAGATCACCGCCACCGGCACCAATGCTCAGATTACCGCCGCCTTCGGCGCCAGCGTGCACAACTACTCGCTGCTGGGCAACCGCTTCCAGGCCGCCGCCACCACGCCGACCATCCCGACCGCGCTGGCGTCGATCGTGAAAGCGGTCAACGGCATCAGCACCCGCGCGCTGTTCAACAAGCATTCGACTGCTGTGCCGCGCACCGGCGCGCTGGCTGGCGACGTCAATCTGAAAGTGGCGGGCGCGATCGGCGGCGCCCCGGGCCAGTACACCACCACCGATCTGGCGTCCAAGTACAACATCAATCCGCTGTATGCGCGCGGCATCACCGGCGCCGGCAAGACCATCGGCATCGCCACCCTGGCCGGCTACCTGCAATCGGACGCTTTCGCCTACTGGAACCAGCTGGGCCTGAGCGTCAACAGCAACCGCATCACCGACGTGCTGGTCGACGGCGGTCCGCGTCCGCAGGACGGCCCGGGCTCGGACGGCGCCGGCGAAACCACGTTGGACGTGCAGCAGTCGGGCGGGGTGGCGCCGGGCGCCAACCTGCGCGTCTATCTGGCGCCGAATACCGACGCCGGCTTCATCGACGTGTTTGCGCAAGCGGTGGATGAGAACCTGGTCGACGTGCTGTCGGTCAGCTGGGGCAATCCGGAGGTGTATTTCGACGACGCCACCATCGCTGCCTTCCATGCCGTGTTCCAGCAGGCGGCCGCCCAGGGCATTCCGGTGATCGCCGCCTCGGGCGACGCCGGCGCGTTCGATATCAACCGTTCGCTGCCATATCCGGCTTGCACCACGCTGCTTGGGGTCGACTTCCCGGCCGCCGATCCGCTGGTGCTGGCGGCAGGCGGCACCACGCTGCCGAACACCGCAGTGCGTAAATACGGCACCGTCACCGTGCCGACCGAGCGCGCCTGGGGCTGGGACTACCAGAAAGACTATATCGTCAAGAACTACGGTACCGATCTGTACTACGCCAGCTACCTGGCCGTGGGCGGCGGCGGCGGCGTCAGCGCGCTGTACAACGTGCCGTCGTACCAGAAAAACCTGGCCGGGGTGCAGAAAACCGCCGCCGCGCAATCGCTGGTGTGCGAAAACGCGGTGTTCAACCAGGGCGCCGGCTATGGCGACTACCTGGACATCCCGGCCAACATCGCCGGCCGCAACCTGCCGGACGTGTCGCTCAATGCCGACCCGTACAGCGGTTACGCGGTGTACGTCAACGGCGCCTGGTCGACCGGTTCGGGTGGCACCAGCTTCGTCTCGCCGCAGCTGAACGGCATCCTGACCCTGATCAGCGCCGGCATCAACGGCCGCGTCGGTCCGATCAATCCGCAGCTGTACAGCGCCTTCAAGACCTACGGCTATGGCGCCGGCTCGCCGTTCAAGCCGATCACCGCCGGCACCAACCAGTTCTATCCGGCCACCGCCGGCTACAACCCGGCCACCGGTCTCGGTTCGCTGGATGTGAACGCGCTGGCCAAGGCGCTGGGCCTCAAGTAAGCATCGACGGGACGGCGCCCGGGTGGCCGCCGTCCTTTTCCTGACCTTTTAGATACGGATCGCACATGAAATTCTTCAAGCAACTCATCGTTACCGTCGCGCTGGCCATGAGCGCCTTCGCCGCCCATGCGCAAACCTTTGTCGGCAAAGACATCGGCGTGCCAGGCGACTTCAACAACACCTGGACCTTCTCTGGTTCGACCGACACCGCGCATGCCGCCGGTAAGTACTTCGAAGACTACTTCATCTTCAACGTGCCGGATACGCAATACATTTCGGTCACGCTGACCTCGCTATTGCGCGGCACGTCCGATAGCGTCAGCTTCCTTGGTGGCGGCTTTCTCATCTACACCTACAGCGACGGCGATGTGATGGCCGCAGTCGACGCCACCCAATCCCACACCGTCACCGGCGGCGCATGGCTGTTGGGCAGCGGCACCTACGGCCTGTATGTGGCTGGTAGCTATGCGCTCAACGGCGGCAACTACGGCGGCCAGATCCTGGGCACCCCGGTGATGGCCGTGCCGGAGCCTTCGAGCATCCTGATGCTGCTGGCCGGCATGGCGCTGGTCGCGGGCGTGGCGCAACGCCGTCGCCGCAGCTGAGCGGTTTTCACGGTATCGAACGCCGCGCTGCTGCGCTGATGCTGTTCGGTGAAGCGACGTCGTTCCCGCGCAGGCGGGAACCCATGCCGCGCTTGCCAGACGTGTTATGGATTCCCGCGTGCGCGGGAATGACGGTGCGAAATTTCAGGTTAGCTCAACAGCATTAGCGCGGCGGCAGGCCGCGCGACTCGGCGCAAGGGTCGTTCTCGTCGGGAATGTGGCGCACTTTGCTGGTGGCGGTGGCGGTGGCGGACGCGGCGGCGCCGCAGGCGGCGTGGCTGCCCTTGTCGGCGGCACCGGCCCGCGCCGGCGCCTCCTGCCTGGCCGGCGCACAGGCGGTAAGACACAGCAGCATCAGCCAGCGGGGAAGGGCGGAAGAGCTCATGGCGGACTCCACAAACGTTCGGTGCGTGGTTACATCAAAATCACGTCGTATTGTTCCTGATCGTAGGCGGTTTCCACTTGCAGTGAAATCTTCTTGCCGATGAAGTCGCCCAGCATCGCCAGGTGCTGCGACTCTTCTTCCAGAAACATGTCCACCACCTCCTGCGAGGCGAGGATGCGGAATTCGCGCGGGTTGAACTGCTTGGCTTCGCGCAGCAGTTCGCGCAGGATCTCGTAGCAGATGGTGCGCGAGGTCTTCACCTGGCCCTTGCCGTGGCAGGCCGGGCACGGTTCGCACAGGATGTGCGCCAGCGATTCGCGGGTGCGCTTGCGCGTCATCTCCACCAGCCCCAGCGCCGAGAAGTTGCTGACCGAGACCTTGGTGCGGTCGCGCGACAGCGCTTTCTTCAACTCGCCCAGCACGGCGTTGCGGTGCTCGGTGTTCTCCATGTCGATGAAGTCGAGGATGATGATGCCGCCCAGGTTGCGCAGGCGCAGCTGGCGGGCGATCGCGTGCGCCGCTTCCAGGTTGGTCTTGAAGATCGTATCGGCGAAATTGCGCCCGCCGACAAAGCCGCCGGTGTTGACGTCGATGGTGGTCATGGCCTCGGTCTGGTCGACGATCAGGTAGCCGCCCGACTTCAGGTCCACGCGCCGGCCCAGCGCGCGCAGGATTTCTTCTTCCACGCCGTACAGGTCGAACAGCGGCCGTTCGCCGGTGTAGTGGTGCAGCCGCGGCAGCACGCCCGGCGTATAGGCCTGGCCGAATTCCTGCAGGTTCAGATAGTTCTCGCGCGAGTCGACCTGGATGGTGGCGGTTTCGTCCTGCACGAAGTCGCGCAGCACGCGCTGGGCCAGGCTCAAGTCCTGGTGCAGCAGCGTGGTGGCCGGCTTGGTGCGGGCGCCGTGGGTGATTGCGGCCCAGGTCTTGCGCAGGTAGTCGACGTCGGCGGCGATGTCCGGGTCCGAGGCATCTTCCGCCTGCGTGCGGATGATGTAGCCGCCTTTTTCATCCTTGGGCAGCAGGCTTTGCAAACGCGTGCGCAGCGCTTCGCGTTCGGCTTCCTTTTCAATTTTTTGCGACACGCCGATATGGCCATCCTGCGGCAGGTACACCAGCATGCGGCCGGCGATCGAGATCTGCGTCGACAGCCGCGCACCCTTGGTGCCGATCGGGTCCTTGATCACCTGCACCGTCAGCACCTGGCCGTCGAACAGCAGCTTCTCGATCGGCGTCGGGGTGGCGTTGTTGCCGCCGTCGTGCGGGCGGGCTTCCCAGATATCGGCCACGTGCAAGAACGCGGCGCGTTCCAGGCCGATGTCGATAAAGGCGGATTGCATGCCGGGCAGCACGCGCACCACTTTGCCGGAATACACGTTACCGGCCAGGCCGCGCGTGAGCGTACGCTCGATATGGAGTTCCTGCACGGCGCCCTGGACGATCAGGGCGACGCGGGTTTCCTGCGGGGTGATGTTGATCAGGATGTCTTCGTTCATGCCCTGATCATACACGGCCCTCAAGGGAGCGGCAAACCGGCTTGGCGCAGCAGTTGCACCGTTTCGTAGATGGGCAGGCCCATGATGCCGGAATGGCTGCCGTCGATGTGTTCGATGAACTGCGCGGCCGGTCCCTGGATGCCGTAGGCGCCGGCCTTGTCGTATGGTTCGGCGGTGGCGCAGTAGGCGGCAATCGCGGCCGGCGACAGCACGCCGAAGCGCACCTCGGACACCTGCGTGATCTGCGCCGAGAAGCCGGCCGCTTCCACCGCGATCGCCGTCAGCACCTGGTGCGTGCGGCCCGACAGTTGCTGCAGCATGGCGGTCGCTTCGGCCGGATTGGCCGGCTTGCCGAGGATGGCGCCGTCGATGGTGACGGTGGTGTCGGCCGACAGCACCGGGCGCGGCGCCATGCGGCGGCGCACCACCAGGTCCGCCGCGAACACGGCTTTTTCCTTGGCCACGCGGGCAACGTAGTCGAGCGGCGCTTCGTTCGGCAGCACTTCTTCGGTCACATCGGCGCCGCGCGGGCCGTCGTTGCGCAGCAGCAGAAGTTCAAAGTCGATGCCCACCTGGCGCAGCAGTTCGCGCCGGCGCGGGCTTTTGGAAGCAAGGTAGATCTTCTTGTCGACCGGTTTCATATGGTTGTTGTTAGACGCGGTGATAAGGATGGTTCTGCGTAATGGTCCAGGCGCGGTACAGCTGCTCGGCCAGCATCACCCGCACCATACCATGCGGCAGCGTCATGCTGGAAATGCGGATCAGGCCTTCCGCGCGCGCCTTCAGCGCCGGATCGAGGCCGTCGGCGCCGCCGATCAGGAAGGCGGTGTCGCGGCCATCCTGCTGCCAGGTTTCCAGTTGCTGCGACAGGCCGACCGAGGTCAGGTCCTTGCCGCGTTCATCGAGGGCGATGATGCGCACCGATTTCGGCAGCGCCGCCTCGATGCGCTCACGCTCCAGCGCCATCGCGGTGGCGGCGGTTTTGCTGCCGGAACGCTCGACCGGCTTGATTTCCTTCAGCACGATCTTCAGTTCCGGCGGCATGCGCTTCACATACTCGGCGTAGCCGCTTTCGATCCAGGCCGGCATCTTGTGGCCGACCGCAGCGATAATCAGCTGCATGGCGGATTACTCTTCCGATTTTTTGATGCGCTTGATGACGGTTTTGACCGGCGCTTCGTCCGCCTTCGGCTTGGCGACTTTTGGCTTGGAAGCCTTCAGGGCCTTGACGGCGGCAGCGGTGGCCTTCGGCACGCCGACCTTGATCTTCTTGCCGGCTGGGACGGCGGCCGGTTTGGCGGCAGCTTTCTTCGTCGCGGTAGCGGCTTTGGCGGCGGCAGGCTTGCGTGCCGAGACCTTTTTCTCGACCACTGGCGACGCTTCCACGGCTTTTTTGCCGGCGGCCAGGTGGGTACTGACTTTCTTCGGCTCGGCGGCGGCTTCGCCTTCGGCGGTGTTCTTGCGCTTGGCGGCGCCCAGCTTCACCGGCTTGTCGCCCCACAGTTCTTCCAGGCGGTAGTAGGCGCGGATCGGCGCTTGCATGATGTGGACGATGATGTCGCCCAGGTCGACCAGCACCCATTCACCGGTGTCCTCGCCTTCCATGCCATAGACTTCGCCGCCGGCGGCTTTGACCTTGTCGCGCACCGAGGCGGCCAGCGCCTTGGTCTGGCGATTCGAGGTACCGGACGCGATGGCGATGCGGTCGAACAGGCTGGTGAGGTGGGTCGTGTCGAACAGGACGATGTCTTGGGCCTTGACGTCTTCGAGGGCGTCAACGACCAGGGTTTGCAGTTTTTTGATGTCCATTAGCTTTTGTATAGATGATGTTGTTCAATATAGTCTAGCACTAGCGGCGGGATAAGCGAGTCTGCCTTCTCCCCCCGTTGTAATGCCGCACGTATCTGGGTGGCGGAAATATCCACCGCGAAGTCTTGTGCCAGATAAGTCAGACCATGCGGCGTGTTACGGATTTGTTCAGGCGTTCCCAGTCGGCTGGAGAACGCCTCGGCCACTGCCGGCGGCAAGCCGGCGGTGGCCATGTCATAGCCTGGACGGGCCGCTACGCAGAAATGCGCGTAGCCGAACAGCGACTGCCAGTCGCGCCAGGTGTCGAAGCGCTGCAGCTGGTCGGCGCCCATCAGGAAGCTGATCGAGGCTTGCGGCCCCAGTTCGGCGCGGATCTGGCGCAGGGTGTCGATGGTGTACGTCGGCAGCCCCTGGGCGCCGCGCGCGATTTCCTGCAGGTCGACCGCGACGCTGAACGGGCGGCCGGCAAACGCCAGCGCCACCATGTCGGCGCGCTGCTGCGCCGAGGCTTTCAGCGTGGCTTTCTGCCACGGCAGTCCGGTCGGGATCACGCGCAACTGGTCGACCTGCAGCAGCGTGGCGAAATACTCGCCCAGCGCGACGTGACCTAGATGCACCGGATCGTAGCTGCCTCCCAGCAGTGCGATGCGGTATGCCATCTTATGCGGCAAGCCAGTCGCGGTGCGGCAGGAAGTCGGTGTACAGCGCCGCCTCCGGCGTGCCGTCCTCCGGCTCCCAGCGATAGCGCCATTTGACGATCGGCGGCATCGACATCAGGATCGCCTCGGTGCGGCCGCCGGATTGCAGGCCAAACAGCGTGCCGCGGTCGAATACCAGGTTGAATTCGACATAGCGGCCGCGCCGGTACGCCTGGAAATCGCGTTCGCGCTCGCCGTACGGCATGTCCTTGCGCGCTTCCAGGATCGGCAGGTAAGCGGTGAGGAAAGCGTCGCCGACGCTTTGCGTCATGGCGAAGCTTTGCTCGAAACCGCCGGCGCTATGGTCGTCGAAGAAAATGCCGCCGACGCCGCGCGCTTCCTGGCGGTGTTTCAGGTAAAAATACTCGTCGCACCATTGCTTGAACCTGCCGTGCAGCTCGTCGCCGAACGGGGCCAGGGCGTCATGGCAGCTCTGGTGGAAATGCCTGGCGTCGTCCTTGAAGCCGTAATACGGCGTCAGGTCCATGCCGCCGCCGAACCACCATACCGGCTCGCCGGCAGCGTTGGTGGTGCTGAAGAAGCGCACGTTCATGTGCACCGTCGGCGCGTACGGATTGCGCGGATGGATCACCAGCGACACGCCCATGGCTTCCCACGGGTTGCCGCCGATGTCCGGGCGATGGGCCGACGCCGACGGCGGCAGCCTGGCGCCCTGCACATGCGAGAAATTGACGCCGCCGCGTTCGATCACATTGCCTTCTTCCACCAGGCGCGAAATGCCGCCGCCGCCTTCCGGACGCTGCCACTCGTCGCGCAGGAATGGCGTGCCGTCGATGGCTTCCAGTCGCTGCACGATGCGCGCTTGCAGGTCGAGCAGCCAGGCCTTGACGGCTGCCGGCTGCGGTGGCGAGGCGGTGGCGGTCATCTTAGTGTTTCAGACCACGCCAGCCGATGTCGCGGCGGCACTGCATGCCGGCGAAGTGGATCTGGTCGACCACTTCGTACGCGGTTTTCTGCGCCAGCTTGACGCTGTCGCCCAGGCCGACCGCGCACAGCACGCGGCCACCGGTTACCACCAGCTGGCCGTCCACTTCGGCGGTGCCGGCGTGGAAGGTTACCGCTTCCGGCGTTTCGGCCGGGATGCCGTCGATCACGGCGCCTTTCAGCGGCGCGTCCGGATAGCCTTCGGCGGCCAGCACCACGCCGACGGCGGTGCGGCGGTCCCATTCCAGTTCGATCTGGTCCAGCGTGCCGTTGACGGCGTGTTCCATCACCGCCAGCAGGTCGGTCTTCAGGCGCGACATGATCGGCTGGGTTTCCGGATCGCCCATGCGGCAGTTGAATTCCAGCGTGCGCGGATTGCCGGCGGCGTCGATCATCAGGCCGGCGTACAGGAAGCCGGTGAAGACGATGCCGTCCTTCGCCATGCCGGCGATGGTCGGGTTGATGATCTCGCGCATTACGCGGGCGTGCATCGCCGGCGTGACGATCGGGGCAGGGGAGTACGCACCCATGCCGCCGGTGTTCGGACCTTCGTCGTTGTCCTTCAGGCGTTTGTGATCCTGGCTGGTGGCCAGCGGCAGGATGTTTTTGCCATCGCACATGACGATGAAGCTGGCTTCTTCGCCGGCCAGGAATTCTTCGATGACGATGCGGGCGCCGGCGTCGCCGAAGCGGTTATCGGCCAGCATGTCGTCCACCGCCTGGTGGGCTTCTTCCAGCGACAGCGCCACCACCACACCCTTGCCGGCAGCCAGGCCGTCGGCCTTGATGACGATCGGTGCGCCGTGGGCGTCGATGTAGGCGTGCGCCGGGGCGACGTCCGAGAAGGTTTCGTACTTGGCGGTCGGGATGCCGTGGCGGTGCATGAAGGCCTTGGCGAAGTCTTTCGACGACTCCAGCTGCGCCGCTTCTTTGGTCGGGCCGAAGATTTTCAGGCCGCGCGCGCGGAACAGGTTGACGATGCCGCCGGCCAGCGGGGTTTCCGGGCCGACCACGGTCAGGCTGATGCCTTCGCTCTCGACGAAGTTCGCCAGCTCGTGCAGGTCGGTGATGTTGACGTTGACCAGGCGCGAGTCGCGCGCGGTGCCGCCGTTGCCGGGGGCCACGTACACCATCTGGATGCGCTCGGACTGCGCCAGTTTCCAGGCCAGTGCATGTTCACGGCCGCCGGAGCCGACTACCAATATTTTCATAATCCCTCAGTCTTCGCTCAGTCTTCAATCAGGGTGTTGGAATACACTTCCTGCACATCATCCAGCGCTTCCAGCGCGTCCAGCAGTTTCTGCATCTTGATCGCGTTGTCGCCGGTGACGGCGATTTCGACATCCGGCTTCATGATGATCTCGGCCACTTCGGCCTTGAAGCCCTTGGCTTCCAACGCATCCTTGACGGCGGCGAAGTCGTGCGGGCCGCACAGCACTTCGATGCCGCCTTCTTCATCGGTGACCACGTCTTCGGCGCCGGCTTCCAGCGCCGCTTCCATCAGCGCGTCTTCACTGGTGCCCGGCGCGAACAGGAACTGGCCGCAATGCTTGAACATGAAGGCCACCGAGCCTTCGTTGCCCATGTTGCCGCCATTCTTGTTGAAGGCGTTGCGCACTTCGGCCACGGTACGCACGCGGTTGTCGGTCATGCAGTCGACGATGATCGCCGCGCCGCCGACGCCGTAGCCTTCGTAGCGGACTTCCTCGTAGGCCGCGCCGTCTTCGCCGCCGGTGCCGCGGGTGATCGCGCGCTGCACGTTATCTTTCGGCATATTGGCGTCGGCCGCCTTGTCGATGGCGAGGCGCAGGCGCGGATTCGACGTGATGTCGCCGCCGCCCATGCGCGCAGCAACGGTGATTTCCTTGATCAGGCGAGTCCAGATCTTGCCGCGTTTCGCGTCAGTTGCTGCCTTTTTGTGCTTGATGTTGGCCCATTTGCTGTGTCCAGCCATGTTCGGTCTTCCTTCGGCGGTGTGTCGGTAATTTAAGCGATGGTGCTGCGGTGAGGGCGGTATTCTAGCATAAGAGCCTTGACAGAAACCGTCCGGGCCTCCCCATGCTGCTGCTAGAGGCCAGCCTCCACTTTTTGTAGGCAAGTTGTCACATCTGCCTGCTAATGTTGATTCTTTTGTCACTATTACATTGGCGGGAGTGAACATGGATCGTCGGCAGTTTATTAAATTCGGCAGCTTTATCACGGTATCGGTGGCTTCGGGCGTGGGCTTGACTGCCTGCGGCGGTAGCGATGGCGCGCCCGGCAGCGACCTGGCGCTGGCCAGCGGCGCCTGGAAATTCCCGCAAAGCGTGGCCTCCGGCGACCCGCGCGCCGACAGCATCATGCTGTGGACCCGCGCCGTGCCGGCAGCCTTCGACAACGTTGCCGTCGCCACCGGCAGCGACACCGCCATCCGCCTAGTGGTCACCACCACCGACAACAGCGCCGCGCTGGGCAGCAATGTGGCGCTGAGCGGCGCCACCGTGGCCGACGTCAAGCTGCCGTTGCAGGTGCAGTACGACAACACCGTGCGCCACAAGCTGACCGGCCTGTCGGCCGCCACCACTTACTATTACCAGTTCATCGCCGGCGACAACCGCTCCAACGTTGGCCGCTTCAAGACCGCACCGGCGGCCGATGCCGACGTCGCGCAGCTGCAGTTCGTCTACATGACCTGCCAGGACTGGAGCGTCAACCATTGGGGCGCGATGACGTCGATCGCCGCCGAGCAGCTGGACTTCATCGTCCACCTGGGCGATTACATCTACGAAACCGTGGGCGAGGACTTCCAGCAGGGCGCGGTGGAAAGCCGCCACGACGCGCTGGTGCTGCCGGATGGCGTATTCAAAAACGGCACGTCCGGCGCCAAGTACGCCAACACCGTTAACGACTACCGCTACCTGTACAAGAAATACCGCACCGACACCCGCCTGCAGGCGCTGCACGAGCGCTTCGCCTTCATTGCCATCTGGGATGACCACGAATTCACCGACGATGCCTGGCAGGACGCCGAAACCTACGACGGCTCCTTCAACGCCGACGGCTCCGACCTGCACCAGCCGGCACGCCGCCGCAGCGCCAACCAGGCGTGGTTTGAATACATGCCGGCCGATGTGACGCTGGACGCGGCCAACACCACCTTCCAGAACATCAAGATTTACCGCGACTTCCAGTTCGGCAAGCTGATGCAGCTGGTGATGACCGACGAGCGCCTGTACCGCGCGGACCACATCATCCCGGAATCGTCGATCAACCCGGCCACCGGCAAGCCGCTGGGGCGCATCGGCTCGCGCTACCTGGTGCCGCAGGACCTGTTCAACAGCGTGGAAGCGCAGAAGATGGCCGGCGCCAGGAGCATCGGCCTCGACCCGCTGACCACCGCCACCATCCTTGGCAACACCCAGCGCCAGTGGTGGATGGACAAGATGAAGGCTGCCACCGCGACCTGGAAACTGTGGGGCAACGAAGTCTCGCTGCTGCGCATGGGCCTGAACGGCGTGGACGCCATCGCCACCTTGCTGGCCTTGAACGCAGTAACGAGCGTGGCGACTTCGGTTGGCGCCACGGCGGCAGCGGCGGGCGGCAACTTTGCCGTGGCTGGGGCGATTGTGCCCGGTGTGACGGCGGGGGCTTCGTCGGCCGTGGCGCAAGCGGCAGCAGTCGCCATCGCCACCAGGGCGGCCGGCGGCGCTGCGGCGGATGCGCAAGTGGCGGCTGGCGTGGCGGCTGGTCTGACGGCGGCCCAGGCGGCGATTGCCGTCGCCACCTTCGGCAAGGTCGCTACTGCGGCGGCTGCCGGCCAGAGCGGCGCGGCGCTGGCGGCGGTGGCAGGGCAGACCATCGCCTTCGGCTACATCAAGCCGGAAGTGCAGGCCAACAAGGCCAATTCGGCGTTTGTGGCGGCGTCCGGCAAGAAGGATGCGCTGTCGGCGTTCTTCACCAGGTTCCTGCTCAACTGCGACCAGTGGGACGGCTACAACAGCGAGCGCAAGGCGCTGATGGCCCACCTGAAGAGCAACAACATCGGCAACGTGGTGGCGATCACCGGCGACATCCACGCCTTCTTCGCCGGCACCGTTAACGACGACTTTGATGCCACCGGTGGCGGCACTCCGGTGATGGTGGACCTGGTATCGGCTGGCATCAGTTCGGACTCGTTCTTCAGCTACCTGCGCGACGCGGCGTCGGCGCTGGGCGACATCGGCACACTGGTGTCCTACCCGGTCGCGGTGCCGGTGACCGGGCTGGGCACGGTCAACCTGAGCTTCAACCTGCTGGACTACACCATGGGCAAAGCGGCGCCGACGGTGGCGTCGCTGGCCGAACAGACCCGCGTGCAACTGCGCGGCGCGCTGGCGGCGAAAGGCGTGCCGGAGTCGCAGCTGGAGGCGACCACGGCTGCCGTTCTGACCGGCCTGCAAGCCAACAGCGACTTCAACACCAGCCTGTTGACGCTGGCCCAGCAGTTGTCCGCGCTGGGCAATAATGGCTGGCTGAAGCATCTGAACACCGATGCACAAGGCTACACGCTGGTGACGCTGACCCCAGGCAAAATGACGGCCCAGTTCCGCCAGGTGAACAAGCTGGTGGGCGCCACCGCCCCTGCCACCATCGTCGCCCGCACCACCACCGCGACGGTCACTGCCGGCGCAGCCGCCGTAACGATCAGCTAACCCCCGTCGTTCCCGCGCAGGCGGGAACCCATAGGCCGTGTGCCATTCCCGGTCAGCATGGGTTCCCGCTTTCGCGGGAACGACGGGGCGGTCTGCGGCCGTCCGCATTTGCCCGTACAATCCCAGGTATGGACAAAAGCACCACACACAGCCCGCTGACGCGCGCGGCATTTCTCAGCGGGTTGGGTATCGCCATCGGCGGCTCGGTCCTGTTTTCCACCAAGGCCATCGTCGCCAAGCTGCTGTACCGCTACCATATCGACGCCGTCACCCTGATCGCCTTCCGCATGCTGTTCTCGGTGCCGGTGTTTGCCGCCGTCGCCGTGTGGAAGATGCGCACCGGCGCGCCGCTGACCGGCGGCGACCGCTGGCGCATCCTCGGCCTCGGCCTGGTCGGCTACTATCTGTCCAGCTTCCTCGACTTCCTCGGCCTGCAATACATCTCGGTCGGCCTGGAGCGGCTGATCCTGTTCCTGACGCCCACCTTCGTGCTGCTGATCAGCTCCACCTTCCTCAAGCAGCACATCAGCCGCAAGCAGTGGATGGCGCTGCTGATCTCCTACTGCGGCATCGTGCTGGTATTCGTTCATGACCTTCAGGGCGGCCACAACGTGGTGCTGGGCGCTGCGCTGGTGACCGGCTCGGCCGCCGCCTACGCCGCCTACCTGCTGCTGTCCGGCGAAATGGTCAAGCGGCTCGGCCCCCTCAAGCTGGTGTCGTACGCGATGTGCGTCTCGACCGTGGCCTGCGTCGGCCAGTTCTTCCTGCTGCGTCCGCCCGGGTTGCTGATCCAGCCGCTGCCGGTGTACGGCCTGTCGCTGCTGAACGGCCTGCTGTGCACGGTGGCGCCGGTGTTCATGACCATGATCGCCGTCGAACGCATCGGCGCCGGCACCGCCTCGCAGGCTGGTATGATCGGCCCGGTGTCAACGTTGTTCCTGGGCGCGCTGCTGCTGGGCGAACCCGTCACCTCCTGGCAACTGGGCGGCACCGCCCTCGTGCTGGCCGGGATCTATCTGCTGTCCAAAAAATAAACTAGGATCGAGACATGAAATTCCGTATTGCCCTGATTGCGCACGACAAGAAAAAAGACGACATGATCACGCTGGCCACTGAATACAAGGCGTTCCTGTCAACCTGCGCGCTGGTGGCCACCGGCACCACCGGCGGGCGCCTGATCAATGAAGTCGGCCTCGACGTGGAACGCAAGCACTCCGGCCCGTTCGGCGGCGACTTGCAGATCGGCTCGCTGCTGGTGGAAGGCCAGATCGACTGTGTGATCTTCCTGCGCGATCCGATGACGCCGCAGCCGCACGAGCCGGACATCAACGCCCTGGTGCGCGCCTGCGACGTGCACAATACGCCGTGCGCCACCAACCTGTCGTCGGCACATCTGGTACTGTCTCAGCTTCAGCAGCGCGCTGCCTAATTCAGGAGAAAAGCAATGGTCAAGGCGATCCGCATCAACCGCGTCGGCGGTCCCGAAGTGATGGAACTGGTGGAGGTCGATTTGCCGCCGCCCGGTCCGGGCGAGGTGCGGATGCGCCATGAAGCGATTGGCCTGAACTACATCGACGTCTACCACCGCACCGGCCTGTACCCGCAACCAATGCCCGGCGCGCTGGGCGTGGAAGGCGCCGGCGTGGTGGAGGAGGTGGGCGAGGGCGTGACCGACCTGAAAGTGGGCGACCGCGTGGCCTACGGCGGCCGTCCGCTGGGTTCGTATTCGGAGGCGCGCATCATCCCGGCCTCGCAGCTGCTGGTGCTGCCGAACCAGATCGAATTCGACACCGCCGCCGCCATGATGCTGCAAGGGCTGACGGTGCAATACCTGTTCCACCGCACGGTGCCGCTGAAGGCCGGCGACACCATCTTGTTCCACGCGGCGGCCGGCGGCGTCGGCCTGATCGCCTGCCAGTGGGCACGCGTGATGGGCGTCAAGCTGATCGGCACGGTCGGTTCGGAAGAGAAGGCGGCGCTGGCGATTGAAAACGGCGCCACCGAGGTCATCAACTACAACAAGGAAAACTTCACCGAGCGGGTGAAGGAACTGACCGACGGCAAGGGCGTGTCGGCGGTGTACGACTCGATCGGCAAGGACACCTTCATCGGCTCGCTGGACTGCCTGCAGCCGCTGGGCACCATGGTCAGCTTCGGCAACGCTTCCGGTCCGGTGGCGCCGTTCAGCCTGAGCGAACTAGCCAGCCGTGGCTCGCTGTTCGTCACGCGGCCGACCCTGATGACCTACGCCGCCAGGCGCGAGGACCTGGAAGCGATGGCCAAGTCGCTGTTCGGCGTGGTCAGCAGCGGGGAAGTGAAAATCGACATCCGCCAACGCTATGCGCTGGCCGACGTGCAGCAGGCCCACCGCGACCTGGAAGCGCGCAAGACCACCGGCTCGACCATCCTGCTGCCATGAGCGCGGCACCGGAAGAGCGCGACAACGACACGCAAAGCGACGAGCGCGACGACGGCGACTTTTCGGACATGCTGAGCGAGATGCGCATCCTGCTGCCGGGGGCGCAGATGCTGTCGGCGTTTTTGATCATCCTGCCGTTCAACGGCGGCTTTGCCAAGATCGTCCACCTGGAAAAGCTGCTGTTCCTGGCGACTTTTTTGTTTGCGCTGGCCAGCCTGGTGCTGCTGAGCGCGCCGGCGATCCAGCACCGGCTGCTGCGGCCGCTAAAGGACCGGGCCCGCTTCAAGCGCATCGCCACGCGCCAGATCGTCGCCGGCGCGTTTGCGCTGGCGATCGCCCTGGTGCTGGGGACGGATCTGGTGATGTCGGAAGTGTTTGGCGCCACCGTGGGGCTGGCGGTTGCCGCCGTGATGGGGCTGCTGATTGTCTGCGCCTGGTGGCTGATGCCGGTCTACCTGAAGCGCCGGCTTTGACGCGTCGCTCCCGCGCAAGCGGGAGTCCATGCTGAGCGTGGATTCCCGCCTGCGCGGGCACGACGTCAGTTAGCCTTCGGCGCCGGATTGGCCGCCTGCACCGTCGGCGTTTTCGGATCGATGGTGATGTCGATGGTGCGCGGCACGCCGTTCTGGCCCGGGAAACCGGTGAACGCACTCTGTACCAGCGCCGGCATCACATACGGCGTCGCCTGCACGCCGCTGGTGTTCTGCACCGTCACGTCATACAGCTTGCGGCCCGCCACGGTATCGATGGTGACGCGCAGCTGGCGCTGATACTGGTGCTTGATCTGCTCGCTCACATAGCGCGGACCGAAACGGTACGGATCGTAGAAGAACGGACGATAGGCCCAGCGCGAATAGCCAAAGCGGCCATAGTAGCCGTAGCGGCCGAAGCCCGGACCCCAGTACGGATCGTCAAACGGATCGGCCTGAATCACGCGCACCGGATGATCGATGGTGAAGTATTTCATGCTGACCATCAGCTGCGGCTGCTGGCCTTCGCCCGCCTGGTGGAAGCCCAGTTGGGTCAGCTGATTGGCCACCAGCGCCTGGTAATTGCGGAATTCCAGCGTATCGTTGGCCCCCTGCGGCGCCTCGAAGGCGAAGGATTTGTCCTGGAGATCGGCGGCCGGCCAGTCGTTGAACGCGGTCACATTGCTGTGCAAGGTGGTCGCGCAACCGCTCAGCAGCATGACGGCGGCGGCCCCCAGCATGGCGAGATACTTTTTCATGATGATGCCCTTTCAGCTAAAACGGGTTATCCGGGGTTCAGTGTATGCCGCCGGCACGGCGCTCCCATGATTATTACAGACTGTTACGGCGTGATGGAAGCTAGCAATGTTAGTGCCATCAATAGCCAATTGTCTCTTAAACTGCGAATCCGCGCATGGGCCGGCCTCGGTATTGGTAAAATAAGCCTTTGTATCCGTCCTCAGAGCCTCCAATGCGCACCGACAGCAGCCCCACGACGATCTACCGCAAAGATTACACCCCTCCCGCCTTCCTGGTTGACACTGTAGAACTCGGTTTCGACCTGGCGCCGGCGCGTACCGTGGTGGCCAACCGCATCACGCTGCGCCAGAACCCGGCTTCATCCAGCCACGACATCGTGCTGCACGGCGAATCCATTGAACTGGTGCAACTGCGCCTGAACGGGACACGGCTGGAAGCCGGCGACTACACGCTGACCGAATCAACGTTGACCATCCGCAAGGCCCCGGCCGACGTGGTGCTGGAAATCGAAACCGTCTGCGCGCCGGTGGAAAACACCACCCTGTCCGGGCTGTACGTGTCCAACGGCAACTTCTTCACCCAGTGCGAGGCCGAAGGCTTCCGCCGCATCACCTTCTTCCCTGACCGTCCCGACGTGATGGCCAAGTACACCGTGATGCTGCGCGCCGACAAGGCCGCCTACCCGGTGCTGCTGTCCAACGGCAACCTGATCGAAGAGGGTGACCTCGGCGACGGTCGCCATTACGCCAAGTGGGAAGACCCGTTCAAGAAACCGTCCTACCTGTTCGCGCTGGTGGCGGCCAAGCTTGTTTGCCAGGAAGAAACCTTCAAGCTGGCCGACGGCCGCGACGTGCTGCTGCAAGTGTGGGTGGAAGAGGGCAACCTCGACAAGACCGACTACGCCATGCAGTCGCTGAAGAACTCGATCCGCTGGGACGAGGAACGCTTCAACCTGGAGCTCGACCTGGACCGCTTCATGATCGTCGCCGTCGGCGACTTCAACATGGGTGCGATGGAAAACAAGGGCCTGAACATCTTCAACACCAAGTTTGTGCTGGCCAACCCGCGCACCGCCACCGACATCGACTTCGCCGGCATTGAAGCGGTGGTTGGCCACGAATACTTCCACAACTGGACCGGCAACCGCGTGACCTGCCGCGACTGGTTCCAGCTGTCGCTGAAGGAAGGCCTGACCGTGTTCCGCGACCAGGAATTTTCCGCCGACATGATCGGCACCGACTCCGGCCGCGCCGTCACCCGCATCGACCAGGTGCGCACGCTGCGCCAGGCGCAATTCCCGGAAGACGCCGGCCCGATGGCGCACCCGGTGCGGCCCGATTCCTTCGTCGAAATCAACAACTTCTACACCGTCACCGTGTACGAAAAAGGCGCCGAAGTGGTGCGCATGTACCAGACCCTGCTGGGCCGTGACGGCTTCCGCAAAGGCATGGACCTGTACTTCGAGCGCCACGACGGCCAGGCCGTGACCTGCGACGACTTCCGCGCCGCCATGGCCGACGCCAACGACCGCGACCTGGCCCAGTTCGAACGCTGGTACTCGCAGGCCGGCACGCCGGTGGTCACCGCGCGCACCCGCTACGACGCCGTCAAGCGCAACTTCGACATCATCCTGAGCCAGCGCGGTCAGGCTGGCCAGCAACCGTTCCACATTCCCGTGGCGGTCGGCCTGCTGGGCGCCAACGGCAAGGACCTGCCGCTGACGCTGGAAAACGGCAAGCACGAAAAAGGCGCCACCACGGTGGTGCTGGAGCTGACCACGCAGGAGCAGATCTTCCGCTTCCGCAACGTCGACGAACGGCCGATTCCATCGATCCTGCGCGACTTCTCGGCGCCGGTGATCCTCGAATACGACTACACCGACGCCGAACTGCTGCACCTGTTCAACCACGACAGCGACCCGGTCAACCGCTGGGAAGCCGGCCAGCGCCTGGCGATGGAACGCCTGCTGAAACTGACCGCGCAAGTGGCGGCCCACGGCGACGGCAACCTCAAGCTGGACAACACCTTCATCAACGCCATGCGCACCGTGCTGACCGACGAGACGCTCGACCCGGCTTTCCGTGAACTGGCGCTGATCCTGCCGTCGGAAACCATCATCGCCGAGCAGATGGAAGTGGTCGATCCGCAAGCCATCCACACCGCGCGCCAGTTCCTGCGCCGCACCATCGGCGCTGCGCTCAAGCCGGAACTGCTGGCGCAGTACCACGCCAACCAGACGCCGGGCGAGTACAGCCCGGACGCGCTGTCGGCCGGCAAGCGCGCGCTGAAAAACCTGTGCCTGTCCTACCTGATGGCGACGCCGGACATGGCCGAACTCAAACTGTCGCAACAGCAGTTTGAAAGCGCCACCAACATGACCGACCGCTCGGCCGCGCTGGTCGCCATGATCCACAGCGGCGCCGAAGCCGGCCCGTACCTGAAGGCTTTCTACAAAGACTTCGAGAACGAAGCGCTGGTCATCGACAAATGGTTCGCCATGCAAGCCTCGGCGCCGACCACCGACGCAGCGGCCGTGCGCAAGCTGATGGCGCATCCGGCCTTTACGCTGAAGACGCCGAACCGCGCACGGGCGCTGATCTTCAACTTCACCAACGCCAACCCGTCGCAATTCCACGCGGCCGACGGCAGCGCCTACGCCTTCTGGGCCGAATACGTGATCAAGCTGGACGCCATCAACCCGCAAGTGGCGGCCCGCCTGGCGCGCGCCATGGACCGCTGGCGCCGTTACGCGCCGGCGTTGCAGGCCAAGATGAAACAGGCGCTGGAACAAGTCGCCACCCAAAAACTGTCTAACGACGTCGCCGAAGTGATCACCAAAGCACTCGCGGCCTAGCACGCGCCATTCCCGCGAACGCGGGAATCCATGCTGAGCCGAAAAATCGCATTACCTCTACCTCAAGGGAAACCATGAAACGCATCAGTCTTACGCAATACCTGGTGGAAGAACAACGCCAGCACAACACGATCCCGGCCGAACTGCGCCTGCTGATCGAAGTGGTGGCGCGCGCCTGCAAAACCATCAGCCACTCGGTGGGCAAGGGCGCGCTGGGCGAAGTGCTCGGCACCGCCGAGACCGAAAACATCCAGGGTGAAGTGCAGAAAAAGCTGGACATCATCTCCAACGAAATCCTGCTGGAAGCCAATGAATGGGGCGGCCACCTGGCGGCCATGGCGTCGGAAGAAATGGAATCCATCCACCCGATTCCAAACCGCTATCCGAAGGGCGAATACATGCTGCTGTTCGACCCGCTGGACGGCTCGTCGAACATCGACGTCAACGTCTCGATCGGCACCATCTTCTCCGTGCTGAAAGCGCCGGAAGGCATGGGCCAGCCGACCGAAGCCGACTTCATGCAGGCCGGCACCAAGCAGGTTGCCGCCGGCTACGCCGTGTACGGCCCGCAGACCATGCTGGTGCTGACCACCGGTAACGGCGTCAACTGCTTCACGCTGGACCGTGAAATGGGCTCGTGGGTACTGACCCAGCGCGACATCCAAATTCCGGCCAAGACCAAGGAATTCGCCATCAACATGTCGAACCAGCGCCACTGGCACGCGCCGGTGCAGCGCTACATCGGCGAACTGCTGGCTGGCGACACCGGCCCGCGCGGCACCAACTTCAACATGCGCTGGATTGCCTCGATGGTGGCCGACGTGCACCGCATCCTGAACCGCGGCGGCATCTTCATGTACCCGGCCGATACCCGCGACACCTCGATGCCAGGCAAGCTGCGCCTGATGTACGAAGCGAACCCCATGGCCTTCATCGTCGAGCAGGCAGGCGGCGCGGCCACCGACGGCAAACAGCGCATCATGGACATCCAGCCGCACAAACTGCACCAGCGCGTGCCGGTGTTCCTCGGCTCGCTCGATGAAGTGGCGGTGGTGACCGGCTACCATAACGAAGGCTGAAAAGTCGGAAATCGGCATAAGGCAATGAAATAGTTGCAACCAGCGCCAAAAATTATTGCTTTGGGGCTGGTTGGAGTGCTGGTTCTTTGTTAAAATGCTGGTCGTCGCCGCTTTAGCTCAGTTGGTAGAGCAGTTCATTCGTAATGAAAAGGTCGCCAGTTCGATTCCGGCAAGCGGCACCAGGATAACTCACTTAAGTCCTTTTAAATCAAGGGCTTAAGTGAAAAATCCGCAGATTGTTGTGGTAGAAAGTGTGGTAATCTACCTTGAAAACGACAATCGGTGTTCTCCAAGTGACACTTCCAAATTCATACTCCCGTGGCGGAGTCATCTACTACCAGCGCGCAGTCCCCAAGGACCTGCAAGACCGCTATCCCACCAAGTTAATTAAGCTGAACCTTGAAACGGGTAATCTCGTCCAGGCCGCTAAGCTCATCGAAAAGCTCAATCAGAAGCATGAAGCAGAATGGGCCGCGATGCGGGCCAACCCCGATTCCTCCCCTGTTGCCCTTAAGGTCCACGCCCAGACTCTCTTGCGAGACTTCGGGCTGCAACCTGCACCAGCTGATAATGATCCGATGGCCGTGAGCCTCTTTCACGACTACTTGGACAGTAAGCGTGAAGCCTATGCGAATGGGGACGAGGAGCTTTATCGGGAGAACCCGGCTGGCGAATATCTAAAGCCGGTGGAAATCAAGGCCGCACAACTGTTGGCCGGGACAACCAAAGAGGCATTATCCGATGCCCTTGAGGTGTACCTAGAGGCGCACCCGAAGCGGGACGACATCAAGTTCTCAACGTATGCGCGAAGGGCATTCCAAACGCTGATCGAGGCTATTGGCGATAAGCCTGTATCCGATCTTGTCCGAGAGGATGCAAAGCGCTATGTTGGTGTGAACGTGGAGGCGGGGCTGAGTACTAGCACCATCCGGCGTAGACTCAACACCATCAATTCTGTCATTGAGAGCTTCTTCCGTGAACGGGACCTATTGCAGAAGAACCCCTTTGCCGCAATGGCGATCCCAGGTGAAGGCCGCGATGCGAAGAAGCGTAAGCCCTACACTGCTGCCGAACTGAGTACGCTGTACAAGGCCTGTCAGATTCAAGACGATCCGCTGCGGTGGCTCGTTGCGTTGTTGATCGATACCGGAGCGCGCTTGGCTGAGATAACCGGGCTTGCATTGGACGACATCAAGATCGACGCAGAGACTCCCTACGTGGTCATTCAGGCGCACCCCTGGCGCTCCCTCAAGAACACCGGCAGTTCCCGCTCGGTCCCCCTTGTGGGTGCATCGCTGTGGGCCGCTAAGCGGATCTTGGAGACCGCCGAGAAGGGCCAGCGATTCGCCTTTCCCCATTACACTACCGAGGAATACAGCAACGCCAATAACGCCTCTGCGGCTATCGGCAAGTGGATCAAGGGGGTACCGTTAGACCACACGGCCCACGAGTTGCGCCATAGCTTGGCTGACCGGCTCCGAGAGGTCCAGTGCCCCGAGGACATCCGAAAAGCCATCGGGGGATGGGCTGCTAAGGAGGTAAGTGAGAGGTACGGTTACGGCTACGGTCTACAAGTGAAAGCGGAATGGTTAGCGAAGATTGCTCTTTGAGAGGTGGTCATGGACACGAAACACGTTCTTACGCTGGTCTGGCAGACGCCAAAGGGGACCCGCACGGAGACTCTTGAGTTTCCCTTTAGGCCATCTGAGGGGGAGCTTGGGACCCGCCTTGCAAACTTCTTTGGCGCTGATAACTTCAGGTTTGACGGGGGCCTTCAAGAGGTGCATGAGGGGCTTTTAGTTGAACCGCTGGTGCCCCTTGAAGTGAAATAATTTTTTCTGAAAAATGTGAGAGGGCACTCAAGCTAAAGGGGTTTCGCATTTCCCCCCATGGGGTGCCCTTGCGCGGCAATTTAGCACGGACGAGGGTTTCCCAGGCTTCTCCTTAATGATGGGGGCAACATGGTAATGGTCCTGATCCTATGCGCGGCTGGAGCTGTAGCCGTATTGCTTTATCGAGTCAGGCAGCAGGCCAACCAGCAGATTGCCGGGGTCCGCTTGGAGGCCAAGAGGAACTACGAGGCGACCAAGGCCATCTTGCTAGTTTGGTTCCCAGACCAAGATAATCCCACGTTAAGGGCATCTGCCAGGGAGGCGTTGAGGCTGCACGATACCCGTGTCCGTAATGTCACGCTCTTCCTGCCGAACCCCAGCCAGTGCCCGCCTTTAGAGTGGGAGTACCTCGCCGCGTATGCTGAGCTTTTACGTGAGGACGAGCAAGCAATTAGGCCGGGAAATGCGAATCGCATCCGCCAACAAGAGGCGATGGAATTCGCTGAGGCTTTAGTAGCCTGCCGGGCTTTGTGTGACTAGCTAGATTGCTCGAGGTTGCACAGTGGGTATGGTAGCTGGCGCTCCCCCACATAGGGAGGTAAAGCTAAGACAGCCCTATAGGTGCCACATACGGGTAGTACAGGGTAATTCTGAAGCCTTCTCAAGCTAACAGTTGGCGGCCCACTCCGCGATTTTGCTAAGCGCGCCTAAGACCTGCTTGCACCATTCCCCCCACACTAGGATGGGACTACCTAGCTGTTAGAAAAGGATCGATTTCCAACATGTCCGATACAGCATTAATACGGACGTTAGAAAAATAGGGTTTGCAATTTCCAACATGTCAGAATATTCTAACAGTGTTTTCTAACACCAATGGAGATAAGTATGGCTACATTCGCATACGGGCGCGTCAGTACCGCTGACCAGAACGTTGACAATCAGCGATTGGAAATTGAGGCCGCAGGGCACCAAGTGGACTTTTGGTTCGCGGACACCGTGAGCGGCAAGACCAGCGCCACACAGCGCCCCCAGTTCGCCGCGATGCTTGCACAGATTCGTAACGGTGAAACGCTGGTGGTATCGAAACTGGACCGTCTTGGACGCGATGCTCAAGACGTGGGGGCTACTGTCAAGTTGTTGGCAAGCCGGAAGATTGCCGTTATCGTCCTCCAGCTAGGCAAGCAGGAACTCACGTCGCCAGCAGGCAAGATGATGCTGGCAATGTTGGCTGCTGTGGCTGAGATGGAGCGAGACCTGCTAGTAGAGCGTACACACGCAGGCCTGCAACGCGCCAAAGGTGAAGGTAAAGTCTTGGGACGGCCACGCAAGACGACTCACGAGCAACGAGCCGAGATTATCGCCAAGTATGCAGCAGGTGATAGTGTCAGTGCGCTGGCGAGGGCTTATGACGTGTCACGGGCAAACATACTCGGTGTGGTCAAGCCAGCGAGTTAGCGTTTCGCTCTGAAGGCAAGGCCCCTTTGTATGACTAGATGAGGGGCCGCCGATGCCTGCAAAAGACTCGATCCCCCACACTAGGATAACAGCGCCAATGCCGGTTAGCTGTACTCGTTCCTGCACAGAAGGAGTACGTCACGAGCTTGCCCGGCTTTATTGGCCGCGACAACGTGCAGGACTCCCATGTCCAGTCCAATCGCGGCCATCCCCACCAAATGCCCACCTCTTCGGGCATCAGTAGCAATGCCGTCTTATAGCCCCTAGGTCTCTCGTAAAGAGCGCGATCTTCTTTAAAAAATTTTCCGATTACATAGCCAACGGCTCCTTCATAAAGGAATGATATGTCACAACTAAAACGTAAGTACTCCCGACACGCAAACCGTCAAAACGCGACTGCCCTTAAGTTGCTACTTGAGGACCGTCTTGCAATCCCCCTGAGGGCAGCCCAGGCAACACACCCCGCCCTTGAATGGCCGGACGGTAGCCGACCAAGCTTCGCGCTAATGCTGCGCCGTGCTACGGGACTTTACCTGGAGCGCCTCGCAGAGATGCGTCCCGATGAACACGAAGCAGAGAATCAAGCGCTGCGCCGGTTGACCTGAATGGGCACCGTAAAGAAGCCCGTAAGGGCACCTTTAGATAACTCAGCAGAGCAATCAAGCGGCCCTATTGGGCTTACGCATTCCCTATTGGGTTCCCCAAAGCGGAAGCAATTCGGTTCCCTGAAAGTGAATCAAGTACGGTTCCAGGTCCGCAGCATGGAGGCTGGCTCCTATGTCCAATCGGTGATTCGTAAGGAAGAATCACGGCAGCTATCCTCATCACTTGCCAGCCTTGTGTCTGAAGGCGAAACGCTGGACCCGCTGATCGTCTGGAAGGACCCCGTAGGTCAACTATGGGTGATCGATGGTCATCATCGAATGGAGGCCTTGCAGGAGGCCGATACGCCGCCTGAGGCGCTTGTTTGGACTCAGGAGTATCTTGGGCAGGATGAGGCGAGTGCTCGTAGGTTTGCCTTGGACTTGAACCGTAGGCTGCACCTTAACATGCACCCTAAGGAGGCCTTGGAGGCGTACTGGCTGATGCTCCTTGCGGGAGAGGTCAGCGGCAGTTTGAGGGATCGTGCGAAGCGATTCCAAATATCGAAGAGTACGATTGCCCGCATGGATAAACAGAAGCCAGCAGTCCTCGCTACGATTGAGCAGCAAGCCACGTCAATGGGCGCGGCAATGGATGTTGAATTCATTCGGGATAATGCGCCGACCTGGAAGGGCCTAGAAGAATGGAGCACAGGCCATGAGCAAAGCGACAAAGAGGAGCTAGAACAGAAGGCCGTGGAGAAGGTGACTCGATCCCTGGCTATCAGGTACGCCAGTGAGGCAAAGGCTCAGCCAGAGGTTTTGCTCCAGGCATTCACTATATTCTTTGAGGGCGTTACTGGTGAACAGATCAATATCCAGCGCGGCTCGTCTGACCAGTCCGATGCTGAATTTTAAGTTGTAGCCTGTCCCTATGTAGAGCCGTGATTTGGGACAAGTGCCAGCCCGCTCACTACCCCGAGGTGTCCTTTTGGTACACCTATCACCCATCTGGCCACCCCAAGGCCATCATTAAACCCCCATCCGCAGCCCCTTAAAACACCCTGGATTTTGCTGAGTGTTCATACGCGTCCGACCAATAACGGCGGGCCTTGTTGCGCCTATACGGTAAGGAATGGGGTTCAAAAAAGGAGCACCGTGAACACCACACAAATCGACATGCCAAGCGATACCCCATCGCCGCCTACCCAGTTTAAACAGCATTGGCTTGACGCCCCTCGTTGGGACGTGCTGTACCGACAGGAGGGAGTCCGACAGCCCCCTCACTCATTGCCCGCGTCTCCCAAATACTTGCGCCGTTACTTACTCAAGACGGACGTCAGCGTTCGCCAATTTCTGGAGTCAACAGGCACTGACTCTTTGCCCGAGTTCCAGCGCTTAAACCCCACGGTTCCTCTCTTTGCTGCCATTGGAATGACTCTGGAGTGCAAGGCCGCTGGAGACTTTGGACCCGGCCCCGAACAGTTAGGAGAAAACCCAAATGAGCAGTGAAGACATCAAGTCACAGACCGTTCTACTTCAGCGGATGCTGTACACCTACAGGCGCACCTTACCGGCCAGCGCGATGGAGTTTTTTGAGGCACCGATCCGGCGCAGGCTGAGCGCCTTACATCGGGCCGAATCGTTAATGGAGGGACTATGACCCAAAAGCTAAGCAAAACACATCGGAAATTGCGGAAGCCAGAAGAGCTAGAGATGATTCGGCTTCTTGAGCGGTTCATCGACAACCCAACCAATTCGGCCACTCTTCAGGCCCTTGTTTCCTCACTGGTTGAGCACGAGCTGAGGGCGCGACTCACGGCCATTCACAACGTGACTTTGAAGGCGTCAACAGACGCACTAGGGGCCGATGGTAACGCTGAATGAGGACTCGGTGGTGCGCGTAGGAATTTATACCGCCAGAGTAAAAGACCACATCGCGTGGGGCCGCTTGAAACGAAATGCTGCGGGTGAGTTTGTCACTACTGGAGCACACCCACACGCACCCCTGCTGATCCCCGATCCGCCCCCATACGTGCCACCCAAGATTGCCCCTAACAGCCTTGCAGGGCTTCAAGCAAGAGGCTACCGCGTCATGCGCGGGAACACTCCTGAGGAGGACCGCGTAGAAATCGGCGGGGGCTTCTTTCGGATTACAGCAGCAATACAGAATGGCCTGATCAAGGCCGATGAAAACTAATTTTTTAGAAAGAAAAACATGACTATCTCGTATCAGACCTATGTACCAAATGAGGCCGACATTCCTAACGGCGAACAGAGCAGCAGCGGCATCAACTACGTGAGTGGCGGGGTTGCGATCACATTCAACAAAGATTCGGCCACTGCCACGAGCACAACGGCCACCTCCGTGAGCACCTCGGAATTGTCGGTCTTTGAGGATGGCGACTGGCGTCAGACTGCGCGGACCCCAAGCGGCTCTCCAACTAACCTCATCGAAGGCAAGACCATTGTCCGGCTGAATGGCGTAGAAGCACCGATTGATTCGTTCGTCCGCTCGGGCATCCTCTTAAAAAGTGGAGACAACTACACGCTCCCGAATGCCCCCCAGCCTGAACAGCAAGTCCAGGAGCAATACAACCCAGATGCTGCGACGATGCCGCCTGAAATTGAGCAGGCCGCTAATGACGCGCTTGCTCCGTTTGAGCAGGGTACATACGACGCCGCTATCGCCAATAGCGTGGCGCTGGCAGTAGGCGACATGGATATGAGCGAGATGACAGCCGGTATCGTCCGCCGTTCGGGCATGGACCCGGCTGATGTCGAGCAACGAGCCCAGTTTGTAGTGAGCGCTTTCCAAGCCCAAGCCGATAGCTATTTGAGTAAGCAGGGACTGGATGCCAGCGACCTTCCTGCCTTCTACGAATGGTGTCGAAGCAGCCGGAATAAGGCCGCACTGAAAGAGGCCGTGCAGCGACAGGTCTACCATCACGACATGGCGGCGTATAAGCCACTGGTCACCAAGTACATGAACGACAATGCGCCAGATGCCGCTACGCTTCGCGCCAACGGCTTTGATGTGAGAAGCACGGCAAAAGGCGATGTGGTCTTTGTCAGCGGTGTGTGGATGGCAGTCGAGGCAGCTGCGAAGGCAGGCATGATTTAACGGCAATCTGGGGAAGGAAAGGTACTTCCCCCGGCTGCGGTGAGGTGGTAAGATCGGTGGTAATCGATCAACCTGCACCACCGCAAAACGCTGATAAATCAAAGAGTTATCCTGCTCGGTTGGAGTCCTGTATTCCGGCAAGCGGCACCAGAACACAGCAGTAAAAAGTATTAAGAAGTCGAAAAACCCGCTCTCCTCATAGGAGAAGCGGGTTTTTTGTTGTCTCTTTAAATCCGCCGGAGCACCATGAAATCCACGACGAGTGAGGGACAAAATGGCGTCAGGTCCCTCGCTTGGAAGTTGGGTCCCTCAATCGGCGCCAGAGCGCTCCCGGGAGGCAGTCATATGGCCCTTACCGAATATTAGAATTCCACTTGCTCTTCGGGGAGGAACCAATCGAGGGGGCCTAGTGCGGAGCCGTCGCGAAGAACGCTGAATCCACTGTAGAAAAAATCTACTGGTTCGAAGCCTGAGATCTGCTGGACAAATGGCTCGCGAGCTCTTGCCATAGCGACGACTTGTTTCAGGATGCCCTCTTCTATTCCAAAGAAGGTCGCATTCGGGCGGTTCAGGCGGAGAAAATCCGGGCGCTCAAAACCCAGTTTTCCGTTCCTCTCGCGCCAAGCTGGCAAGTCGCCGCCAGAGGAAAAATAACCTCCAACAAAACGGCGGCCGGCTAGCGGCCCTGCTATGACGCGCCAAGCGACCCCCACAACTCGAAGCTCATCCGGAAGAGGGACGCCATTAGCAAGCGCGTTGGCCAATACTGGCTGTGACAACTTTTCAGCAATGCTGCTGTAATGAGACGAAATCACTACGCGGCCGAGTGCCCCTAATTGGTCTGGTCCAGCAGCTCGCTCTCCTGGGCTTAGTGGATCTTCTGCCCAAATCCCAGACTGGAGCCGACTGCCACTCTCTTCGGTCGCAAAGCGTGTTGCTACAATATGCCCTTTCACACTCAGTGGAGTGCCCAACGAGTCGAGAAAAGTAACGCGTCCGAACTGTGAGCGCCAGGTGGCAAACTCCTTGTTGTTGAAATTCACTGCTGAATATCTTCATTTTGCCTCCGCCAAGAAGACCTGATCGACGCTCTCTGCGCAGAAATAGTCAGGCGTGTCTCCAGATGCAGCGCGTTCAAGTCGGAACGCTTTGAATGCTCGATGTAGCTGGCGATTCAGCACATGCTCCATATGAGCAAAATAAGTAATGTTTAAGTGGTCGTGAAGAAACCAGCGACAGAATGCTTGACCAAGTTCACTGGACCGACTGCGCTTAATTGATGGGGAAATTCCCAAGCCGTGACCTTGCAACCTAAAGTCGGAAGATGGCAAAAGAAATCGGACATGCTCGAACTGCACTGGGTCGGGTTCTGGAGGCGCTGTTCCGAATGAGTCGAGGTAGTAATGATGGAAGAGATTCGCCAATCCGACTTTGATAGAATCTGCGGCCTGGTTTTTTGTCGGATCCCTCCGAAGTTTGTGTGGGACAACCGGATATTTATTTAGAGCAAGGGTGAGTGTTCGTTCCATTGGATTTAAGCGAGTTGTTGTTAACCGAATTCTGTCTTCGAAGCGTTCTGTCTTTAAAGTGCGTCAATTTGTAATGACGAGAGTGATGCCTAACGTTAGCTAAGTTACGAGGTTCGAATGTGGATAGGTCTGAAAAACGTACTTCTCGAAGTAAACAGAAAATTGCCCTACTGCACTAAATTATCATGCATCTAGTCCATCGAGCCTCCTGAACTCGGGCGGAAGTGAGGTTTTATTTAGGCACAGCGCGCGAGCGGTCGCATCGAATCGGTAATTCTGGCAAAGGCATCACCCGATACATGCCTAGTTTGACTTAGCAGTTTAAAAATTAATCCTTCCAGGTTTCGGTTAAAAACGGGTTCATGCTCCTATTTTATACACCCTTTATGACGCCTCGGTGTTAATATTTAGACATTATTAAATACCCCTTTCCTTGCAAAATGGCACAAACTCAGAATTCCAAGCTGGCTGTACTGATCGACGCCGATAATGCCCAGGCCAGCATTATCAAAGAGCTTCTGGCGGAGGTTTCTTCGCACGGGGTTGCAACCGTTAAGCGGGCGTATGGCGACTGGACAACATCCAATCTCAAAGGGTGGAAGGAAACGCTGCACAAGATGGCTATTCAACCCATCCAGCAATTCAGCTACACCACGGGCAAGAATTCTACCGACTCGTCCTTAATCATCGACGCAATGGATCTGCTCCACTCCGGCACGGTCGATGGATTTTGTCTGGTATCGTCCGATAGCGATTTCACCCGGCTTGCCACACGCATTCGCGAAGCTGGTTTGCTCGTATATGGTTTTGGCGAAAAGAAAACGCCTGAACGTTTCGTTGTGGCATGTGACAAGTTCGTATACACGGAAATTCTGAGAGTTGCTTCGCCCTTAGCAGGTGAGTCAAAATCTTCAATTGCGACGACTCCTAATCCCGTCATCGAATCAATGACCGGACTAGAAGACTTGTTCCGGAAAGCAATTCTGGCGGTAGCGCGCGATGATGGATTTGCTCCTCTTGGCCCCGTCGGGAACCTGATGTTAAAAATGGACCCGTCGTTCGACCCCCGTAATTATGGCAGCCAGAAGCTCGGTGAGCTGGTCAGAAAACAGCCATACATCGAAGTCAAAGAAGTGCTGAGCGAGAAGTCTACCGCACACCATTTATCTATCCGCCTCAAATAAAAGACCGGGCCGACGTTGCGGAAGGTTTGAATTGAGCCTGGCTCTTGCGCATGCGCAAAGACGGTAATTGCAACAGGTTAATAATTAGCGCTTCATCTTGCCGGAGATTTAGGATGAGGCGTTACACAATCACGCTCGGCGCAGCAACCTCTGCGGGCGGTAAAGTCATCTCTGCCAGCAGTGCTGGCAGCATCAATGGCTTGCCGATTGCGCTGGAAAATGACACGATCTTCTGCCCCGCTTGCAAGTCTAAAGGGAAGATCGTATGCGTCGGGCCACGCATTCCAGAAACCTGGAATGGAAAACAGGTCGCACTTGAGAATGACTTGTGTATGTGTGCTTGCCCGTCGCCTCCAAAATTAGTTCCCAATCAAACCTTGCGGAGTCAAGTGCTTGAGGATTCCTCGGTGTCAGCAGGCGCAGCCCCCGTGAGCGATTTTTCTTCTCGCCGGAATGATAACGCGGTAGAGGACGAGATTATTGAGCAGTTTTTCTCTATCGTTGATGAACTTGATCAGCCAGTGGACGGTTTTCGCTATGACCTATACCAGGATGGTGCGATTCACAGGAAGGCTGCCAGCTATCTGAATGGTAATACGGAGAAAATTTACGGGGATGGCAATCTGAAGTTAGTAACTTGGTTCAATGCGGACGGAGCCAGTCGTCATGGGTGACAAGAACGCGAAGGGAACGCTGGCATTGCGTTCTGAGACAAGGCAGCTTGCTGCGATCGCTTATGGTGAGTCGTCACCCAAGGATGACCAAGACGAAATGTTTGCATTGGCCAGCGTCCTTGTGAGGCAGCGAGACGCACGTGGATACAAAGATATTATGAGTTTTGCGAGAAAGGAAAAGACGTTTGCCTTTGCCGTGAGCGATGGCAACCGCCGCTATGCAGATATGATGAAAGCGTCGGAAAAGGATATCGAACTGCATCCTGGAATGAAGATGGCAATCTTGGCCGCAACCAATGCGCTCGAGGGCGGGGAAGACAAGTCTAATGGCGCATATTTTTGGGATGGCGCTGATATCAAAGCGAACTACAAGCATCACTTCAAGGTCAGGCGGGGAATCAAGTTTACGGATCCATCGCATAACATCTACGGGATCCAGGAATCAACCAAGGTTGTAATCAAATACAAGACCACCAAAGTCAAGAACACCAGCACGGGCAAGGTCTCAATGACGCGTGTGGAGGTCGGTCGATACGATCAACAGTACGACTCGACAGCAGCGTACGGGGGAACCATTTTCTGGAAGTTCAATCCACAGTTCCTGGAAGTTACGCATGGATGGGAGTACAAATGATGCGCAGCGCTTTTTTACTCATGTTGAGCCTGATTTCGCTGGATGCCCAAGCTGCTGCTGAGCCTTCCAAAGCAGCGATTCGTGCCTGTTTATCCGCACGATCCATTTCATCGTCCGTTACATGGAGCGCTCTACCGACTGAAGAAATTAACTCGCAGGATGACTATGAGGATGGATTCAACGCAACCTACTATCTTAACGTGAAAGGGAAAGATGTCGGTTATGCGGAGAAGGGAGTGCAAAAGGGCATTCTCTTCGACCACAAGATATATCCGGTCGACTCGGCTCGAACGCTCTCCGGATTTGCAACACGTCCCACGGAGTTAAACCCATATTTAGCAGAGTGGGGCATGGTGAAGGATGGCCGCAGAAAATTTGTTTGTGTAAGTTTTCCATTTGGCGCACTGGGACAGGGCGGCAGTTTTCAAAAAATTAGAAGTGCCTATTTGCTGTCGCTCACCGGCTCAAAAAATGCTCGAATCCTCTATTCCGCGACTGGCAATATTGATGTGGTCATGCGGCCAAAATAGATTGCTTAGGTAGTCTAGCTAACCAGATGGTGCGGTGTTGAGATCTACCAGTTCGGAAGACGGAAGTCTAAGATGAAGACATTACTGGTTGCAGCGTTTTTGTTATTGGGTAACTTGAATATGGCCCATGGGGCGTCTGCCGTTCCCAAGGACGTTAGCAGCTTCATTTCGAAAAGGGATGGCTGCGATCACTTTCGTGGCGAACTTCCTGATCCATCGGAGAAGAAACGTATGAAGGAAGTCATCCGCAAAATCAACACCCTGTGTAAGGGCACCGATGAGGCGCTGGCTGCGTTAAAGAAAAAATACGCGAATAACGCGAAGGTGATGTCTTTGCTTAATGAGTACGAAGAAGAGATCGAAGGCCATCCAGTGCAGTAGCTACGCGCTACACCCGCAACATTCCCCGCTGCAGCGCAATGGTCACCGCATGCGTGCGGTCGTGGGCCTTGGTTTTCGCCAGGATGGTTTTGACGTGGGTCTTGATGGTCTCTTCGCTCAAGCCCATCAGCTCGCCGATTTTGCGGTTGGTGTTGCCGGCGGCGACGTAGCGCAATACCTCCAGCTCGCGCTGGGAGAGCAGCTCGCTGTCGCAGTAGTGGCCCAGCTCCAGCGCGACGTCGAGCGAGATATGCTTGAAGCCGTTGGCGATGTTGCTGATCGCCTCCACCAGCTCTTTGCGGATGCCGTGTTTCAGCATGTAGCCTGCGGCGCCGGCGGCCAGCACTTCGCGTGCCAGCACGTCTCCCTGGTAGGCGGTCAGCGCCAGAATGCGGGCAGCACTGTCGATGCGGCGGATGGCCTTGATCGCTTCGATGCCGCCCATCAGCGGCATTTTCAAATCGAGTACCGTGATGTCCGGGCGTAATTGCTCAAACAGCACCACCGCCATTTCCGCATTGTTCGCCTCGCCCACGACGTCGATCGCTTCCATGGTCGAGAGCACTGACACGATGCCTTCACGAAGAATTTCATGGTCATCGGCGATCAGGACCCGGACAGGTTTCGTTGAGGTTTTCATTGTCGGCTCAGTCAAGTATGTGTCAGTTGGCGCCGTCATATCTTACGATTCGGCCGCAATCGCTGCCAAGCTCTGCTGCGGTTTCGGCGCGATTCGCAGCGCGATCCTTCCAGTTATGCGGATTTTGTTCAAGCGCCGTCAAAACTTGCTAAGATGATTAATTCGCACATTGGAAAGAGTCATGGAACGGGCATACGGCGAAACAATGGGCGACTACTTTGCCGAGCAGCAGGCAGCTCTGCAAATCCGCTCGGCCGCGCTGGATCATCATGTGGCGGTGACGCACATGCGCTACGACGGCGCGGGAACCGGCTTCACCGATCCGGTGCCGCCGCAGCCCGCGCTGCTGATGGCGGTGCAGTTGAAGCCGCTGCTCAAGCACAATCTGTGGGTGGACGGCAAGGACATGCGGGTCAAGCCGTATCCGGCCGGCGCCCTGACGATGATGGATCTGCAGGCTTCGCCCATGGCCAATCTGGCCAGCAGCTACAACTGCGTGCAGCTGTATTTCGCCCGCGGCGCCCTGGACGCGCTGTCGGAGGCGGAGGGCGTCGCCAGGTTTGGCGAAATCCCGCTGATCAACGGCGGTGAAGACACCATCCTGGCGCATCTGGCGCAAATGGCCGTGTTCGCCGTCTCCCACGTTGGGCCGGCCACGCCGCTGTTTCTGGAAACGATGGCGCTGTCGGTCCATCGCCATCTGCTGAAACAATATTTTGGCCGCGCGCCGGCCTCGACGGCCGTGCGCGGCGGACTGGCGGGATGGCAGGAGCGCCGGGTGAAGGAGTACATCGAGGCCCATCTGCACGCGGGGATCGGGTTGCTGGCGCTGGCCGAGCAAGCCCAGCTGTCGCCGAGCCAGTTTGGGCGCGCCTTCAAGGCCAGCGTCGGCATCACGCCGCATCAGTGGATCATCAGCCGCCGGCTGGCCCGGGCCCGGGCGCTGATCGCGCAGCCGCATTTGTCGCTGGCGGAGGTGGCGCGTCTGTGCGGCTTTGCCGACCCAAGCCACCTGGCGCGGGAGTTCCGCAAAAGCGAGGGCGTGAGCGCCAGCGCGTGGCGCAAGGCGTTCGCCATCAACGGCTGACCGCATGTTCGGCTCTGCCGGTCGGCTGGCGGTGTCGCCATAGGCGGTGGCTTGTCCTACCGAGCGGCCACAGTGGAGGGCACTGGCCTACCCAACTCAGGGATGCCGCGCTTTTCGCATGGCATATGTGTCCGCACTTCCTTTGCGATTGTCGTGAAAATTTGTCGCCTGCGATGATGATGTCTCCAGCCAACCTGCTCGAACTTTCCAAGCGTTTCGATGCATTTCATCTCAGGAGAATTATCATGACTGTTATCCGTACCGACCTGGTGTTGTCGCAATCCGCCTTCAGCCACATCGTCGACGTGCCGTTTGAACAAATCGATATCGCCAAGTGGCTGTTCGCCTTGCCCGATGCGGAATACCAGCGCTGCGCGCCGCCCGACCACATCGCCGCCGGCGCCACCTTCACCGATGACGGCCGCCGCATGTCCATCAACGTGGAGATGATCGGCACCGGCCTGGTGGTGCAGCACTACGTCGGCGACATCACCGAAGCGGCGCATTGCCGCATGGTCTCCACCTCCGACGTCTTCACGCCCAACGGCCGCACCAAGGTGCAGGTGATCTGGGATCTGAGCGCGAAGAAAATCGACGACAACCGTACCGAGTACACCAACAGCGTGGTGTCGCATCCGACCGAAGAGTTCCTCGACTTCATCAAGGCACATGGCATCTCGTGGGAGCAGGCGTGCGCCGACCGCCAGGCCTCGTCGGGCGACCACAATCGCCGCGAGACGCCGCTGTTTGCTGAAAGCATCGCCCGCGCGGCGCGTGCCAACGGCTGATTGTGGCGGTTGCGGATTCCGCATCAGCCGCCATGGCCGAGCGGGACGCTTGGCAGCTTACTTTCTGAAGCGCTCCGTCAGCGGCCACAGGGTCAGTGTGGCGGCTACGGCGATGGCGCTGCCGAGCAGGTTGGTTTCCAGGCGCGCCAGTGCGTAGTTGTATTCGTTGAAGACTGGCATGGCGTAGTCGGCCACCAGTACGAAGGACGGCGTCAGGAAGGCGACGAAGACGCCGTAGCCCACCGGACGCAAAGTCATCGTCAGGCCGATCAGCGGGAACACCGCCAGCGCAATCGCCAGCGGCGAGGTTGCCAGGCCGCTGATGGCTACCGCGATGACGGTGCCGACCACCGTGCCCACCGCGCGCTCGACGCTGCGCGGCAGCGTGCCGGAGGCGGATGGCTGCAAGATCAGCAGCACCGCCATGGTGGCCCAGTAGCCGTTCGACAGGTCCAGCATGTGCACCGTCAAATAGGCCACGGTGGTGGCGATGCCGAGCCGCAGTGCGAAGTGCACGCCGTCGCTGGATAGCGAGGCATGGCGGCGCAGATGCCGCCAGCCTTCGCGCACGCTTTGCGCGGCGGCGGCGTGCCAGCGGGTGCTGTAGTGCTCCGGCGCGAAAGGGCGGATCTGCCAGATCACCACGCTCAGCGCGGTGGCGAACAGGCAGCCGAACAGGTACACGCCCAGGTAGGCCATGCCGCTGCTACCGCCGTGCCACGGCCGGTCCACCATCACCACGCAGGCGGTGGCGGCGAGGATGGCGACCTGGTAGGCCTTGGCGCCCCACACCCGCGCCAGTCCGGCACCGGTGACCACCAACAGGATGGCCAGCGCGCCGGCCGCCGTACCCAGGCTGGCGGCGTAGGTGGTCAAGCCGCCGGCCACGGTCGACAGCACGGCGAACGACAGCATCGACGCCAGCCGGTTGCGCGCGGTGTCCGATGCGGTAGCCAGCGAGGTCCAGAAGGCGCCAATCGCCGCCCACGCAAAGTCCGGCGCGTGCAGCGCGCAGCCCACCAGCAGCATGATGGCGGAGGCCGAGGCCGCGCGCATGCCTTCCAGCAGGTTGGCCTTGTCGGTGGCGTGGGTGAGCAGGGATTTGAGCATCATGAGGTCCAGCTTAAGCGCACACGCTCCGCGAATCCAATATTTCGTGCTAGTCTCTTCAAGACGAAAAAGATATCGCAACATGCTCTTCAAGATGAAAGGACAACGATGGAGTTTCGCCAGTTACGCTATTTCCTGGCCGTGGCCGAGCACCTGCATTTCACCGTGGCGGCCGAGCGGCTGGGCATTGCGCAGCCGCCGTTGAGCCAGCAGATCATCAAGCTGGAACGGGAGATCGGCACGCAGCTGTTCATCCGCCATCCGCGCCGCGTGGAGTTGACTGAGGCCGGCGTGATTTTCAAAGAGCGCGCGCGGCGCGTGCTGGACGACGCCAACGACGCGCTGGAACACGTGAAGATGGCGGCGCGCGGCGAGAGCGGCAATCTGTCGATTGGTTTTGCTGGTTCCACGGTGTTTCATCCAACTGTGGCGCGGCTGCTGCGCCGCTTCCGCGAGGACTATCCGGGCGTGAAGATCCGCACCGAGGAGAGCAACAGCACGGCGCTGCTGGGCAAGCTGGCCGACGCCCAGGTCGATTGCGCTATGATCCGCCTGCCGCTCGATTGCGGCGACCTGACCGTCACGCCGCTGGTGCAGGAGAAGATGATCGCAGTGCTGCCCAGCGGCCATGCGCTGGGCCGGCGCCGCACCATCGACTTGAAACAGCTGGCGGCCGATCCATTCATCCTGTACCCGCGTGCGATCAATCCTGAACTGTACGACGCCATCATCAGCGCCTGCCACGTGGCCGGCTTTTCGCCCAGGATTGAAATGGAGTCGCCGCAGATTTCGTCGGGCGTCAATATGGTGGCGGCGGGATTCGGCGTGGCCATCATTCCGGAGTCGATCGGCCAGTTTCGTTCCGAGGGCGTCACGTATCAGGACCTGCGCAATCAGGGGCTGGGCACGGCGATCGCATTGATTACGCGGCCGCGAGAGAAGTCGGTCACGGTGCGGAACTTTACCGACTTGGTCAAACAGTTCTACCGGCGCTGAGGGCGATGCAGCAGTTCGTCCATCACGCGTTTCTGGCGCAATTGGCGGCAGGCTGCTTGCAGCGCGGCGATGGTGGCGGCGTCGATCTGGGGATTTGCATACAGCGCCACCCGGCCGTGCATCAGCGGGTAGCGCGGGCTGACCTGGCCGGCCGCCTTGCCCAGCGCGTATTCGATGCTGTCGCCGACACCCAGCACCACATCCAGCCGCCCGGCCTGCAGCATGCGCACGCCCTGGTCGTAGCTGTCGAAGGCGTGCTTGTGGATGCGCGCTTCGGCTTCCAGTTCCGGACTGTAGCCGGAGTGGCGCAGCGTGCCGACGGTTTTGCCGAACAGGTCTTCCATGCGCTGGAAGCGGAAGCCGCTGCGGCCGAACACCACAATATCGACCGTGCCCACATAGTCGATGGCGGCGCCGCCCTTGGCGCTGGTGTCGATCAGCAGCGTCAGGTCTGCGCCGCCCCCGGTCAGCATGTGCGGCGCGCGGCCATAGGGCACCGGCATGGGTGTGATCGGCACACCGCTCAGCGTCGCCAGTTGTGCACACAACTCGATCAAGGCGCCGATAGGCTGGCCGTGCGGGCCGTTGCCGGCCCACGGCATCAGGTTGACCATCGTCAGACGCAACGGCGTGCGCGTGGCGGCAGTGGCGGCGGACGATGTCGCCGGCAGTGCGCCAAGCGCCGCGATGGCGGCCATGGACGCCAATGCACGGCGGCGTGTCACTACAGGCATGGAAGGCTCCTCGTGCGCGTTATTCTTCCCGTATTATGCCCATGAGCTGGCGAAAGCTGTGCAACTGGTTTGCGATACTAACTTCTGGAGGTGCGGAATGGATGGATTTCAGGCGGGCCGGCGCAGGTTGCTGGGGGCTGCTGCAGGGATGACGGCGATGGCGGTGCCGGGCGTATCGTCGGCATCATCGGGGGCGCCGTCATCGGCGGCGGACTGGGAGGCGATCGCGCAAAGCTATGACATCGCCGGCGATATCGTCAATCTGGAGAACGCCTACTACGGCATCATGGCGCGGCCGGTGGCGGAAGATTTCAAGCGCAATATCGATTACCTGAACCGCTATAACTCCTACTATCTGCGGCGCCAGTTCGACCGCGCCGGCATGGAGCAGTTGCGGGAACTGCTGGCGACCCATACCGGTGTAGCGGCGGAAGAACTGGCCATTACGCGCGGCGCCACCGAGTCGCTGCAAAACCTGATCTGCAATTACTGCTTGCTCAAGCGCGGCGACACCATCATGTACGCCAATCTCGATTACGACGCCATGCAGTACGCGATGAACGATCTGGCCCAGCGCAGCGGCGCCAAGGTGGCGCTGGTGAAGATCCCTGAGCCGGTCAACCGCCAGGCCGCCATTGACGTCTACGAACTGGCCTTGCGCCAGCATCCGCGTACCAGGCTGCTGCTGCTCACGCACGTCAACCACCGCACCGGCTTTGTGCTGCCGGTGGTGGAGATCATCAAGCTGGCCAAGGCGCGCGGCGTCGATGTGATCCTCGACGTGGCGCAGTCTTGGGGACAGCTGGACTACAAGCTGCCTGACCTGGGCGCGGATTTTATCGGCGCCAATCTGCACAAATGGGTTGGTGCGCCGCTCGGCACGGGTTTTCTGTATATTCGCAAGGAGCGGCTGGCGGATATCGGCGTCGAGCGCGGCGACGAGGACTATCCGGCCAGCGACACCCGCTCGCGCGTGCATTCGGGCACCTTCAACGCCGCTGCGCTGATGACGGTTCCGGCGGCGCTCAAGCTGCACGACGCAATCGGCGTTTCCAACCGGGGCCGCCGCCTGCGCGAGCTGCGCGACTACTGGGTGCGGCAGGTGCGCGGCCTGGATGGCGTGCAGGTGCTGACGCCGGACGATGCCGGCAGCTACGGCGCGGTGACCTCGTTCCGCCTGCGCGGTCACACCACGTTTGAACAGAACGCGGCGCTAGTCAACCGGCTGGTGGAGCAGTATCGGATTTTCACCGTGGCGCGCAAGGGGCCGGTGGGTGGCGCCTGCATCCGCGTCACGCCTGGCCTGTTCACCCGCACCGCCGATCTGGATCAGCTGGTGGCGGCGCTCAGGGATTTGTCTCAAAAGGGATAAGCCTACCTTTAGGCAGGTTACAAACGAGGTGCGCATCGGTTCCAATGTGATCTGGCTTTGCCACATCAATCACATAAGAAGGAGTATCACGTGAATTCCGAAAAGACTTCCTCCGACGTCAGCTCATCCCGCCGCTCGGCCATCGTCGGCGGCCTGGGTGCTGTTGCCGCGGCAGCGGCTGGCCTGCCTTCGATCGCCTCGGCTGCGACATCTTCCACCACCCCTCATCAAGGAGCATTCAACATGGACAGCGGTTTTGTTACAGTAAAAGACGGTAGCCAGATTTTCTACAAGGACTGGGGTCCTAAAGACGCACCAGTAGTCTGGTTCCACCACGGCTGGCCGCTGAGCTCGGACGACTGGGATGCGCAGATGATGTTCTTCCTGCAGCACGGCTACCGCGTCATCGCCCACGATCGTCGTGGCCACGGCCGCTCGACCCAGACCGACCATGGCAACGACATGGACACCTACAGCGCCGACACCGCCGCCGTGGTCGCGGCACTGAAAGTGAAGAGCGCCATCCACGTGGGTCACTCGACCGGCGGCGGCGAAGTGGTGCGCTACGTGCGTCAACACGGCAAAGGCCTGGTGACCAAGGCTGTGCTGATCAGCGCCGTGCCACCGATCATGGTGCAATCGGCCACCAATCCAGACGGCGTGCCGCTGAAAGTGTTCGACGACATCCGTCAAGGCACTGCGTTCAACCGTCCACAGTTCTACATGGACCTGACGATGCCGTTCTACGGCTACAACCGTCCGGGCGCCAAAGTGTCGGAAGCGATCCGCCAGAACTGGTGGCGTCAGGGCATGAACGGTGGCGTTAAAGCTGCCTACGATTGCATCTTCCAATTCGCCCAGGTGGACTTCAGCGACGACCTGCGTGCGCTGGATATCCCGGTGCTGGTGATGCACGGTGAAGACGACCAGATCGTCCCATTCGCCAACAGCGGCGCGAAATCGGTCAAGCTGCTCAAGCATGGCAAGCTGATTTCCTACCCAGGCTTCCCACACGGCATGCCAACCACGCACGCTGATGTGATCAATCCGGACCTGCTGGCCTTCTTCAAGTCCTGATCGCCGGTTAGACCCGTGGCGCAGCCGTCGCTCAATGCGACGGCCTGCGCCTTGCCGTGAGCAGGGCTGCCAGCAGCATCGACGCGCCCAGCAACGGAAACACCACGCCAATAGCGACGGCAATGACAATGGCGCCCAGCGCCAGGCGATCGCCTTGCCGGCAATGCGGCGGCGCAAACCTTCCGGTGGGACGACGCTTCCACCACACCATGAAACCGCTCACGCACAGCAGCATCAGCGCGACGCAGCCGAGCAGCATCACCATCTGATTGATCCAGCCATATTCCCCGCCTTGATGCACGCTGACGCCCCATTCGGTGACGCGGCCAATCGCGCCGATGCGATCCGCGCCCAGGTCCATCTGCACCTTGCCGCTGTACTGGTCGAGGTGGATCACGCGTCGTCCGGCCAGCTGGCGCGGCGTGCGGATGGCGCTGTAGACGGCTTGCGCGTCTTGCGGCAGCACCAGCCGATAGCCTTGGCGCAGGCCGGCGGCGGCCAGCGTACCCACTGCCTGGTCGGCGCTAATGCGGGCGATGCCGGCCGGTGCGGCGGGGCCGTGATGGCCGCCATGTCCGTGGTGTTCGGCGTGCGGATCGTCGGAGGCGGGCAGCGGTTGCTGCTGCAAGGTCCATGGCAGGTCACCCAGCGCGGAGGCGGGGATGGTGGAACGCGGCAGGTTGCGCCACATGCCGTTCGGCGCGCCGAGATCATGTTCGCTGAGCCAGCGGTTGACTTGCTGGCCCCAGACTGCGGTCCACGGCATGCCGGTCAGCGCCAGAAACAGGATGACGATGCCGCCGAAGGCGCCGGTGACGGCGTGCAGGTCGCGCCACCAGTTGCGTCCTGTGGCGCCGGGACGGATGCTGATCACGCCATGGCGGCGGCCGCGCGGCCACCACAGATAAGCGCCAGTCAGCATCAGCACAATGATCCAGCCGGCCACGGTTTCGATGACCATGCGGCCGCCGTTGCCCAGCACCGTCAGCGAATGCAGGTGCTTCACGAAGGTCATCACGCGCGCCGATTCGTCGATGGCGCCGAGTACTTTGCCAGAGGATGGATCGACGAATACCTGGCGTACCTTGCCGCCGGCTTGCGTGATGTCGACCTGCACGCTGTGCGTGTCGTCGTCCGGCAGTGTGATGGCTTTGGCGTCGCCCGGCTCTGCACGCAGCGCGGCGGCGATCAGCTGCGTGGGCGCCAGCGCTGGCCTGGTGTCGGCGTCGCGCAACAGCAGGCGGGCGTAGATCACGTCGTCGATCTGCTGATGAAACAAGTAGGCGGCGCCGGTCAGCGCCAGTAAAAAGATAAAGGGCAGGCAAATCAGGCCGGCATAAAAATGCCAGTGCCAGACGCGCCGGTACAATCCGGACGCGGAGGACGGGTGGGACATGGGAAATCTCCAGCTTTACAGATGCGAAGGCGCAGCGCGGTAACGGCGCTGCGGACGGACGAATCAGGCGGCGGCAGGAGGCGCGCGCGGATTGGCGGTCGACCAGATGAATAGCGGCGACGGCGAGTGGTAATACAGCGCAGGGAAAATCGGCTGCGCGCGGTGCAGCGGAAAGTGCCAGGCCGACGGTGGCGGCAACGCTGGCGGCGTCGCGTGCGCGGCGCAGTACGGACAATGCTCAAAAGCGTGGACAATCGCGTCCGACAGCGACTTGCCAGGCGGCGCCTTGACGCCGTCGATGGTACACATCTCCAGCCCCGGAACGCCGCCGGCCGCCGACATCGTATGCGACACGGCAGGCGCAACAGCACTAAACAGCAGCGCCAGAATGGCGATCCACAAGTGCAAGATGTTCCGTTTATCCGATAGGCGCATCCACCAATTATACCCACCCGCGCCGCTTCGCCTGCGGGCTTGAAATCTTTAAGTCAGCAGAACTACGCTATGATCGCGGCATGAACCGGAAACTCCTTGCCCTTGCTGCGATCTCTGCGGTGTTTGGCGTCATTAATTTTGCCAGCCGTGCTGCCCAGTCGGGACAGCAGGCGCCGTTTCAGGCCTTGGTCAGCCCGGCCAGTTGCGCGCAGCCGCAGTGGCCGGCCGAGGCGCGGCGGTATGAAATCGAGGGCGCGACCACGATTCGCTTTGAAATCGGCAGCGACGGCCGGGTGTTGCATCCGGCGGTGACGCAGAGTAGCGGCTGGCAGATCCTGGATCAGGCGGCGCTGCAAGGCATCGCCCGCTGCGTGTTTCAGCCGGATCTGCCGGCCGCCAGCAAGCAGACCGTGTTCCCGTTGCAGTATGTGTGGAAGTTGAGCGGCACGCCGGCGGCGCGGCCGGTGCTGCTGGCCGACAGTTGCCCGCCGTCCGACCGCTTTGCCACCTTCCGCGCGGCCGACCAGCGGCCCAGCAGTGCCGATGGCATCCTGCTGCGCTTTCTGGTCAACGCCGATGGCGCGCCGACCCGCGTGGTGGCCGAGCCGAACGGCCAGCCGCCGGCGCTGGTGGCGCAGGCGATCGGCTATCTGCAAAGCTGCCGCTTCGGCTACCCGGACGGCGCAACCGCAGCCGCCGGAGCCACCGAAGATCGCACCGATACCGGCTTCGGCCGGGTGTTGCTGAAATGATTACGCGGCGCTGGCCGTGCTGACCTGCAGCTGCGCGCGCGAGGCCAGTGCTTCGCGCACCGCAGTCAGGATGCGTTCCAGGTTGGCCGGCTTGATGACGTGGGCGTCGAAGCCGGTATCGATCACACGCTGACGGGTGACGACGTCGCCCCAGGCGGTGAAGGCGATCAGCGCCACCTGGTCGAAGTCCGGCACTGCGCGCAGCGCGGCCGCGACCTGGTAGCCGTCCATGCCGGGCATGCCGAGGTCGAGCAGCACGGCGTGCGGTTCAAAGGTGCGCACCGCTTCCAGCCCGGTCAGACCGGTGTAGGCAACCGCAGTGCGATAGCCGTGCAGTTCGAGTAGTTCGGCCGAAATGTCGGCCGCTTCGCTGTTGTCGTCGACAACGAGAATACGTTGGGTAGTGGTCTGGTCCATGATATGAACGAAAAGTGAAACGTGGCGTTCGGCTGGGTCCAGGCCGGAGGAGACGGGGCGCGACAGGGAAGGGGCACGCGAGCCAACAGAAAATTGGCTTTCCTGAAGTCAATTATAGTGCTTATTTGGCCGCACGCTTGAATAAATGTCGTGTTGTCTCCAAATTGGCCAGGAACATTTATTGAAAGGAATCAAATATGAGCACGGAAAAAGCCATTCTGGCCGGCGGTTGCTTCTGGGGGATGCAGGATCTGATCCGCAAAATGCCGGGCGTGGTGTCCACGCGGGTCGGCTACAGCGGCGGCGACGTCGCCAATGCGACCTATCGCAACCATGGCACGCACGCCGAGGCGATCGAGATCAGCTTCGATCCGGCCGTGCTCAGCTACCGCAAAATCCTGGAATTCTTCTTCCAGATCCACGACCCGAGCACCGTCAACCGGCAGGGCAACGACCTCGGCACCAGTTACCGCTCGGCTATTTATTATGTCGATGAGAAACAACGCGAAGTTGCTGAAGACACCATCGCCGATGTGAATGCCGCCGGTCTGTGGCCGGGCAAGGTGGTCACCGAAGTGGCCCCGGCTGGCCCGTTCTGGGAGGCCGAGCCGGAGCATCAGGACTATCTGGAACGTATTCCGAACGGCTACACCTGCCATTACATCCGGCCGGACTGGGTCTTGCCAAAGCGGTAAATTGTGTTTGTAAACAGCGGCTTACGAGTTCGGAAGGTAACCGGAAGGCAATTTTGACGCGGTCCGCCTAGAGTGCAGAGCATGTTCAGCTCTTCACTTTAGGAAATGTCATGAGTCAGTTATTTGCCGCCGTTTATGAAATCCACAGCGCCGCCCTGGGCCGTCCGTCGCTGCGTCTGAACCTGGTTGTCAACCGCGAAACCGAGAGCGTGGTCGGCACCGCCGTGCTGGAAACCGTGACCGGCGAAGTGCACGAAATGTCGGTGCGCGGCCACCACATGGAGATCGATACCGGCGAGCCGATGCAGACCATCGTGCTGGCCGGCACGCCGCCGATTTTCGGCGCGCACAGCGATCAGCCGACGTCGTTCCAGATGTTGCTGGTATTGCCGACCGCGTGGAAAGATGGCCAGGCTTGTTATAAGATGAGTTTCGGCAAGTTGTTCCCGCGCGTGATCGATGTCCGCGACGGCGTGGCGCGCGCAGTGTTGCCGGAAACCGTGTATTAAAAAAAGCAACAATGCAAAAAGGATAGCTCGCCGATGAACCGCCAGGATGCCGTGCCGCCGACCGCTGTCAACGATTCCTGGCGCGGCTGGATCGCCGAGAATTTGATCCTCGGCGGCCAGCCCGCGCATCTGGCGGCCATCATGGTCCAATCCGGCATCGCCGAGGCGGACGCGCGCGCCGAGGTCGAGGCGGCGCTGGCCAGTCCCTATCTGCGCGGGGTGGCGCGCTTGCATAACCGGCTGGCCAAGCGCGACTGGGTGCTGGGCATCCAGTCGCGGCTCAACCGGCTGGCGCCGGCCGAGGTGCCGCGCCGCGACCGCCTGCCGGGCGACGCATTCCTGCACGAGTTCTACCAACGCAACCAGCCGGTCATCATTACCGGCATGCTGGACGGCTGCGCCGCGCGCGACAAATGGACCTTCGACTACCTGGCCGCGCAGTTGGGTGAGCGCGAGGTGGAGGTGCAATTCGGCCGCAACGCCGATCCTGACTACGAGATCAACAGCACCTCGCACCGGCGCCGCATGCCGTTCGGCGACTATGTGGCGATGGTGCGCGACGCCGGCGTCACCAACGATTTCTACATGACCGCCAATAACGACGGCCATAACCGCGACGCCTTGCAGGGGCTGATGGCGGACCTGCCGCCGCTGGACGCCTATCTGCAGCCCGGCAGCACCGGTTTTTTCTGGTTTGGCCCGGCCGGCACCATCACGCCGTTCCATCACGATCTGACCAACAACTTCATGATCCAGATCGCCGGGCGCAAGCGGGTGCGGCTGGTGGCGCCGTGCGACACGCCCAAGATGTACAACCAGCGTCACTGCTTCTCGCCAGTGGACGGCCGTAACATCGACCTGGAGCGCTTCCCGCTGATGGCCGGGGTGCCGGTGCGCGAGTGCGTGCTGGCGCCGGGCGACATCCTGTTCCTGCCGGTCGGCTGGTGGCATTTCGTCGAGGCGCTGGATGTCACCATCACCGTCTCCACCACCCATTTCCACTGGGACAACGACTTCTACAGCCAATATCCGGCCAGCCAGGACTTCTGATTTACAATCGACGGGCGACCTTGTTCCCGGAGACCCGTCATGCCCATGCACTACCTGCGCACCTACGCCAGTCCGCAGCGCACCGACCTCAGCAACCGCCGGCTGGGGCGCGCGCTGGCGTTTGTGGCCGGCGCGGTCAATGCCGGCGGTTTTTTCGCGGTCGGCCAGTACACCTCGCATATGTCGGGCGTGGTGTCGGCGCTGGCCGACAATCTGGCGCTCGGCCACAGCGGCTTGCTGCTGGCGGGGCTGGCCTCGCTGGCGGCGTTCTTTCTCGGTGCCGCCACCTCGGCCATCCTGATCAACTGGGGCCGGCGCCGCGCCGCGCACAGCTGTTACGCGCTGCCGCTGCTGCTGGAGGCGGCGCTGCTGCTGGCCTTCGGGCTGATGGGCGCGCGGCTGGCGGCGCATGGCCATATCGCCGCCACCGTGGCCTTGCTGTGCTTTGTGATGGGGCTGCAAAACGCCATCGTCACCAAGGCCTCGCGCGCCGAGATCCGCACCACCCACGTCACCGGCCTGGTGACCGATATCGGCATCGAACTGGGCAAGCTGTGCTACTGGAACCGCGCCGCCCAGGCGGCAGTCGCGCCGGTGACGGCCGACCGCCGCCGGCTGGCGCTGCTGGGCTCGCTGCTGGCGATGTTCCTGGCCGGCGGCGTGGCCGGCGCCTTCGGCTTCCAGCAACTGGGCTTCGCGGCGACGTTGCCGCTGGCGGCGGCGCTGCTGCTGTTGGCCATCGTGCCGCTGCTGGACGACGTGCGCGGACGGAATTAGTTGGTCTATACTTCCCGCATGAATGAAATCCTCGCTACTCCCGCCCCCAATCACCAGCAGCGCGTCGGCATCGAGCGGCGCGAGCGCACCCGGGCGCTGCTGATCCGCAGCGCCATCGACGTCTTCGCCCGGCTCGGTCCGGACGCGCCGGTGATCGACGACTTCATCGCCGCCGCCGGCGTGGCGCGCGGCACGTTCTACAATTATTTCCGCACCACCCACGAGTTGCTGGCGGCCGTCACCGAAGCCCTCAATGAAGAGGTGCTGGGCGTGGTCGATCCGCAGGTGCTGCGGTACGCCGATCCGGCGCAGCGCTTCTGCGTCGGCACCCGGCTGTATGTGTATTTTGCGCTGCGCTATCCGGTGTGGGGCACCTTCCTCACGCGCATCGGCCCGGCGCATGCGGTGCGCGGCCGGCGGCTGGACCGCTACCTGCTGCGTGACCTGGAACTGGGCCTGGCCAGTGGCCGCTTTGCCGCCGGCAGCGCGCTGGCGGTGCGCGACATGGTGCTGGGCTCGGTGTTCTTCGGCATCGAGACCCAGCTGACCGAGGGCGGCGCCGGTCCGCAGCATATCGAGGACATGCTGACGGTGGTGTTGCACGGCATCGGCCTGCCGGCCGGCGAGGCGCGCGCCATCGCCAGCATGCCGCTGCCGGACATCGGCCCGGTGGCCTCGCCGCTGTTCGCCACGCTGCGGCCGGCGGCGGACAATTGATGCTGCGCGCCGCCACTGCGGACGATGCCGCCGCCATCGCCGCCATCTACAACCATTACGTCGCCACCACCACCATCAGCTTCGAGGAGCAGGCGGTCACGGACCAGGAGATGGCGCAGCGCATCCGCGACGTCAGCGCCGTGTTGCCGTGGCTGGTGCGCGAGGACGCCGCCGGCCAAGTGACCGGCTACGCCTACGCCACCCGCTGGCGGGTGCGCAGCGCCTACCGCTTTTCGGCCGAGACCAGCGTGTATGTGGCGCCCGGCCACGGCGGGCAGGGCATCGGCAGCGCGCTGTACGGCGCGCTGCTGGCCGACCTGCGCCAGCGCGGCGTGCACATGGCGATCGGCGGCATCGCCCAGCCCAATCCGGCCAGCGTGGCGCTGCATGAACGGCTCGGCTTCGTCAAGGTCGCCCATTTCAGCGAAGTCGGCCGCAAGTTCGACCGCTGGATCGACGTCGGCTACTGGGAACTCAAGCTGGGCTGAGAAGTGCGGCGGCATCGGCCGGAACTTGCTATGATGCAGGCCTGATAACTTCGTATTTTTGCGTCCAGACAATGCCCCAGGATAGCCCCGCCATCGATCTCACCAGCTGCGACCGCGAACCGATCCGCACGCCCGGCGCGGTGCAGCCGCACGGCTTTTTGCTGGCGCTGGACGAGCAACTGACGGTGCGCCAGGTCAGCGCCAACCTGACGCAGTTCACCGGTATGGCGCCGGCGCAGGCGCTGGGCCGGCCGCTGTCCGACGTCATCGGTGCCGACGGCGCCGCGCAGCTGGCGCCGCACTTGACGGCGGGCGGCCTGCGCGAGCAGCCGGCCTATCTGACCACGCTGGCCCAGGATGGCGCGCCGTTCGATGTGCTGGCGCATGCGTGGGACGGTCTGCTGTTGCTGGAGTTCGAGCCGGCGGGCGGTCCCGGCAGCGATCTGCAGCAGCTGTATCCGCTGGTAGGCGACTTCCTCAACAAAATCAGCGAGGCCGATTCCATCCCCGAACTGAGCCGGGTGGCGGCGGAGGACATCCGCGCCCTGACCGGTTTCGGCCGGGTGATGGTGTATGCCTTCGACGAAGACGGCCACGGCAACGTGCTGGCCGAGTCGCTGGCCGACGGTTACGACAGCTACCTGGGCCAGCGCTTCCCGGCCAGCGACATTCCGCGCCAAGCGCGCGCGCTGTACCTGGCCAGCCGCGTGCGCCTGATTCCGGACGCGCACTACACGCCGGCGCCGCTGGTGCCGGCGCAGCATCCGCTCAGCGGCCAGCCCAGCGACCTGTCGTTTGCGGCGCTGCGCAGCGTGTCGCCGGTGCACCTGCAATACATGCGCAACATGGGCACGCTGGCGTCGATGTCGGTGTCGCTGGTGGTCAAGGGCAAGCTGTGGGGACTGATCTCGTGCCACCACGCGCAGCCGCGCCGGCTCAGCTTCCACCAGCGCACCGTGTGCGAGCAGCTGGGGCAGATCCTGGCGCTGCACATCAAGAACCGCAGCGACGCCGACGAGTTGCAGTTCCGCCTTGAGGTGCGGCGCGCCATGGTGCGCATCCTCGGCGGCCTGACCCAGGGCGCCGACTTCATCGAGAACCTGCGCAGCGTGCTGCCCGAACTGCTGCACTTCGCCCGCGCCGGCGGCGTCGCCATCGTCATCGGCGAACGGCTGATCACCTATGGCGACACGCCGTCCGAGGCGCAGATCCAGGCGCTGGCGGCCTGGCTCAACGGCGAGGTGCATGACGACGTGTTCCACAGCGCCCACCTGGCGGCGCAATATGCCGCGGCGGCCGACTACACCGCTTGCGCCAGCGGCCTGCTGGCGATGCAGATCTCGCGCATCCACCCGCACTACCTGCTGTGGTTCCGGCCCGAGCACGTGGTGCAGATCGACTGGGCCGGGCGCCCGGACGACAAGCCGGCCGGCCCGTTCGGCCAGCTGTCGCCGCGCAGCAGTTTCCAGTTGTGGCGCGAGACCATCCACGGCACCAGCGAGCCATGGCGCGACGGCGAGGTGGAGCTGGCGCTGGAGTTCCGCACCGCGCTGCTGGGCATCGCGCTGGAGCGCGCCGAGCAGATGGCCGACCTGGCCGAGGAACTGGGCCGCGCCAACAAGGAGCTGGAGGCGTTTTCATATTCGGTGTCGCACGACCTGCGGGCGCCGCTGCGCCACATCGTCGGCTTTGCCGACCTGCTGCTGGAGGCGGCCGCCAGCGACAATCCGGAGCGCCGCCAGCGCTTCCTGGTCAACATCAAGGACGCGGCGCGGCTGGCCGGCAAGCTGGTCGACGATTTGCTGAGTTTTTCGCAGATGGGGCGGGCGGCGTTGCGGCCGGTGCCGGTGCGCATGGAGCAGCTGGTGCGCAGCTGCATCGACAAGCTGGCGCCGGATTTGCCGTCGCACCGCATCGAATGGGTGATCGAGCCGCTGCCGGAGATCATCGCCGATCCCACCTTCCTGCAGCTGGCCTTGTATAATTTGCTGTCGAACGCAGTCAAATTCACCAGCACGCGCGATCCGGCGGTGATCCGCATCAGCAGCGTGCAGTTGCCGGGCGAGACTGTGTTCCATGTGGCCGACAATGGCGTCGGCTTCAATATGGACTACGCCCACAAATTATTTGGCGTATTCCAGCGCCTGCACCGGATGGAAGATTTCCAGGGCACCGGCATCGGCCTGGCCAATGTGCGCCGTATCATCGAGCGCCATGGCGGCCGCGTCTGGGCCCATTCCGTGCCGGGGGAGGGCGCCACATTTTCGTTTGCTATACCCGTAACTGATTGAGACCGACTATGTTAAAGCCCATCCTGCTGGTGGAAGACAATCCCAACGACCTGGAACTGACCCTGATTGCGCTGGAGCGCAGCCAGCTGGCCAACGAGGTGATCGTGGTGCGCGATGGCGCCGAAGCGCTCGACTACCTGCATGCGCGCGGCGTGTATGCCGGGCGCGACCAGGGCAATCCGGCGGTGGTGCTGCTGGACCTGAAACTGCCCAAGGTTGACGGTCTCGAAGTGCTGGCCGAGATCCGCGCGGTGGCGGGGTTGAAAAGCATCCCGGTGGTGATGCTGACCTCGTCCCGCGAAGAGCAGGACCTGGTGCGCAGCTACGAGCTGGGCGTCAACGCCTACGTGGTCAAGCCGGTCGACTTCACCGAATTCGTGCGGGCGATCGCCGACCTTGGCATCTTCTGGGCGGTGCTCAACGAGCCGCCGCCGGGATCGCACCGCTACATCAAGCCGCTGTAGAAGCCGTGGCGCGCTGGTGCAGCAGCTGGCGGATGCGCGCGCTCAGCGTTTCGGCGCTGTACGGCTTGGGCAGCAGATGGACGCCGGGCGGCAGCTTGCCGTCGTGCGCCAGCACGCCTTCCGCATAGCCGGAGGTGAACAGGATCTGCGCCTGCGGCAGCTTGCGCTTGACCAGCTCGCTCAAGGCCAGGCTGCTGACGCGGCCGGGCATGACCACGTCGGTGAATAGCAGATCAATGTGGGCGCCGTCCTCGATCAGGTGGGCGGCCTGTTCGCCGTCGGCGCTGCTCAACACGTCGTAGCCCAGCGCCGCCAGCAGGTCCGCGGTGGCGGCGCGCACGTCGTCCTCATCCTCCACCACCAGAATGGTTTCCACGCCACCGCTCAGTGGCGCCGCCGTGTCAGGCGCGGCGCCGGCCGGCGTGCCGTGGCTGCGCGGCAGATAGATCTGCACGCAGGTGCCGTGGCCGACCTCGCTGTGCAGCGCGATCTCGCCGCCCGATTGCTTGACGAAGCCGTACGCCATGCTCAGCCCCAGGCCGGTGCCCTGGCCGGTCGGCTTGGTGGTGAAGAACGGTTCGAACGCGCGCTGCAGCACTTCCGGCGGCATGCCGGCGCCGGTGTCGGCGATTTCGATCAGCACGTAGTCGCACTGGCAGGCGCCCTGGCTGTCCGGCAGCGGTGCGCCGGCGGCGACGTTGCGGGCGCGGATGGTGAGCGTGCCGTCGCCCTGCATGGCGTCGCGGGCGTTGATGGCCAGGTTGAGGATGACATTGTTCAGCTGGCTGACATCGACCTCGGTGTGCCACAGTTGCGGCGCCAGGTCGGTCAGCACCTGGGCTTGTGCGCCCAGTACGCGGCGCAGCATGTCGTCCATATTCGCCAGCAGCGGCGCCAGCGCCACCACCGCCGCCTGCAAGGGCTGGCGGCGCGCGAACGCCAGCAGGTGGGCCGCCAGCCGCGCGCCGCGCTCGACGCCGTTGAGGGCGTTGTCGACGCGCGCCAGTCCCTGCGGGTTGACGCCGCCGATCATCTTGACCAGTTGCAGATTGCCGCCGATGACTTGCAGCACATTGTTGAAATCGTGGGCGATGCCGCCGGTCAACTGGCCGATGGCCTCCATCTTCTGCGCCTGGTGCAGCGCGGCCTGGCTGGCGCGCAGTTCGGCCTCGCGCTGGCGCAGTTCGAGGAAGGCGGCGTCGCGCTGGCAGCGCGCCTGGTAGGCGCCGCTGTGATAGCGGATGCGCGCCTCCAGTTCGCGCGCTTCCGGCCACTTGACCAGGTAGTCGTTGGCGCCCAGCGCGAAGGCGCGTGCCTTGGTGTCGGCGTCGTCCTCGGACGACAGCAGGATAATCGGCACGTGGTCGGTCTCGGGCGCGGCGCGCAGCAGGCGGATGACTTCGAAGCCATCCGGGCCGGGCATGCGCAGGTCGACCAGCACCACTGTGGCTTCGGTCTCCCGGCACAGGCTCACCGCCAGTTCGGCGCGCGCGTCGTAACGCAGCCGGATGTCGGCATGCTGCGACAGGCGATAGCCAATCAGGTCTTCGGCCATGGCTTCGTCATCGATCAGCAGCACGGAACAATAGGGGGCAGGGGTATCGTCGTTCATGGGCGCGAAAAAAAAGGATGGTGAAATTTTACCTGAGCGCGACCGCCTGTGATGGTGCCTTTGCGTACCGTGCGCACGTATGGACTGTGTAGAATCGTCACTTCATGTTGAATCAGGGGAATATATTGGATGTCCTGAGCGCCTTGCGCGCCGCCACCGCCGACCGTCACGCCGAGCTGGACTCGCGCACGCCGCTGGCCGCCGCCGCGCCGGACCTGCGCGCCTACCGCGACCATCTGCGCTTGCTGGAGGCCTGGCTGACGCCGCTGCAAGCGTGGCTGGACAGCTACCCGGACGGGCCGCGCCAACAGCTCCCGCCACGTGATTATCTGGCGCAGCTGCGCATCGATCTCGCTGATCCGTCGCTGCAGGCGCTGCCCGCCGCCGTGCCGCTGGCGGCGCAGGCGGCATGGCCGGCACAAGCCAGCGCCGCTTATCGTTGGGGCGTCAGTTATGTGATCGAAGGTTCTCAGTTGGGCGGGGCGGTGCTGTACAAGCGCCTGGCGGCATCATTGGCGCCGCATCCGCTGGGTTATCTGGGCGGGCAGGGATCGCCCGGTCCGCGCTGGCAGCAGTTCCTGGCTGCCTTGCGCGCCGACGTGGTGACGCCGGCGCAGATCGAGCAGGCTTGCCAGGGCGCCCGGCAAGCCTTCGACAGCCTGATCGGGCTGCTTAATAGAGCTGCTTAATAGCTCGTCAGCGGCACCGGCTGGCCGCCTTTGAAGGTGAAGATGGTGACCGGCGACTGTTTCATGTCGCCCTTGGCGTCGAAGGCGTAGGTGCCGGCCACGCCCTGATAGGAGCCGGCGCTGATGATCGCCTGCACTTTTTGCGCGTCGATCGAGTTGGCTTTTTGCATGCCTTGCGCGTACAGCATCACTGCGTCGTAGTAGGCGGCGGCGTAGACGTCGGCGTCCTGCTTGAAGCGGGCCTTGAACTTGGCCTTGAAGGCCGGACCGGTGGCGGCCTTGTCGAGGATGGCGCCGCCCTGCGAGCACAGCACGTTGTCGCCGACGGTGTCGCCGCCCAGCTTGCCCATTTCGGCGGTGCAGATGGTGTCGCCGCCCAGCAGCTTGGCGGTGATGCCCAGCTGCTTCATCTGGCGCGCCATCGGCGCCGCTTGCGGCGCGTAGCCGCCGAAGAAGATCGCCTGCACGTTCTTGGTTTTCAGCTTGGTGAGGATGGACGTGAAGTCGAACGCCTTGTCGTTGGTGAATTCGTGGCCGGCCACGGTCATGCCGGAAGCCTTGGCCTGCTTCTTGAATTCTTCCGCCAGCCCCTGGCCGAAGGCAGTGCGGTCGTCGATCACGGCGACGTTTTTCAGTTTCATTTCATTGGCGGCATACAGCGCCATTTTCGAGCCCAATTGGGAGTCGCTGGCGTTGACGCGATACAGGCCCTTGTAGCCTTGCTGGGTCAGCTTTGGATTGGTGGCGACGCTGGCCACCAGGGCGCCGGCGTCGTTGTAGGCGCGCGAGGCGGGGATGGCGACGCCCGAGTTGTACGGGCCAACCACGTAGTGCACGCCGGCGTCGATCAGTTTCTGGGCGGCGGCCATACCGGCTTTGGGGTCGCCCTGGTCATCTTCCGACAGCAGTTCGAATTTGAGCTTCTTGCCGGCCACGGTGATCGGCTTGGCATTGAGTTCTTCCACCGCCAGGCGGGCGCCGTTTTCGTTGTCCTTGCCGGCAAAGGCCTGGGCGCCGGACAGCGGGCCGCTGTGGCCAATCTTGATGATGGTGTCCTGGGCGTGGGCGCCAAAGGCGGCCAGCAGGGCCAGGGCGGCGGCGGTGTGCTTCAATTTCATGCGATCTCCTGTTTGTTGATGCGATGATTATCGCTAAAAACGCAGAATATTATCGTGCGAGTTGCGCTTGCAAACAGGTGGTCTTCAGAATTTAATTTGGCCGGTGATGCTGGCGGCGGGGCGATGTGGCGAGCGCGCCCCGCGCCAGTGCGGCCAGCGGCAAGTGGTGCGCGGCCTGCACGGTCGCGGTGCGCTGCCCCGGCGGGAATGCCGGGCAGGCGCGTTGCCGGCGCGGCAACGCAGGGCCGACGGGTTGTCAGGGCGGCTACGGCGCGTTGCCGATGCTGCGGGTGGCGGTGGTGGCGTTGACTGCGCCCACCCGCGGGATCGCGGCGGTGGCGGCACGGGCGGCATTGGCGGTGGTGCCGGCGATGTCGTTGATGTTGTAGGCGGCAATGGCTGCGGCCAGCGCTGGGTTGGCGCGCAGGTCGGCCGGTATGTTGGCGGCGTTCTGTGCGGCGGCCACTTGGGCGGCGTTGGTCCGCTCGGCGGCGGCTTGTGCTGCGGCTGCCTGCTGGGCGGCATTGGCGGCGGCGGCCGCTTGTTGCGTGGCGTTGGCAGCGGCGGCGTTGGCGGCGGCCAGGCTGGCGGCGGTTTCCTGCACGGCGGCGGCCTGTTGCGCCGCGACATTGGCTGCGGTGGTGGCGGCGTCAGCGGTTCCGGCGTTGTTCTGCGCCAGGCGTGATTGCGCGGCGGCGGCGACGGCGGCTGCATTCTGGGCCGCCATGGCGTCGGCGGCGTTCTGCGCGGCCTGCGCCTGCACGGCGGCCGACTGCGCGGCCGAGTTGGCGATGGCGACCTGGGCGGCAGCGGCTTGCGCGGTCTGCGCCTGCTGCGCGGCACTGGCGTTGGCGGGCAGTACAGGAATGTTCTCTACGGCGTTCTGCGCCGCCACGGCTTGTTGCTGCGCCTGCTGTGCAGCGCCGTTGGCAGTCGTGACGGTGGCCGTGGCTTGCTGACGCGCTGTCTGTGCCTGTGCAGTGGCTTGCGCCTGCTGGGCTGCGGTCAATGCGCTTTGTTCGGCCTGCTCGGTGGCCGTCGGTGCGGCTTGCTGCGCTTGCTGGGTTTGCTGTGCAGCGGTAGTGGCATTGACTGCATTCTGGGCCTGTTGGGCATTCTGCGCCTGCAGACTGGCCTGGTCCCGTTGCGCCGCGAGCGTTTGCTGTGCCTGCTGGCCCTGCAGTGCGGTTTGGGCTTGCTGCGCCTGGCGAGCGGCCAACGCCTGCTGCGCCGTCTGCGCTTGCTGCTGTCCTTGCAGCGTCGCCTGGGCTTGCTGAGCGTTCTGCGCCTGCTGCCCCTGTAACGTGGCTTGCGCCCGTTGCAAGGTCTGCGCTTGCTGGCTTTGCAGGGCGCCTTGTGCCTGCTGTACGTTCTGGGCTTGCTGGCCCTGGCGTGCCGCTCGCGTCTCTTGTGCGGCGCGTGCCTCTTGTTGCGCTTGCTGCGCGGCCTGGTTCAGTTGCAAGGTTTGCTGCAAGGCCGATACCTGCGCTGCCTGTGCCCGCTGCGCGTTCTGTACCTGCGTTGCCGCCTGCTGCACTTGCGCCTGTTGCGCGGCGCGTGCCTGGTCGAGTTGCGTTTGCTGATTCAGCGCCGCCTGTGTTTGCTGGGCTTGCTGCGTGGTCAGCTGGTTGGCTTGCAACTGCTGAGCGGCTTGCGCTTGCTGTGCCTGCGTCAGATTGGCCTGCTGGTCGGTCGTCGCCTGGTCGCGCAGGGCTTGCTGCAGGTTGGCTTGCTGGACGTTGGCTTGTGCCTGTTGCGCTGCCTGCGCCTGCTGTTGCTGCACAATCGGCGATGGCGTCTCCGGCTGCTGCGCCGCAGTCGCTTGCTCCAACTGCGCGCGCTGCGCCGACAAGCGGTCGGCCGCCGTTTCCGGCAGCGGATTTTGCGACAGGTTATCGATTTCCTGCCGCGCCAGGTCCAGCCGCGTATTGGCCGCCAGCTCTTCCGGCGTCAGGCCCGCGCGCTGCTGCGCATTCAGGCTCTGGAACGGATTGCTGCCCAGGGCGGGAAACTGCGCGCTGCCCGCCGCGCTCAGCTGTTCGGCGAAATCGGTGGCCAGCGCGCGGAAATTGCTGAGCGTATTGTCCAGCGTGGCGGTGGTCTGCTGGTTGTTGGCGTTGAAGGCGGCGCGCAACTGCTCCGGTTCCAGCGACAGGCCGCCGGTCAGCGCCGAGAGCAGCGGCGGCTGCAAGGTCACGCCCAGCCGCGCCAGATTTTGCGCCTGCGTGGTGGCGCCATCGTTGAGCTGCTGGTTCAAGCTGCTGACCAGGTTGTTCAACAGCGATCCTTGCAGCGGCTGGCCCTGATCGAAATCCACCGTCGGCAGCAGGTTGAACGCATCCACCACATTCTGCACCGCTGTATAGACCGTATCGGCGCGCTGCGCGGTGTCCAGCAGGGTGTTGCCCTGCACCTGGGCCAACTGCTGCTGGGCATTGGTCACCGACAACAGAAAGCCGGCCACCGGCGACAAGTCCACCGTCACCGACGCCGCCGGTGGCGCATCCAGCGCGCTGCCCACGGCATTGATGGTGGCGCTATTGACCGCCGCCGTTTCCGAAGCGCGGTTGACCGCTTGCAATTCCGTCGTCGCCGAGGGCGTCAGGGATGTGATGGGAAACATTGCCGCTCTCCAAAAGTAGGTTTGGCTTACAAGGTATGGCTCACGTATAGCATGCGCCGCCATAGCGGCCGCGTCCGTGTGTCATTTCACATAGCCGGCCATTTTGCACACTGTTAGTTCGCGCACGGTCAAGCGCGCTGGTCAAGCCTATCGTAACCATTCCAACCCCGAACAACCCACGAGAGGATCGCATTATGGATAACAGCATCGATACCAAAATCAACAGCACCCGCGACGGCGTTACCCAAATCGGCAAGGACCTGCGCGCCGACGCCCACGCCGCCATCGACAAAGTCGCCGACAAAGTGCCGCCGACTACCGACCGTCTGGCCAGCCAGGCCCACACCGGCGTCGACAAAGTTGCCGACACCGTGGAAAGCACTTCCGACACGCTGGCTGCGCGCAGCAAGCAAGTGGTTGAATCGTACAAAAACTTCACCGAAGCGAGCCGCACCCACGTGCGCGCCAATCCGGTGATCTCGGTACTGGTGGCTGCCGCCGCCGGCTACGGCATCTCCAAGCTGCTGGGTTCGCGCGGCAGCAAATAAATTTTTCGTTCGCCCGGCTGGTGTCATCGCCGGGACGACCGGTGATGTCCGCAAGGGCATTCCGTTCGTCTCGTTCAAAGGATATCCATGACCACCAAGCAAAAAACGCCGGCCTCCGTAATGGGGGCCGGTAGTATATTGAGCACCGTTGCCGGCCCATCGTCCGCCAATCCGCCCGCCAGTCTGGGCGGCGCCAGCACGCAGGACGAAGCCCTGATTGACAAAGTGACCGGCGGCCAGCAGGCCGCCGCCGCCATGCCCTACAACGCCACCAAGGCCGGCGAGCACGGCGAGGCCGCCCGTACGCCGCAGCCTGGCCAGACCTGTCCGGTGCCGCATCCGGTGGCCAGCGCCAGCACCGCCGGCGAAACCACGCCATCGCCGAAGACCGGCAACGGCGCGCCGCCGCTGGGCGTGTGCCCTGCAGGCGATCTGGACCGCGTGCGCGCGGACGGCAGCGAGCAGCGCCTGACCACCAACCAGGGCGTGCCGGTGGCCGACAACCAGAATTCGCTCAAGGTCGGCCTGCGCGGCCCGACCGCGATGGAAGACTTCATCCTGCGCGAAAAAATCACCCACTTCGACCATGAACGCATTCCGGAACGCGTGGTGCACGCGCGCGGCTCGGCCGCGCATGGCTACTTCGAAAGCTACCAGGATCTGAGCGACCTGACCCGCGCGGCGCCGTTCGCGGCGGCCGGCAAGCGCACCCCGGTGTTCGTGCGCTTTTCGACCGTGGCCGGCGAGCGCGGTTCGGCCGACACCGTGCGCGACGTGCGCGGCTTTGCCGTCAAGTTCTACACCGACGAAGGCAACTGGGATCTGGTGGGCAACAATATTCCGGTGTTCTTCATCCAGGACGCGATGAAATTCCCGGACCTGATCCATTCGGTCAAGCCCGAGCCGCACAACGGCATCCCGCAGGCGGCCAGCGCGCACGATACCTTCTGGGACTTCGTTACGCTGATGCCGGAATCGACCCACATGCTGATGTGGCACCTGTCCGACCGCGCCATCCCGCGCAGCTACCGCACCATGCAGGGCTTCGGCGTGCACACCTTCCGCCTGGTCAATGCGCAGGGCGCCTCGGTGTTCTGCAAGTTCCACTGGCAGCCGGTGGGCGGCACCCACTCGCTGGTGTGGGACGAGGCGGCCAAGATCATCGGCGCCGATCCGGACTTCCACCGCCGCGACCTGTGGGAAGCGATCGAGGCCGGCGCCTATCCGGAATGGGAACTGGGTCTGCAGATCTTCACCGAAGAGCAGGCGGCATCGTTCCCGTTCGACGTGCTGGACCCGACCAAGATCGTGCCGGAAGAACTGGTGCCGGTGCAGGTGGTCGGCAAGATGACGCTGAACCGCAACCCGGACAATTTCTTCGCCGAGACCGAACAGGTGGCGTTCTGCACCGCGCACATCGTGCCGGGCATCGACTTCACCAACGACCCGCTGCTGCAGGGGCGCATCCATTCCTACCTGGATACCCAGATCAGCCGCCTGGGCGGCGCCAACTTCCACGAAATCCCGATCAACGCGCCGCTGGCGCCGGTGCACAACAACCAGCGCGACGGCATGCACCGCCAGGCCGTGCACCGCGGCCGCGTGGCGTACGAGCCGAATTCGCTGGGCGGCGGCTGTCCGTTCCAGGCCGGCATGGCCGGTTTCACCACCGCCTTCAGCCAGATGCCGCAACCGCCGGAAGACAAGGTGCGCGGCAAGCCGGAACTGTTCGCCGACCACTATTCGCAGGCGCGCCTGTTCTGGATCAGCCAGAGCCCGGCCGAGCAGGCGCACATCGTCAACGCCTACCGCTTTGAACTGAGCCGGGTGACGGTGCCGGCGATCCGCGTGCGGCTGCTGTCGATGCTGGCCAATGTCGACCCGATCCTGGCCGAAGGCGTGGCGCAGGGCCTGGGCATGGATGTGCCGCCGGCTATGCCGCTGGCGACCGACGCCCCGCCGCCGCACTACGAGCCATCGCCGGCGCTGTCGCTGCTGAGCCGTCCCGGCGCCATCGGCGCCAAGACGCGCAAGGTCGCCATCCTGGCCGGCCACGGCGTTGACGCCGACAGCGTGAAAACCGTGTATGCCGCGCTGCTGGCGGCCGGCGCCGTACCACGTGTGGTGGCGCCGCAACTGGGCCAATTGACGGCGGCCGACGGCAGCCGCCTCGATGTCGAGATCTCGATCGAAGCCGGTCCCGGCGTGCTGTATGACGCGGTGGTGATCGCCGACGGCGCCACCAGCGCGGCGATGCTGGCCGGCGACGCCGACGCCCGCGACTTCGTGCGTCTGCAATACCGTCACTGCAAGCCGATGCTGGCGATCGGCGACGGTCAGCAGTTGCTGGCGGCGGCCGGCATTCCAGCCGCGCTGGCCGATGGTTCGCCTGATCCGGCGCTGTGGCAGGTCTCGGCTGGCGCGCTGGACAGCGCACTGGCAGAGTTCCAGCAGGCGCTGGGCGGCCACCGTAACTTCCAGCGCGAAACCGACGCTGCGCCACTGTAAAGCCAACCTATACCATTGAAGTGTTTCATTGATGGCGAGCATAGTGATATGCTCGCCATTAACGCTTTTTATTGCCTCTATCGAAAGAAAGAATCAGGACACCTGACGCATGGACGTATACGCCCCTCAAGTATGGCAGCCGCATGAACGGCCGACCCTGCCGGGATCGCCGTCCAATCCCGACCATTCCATGCCGAAGCGCGTCGCCTTCCTGCTGGTGGGCTTCATCGTCGCCATTACCGGCGGCCTCGGCAACGCGCTGGTGTCGGTCAACCTGCCGTATCTGCAAGGCTCGCTGGGCGTGTTCACCACCGAAATCCAGTGGCTGCCGGCCGCTTACGTGATGACCAACGTCTCGATGAACCTGCTGCTGGTGAAATTCCGCCAGCAGTACGGGCTGCGCCTGTTTACCGAACTCTTCCTTGTGTTGTATGCGCTGGTCACCGTGGCCCACTTGTTTGTGCATGGCCTCGGCTCGGCGATTGCTGTGCGCGCCGCGCATGGCATGAGCGGCGCGGCGCTGACCACGCTGGGTTTGTATTACACGCTGCAAGCCTTCCCGGCCAAGCACCGGCTCAAGGGCGCGGTGCTCGGCATCGGCTTTTCGCAGCTGGCGATTCCGATGGCACGGCTGTTCTCGTCCAACCTGCTGGATTTCGGCGAGTGGCGCGGCCTGTATTTCTTCGAGCTGGGAATGGCGCTGGTGTCGCTGGCCTGCGTGCTGGCGCTGAAGCTGCCGCCGGGCGACCGCATCAAGGTATTCGAGAAAATGGACTTTTTGACCTTCGGCCTGTTCGCGCCCGGCGTGGCGCTGCTGTCGGCGGTGCTGGCGCTGGGCCGCACCGTGTGGTGGCTGGATACGCCATGGGTCGGCTATGCGCTGGCCGGCTCGATCGTGCTGATCTGCGCCGCGCTGGCGATCGAACACAACCGCGCGCGGCCGCTGCTCAACACGCGCTGGCTGATCAATCCCAACATCGCCCGTCTGGCCACCTCGGTGCTGCTGATCCGGGTGGTGCAATCGGAGGCCAGCGGCACGGTCGGCTTCCTGCAGGTGCTGGGCCTGAACAATGACCAGATGCTGACATTGTGGTGGGTCGTCATGGCCGGCGCGGTGGCCGGGCTGGTGGTCAGCGCGCTATACATTTCGCCGACGCGGATTCCCGGCCAGCTGCTGTTCTCGCTGGCGGTGATGGCGCTGGGCGCCTACATGGATTCCGACGCCACCAACCTGACGCGGCCGCAAGACCTGTATCTGTCGCAGTTCCTGCTCGGCTTTGGCGGCGCGCTGTTTGTCGGCCCCACCTTTATTTCCGGCTTTGGCGCGGTGATCGCCGCGCCGAACAACCTGGTCAGCTTCTCGGTGATGTTCTCGATCACGCAAACGCTGGGCAGCCTGCTGGGTACGGCGGTGACCGGCACCTTCCAGGTGTGGCGCGAAAAATACCATTCCAGCATCCTGGTCGAGCACCTGACCCTGCTCGACCCGCAGGTGGCGGCGCGCATCCAGGCCGGCGGCGCGCGCGGGCTGGCCTCGCTCAGTGCGGCGGCGACGCGCGAAGCCAATATCCTCGCCTATAACGACGTGTTCCTGGGCATCACCGTGCTGGCGCTGCTGACGATGGCGGGGATGCTGACCCATTACCTGTGGACCGCCAGTGTGTCCCAGCAATCGAAGTCGGTGCAGAACGCCCAGACCGGCATGGCGACTGCTTCTCTCAACAATTCCGGATCCCGCTGAAACCCATGGCCAATACCCCCACTCCCGACACCCCACCGACTCCTGACAACCGCATGGCGGCGATGGCTGCGGCCGCCGCCGCAGCAGCGGTGGCCGCTTCCAGTCCCGCTGCGCCGGCGCCGGACCGGCGCGCGCAGGCGGTGTCCGCCACCTTGTTCGCGCTGGTGGCGCTGGTGGGCGTGCTGGTGGTGCTGTATGCATGGCGGCTGCCGCCGTTCACCAGCGCCATCGTCGCCACCGAGAACGCGCTGGTGCGCGGCCAGGTGACGCTGATCGGCACCCAGTTGCCGGGCTATGTGGTGGACGTCAAGGTGCAGGACTTCCAGTACGTGAAGCAGGGCGAGTTGCTGGCGCAGATCGACGACCGCATCTACCAGCAGCGCTACGACCAGGCGCAGGCGCAGCTGGCGGCGCAAAAGGCTGCGCTGGAAAACTGGGTGCAGGCGCATCGCTCGGCCGAAGCCAGCGTGCTGCTGAATGAAGCCACCTTGGCCAATGCGCAGGCGCAGGCGGCCAAGTCGGTGGCCGATCTGAAGCGGGTCAATTCGCTGGCGGAAGATGGTTCGCTGTCGCTGCGTGAACAGGACTCGTCGCGTGCGGCCAATGCGCAGACGTCGGCGGCGGTGGCGCAGGCGCGCGCCAGTGTGGACATCGCCCGGCAGCAGGTGCGCTCGGTGACGGTCAACAAGCTGTCGCTGGAGGCGGCGGTGGCGAATGCGGAAGCGGCGCTGAAGGCGGCCAAGGTCGATCTCGACAACACCCGCATCAGCGCGCCGGAAGACGGCCAGCTGGGGCAGGTCACGGTGCGCAAGGGCGCCTACGTCAACGTCGGCGCGCAGTTGATGGGATTGGTGCCGAAGCAGTTGTGGGTGATCGCCAACCTGAAGGAAACGCAGATGAACGATGTGCAGGTCGGCCAGCCGGCCACGTTTAAAGTCGATGCGCTGGATGGCGCGCAGCTGACCGGCGTGGTGGAGCGGATTTCGCCGGCCACCGGCTCGGAGTTCAGCGTGCTGCCGGCCGATAACGCTACCGGCAACTTCGTCAAGATCGCGCAGCGCATACCGGTGCGCATCCGCATCGACCAGGGCCAGGCCAACGCGCGCCGGCTGTCGCCCGGCATGTCGGTCGTGGTCAGCATCGACACCTCGGTCAAGGTGCGCGAGACGGCGCATGGCCAGCCAGCACCGGCCGCAGCGCCGGCGGGAGCCAGGCCATGACGTGGCGCGCAATGTGCGGCCGGCGCTCCAGCCACGCCGGCATGCGCGGCATGGCGGCAGCTGTCGCCGTGGCGCTGGCGCTGGCGGGTTGCGCAGCCACTGTGGCGCCGCCGCCGGCATCGACCTTGCAGGTGCCAGCCGCGTGGCGCACGGCGGTGCAGCAGCAGGGCAGTGGACCGGTGGCGCAGCAGTGGTGGCAGAGCTTCGGCGATCCCGCCTTGACGGCGCTGGTCGACACGGCCTTGCAGAACAACGGCGACCTGCGCGTCGCCCGTGGCCGGGTGGCGCAGTACCGCGCGCTGATCGGTGTGGCCAAAGCCGGGCAGAAACCCACCGCCTCGGTCGATTCCACGCCCACCCGCGCGCGCCAGCTGGCCTACAACGGCGTGCCTTACGTGACCAATGTCTACCAGGCCGAATTCCAGGCCAGTTACGAAATCGACGCGTGGGGCCGGCTGGCCGCGCTGACCGACGCCGCCACCGCCACCTATCAATCCGAGCAAGCCAACGCCGATGCGGTGGCGCTGTCGATCGCCGCCACCGTGGCCTCCGGCTATCTCAACCTGCGCGGTCTGGATGCGCAGCTGGAGCTGACCGAAGCCACGCTCAAGCTGCGCGAAGAATCGGCCAAGCTGGCCAAGCGCCAGTTCGACGTCGGCTACAGCTCGCGGCTCGAGTGGCTGCAAGCGCAGGCCGAATACCAGACCACCGCCGAAACCGTGCCGCAGCTGAAGCGGCAAATCTTTGAACAGGAAAACGCGCTGTCGATCCTCACCGGCGGCAATCCCGGCCCGGTGGCGCGCGGCACCGCGCTGGCGGACCTGCAACCGCCACCGGTGCCGGAAGGGCTGCCGTCGGAACTGCTGCGCCGCCGTCCCGACATCGCGCGCGCCGAATACAACCTGGTGGCGCTCAACGCCAACCTGCAGGCCACGCGCGACCAGTTGCTGCCGTCGTTCCGGCTGACCGCAGTGGGCGGCGTGCAAAATCTGAAGTGGCACGATCTGCTGAACGCGCCGACCGCGCTGTGGCACCTGACTGCCGCCGTGGCCGCGCCGGTGTTCGACGCTGGCCGCGTGCAGTCGCAGACCGACTCGGTGGCGGCGCAGCGCGACCAGAGCATCTATGCGTATGAGAGCGCGGTGCGGACGGCGTTTTCGGAAACCGAGAATGGCCTGGGCGCGATCGTGCGGCTGCGCGAACAGGCGATCCAGAACGATGCGCGCCGCGCCACGGCAGCGGAAACGCTGCGCATTGCGCACAACCGCTATCGCAACGGCTACGCCTCGTATCTGGAAGAGCTGGACGCCCAACGCACGCTGTACAGCGCGGACGTCGGACGCCTGCAGTTGAAGACGCGGATACTGGTCGCGTCAGTGGACCTGTACCGCGTGATGGGTGGCGGCTGGATTAAACCTTGACCGGAATGCAGAGTTCCGCAGCGAAGACGCCGGTGTCCGGGTCCATGCCGTAATCGGCCGGATAGCGCTCGAAGCACACGCCTTCGTCGATCTTGCCTTCGGCCGACAGCTGGCCGAAGAATTCGCCCCATGCCGCCGGCACGTCGGCGCCGGTGCCTTTGAACGGCGCCACCGCGTAATGCCCCGCCGGCAGGTGCGATTCCTTGGCCGGCGGCTGGATCGGATAGTCGGCCGATACCGCCACACAGGCGTCGTAGCGGCACTCGGCGGCCGGCGTGGTGGACGGATCATCCTGTGCCACGCCGTAGGTCACCTTGCCGGTCAGGCCCATGGCCTGCTGCCACGGGGTAAACACTTCCTTCCAGAATTCGCCCACGGCGGGACCGAACGGCCCCTTGTAGCGCAAATAGGCGACCCGGACTTCAGGCAGTTCTTTTATCTCGTATTGCATGCACGTCTCCTTCATGAACAGCCGGCTGGCGGCGCACCTTGCGCAGCATGCGCTGCAGCCAGTGTTCAAAGTCGTCGACATAGGTGAACACGGCAGGCACCACCAGCAAACTCAAAAGCGTTGAAGTAATCAGGCCGCCAATCACGGTGATCGCCATCGGCGAGCGGAAGCTGGGGTCGGCGCCCCAGCCCAGGGCCAGCGGCATCATGCCCGCGCCCATCGCAATGGTGGTCATCAGGATCGGACGGCTACGTTTGTGGCAGGCATCGACCAGCGCTTCAAAACGCCCCATGCCTTCCTGGCGGGCCAGAATAGCATAATCAACCAATAAGATTGAGTTTTTTGTCACGATCCCCATCAGCATGATCAAGCCGATCATCGACGGCATCGACAGCGCGCTATGCGTCACCAGCAGCGCCACGAAGGCGCCGCCGATCGACAGCGGCAGCGCCGCCAGAATCGTCGCCGGCTGCATGAAGTCCTTGAACAGCAGCACCAGCACGCAGTAGATGCACAACACGCCGATCAGCATGGCCAGGCCGAAGCTGGCGAACAGCGACGCCATCTCCTGCGTATCGCCCAGTTCCGCGATCTTCACCGACGGCGGCAGGTTCTTCAGCGACGGCAGCGCGCGCGCTTCGCTGTTGACTTCACCCAGCGCGCGCTTGCCCAGCTCCACTTCCAGCGTGACGTTGCGGCTGCGGTTGAGGCGATTGATCTGCGCCGGGCCGCTTTGCATGCTGATGTCGGCCACGGTGGCCAGCAGGACCGGGCCGTTCTTGCCCGGCACCGTAAGTCGGCCGATGGCGTCCAGATCGGCGCGCACGGCGTCCGGCAGCTTGACGCGGATCGGCACCTGGCGCTCCGGCAGGTTCATCTTGGTCAGATCGGTGTCGTAGTCGCCGGCGGTGGCCACGCGCACGGTCTGGCCGATGGATTCGGCGGTGACGCCCATGTCGGCCGCCTTGGCGAAGTCCGGCTTGACGATGATCTCCGGCCGCACCAGCGAGGCGGTCGAGCGCACGTTGCCGACGCCTTTCAGCGTGCGCAGTTCGCGCTCGGCTTTCTGTGCGGCGGCTTTCAGCGCCACCGGGTCTTCGCTGCGCAGCACCAGCTGCATCTTGACGCCGTTGTCCGGCGGGCCGACCTTGAAGCGGGCGCCGGGAATGGCGTCCAGCTTGTGGCGGATCTCGGCTTCCAGATCGGCCATCGATTCCTTGCGGTCGGTGCGGTGCACGGTGGTCAGCGTCAGCACGGCGCTGCGCGCTTCGGCTGCGGCGCCGGGGGCGAAGGCGTCGCCGCTGGAGCCGCCGCCGATGGAACTGAATACCGACTTGATGCCCTTGACCTGCATCGCCGCAAGGCGCGCGCGCTCGGCCACTACGCCGGTTTCTGCCAGCGTGGAGCCGGGCGGCAGTTCCAGGTTGATCTGGGTTTGCGAGCGGTCCGCCGCCGGCACGAAGCCGGTCGGCAACAGGCCGACCAGCATGATCGAGGTGACGAAGAACACGGCGGCGGCGCTGGCGGTCACCAGGCGGTGCGTCAGGCACCAGCGCATGACGCGGATGTAGCGCGACATCAGCCAGCCGTCTTTTTCTTCCTTGTGCGCGGCGGGCTTGAGAATGTAGGCCGCCATCATTGGCGTCAGCAGACGCGCCACCACCAGCGACGCCAGCACCGCGATCACGGCGGTCCAGCCGAACTGCTTGAAGAACAGGCCGGGAATGCCGCTCATGAAGGCGGTCGGCAGGAATACGGCCACCAGCGCGAAGGTGGTGGCGATGACCGCCATGCCGATTTCGTCGGCCGCTTCCAGCGCCGCTTCCATCGGCGTTTTGCCCATGCGCAGATGGCGTTCGATGTTTTCGATTTCGACGATGGCGTCGTCCACCAGCACGCCGACCACCAGCGCCAGCGACAGCAGCGTGACGGTGTTGAGCGTGTAGCCGAACAGGTAGATGCCGAGGAAGGCCGGCATCACCGACAGCGGCAGCGCGGCGGCGGCCACCAGTGTGGCGCGCCAGTCGCGCAGGAACCACCACACCACCAGCACCGCCAGCAGCGAGCCTTCGTACAGCAGTTCCATCGAGCCATCGAAGTTTTCTTCGACCGGATGGGCGTTGTCGATCACCTGTTTCAGTTCGACTTTTGGATTGTTCTTTTGCAGCTCTTCGATGGCGGCACGCGCGCCTTTGGCGACCGCCACTTCACTGGCGCCTTTGGTGCGGAAGATTTCAAAGCCGACCACCGGCGCGCCGTCTTGCAGTGCGATGGCGCGCGGTTCGGAGACGGTGTCGGTGACGGTCGCCACCTGGTCGAGCCGCACGCGGCGGCCATCCGGCAGCGGCAGGTCCATCGCCGCCAGTTCGGCCGCCGTCTGCACGGTGGCGATGGTGCGCACCGATTGTTCGGCGCCGCTGACATCACCGCGTCCGCCCGGCGCTTCTTTCTGCACCTGATGCAGCTGGCGCGAGACGTCCAGCGCAGAGACGCGCAACGCGGCCATGCGGGCGTCGTCCAGCTCCACGCGGATTTCGCGATAGACGCCGCCGACGCGTTTGACAGCGCCGACCCCGGGTACCGCCAGCAGGCGCTTGGCGACGGTGTTGTCGACGAACCAGCTGACTTCCTGATTGTCCATTTTGTCGCCGTGGGTCGGCGCGGCGGCGGCGGTGAAGGTCAGCACCACGCGGCCGGCGGTGGAGGCCTTGGTGACGCTGGGGTCGCGCAGCTCGGCCGGCATGTCGGCCTTGACGCGGGCGACGGCGTCGCGTACATCGTTCACCGCGTCGGAGATGTTCTTCTCCAGGATGAATTCGACGGTGGTGGTGGAGACGCCATCGAGCACGGTGGTGGAGATGTTCTTGATACCTTGCAGCGTGGCCACCGAGTCTTCGATCTTGCGCGAGACTTCGGTCTCCAGTTGCGCCGGCGCGCTGCCGTCCAGCGTGGCGGTGACGGTGACGATCGGCAGTTCGATGTCCGGGAAGTCCTGCACCGGATTGGCTTTGTAGGCCAGGAAGCCGGCCAGCGACAGCAGCGCAAACAGCATGATCGCCGGGATCGGATTCTTGATGGAGAGGGCGGAGAAATTCATGCTGGTCCTTAGCTGGCGACGACGTTGACCAGGTCACCGTCGTTGAGGAAGCCGGCGCCGCGCACCACGATCTGGGTATCGGCTTTGAGGCCGCCCAGCACTTCGATGCGGTCGCCGAGGCGACGGCCCGGTTGCACCTTGATCTGGCTGACATGCCTGTCGGCGTTGAGGCGGAACACGAAGCTGAAGCCGTCGCGCACCACGATGGCCTGCTGCGGCACGGTCATGGCGTCGGAGGCGCCCAGCTGGAACTGGCCGCTGGCGAACATGCCGGCCTTGAACGGCGCGTCCCTGCTGCCGGCGCTTTGCGGCAGGTCGACGTAGACCAGTGCGGAGCGGGTTTGCGGGTCGACGGTGGGGGCGATCATGCGCACCTTGCCGGTCACTTCGCTGCCGTTGGCGGCTTTGACGATGGCGCTGACGCCGGGCTTGAGGTAGCGCAGGTCGGCGGCGACCACTTCGGCGCGCCATTCGAGGCGGCCCTGGCGGATCATGCGGAACAGTTCCGTGCCGGCGCCGGACACCGCGCCAACGGTGGCGCTGCGGGCCGAGATGACGCCGCTGTCGGGTGCTACGACTTTGGTGTATCTGAGGCGCAGCTGCTGGCTGGCCAGTGCCGCCTTGGCGGAGGCGATGCGGGCGTTGGCGGTTTGTTCGGCGGTGTTGTACTGGCTGATCTGCTGCGTGCTCAAGGCGCCGGAGTTTTGCAACGTGCGGGCGCGGGCGGCGTTGGCGGCGGCGTCGGCGGCGTTGGCTTCGGCCTCGTGCACGGCCGCCTGGGCTTGCGCGAGGTCGGCGTTGACGGTGTCGGCGGAGAACACGGCCAGCACCTGGCCAGCCTTGACGATGTCGCCAACGTTGACGCGCACGTCGGTCAGGCGCAGGCCGTTGGATTCGCTGGAGACGCTGGCTTCCTGCCAGGCGGCGACGTTGCCGTTGGCGGCCAGTTTGATCGGCAGGCTGGCGGCGCTGGGCTGGGTGATGGTGACGGTCAGCGCGGCTTTCGGCGCTTCGGCTTTCTTGTCGTCGGCGGCCTGGGAGTAGCTGGCGACGCCGGCGGCGGCGACCGCAAAAGCGGCTGCCAGGACGTAGGCGAGTGGTTTCAGTTTGGCGTTCATGATGGGCTGATAGAGTTAGTTGGCGGCTGGCCTGGCGCGATCCGGCGCGCGAGCGATGACGGCGGGCGTGACGGCGGCAAGCTTAGTGGCTGCGCGGTCGCCGGTCGGCGCTGTGGTGGCTGACGCGGAGGCGGTGCTGGGTGCGGTGGCCTGTGCGCTGGCTGGTGGAGTGAAACCGCCGCCGGCAGCGCGGTACAGGGCAACCCAGGCGGCGCTGCGGTCGCGTTGCAGGTTGATGACGGTTTGCTCGGCGGCGAGGCGCGTGCGGCGCGCGTCTTCCAGTTCGAACAGGCTGGCCATGCCGTTCCTGTAGCGCTCATCGACGGCGGCGTAGTTGGCGCGGTAGCCTTCCAGCGCGCTTTGAGCGTGGCCGGCGCGGGCGGCGGTGCTGTCCAGGTTGACCAGCGCCTGTTCGACTTCGCTGACCGCCTGGCGCACGGTGGCGCGGTAGCTGCTGACGGCGGCGTCGTAGCGCGCGTTGGCCGAGTCGACGTTGGCGCGGCGGCGGCCAGCGTCAAATACCGGCAGCGACAGCGCGACCGGGCCGATGGTCCAGGTGTCGGTCTGGGTGCTGTCGCCGCCGGCGCGGAAGTTGGCGACGCCGACCGAGCCGGATAAGGTCAGACGCGGATAGCGCTGCGCCTGGGCATTGCCGACATCGGCACTGGCGGCTGCCACTTCGCGTTCGGCCGTGAACACGTCCGGCCGCTGACTTAACGTGCGCGCCGGCAGTTCCGCAATCGCCATCGCCGGCGCAGTGCCGGCTACGGGCAGGCCGGCTGCGAGTTTCTGGCGCAGTGCCGGTTCGTCGACGGCGGTCAGGGCGGACAGCACCTTGACGTCGATGTCGCACGCGGCGCGCTGGGCGAGGTAGCGGTTGTTGCCATCGGCAGCGCTGGCGCGGGCCAGCGCCAGGCTCGCCGGCGACTGGAAGCCGGCCTTGGCGCTCAGCTCGGTCAGCCGCTCGGTGTCGGTGCGCGACCTGGCATCCTGCTGCGCCACGGCCAGCAACTGCTCACAGGCGCGCAAGCCGTAATACTGGTTCGCCACCTCGGCCGCCACCGACACCCGGGCGTCGTGCCAGCCCGCATGCGCGCTCTCGAGGCGCGCCTGCGCCGCGTCGCGCGCTGCCCGGTTGGCGCCAAACAGATCGACCTCCCATGACGCGTTGAAGGCCGCCTGCGAGGTGGTCCCCATCGGCAGCGCCGACTGCTGGTTGGAGCGGTTGACGCTGGCCGCCGCATCCACATTCGGCAGCAGCGCCGCTCCTGCGGCCACCCGCTCGGCACGCGATTGCGCAATGCGCGACGCCGCCGACGCCACGGTCGGACTGACTGCCTGCGCCGATTCGATCAGCTGCACCAGCAAGCCATCGGCCTGCCCGCGCCACCAGGTGGCGAGATCGGCCTGGCTGCCGTTGTGCGGCAACGGCGCCTGCCATTGCTGCGGTGGCAGCGCATCTACGTGGCGCGCCGGTCCCTGCACCGCACAGGCGCTCAACGTCGCCGCAACGGCCAGGGCCATCGCGCGTAATAAAACTCTCATGCTTTCCCTTGTTGAATCAGTCGTTTAAATTATTGCTGAGGGGTTGTTGCTGAGGTGTAGACGTTGGCCGGCGGTAAATATTGCAGATGCACAGGCAAAAAAAAAACCCGCTGCCAGTGGCGCGGGTTAAATTCCAATGTTCAGCGAACGGATTGGAGGAGACAGTTCCAACTATACCCCTCTTTATGTTGCACTGCAATACCGTAGAATTACGTTGTTATTATTGTCATCTTTTAAAATCCTCAAACGCCCTTGGCCGGCAGTGCCAGCGTGAAGGTGCTGCCGTGGCCGAAGTCGCTCTTGAAGAACAGCGAGCCGCCGATCAGGTTGGCCAGGTTCTGGCACAGGTACAGCCCCAGGCCGGCGCCTTCGGCGTGCCGGGTGGAGGTCGAATCGAGCTGCGAGAACGCCTGGAACAGCTTGGCCTGGTCTTCCTCGCGGATGCCGGCGCCGCTGTCGGCCACCGAGAACTCGATCATCGGCGCCTGGCCCTCGACCACCCGCTGGCCCAGCGACACGCGCACGGTGCCGCTCTCGGTGAACTTGATGGCGTTGTTGCCCAGGTTGAGCAGGATTTGCGTCAGCGCGCGGCGGTCGGTCTCCAGCACGATGGCCGGATCGGCCAGGTCCATCTCCAGCGTCAGGTTCTTTTGCACGGCCAGCGGGCGGAGCGTGTCCACCACATCCTTGACCACGCCCTGGCACTGCACGGTTTCCAGTTCCAGCGTAACCTTGCCGGCTTCGATCTTGGCCACGTCCAGAATGTCGTTAATCAGCGAGAGCAGGTGGCGCGCGCTGGTACGGATGGTGTTGAGCTGCTTGTCCTGTTCCGGCGTCAGCGGGCCGGGCAGCTTCATCAGCAGCGCGCCGGTGAAGCCGATGATGGCGTTCAGCGGCGTGCGCAGTTCGTGCGACATATTGGCGATGAAGGCCGACTTCATGCGGCTCGCTTCGGCCAGTTCCAGGTTCTTGAGCGCGATTTCGCGGTTGATGGTTTCCAGCTCGCCGGCGTGGTGCGCCAGCCGCATATTCAGCTCGATCACCTGGCGCTCGCGCGCCTGCAGCTCGCTGTTGACCTGCACCGCCTGTTCGTAGGTGGAAATCAGCAAATCGAGGATCTGCTGGCGGTCGGCGTTGATGAAGTGCTTTTGTTCGCCAAGATACAGAGCGATGCCGATCTCCATGTTCTGGTTCTTGCGCAGCTTCTGGTTCATCAGCATGTGGCCGATGCGGTTCAGCAGATAATCTTCCGCGTACGGCTTGCGGATGAAGTTATCGGCGCCGCATTCGATGCCGCGGATGATGTCCTTCGGGTCCATCAGCGAGGTGACCAGGATCACCGGGATGTCGCGCAGCTCCGGGTCGGCCTTGATGGCGCGGCACAGCGTGTAGCCGTCCATTTCGGGCATGACGATGTCCGACAGCACCAGGTGCGGCTTGCGCTCGCGGATGGCTTCCAGCGCCAGGCGGCCGTTGGGCGCCACGCGGGCGTTGTAGCGCATCGACTGGATCAGCCGGCGCAGACGTTCGGCCTGGGTGGGACTGTCTTCGACGATCAGTATTTCGATTTCATCTGGCTGTATTTCGTAACTGGTGTCCACAGACCACCCTCCTGGTGCATAGTTGGCTAGGCAAACTATATCGGATTACCCTATCAAGGGGAAGTTTCCTGTCCCTGGAAACTGCCGGCGCGCCAGGTCAGCACCAGTGTGTCGCGATGGCCGTGTTGCGCCAGGGGCTGGATCGGCGTGGATTCATGGATGACAGTGGCGTCATCCAGCAACAACATGGTCCAAGGCGCGGTCATGGTGAAACGCTTGCCGTTCGGGCCGTCGGCCTCGAATACCCGGGTTTCGCCGCCCTTGATGCCACCGCGGGCGATCAGGATCACGGCGACGAAATCGACGCCGTCGCGGTGCGCGCCTTCCGGCGTGGGCCGGCCGATGCCGTCGGTGGTGTCGATGCGAAACTGGTGCGCCTCAACATACCATGGCGCGGCGCTGTTTTCCGCCTCGCGCGCCGCGCTGCACAACTGGCCGATGGCGGTGATCAGCGCCGGCCAGCCCTGCTGCGTGACGGTGGCCGGCAGCACCGGCTCGAACAGGCGGTGCATGCCGCCGTGCAGGGCGTTGTATTCGAGCGGCTGCCAGTGCGCGCGGTGCGGCGTCTGCGTCAGGTGGCGGCCTTCCTGGATGAAGCAGGAATGGCGGCGCCGCCGATAGCGGCCGCCGTCCTTCAGATACTGGTCGGTCGCGAGGTCGTTCCAGCTGGGGATCAGCGCGTCCAGCGCGGCCAGCGGCAGGCCGGCCAGCGTGGCCACGTCTTGCGGTTGCAGCAGCGCGTAGCCGTCCCGGCGCAGGGCCGTCACGGTGTCGGCCAGCGGCGTGTAGAGTGGTGTCGTCATCGTGTTTAGCTGGCGGAGGTCATCAGGCTGGCGCGCAGTTCGTCCAGTTGCTGCTTCATGCCGACCACCTGGTCCAGCGTGCATTGCGTGGCTTGCAGAATGGACGGCGGCAGCTTGGCCGCTTCGTGGCGCAGCGCGTCGCCGTGCGGCGTGAGCTTGATGATGACCTGGCGCTCGTCGCTGGCGGCGCGGTTGCGGGTGATCAGTTCCGCCGCTTCCATGCGCTTGAGCAGGGGCGTCAGCGTGGCCGAGTCGAGGAACAGCCGTTCGCCGACCTCCGACACGGTCAGTTCGTTTTTCTCCCACAACACCATCATCACGAGGTATTGGGAGTAGGTCAGGCCCAGGCCGCGCAGCAGCTTGCGGTACAGCTTGCTCATTGCCAGCGAGGTGGAATAGAGCGCGAAGCACAGTTGCTGATCAAGCTGCGGGACGCCGAAGGTGGGGGTAGTTTGCGTATCCATCTTCCCAGTATAGGTAGTGCACTATCCAATTGCAAGCTCGCCGGGGAAAAATAGTTTTGGCCGGTAAATCCGCTCGGTTATGATGATGGTAAGAATACTCGCGGGAGCAGCGGCGCATGAATGTCAAAAAGGCCATCGTACTGATAGTCGATGAAGCGACGGACAACCTGATCCAGATGAACGGCATGCTGGAGGATCAGTACGAAGTCCGGCTGGCCAACAGCGGCCGCGCGGCGCTGGACATCATGCAGCACGTGCCGCGCCCGCACCTGGTGGTGGTGGACGCCGACCTGCCGGGCGTGGACGGTTACAGCGTCTGCCAGCAGTTGAAGTCCAGCCCCGACACCGCCGATATCCCGGTCATTTTCCTGCAACGCGCCCCGGACGAGCAGCGCGCGCTGGACGCCTGCGCGGCCGACGTGGTGCCCAAGCCGGTGCAGGGCGGCGTGCTGCGCGCGCGGGTCGACACCCATCTGCAGCTGCGTCACGCGCGCGAGCTGCTCAAGCAGCAGCGCAACCTGCTGGAACACGTGGTGGAAGAGGTGACGGCGGAGCTGAGCCAGATGCTCGACGCGATGATCTGGGCGCTGGCGTCGCTGGCCGAAACGCGCGAGTACGAAACCGCCAACCACCTGCGGCGCGTGCAGCACTACATTGTGGCGCTGGCGCGCCAGTTGCGGCACCACAAGCGCTTCGAGGAAGAACTGAGCGAGGCCAATATCAAGGCGCTGTTCAAGGCCGCGCCGCTGCACGACATCGGCAAGGTGTCGATCCCGGACGCCATCCTGCTCAAGCCGGACCGCCTGACCGACGCCGAATTCGAGGTGATGAAAAAGCACACGGTGTACGGCCGCGACGCCATCGCCAACGTCGAGAACACGCTGGGCTACACCAACACCTTCCTGCGCTACGCGCGCGAGATCGCCTATTCGCACCAGGAGAAGTTTGACGGTTCCGGCTATCCGCAAGGGCTGGCCGGCGAGGCGATCCCGATGGCGGCGCGCCTGATGGCGGTGGCCGACGTGTACGACGCGCTGATTTCCAAGCGCGTCTACAAGCCGGCCTTCACCCACGAAACCGCCATGGAGATGATACGGCAGGGAAGCGGCGAGCATTTCGACCCGGACGTGGTCGACGCCATGCTGACGGCGGAGGAGGAATTCATGGCCATCGCCAACCGCTACAGTGACGCCGCCGGCTAGATCATGCGCGGGCGCGGCTACCTGGCTTTCTTCGTCGGGATCTGCCTGACAGCCTGGACCTGCTATTTTGTGATTCAGGAGCAGCAGAAGCAGCAGGTGCAGGATGGCTTCCAGCGCGACACCGAGAAAGTGGCGCGCGACATGCAGAACCGCCTGCAAATCTATTTCGACACACTGCACAGCATGAAGGGTGTGTATGCAGTCAACGACACCATCGACCGCCAGCGCTTCCACCGCTTCGTCAATGAGCTGAAGGTCGACCAGCGCTATCCCGGCTATCAGGCCTTGCAGTTCGTGCGCGTGGTGCCGGAGGCCGAGCTGCGGGCGTTCGTGGAGCGCGTAAAGCGCGACACCGCGCTGGCGCCGCAAGGCTATCCGCAATTTCATGTGCACCCGGCCACGCGCCGCCCGCTGCACTACATCATTGAATACACCGAACCGCTGAAGGGTAACGAGAACGCCTTTGGCCTTGACCTGGCGGCGCTGGCGCCGCACCTGAAGGCGCTGGAACTGGGACGCGACAGCGGCGACATCGTCGCCACCGAACGCATCACGCTGGTGCAGGACGCCAGCGGCGAACCGGGCTTCGTGGCGCGCGCGCCGGTGTACCGCAACGGCCTGCCGCTGGAGACTACGGCGCAGCGGCGCGAGGCGCTGCAAGGCTTTGTGGCGATTGTGTTCCGCGTCAATGCACTGATGCGCGAGGTGCTCGATCCGGCGCTGCTCGAGCATCTGCATGTGCGCATCGAAGACGGCGGCTTCCAGCAAGGGAAGCCGCCGGCGCCCGGCGTCGACACGCTGCTGTACGACAGCGATGGCAGGGTCGAGACGCACCAGGAGCGCGGCGAGAATGTGCCTGGCCTGACGGCGCAGACCGTGCTGCCGGTGGCACAGCGCCACTGGATCGTGCAGTTTGAAGGCCGCGCCGGCGCGCGTTACGGCCGCTCGCAACTGCCGGTGGTGCTGATCGGCATGGCGGGGGTGATCATCAGCGCGCTGATCGCCGCGCTGATGGTGGTCAACCGGCGCGAGACCGATGCGCGGCACGGCATGGAATTCAGCCTGAAGGAACTGGAGCTGCAAAAGCACAATGCCGAACAGGCGCGCAACAACCTGGCGCGGGTGGTGGCAACGCTGAAGCAGGCGCAGACCAATCTGCAGACTTCGGAGAAGATGGCGTCGCTGGGGGCGCTGGTAGCGGGCGTGGCGCACGAACTGAATACGCCGATCGGCAACAGCCTGCTGACCGCCACCGCGCTGGCCGACATGGTGCGCGACTTCGAGCGCCGCCTGCAGGAGGCCGGCGGCCTGAAACGATCGGCGCTGGAAGCGCATTTGGCCGATGCCCGCAAAGCCTGCGACATCATGGCGCATTCGCTGACGCGGGCGGCGGACCTGATCACTTCTTTCAAACAGGTGGCGGTGGACCAGGCCAGCGGCCAGCGCCGCCGCTTCCGGCTCGACGAGGTGCTGCACGACACGCTGGCCACCTACGCGGCGCAGTTGCGGCGCGCCTGCTGCACGGTGACGGTGGACGTGCCGGCCGATCTGGTGTTCGATTCCTATCCCGGCAGCTTGAGCCAGGTGCTGAGTAACTTAATTGGCAACGCGCTGCTGCACGGCTTCGATGGCCGCGACAGCGGCGTGCTGGCGATCAGCGCGCGGCGCGAGGGAGGCGACCTGGTGATGCTGCAAATGAAGGACAACGGCATCGGCATGACCGACGTGGTGCTGCACAAGATTTTCGATCCCTTCTTTACCACCAAGATGGGGCAGGGCGGTTCGGGGCTGGGGATGAATATCGTTTATAACATTGTGACCGGCGTGCTGAAAGGGACCATCCGCGTGGAGTCGGTGCCAGCCGGCGGCACCAGCGTGCTGCTGGTGCTGCCGCTGACGCCGGCGCCGGCGTCGGCGCCGGAACAGGAGACGGTTCAGGCGTAGCGCTGGCGCAGCAGCTGCAGCATCGCCACGTTCAGTTCCCACGCGTTCGACACTTCCTTCTGCGTGTAGGGCAGGGTTTGCGTGTACGGCGCCGGGCCGAATTCCGGCGTCAGCGTCATGCGCGATGCGCCGGCGGCGCGGCGCAAGCGTATCACTTCATCCCACCACGACAGGTGCGCTTCCAGAGCGGCCTGCGATTCCGGCGCGCGGAAGTCGGCCACTTGCGGGCCTTGCGGGTGGCCGACGCGGGCGTGGATGTGGCGCACGTGCGGCAGGGTTTTGGCCAGCGTCTCCGGCTGGTCCTCCAGCAGCGATTCGCAGGCGCAGCACCAGTGCGACAGGTCGGCTGTCAGTTGCAGCTCCGGCATCTGCTCAAGGTAAGGCAGCAGCAGCATCGGGTGGCCGCTGAAACGGCTGCGGTGGATCTCGTGGACAATCGGCACGCCGTGCTGGCGCGCGATGCCGGCGGCGAGGTCCAGCAGTTCGCGGTTCTGCTGCGGCGTGAAGTAATCCTTGCCGGTGTGCGAATTGACGTGCAGCGGCCTGGCGGCGCAGGCGTTGTGCAGCAGTTCGGCCAACGCTTGCTTGTGCGGCGCGAAGGTCGGGTGGAACACCGTCTCCCATTGGGCGACGATCAGGCCCAGGCCCGCGTCGGCGATCTGGCGCGTCCAGTCATCGCGCTCGGCGGCGTCGAGCGGCAGCGACATCTCGATGCCGTCGAAACCGGCGGCTTTCACGCGCTCGATGAACACCGGCGCCGGCAGCTCGTTATTGCCCCACTGGGCGGCGAAAATTTGAATGTGCATAGTCAGTCGTCATTGCCGCGCACGCGGCAATCCATGGGACGCGTGCGCGGATGCTTAGTATGGGTTCCCGCCTGCGCGGGAACGACGTTAGATGAAGCCCCGCGCCGGCAGCTTGTCGTCGCGCTGGATCCAGTTTTGCGGCGAGTAGCGGGTGGCGCCGTCGGTGACGTGCAGCGTATAGGCGTGGCGCGACACCGCCGAACGATTCGGCGCGCTGTAGTGCGGCAGCAGGCCGTGGAAGCACACCAGGCTACCGGCCTTGCATTCCAGCGGCACGGCGGTGCTGTTGTCCGGCCAGCCCATGTCGCTGAGCTTTTCCATGCCCACGTCGTCGCCGTTGCGCAGGAAGCGTTCGCGCATCGGGCCGCGATGGCCGCCTGGTTCGGCCCACATGCAGCCGTTGTCCAGCGTGGCGTCCTCCAGCGCGAACCAGAAGGTGGTGACGCTGACCGGGTCGGTGTCGAAGTAGGTGGCGTCCTGGTGCCAGCGCACTTCGCCGCCGATGCCGGGCTGCTTGAAAATGTACATCGACTGCCAGACCTTGGGATCGGACAGACCGAGTTCGCGCGCCAGTTCTTCCAGGCGGGCGTCGGCGGTGAAGGCGCGGAAGGTTGGATCGAGATCGTGCATGGCGTGGCCGATCTTGTTGATCGACAGTTCCTTGGCCTGTTTCAGCTGGCCGTCGGCGCCGAAGGCTTCTTCTTCAAAGAAGCAGCGCACGGTGTTGTCGGAGCCGAGGAAGTAATCGTCGGTGGTCTTTTCCTGCTCGATGGTGCTGAAGATGCCGGATTGGGCGGCCGGATCAAAATCGTTGACAATCTGCGCCGCGCGGGCGCGCAGCTTTGCGATCTCCCCGGCGCTCTTGAAAGCGGGGATGACGATGAAGCCATCGCGTTGATATTGTTGTTTTTGTGACTCTGTCAGCATGTCTGGCTCCATGGCGGGATATTTGATCCATCGTATTTTACGGACATGGCCGGGCCATCACAATCGGCAAAAGGTTGACACATTGTCGCCAAAGTGGAGACAATCAAGGCATGGACCAATTACGGGCGATGGAAATATTTGTCGAGGTGGCGAGGCTGCGCAGCTTCAGCGAGGCCGGCCGCCGCCTGGGCCTGACGCGCGCCATGGTCAGCAAGCACATCCTGCAACTGGAAGAGAAGCTGGGCGCGCGACTGCTGCATCGCTCCACGCGGGAAGTCAGCCTGACCGACGTCGGCCAGGCCTATCTGACGCCGTGCATGGCGACGGTGGCGCAGGCGCAGGAAGCGGCGCGGGTGGTGGCGCAGCAGGCCGGCGACGAGCTGGCCGGGCCGCTGCGAATCCAGGCGCCGTCGAGTTTCGGCAGCGAGTGGCTGGCCGGCGCGTTGGCGCGTTTCGCGCTGCTGCATCCGATGCTGGAGCCGATGCTGTTCGTCGACGATGCGCTGCTGGATCCGATCGAACATGGCTTCGACCTGACGATACGGGTGGGCGGCATACCGGACGTGCATGCGCTGGCCATGCGGCCGCTGGCGCCGTGCCGCGGCGTGCTGTGCGCGTCGCCGTCGTATCTGGCGCGGCATGGCATGCCGGTCACACCGCAGGAGTTGCAGCAGCACCGCTGCCTGCACTTCAGTCATCTGACCGACGGCACCCAATGGCATTTCACGCGCGGCGACCAACAGCAATCGGTGCGCGTCGCCGCCAGCTTCACGGCCAACAACGGGCTGGTGCTGCAACAGGCCGCGCAGCAGGGGCTGGGCATCGTCTACAACACGACGTTCCTGGCCTGGCGCAGCCTGATGGAAGGCACGCTGGTGCCGGTGCTGAGCGACTGGGAACTGCCGCTGAATCACCTGAGCGCGCTGTATCCCGCCAGCCGCCAGCCATCGCCCAAAGTGCGCGCGCTGATCGACTTCCTGGTCGCCGAATATCATCCCGTGCCGCCGTGGGACCGCGAACTGCAAGCCTCCGGTATATTGCCCGACTTTTAGGTTTCGCTCCCATCTTGAAAAGGTATCGTGATTATGAGCTTTGAAGAGGACTCCGAACTGACCCCGCTCACTGACGCCCAACTGGAGGGGTTACGCAGGCTCACGATTGAACGGGCACCGGAAGAACTGGCCGCAGTGGAAAGGGCGGCGACGGATCTGGACTTGTTTTACGCATTGCCTCATGCCGCCATGGGTGCGTGGCATCTCGGCAAAATCGAGCTTGCCATCAGCCTTGCGGAAAAAGCGCTTGCTGTTGCGCCTAACTTTAAGGACGACTGGAACTATGGGAATGCGCTGCACTTCGGCCATACTGCCCTTGGACTATGCGCGCTGCACAACGGCCAACCCGAGCAGGCGTTGAATCGGCTTCACCAGGCGGGCACTACGCCTGGTTCGCCGCAACTGAATTCGTTCGGTCCGTCGATGCAGCTCGCCAAGGCCTTGGCTAAGCAAGGCGAGTTTAGCGCCGTCATCGCCTACCTGGAACAATGCCGCGTCTTTTGGAAGAGAGGCGATGTATGGCTGGCTTTATGGAAGAAGAAGCTGTTGGCCGGCGAGGTGCCAAATTTCTTCTTCTCCGCATACCGCTGAGACGGTCCTGACGCCGGCGGGCTAATGTCCGTCAAGCTTTTTAAGCGTCTGTCACTTCGCGAACAAGGCTTGCGCGTCGCGCTTGAAGGACTGGGCCGAACCGTCGCGGCTGTAGAACATGTGGCCGCCCGGGTAGACGGCCAGTTTCGCCGGGGCGGCCATTGCGGCCGGCATCTGGTCGAGGATCAGCGACGACGTGAAGTACGGGCACGACAGGTCGTTGTAGCCGTGCGCGATCAGCACACCCATTTTCGGGTCGTTGGCCATGGCCTGGCGCAGGTCGCTGACCGGCTTGTCCTGGCTGGCGCCACGGTCCCACGCGGCATTCACTTCATACGACAGCGCCTTGTACTGGGCGTCGGTTTTCCAGCCCACTTCACGCGTGATGAAATCGACCATGGCGCTGGTGGTCGGGGCGATCAGCGCGTTCAGGATCGGGTCGCCCGACTTGCGCTCGGCCGAGGCCGGGAACGGGTCGTAGGCGGTGACGTTGGCGTCGTACACCGAGCCGATCTTGCGGTCGCCGCGATGCAGTTCGCGCAGGAAGGTCTGGATGTCCAGACGGCCATCGAGGCGGCCCACGGTGACGGCGTCGATGCCGGTCAGTTCGCTCACCTTGCCCACCAGGCGGTTGATGGCGCCGGGATCGGAGCGGCCGGCCAGCAGGTCGGTGGCGAACTGGCCGCGCGTGTACGCTTCGACGCTGCGCATGGCGTCCGGCGTCAGCCGTTGTTGCGCTTCCAGGTGCGAGGCCGCCATCGACGGCAGGTTGATCATCCACGGCAGCGGCGACAGCGCGGTGTCGTCGCCAATCGCGGCCGGGTCGAGGTAAGGCGAGACCATGAACAGGCCCTTGATGCCGACGCCCAGCTGGGTTTGCAGTTCGCGGGCCAGACGCGGCGCACGGTAGCCGCCGTAGGATTCGCCCATCAGGAATTTCGGCGAGCGCAGGCGGCCGTTCTTGACCAGCCAGTCATACACGGTGCGCGACAGGTATTTGATGTCCGGCTCGGTGGCGTAGAAGTCGGCCTTGGCCTTGGCCGGTTCCTCCAGCGCGCGGCTGAAGCCGGTGCCGATCGGGTCGATGAAGACCAGGTCGGTCAGGTCCAGCCAGGTGTGCGGATTGTCTTGCAGTTCCGACGAGTCGGATGGCGTGTCGCCGGCGGCGCCGAACTGCACGCGGCGCGGGCCGATCGCGCCCAGGTTCAGGTACACCGACGAGGCGCCGGGGCCGCCGTTGAAGGCGAAGGTGACCGGCCGGTTCGGGCTGCTGCCCGGCACCGTGTAGGCGGTGTAGACCACTTCGCCGATCACTTTGCCTTTGGCGTCACGCACCTTGATGGTGCCGACCGTGGCGTCGTAATTGAACGGCTTGCCGTTCAGGCGGATGGTCTGGCGGATGGTTTTGTCGTCCGGCAGCGGCGGCAGTTCGAGGTCGGACTTGGCTTTGGCGTCGGCTGCCGGTGGCGCATCGGCGGCGTGGACGGCGGGCAGGGCGGCAATCAGCAACGTCGCAAGCGCAGCGGTGCGAAGAAGGCTGGAAACTGGTGAGCGGGGCATAACATCCTTATCTGGAAAAATGTGACCAGCGCAACATTAGCACAGCCTTTCGTCCAGCGTCAGGGGAGTTGCCAGGCACCGTCCTGGTACACGCGCTGGCCGTCGAGGTAGACGCCGTCGGTGACGGCGAAGACGTCGATGTGGTAGCGGGCGTCCTTGCGTTTCAGCTGCGGCTTGGTGTAGACGCCATGCTTGGCGCCCAGCGACAGGTGGATGCCGCACATGCGCTCAAAAGTGCCGATGTCGTCCACCATGCGCTCGCGCGTGAAGGCGCGGTTCATGCCGAAGCCCAGTTCGCGCAGCCACACTTCGCCTTCATGTTCGCGGATGATGGCCAGCATCTCCTCGAATGCCGGCGTGCTGTTTTCGGTGCCGACCACGCGGCCTTTGTCGACGGTGATGGTAATCGGCGCGGCCGGCCGGTTGACCAGGAATTTGGTGTCGCCAAACACGAAGATGCGCGCGCGGCCGCTGACCGCTTCCAGATCCTGCGCTTCGGTAAACACTTCGCCCAGTGGGAACTGGCCGCCGACGTTGGTCATGCCGCTGTAATCGCCGATATTCAGCTTGGCCGCTTCAAATGGCGAGGCAAATACCAGCTGCGCGCCGTCGCCGCTGTCGACCACGCCGCGTTGCGCGCGGTCGATGCGGGCTTTCAGGCCGTGGCCGACGCCGCGGTAATAAGAAGGGTCGTAGGCCAGCGAATTGATGTAGTGCAGGCCCTGGTCGCCCGGCATGCGCGCCAGGTGGACGTGCTCGATCACCTTCAGCCCGCGCTTGAACAGTTCGATGCGGATGCGGTAGGCGTCCATGCGGAAGCTGGTCGATTGCACCAGCACCACCAGGTCGCCCGCCTGCAGGCGCTCGAAGGTGGCCAGGATGGCGGCCGGTTCGGTGCTGTCGAAGTCGATGAACTTGGCATCCGGCGCGGCGCGGCGATAGGCTGCGGTCAGCGCGCGATTGAGGTCGGTGCGGGTGTCGTAGACGATCAGCGCGGCATGCGGCGCGCGGTGCTCGATGGCGATGGTCAGCGTGTCGTGCAGGTGGCGCGCGGCCTGGTCGACGGCGGTTTCGGGAATGGCGCCGAAACGGGAAGGGGAGGACGTCATGGTGAGGCGGTTATTGGGATCAGCCCGCATTATAAGGTAGTTGTCGGCCGTACCACGCCGGCGCGCATTCTTCTTGTAATAGAGAAAAGAGCGATATAGAATTAAAAAATAGCCCAGCGGCAACTCCGTGGCGATAACAACAGGAAGCGTGATGACCGTATTAATGGGACAGGATTTGCCGCTGGAACGACCGGATATGACCGGGCGGGCCGCATTGTTTGTGCCGACGGCATCAATCAAGGGCGATGTGCTGGAGACGGTGCGGATGGGGGCGGCGATTGTCGGTTACGGCAACCACGACCGCACCTTGACGATTTATTACGAGAGCAACCGCTTTAACGAACCGAACCTGGTCAAATGGGAGCAGAAGGCGCGCAAGGCGTTTGAGCGGCTGGCGGAGAATCTGCCGACCGTGTCCAAGATGGTCAGCAAGCCGGAGAATTTTGAGCAGGTGGGCTACATCAGCAGCAAGGGCATCCTGATCCGCCGCATGGAAAAGCTGCGCAACTGGCTGGAGAAGTCCGACATGCTGGACGGCGGGCCGGAATCGGAAACCGTGGTTTTCACGCCACCGCCACCACCGAAGAAAATCGTCGAATAGCAATCTGCAATTCGCAATTCGGGGTTTGGCGTGCGCTGCGAAGCAGCAGGACGTTGTATGCTCTTGGCAAGAATTCATTCTTTCAGGAGACGATGATGATGATCCGTTATGTAGCGGTGACGTTGACGGCGCTGGCGCTGCTCGGCGGCTGCCAGAAGAAGGACGATCCGAGCGAAGCCGGCCCGGCAGAACGCGCCGGCCGCAAGCTCGATGAAGCCACCCAGCAGGCCGGCCAGAAGCTGGACAACGCCGCGCAGCAAGCCAATCAGCAACTGAGCGACGCCGCCAAGGACACCAGCCAGAAACTCGACCAGGCGGCCGACAAGGCCAGCGAGAAGCTCAACGAGGCCACCAAGGAAGCCGGCCGCAAACTCGAACGGGCCGGCGAGAAGATGCAAACCGCCGCCGACGAACGCGAGGCCAAGAAATAATCAGTGTTTTTGCGTGGCCTGCTTGATCGAGACCACATTGAGGTGCTCGTTCGGGGTGGGCGGATGGGTGTCCGGATCGCCGCCCAGCACCACGCTCAGGTCGACGAAGCCGGCGCGCCAGGCGCGTTCCAGATCGCGCTCGATCGCCTCCATCGAGGTCAGATGGAAGTTCTCGAAGCCGCGCACGCCGTAGGCGCGGTTGCGGCCGTGCGCCTTGGCCAGGTACAGCGCCATGTCGACCAGGTTGACCGCGCGTTCCCACACCAGCGGCACACCGTCCGGCATCAGCGGGAACGGCGAGAACCCCACCGACACATTCACGCTGATGTCATGCCCGCCGTATTGGAGCGACTGCGATGAGATGCTGGTGAGGATGCGGCGCGCCACTTCCTCCATGCCGTGGCGCGGTATCGCCGGCAGGAAGGCGAGGAATTCCTCGCCGCCCCAGCGCACGATCATGTCGGTTTCGCGCAGCGCGATGCGCAGGTTCTCGGAGATCATCTTCAGCACCGCATCGCCGGCCGCATGGCCGTAGTTGTCGTTGATATGCTTGAAGTGGTCGACGTCCAGCAGGAACAGCGCACCGACCACGTCGTCGGACCGTTCCTGGATTTTCAGGCCGCGCATGTAGTCCTGGAAGTGGCGGCGGTTGTACAGCGATGTCAGTGGGTCGAGCGTGGACTGCGCCTTGAGCTCCAGGTTCTTCACTTCCAGCTGGGCGTTGGTGTGCCGCACCTTGCGGTACAACAGGCCGACCACCGCCGCCGCCAGCGCAAACACCAATGCCAGCAGCCACCAAACGCGCTGTTGCAGGCGGCGGTTGTCGATCTCCGCGCCCTTGACCTGATTCTCGCGGCTCAGCAGTTCGATCTGGCGCTGCTTCTTCTCGGTTTCGTATTTCTCCTGCAGTTCCAGCATGGCCTGCTGGCGGCGCTTTTCAAACAGCTCGTTGGAGATGTTGCGTTCGCGGTGATAGGCGGACAGCGAGCCGGCCAGGTCGCCGGCGCGTTCCAGCGCTTCGCCATATTCGCGCAGCGTCGCTTGCAGATCGGGCTTGTTGTTCTCTTGTTCGAGGCGCGCCAGGCCAAGCTCGAACTGCCGCTTGCCTTCGGCTAGCCGCCCGGTGCCGAGGTAGGTCTGGCCGAGGTTGACGCGCGCGGTCGCCTCGGCGGTTTTGTCGCCGGTCTTTTGCACCGACAGCAGCGCTTCCTGCGCGTACTGCGCGGCGCGCGCAAAGTCGCGCTGCTTCAGCGAGTTATCCGACAGGTTGACCAGGGTGACGCCGACCATGCGCTCGGCCCCCAGCTTGCGTTCCAGCGCCAGGCTTTCCTCCAGCACGCGCAAGGCGCGCTTGGGCTGGCCCGAGTCGATGGCCAGGCCGTATTCGGTGTTCTTGGCCATCGCCATGCGGCCGGGCGAGTTGAGTTTTTCGGTTTCGGCCAGCAGTTCGCTCAGCGTTTCGGCCGCGTTGTCATATTCCTTCATCTGCACGTGCAGCTTGGTCAGCGCGTTGAGCGCCGCCACCAGGCTGATGGCGTCACCGGCCGGCGGGCGCGCCTGGTCCACCGCATGCTGGAGCTTGAGCAGCGCGGCCGGGAAGTTGCCCTGTTCGGCGTAGGATTGGCCGGCGGTGATGGTGGATTGGACCTTGAGTCCGATGTCGCTGGTGGTCAGCGCCAGCGTTTCGGCGTCGAACGCCAGGCGGTGCGCGGCGTCGACGTCGGCCTGCGCAAATAGCACATAAGTTTTGGCCAGCATGCCTTTGGCGATGATGGCGTTGTCGCGCAGCGATTGGCCGAGGGTGATGACCTGTTCGGCCGTCTCCATGGCTTTGTCGTTCTGGCCGAGGCGCATGCGCACGGCGCTCATCTGCGTGAGGAATTCGGCGCGGGTGCCGGGCGGCGCATTGCGCAGTTCCGGCTGCAGCTTTTGCAGCTGCTCCAGCGCCTTGTCGGGCACGAAACGACTTTGTTCGCGGATGTCGAGAATGCGGTCGTCCAGCGTGGCCGGAGTTTGCGCCCACGCCGGCGCCAGCGTCAACGCCATGGCTGCCGCCACGGCCAGCCGCTTGCTGCGCCACCCTCCACCGTTTCTTGATCCAGCCAACTTGACGCCCCCAAAACGCAACGCGATGTCTAGACAATTATAGGCGTGTTGCAGTCGAGAACGCCCTTGGGCATGCGATTTTTCCTCAAAATCGCACAGTTTTCAATGGCTTTTCAACTACATTAAGCAGCTAGTTGCTGCAAAAGGTATAGGCGTTGATACAAGCCGCCGTCGATCTGCATCAGCTGGTCGTGCGGGCCGGTTTCCGTGATGCGGCCGTGATTGAGCACAATGATGCGGTTGGCGTCGCGGATGGTGGACAGGCGGTGGGCGATGGCGATCACCGTCACCTTGCCGCGCAGTTCATCCAGCGCCACCTGCACGATCTGCTCCGTTTGCGAATCGATGTGCGAGGTGGCTTCGTCCAGCAGCAGGATGCGCGGCGCGCCGGCCAGCGCGCGGGCGATGGCGATCAGCTGCTTCTGGCCGACCGACAGGCGCGAGCCGCCTTCGCCCAGCGGCGTGTCGTAGCCCTGGTCCAGCGCTGCAATGAAGTCATGCGCGTGGGCGGCGCGGGCGGCCGCTTCGATCTGCGGCTGCGTCAGGCCGCGGCCCATGTCGATGTTTTCGCGCGCGGAGGCGGCCAGCAGGAACGGGTCTTGTGGCACCAGGCCGACGTCGGCGCGGAAGCGGTCATTGTCGATATCGTCCAGCGGCACGCCGTGCATCAGGATACTGCCGTGCGGGGCAGGGTAGAAGCGCAGCAGCAGCGACAGCAGGGTCGACTTGCCGCTGCCGGTGTGGCCGACGATGCCGACGAAATCGCCCTGCGGGATCTCCAGCGACAGGTCGTGCAGCACCGGCTGGCCGGCGTTGTAGGCGAAGTCGAGATGGCTGATGGCGACGGCCGGCGCGCTGCTGTCGTTGGCGGCGGCCTTGCCGGCGCTGGCGCGGTTGCTGGCGTGTTCCTGCGCCGCGCCTTCCTCCAGCAGCGTCGCCACGCGCGCGCTGGCCACCACCGACTGCTGCAATTGGCTGAACTGCATGGTGATCTGGATCAGCGGTTCGATCACGCGCGCCAGGTAGCTGATGAAGGCGTACAGGATGCCGACTTCGGTGGCGGTCATCTCGCGCTGGCCGAACATGAAGATCACGGCGCCCAGCAGGATGATGTTGAACATGTCCAGCGCGGGCCGCAGCAGCCAGGCGTTGGCCCGCAGTTCGGCCAGGCGCGCGGTGTAGTGGTCCTGGTTGGTCCTGGCGAAGCGCTGGCCGAAGCGCTGCTCGGCGTTGCTGGCCTGGAGCACGCTCATGCCGCCGATCGATTCGGCCATCTGGCCATTGATCTCGCTGCGCAGCGCGCGCGCGCGGGTGACGGCCGGCGCGCTCCAGCGCTGGTACAGCCAGACGATCAGCAGCACCGCAGGCAGCAGCGCCAGCACGATCAGCATCAGGCGCCAGTCGAGGAAGGCCATGGCGCAGACGGTGCCGATCAGGACGATGGTCGAGTCGAGCATCACGAACAGCACCTGGATGTAGAGACTCTTCACCGCTTCCGTATCGTTGGTGACGCGCGAGACCAGCTGGCCGGTGATGGCGCGGTCGAAGAACGCCATCGGCAGCAGCAGCACGTGGGTGTAGACCATCTGCCGCAGCCGCATCACCGAGCGCATGGCCAGGCCGGACAGGCGCACCAGCTGCAGGTAGCGCAGGCCGCTGGCGATCCAGCCGGTCAGCACCACGCCGGCCAGCAGGGCCGCCATGCGCGGCCAGTCCAGGTGATGCGGCAGCAGGTGCTCGTCGATCAGCGCCTTGCCCATGATGGGGCCCGTCACCTCCAGCAGCGCGGCGGCGACCAGCCACAAGACGGCCCAGCCGAGATGGTGCTGGTCGGGCAGGGCGGCGCGGCGCAGCAGCGACAGCGCCTGGCGCAGCTGGCCGCCCGGGTTTGCAGCTTCAGACTTCATTTCAGGCTTCATCAAGGCTGGCTTCCAATTGTTGATAGCGCCACTGGCTGGCGTACCAGCCATCCAGTGCGAGCAGCTGTTCGTGGCTGCCGGTTTCGCTGATGCGGCCATCGCGCAGCACCACAATCAGGTCGGCGCTGACCACAGAACTCAGACGGTGGCTGGCGATGATGGCGCTGCGGCCCTTGCGCGCTTGGCGCAGTTCTTCCAGATGCTGGAGGATGCGCGTTTCGGTGCCGGTATCGACGGCGGACAGCGCATCGTCGAGCAGCAGCAGATCGTTATCGGCCAACAGCGCGCGGGCGATGGCGACGCGCTGGCGCTGGCCGCCGGACAGCGTGATGCCTTTCTCGCCGACCTGCGTGTCGTAGCCGTCGGCGAACAGCAGGATGTCGTCATGGATGGCGGCGAGGTCGGCGGCGTGTTCGATCTGCGCGCGCGTGGCGTCCGGGCGGGCCAGGGCGATGTTGTCGGCGATCGAAGCGGAGAACAGGAACGACTCCTGCGGCACCCAGCTTATGGCGGCGCGCAGCGCCTGCAGCGTGTAGGCATCGAGCGCGTGGCCGCTCCACTGTGCGCTGCCGTGTTGCGGCGTAAGCTGGCGCAGCAGCACGCGCAGCAGCGTTGACTTGCCGCTGCCGGTCGGGCCGACCAGGCCGAGCGTCTGGCCGGGCTTGAGTTCCAGCGTGATGTCGCTGATGGCTTGCACGGTCTGGCCGGTGTAGGCGTAGCTGATGCCGCGCAGCGACAGCGGGCCGGCCGGCACGGTGGCCAGCGTGCCGTGATCGTCGATCGCCAGCGGCGCATCGAGCATCGGCTGCAGGCGCTGCCAGGCGGCGCGACCGCGTTCGATCAGCGACAGCACCCAGCCGGCGGCGAACATCGGCCAGATCAACTGGCCGAGGTACATGGTGAAGCTGGTCAGCGCACCGATGGTCAGCTGGTTGTGCCAGATCAGATAACCGCCCAGGCCCAGCGTCAGGCCGGTGGCGGCGGTCAGCGTCAGGCCGACGGCGGGTTCGTAGGCGGCTTCCCAGACTTGCGCGCGCAGGCTGGCGTCGGAGGCCCTGGAGGCCAGCTCGGAAAACTGGTCGGCGCTGCGCTGTTCCAGGCCGAGCGCGCGCAGCGTGCGCACGCCGGACAAGGTTTCCTGTACGTGGTCATTAAGCGCGCTGAAGCGCTTGAGCGAATCGGTGGAGGCGGTGTGGATATGGCCGGAGATGTACCAGAACGCCCAGCCCATCAGCGGGAACGGCAGCAGCGCGATGCAGGCCAGGCGCCAGTCGACGCCGAGCAGCATCACGCCGAGCACCATGACCAGCGTCAGCGCGCCGTCGAAGCCGGCCAGCATCGCTTCGCCGGCGGCCATTTCGATGGCGTCGATATCGTTGGTGGCCAGCGCCATCAGGTCGCCGGTTCGCTGGCGCTGGTAGAAGGCCGGGCCTTGCAGCGTCATGCGGGTGTAGAGGCGGGTGCGCAGCGAGACGCCGAGCTGGTAGGCGGCGCCGTACAAAATCTGGCGCCACGCCACGCGCAGGAAATAGATACCGAGGCCGATCAGCAGCAGCGAGCCGATTTCCATCAGCAGCGCGTTGCCGGATAGGGTATGGTTGGCCAGGCCGTCGATCATGGCGCCGACCTTGCGCGGCACCCACACGCTGAGGGTAGCGACGCCGGCCAGCATGATGCCGGACACAATATAGGCGCGGCTGTGCTGGCGGACAAAACCGCCGATCAGCCGGGAGAGTTTAGACATGCATGTTGCCTTGAAAAGCGTATAGCCCGCTAGGATACAACATGCACAAAAAATACCCCGGAGTTTATTTTTTGGCTTTGGGGGCGGATTTGGCAGGCTTGGTTTCCGGCGCCAGGGCAATTGGCTTTGGCGGCGGCGCCGGGAAGCTGGGCTTGACCTGGGCTTTGACTTCGATGAACTCTTGCTGCTCCGGAATCGGCGCGGCGGCGGGCTTGGCTTTGGGCGGCTTCGGCGGGGCGGCGATGGGTTCGTTGGCGGCGATGACGGCCGCGCTCACTGCCGCCGCCAGCGCCGGCGCCGCTTCGGGTATGGACTGCGGTGACGACGCTGTTGGCACGGTTGGCACTGACTGCGCCAATACGGTCGGCTTGGCCGCCGCCAGTTCGCTGGCTTGCTTGAAGCTGCTCTGGGCGCTTTTGATCAGCTCGGCCTGGGCCGCCGAGGCGATGCTGGCCAGTTCGCGGCCGTAGGCCAGCAGGCTGTCGAAGCTGCCCTGCTGCTGCGCGCTCAAGGTGAACAGTTCTTTCGGGTCTTTGACGGCCAGCCATTGCTTGGCGGCGGCCGAGGATTTTTCTACCGAGGCCTTGGTGGCGTTGAGGTTGAGGGCGATGACTTTTTCGGCGCTCTCGACCGCCGCGCTGGCGAGGGTGTTGAAGATCTGGAATTGCGCTTCTAGTTGCGATTTCGTGGCTGCGGAAAACTGTTCGGTGATCGAGGACATGGTTTCTCCTGAAATTATGATGCAACGCAATAAGCCCATTCTAACGACGATTTTTGGCGATGGAAAGTTATTTTTTCTACCATGTGCATGCAGGAAATATATAAGCCTTAGTGCAATGCAACAATTGCTGTATTTTGTTGAATATGTCTACAATGGTTTTACTTAAAATCAATGGGAGCGCAGATGGATGTCGTGATACGCAACGCCAATCTGGCCGATGGCCAGCAGGGTGTCGATGTGGCCATCGAGCAGGGCCGCATCGTCGCGGTCGGACCGCGTCTGGCAGTGCAGGCTGGGCGGGAGGTTGACGCCGACGGTGATCTGCTGAGCACGCCGTTTGTGGATGCGCACTTTCATATGGACGCCACGCTCAGCTACGGGCTGCCGCGCGTCAATGCGTCCGGTACGCTGCTGGAGGGCATCGCGCTGTGGGGCGAGCTGAAGCCGCACCTGACCCAGCAGGCGCTGATCGAGCGCGCCTTGCAATATTGCGACTGGGCGGTGGCGCGCGGCCTGCTGGCGATCCGTTCCCACGTCGATATCTGCGACGACCGCCTGCTGGCGGTGGAGGCGCTGCTGGAGGTCAAGCGCCGCGTGGCGCCGTATCTGGATTTGCAGCTGGTGGCGTTCCCGCAGGACGGCGTGCTGCGGGCGCCGAATGCGCTGATCAACCTGAAGCGCGCGATCGGCATGGGCTTCGATGTGGTGGGCGGTATTCCCCATTTCGAGCGCACCATGGCCGATGGCGCCGAGTCGGTGCGCATTCTGTGCGAGTACGCCGCCGACCAGGGCTTGATGGTGGATATGCATTGCGATGAGTCGGACGATCCGATGTCGCGTCATATCGAGACGCTGGCCTATCAGAGCAACCGCCTCGGCCTGCACGGCCGCGTCACCGGCTCGCACCTGACGTCGATGCATTCGATGGACAATTACTACGTCAGCAAGCTGCTGCCGCTGATGCGCGAAGCCGGCGTCAATGCCATCGCCAATCCGCTGATCAATATCACGCTGCAGGGCCGTCACGATAGCTATCCGAAGCGGCGCGGCATGACGCGGGTGCCGGAGCTGCTGGCGGCCGGCATCCCGGTCGCCTTCGGCCACGATTGCGTGATGGACCCGTGGTACAGCCTGGGCTCGGGCGATATGCTGGAGGTGGCGCATATGGGCCTGCACGTGGCGCAGATGACCGGTCAGGAGGCGATGCGCGATTGCTTCCGCGCCGTCACCAGCACGCCAGCCGCCATCCTCGGGCTGCAAGGCTACGGCGTGGCGCCCGGTTGCCACGCCGATCTGGTGCTGCTGGACGCGGCCGACCCGGTGGAGGCGATCCGCCTGCGCGCCGCGCGCCGCATGGTGATGCGTCGAGGCAAAATTATTGCCGAGTCGCCACGCGCGCATGCGCGGCTGAGCTTGCCGGGCCGGCCGGACAGTGTGAATTTCCGCCTGAACCGCTAGGATGCGGGCTGGACTTGAGGGCGGAAATCCATGACAATTGAACACGGTTTAATGCGCCTGGAGCTGCCTTGAAAGAAATCGCCATCCGCCCCGCCACGGAAGCCGACTTCGGCGCCATGTGGGACATATTTCAGGAACTGATCGCCAGCGGCGACACCTATTATTTTGCCGCCGATACCAGTCGCGAGGATTGCCATGCCTACTGGTTCGGTCCCGGCCTGCAGAGTTATGTGGCCATCCACAACGGCGAGCGGCTGGTCGGCATGTATCGCTTGATGCCCAACCAGCGCGACCGCGGCGCCCATGTGGCCAATGCCTCGTTCATGGTCAGCCCGGCGGCGCAGGGCGTCGGCGTCGGCAAGCTGCTGGGCGCCGATTGCCTGGAACGCGCCCGCGCCGAAGGCTATCTGGCGATGCAGTTCAATTACGTGGTCAGCTCGAATATGCCGGCGGTGCTGCTGTGGAAGAAGCTGGGCTTTTCCATTGTCGGCACCTTGCCGCGCGCATACCGCCACCAGTATCTCGGCTTTGTCGATGTGTACGTCATGTACCAGTTGCTGGAGGATCCGTCGCACTGGCCGGACGCATGAAGATCCTCGACACCGAACGCCTGCGCCTGCGCACCATCACGCCCGACGACGCGGCGTTCTATTATGCGCTGGTCAACGATCCGAGCTGGATCGAACATATCGGCGACAAGGGCATCCGCAGCGTGGAGGGGGCGCGCATCGCCATCATCGACGGGCCGTGCGCGATGCAGCAGCGCCTTGGGCATTCGCTGTATGTGATGGAGCGCAAGAGCGACGGCCAGGCGCTCGGCTTGTGCGGACTGATCAAGCGCGACAGCCTGCCGGATGTCGATATCGGCTACGCCATCCGGCCGGCCTATTTTGGCCAGGGCTATACCTATGAAGCGGCGTCGGCAGTGGTGGCGTATGCGCGCGATGTGCTGGGCCTGAAGCGGCTGATGGGCATCACCAATCCGCACAACACGGTGTCGATCAATCTGCTGGCCAAGCTGGGCCTGACGTTTATTGAACACAAAGCGCTGCCGCCCGATAATCGTCCTACCAACATTTACCAGCTCGCGCTGGCCTAGCGTGGTGATTTGATAGATTTTTTCGGCGCGATATAGCAAGATGGATGCCGGGCACTGACGATTGCCTGTTCCCCAAACAACGGAACCAATTAAGCACAGCAAGCTTGTCTGAATTGAATTCTTGAAAGGGGCAGTCATGAAACTCGCCAATCTGAAGATCGGTGTGCGTCTGGGCCTGTTGGGGGCGTTCTTCTTCCTGGCGCTGGCGATCGTCGCGCTGGCCGGCTGGCGCGCCCTGGACAGCAGTAACACGCGCAGCGCGCAAGCGCTGGCGCGCTCGGTGGCGCTGAGCCAGGCCATCGACACCGCGCGCAGCGCGCAGGTGGAATTCAAAATCCAGGTCCAGGAATGGAAGAACATCCTGGTGCGCGGCAATGATCCCGCCCAACTCGACAAATACAGCAAGGCCTTCGTCAAGGGCGGCGAGAGCACGCGCGGCGAGCTGCAAAAGCTCGATGGCCTGCTTGGCAAGCTGGACCTTAAAACGCCGCTGGTGGGGGAGGCGATGCAAACCCAGAACGAACTGGTGGCGCGCTACCTGGAGGCGTTGAAAAAATACGACTCGGCCAATCCCGACAGCGCGCACGTGGTGGACAAACTGGTCAAAGGCATGGACCGCGAGCCGACCAAGAAAATCGATGACATCGTCGCTTTCATCGGCAAGGAGTCGGGACGGCTGATCGCGGCGATCGAGGAGGAAAGCAGCGCCGCTTACCGGCAGACGCTGGTCACCATGGGCGTCACGCTGCTGGTGACGGTGGTGGTGGGCGTGTTGACGGTGACGTCGCTGATCCGCAGCATCACGCGGCCGCTGGACGCCGCCGTCAGCGTGGCGCAAACGGTGGCCGCCGGCGATCTGCGCAGCGAGGTGACGGTCAACAGTACCGATGAAATCGGCGATCTGCTGGGCGCGCTGAAGACGATGCAGCATAACCTGAGCGCCATCGTCGGCCAGGTGCGCACGGGAACGGAGACCATCCACGGCGCCTCGGTCGAGATTGCGGCGGGTAATCTGGACCTGTCGGGCCGCACCGAGGAGCAGGCCAGTGCGCTGGAGGAGACGGCGGCGGCCATGGTGGAACTGACCGCCACCGTCAAGCAGAACAATGAGAACGCGGCCGAGGCCTGCCGTCTGGCCGACACTGCCCGCGATGTGGCGGCGCGCGGCGGCAATGCGGTGGCGCAGATGGTGCGCACCATGGGCGAGATCAACGACAGTTCGCGCCAGATTGCCGACATCATCGGCGTGATCGACGGCATTGCGTTCCAGACCAATATCCTGGCGCTGAACGCGGCGGTGGAGGCCGCGCGCGCCGGCGAGCAGGGGCGCGGCTTTGCGGTGGTGGCGTCGGAAGTGCGGACGCTGGCGCAACGCTCGGCGGCGGCGGCGCGTGAGATCAAGGAGCTGATCGGCACCTCGGTCGGCCGGGTGGAGGCGGGCAGCCGGCTGGTCGGCCAGGCCGGCGAGACGATGAGCGAGGTGGAGGCCAGCGTGCAGCGCGTCACCGCCATCATCGGCGACATTTCGGCGGCCAGCGGCGAGCAGCGCGACGGCATCGAGCAGATCAGCATGGCCATCAACCAGATGGACAGCGTGACGCAGCAGAACGCGGCGCTGGTGGAGGAGGCCGCCGCAGCCGCCGAGTCGCTGGAGCAGCAGGCGGCCAGGCTGTCGGAGGCGGTCAGCATCTTCAAGCTGCACGGGCCGGCGGGCGCGGCGCCGTTGGCGCGCCGCCGCCCCTTGCAGCTGGCTGGCTGAAAATTGCCACACGCCGTTTGATGCGCCTCAAGCGGGCGGCTGAACGGCTCATCGGGCGCGGCCTGATCCACTATCATTCCCTCTTCCGCACTGCAGCCGACGAAGAGGGACAGCATGAACAGCATATGGCCGGTAGCGGCCGGCGTTGCGCCATGTTTGCTGGCGCTGGCGGCCGGTCAATGGCAGGCGCGCGGCCTGCGCGCGCGCTGCGCCCAGTTGCAGGCGGCGCTGGTGGCGCAGCGCGACAATGAGATGCGGCTGGATTTCATTGCACATCACGACAGCCTGACCGGCCTGCCCAATCGCTTGCAGTTCCAGATGCAGCTGGAGCACGGCGTGGCGTATGCACGCCGCCACGAGAGTTTGCTGGCGGTGCTGTTTGTCGATATCGACCGCTTTAAAACCATTAACGACACGCTGGGGCACGACGCCGGCGACCAGGTGCTGGTGCAGTTTGCCCAGCGCCTGCGCCAGTGCGTGCGCGAGGTCGATACGGTGGCGCGCCAGGGCGGCGACGAGTTCATCGTGCTGCTGACGGAGCTGCACAACGGCGCCGATGCGCAGCAGGTGGCGGAGAAGATCATGAACACCATCGCCGAGCCGTTTATGGTCAATGGCGACCTGCTGGACGTGGCGGCCAGCATCGGCGTGGCGGTGTATCCGGATGACGATGAGGATATCGAAACGCTGATCGAGAAGGCGGATCTGGCGATGTATGCGGCCAAGCAGCGCGGCAAGGGCGCCAGTCTGCGCTTCCTGCCCAGCATGCAGGCCAAGGCGTATTCGCGGCTGATCCTGGAGACGGCGCTGCGTCACGCGCTGGACCACGATGAGTTCATTCTGACCTATCAACCCAAGCTGGACCTGAAGCGGCAGCAGATCACCGGCGTCAAGGCGCTGCTGCGCTGGAAGCATCCGGAGCTGGGCGTGGTGATGCCGCTGGATTTTCTGCCGGTGCTGGAGCAGAGTGCGCTGATCATGCCGGTCGGGGCATGGGTGATGGCGACTGCGGCGGAGCAGGCGCGCCACTGGCTGGAGCAGGGCATGGCGCTGACGGTGGCGGTGCACCTGTCGCCGCGGCAGTTCTTCCACAAGGATATCGTGCCGAGTTTTGCGGCGATACTGGAGAAGGCCGGGGTGCCGGGGCGCTGCATCGAGCTGGAGATCACCGAGGCGATGCTGATCGATAAAAACCAGAACGCGGAGGAGATCGTACAGCAGCTCAAGCAGCTGGGCGTGCGGATTGCAATCAGCGATTTCGGCACCGGCTACGCGTCGCTGAATTATCTGCGGCGTTTCCCGGTGGATGTGGTGAAGATCGACAAGTCGTTCGTCGACGATCTGGCGCGCGGCGGGGCGATGGTGCGGGCGATTATCGAGATGGCGCATACGCTCGGCATGCAGGTGATTGCGGCGGGCGTCGAGACCCCGGATCAGCTGGCGCAGTTGCAGCAGATGGCGTGCGATGAGGCGTTTGGCTTCTGCATCAGCGCGGCGGTGTCGGCGGATGAGGTGGAGTTGCTGCTGGCGGGCGGCCAGCAGCAGGTGGCGGCGCTTACTTCTTGATTTTAGCTGTCGGCATAATGCGCACGGCGTCGATGTCGAACTTGTTGGATGGTCCCCGGACGCCACCTGCATCGCTGTAGGTGGCGTTGTTCTTCATGTAGCTCATGTTGTAGAAGTCTTCCAGTTGCAGCGTGTAGCTGCCGGGCTTTAACGCGGCGCGCAGTGGCGTCGAGTATTTGGCGCCTTCATTGGCCGGGGAGTGCGGCAGCTGCACCACGCTACCGGCGATGGTGGCGCCGCTACCGTCTTTCAGCGAGGCCCATTTGACGCCGCCACTGATGCCCAGGTTGATCTGGTGCGCAGTGTTGCGGTATTTGATCTGCAGCGCGTAGTCGCCTGCGCTGTCTACCTTGAAGGCTTGCGCGAAGGTGTCCGACGGCGCGCCCCAGGCGGCGCGGGAGACGGCGATTTCCTGGCCGTTGTTCAGGCAGGCGGGCATGCTGTGGTGGCTGCGGTTGCCGGAGCGCGTGTACACGGCTTCCACCGCGTAGCAGGCATTGCCTTCCTTGCCGGCGTGGCGGTCGGACCACATGTTGGCGCTGATGCGCGGGCCGACCAACTGGCCGTTGCGGTAGATGTTGTAGACGATTGCGTCTCCCGCCGCCTTGTCACCCGCGCCGCCAATCACACCGCCATCGATGTGCAACGTCGGAAAGCCGTAGGCGCCGCGTTCCAATTTGGCGATGCGCGGTTCGGCCGGCGCGTAGACTGCAGCGTCCTGCACCAGCGGCCCGGCGGTCACGCTGCGCTTGGTCTGCTGGCCCGGCAGCAGTTTGCCGAGTCGGATCTCGATGCTGTTGTCATCGCCCAGCGCATCCCACGCCAGCGCCGCGCTGGCAGGCTTGCCGTTCAGCGTGATGGCGGCAACCTCGTAGTAACCTTCGCCCGTGACGGTGGCCGGTAGCTGCACGCGCACGGCGATGCGCTTGCCGCGCAGCGTCAGCTGATTCAGCGCGATTGCGTCGCTGCCGGCAAACGTCTCGCGCCGCAGCCGCGCTGTGATGAACGGCCGCACGGCGATGCCGTCATTGGTGGTCTGTACGCCAAACACGCTGCCCACCACCATGCCCAGGTAGCCGCCGACAGACCACAGCTGGCGGCGCGAGTTGACCACCGGGCCACTCAATTTACCGTCGTCCAGCATCGGCTGGCCGGACAGCCACTCCAGGTTCTCCATATTGGACAAGTTGGTGGCGGCCCCGCGCATCAGGGTGGCGTAGGCGGCATCGGCCACGGCGACGTTGCCGCCTATGGCTGCCGCCTTCAGGCCGTACGCGGTGACGAACGGCCACATGGCGCGGTTGTGGTAGACGGCGGTATTGGCCTGCTGCGGCCAGATCACCGGCGCGCCGAGCGGGCCGTGCGGATAGTGGGCGAGGATGCTGGCGGCCTGCCGCTGGTCGGCGATGCCGGTGATGATGGCCAGCGCTTGTCCCAGCCATTCATATTTATAAAGCGCTGCGCCGTCGAAGTGGCCGGCGGTGACGCTGCTGTACATGCCGCTGTCGGCCTGCCAGAAGCGCTGGTTGATGGCGGTCTTCAGCGCGGCGGCCCAGCCGCTGTAACGTGCGGCGGTGGCGGCGTCGCCTTGTTCGCTGGCCAGTTGCGCGGCCAGCGTCAGCGCCTTGTAGTGGGCGGCGTTGGTGGACAGCGCCTTGGAGGTGGCCATGTACGACAGTTCGTTCGGCAGCCAGGCGGCGTAGCTTTGTTCGCGCCAGTCGAGGAAGGATTCTTCGCCGTTGTACAAGCCGTCGGCGGCGTCCCAGATGGCGATGCGGTCGTTGTCCAGCGTGTTGCGCAGCGCGTGCAGCGCTTGCTGCGCGAAGGCCTGGCGTTCGGCCGGCGGCAGGGCTTTCAAGGCTTCGTCGGCGCCGAAGGCCCAGCTGACGCGGTCGGTGCTGACCGGCCAGCTGCCGCCGCTGCCGGTGTCCTGCACGATCTGGTAGCCGTCGCCGGCGGCGTGCGCGCCGGCCGTGACGCCGTCGCGGTAGCCGGCCAGCTTGAACGCCAGCGAGTTGCGGGTGCGCTGCGGGTCGAGCATGCCGAGGCCCAGCGCGGCGGCGTAGGACAGGTCGCGGGTCCACACGTAGTGCCACAGCTCGCCGGTTTCAAAGCAGTCGCAGGGGATGGCGTCGCCCCCGTTGTAGCTGCCGTCGCGGATTTCGCTGACGGAGTCGAGCTTCATCTCGGCGCCTGCCAGCGCAAACAGGGCGTCGAAGGCGAGGTCGCCGCTGCGGACGGTCGGCAGGGCAGCGCTCTCGGCGTAGCTGATTGCCTGTTTGCCGCCTTCGCGCACCGTCATGGTGGTCGATTGGGTGTAGCTGCGCAGCGCGGCACCGGCGTCCGGCGTGGCGTAACGCACGGTTTCCTGTTTGCCATCCCAGGTCGGATAGCTGGCCGTGGCGGTGGCGTCGGCGGCTTGGGCAATGGCGGCGGTGAGCGCGGGCAGGGATAGCAGCAGCGCGGTGATGGGCTTCATTGATTGTTCTCCGTAGTCGTACTACATGCCCGTATTTTTTGCCCGACTGGGCTTAGGCTATTGATTTTTCGAAAGAATACTCTTAAAAGTCGCCGCCATCAAACGCGGCTGGCTGACTTAAATTGAGTTCAAATACAGCTTGCACCGTTTTTCGCCGTCGCTCGCGCCGGTCGGCGCAGGAAAACTGGCATTCACTTACAGAAAATGCCGGTTTTTGCCGATAAACTGTAGTTCTACTACATCGTGGTCAATCAAATCCTGTAGCCGAAATACAACGCCTACCCCGATATCGTAGGGCGAGCCTTGATATCCGGGGCTGGTATTACGTAGTGGCCGGGAAGTTTGATTGACACCGAATCTAGTTTTAGTACAAAATTCTTTCCAGAACGTCTTTAGAACGTTGCAATTCCTTGGATCCCGTGGTTGCTGCAGTTGCGGGACTTATATTTGTGTCATTCAGAGGGGACATTAAATGAACATCTTCGCAAGCAAGCGCAGCCACACTGCGTTCCAGTTAAAGCCACTCGCCGCAGGCGTTGCCCTGTTGGTCGTGGCTGCCGCAGCGCCAGCGTTTGCCCAAACCAGCGCGGATGCGCCTGCCGCTGACGAACCGAAGCTGCAATCGGTGACCGTGGCCGGTATCCGCCGCGGTATCGAAGACGCGATCTCGGTCAAGAAAGACGCCACCTCCATCGTTGAGGCGATTTCGGCCGAAGACATCGGCAAGCTGCCGGACGTGTCGATCGCTGAGTCCATCTCGCGCCTGCCAGGCCTGGCCGCCCAGCGCGTGGCCGGTCGCGCGCAGGTGATTTCGATTCGCGGCCTGTCGCCCGACTTTTCCACCACCCTGCTGAACGGCCGTGAGCAAGTATCGACCGGCGACAACCGCAGCGTGGAATTCGACCAGTATCCATCCGAGCTGATCGGCGGCGTCACCGTCTACAAAACCCCGGACGCCGGCCTGGTCGGCCAGGGCCTGTCGGGCACCATCGACCTGCAAACCGTGCGTCCGCTGAATTTCGCCGGCCGCACCGTGGCGCTCAACGCCCGCGGCGAGAAGAACTCGCTGGGCAAGATCGGTAACGCCAAGGACACCGGCAACCGCTTCAGCGCCAGCTATATCGACCAGTTCGCCAACCGCACCATCGGTGTCGCGCTCGGCTACGCGCACCTGGAAACCCCGGTGCTGGACAATGAGACCGGCCTGTACGAACCATGGAAGCGCGATGACCGCGCCGGCCTGCCGAGCGGCACTTTCGCCTCGGACGGCATCAAGGCCGTGGCCAAGAGCGGCCGCAACGAGCGTGACGGCCTGATGGGCGTGCTGCAATACCGTCCGAACAAGCAATGGACCAGCACCTTCGACGCCTATGCGTCGCGCTTCAAGAACGAAGAAACCTCGAACCAGATCGAGATCAGCCTGAGCGGCTGGAACGGCGGCAACAAGCCGGACCCGATCTACAACCCGATCGTGGTCAACAACGGCACCATCGCCAGCGGCACCGCCAACAACATCTACCCGCTGGTGCGCGGCATGTACAACAAGCGCCAGGACGATATTCGCGCGGCCGGCTGGAGCAATGAATTCCGCCTGGACGGCTGGTCGCTGTTTGCCGACCTGAACTACTCGAAAGCCAAGCGCGACGAGATCAGCCTGGAAAACAATCTGCAGATGACCAACGCGGCCGGCGCCGCCTTCCTCGATTCGGTCAAGCTGGGCTACGGCAACGGCGGCTTCTCGCAGCTGACGCCGGGCATGGACTACAACAACCGCAACAGCCTGTATGTGACCAACACCATCTACGGTTCCGGCTACGGCAAGACCCCGAGCGTGGAAGATGAGCTGAAAGGCTTCAAGCTGGTCGCCAACATCCAGTCGTCGGGGGCGCTGGAAAAAGCGTTCTCCAGCTTCGACATCGGCGCCAACTATGCCGACCGCAGCAAGAACAAGCACCAGCCGGAAGGCAACATCACGCTGCAAGGCGCGCCGACCACCATTTCGTCCGACCTGTTCTACCAGTCGGCCAATCTGGGCTTTGCCGGCGCCGGCTACATTCCGACCTGGAACGTGCCAGCCGTGGTGGCCAAATACATGGTATTCGCACCGACCGACACCCAGGGCTACCTGATCGCCAAAACCTGGGAAGTGAGCGAGAAAGTCACCACCGCGTTTGCCAAGGCCAACATCGAAGCGGAACTGGGCGCCGACGTCAGCCTGCGCGGTAACATCGGCGTGCAGGTGCAGCGCACCGACCAGTCGTCGGCTTCGCGCTGGTACGACAACACCACCGGCGCCATCAAGCCGGTCAACGACGGCAAGAAATACACCGACGTCCTGCCAAGCATGAACCTGGCGTTCGGCCTGGACAATCAGCAGACGGTGCGCCTGGCGCTGGCCAAGCAACTGGCGCGTCCGCGTGTCGACCAGCTGCGTTCGGCGCTGGACTTCGGCATCGACACCACCAAGCGCGAGCCGGGCGGCAGCGGCGGCAACGCCCGTCTGGACCCATGGCGCGCCAAGGCCTTCGACATCTCGTACGAGAAGTACTTCGACAAGAAGGCGTACTTTGCCGCAGCGGCGTTCTACAAGAAGCTGGATACCTACATCTTCACGCAGACCAAGTCGTATGACTTCAGCGCCTACGTGCCGCCTGGTTCGGTGGGCAACAACCCGACCGATCCGCTGCACACCACCATCGGTAACTACACCGCGCCATACAACGGCAACGGCGGTAACCTGAAGGGCCTGGAGCTGTCGGCATCGCTGCCGTTGAACATGGTGAGCAAGGCGCTGGATGGCTTCGGCGTTAGCGCCAGCACCACCTACACCGACAGCAAGATCACGATTGAAGATCCAAGCGGCAGCATCGGCCAGCACATCCCGCTGCCAGGCCTGTCGAAGCGCGTCAGCAACCTGACCGCCTACTACGAGAAGGCCGGCTTCGAGGCGCGCGTCAGCCAGCGCAAGCGTTCGGACTTCGTCGGCGAGATCGGCAACTTCTCGAACGACCGCGCACTGCGCTATGTGGTCGGCGAGAACATCATCGACCTGCAAGTGGGCTACACCTTCGAGAATGGTCCGATGAAGGGCTTGGGCTTCGTGGTGCAAGTGAACAACCTGCGCAACGCCGCCTACGAGACCTACAACGGCGACCGCTCGCAGCAGCTGGAATACCAGAAATACGGCCGCACCGTGCTGGCCGGCGTGAACTACAAGTTCTAAGCTGTTCGGGCGTTAGCGCTTGAACCAGAAAGGGCGTCCCGAGGGACGCCCTTTTTTTATGACGCCTTCTTCTCGGCGGCGGAGAGGATGGCGTTTTGCTGATCCAGCCAGGTCTTCAGCGGCGCGAAGTATTCGAGCAGCGCGTTGCCGTCGATTTTGTCTTCGCCGGAGATGGCTTTCAAGGCTTCCGGCCAGGGCTTGCTGGCGCCAAGGGCCAGCATCTGCTGCAGCTTGGCGCCTGCCTTGGCGTTGCCGTACACCGAGCAGCGGTTCAGCGGGCCGGTGTAGCCGGCTTCGCGGCACAGCGCGCGGTGGAACTGGAATTGCAGCATGTCGGCCAGGAAGTAGCGCGCATACGGCACGTCGGCCGCCACGTGGTACTTGGCGCCGGCGTCAAAGCCACTGGTGCCGTTAACCGGCGCCGGACGCTTCATGCCCATGTACTGCTCGCGCAGCTGCCACCAGCGGTTGTCGTAGTCGGCCGGCTTGGTCTTGCCGGAATAGACGTCCCAGCGCCATTTGTCCACCGAATAGGCGAACGGCAGAATCGCCACCTTGCTCAGCGCGCGTTCCAGCAGTTGCGGGATGTCGGCGGTGACGTCCGGCTCCTGGTCCATCAGGCCGATCTGGTTCAGGTAGCCCGGCGTGATCGACAGTGCGACGGTGTCGCCGATGGCTTCGTGGAAGCCGTCGTTGGCGCCGTTGCGGAACAGGAAGGGCTGTTTGGTGTAGGCCAGGAAGTAGTAGATGTGGCCCAGTTCATGGTGGATCACGGTGAAGTCTTCGGCGGTCGGCGTGATGCACATCTTGATTCGCACATCGTCCTTCTCATTGAGCGGCCAGGCCGAGGCGTGGCACACCACATCGCGGTCGCGCGGCTTGGTCAGCAGCGAGCGCTCCCAGAACGACGCCGGCAGCTTCTGCATGCCCAGCGAAGTGTAGAAGCCCTCGGCGTATTGGGTCATCTGTTTGGCGTCGGTCTTGCGCTGTTCCAGCACCTTGGTCAGGTCGTAGCTGCTGGCGCCCGTGGTCGGCTTTAGCAGCGGGTAGAGGTTGGACCAGTTCTGGCTCCACATATTGCCGAACAGGTGGGACGGGATCGGGCCGTCCAGCGGCACCACGTCCGGGCCGTAGGTGGCGCGCAGCTTGTAGCGGGTGTAGGTCAGCAGCGAGTCGTACAGCGGCTTGACCTGCTGCCACAGGCGTTCCATTTCGGCGGCGAAGGCTTCGGGCGGCATGTCGTACTGCGAGCGCCACATCACGCCGGTGTCGGCAAAGCCCATCTGCTGCGCGCCCTTGTTGGACAGGGCGACGTAGTCGGTGTATTTCTGTTTGTACGACGGCGACTGGGCGTGCCAGCCGACCCACATTTCTTTCAGTTTTGCTTCGTCATGGCTGGTGGCCAGGACCTTTTCCATTTCTCCCAGCGCCATGCAGTTGTCCGGCGTGGAGCAGTATTTGGCTTTGCCGTAGGCGCCGTTCATGGCGGCTTGCAGCTGGGCGTACTGTTCGCGCTCCTTCGGATCGGCAAAGACCAGCGTTTGCTGCAGCAGCATGATCTTGCGCGCGGATTCCGCCGGCAGCTTGACGCCGTTGAAGCGGCGCGCGCCGATGGCGGCTTCGCCGGACGCGGTCAGGTAGCGTTCGGCGAAGTAGGAGGCGATGCCTTCGGTGTCGTCGGTGATGAAGTTGGAACCGACCCAGGCGGCGCGCGACTGTTCGTTATTCAGCTTATTGAGCTTGGCTTCGGTGTCGGCCAGGAAGCGTTCGGCTTCGGCGGCGGTGGGTTTGGCGGCGGGTGCGGCCAGCGCGGTGACGCTGGTGGCTGCGAGGGCGGAGGCCAGCAGCGTGCTGATAATTTTTGGTGTCACAGACATCTCCCTTGGTGTGTGTGCCGGTCATCATACACGCTTGACGGGGGCTCAATCAAAGGCCACGTCTTCCAGCCGGAAGCGGAATTTGCGGCGCTCGGGCAAGGTCCAGCCTGCGCCGGACGTGGTGTCACGCGGGCGCGTTGGCGGCGGTGCTGCGCTTGATGCTTGCGGGGCTGGCGGCGCCGCGAGCAATTGCGCCAGCAGGTGCGCCAGTGTGCTGGCGTCGGCCGCCAAGGCTGGCGCCGGGGACGAGGCGGGGCGCGCGGCTTGCTCGGCCAGTTCCTTGCGCAGGCGGCCCGCCTGCTTGAACTGCTTGTCTTCAGGGCGCTTGATGTACAGGTCCATCCAGGCGTTGCGGAACGAGCGCGCAAAAGCTTGCGCGAACTGGTTGGGCGAGACCGATCTGCCTTTGTGGATGATGTCGTCGCCGACCACGCGGGCGTAGTTGTATTCGCCGTAACTCCATGAGCGTAGTTCGGTGCCGTCCGGCAGAAAGAGCGTTTTCCATTGGTAGCCGCGTACGCTTGCCGGGTCGCAGCCTGCGGCCAGTTGGGTTTGCTCACGCAACCAGAGGTTGATGGCGCTGTTGACGGCTTCCGAGACGTCTTGCGCGCCGCCGCGCACTTTTAAATGCGAAATCAGGCGGAGCAGGGTATCGGTGTCTATTTGCAGACTCATTGTGGATTTCATCCTGTTTCTCCTTCTATTTTTCACTGTTTTTCTCTATTTAGATCGATAGTTAGCGGAATAGTTCAATGCAAATGAAAATAGTGAAAAATAGGGGCGAAAATAGAAGGATTGCCACAGGGGCGCGAATCGGGCTCCCGTGTGTATATACCTTACAATGTATTTTTCACTACGGCGGCAGCGCTCACTACATGGCTCATCTTCATCCCACTGGCTGGCAAGAGATGTCGGCGACCGGCGCGGCGGCGCGCGAGATCGAAACGCTGGCGTATCTGAATGCGACGCTGGCGGAGTCGCCCTACCATATCTATCACGGCGTGCACTGGACCAATGTGGAGAAGGGCTACTCGGCGTTCGACCAGGTGGACTTTGTGATCGTGGCGCCGAATGGCCGGGTGCTGCTGATCGAGCAGATCGCCGGTTTTCTCAACGAGACACCGGATGGTCTGGTCAAGCAATACGCCGGCAAGCCGCGCCGGGTGGCGCAGCACATCATGCGTTCGATCCGCGTGCTGACCGAACGCTTTGGCAGCGAGCTGTCGATCGACTATGTGCTGTACTGCCCGGATTACCTGGTGCGCGATCCGCACCTGGCCGGGCTGGACCCGCGCCACATTATCGACGCCAGCAACAAGCATCTGCTGGCGCAAATGGTGCGCGACATCCTGCCGGTCGGCGATGGGGTAGCCGACGCGCAGTTCGACAAGGTCACGCGCTTCCTCGGCAATATGCTCAGCCTCCGTCCCGATCCGAGCGCGATGATCGGCAATGCGGCGCGCATGGTAGCGCGGCTCTCGGGCGGTCTGGCGACGTGGGCGCACCGGCTGGAGTTCGCACCGTTCCGCTTGCGCGTGATGGGCACCGCCGGCAGCGGCAAGACGCAGCTGGCATTGTCGGAATATGCGGCAGCCATCGAAGCGGGCCTGTGTCCGCTGTATGTCTGCTACAACCGGCCGCTGGCCGACCATATCCAGACGCTGGTGCCGGACGGCGGTCGCGTGACCAGCTTCCACATGCTGAGTGACGCCTTCGCACGTGAGCGCGGCAATACGCCCAACTACGCCGCACCGGACGTGTGGGAAAAAATCGAAGCGGAGATGATCGTGTCGCCGCTGCCGGAAAGCTGGCAATACGATGTGCTGATCGTCGACGAAGGCCAGGATTTCTCCGCCGCCTGGCGCGATATTCTGCTGCGCATGCTGAAGCCGGAAGGACGCGCCATCTGGCTGGAAGATCCGAACCAAAACCTGTACGGCAAACAAAGCGTGCCCTTGCCGGATTGGGTGACGCTGCATTCCGACACCAACTATCGCAGTCCGCGCCAGATCGTCGAACTGCTGGCGACCATTGGCGCGACCGATACGCCGGTGGAGGCGGGCAGTCCGTTCAAGGGCGCCGATATCGAGGAACTGGTGTACCCGCAAGGCGACACCGAGGCGATGCTGGCGCAAACGCGGCGCGCCGTTACGCTGTGTCTGGGCGCCGGCTTTACGCGTGAAGACATCGCCATCGCTTCGTTCCGCGGCCGCGAAAAATCCGCCATCCTGCACCTCGACCAGTTAAGCGACGTGCATACGCTGAAGTCTTTCACCGGCGAATACGATTTGTTCGGCAATCCGCAGTACCGCGACGGCGGCCTGCTGGCGGAGTCGGTGTACCGCTTCAAAGGCCAGTCGGCGCCGGCCGTCATCTTCACCGAGATCGATTTCGAGGATATGGACCAGCTGGTGCTGCGCAAGCTGTTCGTCGGCATGACGCGCGCGCGCCTGAAGCTGGTGCTGGTGTTGAGCGAAAGGGCCGAGCAGCAGCTGCTCGACCGGATTTGATGAAGCAAGCGAGATTCCCGCCCCGTCGTCATTCCCGCCAACCCGTCATTCCCGCGAAAGCGGGAATCCATACAGCGTTGCGACTGTAGCGGCGTCAGCATGGGTTCCCGCTTGCGCGGGAACGACTGCGGCGGGTTACAGGGTAATGTCGACGCTGCGGCTGGCGTCTGCGCTGGCCGGCAGGTCGACGGTGAGCAGCCTGGTCGCCTCGTCCCAGGCGTAGACGGCAATCTTGCCGTCGATGCGCACCGACGATGGCGCGGCCGTGACGTTATGCACGGTCAGCGCGATGGCGCGTTCCGGACGCTGGTAGTGCTGACCGACTTCCGAGTCCACCCGCAGTGACAGCGCCTTGCCTTGCAGCTTGCTGGCGAAGCGCACCAGTTCATACTTGCCTTGTTCGTAGGCTTGCGCGGTCAGGCCATCGTCGTCATACAGCTTGCCGCTGCCGGCCGGCGCCGAGGCGTCGTGCCAGTAGTGCAGCTCCAGCTGACGGGTGTTGTAGTCGCGGGTAGTCTGCACCACTTTCGTCATCGGGATGAAGGCGCCGGCGCGGACGTAGACCGGCACATGGTCCGGCGTCAGCGCGACCGAGCGCGTGGCGCCGCCGGCCTGCTTCTCGCCGGTGTAGAAATCGAACCACGCGCTGCGCGCCGGGAAGTAGACGTCGGCCCTGGTGGCGCCAGGCTTCATCACCGGCGAGACCAGGAAGTCCTTGCCCCACAAGTAGGTGGACGACATGGCGCGCACCTTGGCGTTGTCTGGCTCCTCGTACAGCATGGGGCGCATCAGCGGCAGTCCTTGCTGGTTGTTGTCGAAGCCCAGCGTGTAGTTATACGGCAGCAGGCGGTAACGCAGGCGGATCGCCTCGCGCGCCAGCGCCTTGGTTTTTGCTTCGCGGTAGATCGGCTCCGACGGCACTTCCTCCTGCGCGTGCGGGCGGAATACCGGCTGGAACACGCCGTATTGCAGCCAGCGCTGATACAGCTCGTTGTCCAGCACCGGGTTGGCGAAGCCGCCCAGGTCCGAGTGCATATAACCGACGCCCTGCATCCCCATCTGCAGGGAGATTTCCGGCTGCGATTGCAGTCCGTCCCAGCCGCGATTGACGTCGCCCGACCACGGCATGATGCCGTAGCGCTGCGTGCCCGAGTAACCGGCGCGCATCAGGATGAACGGCCGCTCGGCCGGGAAGTCGCGCTGGTAGCCTTCCGCCACCAGCTTTGCCCACTGGTGGCCGTAGATATTGTGCACCTGGTCGGCGCTGCCGGTGGCGTGGCGCGCTGCGGTCGGATGCACTTCCGGTTCACCGAGGTCGCCCCACACGCCCTTGACGCCTTGCTGGTGCAGGCCTTTGTAGATGTCCCACAGCCAGTCCTTGCCCTGCGCGCTGAAGATGTCGATCAAGCCGGTGTGGCCGAAGTAGAAGTCGTAGGCCAGCGACTTGCCATCGGCGCCGGTGGCCAGCACTTTTTTGTCCACCGCCTCCTGCCAGCGGCTGGAGGTATCCAGCACAAACGGTTCGGAGATCAGCACCGTCTGCACGCCCTTGCTCTGGAAGTCGGCGATCATCGCCTGCGGATGGGGGAAGTTGTCCTTGTCCCAAACCAGGTTGCCCATGGTGCCCTTGATCTCTTTGCCGAACCAGAACAGGTCGAACACGATGGCGTCCAGCGGGATATCGTCGGCGATGAACTGGTTAACGGTGTCGCGCGCCTGCTGCTCGTTGTGGTAGCCGAAGCGCATGGCGAAGTTACCGAAGGCCCAGCGCGGCGGCAAGGGCTGCTTGCCGGTCAGGCTGGTGTAGTTGCCCACCACATCGGCCCAGCTGTCGCCGGCGATCACCTGATAGGTCTTGCGGCCGCCGATGGCTTCATAGGTCAGCGTGTTGTCCTTGCGGCTGTCGAAATCGAGGTAGCCGGTTTGCGGATTGTCGAAGTGGATCGCGTACATCTTGGACGACAGCGCGACCGGCATGGTGTAGCCCATCAGCTCCGAATGGTCGCCGTAGCCGTAGTGCGCCTTGTTATAGAGTGTGAAGCGGTAGCCGCGACGGTCCATGCCGACCGCGCGCGAGCCGGCGCCGTACAGCGCTTCGTTCTTATCGAGCGCGAACTCGATGGCTTCCAGCGTGCGCGGCTCGCCCTTGTTGATATCCTTGCTGCCCTTGGCCACATCGTCGGTGACGTGGATGTAGCCGCGCTTTTCGGCCACCAGCGGCTTGCCCTTGTAAGCGTAGGCGATCCTGAATGGCGACCTGGTGATGGTGACGCTCAGGCCGGGCGTGGCGTATTCGATGGCGCCGGCCTTCTGTTTCAGCGTGGTCTTGACGGCGGCCGGCGCCAGCACCACCGCGTGCGAGGCCGGATCGGCGCTTTCGCCCTTGGGCACGAAAGTGGTTTCGATAATGCCGGCCGAGTAGGGCGTGATCAGGTAGCTGCCGTCGCTGGTGCGGACTTCCAGATGGCCATCGCGCTGGGTGACGCCGTCGAACTTGCGGTCGGCGTTTTGCGCGTAGGCGGGCAGGCTGGCCAGCAGGGTGGCGGCGGCCAGGGCGGTGAACGGGATGGTTTTCATGTACGTGAGTCTCAGCGCTTGTTGTTTGGCTACATTTGACACCATATCCACCCTACTAAACAAGCATATTCCCTTCATTTCATTGGGAATTTCTTATGATTGACACGCCTGGGGTCGCGTGTTATTTTGCTACAAATTTTAAAATTCGGGACGCGCAGCATGCAATCTTCCAGCCACAAGCCCCTCCTGTCATTCTGGCAGCTGTGGAACATGAGCCTCGGCTTCTTCGGCATCCAATTCGGCTTTGCGCTGCAAAACGCCAATGTCAGCCGGATTTTCTCCACGCTGGGCGCCAATCCCGACGATTTATCCCTGTTCTGGCTGGCGGCGCCGGTGACCGGCCTGCTGGTGCAGCCCATCATCGGCTACCTGAGCGACAACACCTGGCATCCGGTGTGGGGCCGCCGCCGGCCGTTCTTCTTCATCGGCGCCTTGCTGGCGTCGATCGCGCTGCTGCTGATGCCCAATTCCGCCTCGCTGTGGATGGCGGTGATCGTTTTGTGGCTGCTGGACGGCGCCATCAACGTCTCGATGGAACCGTTCCGCGCCTTCGTCGGCGACAAGCTGGGACCACGCCAGCAGACCGCCGGCTTCGCGATGCAGACCTTCTTCATCGGCTGGGGCGCGGTGATCGCCTCGCTGCTGCCGACCATCTTCACCCACCTCGGCGTCAGCAACGACGCCGGCGGCGGCGCGATTCCCGACACCGTGCGCTACTCGTTCTACGCCGGCGGCGCGGTGTACTTCTGCGCCGTGCTGTGGACCGTGCTGACCGCCAAGGAAACCCCGCCGGCCGACCTGGCCGCGTTCCGCGCCGAACAGCAGCGCAGCGACGGCCTGGGTCACGCGCTGAAGGAAATCTTCAGCGGCTTCGCCCACATGCCAAAGACCATGGTGCAGCTGGCGGCCGTCCAGTTCTTCACCTGGATCGGGCTGTTCGCGATGTGGATCTACACCACCAACGCGGTGGCCGAAAACGTGTTCGGCACCACCGACGCGCAATCGGCGGCGTTCCAGAACGCCGGCAACCACGTGGGCGTGATGTTCGCCGTCTACAGCGGCGTGTCGGCGCTGGCGGCCTTCATCCTGCCGCTGTTCGCGCGCCGCACCAGCCGCAAGTTCGTGCACCTGGTGTGCCTGGTCATCGGCGGTGTCAGCCTGTTCAGCATCTACGCCATCCGCGACCTGGACAGCCTGTACTACCCGATGATCGGCATCGGCATCGCCTGGGCCTCGATCCTGACCATGCCGTACGCGATCCTGGCCGGCGCGCTGCCGGCCAGCCGCATGGGCTACTACATGGGCGTGTTCAACTTCTTCATCGTCATCCCGCAGATCGTCAGCGGCCTGCTGCTGGGCTTTGTGACCAAGCACTGGTTCGCCGGCCACACCGTCAAGACGCTGATGCTGGGCGGCGTGTGCATGGTGGTGGCGGGCGTGCTGACGCTGCTGGTGCGGGACGACGCCGAGCAGTGATGTAATATTGTCCGCGAGACAAGTTAGTTGTGCGACGCGATTTTGCCGGAACAGGTAAAACCGTTGGGTTGAATTTGTCAATTACCTACGCGGAGCAATCATGAGCATCAATACGGTCAGCACCACCTCCTTCCCCGGCCAGCGGCCGGGCACCTCGGGCCTGCGCAAGAAAGTCAGCGTGTTCCAGCAGCCCCACTACCTCGAAAACTTCGTGCAAAGCGTGTTCGACACGCTGGGCGACTGCGCCGGCAAGACGCTGGTGCTGGGCGGCGATGGCCGCTTCCACAACCGCGCGGCGGTGCAGACCATCCTGCGCATGGCGGCGGCGCATGGCTTTGCCAGGGTGCTGGTGGGACAGGGCGGCATTTTGTCGACACCGGCCGTCAGCTGCGTAATCCGCAAGCACGGCGCGCTGGGCGGCATCGTGCTGTCGGCCAGCCATAATCCGGGCGGCCCGGATGGCGATTTCGGCATCAAGTACAACATCAGCAACGGCGGCCCGGCGCCGGAAAGCGTGACCGAGGCGGTCTACCAGCGCACCGAAGCCATTACCGAATACCGCATCAGCGACGCCGCCGACATCGACTTGCAGAAAACCGGCGCCACCCGCATTGAAGCGATGGAGGTCGAGGTGATCGACTCCGTCGCCGACTACGCGGAGCTGATGCAGCAACTGTTCGACTTCGACGCCATCCGCAAGCTGATTGCCGGCGGCTTCCGCCTGTGCTTCGACGGCATGCACGCGGTCTCCGGCCCGTACGCCAAGGCGATCCTCGAAGGCCAGCTGGGCGCCCCGGCCGGCAGCGTGATCAACGCCGTGCCGCTGGAAGATTTCGGCGGCCACCATCCGGACCCGAACCCGGTCAACGCCGCGCAGCTGATCGCCATCATGGCGGCCGACGACGCGCCGGACTTCGGCGCCGCCTCCGACGGCGACGGCGACCGCAATATGATCCTCGGCCGCAAATTCGACGTCACGCCGTCCGACAGCCTGGCGGTGCTGGCCGCGCATGCGACGCTGGCGCCGGGCTACCGCGCCGGCCTGAAAGGCATCGCCCGTTCGATGCCCACCTCGCAGGCGGCCGACCGGGTGGCGCAGGCGCTGGGCATTCCGGCGTACGAAACGCCGACCGGCTGGAAGTTCTTCGGCAACCTGCTGGACGCCGGCAAGGCCACGCTGTGCGGCGAAGAAAGCTACGGCACCGGCTCGGACCACATCCGCGAAAAAGACGGCGTGTGGGCGGTGCTGTTCTGGCTTAACCTGCTGGCGGCGACCGGCAAATCGGTCGAAGCGTTAGTCAGCGAACACTGGCAGCGTTTTGGCCGCAACTACTATTCGCGCCACGACTACGAAGGCGTCGATACCCACGCCGCCAATGAGCTGATGGCGTCCCTGCGCATCAAGCTGGCCACGATGAAGGGCCAGGACCTGGGCCATTACGTGGTCGACTTTGCCGACGATTTCGAATACACCGATCCGGTTGACGGCTCGGTATCGCAGCAGCAGGGCGTGCGCATCGTCATGACCAACGGTTCGCGCATCGTGTTCCGGCTGTCCGGCACCGGCACCGAAGGGGCCACGCTGCGGGTCTACCTGGAACGCTACGAAGCCGATCCCGAATTCCACCACCTGCCGACGCAGCAGGCGCTGTATCCGCTGATCCTGATCGCCGAGCAGGTCGCGGGCATCGCCGACTGGACCGGCCGCGCCCATCCCACCGTCACCACATAAACCATAAAGGACGACAGCATGAAATTGACAACCATCGCACTCTCCCTGGCACTGGGCCTCAGCGCCGTGGCCACCGCCGCGCCGGCCCCGGCAGCCGCCAAGCCAAAGCCATTCCTGTGGGAGAATGCGACCGTCTATTTCCTGCTGACCGACCGTTTCAACAACGCCTTCACCGGCAACGACCTGGCCTACGACCGCCAGAAGGATGCGGCGCCGCTGCGCGGCTACATGGGCGGCGACCTGGCTGGCGTGATCAACAAGATCAACGACGGCTACTTCGACAGCCTGGGCGTCAACGCCATCTGGATCACGCCGCCGGTGGAACAGATCCACGCCGGCACCGACGAAGGCACCGGCAAGTCCTATGCCTTCCATGGCTACTGGGCCTCCGACTTCACGGCAATCGACGCCAACCTCGGCACCGAAAACGACTTCCGCAACCTGGTCGACGCGGCGCACGCGCACGGCATCCGCGTGCTGCTGGACGTGGTGATGAACCACACCGGCCCAGTGACGGAAGAGGATCCGGTGTGGCCGAGCGACTGGGTGCGCACCGCGCCGCAGTGCACCTACAAGAACGCCAAGACCACCATCGAATGCACGCTGGTGAAAAACCTGCCGGACTTCCTGACCGAGAGCGACACGCCGGTCGAGCTGCCGGAACGGCTGGCCGCCAAGTGGCAGCGCGAGGGCCGCTTCGAGGAAGAGATCAAGAGCCTGAACGAATTCTTCGCCCGCACCGGCTACCCGCGCGCGCCGCGCTACTACCTGATCAAATGGCACACCGACTGGATCCGCAAGTACGGCGTGGACGGCTTCCGCGCCGACACCGTCAAGCATGTCGAGGCCAAGGTGTGGAAGGAGCTGCAGAAGGAAGCCGCGCTGGCGTTCGAGGACTGGAAGAAGGCCAACCCGGAGAAGAAGCTGGGCGACGACAAGTTCTATACGACGGCGGAAGTCTACAACTACAAGATCAGCGACGGCCTGTATCACGACCTGGGCGCCGGCCAGAGCGTCAACTACTACCAGGCCAACTTCAACAGCATGATCAACTTCGGGCTGGTGAAGGATGCGGAGCAGGATTACCAAACGCTGTTCAGCAGCTATTCCACCGCGCTGCACGGCGGCCGCCTGAACGGCTACTCGGTGCTGAACTATCTCGACTCGCACGACGACGGTGCGCCGTTCGACCCGGCGCGCAAAAAGCCGTTCGAGAGCGCCACCAAGCTGCTGCTGGCGCCCGGCGCGGCGCAGATCTACTACGGCGACGAAACCGCGCGCAAACTGGATGTGGCGGAAGCCACCGGCGACGCCAAGCTGCGCTCCTTCATGAACTGGAACGAGCTGGCGCAGAACACTGAGCGCGATGGCTACAAGGTGGCCGAGGTGCGCGCCCACTGGGCCAAACTGGGCCTGTTCCGCAAGGCCCACGTGGCGGTCGGCGCCGGCGTGCACCAGCAGCTGCAAGCCAAGCCTTACGTTTTCAAACGCACCTACGACAAGGATGGCGTGCGTGACAAGGTGGTGGTGGCGCTGGACCTGCCGACCAACAAATCGACCAGCATCAACCTGCATGGCGTATTCGCCAACGGCCAGCGGGTCAAGGACTACTACTCCGGCAAGAGCGCCGTGGTGGCCGGCGGCAGCGTCAATTTCGGCACCCGCAATGCGCTGGTGCTGGTCGGTCAGGAGTAGGCGTAGCCGGCGAAGGACTCCGCCTCCAGCGGCTTGGCGAACAGATAGCCCTGGGCCTCCTCGCAGCCGGCGCGGCGCAGGAAATCCAGCACCGCCGCGCTCTCCACCCCTTCGGCCACCACGCGGTGGCCCAGGTCCTGCGACAGCGTGATCATCGCCGTCACCAGCGCCTGCTGGCGCTTGTCGTCGGCCAGGTCGCGGATGAAGGACTGGTCGATTTTCACCACATCGGCCGGCATGGTCTGCAAGTACGACAGGCTGCTGTAGCCGGTGCCGAAATCGTCAATCGCCAGACCGACGCCCAGCGCGGCGATCTGGGTCAGCGTGGCGTGCGCCTTCAGCGGCTGCTCCATGATGGCGCTCTCGGTGATTTCCAGTTCCAGACAGGCGGCCGGCAACTGGCAGCGCGCCAGGCCGGCCGCCACGCTGGCGGCGAACGCCGGTTCGAGCAGGTTGGCCGCCGACACATTGACCGACACCTGCACCGCGAGCCCGCGCGCGCGCCAGGCCTGCTGCTGGCGCAGCGCCGCGTCCAGCACCCATGCGGTGGTCGCCTGCGCCAGCTCCGAGCGTTCGATGATGGGAATGAATTCCGCCGGCCCGATGGCGCCCAGCTCCGGGTGGTGCCAGCGCAGCAACGCTTCGGCGCCGACGCAGCGGCCGCTGGCGACGTCGATGCGCGGCTGGTACACCAGGCGCAGCTGGTCGTCGCTGTCCAGCGCTGCGACGAAATCGTTGAGCAGGCGGAAGCGGCGCTGGTACAGCGCGTCCTCCACCTGCGAGTAGACGGCGACGTGGGTCGGGCTGTCGATGGCGTCGTGGGCGGCGCTTTGCGCCTTGCGCAGCACCATCATGCTGTCGGCGCGGCCGATCTCGAACGGCACCACGCCGGCCGACGGCGTGGCCATATGGCGCGCCTTGGCGATGAACAGCGCATCCTGCATCCTGGCCTCCACCACCGGCACGATCGACTCCAGCGTGGCGCCGGGCGGCGACAGCAGCATGAACTGCGCGGTCGCCACATGGTAAATCCGGCGGCTGGCGCCGATTTCGGCGCGCAGCCAGCGCGCCGCCTCGGTCACCAGTTCGTCCAGATAGGAGGATTTCATGGCGCGGGTGGCGTGTACCACCTGTTCCGGCGTGGCCAGGTTGACCAGCACCGCCACGCGCTGCTCGCCATCGGCGCTGTCGAGTTCCAGGTCGGCGAAGTCCTCGATGAACTGGTGACGGTTGGGCAGGCCGCTGACGGCGTCGATGCGGCCCAGCGCGTGCTGCAGCTCGATCTGCGCCATCACCATGCCGGCCAGGTCGCACAGCGCGGTCAGCTCTTCGGGCGTGGTGTCACGCGGTTCGGTACCCAGCACGCACATGGCGCCCAGGCAGTGGCCATCGTTGGTGGTCAGCGGCGCGCCGGCGTAGTAGCGGATGCCGCTGGCGGCCAGCGGGCTGTCGCGATAAAAGTCGTCGGTCAGCAGGTCGGGAATCACCAGCACGTCACTGCTGTCGGCCACCTGGCCGCACGGCGCGCGCAGGCGCGGAATGCTGGTGTGCTCGACCCCGACGCGTGACTTGAACCACTGGCGGTCGGCGTCGGTCAGCGAGATGGCGGCGATCGGCAGCTTGAAGACGCTGGCGGCCATGCGCGTGATGCGGTCAAAGGCCTCGCCGGGCGGCGTGTCCAGCAGATTAAGTTTGTGCAGCGCGTCGAGGCGGCGCGCCTCGGTGAGTTCGCGGGAGATCATCATGGGCAAATCCGTAAAGCCGGTCGGTAGCAATGCGGGGCGGGGCACAGGCGAAGAAAGCGGGAGCGGGGCAGGGCTCGGGATGGCGGAAATATAACTATATTTCCGCATGGAAACCATATGGTATCACGATTCAGCCTGCGCCGCCGGTAGCGTTTTCTATGGAACCGATAGCGAATACGGCGCATCGGCGGCGCTGGCGCCGCGCCGGGTATTGGGCGCTGCCGACATCTCGAAGTCCAGCGTGGCGCCGCGCGTCAGCGCCGCATGGTCGATCCAGTTGTGGGCGTACGGCTTGCCGTTGACCTTCAGCGTCTGCACGTAGCGCTGCCGGTCGCTGTTGGCCGGCGCGCTAATGATGACGGTTTTGCCATTCTCCAGATGCAGCGTGGCTTTCTTGAACAGCGGCGCGCCCAGCACGTACTGCGGCACCGCCGGCGTGACCGGGTAGAAGCCCAGCGCGGAGAACACATACCAGGCCGAGGTCTGGCCGTTGTCCTCGTCGCCGCAGTAGCCGTCCGGCGTGGCCTGGTACAGGCGGTTCATGGTCTCGCGCGCCCAGTACTGGGTTTTCCACGGCGCGCCGGCGTAGCCGTACAGGTAGATCATGTGCTGGATCGGCTGGTTGCCATGCGCGTACTGGCCCATGTTCGCGATCTGCATTTCGCGGATCTCGTGGATCACTTCACCGTAATAGCTCTCGTCAAACGTCGGCGGCAGCGTGAACACCTGATCCAGCTTGGCGACGAATTTTTCGCGCCCGCCCATCAGCTGCATCAGGCCATGCACGTCCTGGAACACCGACCAGGTGTAGTGCCAGCTATTGCCCTCGGTGAAGGCGTCGCCCCACTTGAAGGGATTGAACGGCGACTGGAAACTGCCGTCCTGGTTCCGGCCGCGCATCAGGCCCGTCTCCGGATCGAACAGTTTTTGGTAGTTCATGGCGCGCTGCTTGTAGATGGCGATTTCCGACTCCGGCTTGCCGAGCGCTTTGCCCAGCTGCCAGATGGCGAAATCGTCGTAGGCATATTCCAGCGTGCGGGCGGCGTTCTCGTTGATCTTGACGTCGTAGGGCACGTAGCCCAGGTCGTTGTAGTACTTGACGCCCTTGCGGCCGACGGCGTCCATAGGCCCTTCATTGTCGGCGCCGTGCTTGAGCGCCTGCCACAGCGTCTCGACATCGTAGCCGCGCAGGCCCTTGACGTAGGCTTCCGCCACCACCGAGGCCGAGTTATTGCCGATCATGACGTTGGCCAGGCCGGGACTGGACCACTCGGGCAGCCAGCCGCCTTCCTTGTAGTCGTTGACCAGGCCCGCCTGCATCTCGCGGTTGATCGACGGGTACATCAGGTTCAGGAAGGGATACAGCGCGCGGAAGGTGTCCCAGAAGCCGGTGCCGGCGAACATATAGCCGGGCAGGATCTGGCCGTTGTAGGGACTCCAGTGCACGATCTGGTTGTTGGCGTCGATCTCGTACAGCTTATTCGGGAAGAACAGCATGCGGTACAAGCTGGAATAGAAGGTGCGCGTCTGATCGACGCTGCCGCCTTCCACGCTGACGCGGCTGAGCGTCTTGTTCCAGACCGCCTTGCCCTTTTGCGCGGTGGCGTCGAAGCTGTCGTCGGCCAGTTCGCGCTTGAGGTTCAGCTCCGCCTGTTCCTCGCTGATGAAGGAGGAGGCCACGCGCATGCCGACCTTCTCGCCCTTCTCAGTCTTGAAGCCGACCACCGCGCCGCTATGGTTGCTGGCCAGTTCCGTCACGCCTTCCACCAGCTTGTCGCCGCTCCAGATGCGGGTGGAGGTGAACGGCTTGTCGAAGTAGATGACGAACCAGTTCTTGAAGTTCTTCGGCAGCGGACCGCGCGCATAGCGGGTGCTGTAGCCGACGATCTTGCGCTGCTCCGGCAGCACCTTGATGTACGAGCCCTTGTCGTAGGCGTCCACCACGACATAGGCTTCGTCGGTCTTCGGATAGGTAAAGCGGAACTGCGCGGCGCGTTCGGTCGGCGTGATTTCGGTGGTGACGTCAGAATCGGCCAGATAGACGCTGTAGTAGTACGGCTTGGCCACTTCCGCCTTGTGCGAGAACCAGCTGGCGCGGTCGTCCTGGGTGAAGCGTAGCTTGCCCGTCACCGGCATGACGGCGAACTGGCCGTAGTCGTTCATCCACGGCGACGGCTGGTGCGTCTGCTTGAAGCCGCGGATCTTGTCGGCATCGTAGGTGTAGGCCCAGCCGTTGCCCATCTTGCCGGTTTGCGGCGTCCAGAAATTCATCCCCCACGGCAGCGCGATGGCGGGATAGGTATTGCCGTTGGAGAGTTCCGGCTTGCTGGCGGTGCCCATCAGGGGATTGATCCACTCCACCGGATCGGCGACCGGCGCCGCATTGGCAGCGGCACTGGCGCCGGCAGTGAGGGCGAGCAGCAGGACCGGCAGAGCGAATAAGTTCATATCAATTTTCCACGAAAACCACTGCGCTGCGCGCGGGGATGGTAAAGGTGCCGCTGAGTTTATCGTACCTGGCTTCCGCAGCCACGCGTTTGTCCGCCGCAGCCGCGCCGGTGTGGACCGGATGCAGCTGATAGCGGCGGTTGCGTTCTTCGGTGGCGGTGACGCGCTGCTCGGTCTTGTCGACGTTGATCAGGTACACCACCGTCTTGAAGCGCGCGCCGGCGTAGCCCTTGCCGTCGATGCGGGCGGCCACCACGGTCGGCACCTGCGACGGGCCGGTGTTGAAGAAGCGCAGGCGCTGCTTGATGTCGGCGGCGCTGCGCAGGCGGAACAGCGTGCTGCTGGAACGGATCGCCAGCAGGTCGCGGAAGGCGTCGCGCGCGTAGGCGATGTCCGCCGGCGCCGGTTTGATGTTCTCGTTGCGCAGCAGGGGCTTGAGCAGCGCGTAGTCCTTGCCATTGTCGGCCGCCGGCGGCAGGCCGGTGCCGAAGTAGTTGTCCAGGTAGCTCCAGTCCAGGCGATTGAACCAGTCGCCCGATTCAAAGCTGTTGCGGTCCAGCGATTTGGAACGCAGGATGTCGAAGCCGGCGTGGAAGTAAGCCACGCCCTGGCTGAAGGCGTTGATGGCGGCGCCCAGCATCTGCACCTGCGCGCGTTCGTGCGCGGTGGTCGATTGCGGCAGCTTGAAGGCGTTGATGTCGTACAGCGTCTGGTTGTCGTGGTTCTCGACGTAGTTGACCACTTCGCCGGGTTCGCTGGCGTAGCCGGCCGGCTGGTTGCCGCCGTAGACGATGTCCTGCAAGGCCACGGTATTGCCGTCGGCGGTGGTCAGCTGGTAGCTGCGCAGCGTGCCGGCCAGGCCGACCTTGACCATGTCGGAGGCGTGTAGCAGGTCGGCGGCGGGACGCTGGCCGGCTTGCGCGTTGGCGTCGTAGACCAGGCCATTGATGTAGCCCTGCTGCGTGAACAGCTGCTGGCCGCTGTCGCCGGCGCCGCCGCCACGCACGGCGTCGCGGCCACGGTCGCTGAAGGTGCCGATGCCGCTGCCGTTCAGCGACAGCTGCGAAGCCTGCACGAAGCGCGCGCCGTCGGCCACTTCGCCGAAGTTCCAGCCTTCGCCGATCAGGTTGATGTGACGGCCGGCGGCCTTGTCGGCGCGGGCCTGCACTTGCTCCATCACGGCGCGCGGCTGGTGGCCCATCAGGTCGAAGCGGAAAGAATCGATCTTGTAGTTTTTGGCCCAGAAGGCCACCGAGTCCACCATCAGCTTGCCCATCATGAGGTTTTCGGTGGCGGTGTTGTCGCAGCAGGTCGAGCGTTCGATGTCGCCCCTGGCGTTGAGGCGGTGGTAGTAGCCGGGCACCACGCGGTCCAGTACCGACTTCTCATTCTGGCCGGCGATGAAAGTGTGGTTGTAGACCACGTCCATGCCGACCCGCAGGCCGGTCTTGTGCAGCGCCTGCACCATCTGGCGGAATTCGACGATGCGTTTGGCGCCATCGGCGGGATCGGTGCTGTAGCTGCCTTCCGGCGCGTTGTAGTGGAAGGGATCATAGCCCCAGTTGAAGCAGTCCTGCGCGCTGGCTTCGGCCACTGCGGCCTGCTGCGCTTCGCTGTCGGCGTCGGCGACCGGAATGGCCGGCGTCACGCAGGCTTTTTCCGGCACGCTGCCGATGTCGTAGACGGGCAGCAGGTGGATGTCGGTTATGCCGGCTTTGCTCAGCGCGGCCAGGTGTTTCATGCCGTTGGACTTGGCCTCGGTGAAGGCCAGGTACTTGCCGCGGTTGGCCGCGCTGACGGTGTTGTCGTTGATCGAGAAGTCGCGCACGTGCAGTTCGTAGACCGTCATGTCGGTCTGCGCGGCGACCTTGTTCGGCGACGGCGTGCCGTCCCAGCCGGCCGGTTTGAGTCTGGCGGCGTTGAGATTGGCGACGTAGCTGCGCTTCGAATCGGTGGTCAGGCTGACGGAGTAGGGATCGGTCACCAGGTTGCGGACGATGCCGGCGCTTGGCGTCATCACGTCCACCACGTACTGGTAGTAAGGGCCTTGGGCGTTGGCGGACCAGATGCCGGTGGCGTCGTCGCGCTGCATCGGTGTGATGGCGGTGGCTTTGCCGGCGCCGCTGGCGTAGGAGCAGACGGCCACGTTTTGCGCGGTCGGCGCCCACAGTTTGAAGGCGGCGCGGAGTGCGTTGGCAGTGACGTTGGCGCCAAGATCGTCGGCCCTGGCGGCGCTGGCGTACAGGTCATCCAGCGCGCCGGCGATTTGCAGCGAGGTGGCGGCGATGACGGCGCCGTCGTCGGCTTCCTGCACCAGCAGCACTTGCTGCGTCATCAGCTTGGCCGCACCGGCGACGTTGAAGACGACGCCGTCGGCGGTGAACTTGAAGCGCTGCGCGACGGCGGCCGGCACTTCGCCCTCAAAGCGCGCCAGCTTTAGCACGCCATCTTCGCCGCTGACGCGGGCGCCGGGCGCTGCGCGCAGCAAGGCGTTGGCGGAGTAATACAGCTTGAAGACGCCACGCGCCGCATCGACGCCCGGCCATTTGATCAACTGACGATTCAGCCAGTAAGCGCGGGCATCGACGGCGGGAGCGGCATGCAGCGGCGCGGCGAACGGTCCATCGCAATCCGCCAGCGTCGGCGCCGCCGAGGCAGCCAGACAAGTCAGCGCCAGCGCGCTCCCCAACGAACCCGCCACCCAACCCTTACCTGCCATATGCCATCTCCAAACCGTTGATTTAGTAGCGCAGTTACAAAACGCCCCGCGCTAGCCTTAAATTTGGCGGCTATGGTACTCCAGAACTGTAGTTTCTTATCAAAAATTAACAAAAAGTAGCATAGTGTAGTGAGTTTATTGCTGATTTATATACACGTTGTTCCGCACTGTACATGCTGTATCAATCGGTAATTGTCGAATAAGGGAAGCCCTTACGCTGCTAGTCTTGGGTCATAGCCGTAACCACCTGTTGCCTCAACCCTGCGGCAGCGTCCGTTATCTAATTCACAAGGGCTATCATGATCCTGCTTTTTTGCGGCCTGTCCGGCGCCGGCAAGTCGACGCTTGCCAACAGCGTCAAAAACCGTCTCGCAAGCCAATTCGTTCCGGTTGAAGTCATCGACGGCGATCCGTACCGCGCCCGCCTGTTCACCGACCTGGGTTTTTCGCGCCGGGACCGCAGCGAGAACCTGCGGCGGCTTGGCTACCTGGCCGACAAATTCGCCGCGCACGGCATTGTGACGATTATCAGCGCCATCAGTCCTTATGACGACGTGCGCCAGGAGCTGGTTGCGCTCTATGCGGACGTGAAAGTGGTGTTCATTGATTGTGCGCTCGATGAACTGCAGCGGCGCGATACCAAGGGCCTGTACCGGCGCGCGAGCCTGCCCGATGATGCGCCCGACAAGTTGAAGTGCCTGACCGGCGTCAACGATCCGTTCGAGCCGCCTTGCGAACCCGATTTGTATCTCAACACGCGCGACAGCAGTATCGCCGACTGCACCGCGCGCATCTGCGAGTATGTGCTGAACCAGACCGCCTTTGCCGAACGCAGAAAGGTGCGGCATGGCTAATGATGTGCTGGTGATCGCCGGGATGCACCGCTCCGGCACATCGCTGATCACGCATTGGCTGCATGATTGCGGCTTGCAGGTCGGCGAGAATCTGGTCGGTGCGGGCACCGGCAATGTCGAAGGCCATTTCGAGGATGAGGGTTTCTTCCAGTTGCACCAGCAAATCCTGGTCGACAAAGGCGCGCATCCCGATGGCCTTGGTCCGCCGGAAACGATGACGCCGACCCGCCAGGAGCAGGCGCAAATGCATGCACTGATCACGGCCAGGAATGCCAGCTTCCAGCAATGGGGCTGGAAGGAGCCGCGCACCTGCCTGTTTCTGGACACCTATTCAGCCTTGCTGCCGGAAGCGAAATACCTGGTGCTGCTGCGCGATTACCAGGAAGTGGTGCACTCGCTGCTCAAGCGCGATTTCAGCCTGCTCGATAACAAGTACCGGGGGAAAAGCTGGCCGCACCGTACGGCATGGAAATATTTTTACCGGGCGATGCGGCTGGAGCAGCATCGCCGCAAGCATCGCGACCGCTATCTGAAAGCCTGGTTGGCATACAACCAGATGATCCTGAAAACCCTGCGCGCATTGCCGGAGGATCGCTATCTGGTGGTCAGCTACCAGTCCATGCAAAGCGAGTGCGCCGAGGTGTTCAGCTTCCTCTCGTCGCACTGGCCGTTCAAGCTGCAATACAAGCAATTTTCCAGCGTGTACCGGAAGGAGCTGATCAGCCGCAAGGCCGACGTGGCGCCGGCCGCAGTCAGTCCCGAGTTGCTGGACCAAGCACAGCAACTCGACGCCAGCCTGCAAAGCTACCTGCAACGCAGCCGGCAGCGGCTGGCCGAGCTGGCCATACTGCGCTAGGCGGTGCGATAGTTGTCGACCATCTTGTAGCGCATCGCGTACAGGGCGAACAGGGCGGCGACGAGCGCTGCGAAGGCGGCAAACAGGAACATCTGGAAGGCGATCGGACTCAGGCCGCTGCCGGCGATCCAGCCGCCCACCACGTCGTTCTTCACGCCGGCATTGACGATCAGTACCCACAGGTTGCCGACCGTGACGGCCAGGTACCAGAAGCTGAGGATGATGCCCTTCATCGACGCCGGCGCCTGGCTGTAGGCGAATTCCAGTCCGGTGGCGGAGACCAGCACTTCACCCAAAGTCAGCAGCGCATACGGCAGCAGCTGCCACAGGATGGAGACCTTGTCGCCGCCATCGATCCACAACTGGATCATGCCGATCACCACCCACGCCGATGCCGACAGTGCGATGCCCAGCCCCATGCGGCGCAGCGGCGTCGGCGTGATGCCGAGCGCGCGCATGATCGGAAACAGCGCGACGTTGTTGAACGGGATCAGCAGCATCACCAGGATCGGATTGACCGCCTGCATCTGCGCCGGCAGCAGCGTGAAGTTCCAGCCGAAGATCGACAGCAGCGGGCTGTCCATGGTGTTGGCCTGGACGATCCAGGTCGACGCCTTCTGGTCGAACAGCGACCAGAATGGCGTGGTCAGCGCAAACACGATCAGGATGCGCAGCACCGAGCGCACGCCTTCGACCGCTTCATCGGTGTGCTTGCCGCGCGCGCGTTCCAGCTGCATGGACACGCCGATGCCGCCAAACGCCAGCACCAGCACCAGCGCCGTGCAGGCGGCGATGACGAAGCCCCAGGCCGGCGTCATGCACAGCGAGACGACCGCCGCCAGCGCGCCGAAACCGGCCACCACCAGGCCAGGCCGCGACAGGCCATGCCACGACGGGCTGCTGGCGCGCGCCAGCAGGGCAGTGCGCGCCACGCTGCTGAACGAATCGGGATTCGGCGCAGCCGGCGGCACGTGCACATACTTGCCGCGGCCCAGCCAGAACACCAGTGTGGCAATCGCCATCAGGATGCCGGGAATGCCGAACGCCACGGCCGGGCCGTAGTCGCGCAGGAACAGCGGCATCAGCAGCGAGGCAAAGAAGGAGCCGAAGTTGATGATCCAGTAGAAGGCGTCGAACACCAGCTTGGCGCGGTTCTTGTTGGTCTGGTCGAACTGGTCGCCGACAAACGACACCACCAGCGGCTTGATGCCGCCCGAACCGAACGCGATCAGCGCCAGGCCAAGGTAGAAGCCTTGCAGGTTGTGTTCAAAAATCGCCAGGCAGGCGTGACCGGCCACGTAGATCAGGCTGAACCAGAACACCGTCTTGTACTTGCCCCAGAAGCGGTCGGCGATCCAGCCGCCCAGCAGCGGGAAGAAGTAGACGCCGATGACAAAGGTGTGGAACACATGCTTGGCTTCGGTAGTGCGGTCGCCGATCGGAATGAACAGCAGCAGGGTACTGAGCAGGAAGGGCGTGAGGATGTTGCGCATGCCGTAAAAGCTGAACCGTTCGCAGCCTTCGTTGGCGATGATGTAGGGAATTTGCCGGGGCATCGGCCCGTTGCCGTTGTTGCTCACTGTATTTCACTCCTGATGTTGTGTAGTTTGACTACTATTTTTTATCTAAAGAATCCCGTTTGGAATACTTAAGTATTTGTTTTTAAAGGTTTGTTTGTTATTTTAGCGTGACTGCGCGCGGATTGAAAAATCTGTTTTCGTGCTGTATATTCTCTACAAAATTGTGTGACCGCCCAGCCAACCCCGGATTTTCTTATGACTAAGCAACTTACTCAAGTGTCCCCGCATTCCCCAGACTGGTATCGCGACGCGATCATCTACCAGGTTTACCCGCGCAGTTACATGGACAGCAACGGCGACGGCGTGGGCGATCTGCCGGGGATTACGGCAAAGCTGGACTATATCGCATCGCTGGGCGTGGACATCCTGTGGATTTCGCCCTTCTTCAAATCGCCGATGAAAGACTTCGGCTATGACATCGCCGATTACTGCGACGTCGATCCGCTGTTCGGCACGCTGGCCGACTTCGATGCGCTGATTGCCAAGGCGCACAGCCTGGGCCTGAAGATCATGATCGACCAGGTGATGGCGCATACTGCGGAAGATCATGCGTGGTTCAAGGAGAGCCGCTCCAGCCGCGACAATCCGAAGGCCGACTGGTACGTCTGGTCCGATCCCAAGCCGGACGGCAACCCACCCAACAACTGGCTGTCCGTGTTCGGCGGTTCAGCCTGGCAGTGGGACACGCGCCGCCGCCAGTACTACATGCACAATTTCCTGGTCAGCCAGCCGCAGCTGAATTTCCACAATCCTGACGTGCAGAAGGCGCACCTGGACGCGCTGCGTTTCTGGCTGGAGCGCGGCGTCGACGGCATTCGCCTGGATGCCTGCAACTACCACTTCCACGACCAGCAACTGCGCGACAATCCGCCGGCCACCAACCGCGACTCGATCACCGTCACCGACGTCAATCCGTACGGCATGCAGGCGCACGACTTCGACAAGACGCGTCCGGAGAACGTGCCCTTCCTGCAAAAGCTGCGCGCGCTGCTGGATGAGTACAAGGCGGTGTCGATCGGCGAAGTCGGTTCCGACGATTCGCTGGCCACCATGGCCGAATACACCGAGGGCGGCGACAAGCTGCACATGGCCTACAGCTTCAACCTGCTGGTGAATCTGCTGTCGTCGCACTACATCCGCGAGCAGGTGGAACAGTTTGAAAAACGCGTGAAGGGCGGCTGGGCCTCGTGGTCGGTCGGCAATCACGACGTGCCGCGCGTGGCGTCGCGCTGGGGCGGCCCGTCGGCGCCGCAGGCGTTTGCCAAGCTGGCGCTGGCGATGCAGCTGTCGCTGAAAGGCACGCCGTGCCTGTACCAGGGCGACGAGCTGGCGTTTGCCGAAGCGGACGTGCCGTTCGAGCTGCTGCAAGATCCGTATGGCATCACCTTCTGGCCGGAGTTCAAGGGCCGCGATGGTTGCCGCACGCCGATCGCCTGGACCGATGGCGCCAACGGCGGCTTCACCACCGGCAAGCCATGGCTGCCGGTGTCGCCGGACCATCTGGCCAAGGCGGCCTCGGTGCAGGAGGCGGACGCGGCATCGTCGCTGGCGTTTACCCGCGCCTTTACTGCCTGGCGCCGCCGGCATCCGCAACTGCTGCGCGGCGAGATCGCGTTCTTCGACACGCAGGACCAGGTACTGGCATTGCGCCGCGACCTGGCCGGCGAGCGCAGCATCCTCGCCGTGTTCAACCTGAGCGGCGAAGCGCAAACGGTGGACCTGCCGGCCAGTGCCGGCGCCGAGCAGTTGCAAGGCTACGGCCTGCCGGGCACGGCGGCCGACGGCAAGGTCCAGCTGCCGCCTTATGGCGCCTGGTTCGCTTACGCGGCCTAACTCGCCGTCATTCAGGCCTACGCCGGAATGACGTAGTGGTAAGTCAACATTTCAGGTATGCTTCCGCCAACTGTTTGGACTGAACCGACAATGAAACAAGCTGAAGTGGATCAAAAACTTAATCGTACCGCCTTCGCCGACGGCCCGCGCCTGCTGGCCGACATCGGTGCCACCCATGCCCGCTTCGCCTTGCAGACCGCGCCCGGCGAGTTCCGCGCCGTGCGCGTGCTCAAGTGCGACGACTATCCGGACATCGTGGCGATGCTGCGCTCGTATCTGTCGGACCACGCCGGCGTCAACCTGAACCACGCGGCGCTGGCCGTGGCCAACCCGGTCAGCGGCGACTACATCCGCATGACCAACCGCGACTGGGAATTCTCCACCGACGAAGTGCGGCGCGCGCTCGGCCTGCACACGCTGCTGGTGGTGAATGACTTTACCGCGCTGGCGATGTCGCTGCCGGGCCTCAAGCCGGCCGATTTGATGCAGGTAGGCGGCGGCAAGCCGGCCACCAATTCGGTGATCGGCGTGCTGGGACCGGGCACTGGTCTGGGCGTGTCGGGCGTGATTCCGACCGTCGACGGTTTCGTCACGCTGGGTTCGGAAGGCGGCCACACCAACTTCGCGCCGGCCGACGAACGCGAATACGCGATCCTGCAATATGCATGGCAGACCTGGTCGCACGTGTCGACCGAGCGGCTGATTTCCGGCCCCGGCATGGAAATCATCTACCGCGCCATTGCCAAGCGCAACGGCCGTCAGGTTCGCGATCTGAGCTCGCAGGAAATCATCTCCGGCGCGCTGACCGACAAGGACCCGCTGTGCCTGGAAGTGCTGGAATGCTTCTGCGCCATGCTGGGCGGCGCCACCGCCAACCTGGCCGTGACGCTGGGTGCGTTTGGCGGCATGTTCATCGGCGGCGGCATCGTGCCGCGGCTGGGCGAGTGGTTCACCGCGTCGCCGTTCCGCGCACGCTTTGAAGCCAAGGGGCGTTTTACCAGCTATCTGGCCGAGATTCCCACTTACGTGATCACCACGCCGAATCCGGCGTTCTACGGCGTGGCGACGATTCTGTCGGAACACCTGCGCGGCCGCAGCGGCGCCAACACGCTGATGGAGCGCGTGCAGCATCTGCAGCACGAGCTGACGCCGGCCGAGCAGCGCGTGGCGCAACTGGTGCTGGAGCAGCCGCGTCTGGTGCTGAACGAGCCGATCGCCGATATCGCGCGCATGGCCGAAGTCAGCCAGCCGACCGTGATCCGCTTCTGCCGTTCGCTGGGCTTCCTCGGCCTGGCCGACTTCAAGCTGAAGTTCGCAAGCAGCCTGACCGGCGCGATTCCGGTGCGTCACAGCCAGGTGCGGGTCAGCGACAGCACGCACGATCTGAGCGCCAAGGTGATCGACAATACGGTTTCGGCGATTCTGAAATTCCGCGACCAGCTGGACGTGCGCTCGCTGGACAAGGCGATTGCGCTGGTGGCCAAGGCCAAGCGGGTCGAGTTCTACGCCATGGGCAATTCGCGGGTGGTGGCGCTGGACGGCCAGCACAAATTCTTCCGCTTCCGCATTCCGACCTCGGCGTATGGCGATTCGCATTTGCTGACGCTGGCGGCGGAGTTGCTCAATCCGGGCGACGTGGTGATTGCCATCTCCAACTCCGGCAAGCTGCCGGATCTGTTGGCGGCGGTGGATGCGGCGCGCGCCGCGGGCGCGGACGTCATCGCCATCACTTCCAGCAACTCACCGCTGGCGAAGAAGGCAACCGTCTGCCTGGCGGTTGATCACACCGAAGACAGCACCAGCTTCCTGTCGATGATCTCGCGCATCCTGCAACTGCTGCTGATCGACATTCTGTCGGTCGGCATCTCGCTGGACACGCAAAACGCCCGCCTGGTGGTCGAACACAAGAGCAGCAGCGGCGAGGCCGACAATCGCCGCCTGATGATCTCCCACCTGGACGGCTAGCCGTTGTTTTACAGCTTGTAGCGCAGCGTCAAGGCGATGCTGCGCGGCGAACCTGGCAGGCTCAGGTTCGGGCTGGAGCCGTGACCGGAAACGATGTAGCGCGCGTCGCCGAGGTTGTTCAGGTTCAGCTGCACCTCATATTTGCTCGCCTGATACGCCAGCATCGCGTCCGCCGTGATGTAGCCTGGCAGCACCACGGTGTTGCCGGTGTTGGCGTAACGGCTGCCGACTGCGTTAATGCCGCTCCCTGCCTTGAAGCCATACCCCAATTCCTTGGTCAGCCACAGGTTGCCGCTGTTGCGTGCCGTCAGCGTGGCGCGCTTGCCTTGCACCGGAATCTGCGCGGCCACGGTTTTACCGGGCTGGTTGACGCTGGTGTCGACCGCCACTGATTCGGTCACGGTAGCGTCGGTGTAGGCGTAGCCGGCCAGCACTTTCCAGGCGTTGCCCAGATCGGCGCTGAAGGTCAGCTCCAGGCCGTCCGAGCGCTGCTTGCCGATCGGGACGATGCGGTTGGTCAGCGGATCGGTGATCTTGATGTTGTCGCGCTCCAGGCGGTACAGCGACACCGTCGCATTGGCGCGGCCACCCCACAAGTCATATTTGCCGCCCACTTCGGCATTCCGCGTGGTTTCCGGCGCCAGGTCGGCATTGTTGGCGGCCAGCGCGAAGTTCTCGCCGCTCGGCTGGAACGAACGGCTCCACGACGCGTAGTACGACTGCTGCTGGCTCGGCTGCCATACCAGTCCGGCGCGCGGACTCCAGGCGTTGTCGGTGCGGCTCAGGCTGGTGGCGACACCGGCCGGGCTGACGATGCGTGACTCCTGCTTGAAGCCGTCGTAGCGTACGCCGGCCAGCGCCTTCCATTCGTCGCTGAATACCAGCGCATCCTGCAGGTAGGCGGCCGAGGTCTTGTAGGCGCCGAAGGTGTCGGTACGCGCGCCAAGTCTGGCCGGATCGACTTGCGGCAGCACCGGGTTGAAGATCGATACATTGGTCGCCACCACCACGGCGGCATTGGTGAACGCGTCCTTGCGCTGCTGGCCGAATTCCACGCCGTACAGCAGTTCGTGCCGGATGCCGCCGGTGGCCAGTTTTTGCGTCAACTCGGTCTGGTTGGACCAGCCGTGTTCCATGCGCGCCAGCTTGGCGTGCGCCAGCGACATGGTGGCAGCCACTTCGTTGACGTTGCCGGAGATGTTGGTGTTGTTGCGGTCCAGCGTGTAATCGTAATAGCGCAAGCCGTTGCGCAGCGACAGGCTGGCGTCGAAGCGGTGCGTCAGCGTGGCGGCGCCGGAGACCACGCGCGACTGGCTGTAGTCGGCCTGGCGGGCGTTGGCGGCGCCGTAGTACTGGCCTGGCTCGACATCGACCGGGCGGCCGTTGTACGACGGGATGCCGAAGTCGGTCAGGCGGCGGTCTTCCAGATAGTCGGCTTGCAGCAGCACTTTGGTGTCGGCCGACACGCGCAGCGCCACCGATGGCGCCAGGGCAGTGCGGTCGAGGAATTGCTGCGAACGGTAGCTGTCGGCTTTTTCGCGCGCGCCGGTCAGGCGCCAGGCCACGGTGTCGCCGGCGCGGCCGAAGTCGATCTCGCCACGGCGGCCGCTATGGTCGCTCAGGCTGACGGCGATGTCGCTGATGTCGGCGCCCGGTTTCCTGGTTACGCGATTGACCAGGCCGCCCGATGAGCCGCGGCCGTACAGCACGGCCGCCGGTCCCTTGACCACTTCCAGCCGCTCGATGTTGGACAGGTCGCGGAAGTACAGGGCGTCGTCGCGGAAGCCGTCGACGAACTGGTCGCCGATGGCGGTGAAGCCGCGAATGAATACCTGGTCGCGTTGGCCGTCGCCGGTGGACAGGCCGACGCCCGGCACGGTCTTCAGCACGTCCTGCAGCGACGTCGCGTGCAGATCCTTGATGACGGCGGCGGGGATGACGTTGACGGTTTGCGGCACGTCTTTCAGGTCCATATCGGTCTTGGTGGCGCCGGAACTGCGCGCCACGTAGTTGCTGCCGTCGTCGCGCGCGCCGACCACTTTGACGACCTGCAACTGCTGATCGTCTTCCGCATGTGCCGCCAGGGCAAACGCCGACCACACCGCAATACTTACCGCTTTCATGTCCAACCGCATGTTGATCCCCGTACGCATGTAAATCGGTCAATTGTAAGGCTTATGCAAAGAATAGTAAATACGAATCAATCTCATTAAATATTTGTGCTGTTACAAATTGGTACTTGCAGACTCGTCTGAATGGGTTAAGATATATCGAAATAAGTTATATCTTAAAAGGAGTTTGACCATGTTTGGATCGCATCACCATCACCGTCCACACGGCCCGCACGGCCATCACCCACATCACGGCGGCCCCGGCCACGGCGGCCCCCGTGGCCGCGGTCCGAAAATGTTCGACGCCGGCGCCATGCGCTATGTCGTGCTTCAGCTGATCGCCGAGAAGCCGCGTCATGGCTACGAAATCATCAAGGAGCTGGAGCAGCGTTCCGGCGGCGGCTATTCGCCGAGCCCGGGCGCGATCTATCCGCTGCTGTCGATGCTGCTGGACATGGGGCACGTGCTGGCCTCGCCGGACGGCAACAAGAAGCTGCACACCATCACGCCGGAAGGCGAGGCGTTCCTGGCCGAGAACCGCCAGTTTGTCGACGCCATCCTGGCCCGCCTGGCGGAAGGCGATGAGCACCGCGAAGGCCTGCGCAGCGCCATGCACGAGCTGAAGCATGCCGCCATCGAGCAGGCCCGCGCCAGCAATCACAGCCCGGAACGGATCGAGCAGATCCGCGCCATCCTGCGCCAGGCTGTGGTGGACATCAACGCCCTATGAGCAGCGCGCTGCCTTTGACGCCGGCGCGCGAGCGCATCGTGCTGTGGCTGCTGGCGCTGACGCAGTTCACCGTCATCATGGACTTCATGGTGATGATGCCGCTGGCGCCACAGCTGATGCGGGCGTTCGCCATCGAGCCGGCGGCGGTGTCGGGCGCGGTCTCGGCCTACGCCTGGTGCGCCGGCATTTCCGGGCTGGCGGCGGCGATGTACATCGACCGTTTCGACCGCAAGCAGCTGCTGCTGGTGGTGTTTGCGCTGTTCACGCTGTCCAACCTGGCGTGCGCGGCGGCGCCGAACTTCCATGTGCTGGTGCTGTCGCGCGCCTTTGCCGGCTTGAGCGGCGGCATACTCGGCGCCATCGTCATGGCCATCATCGGCGACCTGATTCCGGCCAACCGCCGTGGCGCCGCCACCGGCATCGTGATGACGTCGTTCAGCATGGCCTCGGTGCTGGGCGTGCCGACCGGCGTGATGCTGGCTGCGCATTATGGCTGGGCCTCGCCGTTCTATATCCTGGTCATTTGCTCGCTGCCGATTCTGCTGCTGGCCGCGCGCGTGCTGCCGGCGCTGGACAGCCATCTGCCGAACAACACGCCGCTGTCGGCGGTGCTGCCGAACCTGCTCGCGCTGTACAGGAAGCGGGAGCATCTGAAAGCCTTCCTGCTATCGGTCGTCAACATGATGACGGGCATGATGGTGATTCCGTTTATCTCGCCTGTGCTGGTCAGCAACGTTGGCTTGCAGCCGGCCGAGATCACCTATGTCTACCTGGCCGGCGGCCTGGCTACCTTCTTCACCGCGCGCCGCATCGGCACCTGGTCGGACCGTTACGGTGCGCAGAAGGTGTACCGCATCGTCTCGTTGCTGTTCATTCTGCCAGTGCTGTTTATTACCCATATGCCGGTGCTGCCGCTGGTGGGCGTGATGCTGTTCTTCCCGTTCTTCATGGTGCTGGCCTCAGGCCGCAATATTCCGATGCAGGCGCTGATGACCACGGTGCCGGAGCCGGCGCGACGCGGCGCTTTTCTCAGTGCCAATGCGGCGATCCAGCAAGTGGGCACCGGCGTCGGCGCCTTGCTGGGCGGGCTGACCTTGCATACGCAGGCGTCCGGCCACATCGCCGGTTACGGTCTGAATGGCTGGATTGCGGCCGGGCTGGCCGTGTTGACGGTGCTGTGGGTAGGGCAGGTACGCGGCGCCGCGCCAGTGGCGGCGCCGATAGCGGTGAAAGCGGCTTAGTTGGCCGGCTGATTGTCGAAGCCGGTGCGCTTGGCCGGATGCTTCTCGCGGCGCCAGCGCGCCAGGCTGATGACTTCGTCGTTGGCGCCGTCTTCGACCAGGATTTCATCGTCGCTGGACGACACCAGGAAGCTTTCCCAGCGCAGCGCCGACTCGGCGCTGTTTTCCACAAAGCTGAACTGCCAGTAGTTTTTGCCGTTCAGCTTGCGTGGCACCGGATCGTATTCCAGCAGGCCGCCGTGCGCCTTGCCGTTGGTGTTCTTTTCAATCAGCGCCGACCAGGCCTGCAACTCCGGCAGCGACATCAGGGCGGCGGCGCCTTGTTCCTTGGTACGCACGGCACGCGGCTCGGCCGGTGGCGCCGGGTCCTTGATCTCGGCCGGACGCGCCGGCGTTGCGGCCGGGGCCGGCTTCTTGGCGGCGGCCGTAACGCTGGCGCTGGCCGACGCCGCTACCGGCGCCTTGACCACGACCTGCGATTCGGCCGACGGGGCGCTGGCAAAATAGGCGGCAAAACCCAGCGCGACAACCGTCGTCGTCACGCCGGCGATGACCAGTTTGCGGGAAGACTGCTTGCTTAATTCCATGGGGGGATTCAGAAGACTGATTTTATAGTCGGCCATACTAAACTAAAGGCATCTTAGGGGCAACTTTTGCTCCTTTTTTACGCGTTTTGCATTGCCGTACCGACAATATCCCGTGGCTTCCCTATATTATTTTGGTATCACTCCGTCGAGATAATTCATTGGCTGTTGAGGGCGGATTTTCGTACCATCGTCGCAGCATCAGTAAAGGATATGCCTGTGAACAAGAATATTGTGGGAATCGATTGGGGCACCAGCAACCGGCGCGCCTATCTGATAGATCAATCGGGCGCCTGCCTGGCCGAGCATGAAGACGGTCAGGGCATGCTGGCCGTGGGCGGACGCGACCAGTTCGGCGCCTCGCTGGCTGGCCTGCTGGACGCGATGCAACTGCCGGCCGACGTGCCGGTAATCATGTCCGGCATGGTGGGCAGCGTCTCCGGCTGGCAGGAAGTGGATTACCTCGACGCCTCGGTGCCATTGACGCAGTTGCCGCAGCACCTGGCCGCCGTCACCGATCCGGCCTGGGCCGGCCGTGCCACCATCGTGCCCGGCTACGTTTATCGCAACGGCGCCTCGTCCGACGTGATGCGCGGCGAGGAAACCCAGCTGCTGGGCGCGGTCGCGCAAGGCCACCGCGACGGCTGGCTGGTGCTGCCGGGCACGCACAGCAAGTGGGTGCTGCTGCGCGACGGCGTGATCCAGTCGTTTGCCACGTACATGACCGGCGAACTGTTTTCCATGCTGTCCAAGGGCGGCACCTTGTCGTCAATGATGGGCGGCGACAGCGCCGATTCCGATGGCTTTGCCACCGGCCTCAACCAGGCGGCGCGCAACGAGCCGCTGTCGAATAGTTTGTTCCGCGTGCGGGCCGGCGTGGTGTCGCGCGCTGCGCCGGCACAGCAGGCGGCGGCCACCGTCAGCGGCCTGCTGATCGGCGCCGAGTTCGCCGCTGCCGCGCGTGCAGCCGAAGGCCAGGGCATTGCCGTGATCGGCTCGCCGGCGCTGGCGGCGCGCTACGCGCTGGCCGCGCAGCATTTCGGCTTGAACTGCACGGTACTCGACCCACATGCAGTGTATTGCACCGCCATTTCCCAATTCCTGAAAGCCTGACCATGACTACTGTTACCCATCCTGCCACGCCCCTGGTTGCCATCCTGCGCGGCCTCAATCCTGCCGAAGCGGTGGATGTCGCCAGGGTGCTGCATGCAGCCGGCTTCCGCGCGCTGGAAGTGCCGCTGAACCGTCCGGGCGCGCTGGAGGCGATCGCCGCCATCGTCGCGCTGGAACTGCCGGACACGCTGGTGGGCGGCGGCACCATGCTCACCGTCGAGCACGTTGACGCAGTCTTTGCAGCGGGCGGCCGCCTGCTGGTGTCGCCGAACTGCGTGCCGGCGGTAATCCGCCGCGCGGCGGAACTGGGCATGTACTGCGCACCGGGTGTGGCCACGCCAAGCGAAGCATTTGCCGCGCTGGATGCCGGCGCCCACGCGCTGAAAATCTTCCCGGCCGAGTCGGTCGGCCACGGCGGCATCAAGGCGCTCAAGAGCGTGCTGCCGGCCGGTACGCCGGTGTGGCCGGTGGGCGGCGTGTCGCCGGAAACCATGGCCGACTGGGTCAAGGCCGGCGCCACCGGTTTCGGCATCGGCGGCGCGCTGTACACGCCGGGTGTGACGCTGGAGCAGCTGAAGGAACGCGCGGAAGCGTTCGTCGCCACCTGGCGCGCTTTGGCCGTATGATGGCGGCTCTCTAATCTGAGGAATCGAACCGATGAGCAAGCATGATGTGCAGTGCCTGTGGGACCTGGGCGCGCAACTGGGCGAAGGCCCGCTGTGGGTGGCGGAACAGAACCGCCTGTACTTTGTCGACCTGAAGAGCCAGAACCTGCACGCGGTCGACGTCGGCAACGGCGAGCGCTACAGCTGGGCCATGCCGGATTACATCTGCTGGCTGATCGCGCGCCGCGACGGCGACGGCTTCATGGCCGGCCTGCGCGATGGCATCGCCCGCGTCTGGCTGGAGCCGGAACTGCGCATCGAATACCTGCACCGTCCGTTCCCCGAAGATAGCGGCCTGCGCATGAACGATGCCAAGGTCGACAGCGCCGGCCGCATCTGGGCCGGTTCGATGCACAACACCGATTACGCGCAGGCGATCGGCACGCTGTTCCGCCTGGACACCGATCACCAGCTGCACGCGACCGAGAACGACTATCACATCTGCAACGGCCCGACCTTCAGCCTGGACGGCGCCACCATGTACCACACCGACAGCTACGAAGGCCGCACCTACGCCTATCCGCTGGCGGCCGACGGCACGCTGGGCGAGCCGCGCGTGTGGCGCCAGTTCGGCGACGGCGAAGGGTCGCCGGACGGCATGACGGTCGACAGCGAAGGCTGCGTGTGGATCGCGCAATGGGGCGGCAGCCGCGTCTGCCGTTACTCGGCGGACGGCGAGTTGCTGGAAACGATCGCTATGCCGGTGCGCAATCCGGCCTCCTGCACCTTCGGCGGCGACGATCTGAAAACGCTGTTCATCACCACCGCCAGCGAGGACAACACGCCCGAGCAACTGGCCGCGCATCCGCTGACCGGCGCCGTGTTTGCGGTGCGGGTTGAGGTTGCCGGCGTGCCGGCGGCGCGCTTCGGCTAAAATGCGGGCTTTAGCAAAAGCCCGCCGCCATGCAAACTCCCGCGCCTCAATATTTTCACTTCCACCCGGACGCAGACCTTCCTGTATTGGAAGGCCTGCGCGCGTTCAAAACCATTCTTGTCGCCGATGTTGACGTGCAGGAAACCACCATGTGGGACATCAGCCGCTGGCTGATCGAGTCGGGCAGCCTGTATGTGCTGGTGTGGGGCAAGGACAGCGAACAATGGCGCGAGGCGGTCGAGGATGCGGCGCTGGAAGCCGTCAATTACGAAGACGTGGCGGAACAGCACCGCGTGCTGGTCACCGCGCACGAGGATGACGACCTGGAAGAAGTGTTCTGGTTCGCGCGCCACCGCGCGTCCCATCCGGCCGACCTGCAAGACACCCTGATCCTCCACATCGCCGACACCCCGCGCCGCGAAGAACTCGAAGACGCTTACAGCGACGCTTGAGTTGACCCGCCTCAGTCGCCGCCAGCCCTCGTTGTGCTACAAGCGCAGCAGGAGGTGGCGACATGAACAGCAAGCGCATCTATTATTCCTGCAGGCGAAGTGGGCCCACGTATCAGATTTTGCGCCGTTGATGTTTGTTATTCCATTGCAGCCGGTTGCAGGCAGAGTCACAGTAGTTGACGTCAAAAACAGGGCCAAGCTGTTGTCTGAGGAGTACATCATCACAGATCTGCCACGGCATTTGTTTGATGCGATTGAACTGTAATGAGGGAGAATGATATGAACATACTTGCTTATGTTGAATCAGTACCTTATGACACAGCCATCGAAGCAATGTTCTACGTCGGTCGGGCATTCGAGCATGCGGCGTGGCCGAAGGAAATGCGACTGGATATCTTTACGGATCATCCCGACTGCGCGCCTGGCCCGGAGAGTCGCGCGCTAACGCTCGCAATTCTGGCGGGCATCGAAGCCGAGCAGCAAAAAGAAATTGATCAGCTGGATCAACAGACCATCCGGCACTATTCCATCGCCATGAGTGAAGCGAGTACCATCCTGAAAGAGCGCGATCCGGAAATGTACCCGGACAATGGCGAGGAGTTGCTGCGCCAGTTGCGCGCGGAATGGCCTCGCCACCGTTAGAACGTGATGCGCACGGACGGCGCGCTGCGCTTGGCGTCACCGTGGAACACCGCTTCGATGTTGTTGCCGGCCGGGTCGAGCACGAAGGCGGCGTAGTACCCGGGGTGGTAGGGCCGTTCGCCCGGTGCGCCGTTGTCCTTGCCGCCGGCGCCCAGGGCCGCGTGGTAGAACGCCTCCACCATCTTGCGGTCGCTGGCCTGAAACGCCAGGTGATGGCGGCCCGTCAGCACGCCTAGCGCCGCATCGCTGTCCGCGGTCGACACGAACAACTCATCAGCCCAAAAATAGTCGTCGCCGGCGCCGCCCAACGGGATGCCCAGCACTTCAAACACGGCGGTATAGAATTTTTGCGTAGCGGGAAGGTCGGACACGACCAGGTGAATATGGTCGATCAAGCGGCCACGGTGCAGTTCTTGTGTTTCCATGCTGTACTCCTTCGCGCGAAGTCCATGGGAACGCAGATTTTAGCCCGAAAGCGCCTTTTGGACGCGCCACGATACCGGCCTTGCGATTATTTGGGGGCGCCGGCGGGGGCGGTGGTCAGGACGTCGTCGTCACTGCTCCACGCAGGCGACGTGACGGCGTAGAACGTCAGGGGCACGCCTTTGCTGGCGCGGATCGAGCGGACCGTGCTGGGCTGGATGACGATGTAGGAGCCAGGCTTCACCGCCTGCACCTTGCTGTCGGTCCAGACCTCGCCCTCGCCGCTGAGCACGAAGAACGATTCCTCGCCCAGCTTGTTGTGGCTCCACGCGCTGGCCTTGCCCGGCTCGAGCCGGAACAGCGCCACGCTGACCTTGTCGCTGCGGGCGCCGGCAGGCGCGCTGCGGCCGCTCAGTTCCCACAGCGTGACGCCAGGCGCCGCATGGATCGCGGTCAGTTGATCGGGATGCAGCACCGGCGGCAGGTCCTGCGCCAGTGCGATGGCCGGCAGCGCGGCGAGCAAAAGAGGGAATAATTTCATGCGCATCAGTTTAGCAGATGCAAAAAAGCCCGCGTCGCCGAAGCTTCGCGGGCTCTTGTTGGCAGGCTAAGTCAGCCGGCCGGCAACATTACATCATGCCGTCCATACCGCCCATGCCGCCCATGCCACCCATACCGCCCATGCCGCCGGCTGGTTTGTCTTCGGTGACTTCAGCGATCATGCAGTCGGTGGTCAGCATCAGGCCTGCGATCGACGCTGCGTTTTGCAGTGCCGAGCGGGTGACTTTAGCTGGGTCCAGCACGCCCATTTCAACCATGTCGCCGTAGGTGCCATTGGCAGCGTTGTAACCGTAGTTACCGGTGCCAGCCAACACAGCAGCAACCACCACCGACGATTCTTCGCCGGCGTTTTGCACGATCATGCGCAGTGGCTCTTCCATGGCGCGCAGAACAATCTTGATACCTGCGTCCTGGTCTGGGTTGTCGCCTTTCAGGCCTTGTACCAGGGCACGAGCGCGCAGCAGGGCAACGCCGCCGCCTGGCACAATGCCTTCTTCCACAGCAGCGCGGGTAGCGTGCAGTGCATCTTCCACGCGGGCTTTTTTCTCTTTCATTTCAACTTCGGTAGCAGCACCGACTTTGATCACGGCAACACCGCCGGCCAGTTTGGCCACGCGCTCTTGCAGTTTTTCACGGTCGTAGTCCGAGGTCGCTTCTTCGATCTGCACGCGGATTTGCTTGACGCGGGCTTCGATGTTGGCGGCTTGGCCAGCGCCATCGATGATGATGGTGTTTTCTTTGCCGACTTCGATACGCTTGGCTTGACCCAGTTCTTCCAGGGTGATTTTTTCCAGGGTCAGGCCGATTTCTTCAGCAACCACTTGGCCGCCGGTCAGCACGGCGATGTCTTCCAGCATGGCTTTACGACGGTCGCCGAAGCCAGGAGCTTTGACAGCAACGGTTTTCAGGATGCCGCGGATGTTGTTGACCACCAGGGTCGCCAGTGCTTCGCCTTCGATGTCTTCGGCGATGATCAGCAGTGGACGGCCAGCTTTGGCGACTTGTTCCAGTACCGGCAGCAGGTCACGGATGTTCGAGATTTTCTTGTCGCACAGCAGGACGAATGGGCTGTCCAGGGCGGCAACTTGTTTTTCCTGGTTGTTGATGAAGTATGGCGACAGGTAGCCGCGGTCGAACTGCATACCTTCAACGATGTCCAGCTCGTCGTTCAGCGACTTGCCGTCTTCCACGGTGATCACGCCTTCTTTGCCGACTTTTTCCATCGCTTCAGCGATACGCTCGCCGATCGAGGTGTCCGAGTTGGCCGAGATCGCGCCGACCTGGGCGATTTCTTTCGAGGTGGTGGTTGGCTTGGCGATTTTTTTCAGTTCTTCGACGGTGGCTGCAACAGCTTTGTCGATACCGCGCTTCAGGTCCATTGGGTTCATGCCGGCGGCAACGAACTTCATGCCTTCGCGCACGATGGCCTGAGCCAGCACGGTGGCGGTGGTGGTGCCGTCGCCGGCGTTGTCGCTGGTGCGGGAAGCAACTTCCTTCACCATTTGCGCGCCCATGTTTTGCAGCTTGTCTTTCAGTTCGACTTCTTTGGCAACGGATACGCCGTCCTTGGTGACGGTAGGGGCGCCGAACGAACGTTCCAGCACAACGTTGCGGCCTTTCGGGCCCAGGGTGACTTTAACGGCGTTAGCCAGGATGTTCACGCCTTCAACCATTTTGGCGCGCGCTGCGTCGCCGAAAATAACTTCTTTAGCTGCCATGTTTATTGCTCCTTGAGGTGTTGAGTGGGATCAGTCGGGACCAAGAATTACTTGGTGACGATCGCCATGATGTCTTCTTCGCGCATGACCATCAGTTCCTGGCCGTCGATCTTGACGGTCTGGCCGGCGTATTTGCCGAACAGGACGCGGTCGCCTACTTTGACATCCAGAGGACGTACTTTGCCATCTTCCAGGATCTTGCCATTGCCAACCGCCAGGACTTCGCCTTGATCTGGTTTTTCAGCAGCCGCATCAGGGATGATCAGGCCGGACGCAGTTTTGGTTTCCTGGTCGAGGCGTTTGACGATTACGCGATCGTTCAAAGGGCGAAGGTTCATACAAAACTCCTTAATTTTTAACAATGGTACAGTTGGTTGTCGTTTCAATCAGATTGCTACGACGGAAAGTTGAGCTGGGTGCTGTTAGCACTCCACCGTAACGAGTGCTAATTATAGGGACGACCTTGGTCCATTTCAAGGCGCACAAGCTTGCGAAGCATCAAATAAACAAGAAAATAGTATCGATATGACTACAATGCATGATTTTCACTGTGAATTTGACCCTCCGGCGCCGTTGCGCGGCGCCATCCGGTGCTTTTGGCACACCCGCCGCGCCGACCATGGGCCGAGCTTTGAAATCATCCCGGATGGGTATGCGGAGATCATTTTCTACTTCGGCAGTTGTTATCTCGATGGCATGCCGCTGCCGTCGCCGTTCCTGATGGGTTTGCTCAACCAGCCGCTGCAACTGACCACCGACGGCGTGCTGGACGTGATCGGCATTCGCTGTTATCCGTGGACCGTGTTCGATCTGCTCGGCCTGCCGGCGGATAAGGATGGCTTGCGGGTGTTCGAACATCCGGTGGCGGTGCTGCAACCGGCGTTGCAGACCTGCGTGGCGGAGGGCCGGATCGAGGACGCGGTGGCGCTGCTGGCGGACTATTTCAGCGGCGCGCAGCCGGCGGCGGTCGATCCCACGCTGTTCAAGGCCGGCGCGGCGATGCTGGCGGCGCGCGGCGTTCTACCTGTCAGCCAAGTGGCGGCAGCGGCGCATGCGACGGTGCGCACACTGGAGCGCAAGTTCAAGCAGTCGTCCGGCCATACGGTGAAGGACGTCTCCGGCCTGATGCGCTTTGAGCAGGCGCGCAACCGCCTGTGGAGCGCGCCGGATGCGAACTTGGCCGAACTGGCGCAGGCGCTGGGCTACACCGATCAGTCGCATCTGAGCCGGGAGTTCAAGCGCTACAGCGGCATGACGCCGGCGGCGTTCGCGCGCAAGCGGCGGCCGTAGTCTTTGTCGCGTTTGTACAATCCGGCCTGGCCCGCAAAATTTAGACTGGTCGGCATGAAAACTTACGACATCATTATTTCAGGCGCCGGTCCGGTCGGCCTGTTTCTCGCTTGCGAGCTGGCGCTGGCCAACTGTTCGGTGCTGATGCTGGAGAAGGCGGACGATCCGCATACGCCATTGAAGCAGCTGCCGTTCGGCATCCGCGGGCTGAACGCGCCGTCGGTCGAGGCGCTGGACCGCCGCGGCCTGCTCGATCAGCTGGAGGTGCCCAAGCGTGTCAAGAATCCATTCGGTCACGTGGGCTCGGCGCAGGCCGGGCACTTTGCCGGCATTCCGTTTTTGTATGGCGACATCGATACCGCACAGTGGCCGCATCGGCTGCCCAGGTCCACGCCCACCAACTTGATCTCCGAAATGGCGGAAACCGAGGCCGTGCTGACGCGTCGCGCGCAGGCGCTGGGCGTGGAGATCCGGCGCGGCGTGGGCGTGACCGGCGTCGAGCAGGATGACGCTGGCGTTACCGTGCGAGCCAGCGACAGCATCTTCCGCGCCTTGTGGGTGGTGGGCTGCGACGGCGCCCGCAGCGTGGTGCGCAAGGAGGGCGGCTTTGAGTTTGCAGGCACCGAGCCGGAATTCACCGGCTACACGGTGAAGGTCGATTTCGCCAATCCGGACCTGCTTAGCCCTGGCCGTAACGTCACGCCGCGCGGCATGTACTTCCAGTCGCAGCCCGGCTATCTGGCCATCCAGGATTTTGATGGCGGCGCGTTTCATCAAAGCGGCGAGGCGGTGACGCTGGCGCACGTGCAATCGGTGCTGCGCCGGATTTCGGCTACCGACGTCACCATCAGCGCGCTGCATGTCGCCGCCACGTGGACCGACCGCGCGCGCCAGGCCACCAGCTATCGCAATGGCCGCATCCTGCTGGCCGGCGATGGGGCGCACATTCATTCGCCGCTGGGCGGGCAGGGACTGAATCTGGGCCTTGGCGACGCGATGAATCTTGGCTGGAAGCTGGCGGCCACCATACGCGGCGAGGCGCCGGACGGCCTGCTGGACAGCTACGAGGCCGAACGCCATCCGCTTGGCGTCCGTGTGCTGGACTGGTCGCGCGCGCAGGTTGCCATCATGCGTCCCGGCCCGGAGGCCAGCGCGCTGCGCGCGATCTTCCGCGATTTGATCAGGACGCGCGATGGCGCGACCTATATCGCCGGCCGGGTATGGGGCATCGCCACCAACAGCGTGCCTAACTTTGAAATTGATGGCGTGACGGTGCAGGCACTGATGCGCGACGGGCAGGGCATGCTGCTGGACTTTGACGCCGATCCGGCGCTGCGCAACTGGGCGACTTCGCACGGCATCAAGTATGTAACGGGCAGCGTGCCGGATCGGCTGGGCTACAGCGCCTTGCTGGTGCGGCCGGATGGCGTGATCGCCTGGCGAGATGGCGACGGCGACCTTGCGCAGGCCGCCGCGCCGTGGTTCAACGTCGCTCGCCGCGCGTCTTGAGCTGGTCCAGCAGCACGGCGACCAGCAGGATCAGGCCGCGCATCAGGTATTGGTAGAAGGCGTCGACGTCCAGCAGGTTCATGACGTTTTCCACCGTCCCCATAATCAGCACGCCGATCAGCACACCGAAGATGCGCGCCTTGCCGCCCTGAAGCGAGACGCCGCCCAGCACGCAGGCGGAGATGACGTCCAGTTCAAAGCCCTGCGCCGCATTCGGCTGGCCGCTGGTGATGCGCGAGGCGAGGATCAGGCCCGCCATGGCGGTTACCACGCCTTGCAGCAGGAAGATCCAGACGCGCAGCCGTTCGACGCGCACGCCGGCCAGGCGCGCGGCTTCCGGATTGCCGCCGATGGCCAGCGTGTTGCGGCCGAAGACGGTCTGGTTCAGCAGGATGCCGAAGACGACGAAGCAGGCGCCGGCCACCAGCACCGGCAGCGGCAGGCCGAAAATGCGGGTGTCGCCGAAGTCGATGAAGCTGTCGTCGTTAATGCCGACGGCCTGGCCTTTGGAGACGATGAAGGCCAGGCCGCGTACCATCAGCATGGTGGCCAGGGTGGCGATCAAGGCGTTGACGCGCAGGTAGGCGATCAGGACGCCATTGAGGGCGCCGATCAGCGCACCGGCGCCCAGGCCCGCAGCAACGGCGATGGCGACGCTGCCGCTATGTTCCAGCACGATGGCGCCCAGCACGCCGGCGAAGGCGATGGTGGAGCCGACCGACAGGTCGAAGTCGCGCGAGGCGAGGCACAGCATCATGGTGCAGGCCACCATGCCGATCTGCGCGACCGACAGCATCAGGCCGATGACGTTGGTCACGGAGAAGAAGTTTTCCACCGTGGCTGACAGCACGGCGAACAGCGCCAGGTAGGCCAGCGGCATGCTGTACTCCGACAGCCATTGGCGCGAGATCAGCGGCGAGGCCGCAGCGGCGGAATTGAGTTGAGAGACGCTCATGCGATGCTCCGTGTAGGTTGGGCAGGCGATTCGATGTAGGCGGCCGGCGCGGTGGAAGTGGAGGAGGCGGCGGGCGTGGCGCCGTCGGGCAGGGCGAGGCGCAGGACTTCGGTTTCGTTGGCGTCTGCGCGCGACAGTTCGCCGCAGATGGCGCCTTCGCGCATGACGATCACGCGGTCGGCGATGCCCAGCACTTCCGGCAGTTCGCTCGACACGACAATCACGCAGCAACCGCGTTCCGCCACTTCATGGATGATGCGGTAGATATCGTTCTTGGCGCCGACGTCGATGCCGCGTGTCGGCTCATCGAGTATCAGCACCTTCAGCCCCGGCTCCGCCAGCCAGCGCGCCAGAATCACCTTCTGCTGATTGCCGCCGGAGAGCAAACGAATCTCCTGCTGGCGATTGGGCGTCTTGATGCGCAAACGGGCGATGAATTCATCCGCCAGCGCCGCCTCGCGCTTGTGACGCAGGAACACACCGCCAAGCAAATCATTGCGGCGCACGCTGATGTTGATATTCTCAGCTACCGACGCCGTGGCAAGAATGCCTTGCTCCTTGCGGTCCTCCGGGCATAGCACAATGCCGGCGGCAATCGCATCGGCCGGGCCGCCGGTGGCGACAGGCGCGCCGTCCAGCAGCACCGTGCCCGCAGTACGCGCATCGGCGTTGTACAACAGACGCATTAACTCGCTGCGTCCCGCACCCACCAGGCCGAAGAAGCCCAGCACCTCGCCGCCATGCACGCTGAAGCTTTGCGGGCCTTTCACATGTTTGCCACCCAGGCCCTGTACCTGCAGGCGCGCTGGCGTGTGCGGACGTTCGCGGTAATCGTAGATATCGCTCAGCTCACGGCCCACCATATCGCTGATCAGCCGATCGCGCGGCACGTCGGCCATCACATCATGCGTGACGATCTTGCGGCCGTCGCGGAAGATGGTGCAGGCGTCGCACAGCTCATACAACTCTTCCAGCCGGTGCGAAATGTAGATCAGCGTGCGGCCATCGGCACGCAGCTCTTTCACCAAGCGGAACAGGATTTCAGTCTCGCGGTGCGACAGCGAGGAAGTAGGCTCGTCGAACGCGATTACCTGCGCGTCCTGCATGATGGCTTTGCAGATCTCCACCATCTGCCGCTGCGCAATCGACAGGTCGGCCAGCCGCGCGGCCGGCGACAGGTCTACGCCGATGGCGGCCAGCTTCTCCGCCACGATGCGGTGCGCGCGCGCCTTGTCGAGAAAGCCGAAGCGCGTCGGCATGCGGCCCAGCAGCACATTCTCGGCCACAGTCAGTTCGGGCACATACTGCAATTCCTGATGGATGATGGCGACACCGGCGCGGATCGCATCCTTGGCGCTGGTGAAGTGGCGCTCCTGCCCATTCACCAGCAGGCGGCCGCCATCCGGTTTGTACTGGCCGCCGAGGATCTTCAGCAGCGTTGACTTGCCCGCGCCATTCTCGCCCAGCAGCCCATGCACCTGACCGGCGTGGGCTGCGAAGCTCACACCGTTCAGCGCCTTCACGCCGGGGAAGAATTTGCAGACCTGGTCGAATTCCAGATATGCGGCCATGGCTACTGGCCCATCGCTTTGCGGACCTCGGCCTGATTGGCGCGGGTCATCAACATCCCTTTGGTGAGCACTTCAGCCGGCGGCGTGGCTTTGCCGGTGATCCAGTTGTATAAATTGACGGAGGTCTGGTAGCCGTGTTCTTTGGCGCTGATCATCACCGAGCCAAAGAAGCCGGTCGGCTGCGGTTTGTTCAATTCATTTTCAGCGGCCTTGGCGCCGCCGATGCCAATGCCGATCATATTATCGGCCTTGATGCCGCGTCCTTCGGCTGCGCGCACGGCGCCCAGTACCGCTTCATCGTTCAGGCCCACCGCCACCCAGTGTTTGAACCTGGCGTTCTTGGTCAGCGCGATGTTGGTGGCGTTGAAGGCGTTTTCGGTGTCGGTCTTGGCTTGGGGAGCGTCGATGATGTTTGCGGCCGGGAAGCCGGCGGCTTTCAGCGCATCGACTGCGCCGGTGGTGCGTTCCTTGCCGGTCGGGAGCTGGTCGTAGGCGACGCGGATCGCACCGACTTCCGCCATATTCCACTTGCGAGCCTTGATTTCGGCGATGATGCCTTCGCCGACCTGCTTGCCGATCTGGTAGCCGGAAATGCCCATGTGGGGAATGGACTCAATCGGCTTGCCGCTGCCGTCGACCAGGCGGTCATCAACTGAAACGACTTTGAGGTTGTTGCGCTTGGCCGCGCGTTCGATGGCCTTGCCCAGCTTGACGTCCGGCGCGCAGATGACAAAACCCTGTGCCTTCTGCGCCGCCAGATTGTCGATGGCGGCCATGGTTTTTTCGCCGTTGGGGATGCCGATCTTCACCAGCGTGAAGCCTTTCTCCCTGGCGGCGACTTCCGCATAGCGCCACTCATCCTGGAACCACGGTTCCTCCGCCTGTTTGACGAGGAAGCCGATTTTTACGGGATCAGCGGCATGCGCCCAGGCCGCAGCGCAAAGCGCCGCAGCAACCAACAAAGTACGTTTCATATCCTGTCTCCATTCGATTTATATCGTTATTATGGGTTGATACTTATTTTGACACTGAGTTGATACACTGGAATCACCGTCACACTGCGCACGGTTGCCATCTGCTTCGCGCCGCCGAAATCGGGGCGTGCCTCTTTTGGCAGGTAGATAGGCGCATCGGCGCGGAGCGGCAACACGGATACGGTCAGCGGCTGGTCCAGCAGCGCGGCTTGCTGACGCAGGCCAAACTGCCATTGATAGCCGCTGTAGTACCAGTCATCCAACATGCGGGTGCCTGCATACAGGCGGCCGATGTCGCCGACAAAGTCGATTTGCAGCAGTGCGTCGTCCAGGCCTTTCAGCTGCTCGCGCGGGACGTTGATCTTCCATGCGCCGGCGGCCTTGAAGTTTTCCGGCGCCGGCTGGATGGCCGCCTTCGCGCTGCCGCCGATGACGACAGGCGCCGCTTCCTGCGCGCTGCGCGTTTGCGTGACAGTAGCCTTGATCTCGTGCGCCGGCAGCGTCGCTTCAAACGCCTGGAAGATGCCGTCGTTGCCGGCCGCGCGCAGGGCGACGGTGGCGGCAGGCGCATCCACAGCCGCATACGCGCCGGCGTTGGACGGCGCTGCCGCAGCCTTGGCCGCCGGCTTGGCGTTCCATGCCGCGCCGGTGGTGGTGGCCTTTGGCGCATTCGCCAGCGCAGGATAAATCGCGAAGCGGAACTTGCTGTCGCCGACTGATCGCAGTTGCAGCGCGTTGCCGTCCACGTAGGCCTGGTCTGCACTGAGCAGCAGGCGCTGTTGGCCAGCCAGCTGCACCACGCTCAGTTGCTGCGATTGTTCCGCCGTCAGCACCACGATGGTCAGCGGACGCTTGCCGTCGCGCTGCACGGTCACCGCCGCGCCGGCGCCAGGCTGCACGCCGGTGACCAGCGTGTGGCCGCCGCTGGTGGTCACTTGCGTGCCGCCTGCCGCCGTTACATGCGCGCCGGCGTCGAACGACAGCTCGACCGGCACGCCGGCATTGGCGCCGAACACCGCCACCAGGCCTGCCTTGCCCTGGTCCAGCAGCGTTAAAGGCTGGGCGGTGGCGTAATGCAGGTTAGTGCCGTCCAGGTCCAGGTTCAGCGGCCAGATGAAGTAGGCGCCATTAGCGATGTCCACCGGCTTGCTCGGCAGCGTGATGCTCTGGCCCGGCAGCTTGACGTTAAACTGCGTCGCGTTCTGCGTCGCCATCGGATACTGGCGTACGTGGTTGTTCACGAACAGGAAGCCGCGCTCACCTTCGCTGCGTACCGCAAAGCGCGCCGTGGTCAGGTCATCCGGCTTGTCCGGCGACACGTCCGGCTTGCGCACGGTCATCGGCGCCAGGCGCGAACCGAAGGCGCGCGTAAACAGATGGAATGGCCGCAGCTTCTCCAGCACCTTGCGCTGCTGGCCATCCGGGCCGAGTGGCGCCTGGAAGTCGTAGCTGATCATGGTGGTGTCGTTGTAGCCGCCACTGAGGGAGCTTTCTTCCATGCCGGTGCCGCCGAGGCTCAGCGGATTGCGGCCGCCGTGGAACATGTAGTAGCCCATCAGGTTGACGCCGGAGCCTAGCTGCACCGGCAGCATGGAGGCGATATCGTCGGCCGACACCACGGTGCGGCGGCGATACATGAACGGCAGGCCGGCGCCATATTCGGCGCCGAGGAAGGGCGTGACTTCCTTGTCGGTTTCGGCGGTGCCCGGCGCGTGGGCGGCGGTTTGCGCACCCAGGTCGCCGCTGACGCGGGTGTCGAAGCGGAATGCGTAGGTCTCTTTCGGCGGCAGCTCCTTGGTGCTCACGCCCCAAGGCTCGTCGGGATAGCCTCCGAACACCGGCGTCACTTCGCCGCTCGGATAGATGGTGCCATCCCAGCCGGTGACGGTGTAGTAGGGCACATCCATGCCCGCCTTCAGCGCCAGCTTTTTCAGCGCGGCGATATGTTCCGCGCCCTTGCCGGGACCGTCGATGTTGTATTCGTTTTCCAGCTGGACGCCGATCACATGACCGCCGTCTTTCCACAGCTGGCCTTTCAGCTGCTGGCCGATCTGCCCATACAGGCGCTCGACAAAGCGCATGTATTGCGGATCGTTGGAGCGGGTCGGCATGGCGTTGACCACCCAGTCCGGGAAACCGCCGAAGCGCACTTCCGCATGTGCCCAGGGGCCGACGCGGACTACGACATCCAGCCCGGCCTTGCCGGCCAGTTCGATGAAGTGGCGCAGGTCGCGGTTGCCGGACCAGTCGAACTTACCTTCCACTTCTTCGTGATGGTTCCACATGACGTAGCTGGCGACGATGTCGATGCCGGCCGCCTTCATCTTGCGCAGCTCCGCTTCCCATTGCGAGGCAGGCGTGCGGCTGTAGTGGAATTCGCCCATCACCGGCAGCCATGGGGCGCCGTTGCGGGTCAGGTAGCGGGCGTTGGCGCCGAGCGTGGCGCCATTCGGTGCGGTGGCTGTGCCGAGGCGCAGCGCGGCGTTGAGCGGGGCGGGCGTTGGGGCGCTGGCGTCGATGGACAACGTGCCGGCGCCGGCAAAGCCGGTGGCCAGCACGCTTGCCACCACCGCCGCGCAGATGCGGAGGCGGGGCGCGATCACCATTCGGCAACGCTGCCGTCTGCGTGGCGCCATACCGGGTTGCGCCAGTCCGGCGCGTTCTTGGCGGCTTCAATGACGCGCTCTTCGTCCACTTCCACGCCCAGGCCTGGTTTCGGCAGCGGGTTGCAGTAGCCGTCGACGATCTTGAAGTCGTCCTTGTTGATCACGTAGTCCAGCAGTTCGCCGCCCTTGTTGTAGTGGATGCCCATGCTTTGCTCTTGCAGCACGGCGTTGTACGACACGAAGTCCACTGCCAGGCAGGCCGCCAGCGCGACCGGGCCCAGTGGGCAGTGCGGCGCCAGCGTGATGTCGTAGGCTTCCGCCATCGAGGCGATCTTCAGGCACTCGGTGATGCCGCCGGCGTGCGACAGGTCCGGCTGCACGATCGACAGGCCGCCGGCCGCGAACACGTTCTTGAATTCGAAGCGCGAGTACATGCGCTCACCGGCGGCCAGCGGGATCGAGGTCATCTCGGCCAGGCGCGGATAGTATTCGGCCTGCTCGGCCAGCACCGGTTCTTCGACGAACAGCGGACGGAATTGTTCCAGCTCGCGTAGCAGGGTCTTGGCCATCGGCGCGGCCACACGGCCGTGGAAGTCCAGGCCGAATTCGATGGTGGTGCCGAAGGCTTCGCGGATTTCGGCCACGCGGCGCACGGCTTCGTCGACCTTGGCCGAGGTGTCCAGCATGCCCAGTTCTTCGGTGCCGTTCATCTTGAAGGTGTTGAAGCCGCCTTTTTGCAGCGTGCGGATTTGTTCGATGATGTCCGACGGACGGTCGCCGCCGACCCAGCTGTACATCTTCATGCGGTCGCGCACCAGGCCGCCCAGCAGTTCGTACACCGGCTTGCCCAGCACTTTGCCCTTGATGTCCCACAGCGCCTGGTCGATACCGGCGATTGCGCTCATCAGGATGGCGCCGCCACGGTAAAAGCCGGCGCGGTACATGGTCTGCCACAGGTCGTTGATACGGGCCGGGTCCTGGCCGATCAGATACGGCTCCATCTCCTGAACCGCAGTCTCCACGGTGCGGGCGCGGCCTTCGATGACCGGTTCGCCCCAGCCGACGACGCCTTCATCGGTTTCGATTTTCAGCAGCATCCAGCGCGGTGGAACACGGTAGGTCGTCAGTTTAGTGATTTTCATAGGGTAAAGTCAGGATGGAGTTCGGGGAACAGACGCTCAGTCTAAAACGGCCGGCTAGACTGGAAATATGATTAATTCGCAGGGAGCCATATCATTATCGGATAGCAGATCCGCGTCGTTCCCGCGTGGGCGGGAACCCATGCGGCGCTGGCCAGCCTGCATTCTATGGATTCCCGCCTGCGCGGGAATGACGTACTCGCAGCTATCCGATATCTGCATGGCTGGCGGCGCTTTATTCATAGCTGCGGCCGGCCGCCTTCCCTTAGACTTTCCGCTGTCGAAAACCGTTTCAGGACTCCTATGAATGTAGCCACCCACGCAGCCACCCCGGTCGCTTCCACGCCCGGCATCATGCTGATCCGCGTGGGGCAGGCCGGCTGCGCGCTGCGTTGGGATGCCGTGCAGCAATGTTGGCGCTGGCCCGATCCGGTCGGCAGCCAATTGTATGCCTGGCCGGCGCCGCCCGCCATGCCGAGCGGCGTGCGTTTGCAGGAGAGCGCCTGCGTGATGGTGTGTTGCAGCTCCGGCCGCGTGCTGCTGGGGCTGGGCAAGCGGCTCGGCATGCTGGAATTGCCGCAGCCGGGCCAGCCGGTGCGCACCTTGCAGGCCCAGGTGCTGATCACCATCGACGCCGCCGAACCGCGCACCGCCATCAGCGACGGCTGCACCGACCGCGATGGCAATTTCGTGTTTGGCACCGCCAATACCGCGCAGGACCAGCGGCCGATCGGCAGTTTCTACCAGTACTCGCAGCGCCACGGCTTGCGCCGGCTGGCCCTGCCGGCGGTGGTCAAGGCCGCCAGCATTGCCTTCAGCCCGGACGGCAGCAAGATGATCTTCGCCGACGCCCTGCGCGGCGAGTTGATGCAATGCGATTACGACGCCGAGCGGGCCAAGGTCAGCGGTATGAAAACGTTTTCGGATCTGGTCGAGCGCGGCGCCGGCGCCGCCATCGCTGATAGTAAAGGCAACATCTGGAGCGTGCAGGGCGGCGCGCTGGTGCAGTACGGCAGCGCCGGCCAGGTATTGCGGCAGATTTCGCTGGCGCGCGAGGCCGCCGCCTCGGTGGCGTTCGGCGGCGAGGGGCTGCAGCAATTGCTGGTGCTCGGCGCGCAGGGCGGCCTGTACGGTTTGCCGCCCGATCTGGCCAACGGGCTGGCGCGGGGCGTCGCCGACAGCTTGTTTAATGATAGCGGTAGCGGTTCCACACCGGTTTCGCGCACGTGACGGTGATTGACGCTGGTCCAGCCCGCATTTATGATGGGCGATCAAACCAATCACCCTTATGACTGATTCCCGCTCGGACCGCTTTGTTCGCTCCCACCTGAAAACCCGCCACCTGGTCTTGCTTGTCGAGCTGGGCCGGCATGGTTCCATCGCTCACGCAGCGCAAGCCGCCAACCTGACGCAGCCGGGCGCGTCCAAGTTGTTGGGCGAGCTGGAACACGCGCTGGGCGTGCAGCTGTTCGAGCGCCTGTCGCGCGGCGTGTCGCCAACCTGGTACGGCAAGGTGCTGATCCGCCGCGCCGGCGCGGCGCTGGCCGAGATGGATGCGGCGCACCAGGAAGTGATGGAGCTGCTGTCCGGCCTGCGCGGCCGCGTGGGCCTGGGCACGGTGCTGGCGCCGGCCACCGGCCTGGTGCCGAAAGCGATCAACCTGCTGAAGGCACGCCACGCGCGCGTGCATGTGGCGGTGACCATGTCGACCAGTAAAGTGCTGGTCGAGCGCCTGCGCAGCGGCGAACTGGATCTGGTGGTGGGCCGCATCCTCGATACCGAGGCCGCCGACGAACTCAATTTTGAACCGCTGACCGACGAGCCGCATGTGCTGATCGCGCGCGCCAGCCATCCGCTGATCGACCGCGCGGACCTGAAGCTGGAAGACCTGATGGAGCAGTGCTGGATCCTGCCGCCGGCCGGTTCCATCCTGCGCGATCGCCTGACCGCATTGTTTTTATCGCATGGGCTGGAGCAGCCGGCGGAAACTGTCGAAACGCTGGACATGCCGGTCGTCGCCAGCCTGCTGCTGAATAACGATATGGTGGTGGCGCTTCCAGTGGAAGCCGTGCAACCCTATATGGATGCTGGGCTGCTTAAAGCGCTGCCGTTCGATCTGGGCGTGAGCATGGATTCGTTCGGCATTGTGACGCGCAAGCGACACCAGCTCTCGCCTGGCGCGGACGCCATGCTGATCGCGCTGCGCGACGCCGCAGCCAGCATCTATCCTCACTATCGCGCGCCAGCGCAGGCTTGACTTGCAGCGTGATATACGAACTTGGTATGGCCCGCGCTAAATAATCTATTGGTTTGAAAATAAACGTTTCGTTAGCATCCGGTTATCCGTCCAATCTTTAACAGAGACGGGACAAAGACAAACACTGGAGATGCACAATGAAACATAAAAAAATGAGCTGGCTGATTGCCACGCTCTTTACTTCCCCGCTGCTGGTTCAACAGGCCATGGCACAAGATGCCGCCGCCGCAGCAGGCGATATTCAACAAGTGAATGTGACCGGTATCCGCGCCTCGGTGCGCAATGCGCTCGCGGCCAAGGAAGCCTCCAACAGCATGGTGGAAGTCGTATCGTCGGAAGACATCGGCAAGCTGCCTGATACCACCATCGCAGAATCGCTGGCGCGTCTGCCGGGTTTGTCGTCCGGTCTCGATCGCGGCAACGCCTCGCAGATCGTCGCGCGCGGCATGGGTCCACGCTTCATCGGCGCCACCCTGAACGGCCGTGAACTGGCCTCGTCGGAACCGGATCGCGCAGTGCGTTTCGAGCAGTTCCCGTCGGAGTCGATCAGCGGCGCGACTGTGTATAAAACGCAGAACGCCGAACTGGTGGAAGGCGGCATCGCCACCACCATCGACCTGCAAACCGTGTCGCCGCTGAAGTACAACGGCCGCCAGATCAACCTGAAAGCCGATGCGCTGTACTACCCGATCTCCAAGGACATCGCCGGCGCCGACAAGACTGCGCCACGCGTGGGCGGCGTTTACGTCGACCAGTTCCTGAACAAGACGCTGGGTGCGGCGATTGCGTTCAGCTACCAGGACCAGCCATCGGTGCAGAAGGGCGTGCAGCAGTGGGGCTTCGATGAAAGCACCGCCACCAACAAGACGCCTTGGGGCTTCCAGGATGACATCCGCCGCGGCGACAACAAGCGCAGCAGCGTGCTGGGCAAGGTCGAATGGAAACCGAACAGCGACGTCTTGATCACCGCCGACACTTACTTCGCCAAGACCAAGATCAACGAGGACCAGCTGCAGCACTGGACCGAAGGACTGGCCAACTACGCCAATTACACCAACGTTAACCTGATCAACGGTTACGTGGCCGGCGCCACCGCCGACTGGACCAAGGTTGTCAACAACCACTCGCGCTGGCTGCAGGACGCCAACGTGGCCGCCACTGGCCTTAACGGCAAATTCACCGCCGGCGACTGGAAAGTGGAAACCGACCTGTCGACCTCCCACGCCATGCGCAGCAGCCAATGGGTGGACGTGCGCCAGTGGAGCAACGACTACATCAAGACCACCTTCGACTTTACCGGTAACGAACACCAGGCCTACAGCTTTGGCATGGATACCGGCAATCCGGCCAACTACAGCGCCGCGACGCTGTACGTCGACACCGACGGCCACGTGAAGGATCTGCTGAACGCCGTGTCGGTCAGCGCCGCGCGCCCGATCGACAACAGCATCATCAGCCGCATCAAGGTGGGCGTGCGCGCCACCGATCGCGAGAAGAGCTATCGCCAGACCACCTGGGATATGGGCTCGCAAGCGATTCCTCAGTCGGCGTTTGAGACTGTCAACGTGGCCGGCTTCCCGTCGTACATCGCGCTCAAGGATTTCGACGGCACCATCGCTTCGGTCTACGGCGCCAACGCCACCAACCCGACCGGCCGCGTGCAGACCCAGGACGATCTGCTGTCCGGCTGGAAGGTCAAGGAGCGCAGCACTTCCGCCTTCATTCAGGGTGACCTGGACGGCGAAGCGTTCGGCAAAACCTACCGCGGCAATGTCGGTGTGCGCGTGGTGCACACCAAGACCGACAGCTACGGCATGGAGTCGATCGGCGGCGCAGCCGCCACGCCGGTGGAAGGCGGCACGTCGTACACCGAAGTTCTGCCTAGCCTGAACCTGATCTTCAATCTGGACGAAGCGCAGGAACACCAGATCCGTTTCAGCGCGGCGCGCGCCATGTCGCGTCCACCGCTGGACGAGCTGCGTGCTTCGCGTATCCTGAGCACCGTGACCCCTGGCCGTCCGCAAACCGGCAGCGCCGGCAATCCTGATCTGCTGCCGATGATGGCCAATCAGCTGGACCTGGCGTACCAGTGGTACTTCGCCAAGGGCGGCCTGGTGTCGGTGGCCGGCTTCTACAAACAGGTGCAGCGCTACATCGCCATCACGCAGAGCGAGGCGATTACCCGCTCGGTGAACGGCGAAGGCGGCAACGTGCGCGGCCTGGAACTGGTGTACCAGCAGGCATTCAACTTCCTGCCGGCGCCATTCGACGGCCTGGGTATCGCCAGCAACTACGCTTACACGCTGAGCTCGATCCATGAGCAGGTGCCGGTCGGGAATCCATACCCGATCCAGGGTCTGATGAAGAATAACGGCGGCATCACGCTGTGGTACGAGAAGGCCGGCTATGAAGCACGCCTGTCGGCTACCCATCACAGCTCGTTCGTGCGCAATCCAAGCTGGGATGCCGGCCAACTGCTGGTTAACGGCGCGGAGACTTACTACACGCTGAACCTGGCCAAGCAACTGACGCCCAACATCCAGGTGCGCTTCGGCATCGATAACCTGAGCAATCAGAAATCGGTTTACACCAGCGCCAACAACCCACTGCAACAGCAGGTAACCGACTACGGCCGCCGCTACAATCTGGGCCTGTCGTTCAAGCTGTAATGCGTCGCTCCCGCGCAGGCGGGAGTCCATGCTGAGTATGCTGAGTATGGATTCCCGCTTGCGCTGGAATGACGGAATGTTTTATCGTGGTATTTGCGGAGCGGTGCGTGATGGCACTGCTCCGTTTTTTTTATCAGGGGAGACTGCTTTGAAAACAAGACTGATAAGTATCATGCTGTTGTTGATCGCCTGCGTGAATGTCAACGCCGCCACGCGCGAACGGCTGTCGCTGGATCGGAGCTGGCTGTTCCACCAGGGCGACGTGGTGGAGTCGGCCATCGCCGGTCACGGGGATTCCTACAGCAACGCCAAGGCCGGCAACGCCACCGGCGCGGCCGGGAACGAGTACGACGACTCGGACTGGCGCCATCTCGACCTGCCGCACGACTGGGCGGTGGAGGGACCGTTCGATCCCAAGGCCAATATCGCGCAGGGCTACCGCCCGCGCGGCATCGGCTGGTATCGGCGCTACCTGCGCGTCGATCCCGCCGATCGCGGCAAGCATTTCGAACTGCAGTTCGACGCCATCGCCACCCATGCCACGATTTGGGTCAACGGCAATGTGGTCAACCGCAACTGGTCCGGCTACAACGCCACCTACATCGACATCACGCCGTTCCTGCGCTACGGCGATGCGATGAACACCATCGCCATCCGCGTCGATGCCGATGCGATGGAGGGGTGGTGGTACGAGGGCGCCGGCATGTATCGCCACAGCTGGCTGGTGAAGCGCAACCCGGTGCATGTGGTGACCGACGGCGTGCACGCCACGCCGCGCCTGGTGAAGGACAAGCAGTGGAGCATTCCGGTCGAAGTCACGCTGAATAACAGCGGCAAGGCCGCCAGCGACGTGATCGTGGAAGTGACCCTGTACGATGCCGCCGGCAGGCAGGTGGCGCAGCGCACCGCGCCGGCGCGCGTGGGCGTGCTGGCCAACAGCACCGTGCAGCTGCCGATCACCGTCAACAATCCGGCCATCTGGACGCTGGAGAAGACCAATCTGTACCGCGTGACGACCCGCGTTCTGCAAGCCGGCAAGGCGCAGGACGAGGTCTCGCTGAACACCGGCTTCCGCACCATCCGCTTCGACGCGGCCCAGGGCTTCTTCCTCAACGGTGTGCACGTCAAGCTGCAGGGCGTGTGCATCCACCAGGACCACGCGGGTGTGGGCGTGGCGGTGCCCGATTCGGTGTGGGAGTATCGCCTGCGCCGCCTGAAGGAGCTGGGCGTAAACGCGATCCGCTTCTCGCACAATGCGCCGGCGGCGGAAGTGCTGGACATGGTGGACCGCATGGGCTTCGTCGTCATGGACGAGAACCGCAACTTCAATACGTCGGAAGACTACATGAAGCAGCTCGAATGGATGGTCAAGCGTGACCGTCATCATCCGAGTGTCGTTCTGTGGTCGGTGTTTAACGAAGAGCCGGTGCAGGCGACCGAAGTCGGTTACGAGATGGCGCGCCGCATGTCGGCCGCCGTCAAGGCGCTGGACGACACCCGTCCGGTGACTGCGGCGATGAATGGCGGTTTCCTGACCGAGCTGAATGTGTCGCATGCGGTGGACGTGGTGGGCGCCAACTACCAGGTGCCGGACTACGACCGCTATCACAAGGCCTATCCGAACAAGCCGTTCACCAGCTCCGAGGACACCTCCGCCTTCATGACGCGCGGCGAGTACAAGACGGTCAAGGAAAAGAACCTGATCGCCAGCTATGACGACGACGCCGCGCCGTGGGGCAACACCCACCGCGATGCGTGGGAAGCCATCGACAAGCGTCCGTTCGTGGCGGGCGGTTTTGTGTGGACCGGCTTCGATTATCGCGGCGAGCCGACGCCGAACGAATGGCCGTCGGTCAGCTCCGTGTTCGGTATCATGGACTTGAACGGTTTCCCGAAAACCGCCTACTACATCCACCAGGTGCAGTGGATCAAGGACAAACCGCTGATCCACATTGCGCCGCACTGGAACTGGAAGCAGGGCGACAAGGTGCGCGTGATGGTGATGGCCAACGTCGAACGCATCCAGCTGCTGCTGAACGGCCGCGCGCTGGGTGAGCAGAAAGTCGATCCTTATCGCATGAATAACTTCGACGTCGCCTTCGAACCGGGCAAGCTGGAAGCCATCGGCTACCGGGGCGGCAAGGAAGTGGTGCGCACGGCCGTGGAGACCACCGGCGCGCCGGTGTCGCTGGAGCTGGTGCCGGACCGCGCGCAACTGAACGGCGATGGCCGTGACGCGCTGCCGGTCACCGTGCGCGCACTGGATGCGCAGGGCCGCGCCGTGCCGCTGGCGGACAACGAGGTGACCTTCGCGGTCACGGGCGGCGGCCGCTCCATCGGCCATGGCAACGGCGATCCGAATTCGCACGAAGACGAGAAGGGCGCCACGCGCCGCCTGTTCAACGGCCTGGCGCAGCTGATCGTGCAGACCAACTACGATGCCAAGGATGCCGTCATGATCAGCGCCACGGCGCCCGGCCTGCAGGCGGCGCGCGTGACAATCCCGGTCAAGCCAGTGGCGGCCGAGCCGTTCGTGGCGCCGGCTGATGCGCCGTTGACGTTTGTACGCAGCTGGCGGATAGCGCCGGATGGCGATACGCGTCCGGACCCGAACCAGAAGCTGGCCAGTTTCGACATGAATACCTGGGGCTGGGGATCGCCGCCGATGCGCGCTGCCGCCGGCAGCAAGTATCACCTGTACCGCGCCAGCTTCACGCCGCGCAAGAACCTGGCGGACGGCACGGGGCGCATCCGCTTTGCGTCACTCAAGGGCAAGGCCGAGATCTGGCTCAACGGCGCGCTGGTGGGCAAGAAGGACAGCTACGCCGCCGCGCCATTGGACGTGGCGCTGCCGGCCGGCGACGGCAAGCGCGAGATCAATGTGCTGATCGAGGCGGAAGCGGGGCAGGGCGGCGGCATCGAGGGCAACGTCACCATCGAGCCGGCGCGGTAGTTGACCTGGAATAAATAAATCGCGTGCTTGTCGGCGGCAAACACGCGATTCGGTTGACGGCATCCCGCGCGCTGCCTATAGTGGCGGGATGATTTCAGATTTCCAAGAACTGTCCGATAAAATCGACCAGCTGGCCGAGATGACCGTCGCCCTGCGCCGGGAGAATGCGCAGCTGCGCCAGGCCAACGCCGCCCTCGTGGTGGAGAACATGGGTTATCAACGCCGGCTGAGCGAGGCCTCGACGCGGGTCGAGGCTTTGCTGGAGCAGATCCCGTCCCTCGACGCCGGCACGCCCGAAGAAAAGCAGCCTGAAAACGAGGACGCACGATGATCCAGGTGGATGTGACCATCATGGGCCTGAGCTACAAGCTGGCCTGCAAGGAAGAGGAAGAAGCGGCGCTGCGCAAGGCGGCGTCTTTCCTCGACAAGAAAATGTCGGCGATCCGCGACGCCGGTAAAGTCAAGGGCAATGACCGCATCGCGGTGATGGCGGCACTGAGCGTGGCGGCGGAATTCCTGACGGTGAAAGCGCCGCAAGGTCCGTTGTCTGACATGTCAATCCTCGAAGTGCAGACCAAGATCAGCGCCATGCACAAAGTGCTGGATGCCGCCCTGACGCCACAGGAAACGCTGTTTTAATGCGATTTTAATTGGATCAGCCCTTCCTTTGCGCCGCACAAGAGAGTAAACTTCATTCACCCTGCAGTGTTCGAGACTTGTCATATATTCCTTGAACCATTTTTTTGCACCGGTTACGGAAATTTGTTCGATGGGCGAGAGCGTCGCTAGTCCGATGAACCCGAAATTGAACTAACTGTGACCACCTGAGCCTTTTGGTTCGGGATGCCGGCAAGACGGCACACGTGGGGCCCTATTCAACGAAGAGCGGTTGCAAGCATGTGAATGCGCAGCCGCTTTTTTTCGTCTGGAGAATACCTATGCAGTATTGGCTGATGAAATCCGAACCGGATGAAGTGAGTATCGACGACGTCATGGCGTCGAAGGACCAGACCACACCGTGGTTCGGCGTGCGCAATTACCAGGCGCGCAATTTCATGCGCGACCAGATGCAGGTGGGCGATGGTGTGCTGTTCTACCACTCCAGCTGCCCGGAGCCCGGCATTGCGGGCCTGGCGGAGATAGTGAGCGCTCCTTATCCGGATGCTTCGCAGTTCGACGCCAAGGGCAAATACTACGATCCCAAGGCCACGCAGGAGCAGCCACGCTGGATTTCGATCGATGTGAAGGGCACGCAGAAAACGCGCTTGCTGCCGCTGGCCGAGATGCGCACGATCCCTGCGCTGGAAGACATGGTGGTACTAAAGAAGGGCAGCCGCCTGTCCATCACGCCGGTCACGCTGGCCCAATGGAAGGCAGTGGTCAAGCTGTTGAAGGCCTGACCGTCATTCCCGCGCAGGCGGGAACCCATACTCAGCATGGATTCCCGCCTGCGCGGGAATGACGGGGCTTACTTGATCGGGGCGCGGCCTTGCTGCCTGGCTTTATACGACCACACCAGCATCAGGATGGCGCCGACGATCATCGGCAGCGACAGCACCTGGCCAGACGTGATCGGCAGGCCGAGGAAGTTGGTTTCCCAGTCCGGCGTGCGGAACCACTCGGTGAAGAAGCGCGCGCAGCCATACAGCAGCGTGTACATGGCGCCCACCGCCAGGCGCGGACGTTCCTTGCGCGAGTAGAACCACAAGATCACGAACACCAGCAGGCCGTCGATCAGCATCTGGTAGATCGGCGAAGGGTGGCGCAGGCCTTGCAGGAACACCGGGTCCGGATGCAGCGGGTAGCGGATGTCCGGCCATAGCATGGCCCATGGCAGCGATGGATCGCTGACCACGCGGCCGGGCAGCTCAGCGTTGATGAAGTTGCCCATGCGGCCGGCGGCGTAACCCAGCGGCACCAGCGGCGCGATGAAGTCGTACACGTCCAGCAGGTTGCGGCCGGCCTTGCGCGCCCACAGCGACATGGCGATCACCACGCCCAGGAAGCCGCCGTGGAACGACATGCCGCCGTGCCAGACCTTGAAGATTTCGATCGGGTCGGAGAAGTATTTCACCGGTTCGTAGAACAGCACCTCGCCCAGGCGACCGCCGATGATCACCCCCATCATGCCGTAGAACAGCATGTCGTCCAGATCCTCTTTCTTCCACAGCTGCGCGGCGATGTGCGGCTGCCTGATGCGCACCCGGCCCAGCGCGATGAACAGCGCAAACGCCAGCACGTACATCAGACCATACCAGTGGATTGCTACCGGCCCCAGTTGCAGGGCGACGGGATCGGGCATCGGGTGTATCAGCATAGAGCGCTTTTCCTCAATTCGTTTCTCAATAAATCCAAAAAGCCGTGCAGCACCGGCGAGGCGTTGTCGCGCCGCCAGGCCAGGCCGGTTTCGACCAAGGGCGTGGCGTCGGCCAGCGCCCGGTATTCTACCCCGGTCCGCATCAGATTGGAGACGGACTGCGGCACCAGCGCCATGCCGATGCCGGCCGAGACCAGGCTGACGATGGTCTGCATCTGGATCGCTTCCTGGCCGATTTGCGGCGTGATGCCGGCGTCGCGGAACACGGACAGGATGGCGTCATGCAGCGCCGGCGAAATCGCGCGCGGGAAGATGATCAACGGCAGCGGCGGCAGGGCTGACAGCGTCAGCTTGCCTTTCTTTTTCAGCGCCGGCAGGCCGGCGGGCAGGGCCAGCACCAGCGGCTCGTTCAGCACCGGCAGGTAGTCGAGTTGTTCTTTCGCCTTGTCGGGCAGCGGTGGGATCAGCAGGCCGGCGTCGATGCGGTTGTGCAGCAGGTCGTCCAGTTGCAGGTCGGAGGTGGCTTCCTGCAGCGTGATCTGCACTTGCGGGTAGGCGGCGCGGTAGGCGCGCAGGAAGGGCGGCAGCACGCTGTAGTCGGCCGAGGAGACGAAGGCCAGCGTCAGGCGTCCGACTTCGCCGCCGGCGGCGCGCTGCACCAGTTGCGGCAATTCCTGCGCGTGCGCCAGCAGGCGGCGCGCTTCCGGCAGCAGCGCCGTGCCGGCCGGCGACAGCGTCACGCCGCGGCGATTGCGCTCGAACAGCGCGGCGCCCAGTTCTTCCTCCAGCGCCTGGATGGTCTGCGACAGCGGCGGCTGCGTCATGTGCAGGCGCAGCGCCGCCTTGCCGAAGTGGAGTTCTTCGGCGACGGTGACGAAGTAGCGCAGCTGTCGCAGTTCCATATGGTTTACTATTGAATATATTCTCTGTGATATTTTATACGACTCACAGCAGTGCAAATCATATATTTGACACCAGCGCGCACGCGTCGCAAACTCCCATGCTAAGCCAGCCGAATTAAGCTCGCCTTAGCAGCCGAGCAACATCAGGAGAAACCTCATGCCGCAATACCGTTCCCGCACCACCACCCACGGCCGCAATATGGCCGGCGCCCGCGCCCTGTGGCGCGCCACCGGCATGAAAGATGGCGACTTCGATAAGCCGATCGTCGCCGTGGTCAACTCCTTCACCCAGTTCGTTCCGGGTCACGTGCACCTGAAGGATTTGGGCCAGCTGGTCGCGCGCGAGATTGAAAAAGCCGGCGGCGTGGCCAAGGAATTCAACACCATCGCGGTCGATGACGGCATCGCCATGGGCCACGGCGGCATGCTGTACTCGCTGCCGTCGCGCGACCTGATCGCCGATTCGGTCGAGTACATGGTCAACGCCCACTGCGCCGATGCGATGGTGTGCATCTCCAACTGCGACAAGATCACGCCGGGCATGCTGATGGCCGCGATGCGCCTCAACATTCCGGTGGTGTTCGTGTCGGGCGGTCCGATGGAAGCGGGCAAGGTGGTCAAGGTGGTCAATGGCGGCCAGAAGATCATCAAGCTCGATCTGGTGGACGCCATGATCAAGGCCGGCGACAGCAGCGTCAGCGACGCCGATGTGGCCGAGATCGAGCGTTCGGCCTGTCCGACCTGCGGTTCGTGCTCCGGCATGTTTACCGCCAACTCGATGAACTGCCTGACCGAGGCGCTGGGCCTGTCGCTGCCGGGTAACGGCACCATTGTCGCCACCCACGCCGACCGCGAACAGCTGTTCCTGCGCGCCGGCCGCCTGATCGTCGAACTGGCCAAGCGCCACTACGAGCAGGATGATTATTCGATCCTGCCGCGCACCATCGCCAACAAGGCGACGTTTGAAAACGCCATGGCGCTGGACGTATCGATGGGCGGTTCGACCAACACCGTGCTGCACCTGCTGGCGGCGGCGCATGAAGCCGGCGTGGACTTCACCATGGCCGACATCGACCGTATCTCGCGCAAGGTGCCGTGCCTGTGCAAGGTGGCGCCGATGACCGACAAGTTCCACATCGAGGACGTGCACCGCGCCGGCGGCATCATCTCGATCCTGGGCGAGCTGGCGCGTGGCGGTCTGCTGGACACGTCGCGTCCGACCATCCACGCGCCGACGCTGGCCGATGCGATTGAGCGCAACGACATCAAGCGCAGCGACGATCCTGCCGTGCACAAGCTGTTCAGCGCCGCGCCGGGCGGCGTGCCGACCCAGGTGGCGTTCTCGCAGTCCGAGCGTTTTGCGTCGCTGGATCTGGACCGCGCCACCGGCTGCATCCGCGACAAGGAACACGCGTATTCGCAGGATGGCGGTCTGGCGGTCTTGTACGGCAACCTGGCGGAAAAGGGCTGCATCGTCAAGACGGCGGGCGTGGATGAAAGCATCCTCAAATTCAGCGGCAAGGCGCGCGTGTTCGAATCGCAGGACGCGGCGGTGGAAGCGATCCTCGGCGATAACGTGCATGAAGGCGATGTGGTCATCATCCGCTACGAAGGGCCGAAGGGCGGTCCTGGCATGCAGGAGATGCTGTATCCGACCTCGTACATCAAGTCCAAAGGTCTGGGCAAGGCGTGCGCGTTGTTCACCGATGGCCGCTTCTCGGGCGGTTCGTCGGGCCTGGTGATCGGTCACGCGTCGCCGGAAGCGGCCGAGGGCGGCGCCATCGGCCTGGTGGAAGAGGGCGACATGATCGACATCGACATCCCCAACCGCACCATCGGCCTGCGCGTCACCGACGCCGAACTGGCGGCGCGCCGCGTCGCCATGGAAGCCAAGGGCGCCGACGCCTGGCAGCCGGTGAACCGCGAGCGCTACGTCTCGCAGGCGCTGCAAGCTTACGCCGCCCTGACCACCTCCGCCGACCGCGGCGCGGTGCGCGACCTGTCGCAACTCAAGCGCTAATCCGGCCGCCAGGTCAATCGCTGACCTCAAACGCGGCCGGGTCCAGTTCGTCGAGGGTGACGATGGCGTCCCGGCCCGGCTGCGCCGCCTGCGCGGTCAGCCTGGCGTGCAGCTGCGCCAGATAGTCGGCGCGGCAGCGGCGCAGCGCGTAGTCGCGGAAGTTCTGCTGCTCCAGGTCGCGCCAGGCGCGTTCGCGTTCGGCCGCCGAGTGCTGCTGCGCGCGGGCCGTCGCTTCCGGCGTCAGCTCGGCGTCGCCGGCGCTCAGGCGCGTGTAGCCGTAGCGGTCCATGTAGTCGCCCGTCAGCGTCTCGATGACGTTGATCTCGTGGGCGCTCAGCTGCTGCTTGAACTTGTCGACGTTGGCGGCGATCGGCGCATAGCAGTTGGAGGACCAGAGCGCCGACAGCTGGGCGATCTGCTTCGCCTCCTGCGAACCGGCGACATCGAGCATCTGCGGCAGGAAGGCGATGCCGAGGAAGTCGCACAGCCGCCGCAGCGTCGCTTCCTGATCCGACAGAAAATCTTCATAGCGCATCGTCAGCACGCGCGCGGGCCAGCGCTGCTGCACGTGGTCGGCGGCGCGGTGCGCGGCCAGCCAGGTGCGGGCGTTGAGCAGCGAATCGAAATCGTGGATGATGGCGCGGTTCATCGACGCCACCTGCGCGCGCGGGTCGCGCACCACGTTCACAAACAGCATGTCGGGATACAGCGTCATCAGCTCGTCGGCGTAGTGCACGCTGTCGAGCGACTTGTCCATCACCACGCCGGCGTGCTGGCGTTCGCCGGCGCGCAGCAGCAGTTCCCACACCACGCGGTGCGCGCTGCGCGGCTGGTGCCGGATCGCCTCGAAAATCTCCACCGGGTCGAACACGATGCCGGGCCATTTGACCATGCTCACCGCCTGCAGGCCGACGATGTCGGTGACCATGCGGAAGTAGGCGCGGTCGTCGCGTAGGTCGCCGTACAGCGGCGCCAGTGGCATGAAGTCGACGATGTGCAGCGGGTACGGCGAGTAGAACTGCGGCGACATGTTGAGCCGCAGGCGCAGCGCGTGGCTGCCGCAGCGGCGCAGCGGGATCATCATGACCGGACGGGGACGGCGGTGGTCGGACGGGGGCAGATTCATGGCAAGACTCCTTGGTTAAAATAACAGCCAGCCGGCCAGCGCCGCAGCGGCGACGACCCAGGCGGCATCCAGGCGCCAGCGCAGCAGCGCATACAGCGCGGCGGCGCCGATCACGATCGACAGCCATTGCGGCGCGGCCAGGCGGGCGATGGCGGCGGCGGCGGCGAACACCATGCCGG